>JAURCJ010000006.1 GCA_030828505.1 Alphaproteobacteria bacterium | reverse complement strand
TTCCTCTCTCTTGAAGAGGAAAATCTGATACACCTACTATACATGGTTTTTTATCCATTAATTTTACCTTAACTGGAGGCCCGGGACGGAATCGAACCGCCGTACGGGGATTTGCAGTCCTCTACATAACCACTCTGACACCGGGCCATTTTATTAAAAAATATTTCATAATAATAGTATAAATAAGTAAAAATAAAATATTATTTAAAATAAATTTAGAAACATATACTCTATATTAATAATTAGGTAAAATATTATTATTATGAATTTTAATTTTGAGGTATTTTTTGTTTTTAAATAATTTATATAAAAATTATATATTTAAATTTCCTAAAACTATATTAGCAGTATTAATAGGTTTTTTATTTTTCTTTATTTATTTTGCTAATAATTTAATTATTGATGCATCATCTGACACTTTAATATTAGAAGGTGATAAAGATTTAGCATATACACAAATAGTTAATAAAAGATTTTATTCTCCAGATTTTCTTATACTTGCTTATACTCCAAAAGAAGATTTATTTTCAAAAAATACATTAAAAAATATAGAAAATATTACCGCAAGAATTAGTGAATTAGAATATGTAGAAAATGTAACATCTATTTTAAATGCTCCTATATTACTAAGTCCTCCAAAACCGATAAGTGAATTAGTAGAAAATATACCCACAATAAAATCTGAAAATATTGATCTGAATCTTGTTAAAGAAGAATTTATAAATAGCCCTTTATATAGTGATAATCTCGTAAGCAAAGATTTTAAGACAACATCTATAATTATTAACTTAAAAGAAGATTTAAAAGGACGAAATTTAAGAGATGATAGAAATTTATTACGAGAAAAAAAATCAATCTCTAATTTAAATGATAAAGAAAGAGAAAAGTTACTTGAATTAGAACAAATGTATAATAATCACAAAATAATAGTAAAGGAGCTAAACGCAAAAACAATAAAAGAAATAAGATCAATCATAAAGCCAATTCAAGATAAAGAAATAATATTTTTAGGTGGTTTAGGGATGATCACAAATGATGTAATAGATTATGTTAAGCAAGATTTAAAAATATTCGGCTTTTCTATTTTATTATTCTTGATAATAACTCTCGTCATTATATTTAGGCAGATAAGATGGATAACAATTCCAATTATTACATGCTCCTTTTCCGTAATTGTTACATCTGGAGTTTTAGGGCTATTTGGCTGGAATATTACAATTATTTCTTCAAATTTTATATCACTTCAGTTAATATTTACGATGGCTATAACTATTCATTTAATAGTTAAATATAGAGAACTATATTCTTTAAATATTTATAAAAACCAAAAAGAGTTATTATTTGCAACTTTAACATCAATGGCAAAACCCTGTTTTTATACTGTTGCCACAACTATTGTTGGCTTTTCTTCTCTTGTCTTTTCAGATCTTTTGCCTGTAATTAATTTTGGTTGGATGATGAGTATCGGGATTTTAATTTCTTTAATTTCATCATTTATTTTATTTCCAGTTTTACAGTTAAATTTAAATAAAGTTGAGCCAAATTATAGTTTTGAAAAAATGTTTCCTCTCCCTAAAATTTTTTCAAAAATTTCTAATTTTATAGGAAATAAAATAATTATTATAGCTTTCTTAATTTTAATATTTGGTATTGCAGGAATTATTCAATTAAGAGTTGAAAATAGTTTTATAGATTATTTTAAAAATAGTAGTGAAATTTATAAGGGAATGAAATTAATTGATCAAAAATTAGGAGGTACTTCTATATTAGATATTACTGTAGATTTAGAAGATGATTTTCAAGAAAACATATATATAGATGATAATGAAGTTTTTGATGAAGATGAATTTGACTTTTTAGATGAAGGTGCTGAAGATAATAACTCATCAAGTAATTTGTTTTTTACATCCTCTAAAATGAAACTTATTGATGATATTCATAATTATTTAGACAAACAACCTGAAATAGGAAAAGTAATGTCTTTCGCTACATTATTGAAAGTTGGAAAAGAATTAAATAATAAAACAGATTTAGACATTATTCAGTTGGCTCTTTTGTATTCAGAACTTCCAAATAAATATAAAAATATTATAGTTTCACCATACTTATCCATAGATGATAATCAGGCTAAATTTAGCATAAGAATTAAAGACTCCATGCCAGGGTTAAGAAGAAATGAATTTATAAAAAGATTAAAAATAGAGATTCCTGAAGAAGTTAATATTAGTAAAGAAAGAATTCATTATAGTAATGTTTTAATACTTTATAACAATATGCTTCAAAGTTTATTTAAATCTCAGATTCTAACTTTAGGAACTGTTATAACACTATTACTACTTATGTTTTTAATACTTTTTAAATCACTTAAAATCTCTTTAATAGCATTATTTCCTAATATTATCTCTATTTCTTTAGTTTTAGGCTTCATGGGTTGGTTTAAAATTCCGCTAGATATGATGACAATTACAATAGCTGCAATTAGTATGGGAATAGCTGTAGACAACACCATACATTATGTTTATCGATTTAGAAATGAATTAAAAAAAGATAATAATTACAGTCTTTCACTTTATAGGACACATACAAGTATAGGGTTTGCAATGTATTATACATCCGTAACTATAATTATTGGTTTTTGTATATTAATATTTTCAAATTTTATTCCAAGTATATATTTTGGCATATTAACAAGTCTTGCTATGTTAATGGCATTGTTGTCATCATTAATTTTATTGCCTCAGTTATTAGTTTTGTTCAGACCTTTTGACAAATAAATATTTAAAGTAATAATCTTTCTTAACATTTTTAAGTATTTGATATATTAATGACGTATTTTTATAAAATTAGGATATTAATTTGACAGTTTCATTAGAAGTTATGAATAAAAATATGATTGATGGTCAATTAAAGCCAATGGGAGTAAATGATGAAGATATTCTCAAAGCTTTTAAAAATGTACCACGTGAAATATTTATAGATAAGGAAAAATCTTCTTTATCTTATCATGAAGGAAATATTTTAATTAAAGATAATCGTTGGTTATTATCTTCAATGGTAATAGCAAGATTAATAAATAGTGTAAGTATATCAAACGAAGATATTATATTAGAAATTGGATCCTGTACTGGTTATACTACTGCTATTTTAGAAAAGTTATGTTCCTTAGTTGTTGGAGTAGAATCAGACAAAACATTAAGAGAGTTTGCAAATAAGGCTTTAGCTAAAATTGAGGCAAACAGTGCTATTATAGTTGAAGGAGAACATAAAGAAGGTAATAAAAAAAGTGCTCCATATGATAAAATATTTATCTTTGGTTCTGTGCAGGAAGTTCCTGAAGGTTTATTTAATCAGTTATCTGATAATGGGTCATTGATTACGGTAATAAAAAATCAGAATAATTACAATTCTTGTGGAAAGGCAGTTGTATTTAAAAAAAATAAAGATATAATTAGTAGTTCAAATGTATTTGATGTAGAAATACCTTTTATGGAAGGTTTTGCTGAGGAAGAAAATTTTAATTTTTAAAATATGATAATTCTCCTTCTATAGTTTATTTTGTAGAGTTTTTCATTAATTAGAAAGATAAATAATGTTTAGAATTAATATGAATACAAATTTTTTATTAGCGTTTATAATTACAACAATATTGCTATCCTTTGTATATAAAGATATTAGGGCACAAAGTTTAAATGTAGCACTCGCAAATGCTTATTCTAACCATCCTTTATTATTTTCCGAAAGAATCGGCGAGAGAGTTCTTACTGAAGACGTGGCTGAAGCTCTAGCGGGCTGGAAACCAGAGGTATATATCGATGGAGCTTTAGGTAAAAATTTAGTTACAACAAAAACTAGTACTGGATCAGATACAGATAATAATTTGCCTATGTCAGTTGGGATAGTAGTTTCTAAGAAAATTTATGATGGAGGAAAAACGAATCAAAATATTAAAATTGCGGATACAAAACTACATGCTAATAATTCAAGATTAGTTACAATAGAAAACCAGGTTTTACTAGCTGCTGTAAAGGCTTATTTTAATTTATTAAAAGAACAAGATCTTTTAGATGTAGCAATAAAAAATAAAAATGTTATTGAAAGACAATTAGAAGCAACTAAAGATCGTTTTGAAGTTGGAGATTTAACTATTACTGATGTGTCTCAAGCAGAAGCAAGACTTTCTGATGCTAATGCAAATTTAGTTAGAGCTGAAGCAGATCTAAATTCTGCAAAAGCAATTTTCTTTTCTGATATAGGATTAGAACCAGAAGATATTTTATATCCTGAAGAAATGCCAATTGTGCCACAAAATCTTCAAAGTTTAATTGATGATGTAAAAAAATCTAATCCAAAAGTTATTAATGCTAGAAAAATGAAATTAGTTGCTGAAGAAGAGTTAAAATTAGCATTAAAGGAAATGTCATTATCAGTTGATCTTAAAGCTAGTGCTAACCAATCATGGGATCCAAATACTTTCTTCGAAGAACAAAGATATTTTGATGTTTCTGCAAATCTTAAATTGCCTCTTTATAAAGGTGGAAAAGATAAAGCCGTTATCAGAAAGTCTAGAGAAAAATTGAACAAATCTAATGCTGATATTGATGATATATTGAGAGAGGAAGCTGAAAAAGCAATGTTAATTTGGAATAATATTGAAAGTCTTAATTCCCAAATATTAGCTTTTAAATCATCTATTCGAGCTAATGAGATTGCATTAGATGGGGTAGTTCAAGAAGAAAATGTCGGTGCAAGGACAGTAATTGATGTGCTTGATGCTGAAAATGAATTATTTATGGCCAGAGCAAATTTAATTAAAGCAAATGTAAATCGTTATATTGCAACATACGAATTACTAGAAGTTATTGGAGGTATGACCGCAAGAGATTTAAACTTACCTGTATCCTCTTTTTATAATAGTGATGATTATTATGATAACATGAGAGATATGTTAGGTGATAATAAAACATCAATATTAAATTTTTTAGATAAAAATTAAGTTCATTTAATATGGTTTCCAATAAAGGATCTAAAAAAAATATTGCATCTGCAATGAAGGAATTAGAAGATGCTTTACTAACTTCAAAAACTAAAAAGACTAATGTGAAGAGAACTTCAGCAGTAAAAAAAAGAAAATCTAATGATATTCTAATATTGACAGATATAATTAAGCCGTCACCATATAAACATATGGATTATAAGCTTGTTGTTATGAAACAAAATATCCAAAAAATTGTTAAATCGGATATTCAAGGGTGGATTTCAAATAATATACCTAAAATGATAAATAATTCTATAAAGAAATCATTAAATAGCATAAAATAGAATAAAAAATAATAGAATCTTTTTAAAAATATTTGGAAAATATTTGATGGTTGCTGATAAGAACAAACAAAATAAGGATGTAAATACTTCAAATAAATCTATAGAAAATTATTCAAATAATATTTGGCAAAAAAATAATATATCAGATGCCAAAATAGATTGTGAAGATAAATCTTTAGTAATCATGATGCCACCCCCAAATGTAACAGGAAGTCTTCATATTGGGCATGCCTTAAATATGACTTTACAAGATGTAATTGTAAGATATTGGAGAATGAAGGGTAAAGATGTTTTATGGCAACCTGGAACTGATCATGCAGGGATAGCTACTCAAATGGTGGTTGAGAAACAATTGTTAGAAGAAGGGATTACATCTAGAACAAAACTTGGTAGGGAAGAATTTCTTAATAGAGTTTGGGAATGGAAAGAGAAATCTGGGGGCACAATTATAAATCAACTCAAGCGATTAGGGGCTAGCGCAGATTGGACTAGAGAAAGGTTTACTTTAGATGAAGGTTTATCAGAAGCAGTAATAGAAGTTTTTGTAAGCCTTTACAAAGACGGTTTAATATATAGAGATAAAAGATTAGTAAATTGGGATATTAAATTGGAAACTGCAGTTTCTGATTTAGAAGTAATACAAAAAGAGAAAAAAGGGTATTATTGGCATTTTAAATATCCAATTGTCAATTCTACAAAGCATATAATAGTAGCTACAACTAGACCAGAAACAATGCTAGGAGATACATGTGTTGCTGTACATCCTGACGATAGTAGATACAAAAATTTGATAGGTAAAAAGGTTCTATTGCCACTAGTTAATAGGGAGATAGATATAATAGCAGATGAATATGCTGATCCTTCAAAAGGAACTGGAGCAGTAAAAATTACCCCAGCTCATGACTTTAATGATTTTCAAGTAGGTAAAAGACATAATATGGCAAGTATAAATATTATGAATAATGATGGTACTCTTAATAAAAATACTCCAAAAAAATACCAGGGCCTATCTATGCTTGATGCTAGAGAATTAGTTATAAAGGATATGGATTTACTAGGTTTATTAGAGTCAATAGAAGAGACGGTTCATGCTGTGCCATATGGAGATAGGTCAGAGACCATAATAGAACCATATTTAACTGATCAATGGTTTGTTGATGCAAAAAAATTATCTTTACCAGCTATAGAGGCAGTAAAATCAGGCAAAACGAAGTTTGTGCCTAAATCATGGGAAAATACCTTCTTTGATTGGATGTACAATATAGAGCCATGGTGTATTTCTAGGCAGCTTTGGTGGGGTCACAGAATTCCTGCTTGGCATGGTCCAGATGGACATATTTTTGTTGAAAAAAACGAAGAACTGGCAAAAAAAGCAGCATTAAAAAAATATGGAAAGAATGAACAATTAGTGCGTGACCCTGACGTATTAGATACGTGGTTCTCATCAGGTTTATGGCCTTTCTCTACTTTAGGTTGGCCACATAAAAATAGAGCATTAGATAAATATTATCCGGGAGATGTACTAATAACGGGCTTTGATATTATATTCTTTTGGGTTGCAAGAATGATGATGATGGGGCTTCATTTTATGAAAGAAACTCCTTTTAAAGAGGTTTATGTTCATGCGTTAGTAAGAGATTCAAAAGGCAATAAAATGTCTAAATCAAAAGGTAATGTAGTAGATCCATTAATCTTAATGGATAAATATGGGACGGATTCTATAAGATTTACGTTAACTGCATTAGCAACACAAGGAAGAGATATTAAGTTAGCTGAGGATAGAATAGTAGGCTATCGAAATTTTATAACAAAAATTTCTAACGCTTCAAGGTTTATAGAAATTAATGAATGTTTTTATGATAAAAATTTTAATATGAAGTCTATAAATTTGCCTGTATGTAAATGGATAGTAAGTCTTTTATATGAAACTGCTGATAATGTTTCTAAGGATATAGAGGCATATAGATTTAATGAAGCAGCAAATAAAATATATCAGTTTGTATGGCATAGTTTTTGCGATTGGTATTTAGAAATAGTTAAGCCAAATTTATCTAAACATGAAAATAATATTAATAAAGAAATAAAAAATGTTACATCTTTTGTATTTGGTAAGATATTAGCTATTTTACATCCAATAATACCTTTTAACACAGAATATTTATTTAGTAATATACATAAATTTGGAGATGTTTTAGCTATATCTAATTGGCCAGACTCACAAAAAGATGATGTAATTATACATAAAGACAATCAGGAAATAGAGTGGATTATAAACTTTATAAGTGAAGTTAGGTCTTTAAGAGCAATGTTAAATATTCCAGCTAAAGCTCTGATTAATATATATTTTAAATCGTTAGACGAAAGTTATCATAAATTTATTTCTAGTAATAAAGATGTTCTCTATAGAATTTCAAAAATTGAAAATATAATATATTCTGATAAGGAAATAGATAATTCTGCACAAATACTAGTTGATGATGCTACTTTTCAAGTTGCACTAAAAGGTATAATTAATATAGAAGAAGAATTAAATAGATTAAGTAGAGATTTAACAAAAATTAAAAATGATATATCTTTTATTGAAAATAAATTATCAAATGAGAAGTTTATGAGCAGAGCTCCAAAAGAAGTAATTGAAGAACAAAATAATAGAAAAGAGATATTAAAAAATCGTTTGAGTAGAGTGGAATCTGCTATTAATAAGCTTAAATAAAAAATTAAAGGGGGTATTATGAAAAAATTTGATAAAGATAAACTACCAAGTAGGCATGTAACTGAAGGTCCTGGAAGAGCTCCTCATAGGTCTTTTTATTATGCAATGGATCTTACTACTGAGCAAATACATCAACCATTTATTGGAGTTGCAACTACTTGGAATGAGTCTGCTCCGTGTAATATTACTCTAAGAAGACAAGCTCAATCAGTTAAAAAGGGTGTAGCGAGTGCTGATGGCACTCCAAGAGAGTTTACTACAATTACTGTTACTGATGGAATTGCTATGGGACATCAAGGAATGAAGGCATCTTTAGCAAGTAGAGAAGCTATCGCAGATACAATAGAATTATCAGTTAGAGGACATTGTTATGATGGCTTAGTGGGAGTGGCTGGTTGCGACAAATCATTACCTGGAGTTATGATGTCTATGTTAAGACTAAATATACCAAGTGTTTTTATTTATGGTGGTTCAATTATGCCAGGTAAACATAAAGGCAGAGATTTAACAGTACAAGATGTGTATGAAGCTGTTGGTCAGAATGACGCAGGAATTATTGATGAGAAAGAATTGGATTTAATTGAAAGAGCTGCTTGTCCATCTGCTGGTTCATGCGGTGGACAATTTACCGCAAATACTATGGCATGTGTAAGCGAAGCAATAGGACTTGCATTACCTAATAGTACTGGTGCTCCGGCGCCGTATGAGTCTAGAGATGAATATGCACTAGCTGCAGGTAAACAAGTAATGACACTGATAGAAAAAAACCTAAGACCCAGAGATATAGTAACGAGAAAATCCTTTGAAAATGCTGCAAGAGTAGTCGCGGCCTCTGGTGGATCAACAAATGCTGCTCTTCATTTGCCTGCTATGGCTAATGAAGCTGGAATAGATTTTGATTTATTTGCAGTAGCAGAAATATTTAAATCTACCCCTTATATTGCAGACTTAAAGCCTGGTGGAAAATATGTTGCAAAAGACCTTCATGAAGCTGGAGGAGTTCAAGTTATATTAAAAGCACTTTTTGAAGCAGGCTATATTCATGGGGATTGTATGACTGTTACAGGTAAGACTATTGAAGAAAATTTAGCTGAAATTACATTTCCTGAAGGCCAAGATGTAATTTATAAGGTAGAAAATGCAATCACTCCTACAGGTGGTGTAGTTGGATTGAAAGGAAATCTAGCTTTGGAGGGAGCTATAGTTAAAGTTGCTGGAATGACCAGAACAAGGCATGTAGGACCTGCAATAGTTTTTGATTGTGAAGAAGATGCTTATAAAGCAGTTAATGAAAGAAACTATAAGGAAGGTGATGTTTTTGTTATTCGTTATGAAGGGCCTAAAGGTGGTCCAGGTATGAGAGAAATGCTAGCTACTACAGCAGCAATATATGGTCAAGGGATGGGAGAAAAAGTAGCTCTTATAACTGATGGACGTTTTTCTGGTGCTACTAGGGGCTTTTGTGTTGGTCATGTAGGCCCAGAAGCAGCTGTAGGAGGAACAATAGCGCTTATTCAAAATGGAGATATCATAACAATAGATTCTGATAGTGGTGAATTAAGTGTGGATCTTTCAAATGAAGAATTAGAAAGTAGAAAGAAATCTTGGACACCACGTGAGCATGAATATGGTTCAGGTGAAATTTGGAAATATTCACAACTTGTGGGCTCTGCATTAAATGGAGCAGTTACTCATCCAGGAGCAAAGAAAGAAAAACAGTGTTACGCTGATATATAATTAGTAGAATAATAAGTTGAGAATATATAAATATAAATTTTTATTATATGTATTATCAAGTTGTTTAATATTTTATGGATGTGCTAAAAATAATGCTACTGGAGAAAGACAGCTAGTAATTTTATCTCAAGCAGAAGAAAATGATATAGGGGCTAAAGAACATCCAAATATAATAAAAAACTTTGGTGGTATTTATGATAATCAAATTTTAAAAAATTATATTAATGATTTAGGTAATAAAATCGCTTCTAATTCAGAAATGCCTGACATTAGATGGACTTTCACAGTATTAGATAACCCCGTGGTAAATGCTTTTGCTTTACCTGGTGGTTATGTATATATTACTAGGGGATTATTGTCTCTAGCTAATGATGAAGCAGAAATTGCTAGCGTAATAGGACATGAAATAGCTCATGTTACAGCGAGACATACAGCTCAAAGGCATGCAAAATCAACATTATCAAGTGTTGGTTTGGATATATTAAATATTGTAGTTGGACAGCCAATTATCACGAATGCAGCCAGTATAGGGATTCAAGGAGCTTTGTCCGCATTTAGTAGGTCAGAAGAGCTTGAGGCAGATAAATTAGGTATAAGATATCTAATTAAGTCAAACTATGACCCAGGTGGATCTTATAGATTTTTAAATAGGCTAAATGAATTAACTAAAGTTACGTCAAAAAATGAAAGAGACTTTATTAGTTCAATTTTTTCTACCCATCCTAAAACTGTAGATAGAATTAAAGCTTCTATGGCAAATATTCAAAATAATCCATTAAATATAAGGAATAGAAATTTTTTTTTAAATGCTATAAATGGAATGGTTTATGGAGATAATTCTCAACATGGCATGATTAAAGATAATAATTTTTATCATCTAGATTTAAATTTTTCTTTTAAAACTCCAAAGAACTATCAAATTAATAATAATAATAATAATGTAATTGCTTTTAATGAAAATAAAGAAGTTGTTATTATTTTTGATGGATTAATTAATAATGAAAAATTATCTCTTCTCGAAATTGCAGAGTCTAACTATTCTAGATCTAGTATAAATGCATATAAAGAATTAATAATTGATAATCATACAGCTATTGTTTTTGAGGAAAGAAAAACGATCAAATATAAAGGTATTAATTATTTTAGAAAAACATATTTAATAAATTGGTTAAACAAAAGAGTTTGGAGATTTTCAATTTTAATTAATCCTCAATTAAGAAAAAAATATGAAAATGAAGCAGATGAAATTGCAAAAAGTATTCATGAATTAAGTGAAGATGAAAAAATTATTGGTAGACCAAATTTTATAAGTATTTATGAGACACATGAAGGAGATACAGCTGCAAAATTATCTAAAAATATGAATATAGATAAAAATCAATTAGAAATTTTTATGATAATGAATGGTTTAACTATTGATAGTGATGAACCATTACCTATTGGCACTATGGTTAAAATGATTGTAAACTAATTATTTGTTAATAAATTATACAATAGTGATTTTATCATTAGGGTTAAGTGTCTTTAATATTTCAGTAAAGTCATTAAGTTTTAAAGCAACACATCCGGCGGTTGCTTCATAACTATCTGTTGTTAAATGCATGAAAATTGCACTTCCTTTATGGGGTATTATTGGGTCTATATTATAATTTATAACAAGTAATAAGTCGTACTTATTATCTTTTCTATATAGGCTCTCTTTGTGATTATAATTTATTTTTATTAATTTATTGTAACTCGATTTTGTAGGGTCATCAGACCAAGCCATTTCTTTTTGTATGTTTATAATTTTAAATTTTGTATTTAAATCTGGTATTCGGTCGGTTCTTACAAATAAGTTACCAAATCCATAAGTACCAGAAGGAGTCTTTTTATCACCTTCTATTTTATTTTTAGTAAAACCATTTAATCCAACAGAACATTTATATTCTTTTTTGTTATAATTAAGAGAGTGCAGATTATTAACATAAATCATTATTTAAAGATTTAAATTAATTATAACAGGAGCATGATCGGATGGTTTTTCTAGAGATCTATGATAAGTATCAATTTCAATTGAACTCAGTTTATCAATAGCTAAGGGAGAAAGTAAAAAGTGATCTATTCTCAGTCCTTTATTTTGCTCAAATGCTCTACCGTAGTCCCAGTAACTCCAATTTGTTTTTTCTGGATATAAAGAACGCCATGCATCATAATAACCTAAATTAATAATTTCTCTAAATTTTGCTCTAGACTCTGGCTGAAATAGTGCGTCATTCCTCATTGACTCAGGGTTTGCAGCATCCCTATCTTCGGGGCAAATATTAAAGTCTCCACCTAAGATTATTATTTCTTCATTATGGAGTATTTTTTCGACGTGATTCTTAAACTTTGTCATCCATTCTAATTTATAAGAAAACTTATCTGTATTTATAGGGTTACCATTAGGTAGATAAATTGATGCTACTCTAAAACCACTATTTTTAGAATCAATCCAGCATTCTATATATCTTGCTTGTTCATCATCGCCATTATCATCTAAATTTGTTACAATGTCAGTTATTGGATGCTTGGATAGTATTGCCACGCCATTATAAGCTTTTTGACCTTTAAATATTAAATTATAACCTAAATCTTCTAGTTCTGAAGCAGGAATATCTTTATCCTGTGCTTTTAGCTCTTGTAAAAGTAACACATCAGGAGCTTGTTTTATAATAAAATCTTTGACGTGAGGTAGTCTAACTCTAATAGAATTTACATTCCATGTTGCAACTTTCATATTATGTTACCGAGAAAGATGTGCCACACCCACAACTAGAAGTTGCGTTAGGATTATCAATAGAAAAAGCTGCACCACTTAGGTCTTCTTTCCAAGTAATTTCTGAGCCAGCCAAATAAGTAAGTGACATATTGTCAGTAACCAATGTTGGTTTTCCACTTTTATCAATAGACGCTATGACATCATCTTCAAATGTTTCTTGATCAAATTTAAAAGAGTATGAAAAACCTGAGCAACCACCACCATCAACAGTTATTCTCAAAAAACCTTCGCCTTCATGTTTCTGAATATATTCTATTCTTTTTAAAGCACTATTAGATATAGTAAGATTTTGCATAAAAAACTCATAATTTATATAACATATATATATAATGTTAGTTCAAATTTATATAATTTCAAGTTATGTATATATATATTATCATAAGAAAGATATATTTTAATATGAAAAAATTAAGTTTATATAAAACAGAGTTTTCTAAAACTAAAGGTCGATATAATTTAGAAGATGAATCTTTATATAGAAATCCATTTATGAGAGATAGAGATAGGTTAATTCATTCGGCTGCATTTAGAAGGTTAGAACATAAGACGCAGGTTTTTGTTCAGCATGAAGGAGATAACTTTAGATCTCGCTTAACTCATACTATTGAGGTTGCACAAATAGCAAGAACAATTGCTTATCGTCTATGTTTAGACTCAGATTTAGCAGAAACAATTGCTTTGGCTCATGATTTAGGTCATACACCATTTGGACATGCTGGCGAAGATGCATTAAACAAATCGATGAAAGGTAAAGGTGGCTTCGATCATAATGCTCAAACATTAAGAATAGTAACTAAATTAGAAAAAAAATATGCTGACTTTGATGGTTTAAATTTAACATGGGAATCTTTAGAAGGTATTATTAAGCATAATGGTCCATTGTTAGGAAAAGTTCCCACAGTTATAGAAGAATATCAGAAATTTATAAATGTAAATAAGAAAAGTTTTGATTTAAATTTAGATAAATTTGCAGGTCCAGAAGCTCAAGTGGCTGCTATTGCCGATGATATAGCTTATTGTAATCATGATATAGATGATGGTTTAAGGGCAGGTTTGTTTGATTTGGAGTCATTAGAAAATATTGAACATGTTGCTAAAGTAATAAATTTTAATAGAACTAGATGGAAAGGCATTGAGAAAAAAAGACTTATTCATGAAACTATCAGACATCTTATAAATAATATGATTGAAGATGTAGTAAGTGAATATAAATTTATTATTAGTAGAAATAAATTTAACACTGTAGAAGATATAAGAAATCATAAAAATAAAGTAATTCGTTTTTCAAAGAGTATGTATGAAGATAACCAAAAGTTGAGGAAATTTCTTTTTGAAAAAATGTATAAACATACCATAGTAAATAGAATGACTTTAAAAGCAAAAAGTATAGTAGAAGAATTATTTAAGGCTTTTTCATGTGATATAACTATTTTACCTTTAGAATGGCGAAATATTGCTGAAAATTCAAAGTCTGACACTGAGCTTTATAGAACTATATCAGATTATATAGCCGGAATGACAGATAGGTATGCAGTAATGGAGCATAAAAGGCTTTATGATTTACATGGAGGTTGGACAGGTACTTCTTTATATGATAAGCGCGACCGGTAGTCTTTATTAACTAGAATGGATTAATCAGTGAATATTTTTGAATATATTAGAACAATAATAATCGATGTAGCTAAATCTCGTGGTATAGAAGATAATACAATACTTGATAAAATTACGGCTGAACCTCCAAAAGAAGAAATACATGGAGATATATCAACTAATATTGCACTTTTATGTTCAAAAAAGCTAAATTCTAATCCAAGAGCATTAGCAGAAAGCATAAAAGTTGTATTAAATAATAATATTTATATAGATAATGTTCAAATTGCGGGGCCTGGTTTTATTAATTTATTTCTTAACAAAAATATATTTTATGAGTGTTGTAAAAATGTTCTAAAAATTAAAAGTAAATATGGGAGAAGTAATTATGGTAAATATGAAAAGGTAAATATAGAGTATGTATCAGCTAATCCTACTGGCCCTATGCACATTGGACATGCAAGAGGGGCAGTATTTGGAGATTCTTTAGCAAACTTGCTTCAATATGTAGGGTATGATGTTACAAGAGAATATTACATTAATGATGCAGGGCAACAAATTATTAATTTAGCCAAATCTGTTTATATTAGATATATAGAAATTTTAACTAAAAAAGAAGCTATCTTTGATGAGGATTTATATCCAGGGGAATATTTAATAGCTGTTGCTAGAGAAATAATAGATATAGATGGAGATAAGTATCTTTCTATGAAAGAAGAAAGTTGGATACAAGTTTTTAAAGAATATAGTACTAATGCAATGATGAAAATTATTAAAGAAGATTTATCTTTAATTAATATTTATCACGATAATTTTGTTTCTGAAGAAAATATTAAATCAATTGGATTAATTGAAAAAGTAGTTCAATTATTGAATAATAATGGTTCAATATATGAAGGAGTGTTGGATGCTCCTAAAGGTCAAAAAAATGATAATTGGGAAAGTAGACCTCAACTTCTTTTTAAATCTACTTTATTTGGCGATGATTTGGACAGACCTTTAAAAAAAGCAGATAATACTTGGACATATTTTGCTGCTGATTCTGCATATCATTATGATAAATTTAAAAGAAATTATTCTTCATTAATTAATGTATGGGGAGCTGATCACGGAGGATATATTAAAAGAATAGAAGGAATTATAAAGTCTATTTCTAATTCTAAATTAAAATTTGATGTAAAATTATGTCAGTTAGTAAACTTAAATAAGGATGGAAAGCCAGTAAAAATGTCAAAAAGAGCTGGTAATTTTATTACTATGAGAAGTGTTATTGATTCTGTGGGTGCAGATGTATTAAGGTTTATAATGCTAACAAGAAAGAATGATGCACCCTTAGATTTTGATTTAGTTAAAGTTAAGGAGCAATCTAAGGATAATCCAGTTTACTATGTACAATATGCTAATGTTCGAATTAATTCTCTTTATGAAAAAGCAATAAATCAAGGTATAAATTTAAATGATGAATTAGATAATATTAATTTTGAACTACTTACTAACATTTCAGAAATTAATATAATTAAGCTCATAGCAAAGTGGCCTAGGCAGGTTGAAGCTGCTGCTAAAGCAAATGAACCTCATAGAGTTACATTTTATTTATATGATATGGCAAGTGCTTTTCATAGTTTGTGGTCATTAGGAAATGAAGATCCTGAGCTAAGATTTATTATTGAAGATAATATGGATTTAACAAGAGCAAGGTTATCATTAGCTGTAATGGTTAAAATAATTTTGTCATCTGGTTTGTCCATTATAGGAGTTAAACCAGTTGATAAATTATCTTAATATAGTTGAATGTAAATATGTTTAAAAAGATAATAGTAATTATTATTCTAACTATAATATGTGGACTAGCCTACAGATATCTATTTCCTTATTTTTTAAATAATAATGAAATTGTTTACATAGAGGGAGATAAAGAACCATATAAATTTAAACCTAAGGATACAGAAGGAAAAAGTTTTAATGGAGATTCCTTAAGAATATATGATATTACTCGCGAAAGGCTACTTCCAGATCAAGACATAAAGATTTTAGATAAAGCTTCAGATAATTTATCAAAAATAGATAATGAAAATCAAATAACAGAAGGTGAGAATACAATTCTAACAAATAGTATCTATTTACAACTAGGTTCATTTAAAACGTTAGAAAAGGCAAAAAGTTTCATAAATACTTTTAAAGAAAAAAATTTCCAAATAACTAATAACTTAAAATTAAATATTATTTCAGCCGATATTCCTGAAAGAGGTACCTTTTATAGGGTAAGATTAGGTACATTTAATAATAATAAAGAAATCTTTGAATTATGTTTAGACCTTAAATTAGTAAATAATGAGTGTTTAATAGTTAAGGATAAATAATATTTTATGACAAATAAAAAAAGTGTAATAGTGGGAGTTTCCGGTTTAAGTTTAACAAATGATGAAAAAGATCTTTTAAAAAAATACTTACCACTTGGAGTAATATTATTTAGTAGAAATATTAAAAATAATAGACAACTATATGATCTTACTTGTGAAATTAAGGATATATTGGGTAATTATAGTTTAATTTTGATTGATCAAGAAGGGGGTAGGGTACAGAGATTAAGAAAACCTAATTGCACTAACTATCCAGCAGCAAATATTTTTGGTAAATTAGCAAAAATATCTATTAAAGATGCTGTGAGAGCTACTTATTTAAATTATTTACTTTTGGGTACTGACCTTACAAAGGTTGGAATTAATGTCAATTGCGCTCCTTGTTTAGATGTAAAAAGTTCAAATACCCATGAAGTCATAGGGGATAGAGCTTTTTCCTCAAACCCTAAAATAGTTTCACTTCTTGGTGAGGCGGCTTGTAAAGGATTAATTAAATCAGGAGTTTTACCAGTTATTAAACACATTCCAGGACATGGAAGAGCAGAATCAGATAGCCATTTATCATTACCTATTATAAAAGATAAAGTAATATCCTTAGATAAAAGTGATTTCCTTCCATTTAAGAAGTTATCAAATATGCCAATGGCTATGACAGCACATATTTTATACAAAGATATTGATAATAAGTGGCCAATTACTCAATCTAAGATAGCTAACAAATTTATTAGGCAGAATATTAAATATAAGGGCATTTTATTATCCGATGATATTGATATGTTAGCTTTATCAGGTTCAATTCAAGATAAAATGAAGTCTATATATGAAGCCGATTATGACATCATACTGCATTGCTCAGGAGATATAAATACTACTGAATTAGTTCTAAGAAATGGAAATACTGTTAGTAATGATTTGTTAAGTAAAATTAAGGCTAATACAGATAGACTTATTAAAAGTAATAATGCAATTGATCTATCTCTATGTAAAACAGAATTAAATAATTTTTTAAAAAGTATCTAAATTACAATTTTAAGTAAAATATTCTATATGTTGTGCTTAAATCTGGTATATTTGTATATATTGTGTTATTAAATTAATAAAAATATTATATTTTTAAGGTAAAAGATGGAAGAAATAAAGCATAATATTGAAGATAATGTATTAAATGATCCTGAAATAATAGAAAATGCTCTTGATACCGAAGTTTTATTATTAAATATAAATGGTTACGAAGGTGCTATAGATCTTCTTTTAGATTTAGCAAGAAAACAGAAAGTTGATTTATCGAGTATATCTATACTTGAATTAGCGGATCAATACTTAGAATACGTAAAAAATGCTAGTAAACTAAATTTAGAATTAGCTTCTGATTATTTGGTTATGGCTGCTTGGCTAGCTTTTTTAAAATCAAAAATCTTACTTCCTGATGAAGATGAAGAGGAAATTACTGGTGAAGAACTCTCCCTAGCATTAAAATTACAGCTAAGTAAGCTTCAAGCAATGAGAGATGCAGGAAAAAAGCTTTTTCAAAAAGATTTATTATATATAGACCGTTTCCCTAAAGGAATAATCTCAAAAGAAGTTAAAATTATTAATATAGAGGATAATACTAATTTAAATGATCTTTTATTTTCTTATAGTAATATTATAAGAGGTAAAAGCTTAATGGATTATGAGCCACCTGTTAAAAAACTAGAAACCATTGAATCTGCGTTAAAAAGACTTAACAAACTATTAAATAATGAAAAGGATTGGCAGCAATTATCATTATTTCTTCCAGAGGATTTAGAAGTAAATGATAAAGTTTATAATAGCTCAGTTTTAGCGGCCACATTTTCAGCTACATTAGAGTTAGCAAAGAAAGGTAAGGTGGAAATTAGACAAATAAATCCTTTCGGAGAAATCTTCATAAGAAATAAAATGGAAAATAGTTAGTTATGAATAATGAGTTATTAATAAAAGTTGCTGAAGGTATAATTTTTACAAGTCAGAGCCCAATAAGTATAAAAGATTTGGAGAAAAGATTGCCTGATTGCAAAGATATAAATGCATTAATTAGTTTTTTAATAGACAAATATAAAGAAGGTGGGTTTATCTTAGAAAAAAATGGAGAAGCATTAGCATTTAGAACTTCAAGTAGTATCGCGGATCATATGAAGATTGAGAAAACAATTCAAAAAAAATTATCAAAAGCAGCTTTGGAAATACTTTCAATAATTGCTTATCATCAACCTATTACTAGGGCAGAAATTGAAGACATGAGGGGGGTTAGTGTTAGCCAAGGGACGCTAGAAGTACTTTTAAATAATAATTGGGTAGAACCTAAAGGACATAAAAATATACCTGGTAGACCTTCTACATGGAGAACTACAAAAAATTTTCTTGATCATTTTGGTTTAGCTTCTTTAAAAGACCTTCCAGGATTATCTGAACTTAAATCTGCAGGTTTACTTGCTAGAAACACGAGCCCATCAGTACTAAATAGAGATAATATATCTGATCTATAATACTTTCTAAATCAATTAAATTATTTTTTTATAGGAATCTTATTTTTTTCTGATATTATGATGCGAATAAGTATCACTCTCATTAATTTGTTTATTTTTATTTAAGGAATTAAATGAAATATATTAATATATTTTTGATTATCATATTATCTATTTTTTATACTGCTAAATGTTGGTCAAATCAGGTTAACCTATATTCTGCTAGAAAAGAGCATTTAATTAAACCCTTAATAGATTTATTTGAATATGAGACAGGAATAAAAGTAAATTTAGTTACAGCTAAATCTTCACAGTTACATCAACGCATATTGCGAGAAGGTAAAAATTCTCCTGCAGATGTATTACTTACTTCAGATGCTGGTAATTTGTGGAAAGCGACTGACGAAAATTTTTTTCAACCTATTTACTCAAACTTACTTGATAAAAGGATAAAACCAAAATTTAGAGATGAAAATAATTTATGGTTTGGACTAAGTTTAAGAGCAAGAATTATAGTTTATTCATTAGACAGAGTCAAAAAAGAAGAACTTAAAGGGTATGAACATCTTTCTAACCCAATTTTTAAGAATAGAATATTAATTCGTTCGTCTAGTAATGTATATAATCAATCTTTGATTGCTCATATGATTAGTAAGTATGGAGATGAAAAAGCAGAGTTATGGGCTAAAGGACTAGTAAATAATTTTGCTAGAGACCCTGCTGGTGGTGATAGAGATCAAATAAAAGCTATAGCTGCAGGTATAGGAGATATAGCAGTAGTAAATTCATATTATATAGTTAATATGTTAAATTCAGATAATAAAAGTATATTTAATTCTTTAGGTATTTATTTTCCTAGTGATAAAAAAATGGGCACACATTTTAACATTAGTGGGGCAGGATTATTAATTAATGCTCCTAATCCTGATAATGGAAAGAAATTGATTGAGTTTTTAACCAGTGATAAAGCACAACTCATTTATGCTCATAATAATTTTGAATATCCTGTAATTGATAACATTGAAATACCAGAAAACCTTAAAATGCTAGGTAAATATGAAGAAGATTCTACAAATATTTATGAATATGGAAAATTATCTTTTAAAGCAATTAAACTTGCAGATAGAGTAGGATGGAAATAATTATAATATATATATGATTATTATAATTATTATTTATAATTATTGAATGTTTATTTTTTTTAAAAACAGTTGGGCCTATTTATCTATAATACTAAGTTTAATTGTTATTCTTCCAATTATAATTATATTGTTTTTTCTATTTTATTCAGGAAATGATACGTGGACGCATTTAAAGGATACAGTATTAACTACCTACGCTATAAACTCTTTTATTTTATTAGTATTTTCTGCAATAGGAACATTAATTATAGGAACGTTATCAGCATGGCTTGTTGTCATGTTTATATTTCCATTTAAAAAGTATATAGAATGGTTATTAGTCCTTCCATTAGCTATTCCATCCTATGCCTTAGCTTATGTTTACTCTGATTTATTAAACTATGGTGGTTTTTTAACAACATTATTATCATTTATATTCTTTACTGAATTTAATACTATAAATTTTTATTCAATATATGGGGGCATATTTGTATTTATATTTAGCTTATATCCGTATGTTTATCTTTTAGCTCGGCAAGCTTTTATTGCACAGTCTGGAACATATATTGAAGTAGCTAAGGTATCAGGACTTAGTATGTTATCAATATTTTATAAAGTTGCAATTCCATTGGGAAGACCTGCACTAATTGGAGGGGTTATGCTCGTTATGATGGAAACATTGGCTGATTTTGGGGTCGCTGATTATTTAGGAATTGAAACTTTTACTAAAGGAATTTATAAGGCTTGGTTTAACTTAGGTGATATAGTATCAGCTGGAAAATTATCTATTATTTTACTAATTTTTATATCTTTCATAATTTCAATTGAAAAATTTTTTAGAGGCAAATCTGAATTTACTAATGATGTTAGAGCTTTAAGAAATTTAAAATATAATAAACTCAATACGCTTATAGGAATTATGGCTTTAGTTATATGCGCTATACCTGTAATTATAGGTTTTATTATACCTTTTGTTACTCTTATTAATTGGGCTATAGGTAATATCAATAATATTAATATATATAATTTTTTTAATTTAGTTTTTTCTTCTTTTATGCTTGCTTTAGTAGCATCTATTATATGTATCATATTTGCAATTATAATTATTTACGGTGTTAGGACTAATAAAAAAATTGCTAGTCCTTTTGCTAGATTAGCTAGCTTAGGGTACTCAATACCAGGAGCAGTTGCAGCAGTTGGAGTTTTAATACCTTTAGCTTGGCTAGATAATTTAATTAATAGTATTTCATTAAGTTATTTTGAGACTTCTTTTGGCTTAATATTAACTGGATCATGGTTTGCATTATTATTTGCATACCTCGTAAGATTTTTAGCTTTATCAATGAATTCTGTAGAAAGTTCTTTTATAAAAATTCCAAAGTCTTTAGATTATGTTGCAAAAGTATTAGGTTCATCTAATAGTAAGATTTTAACTAAGGTAAATGCTAGAATAGGTTTTGGAGGTATATCATTAGGTTTATTAATAGTATTTGTTGACGTACTTAAAGAATTACCTGCAACTATGATACTTAGGCCATTTGGTCTCAATACCTTAGCTATAAAGGCTCATGAATATGCTATAGATGAAAGACTGGGAGATGCTTCTATTCCACTTCTTGCAATTATTGTAGTTTGTTTGATACCTTTATATATTTTATCCAGACGAATTAGATAATAACCTTGAAGCTTAATATAGAAATAAAATATGAAAAATAATTTAAAAATTACTAATTTATCTCATAAGTATAAAAATGGGAAATCTATAAAGAATTTAAATTTAGAAATTCGCTCTAACGAGGTGGTATGTATTCTTGGCCCAAGTGGTTCTGGAAAAACAACTTTATTAAGACTAATTGCTGGCTTTGAAGATCCAAACGATGGAGAAATAACAGTTGGTAAAACTATAGTCTTTGGAAGTAAATATGTCCCTACTGAAAAAAGAGCAATAGGTATGTTATTTCAGGATATAGCATTATTTCCACATTTATCTGTAAAAGATAATATAGGCTTTTCCTTAGCTAAAAATAATAAATATATGCCCACTATAAAAAAATTACTTAAAAAAATAGGTTTAGAAGGATATGAAGATAGGTTTAGTAGCTCAATTTCTGGAGGTGAACAACAGAGAATTGCTTTAGCTCGAGCCCTTGCAAATAATCCTGATGTAATGTTATTAGATGAACCTTTTGGTTCTTTAGATAGTTCTTCAAAATATGATATTGCTGTAGACATAATAAAAGTTTTAAAAAAGTCAAAAACCCCAACTATAATGGTTTCTCACGATGCTCAAGAAGCTATGAGATTGGCGGATCGAATAATTGTTATGTACGATGGAGGTATAATAGATGAAGGAATACCTAAAGACTTATATTCTAGTCCAAAACATCCTTTTTCTGCTAAATTAATCGGTCCTACCTCTAGTTATATATTTAAATCAAAAAATGGAATTTTACATACTCCATTTGGAAATATTGATGTTAAAACAAGTAAAAATGTTGAGTTTGAATTAATTATTAGGCCAGAGGCATTTACGTATTCTAAGAATAGTAAGAAATCTTTCTCTATTAATATAGTTAAATATAGATATTTAGGTCTTTTAACAGAGATAAATATTTCTGTTGGCAAAGGAAATCAGAGTATAAAATTTTTAATATTTTCAAATATTTTAGATAAAGTATTATTAAATAAAAAAATATTATTTAATAAAGAATGGGCTTTTGTGTTTCCTATTAAATAAATAAGGTATATACATAATATATTATAGCTTATATCAAATTGATAAAAAGGAGGAATTTTTATGAGTATTGGAATTTGGCAAATTGTTTTAATATTGGCAATCGTATTAATTTTGTTTGGTGCGGGAAAATTACCACGAGTTATGGGCGATGTTGCAAAAGGAATAAAAAACTTTAAAACTGGTATGAAAGAGGAAGAAGGTTCTGAAGAATCTAGTAATAACGAAACAGTTTCAGTTTCAAAAGAAAAAGATAATACTAAAGACTCTAAAACTAGTTAATATTTTTTACTAGGTCTATGAGAGGACTGATATGCTTGATATAGGTTGGACAGAAATATTAGTTATAACTGTCGTGGCATTATTTATAGTAGGGCCTAAGGATATCCCTAAGGCTCTTAGAACCGTTGGTATATGGATAGGTAAGCTAAAATCTTTGTCTCGCGAGTTCCAAAATACTGTTGAAGATGCAGTAAGGGAATCTGAATTGGATGAAGTAAAAAAACAGATAGAGTCAGCAAAAAATGATTTTACAAAAGATATGACCGAAACAATAGATTCTGAGGGGGAACTAACAGAAATGCTTAGGGGAGTAGATGTTGTTGATAAAGAAAAATCTCATAAAAGTTCCGCATGGCCTATTCCTTTGAATGAAAAGAATAAATCAGAAAATAATAATATTGATAAGAATGATATAGATAATAATAGTGTTAAAGAAATAGATAAAAATTTAGATAAAGATAGTTCAACAACTTAACAATCCTAAGATTTAAAATGACCAATAATTTAGATGATGATAGTGTAGAAAATTCGAAGGCACCTTTAGTATCTCACTTAATAGAGTTAAGAGATAGACTTAAATGGGCTGTAATAGCTTTTTTTATAGCATTCTTAATTTCTTATTTTTTTGCAGATTATATATATGGCTTTTTAGTAAAACCTTTAAAACTTACTTATCAGGATATGGGTTATGAAAACCCTAGGATGATTTATACAGGTTTGACGGAGGCTTTTTTTACATATTTAAAAGTTTCTTTTTACACAGCTCTATTTATTTCATTTCCTGTTATTGCCTCACAAATATATAAGTTTGCTGCTCCAGGTCTTTATAAAAATGAAAGAAAAGCTTTTTATCCATTTTTAATTGCTACACCTGTACTTTTTGCACTAGGTGCTGCCTTAGTATATTATTTTATATTTCCTCTGGCTTGGAAATTCTTTTTAGGATTTCAAACAACAGGCCTAGAAACTGGCTTAGCTATAGAATTAGAGGCAAAAGTTAATGAATATTTATCTTTAGTTTTAAAATTAATGTTTGCGTTTGGTTTAGCTTTCCAATTACCTGTGGCTGTATCTTTGTTAGCTAGAGCTGGCTTAGTTACATCTAAAGGGATGAGAGAAAAAAGAAAGTATGCATTTGTTGGTGCTTTTGCTTCAGCCGCTATATTAACTCCACCTGATTTAATTAGTCAGGTTGGATTGGGTATTCCTATAATTATACTATATGAAATTTCTATAAGATTAGCTTATTTAATGGAGAAAAAAAGAATTAATAATGATGAAGATAATTCTAATGATCCAGATGATAATGATAGTTCAAATAATGATAGTATGCAGAATAATACTATGGATGATGATATAGAAGATATTCCTGAAACTGATTTTACAGAAGACTAAGGATTAGCATGCACGATATTAAATGGATTAAAGATAATATTAATATTTTCGATAAAGCTATGGAGAAAAGAGGGATTGCTAGTATTTCGAAAAGTGTAGTTAAATTATATGATGAATATGTTGATTTAATTGCAAAATTACAAAATTTTCAAAATGAAAGAAATACTTTATCAAAAAATATTGGAATTAAAAAATCTAAAGGTGAAGATGCTTCAGATGAGATAAAAGGAGTTTCAGATATAAAATTATCTATTTCAACATATCAAGAACAGAGCAATTCATTACAAAATAAAATTCAAAAGATGTTAGAAGTAGTTCCTAATTTACCATCTGAGGATACTCCAGTAGGAAAAAATGAAAATGACAATATAGTAATAAAAGAGTTCGGAGAAATTCCAAATTTTAATTTTAAACCTTCTGCGCATGACGTCTTAGGATTTAATTTGGACATGATGGACTTTAATAAAGCTGCTGAAATGTCAGGGTCAAGGTTTGTAATATTAAAAGATAAGCTAGCATTACTTGAAAGAGCTTTATCAAACTTTATGTTGAATACTCATACTCAAAATCATAATTATATCGAAGTAAATCCTCCTACTTTAGTCAGGGATAATGCTTTATATGGTACAGGGCAATTACCTAAGTTTGATGAAGATTTATTTCAAGCTTCAACTGGTCATTGGCTTATTCCTACTTCGGAAGTTCCTCTTACTAATATTGTAGCAAATGAAATACTCCATAATGATGATTTGCCTTTAAGATATACTGCATTAACAAGCTGTTTTCGGTCTGAAGCTGGTTCTGCTGGCCAAGATACAAAAGGAATGATTAGATTGCATGAATTTAAAAAAGTTGAATTAGTTTCTATAGTTGAAGCAAGTGAATCTAATAAAGAGCATGATAGAATGTTAGCTTGTGCAGAAGATATACTTATAAAATTAAAACTTCCTTATAGAACTGTAATTCTATGCACAGGAGATTTAGGATTTTCTGCATCGAAAACTTATGATATAGAAGTTTGGCTTCCTTCACAAAATAAATATAGAGAAATATCTAGTGTTTCAAATTGTAAAGATTTTCAAGCTAGAAGAATGAAAGCAAGGGTAAGAAATGATAAGAATAATATTGAATCTTTACATACTTTGAATGGATCAGGAGTAGCTGTAGGAAGAGCACTTTTGGCTATATTAGAAAATTATCAAAACGAAGACGGAAGTGTAAATATTCCTGAGGTATTACAACCTTATATGAATGGCTTAACTAAAATTAATATTAATAATTAGAATGAAAAAAAATCCATTAATATTTATTACTAATGATGATGGTCCATACACAAAAGGTTTAGATAAACTTATAAGTATTGTGAGAGAAATAACTAACAATTATTTAATAGTTGTACCTAAAGAAAATAGATCTGGTTATGGGCATTCTATAACAATTACAAAGCCAATTAGGTTAAATAAAGTTAATAGCAATATGTATCTTTGCGATGGTACTCCCACTGATTGCGTCATGCTTGGTCTTTATACAATATTAAAAAATAAAAAACCTGATTTATTAATTTCTGGTATTAATATGGGAGAAAATTTAGCTAACGATATTACTTATTCAGGAACTGTATGTGCAGCTTTAGAAGGAGCCTTAAGAAATATTAAATCTATAGCTTTATCAAAAATATTACCAAAAGATAATTTAATTGATGACTGGTCTTCAATAGATATATATCTAAAAAATATTATTTTAAATATTTTTAATAATAAAATAAATAGTAAGCATTTTTTTAATATAAATTTTCCTAATATTAATTATAAAAATATAGTTGATATTAAAATTACTACACTGTCCACGAGAAAACCTATGGGTAAGTTTATATCTAGAAAAGATGCAAAAAATATTCCATATTTTTGGTTAACAACAGATAGATATTCTCCTAATATTCATAAAAAAGATAGCGACATATGGGCAATAGAGAATAAATATATATCAATAAGCCCATTAAATACTACTATGGCAGAAATAAAAGATTTAAAATTTTATAAGGCTAAATTTGAAAAAAATTAACGAGCTAGATAATCAAAACTTAATGATGCTCTTAGAACTTAGAAAGAGTGGAATATTAGATGATAGAATATTTAATGCTATAACTTCCTTTTCTAGAAAAATGTTTCTACCTGATAATTTAAAGGGTTTCTATAAAGAAGATATAGATTTAAAAATCTTTTCAAATGTAATTTCTTCAAGAACTAGTGATATTGCTAAAATGCTTTTTTTGGGTGTATCAAAAAATAGTAATACTAGAAATGTACTGGAAATAGGAACAGGTTCTGGTTGGCTAACTGCTTTATTATCAAAAATATATCAGCGTGTTTATACAATTGAAATAAACAAACAAGCATATCAGTTTTCTAGTAATATTTTAAAAAATATTTCTAATAAAATATCGTATAAATATGGAGATGGAAAGAAAGGTTGGATTGAAGCAGGTCCATTTGATGCTATATATATTGATTGTTTAGTGGAAGATGAGCCAAAATTTTTATATTCAAATTTAGCTGGCAAAGATGGTGTCGTTATCTTAGTTAAGGATTATAGTGGTAATCAATTTTATTCATGCTATTCACCAAAAGCAAAAGATATATTATATAAATCAACTTATAAGGTAAGTAGGGATAAAATAATATAGATGAAATTACTATGAATAAAACATTCTTAATTTTAATAACGCTATTAATATTTCTAACTAGCTGCACTTCTAAGGATTATTTAGCTCCTGTAATTAATAAAAATAATATTATAGATAAACCCGCTAGTGGTGAGAAAATTATAACTGTATATGAGGGTGACAGCCTTTATTCTATTTCTAAAAGAGAAGGAGTTTCTATTAGATCAATCATCCAAGCTAATAAATTAGTACCTCCATTTACTTTATACCAGGGTGATAAAATAATAATAGCTGAGCCAAAGGTGCATATAGTAAAGAAAGGTCATACCTTATATGATTTATCAATCTGTTATGATGTAAGTATTTCTGAAATAATGAAAATGAATCAATTACATAAAAATGATACAATATATGAAGGGGATAAATTATTTATTCCTATAACTCCAAATAATATTCAAACTAAATGTAATAATATAAAAAAAATTAAAAATCGTAGAAATGTAAATTTAGATAAAGAAACTTCAAAACCAAATAAATTTTCATATATGTGGCCAGTTAAAGGTAAAATTATTTCAAAATTTGGATTATTAGCTAAAGGTTTAAGGAATGATGGTATAAATATTTCTGCAGAAAAAGGTAAACCTGTAATAGCAATAGAATCTGGTAAGATTGTGTATGCTGGAAATGAGATACAAGCATTTGGAAATTTAATACTAATAAAACATAATAACAATAAAACCTCGGCTTATGCCCATTTAGAAAAAATAAATGTTAAAAAAGGTGATTCTGTTAATAAAGGTCAAGTAATAGCATCAGTTGGAAATAGTGGAAAGGTATCTACACCACAACTGCATTTTGAAATAAGAGATAAAAATGGCCCATTAGACCCTATGAAATACTTACCCAGTAACTAAATTTTTACTTTTAATTTTCCAGCTAAATCTTGAATAAATTGCCAGGCAACTCTTCCAGATCTGGATCCTCTTGTTACTGACCATTCAATAGCTAACTTGTTAAGCTCATTAACATTTATTTCAAATTTAAACTCATCTGCGTAACTTTTAACTATTTCTAGGTAATTATCTTGTGAACATTGATAAAACCCTAACCAAAGTCCAAATCTATCAGATAATGAAATTTTTTCCTCTGCACTTTCAGATGGAGAAATTGAAGTAGAGCTTTCATTTTCAATCATAGATCTAGGCATTAAATGCCTTCTATTAGATGTTGCATAAAATAATATATTTTTAGATTTTTCCATTATTCCACCATCTAGTATAGTTTTTAAAGATTTGTATGTTGTTTCATTATTATCAAAAGATAAATCATCGCAAAATATTATAAATTGATGCTTTAATTGTTGTAGCTCAGTGATTAATTTTGGAAGACTATTAATATCATCTCTATAAATCTCAATTAGTATTAATCGTTTATTAAGAGTATTTTTACAAATCTCTTTATGAACTGATTTAATTATTGATGATTTTCCCATACCGCGAGCCCCCCATAATAATACATTATTTGCTGAATAGCCCTCTGAAAACTGCATAGTATTATCTAATAGTATTTTCTTGGTATGATCTATACCTTTTAATAAACTTAAATTTACTGCATTTATATTATTAATTGGAATTAGGTGAAAGTTTTCTGCATCCCATAAATAACCATTAGCTTTTGTAATAACTAATTTATTTTTAGTTTTTGAGTTGCTAATTTCCTCGAGAGCTTTTGTAGCTCTTTCTATTAAGGGTAAAATATTCTTATCCAAAATCATTTTTTTTCCAATAACTTAAGAAGATTAATAGTTTTTGTTGCAATAATATAGTATTTAATATTTATTACGGTAAACCTTCATTATATTCTTTGCAATATATGGTTTAAAGGTTATATAATTTTTTTATTGAAGGAGTTAACATGTTTATTTCAGAGGCAATGGCACAAGGTGCATCAGGAGGATCTGGGTTTCTAATTCAAATTGCTCCATTAGTTTTGATATTTGCAGTTTTTTATTTTTTACTTATTAGACCTCAACAAAAAAAGATGAAAGAGCATAGAGCTATGGTTGATTCTTTGACTAAGGGAGATAAAGTAATTACGGCTGGTGGTTTAATGGGAACAATTGATAAAATTATTGATGACAGAATTGCTTCTGTTCAAATAGCAGAAAATGTTAAAGTTAAGGTTGTAAGATCAACTATAACTGAAGTAATATCTGATCAGAAATCAGTTCAGAAAAAATAAAGATTATATTAATTTTTTTTAGGGTTTTATATGCTTATTTTCGAAAATTGGAAAAAAATACTTATTTTGTTTGTTAGCATTTTTGCTATTTCTTTTTCTATGCCTAATTTTATTTCTAAGGACAATTTACCAAGTTTCTTGAAATCAGGAGAAATAAGATTGGGCCTTGATCTCCAAGGTGGTTCTTATTTATTGTTAGAAGTGGACTCAGACAGTTTGCAAACGGACAGGCTAAATTCTGTTGCTGACGAACTAAGAATTTCGTTAAGAAACGCTACTTCACGAATAGGTTATACAAATTTATCTGTAGCAGGTACTAATTTAACATTTTCTTTAATTGAGGAAAAAGACTTAGAATTTATTAAAGAGATTATTTTAAATATAGATAATACACTTGTAGTAAATGATGAAGTATATAGCTCAATTAAAGTATCATTTTCTGAAGAAAAAATTAAAGAAATAAAAGACTATGCAATTTTACAATCTATTGAAATTATTAGACGTAGAGTGGATGAAGTAGGAACTAATGAACCTATTATTCAAAGACAAGGTGAAGATAGAATATTAGTTCAACTTCCAGGTCTAGATGATCCTGAGAGAATAAAAAGATTACTAGGTAAAACTGCTAGGATGAACTTTAGAATGGTAAATGAAACGGCAAGTATAGATGAAGCTATGTCAGGTAGAGTTCCACCAGGATCAGATTTATTATTTGAGATAGACCCTAGAACGGGTGAAAAAAGTATACCTTATATTATTTATAAACGAATTGGTGTATCTGGTGATCAATTGGTTGATGCTAACCCAAGTATGGATCAATATAATCAACCTGTAGTCAGTTTAAGGTTTGACTCAACTGGTTCTAGGAAGTTTGGAGATTTAACTTCAAAGAATGTGGGAAAAAGATTTGCAATTGTTTTAGATGGTGAAGTTATTAGTGCTCCTGTAATAAGAGAAGCTATTACCGGAGGTAGTGGACAGATATCAGGTAACTTTACTTTTGAAACTGCTAGTGATTTAGCTGTTTTATTAAGAGCTGGTGCATTACCTGCTCCTTTAACTATTTTAGAAGAACGTTCTGTAGGTCCTTCACTGGGTAAAGATTCAATAACCGCTGGTATGTATGCAGCAATTATTGCTATTATTTTAGTAATAATATATATGCTAATAATTTATGGAGCTAGATTTGGAATTACTGCAAATATTTCATTAATGATAAATATTTTATTGATACTAGCCTTATTAGGTGTTTTAGATGCAACTCTTACATTACCTGGACTTGCTGGAATAGCCTTAACTATAGGTATGGCAGTAGATGCTAATGTTCTAATTTTTGAGAGAATTAGAGAAGAGTCTAGAGCTGGAAGGTCTAATATTGGGGCAATAGATAACGGATTTAAAGAAGCTTTTAGAACAATTGTAGATGCCAATATTACTACACTTTTAGCAGCAATAATACTATTTCAGTTTGGCTCAGGTCCTGTTAAAGGTTTTGCAGTTACCCTGGCATTAGGTGTTTTAACTACTATGTTTAGTTCATTATTATTAAGCAGAGGTATTATAACTATTTGGTATAATAGATACAGGCCAGATAGTTTAAATATATAATTTAGGAGAATTTTTAAGTGTTAAGATTGATATCTGACAATACTACGATTAGGTTTATAAGATTAAAAACTTTTTCTTTTTCTTTATCAGCTATTTTTTCTATTTTAGCTATATTATCTGTTTTATTTATTGGATTAAATTTTGGTATAGATTTTAAAGGAGGTATTCTTCTAGAAGTGAGAACTGATGAAAGAATTAGTATTTCTGATATTAGAAGAGAAGTTTCTAATCTAAATATAGGCGAAGTCTCAATTCAAGATTTTGGGGCGAAGTCAGATTATTTAATAAGGGTTGAAAGACAAGCGGGGTCTGATGATGCGCAACAAATAGCTGTAGAGGCTCTAAAAGGTGCATTAAATAAAAAATTTAATGATGATATAGAATATAGAAGGTTAGAATATGTTGGACCAACTGTTAGTAAGGATTTAATATCTGATGGAGTGATGGCTATCTTATTTGCTATTATAGCTATGTTGGCATATATCTGGTTTAGGTTTGAATTACCTTTTGCCATAGGAGCAATAGTAGCATTATTGCATGATGTTATTCTTACTTTAGGAGTATTTTCTGCACTAGGTCTTGAATTTAATTTATCTACTGTCGCAGCGATATTATTAATTATAGGCTATTCTATGAATGATACTGTTGTAGTTTATGATAGAATTAGAGAAAATTTAAGAAAATTTAAGAAAATGGAATTAAAAGAATTATTAGATAAAAGCATAAATGAAACTTTATCTAGAACTATAAATACAACTATAACAACTATGTTAGCCTTAGGAGCATTGTATTTAATTGGAGGGCAAATTATATCAGACTTTGCTTTTGCAATGTTGTGGGGAATAATAGTAGGGACTTATTCTTCAATATTTATTGCTTCAACAATACTTGTGTATTTAAATATAAGAAGAAGTAAGGAATCTGAAAGCTAATATTTTATGGACTTAGAATTATATCCTAAAAATAATGCTCCACAAATTGAAGGCTATGGTAAGGGGTATATTAAAGTTTCAGGAAATAAAATTTATAATAATTTATTATTTTTGCAGGATAACTATATAGAGCTTGATAAATTATCAAATGAAGATAACAAAGTTATTATAAAAAATAATATCAAGCATCTTAATCCAGAGCTAATAATATATGGTTCATTAAAAGGATTAGGTTATGAATCTGAAATGTTATCTTTTCTTAAAACGTTAAATGTACCAATTGAAGTTATGCAGATAGGCCCAGCATGCAGGACTTGGTCAGTTTTGATAGGGGATGGCAGGAGCATTGCTGCTATTATAGAACCAGCTTGAATAACTATGATGATCTTAAAATAATTAAAAAGGAACTAAAATTAATTTCTTATCATTCGTATATAGCTACATTTTTTACAAATTATGAATATCGCAATAAATTACTATTAATAATTTTTATAGATTTAGAATTAATAAAAATTATAAGATCTAATTTAGATAAAAATATATTACTTACTAAGCTAGATTGGTGGAAAATATCTTGTCTAGAATCGATTGATGGTAAATATTATAGTGTTCCATCTTTAAGGTTGATAAATAAATATTTTAAGAATGATAGTTTTATAAAAAAAGAATTTTCTATATTAATTAATTACTTAATTAAATATTCGAATACAGTATCTTATAATAAAAAAATAAAATTTTATTCAAAATATTTGTTAATTAAAAATAAAATAATTTTTTATATAATAAAGTCAAAAAGCTATAATTTAAATATAAAAAGGTCGTTAAATTTTTTAGCAATCTCTAAGAGTTTATCAGAACATAATAATAAAGAATTAAGTAATAAATTTTTTTATAAGGCAAAAAAAATTTGTAATAGACCAAATAAAAAATATTTAATATTATTCCTTTTAAATTCTAATAATTATTTTACTAAAAGTAATCTATACAAGAGAATATTTATTGTATTTAATAGAGGTTGGTAGAAAACTCTTTACTCCATAATTTTATTTCATTAATTGCTTTTATAGCTATTTTTTTTCTGTTTAATTCTTTTTTTTCCTTTTTATTTTTATAATTTTTAATAGAAATTTTTGGTATCAAGCCATAATTGATATTCATTGGTTGAAATAAATTTTTATCTCTAATTGTTGTTACATGTTCAATTAGTGAACCTAGGGCAGTTGATCTAGGTATTTGTATATTTTTTTTATTTAACTCTTCATATACTAAAAATCTTCCTGCTAAAAGACCCATGGCAGCACTTTCGACATATCCTTCTACACCAGTTATTTGACCTGCAAACCTTATATGTGATTGTTTTTTAAACCTAAGTTGTTTATCAAGAATTAATGGACTATTAATAAAAGTATTTCTATGAAGTCCACCTAATCTAGCAAATCTAGCGTTTTCTAAAGCAGGAATTGATCTAAATATTTCTATTTGATCTTGATATTTCATTTTAGTCTGAAAGCCTACAATATTGTAAAGCGTTGCACTTACATTATCTTGTCTAAGCTGAACTACAGCGTAAGGCTTCACATTTGTATGTTTATTGTTAAGTCCTATTGGTTTCATGGGGCCAAATCTAAGAGTATTTAGACCTCTATTTGATAATACTTCTATTGGAAGGCATGATTCAAAATAAGGGGTGTTTTTTTCCCATTCTTTAAATTCTGTATAATTGGCATTATTTAGTTTATTTACAAAGTCTATGTATTGATCCTTATTTAATGGGCAATTTATATAAGCAGCTTTATCACCTGATGTACCAATTTTATCATATCTAGATTGATACCAAGCAATATTCATGTCTATACTGTCTTTATATATAATAGGGGCTATCGCATCAAAAAAGGCTAAATTTTTATTATTAGTAGACTTAATTATATTTTCAGTAAGTTTAATAGAAGTTAGTGGGCCAGTGGCTACTATAGCTTTAACAGAATTATCTGGAAGATCTGTATATTCTTGATTAATTAAGTTTATTAATGGATGGGAAACTATATTATCATGTACAGACTTTGAAAATTCTTCTCTATCAACAGCTAATGCACCACCTGCAGGAATTTTATGTTTATCTGCAGACATCATTATTAATGATTTTAATTGTCTCATTTCTGCATGTAATAACCCTACAGCATTATTATTCATATCATCAGATCTGAATGAATTTGAGCAAACAAGTTCTGCTAGATGAGCTGTTTGGTGTGCATCTGTTTTAACCTTTGGTCTCATTTCATATAAGTCTACTTGAAGACCCATATTAGCAATTTGCCAAGCAGCTTCACAACCTGCTAAACCGCCACCAATTACAATTATTTTATTTTTTATACTCATGTGTAATAACTTTATTAATTATTTAAATATTTTTTTAAAAATTGGCCAGTATAACTGTTAATATTTTTAGTAATGCTTTCTGGAGTACCCATTGCAATTATATTTCCGCCTTTATCACCACCATCTGGGCCTAAGTCAATTATCCAATCAGAAGATTTTATTACATCAAGATTATGTTCAATAATAACTACTGTATTACCTTGATCAACTAGAGTATTTAGTACAAATAATAACTTTTTAACATCTTCAAAATGGAGTCCTGTTGTAGGTTCATCTAGTATATATAGCGTATTACCAGTTGCTCTTTTTGATAGTTCCTTTGATAGTTTAATTCTTTGAGCTTCTCCTCCAGATAAAGTTGTAGCAGCTTGTCCAAGCTTAATATAATTTAAGCCAACTTCTTCAAGGGTTTTAACCTTATTATATATGCTTGGTATAGATTTAAAAAATATTTTAGATTCTTCAATACTCATATTAAGTATATCATTTATATTTTTGTTTTTAATAAATATTTCTAAAGTTTCTCTATTATATCTTTTACCTTCACACACATCACATTTTACAAATACGTCTGGAAGGAAATGCATCTCAATCTTAACTATTCCATCGCCTTGGCACGCTTCACACCTTCCCCCTTTAACATTAAATGAAAACCTCCCTGGTTTATACCCTCTAACTTTGGAGTCAGTACTTTGAGCAAAATATTCTCTAATAGGTGTAAAAGCACCAGTATATGTTGCTGGATTTGATCTAGGTGTTCTTCCAATGGGAGCTTGATTTATTTCAACAATTTTATCTATATATTCTATCCCTTTTATATTTTTCAATCTTCCTATATTTAAATGTTTTTTATTATTTATTTCTTTTTCAAGTGCTGGAAGAAGAGTATCAATTATTAGAGATGATTTTCCGCTTCCAGATACGCCTGTAACACAAACAAAGTTTCCAAGAGGTAATTTTAAATCTATATTTTTTAAATTATTTGTACTTGCTCCTAATAATTCTATATATTTGTTAAAATTTTGTTTTCTTCTAGCATTAGGTATGGGTATTTTATTTCTTCCAGATAAATAATTACCTGTAAGACTTTTAGTGTTTTTTAGAATTTGTTTTGGCGTACCTTCAGCTATAATATTTCCACCATTTAAACCTGCTCCTTCGCCAATATCCACTATATAGTCAGAAGCTAACATTGCTTCTTCGTCATGTTCGACTACTATTACAGTATTTCCCAAATTTCTAAGGTTTTTTAGAGTTTCGATAAGTTTTATATTATCTTTCTGATGTAATCCGATTGAAGGCTCATCTAAAACATATAATATTCCTGTTAGACCTGAGCCAATCTGCGAAGCAAGCCTTATTCTTTGGCTTTCTCCTCCAGATAAAGTATTAGATTTTCTATTTAATGTTAAATAATCTAATCCTACATCAACCAAAAACTTTAATCTGAGTGATATCTCTTTTATAATAGGTTGAGCTATTTCCTTAAATTGAGTAGATAGGCTTTTTTCAATATTGTTGATCCAATTTTTAGCATAAGAAATTGTCATTTCAGATATCTCTGCTATGTCTTTTTTATAAATTTTTACAGATAAAGCTTTTTCATTAAGCCTTTTCCCTAAACATAATTCACATTCTTTTATTGATTCATATTTAGAATATTCATCTCTAAACCACTGATCAGTTGATTCTAATAATCTTTTTTCTAAGGAAGGGATAACTCCAATAAAAGGTTTCTTTATTGATATTTTTTCATATTCATTAAAAAAATCTATAACTATATCTTTATCTTTATTGCCAAATAATACTTGTTTTTTATGATTACCTGATAAATCTTGCCATTTTTGATCTAATGACATTCCATTAACCTTTGCAAGTCCTTGTAAGGCTTGTAAATAATAATTTTTCCCTTTACCGGACCAAGGCTTTATTGCCCCTTCATTAATACTTAGGTTTTCATTGGGTATTATAAGTTCTTCGTCGAAAAAGCTTTGTTCTCCTAGGCCGTCACATTTACTACAGGCACCTACAGGATTATTAAACGAAAATAATCTTGGTTCAATTTCATCAATCGTAAAACCAGATTCCGGACATGCGAATTTTGATGAATAGACACTTATGGTATTTGTTGATATATCCTCTACATATAATAGCCCTTCCGAAATGCTTAGACACGTTTCTATACTTTCAGCTAAACGCTGCTGTATATTATTATTAATAACGAGTCTATCAATAACGACTTCTATATTGTTCTTAGAGTTTTTATCTATATCGGGTATTTCGTTAATAGAATATAACATATTATTTAGTTTTATTCTCTGAAAGCCTTTTTTAATAAGCTCTAATATTTCTTTTTTGTGCTCTCCTTTTCTGTTTCTAACTATTGGCGCTAGCAAGTATATTTTACTTCCTTTGTTATTATGAATTATAGAGTCAACCATTTGTGAAATGCTTTGACTTGTTATAGCTTTACCTGTTGCCGGGGAATATGCTATTCCTACTCTTGCATATAAAAGTCTTAAATAATCATTTATTTCTGTAACAGTAGAAACAGTTGAACGTGGGTTATGTGATACTGACTTTTGATTAATTGCTATAGCTGGTGATAAACCTTCTATTGAATTTACTTTAGGTTTTTGCATTAATTCTAAAAATTGCCTCGCGTAGGCTGATAAACTCTCAACATATCTTCTTTGACCTTCAGCATAAATAGTATCAAAAGCAAGTGATGACTTTCCGCTACCTGATACACCAGTAAATACGATAAATTTATTTTTTGGAATATTTAAATTAATATTTTTTAGGTTATTTTCGCATGCGCCAGTAATTTTTAGAGTTTTATAATGATTAATATTTTTTTTATTTTTGGTCATTACGTTGCCTAAATTTATATTATATATTTAATATAAAGCAGTTGTATAAATTTATCGATTGTTGTGTTATATTATATATATAAAATTTAGGAAAGGAGCTTTTATGTCAGGAAGTATAAATAAAGTTATATTAATAGGAAATGTAGGACAAGATCCTGAAATAAGGTCTTTTCAAACTGGAGGTAAAGTTTGTAATTTATCCATAGCTACCAGTGAAAGATGGAGAGATAGAGAGAGTAATGAGCAGAAAGAAAGAACACAATGGCACAGGGTAGTAGTTTTTAATGAGAATTTAGTAAATCTAATAGAAAAATATGTAAATAAGGGCTCGAAGCTATATATTGAGGGGCAATTAGAAACTAGAAAATGGACAGACTCTTCAGGAGTCGATAAGTATGCTACGGAAGTAGTTTTAAGGAATTTTAAAGGAGAAATTACTTTTCTAGATTCTAGAGGTAATAATAATGAGAATCAAATTGAAAGTAATAATAACAATTTAAAACAAGAAGAAAATAATCAATTGAATCAAAGTGTTACAGAAAATTCTAATATTAATTCTGATATTGATGACGATATTCCATTTTAAATACATAATATTGATGATCTCTTGCTCTCACATACCAAATATAGTATAATTATATATAATTTATTGTATTAAGGAATATTAAATTGGCTGAACCTGAAGATCCCGATTTTCCTGAAGAAGAAAATAATAAAGATAGTTCAAATCCATTAGAAGAAGGTATTTTACCAGTTACTATTTCTGATGAAATGAGAAAGTCATATCTTGATTATGCGATGAGTGTTATAGTTAGTAGAGCACTTCCTGATGTCAGAGATGGATTAAAACCAGTTCATAGGCGTATTTTATATGCTATGAAAGAGGGAAATTATCATTGGAATAGGCCATATAGAAAATCTGCAAGAGTAGTTGGAGATGTTATGGGTAAATACCATCCTCATGGAGATAACGCTATATATGATGCAATGGTTAGAATGGCCCAGAATTTCTCTATGAGTTTAAAACTTTTAGATGGTCAAGGTAATTTTGGTTCTATGGATGGAGACCCTCCAGCAGCAATGCGTTATACAGAAGTAAGAATGGACCAAGCTTCAACCATGCTTATAGATGATATTGATAAAAATACCATTGATTTTCAGGATAATTATGATAATTCCACGCAAGAACCTAGTGTTCTCCCAGCAAAATATCCTAATTTATTAGTAAATGGGGCAGGAGGTATTGCTGTAGGAATGGCAACTAATATTCCTCCTCATAATTTAGGAGAGGTAATAGATGCCTGTTTAGCCATTATAAAAAATCCAAATTTAGATTCTGAAGAGCTCTTAAGTATTATTCCAGGCCCAGATTTTCCTACTGGAGCTCAAATTATTGGTAAAGCTGGAATAAAATCAGCCTTTGAAACTGGAAGAGGTTCGGTGGTAATGAGGGGTAAGACTTCAATTGAAAATGTAAGAAAGGATAGAGAAGCAATAATCATATCTGAAGTACCTTATCAAGTAAACAAAGCAAGAATGATAGAACAAATTGCAGAAGCAGTAAAAAATAAAAATATAGAGGGAATATCTGATTTACGTGATGAGTCTGATAGAGTTGGGGTTAGAGTTGTAATAGAATTAAAAAGAGATGCAACTCCTGAAGTAGTATTAAATCAAGTTTATAAGCATTCTCCGTTACAAACATATTTTGGAGTAAATATGTTAGCCTTAAATGGAGGCAGACCAGAACAATTAAGCACTAGACAAATCTTAGATTCTTTTTTGGCTTTTAGAGAAGAAGTAATTACTAGAAGAACTGTGTATGATCTTGAGAAGGCAAGAGATAGAGCAAATATATTAGTGGGATTAGCTTTAGCAGTATCTAATATCGATGAAGTTATAAAGTTAATCAAATCATCTAAGGATTCAGAAGAAGCTAAAAAATTACTTCTTGAAAAAGAATGGAAGGCTTCAGATATTTCTGACTTGATTGATATGATAGGAGATCCTAATGATAAGGCTGATGAAAATGGAATGTATAAATTATCTAATAGTCAAGCTAAAGCAATATTAGAATTACGTTTACAGAGACTTACAGGATTAGAGAGAGATAAAATTGTTGAGGAACTTAAAGAGATAGTTTCCAAAGTGGTAGAGCTTCTATCTATTTTAAGATCAAGAGATAAATTAATGAATATAATGAAAGATGAGTTTAATAATATTAAAGAACAATTCGCAGTTCCTAGAAGAACGGAAATATTAGACATAGAAATTAATCAAGACTTAGAATCTTTAATTGAGCGTGAAGATATGGTCGTTACTTTGACGAATGGCGGATATATTAAAAGAACGACACTAAGCACATATAGAGCTCAAAAAAGAGGAGGTAAAGGCCGAGCTGCAATGTCTGTTAAAGATGAAGATTTTGTAAACCAGGTGTTTGTTTTAAATACTCATGATCCAGTTCTTTTCTTTACTAATACAGGAATAGTCTATGAATTAAAAGTATATAAATTGCCCTTAGGTAATCCTCAGGCTAAAGGTAGACCTATAGTAAATTTATTACCTTTAAGTGATGGTGAGCAAGTCACTACAATGATGCCCCTACCTGAAAACGATGATAATCCTCCTGATTTAATGTTTGCGACAAAATCAGGAAATGTTAGAAGAAATTCTTTGAGTGATTTTTCTAATGTAAAGGCTAATGGTAAGATAGCTATGAAATTATTAGATGGAGACTCATTAATAGGTGTTGTTCCGTGTAAGAAAAATGATGATATAATGTTGTCGGCTTCACAAGGAAAATGTATGAGGTTCAGGTCTGGAGATGTTAGATTATTTAAAGGAAGAGGTTCAGTTGGTGTACGAGGTATTAGATTAAAAATGGATGATGAAGTTATATCGATTTCTGTACTAAAGCATATAGAAGCAGATACAGATATAAAGACTATTTATTTAAAAGCGTCTGCAGCAAAAAGAAGAGGTGAGGTCCAAGACTTGCTTGATGAGAATGTGTTTAAAAGTATGTATGATAAAGATCAATTTATATTAACTATTTCTGAAAATGGCTATGGTAAAAGATCTTCTGCATATGAATATAGAATTACGAATAGGGGTGGGCAAGGTATTATTAATATAGAGACTTCAGTACGTAATGGAAATGTTGTAGCTTCATTTCCTGTTTTAGATAGTGATGATGTAATGATGGTTACTAATAAAGGAAGAATTATTAGATCTCCTGTTAATGATATAAGAATAGCATCTAGAAATACACAAGGAGTTACTTTATTTTCTATTGATGATGGAGAAAAAGTAGTTTCTGTTACAACAATTTCTTTGGATGAGGAAGTTGATGCTGCTACGAGTATATCTGAAAATTTAGAAAAGGATGAAGAGTAAAATGACTAAAAAAATTGGTTTATACCCTGGTTCATTTGACCCTATAACCAATGGGCACATAGATATAATAAAAAGATCTCTAAAGGTAGTTGACAAATTAGTAATAGGTATAGCAGTAAACGTAGGAAAAACAGGATTATTTAGTTTGAAGGAGAGGGAAAGATTAGTTTCTATAGATATTAAGAATTTAGGTTTAGAAGATTCCGTTGAAGTACGTTCTTTTGAAGGTTTATTAGTCAATTATGCAAAAAAAATAGACGCTAAATTAATTGTAAGGGGATTGAGGGCAGTAACAGATTTTGAATATGAATTTCAGATGACTGGAATGAATGCAAGGCTTGATTCTAATATTGAGACAGTTTTTTTAATGGCAAGTGAAAATCAACAATTTATATCTTCAAGACTTGTAAAAGAAATTTTTACTTTTGGTGGAGATATTACTAGCTTTGTTTCTGCTAATGTGCTTAAAGAAATGAAAATACAAAAAAATAACAATAAATAGGATTTTAAATGAAAGCAAAATACAATATTTTATATAAATTTTTATTTTTAATATTTACTATGATTGGATATTCTATGACGGCTAATGCAAATGAAAATATTTTACTTTTAGAACTTAAAGATGGTGTTGTAACTATTGAAATGAAACCCGAAGTTGCACCAAACCACGTAAAAAGAATTAAAGAGCTTGTTAATCAAGGTTTTTATGATGGTATAAAGTTTCATAGAGTTATTGCTGGTTTTATGGCACAGACAGGCGATCCACTAGGTAATGGTACTGGTGGCTCTGGTCAGAATATTAAAGCAGAATTTAATAATGAAAGACACTTAAGAGGGACTCTTTCTATGGCGAGAGCACAGGATCCCAATAGTGCTGATAGCCAATTTTTTATTTGTTTAGAAGATGCTCCACATTTGAATGGTCAATATACAGTTTGGGGACAGGTAATTGATGGTATGGAGTTTGTAGATAATATAAAAAAAGGTGAAGGTAATAACGGTTCTATTATTGGTGAAGCTGACATTATAGTTTCAATGAAAATGAAAAGTAATTAAAAGTATTATAAAGTGAATATTGATGCTTTTGATTTTAATTTACCTAAGCAATTAATAGCGCAGAGTTCTCTAGATCAAGCAGACAAATCTAGGTTGCTATATATTTCTAATAAATCTATTAGAGATCATAACACTTTTGAATTATATAATATACTTAAGCCTGGTGACTTGTTAATTGCTAATAATACGAAAGTAATAAATTCAAGAATAAATGGTAAAATTGGTCATAAAAACTTTTCTATTACACTACTTAATGAATATGATACAGGTGTTTGGCAAGCTTTAGTTAAGGGTTCAAAAAGATTGAATATAGGTGATAATGTTATTTTGCCAAATAACATACTTATATCAGTATATGGCAAAGGTGAGAGGGGTCTCGTTTATTTTACCGTAAATTATTCTAAATCAGACTTTATCAATTATTTAAATCAATATGGAGAATTGCCCTTACCACCATATATAAAATCTAATGGTAAAGTTAATAATTTAATAAATTATCAAACATTATTTGCAAAAAATTATGGAGCAGTAGCTGCTCCTACAGCTGGTTTACATTTCACTAATAATTTAAAAAATAATTTAGCTAATAAAAATATTAATATTTGTGAAATTACATTACATGTAGGTGCTGGTACTTTTTTACCTGTTGAAGTTAGTGATATTTCAAAACATAGCATGCATAGTGAATATTTCTCTATTGATGATGAGGTAGCAAATAAGATTAATGCAACAAAAAAGAATGGTGGTCGCATTATTGCTATTGGTACTACCGTTTTAAGAGCTTTAGAATCTTCTTGTGATGAAGATGGATATATTAGTTCTTATAAAGGAGATACTTCTATATTTATTTCCCCAGGTTATAAAGTAAAATCTACTGATTATTTATTAACTAACTTTCACTTACCTAAGTCTACTTTATTTATTTTAGTTTGCGCATATGCTGGTATTAAGATAATGCATAAAGCCTATCAACATGCGATAAATAAAAAATATAGGTTCTATTCGTTAGGTGATGCATGTTTAATTAAAAAGTCACAGATATAATGACTATTTCTTTTAGTATAATTAATACAGATGGTTCTGCTAGAAGTGGTTTAATGAAAACAGCACATGGCATAGTAAAAACCCCAGTTTTTATGCCAGTAGGTACATATGGTGCTGTAAAAGGAATACAACCTGAGGACTTAAAACATTTAGGATCAGAAATAATTTTGTCCAATACGTATCATTTAATGGAAAGGCCAGGTAAAGATATAATTCGTGATATTGGAGGTCTAAGGAAGTTTATGAACTGGGATGGTCCTATTTTAACTGACTCAGGTGGTTTTCAAGTTATGTCACTTCAAAATATGGCTAAGATTGATGCTAATGGAGTTACATTTAAATCGCATATAGATGGAAGTTTAATAAGATTAACGCCAAGAGACTCCATTGAAATGCAAAATGCTCTAGATTCTACTATTACAATGGCTTTTGATGAGTGTACATCTTACCCTGTAAGTCAAGAAATAGCATTAAAATCTATGAATTTATCAATGAAATGGGCAAAATTATGCAGAGATAGTTTTATTGATAGAAATGGTTATGGTCTATTTGGAATAGTTCAAGGCTCTACATATAATGATTTAAGGCAAAAGTCATCAGAAAAGCTATTAAGAATTGGGTTTGATGGCTATGCTATAGGTGGTTTAGCCGTTGGTGAAGGGCATGAAGTTATGGTTAAAACTTTAAAATCCAGTATTAATTATCTTCCAATTAATAAGCCACGCTATTTGATGGGTGTAGGTTATCCTAAAGATATAATTGCGGGGGTAAAGTTAGGTGTAGACATGTTTGATTGTGTTATACCTACAAGGTCTGGAAGAACAGGTAAAATATTTACAAAAAATGGTACATTAAATATCAAAAATTCAAGACATAAAAACGATCCTAGGCCAATTGAGGAGGGGTGTTTATGTAAGGTTTGTAATAATAAAATTTCTAGAGCATACTTATATCATTTGTTTAATACTAAAGAAATGTTAGGAGCAACTTATTTAACGATTCACAATATAAATCATTATATTCAATTAATGTCTACTTTAAGAGAGGCAATAAATAATAATAATTATAATGAAACTTCTAATCACTTAATAAATGAGTATAAAAAAGGAGATATTGAAATTTATAATTAAAAATACTTGTAATTATCTTAATGATTATGTATTTCCTATATAACTTTTGGGGGCCCTTAGCTCAGTTGGTAGAGCAGCTGACTTTTAATCAGCTTGTCGTAGGTTCGATCCCTACAGGGCTCACCAAAGTTAATAATAAAATATAATAAGTGGCTTATTTTTTATATACTGTTGGTTTATTTTCTTTTTCATTAACATTTAATTCAAATATGTCAGGTCTAGAATAGTGACCTTTGACATCAAAATCATATTTTCCTTTAATAATTTCATTTAGGTCAATATTTGCGGTAAGTATTCCTGTTTTATCTCTAAGAGGGCCTGCAAGAATATTTCCTAAAGGATCTATTATACATGAACCTCCTTTCATAATAAGTGTGCTATTTTTATTACCTTGAATGGCATTATAATATTCAGGACAATCTGCTCTTAATAAATATTGACAAGATGAAAATACAAAACATCTTCCTTCTAAAGCAGTATGTATCATTGAAGAAATCCAAGTATCTCTATCATCTGCAGTAGGGGCACAGTATAATTGTATACCTTTAGAATACATTGCCATTCTCATGAGTGGCATATAATTTTCCCAGCAAATAACAGATCCAATTTTACCAATACTTGTATCTATTACAGGGAGAGTTGAACCATCTCCGAAACCCCATATTAATCTTTCCATTGCAGTAGGCATAATTTTTCTATGCTTGCCTAGTAATGCACCATCCTTAGATATAATTAAAGCTGTACAATATAGCGTTCCATTATCTTTTTCTATGACACCTATACTGGTTAAAATTTTATATTTTTTTGCAATATTGCATAATTTTTTAAATTGTTTGCTTTCAAAATCTATTGCTGAATTATAATATTTAGAATACATAACCCTTCCTTCATCTGATCTCATACCAATTCTTGCACCAAAATCTAATCCTTTAGGGTAGGCAGAAACAAAAGCTTCAGGAAATACGATTAGCTCTGCATTTTTTTTCTTTGCTTCGTTAGTTATTTTTTCTACTTTATCAATTGTAGCGTCCAAATCAAAAACAACAGGACTATCTTGAACAACAGCTGCAACAAATTTCATAACATATTCCTTTATATATATATCTAATTTATTATAGGTTATTTAATAATTTAGACAAAAATATAAATTATTTAACTTTAAATACACCATGTTTTTAATGTTGACTTCAAATAGTATTTATATAAAAATATTATTTTATTTATATGGAGTTAATTATGAACTTATTAAGAATAATTATTAAATATACTGCAATATTAATATTATCACTATTTTTATCTAAAAATATTATAGCAGAGGAATTTGGCACCAAGGATGAAGCTTTAGCATTATTAGATAGAGCGATTTCACTTGTACAAGAAGATAGAAATAGAGGTTTAGATTTGATTACTTCTGGTGAAGGAGGTCTACATCCTAAAGATTTATATCCTTTTTGTTTGAAAGATAATGGTATATTATTAGGTCATCCTACAAGTGTAGGTTTAAATATAACTAATTTCAAAGACTCTTCCGGTAAAGATGTTGGTAAAGAACTTATAAAAATTGCAAAGTATAATGAAGTAAATACAATAGATTTTGTTATAGCTAGGTTAACTACTGATGATGAAAAAGAGTATATAAAAACACAATTAGTAACCAGAGTAGTAGATCTAATTTGTGTTGTAGGTTATTATTCTCAATAAATTTATAAAAAATAATCTTTGATTGTTAAATATACTTTATGCTTGAATTTTGCCTATTTGATTATTAATATTATTTATAGGGGATAGGTAATGGATGTAAAAATAAAATTTGAGCAACAAGATTTTTACGCAAATATATCAAATATAGATATAAAAAAATTATCTGATACAGATTTTATAAAGGTAAAAAATATTGTTGAGACATATGGAGTCGTTTCAATAGACTCTCAATTTATTAATGATGATGATCAAATTGCATTTTCAGAACGTTTTGGCAAATTAGAGGTATCAATTGGAACAAAAACTAAAGCGCCAGATTATAATTTGGCAAATAGTACTACGCCAATAAGACCTGAAATAAGTAGGATTTCAAATGTTGATTTAAATGATAAGATGTTGCCTATTGATAATTCAAAAGTAATTTTTGATCGTGGAAATAATTATTGGCATACTGATTCTTCGTTTAAAGAGATTCCATCAAAAATATCTATATTGAGTGGAAGAGAAGTTCCTGAATATGGCGGAGGCACTGATTTTATAGATGCAAGACATGCTTTAGAAACTTGGGAAGATAAACCAAGAAAATATTCCTTAAGTGATCTTAATGATTGTATATGTGAACATTCTATAGTTTATTCCAGAAAAAATAATACAGGAGATATATTTGACGAAAAATTTAAAAAGGATATGCCTTTTGTAAAACAAAAATTAATAAGAATTCATCCTTATACAAAAAGAGCTGCTTTTTTTGCAGGAAGTCACTGTAGTCATATTATTGGTTGGGATATAGAAGAGAGTAGAGAATTAATAAAGGAAATTAATGATTGGATTATAGAGTCTGGTGAAATAGCTGAACATAAATGGAAAACTGGAGAGTTAGTCTTATGGGATAATAGAAGAGTATTGCATAAAGGTACCGGATATGATGAGTCTAAGTATAGGAGAATTATGCATAGAACTACAGTAGCAGGTGATATGCCAAGTTATTTAGAAAAAAATTAATATATATATATTTATTACCATAATATTCTGGGGGGGGGATATATGGCTAAATTAATAGAAAGTAAATATTCTCAAAGTGATATGTTTGATGAAAACATAGTTGCCGACATTGCTTTAAGGAGAACTATTCAGTTCAGACTTAATTTTTGGATTAATATATGCAAAAACCCTGTATCCCATGGTAATTATTATTGGAACAGCTCTCCTGAACATAGATTAATAGCTATGTTAGCTATTTCTGCAAATATGAAACAAATTCCATTTAGTTTAATTAATCAAAATAAAATAAAGGATTACTTTACAGTTGCTATGGTTAGGCTTTTGACTCATATCTCAGAAAGAAAAATACAACGAATTATAAAAATGGGAATAGATAGGGGGGATTTAATTCTAATCAGAGATAAACCACCTCAATATCAAGGTACTAAACAATTAATGTTTCTATACGAAGATTTTGAGAGAAGTTGGATAGATTCTCAAAAAAATGAAATTAAATCTACTATATAAATATTTTTTTATGAAGGTAAGTCTCTCTACATAGTTAAAATTAATATAATAATATTTAATTATATAATTGATTTTAAATATATTATTATTTTTTATTTATTCCCGACAAAATTGACGCATAAAATGGGGACAAATAATACATATGGTATAAAAGTAATGTTTGTATAATTAATAATCTCTCTATCCCTTGAGATCATTAGCTCCTCATATACTTTGTGGGGAGCTATATTTATTTTTATTCTATCAATGTTGCTATATATTCCATTTTAAAGCCAATATTTTTAAAATGTATTTTTATAATTTTTCCTGATTTAATTTCAATCCATCTTATTTCTTTTTTCCAATTTCTATCTTTTTCAGAGTTCCATAACGGATCTCTCATTTCAACCTTTAAGGTTTTGTATTTTTTATTATTAGCTTTTATAGTTTCTTTTTTGATTTTATAATTAGCTTCAGATTTTCCAGAAATTAATCCACCTGCTGCAGTAAAAGTCCAACTTTCAGTCCATTTATCACCTTTTTTCATAGGAAACCTTAAACCACCATTATGAGGTATCGCTCTAGCTACTTCACTACCATCTTTAAAAGATGCTATCCAGTTACCTGTTATTCTATCATAAATTCTTTTATCTGCTGACGGACTATTAAATACTTTCCATATTTCTTCATTATCTATAATATTTAATAATTTTGATTTAGATACATATTGAGCTTTGTTTGGCAATATTGTTTCTATATTATAGCTTATTTCATCTCCTATTTCATATTTAAACCTATCAGCTATTTCATCTGCTGTTACATTTTTTATATTTATTAATAATATATATATAAGTATTTTAATGTAATTCATTAATTAGCTATAAATTTTATTTATTTGGATCACTAACAATTTTAGTTTTAAAATTTGCTGGTGCAACAATTTCTAAAACTTCAAAGTCTTTTGAGCAGTCTATCTCTCTGTGAGCAATTTTAGGGCGTTGGTTTATAGCATCTCCTTTTCTAATAGTTTTAACTCCTTCTCCTTCATATTCAAATTTGGCCCAGCCATTTAAAACTAATACAAATTGAAATTCACATTCGTGTATATGCCATTCCTTAACTTCATCTTTCATTTCTTTGCCATTTGCTTTAATAATATGAGCAATATAGTCGCCATTAGTTCCTTCTTTTAAGCCAAGATCTCTATAGTTGAAAATTTCTCTTAAACCTGGGGTCCAATTTGCATTTTCCGCAATATTATGAACAAAATTCCATTCATTTTGTTTTTTATTCATTTTCTCCTCCTGTTTTCTATATTAATAATTAAATATAATGATAGAATAGATGTAGTGTAAATTATTTAATAAAAATATATTTAAAATTAAGAAGATTTATAATGTTTGAATTATGGGTTCCTATTACTATTCTTGCGGCTTTTTCTCAAAACCAAAGATCAATTTTCCAAAAAAAATTACAAGATAAAATGTCAAGCATAAGTTCTACCTACACGAGATTTCTTTTTGGTTTACCATTTGTAATAATATATTTTTTATTTTTAAATTATTTTTCTAATACTACTTTTCAAATATCAAATATTAATATTACTTTTTTTATTTATTGTTTATTTGGAGGTTTAAGCCAAATAATAGCTACTTTTTTATTACTAAAGATATTTAAAACTAGTAATTTTTCTGTTGCTACTTCTTATTCTAAAACTGAGCCAATACAAGCGGCTTTATTTGGCTTTATTTTGTTAAATGATTCTATTAGCCTTATGGGTTTTATTGGTATTTTAATAGGTTTGGTTGGAATTGTTATTACATCAATTAAGAAATTAAATTTTAAAAATATAGTTTTTAATATCTCTGTCTTATATGGCCTTTTATCTGGTGCCTTATTTGGTTTATCAGCCGTGATGTTTAGAGGAGCATCTCATAGTCTATTTTCTCTTGATTATGTGTTGACGTCATCTTTTACTCTTCTCATAGCAATAAGTATTCAGACTTTTATTTTAACTTTATATATAGTTTTCAAAGATATTAAGCAGTTTAATTTACTTTATACTAACTTACAAGACGGTTTAACAGTTGGTTTTTTTGGAGCTTTAGCCTCCATATGCTGGTTTTATGCTATGAGTATTCAAAATGTTGCTTATGTTAGAGCGTTAGGTCAAATAGAATTAATATTTACTATCTTAGCATCTATATTTTATTTCAAAGAAAAAATTACTTTAAGACAATTAATAGGTATTTTTGTTATTTTTTTAGGACTTTTATTAATATTACTCTTTAAATAATAACTATAAAATTTATGTTTTAATGGACAAATAAGAAACAATCTACTTATAATATACTGCTTACATAATTTTTGGGGGGAAATTATGAACTTAGTTACTGATACAAGAATAGCTAGTACTAAGAAAGAGTTTAAAGATACAGCAGCTATGTGATTAGAATTTTGGAATTGGATAAACTCATTACCGGCTCATAGTTCTATAGCTTTCTGGAATAGGTCGGTAGATCATAGAATAATATGTCTGCTTGCAATAAACTCGTCTTTGAAACAGTTGCCTAAAGAATTTAGACATAACACTAGTGAAAATAATAAAATAAATTATTAAAATATAAGACGGTTATGTAGGTGCACAGATAAAACTATGAGGACCATTATAAAAGAAGGAGTTGACAGAGGAGAATTACTTAAAATTAAGGAAGGTAGAGAAACTTTTATTACTGGTACAGAAAAATTATTGGATGTATTTAATACTTTTGAAAAAAGCTGGATAATTGCCATAAAAAATAATAAGTAATAAGTATGAGATATTTCATATTTTTTTACGTTTTAATATTTTCTTCTTTCTTAATTGCGGATGAATTAAATATATGTTCATCTAAATTTTCAACTAAATTTAAAGTGAGTGCAGATCTAGAATTTTGTACTTCTGAACAAGGTATATCAATTAATTATTTTAATAAATCATATTTTTATGAATTTATAAACCATCTAGAAACACAATTCTATATTATTAAATCTTTGCCTTCCGGTTTTTTATGTAGGGATGGTATCTTTACTGGTAGAAAGCTTCCTCCACCTAAATATCAGCCTAATAATGGCAAATATTTATATAAACTAGATAATAAATTTACTCCTGTTTTACCTACAAAACCAGTTAAATTTAAGATACGAGAATATTTGATGAATTATTCATCCTTAGAGCGAAGAAAATTGCAAGCCTTGGCTTTAGTTATATATAATGGAAATAAAAATATAAATAGTGGAAACGTTATATTATTTCCTAAAGATAAAGAAAATATTATGAATTTTAAAATAAGTAAATGTAGGCTTGAAATGACTCAAGAGGCTAAAATAATTAATAAATATACTATGAAAAGACGTTAATACACAGGAATAACATAAGGGCCTTCAGGAATTATAGCTATATTATTATTTTTATGTCTTTTAATACTATCATTTATTGTTTTTGATAGATCATTAATAATATTTACGCCAGTGTATTTTTTATCTTCTTTCGATAAGCCTTGAGAATATAGATAGATATTTCCTCTTTTTAAGGATTTAATTTCCATTTCAGTTTGCCATTCATCTATAGCTGCAAAATCTTTTTTTAAAATATTTTTTAAAAATTGATTGGGGCCAACTCTTAGAAGTTCTTTTTGTGATTCAATAAACTCTTTAGATCCTAATCCCTCAGAACATTCTGAGACTATAATTAAGTCTCCACCTTCCTTTAAAATTTCTAATGGAGTTACCATTCCTTTTACAGTTTGGTAAAAATTTCCATCTAAAGGGGAGCCAGCTGCACTTGTAACTATAGTATTATATTTATTATTACATTTAACTTTTGCAAACTCAGAAATAAAATCAATAGCCTTCATATGACTATCTATTACTTCTCCAAAATTTATATATGATAAATTTCTATTTTCATCTATTACACAATTAATCGCATATATTTTTCCAATCATTTTAACTATTTCAATTTGATCCTGATGTAATGGATTATTCTTAAGGTTACAACTAGTTGAATTTGGATTTTCCATATATCTCGCACTATGAAATGTCGTGATTGTATCTGCATGAGCTATTCCAGGTGCAATTACTTTTCTGCCTCCTGAATAACCAGCCATAAAGTGTGGCTCAACTAATCCGGTAACAATTTTTATATCAGCCTCTAAAAACCTTTTATCTAATTTTATAATATTACCTTGTTTTGTTGTGCCAATATTTTCATGCATTGCATCGTCTCTAGCGTAATGATTAACAATTTTAATATTTTTTAATACCCAGCTAGAGCCTACTATTTCCACTATTTCTGTTTCTGAAGCCGGCCTATGTAGTCCGGTAGCAATAATTATTAAGATATCTTGTATGGATATACCTGCACTCACAAATTTCATAATTAGTTGCTCTAAAAATAGTTTATTTGGTACTGGTCTAGTTATGTCACAGACTAATATGGATACAGATTTTGCATTCTTCGCTACTTGCTCAATTGTATTCATATTTATTGGGTTTTCTAAAATTTTTGTAACTTCTGATTTTATATCTTTAATAATTGGCATTGTAGGTTTTCTTATAATATGAGGTTTCCAATTATCTTTTAAATCTAGATCAATGCCATTTTTGCCATATAATAGTTTTACTTTTTTAGATAGCATTTAATATCCTAATTGCTGCAGTTGCTGCTCCATACCCATTATCAATATTAACTAAAGTAATACCTGGTGAACAACTTGCTAACATGGCATTAAGGGCAGTTTTTCCATTGTTAGAAACGCCGTACCCAGTTGAAGTTGGAACCGCTATAATTGGTTGTGATATTAATCCTCCTAGTACACTTACCAGCGCACCATCCATACCGGCCGCAACAATTATTATTTTATATTTTTTTATTTCTGTAAGGTGTTTTTGAATTCGCCATAGTCCGGCAACTCCTACATCTGCAAATAATTTACTATATTCGCCAGAAGAGATTAATGTTTGTTGGGCTTCTGTGACTGCTGGCATATCAGAAGTGCCTGCACAAATTATAGCTATATTAAAATTTTTTTTTGTAGTAGGGATCTTACCGTATATTGCAGTTCTAGAAATATTATCATATTTTAATTTTTTTTGAATATATTTAGGAAGATTAGAATATTTTTCTGTAGATAATCGAGTAAAAAAATTAGTTTTACTTTTATCTAAATCATTAAATATATTTCTTATTTGAATTACATCTTTGTCTAAACAAAAAATTGTTTCAGGTATTCCAATTCTATTTTTTCTATCAAAATCAATTAAATGTTCTTTTTGCATTTTTAAACTTTGGTATTTCTAGGTATAAATGCGCTACCTTTTTTATATTCACTAAATATAATATCTGAATCTGCAATGGAGAATAAATTATTAGCTTTATTTCTTATTAACTTTTTTTGATACTCCGTAATTTTATTTAGTTTAGGGTTATTAAATTGTATGTCTAAATTATTTGTCATCCATCTACACCGAATATCAGCATTAGTAAAAATATTTTTTATGTATCTTTCAATATGATCAATTTTACTTAATAAATTTGGAGTAATTTTTATACCTGTTTCTACTCTGCTTGCTAAACATGGTGATGCTGGTAGTTCAGATAATTGACCAAGTCCTATTTCAAAGGCCAATTTTCTTATATTTGTTTTGCCAAATTTTGCTAATATAAAAGGATGAACTACGTTAGCTTCTTTTGCTGCATCTAGACCAGGTCTATAATCATTTAGATCATCCAAATTTGCGCCAGAAAAAATAGAACCTTTAGTGAATAATTTTATCGTTTTATACAGATTTTCCTTACAAAAAAAACATCTATTTATAGGATTAGCTAAATATCTTGGGTCAGATATTTCATTTGTATTAATTATATTTAGATTCCAATTATATTCTTTTGCTAATAATTTAACTCTATTAGTTGCTTCAATTGGGACGGCAGGGCCTATAGCATGAGAAACGTTGACTCTATTACTTTTAAAAATAGAACTTGTATAAGTAGCCAGTGTAATGCTATCAATACCCCCGCTTACGGCTATAGTAGGTATAACATTTTTATTAATTACAATTTTTTCAATTATTTTTTTTAAATCTGATTGTTGCATATTAATTATTTTCTATTTTATTTTTTATTGCTTTTCTATTTTTATAAGAATAATTCTTTAAGTTATCGGATTCAACCTTTTTAGTTATCTTACCTGATGGCCTCTTTGTTTGTTTTATATTAAAATGGCTGATTTTAGTTATTTTTCTATTTAAGATATACCTTCCTTTAATTGAATGTCTGACACCTAAAGTGCTAGTTTCATTGAATATCATTTCTATTAATTCTTCAGTTTTTTCTACTTTGCATAAAATGTTTATATTTATTGTAACCCTACCTTTTTTGCCAAGAATAGGTTTTTGGACAATATCAATTGTTCCTTCTTTCTGAGCTATAGTATCTAAAGATAAAGCTAGATCTTCTGGACTTTGATCATCTATATCAAAAATTATTTCTGATACTACTTCTTTTAATGTATTTTTTACTGAAGGTTTTGCTTCTTTAAATATTAATACTCTTAAAATATTTGGGATAGTTTTAAAATCTTTAGTACCAATTCCAATTCCTTGTTTGTATATTTTTAAATTTCCTATTCCTGAAGAAGATATATTAGGTAGCGGTTTTAAAAAAGATAATATTGCCGCTCCAGTAGGAGTTATCCTTTCTCCTGCAATTCCATCATCTATAATTGGAATATTTTTAAGTAATATAGCTGTAGCTGGAGCGGGTATCGATAATAATCCATGAGCAGTTTTTACTAATCCTTTACCAATTGGAACATTGGCACATGACCAGGTTACTTCATACTTATTAACAATATTATTTATAATGTATGCCGCAATTATGTTATCAATTATAGAATCCCATGCACCAATTTCATGAAAAGATACATTTTTCAAGGATACCCCATGAACCTGTGACTCAGCCTTAGCGAGTATTTGAAAAATATTTATAGCAATTTCTTTAACTTCTATATTAAGTGGGCTCTCTTCAATAAGTTTTTTTATATCATAAAATGATCTATGATGGTTGTGTTTGGTGGATATTAAATCTACATTAAATTTAGTACCAGAGATATGCTGATTTGACTTTTTTTTAATGGTTATCTTAATATCCTTAATAATTTTTTCTGAAATAGTTTTAACATTTCTCTTTAAGTTTGGTTCCGCGTCAAGCATTGCAGAAATAAACATATCGCCAGATATACCTCCTATAGGATCTAAATGTATATGAAGTTTTTGTTTCATTATATCTCGCACATTTTAATTACTTTTTTGGACAAACTAGAATTTGGATTTGCTAAATCTTTTATAATTGAAAAATGATTTAAATTTATAGCATTATAAAACGTAAATGAAATATTTTTATTTAATAACCATTTACAGTAGTTTATAGTTAATTCTTTCCAAGCTTTGGGTTCATTATTACCAACTATAATAAGAAACTTTGTATTTTGAATTATTGTATGTTTATAAACGTCTGTTAACTCAATAGTTTGTTTTGATATATTAATAATATTATTTAAAGATATATGTTTTGTTATTTGTGGCTGATAAATTCCACTTATTAACGTAGACGAATTAATTATATTTTTAGTGTTGTATTTTCTAGTTAATGCCATTGCAACTAGATGCGCTCCTGCTGAATGTCCTACCAAATTAATATTTTTATTATTTCCTCCATATTTACTAATATTTTTAATTACCCATAATATACATTCAATTGTTTCTTCAACAATTATATCAATTGTTACATTTGGAGCTAGATCATAATTTACAGAAATATGAATAACATTATTTGTTATAGCAGGTATGGCTAAATGAGAATGATCAAATTTATCTCTTCCAACCCAATAGCCTCCATGAAAATATAGCTGTACAGCACAATCTTTATTTTTTTTTGGTAAAAAAATATCTAGTTTTTGATTAGCTCTATTTCCATATGAAATATTGAGATGTTTATTATCAAATGAATCTCTAAATTCTTCTGCTGAATTTGTGGCTATATTTTGGAAAGTAGCATGGTTTGGTACTGATTTTCTGGGATTTAAGTATAATTCTTTTTCAGTAGAATTTAGTTTTTTCCATTCATCCAATTTTAAATCCTTACATTTTTATTGTTTAATATTAAAATCTTCGCTATGACATAATAGAATCAATATTAATTTTCATTATCAGGATTGTAAATGAATAATAAAGATAAGTCAGAGTTAATTTTAACTTTATCATGTCCAGATACTTCTGGCATAGTTGCTGAAGTTGCGGGTTTTATGGCAGAAAATAATTTAACGATCAAAGAATCTAATCAATTTGGTGATTCTGAGACTAATTCTTTTTTTATGAGAGTTAAAGCTTTATCTATTAGTGATTTGAATAATATAGATTTTCATGGAATTAGAGAATCCTTTAAATTAATAGCTCATAAAAGAAATATGAATTTTAATATTTATAATACTGGGGAGATCCCAAAAATAATAATTTTAGTTTCAAAATTTGATCATTGTTTAGTAGATTTGCTCTATAGAGTTAAAAATGGAGAGCTTAAAGCTGAAGTTAAAGCAATTATTTCAAACCATTCAGATACTTATGATTTAGCAAAAAGTTATAATATTCCTTTCCACCATATAGAGGTAACAAAAGATAATAAAAAAGAAGCTGAGGTTGAGATAGAGTCCCTAATATCTAAATATGATGTTGAAGCAATTATATTAGCTAGATATATGCAAATATTAAGTGAAGAAATGTCAGAAAAGTTTAGTTCTAGAATTATTAATATTCATCATTCATTTTTACCTTCATTTAAAGGTGCTTCTCCATACAAACAGGCTCATAAAAGAGGAGTAAAACTTATTGGTGCTACTGCACATTTTGTAACTTCTGATTTAGATGAAGGACCAATAATAGAGCAAGATGTTACAAGAGTAACCCATATTACATCATCGTTTGATATGATAGCAGCGGGAAGAGATGTCGAGCGTATTGTATTGTTTAGAGCTGTAAAATACTATGTTGAAAGAAGAGTATTATTAAATAAGCATAAGACAGTTGTTTTTAACTAAATTTTGATTTTAATTTTTATATTTTCCTGCCTTTTAATTGATAAAAGATTAAATTTTTTTGTTTGGCAAAATGCTTTAAAATCGTCAGGAGCAGCTTCATCATTAACTAGAAATTCTAAAATATCTCCTTTTTTATAATTTTTTATAATTCGATTAGCTCTTAAAATGGGAAGAGGGCATTTTAGCCCTAATAAATCAATAGTATTAGTTTCATTTTTCATGTTTAACCCAATATTTCATTAAAAGATAAGTAGTTAATTTGATCGCCTGGTTTTATAACTTCAATATTTTCATCTAAGATGCCCATCCCAGTTGCCCAAGTAGCAGAAGTTAAAATTCCAGCTCCAACTTTAGGGAACTTTAACATGGTTAATTTATTATTTTTATTAACAATTTTAACTCTAATAAATTCTTTTCTACCTTTTTTTTTGGTATAATGAAAATCACTAGTTATTGGAATGAGATTATATTTATCTATTAATTGTCCCGACATCTTCTTTAATATTGGTATGGCAACCATTAGAAAAGTTACAAATGCTGCTGCCGGATTTCCTGGCAGCCCAATTATTGGACAATTATTATATATTCCAAAACCAACAGGTCTTCCTGGTTTAATAGATAATCTCCAAGCATGAATTTTACCTTTTTTCTCTATTATATCTTTAATATGGTCTTCATCCCCTAATGACATACCTCCACTTGTAATAATAAGATCATTATCAATGGATGCTTTAGATAATTTTTTTTCAACAACTTTTATGTTATCTTTTAATATTCCTAGATCATTGACTTGGTATCCAAGTTTTTTTAAAAATCCTTTAATCATTTCACGGTTAGAGTCATATATATGACCATTCTGCAAAGAATTTCCTGCATTAGTAAGTTCATCTCCACTAGAAAAAATAGCTAATTTAAGTTGCTTATATGTAGTTATTTTTTTTACACCCAAGGATGATAAGACTCCAATATCCTGAGGTCTGATTTTATGACCTTTTTTATATACAGTAGAATTTTTCTTAATATCTTCTCCTAAGTATCTATAATTTATACCTTTTTTTATATTATTTGGTAATATTAAAGTACCGTCTTTAATTAGGCAATCCTCTTCCATAATTATGGTATCAAATTGAGATGGCAACATTGCTCCTGTTAAAACCCTTATAGAAGACAACCTCATAATTTTATTATTAAAAGGATGTCCTGCTGATGATTTTCCAATAATATAAAATTTTCTATTACCTTTTGAATATTCTTTGTAATTAATAGCGTAACCATCTACTGCAGAATTTGAGTAAGCTGGAACGTTAATTGAAGATGTTATTTTTGTAGCAATTATTCTATTTAGTGAATTTTCTATATTTATTAATTCTGAATCTTGCTTACATTCAATACTATTTTTAATTTTTTTGATAGCAGAATCTAATTTTATTAATTTATTGCTAAAAGCCTCAAGATCTTTAGTTAGTTGAGTCATTTAATATTTTCTTGTTCAATTAATTTTTTAATAAACATTGCTATTTCTTTATAATTATTTAAATCCAATAAAACGGTATTTTTTATTTTAATAGTTTTATCAGTAGTTGCAATTGCAATAATATTTTTATCATTTTTTGCTAATAGTGGCTTATTGATTTCTCTTCTAAAAACTTCAATTTTTTTAATATTTTCTTTTTTCCAACCTTCAATAATTACTAGGTCTACTGGTGATAATTTAGTAATAAGCTTATCTAGGCTAAGTTCTTTGTCTTTATATTCGGACATCAGTGCAAATCTATTACTAGAAGAAATTAGAACTTCTTTTGCCCCTGATTCTCTATGTATATATGAATCTTTTCCGGGTTTATCTATATCAAACCCTTCATGAGCATGTTTTAAAGTTGATGTAGATATATTTATTTTTAGTAGTTCTGGTATAAGATTCTTGATAAGTGTTGTCTTTCCACTTCCACTCCATCCAGCTAGTCCTAAAATCATAAAAAAAATCCTAATAAAATAGTTGATTTAATATATCAGTCACATACATTAAATAAACAAATATATGTGAATTTTAACTATATTTTATTTATATGTATTTGTATTGAAGTAATGCTGTTAAATGGGGAGGAGTTGTTGAAAATTATTCAACTAGTTTGTGTCTTTTATTTGTTACTTGTGTCAAATGCTTTTAGTAGTGATATTGATGCAGGAAATGAACGCTACCATAAGAATTGTCACAATTGTCATGGTCCAGCAGGCATGGGCGTAGCAAGTTATCCTAAAGTAGCTGGCTTAGAGTCTAATTATATCATTGATAGATTAAATAGATATCGATCAGGTGAAAAAATAGGTTCTAATTCAGGTTTAATGATCTCTATGGCTAGAAAGTTATCAGATAGAGAAATTGAAATTTTAGCGGCTTATTTATCAAGTATTAATTAATTAATTTGAAAGGATAGAGAAATGAATATTAAATCTAAATTTTCTATTTTAGTAGCAATTATATTCTCTTTGTCTTTCGGTTTGACTAAAGTTGGTTATTCAGATGGACACGGCGGAGGAATGAATGTTCCTAAAATTGAAGTTACTACCGTACTCGATGGTTTAAAAAACCCTTGGGATATGGCTTGGACTGCTGACGGTTCAGCTATGTTTTTTACTGAAAAATTAGATGGTCTTTCAGTTTTAATGGGTGGTAAAGTGCATAAAATTCTAGGCATGAAAGGCTCATCTGGATATCCACAGACTGCAAATGACCTTTTTTCATATGGTGCGCAAGAAGGAATGTTAGGTGTAGTTTTAGATCCTGATTTTGATAACAATAGAACATTATATCTATATTCAACTTCAAGTAAGTATCATGGTAACGGTTGTAAAACTAACTTCGAAAGATGCGATGGTAACATTGTTATGAAGTGGACAGTTTCTGATGATATGAAGAGTATTTCTAATAGAGTTGATATCGTAAAAGACATTCAGTTTAAACCATTTGAATCAGATCAACCATTTGGTGGACCTGGTGCACATAATGGTGGAAGAATTCGTATTGGACCTGATGGATATCTTTGGGTAGGTACTGGAGACAGACATAGAGGTATTTGTCCACAAGATAACACATTAATTTGTGGTGTTGTTCTTAGAATAGACGGCGATGGAAACGGTCACGGCGGTAATAAAATTGCTGAAGACAAAAGAATCTATACTTATGGACATAGAAATGTTCAAGGTATTGCTTTCCGTCCAAGCGATGGACGTGCGTTTACTGCAGAACATGGACCATGGCACAATGATGAAATTACTATGCTAGTTAATGGCGGTAATGGTGGATGGGACCCTGCTGAAAAAAGAGGTGGTAGAGGTGCTTGTCCAGATCAGTATTGTGGTTATGAGCCAAATCAAATGGACGGAATGGATCCATCTGAGCGTGCTGCATACACTCCAATGAGTGATACTCGTTTTCCTGATCTAATGCCACCGGCTTGGCAGAATAATGGTTATTCTCAAGGTACAGGTTCTGCTGCATTCCTTACAGGAAGCAATTGGGGCATTTACGAGGGTCGCATGGTAGCTGGTATTATGGGTATAGCTTTTGGTGATACACCAGGCGGAAGCAGAATCGATATTTATGATATTGCTGACGATGGATTATCAATGAAAAGTGTAATTCATATGCCTGTTGGTATGACAAAAAGGTTCCGTGGCTTAGTAATGGGTCCGGATAATGCATTATATATTTCTACAGATGATGGTGGAATTTATAAAGCTACTGCAACAGCACATTCACACTAGAATGTAACGTTTAGGTTTAGCTCGCGCCTTAATTTTGGTGCGAGCTATTCTAATTTTTTTACTATGTTATGGCATTATTCTATAAAATGCTTATACAGTTAAAGGCATAATTTAATATAAGCTTAATTAGAGATATAATGAATAATAAGTATAAACCAGGTCAAGGTAGAAGAAAAAAATTTGCTTTTGATAAAGGAAGGCAAATTGATGCATTATCTCTTGAAGAAATAAAATCAATTTTACCTATAGAAAATATAAGAAGAGATCATTTAATAGAATATCTCCATATTCTTCAGGATAAATATAAGTTTTTATATTCTAAACATTTAAGAGCTTTAGCGGATGTTATGAAATTATCTATGGCTGAAGTGTATGAGGTAGCATCTTTTTATGCCCATTTCACAATAGTAGATGATAATGATGCGAAGCTTCCGGATGTAACAATTAGAGTTTGCGAAAGCCTAACTTGTAGTTTATTTGGAAGTGAAGAGCTATATAAAGGTTTAGAAAATAAATATGAGGGAAGAGTTAGAGTATTAAAAGCTCCGTGTATGGGAAAATGTGATTATGCACCTGCTTTAGAAGTAGAACATAATCATGTCGATAATGCTACTTTAGAAAAAGTTGATAATGTAATTTCTAAAAAGTTATTTAAACCAGTAATAAGTAATTATATAGATTTAGACTCCTATGTAAATGATGGTGGTTATGCACTATATAAAAAAATTAAAAGTGAAGAAATATCATATAAAGAGTTTAGTAAAGTAATAGGTGATTCAAATTTAAGAGGATTAGGTGGTGCTGGATTTCCTGCATCAAAAAAATGGGAATTTGTTAATGCTAATAAAGGCCCTAGAATGATGTGTATAAATGGAGACGAGGGAGAAGTTGGAACTTTTAAAGATAAATATTATTTAGATACTGACCCTCATAGGTTTTTAGAAGGTACTTTAATAGCGGCCTACATGGTTGAGGCAGAAAAATGTTATATATATATGAGGGATGAATACCCAGGAATTATAAAAATATTGCGTAAAGAAGTTAATGAATTAATTAAAAGAGGAATTATAAATAAAGACTTTATTGAAGTAAGGAGAGGTGCAGGGGCATATATTTGTGGAGAGGAATCTGCTTTAATAGAATCTGTTGAAGGTAAGAGGGGTCTTCCAAGGCATAGGCCTCCATATGTAGCTCAAAATGGAGTTTTTGGATATCCAACATTAGTTCATAATGTTGAGACAGTATATTGGTTAAGAGAAATTTTTGAGAAGGGTTCAAATTGGTTTATATCCTTTGGAAGAAATAATAGAACAGGACTAAGATCTTTTTCTGTATCTGGCTTTGTGAAAAACCCAGGAGTAAAGTTGGCTCCTGCAGGAATATCAGTTTTAGATCTAATTAATGAATATTGTGGAGGTATGTTGGATGGGCATAAATTTGCAGCTTATCTTCCAGGAGGAGCTTCTGGAGGAATTCTCCCTGCAAAGTTATCTAATATTCCTTTAGATTTTGATACATTGCAAGATTATGGTTGTTTTATCGGTTCTGCCGCTATTGTAATTATTTCTGATAAGGTATGCATAAAAGATGTCGCTATAAATTTAATGAAATTTTTTGAAGATGAAAGTTGTGGACAATGTACTCCATGTAGGAATGGTACTAGTATGGCAGTTAAATTAATGAAGAAAAAAGATTGGGATATTAAGCTGCTCAAAGAGGTTGGTAATGTGATGACAGATGCTTCTATATGTGGTTTGGGTCAGGCTGCTGCAAACCCACTTACATGTATTTTAAAATATTTTCCCGAGCAAATTAATAGTATATAGTGTTGTTATGAATAAAAATATAATTAAATTTTATATAAATGATAAACAAGTTGAGGCTAATAGTGATGAAACTATTTGGGACGTCTCTAAACGTGAAAATATAAGCATTCCTCATTTATGTCATGCTGATGAACCTGGTTATAGGTCAGATGGTAATTGTAGAGCATGTATGGTTGAAATTGAAGGAGAAAGAGTGCTAGCGGCTTCTTGTATAAGAAAACCTACTGAAGGAATGAAAATTAATACGGATTCTACTAGGTCTATTTCCGCTAGAAAATCTGTATTTGAACTTCTCTCTGCAGACCAACCATCTAGAGAAAGTCATCCAGATCCAGATTCAAAATTTTGGAAATGGGCAGATAAAATGAATATAGATACTTCTCAGTATCCAAAAATAAAAAATGTACAACGTGATATTTCACATAAAGCTATGCATGTAAATTTAGATGCATGTATTAATTGTAATTTATGTGTTAGGGCATGTAGAGAAGTTCAAGTTAATGATGTCATTGGCATGTCATATAGGGGGCATAAATCAAAAATCACTTTTGATTTCGATGACGGTATGGGTGATTCTAGCTGTGTGGCTTGTGGAGAGTGCGTTCAGATATGCCCAACAGGGGCATTAATAGAAAAATCATTAGTTAATGAGCAAGGTAAAAGAATAAATTATAGTGATAAAACTGTAAACTCATTATGTCCATTTTGTGGAGTTGGTTGTCAAACTAAAGTACATGTTAAAGATAATAAAATATTGCATGTAGATGGTAGAGACGGGCCTGCAAATAATCAGAGATTATGCGTTAAAGGTCGTTTTGGTTTTGATTATGTTCATAATGATAAAAGGTTATTAAAGCCTTTAATCAGAAAAGATAATGCTACCAAGGATAAGCATATTCTTGATAAAAAAGATAAAAAAATTGAGGATTATTTTAGGGAGGCAACATGGGAAGAAGCTATAGAATTATCTGCTAAAGGTTTTAATAATATCTTGAAATATAATGGCTCTTCAGCTTTATGTGGTTTTGGTTCAGCAAAGGGGTCTAATGAAGAAGCTTATTTATTTCAAAAATTAATAAGAACGGCTTTTGTAACTAATAACGTAGATCATTGTACCAGATTATGCCATGCATCATCAGTAGCAGCTTTATTAGAATGTGTTGGTTCAGGTGCTGTATCCGCACCATTTACAGCAACAGAAGATTCAGATTGTGCAATTATAATTGGAGCAAGACCATCAACAAATCATCCGGTTGCGGCTACTTATATGAAGCAAGCTGCGAAAAAAGGTACAAAAGTTATTATTATGGATCCTCGAAAAAATGATATGTCTCGTCATGCTTGGGAACATTTAGAATTTAAACCTGGTATGGATGTAGCAATGCTTAATGCATTAATTTACACAATTATTGAAGAAAAGTTATATGATGAGCAATACGTTCAATCTATGACTAAAGGTTTTGATGAATTAAAGAAGTCTATAGAAGGTTTTTCTCCTGAGGAAATGTCAAAAAAATGTGGCATAGAAGCGTCTGTACTTAGAAAAGTAGCAAGAGTTTATGCTAATTCTGAAAGATCAATAATTTTTTGGGGAATGGGTATATCACAACACGTTCATGGAACGGATAATGCTAGGTGTCTTATAACTTTATCTTTAATTACAGGCCAAATTGGTAGACCAGGTACAGGTTTGCACCCATTAAGAGGTCAAAATAATGTTCAAGGAGCTTCAGATGCAGGTTTAATACCGATGATGTATCCAGATTATAATTCTGTAGAAAATGATGATATTTATAGTAAAATGGAGAAGTTTTGGGGAAAAACTCTTGATAAGAAAAAAGGGTTAACTGTGGTCGAAATTATAGATGAGGTTATTAAAAATAATATTAAGGGCATGTACATAATGGGAGAAAACCCAGCCATGTCAGACCCAGATCAAAATCATACACGTGAAGGACTAGCTAAATTAGAACATATGGTAGTTCAAGACATATTTATGACAGAAACAGCATGGTTTGCTGATATTATATTACCTGCTTCTGCAGCTGCCGAAAAAAATGGTACATTTACTAATACAAATAGGCAAGTTCAGATGGGAAGAAAAGCAATTTTACCTCCAGGTGATGCAAGAGAAGATTGGAAAATAATTATTGATTTAGCTAATGCACTAGGAATGAATTGGGTATACAAAGATGTCTCAGATATATTTAAAGAAATGTCTATGGTTATGCCATCTTTAAATAATATAACGTGGGAAAGATTAGAAAAAGAGCATAGCGTGACATATCCATGTGAGGATATAAATAGTCCTGGTAATGAAATTATTTTTGTTGAGGGGTATCCAACAGAGGATACAAGAGGAAAAATTGTTCCGGCACAATTAGTATCACCTGCAGAAATTCCTGATGAAGAATTTCCACTAGTTCTCACAACTGGGAGATTATTAGAGCATTGGCATACAGGCGCTATGACAAGAACATCAGAAATTCTTGATGGTATAGAACCAGAAGCTATATTGTGTATGAATGCTATAGATATGAAAAAAATGAAAATTGAACCTGGACAAAATGTAAGGGTTTCAACAAGGAGAGGTTATGTATCTTTAGCTGTTAGGCAAGATTGGCAACTTCCTGAGGGAATGATATTTATGCCTTTTTGTTTCAATGAAGCTGCAGCTAATATTTTAACAAACCCACAGTTAGATCCTTTTGGTAAAATACCTGAGTTTAAATTTTGTGCAGCTAAAGTGGATAGTATATCAATAGCAGCAGAGTAAATATTTTGTAAATTATGCGTTTGCATTTTTTGAGGTCTGAGCTATGGTTTAATTGTAGTTTTTATAAGTTTTTCAAGGGGGAGATAATAAATGTCAGGAATGTTTTCATTTTTAATGAAAGATAAAATAGTAGCGCCTAAGGGGTATAACAGATGGCGTATCCCTCCAGCGTCTATAGCTATTCATCTATGTATAGGTTCTGTTTATGCCTGGAGTATTTTTAATCCAGCTTTAATTAAAGAATTAGGAGTTGTAACTAGTTCAGCTGACGATTGGACTCTAAGTAGTGTTATATGGATTTTTTCTGTAGCAATTGTCTGTTTAGGGCTTGCTGCTGCTATAGCAGGAAAATGGCTAGAAGATGTTGGACCACGATGTGTTGGTGTAACTGCTGCTTGCTTGTGGGGTGGAGGTTTCATAGTAGGTAGTATTGGTATTATGACACATCAACTTTGGTTAATATATCTTGGATATGGAGTGCTAGGAGGATGTGGATTAGGTTTAGGATATGTTTCTCCAGTATCTACACTAATAAGGTGGTTTCCTGATAGAAGAGGAATGGCTACCGGAATGGCTATAATGGGCTTCGGAGGTGGAGCAATGATCGGAGCACCACTAAAGAAATTTCTTCTTGATTATTATGCTAAGGCTCCCGAGTATTTAGGCCTAGAGTCAGCCGTATCAATGGTTACAGAAGGTGGACGTAGATTTGCTGAAGTGGCTGGCGAAAAAGTTGAAGTTGTAGTTGCGTCAGCATCAGAAGCTGCACAAATGGCAATTCCAGGTGATGCTGGAGTCTATGTAGTTGGAACTGGAAATACTGGTGCTGGAGGTGCATTTTTAACTTTAGGTATAGTATATTTTATCATTATGATAATTGCAGCATTTCAGTATAGAGTGCCTGCAGAAGGCTGGTTGCCAGAGGGTTATAAGCCTCCATCAAAGGATGAATCAGCATCTAAAATGAAAACATTAAATAATGTACATATTAATCAAGCAATAAAAACTCCTCAATTTTACCAGTTATGGATAGTATTATGTTTTAATGTTTCTGCTGGAATTGGTGTCATAGGTGTAGCTAAAACAATGATGTCTGAAATATTTGGATCTGCTCCTGCAGGAAGTGAAATGGCTACTATGGTTACTGCAGGGTTTGCAGGAACATACGTTTTAATGATTAGTGTTTTTAATATGTGTGGAAGAATTATTTGGGCATCACTATCAGATTTTATAGGTAGAAAAAATACGTATCATTGTTTTTTTGTAATAGGAACGTTATTGTACTTATCTATTCCATTTACAGCAAATGCAGTAAGTGTAGATCCTAAAATTATGTATTTAGTCATGTTTTATGCTGCAACAATGATTATTTTTACTATGTATGGTGGCGGTTTTGCTACTATTCCTGCTTATCTAGCCGATATGTTTGGTACAATGCATGTTGGGGGTATACATGGAAGATTGCTAACAGCATGGAGCACTGCTGGTGTAATTGGTCCTGTGGCTATTGCTGAATTACGTAAATTATCAGTAACGAATTCACTTGAGAAATTAATTGCTACTATAGATCCAGCAGCATTTATGAATAAATTTGGTGCTCCTATAGAGCAAGTGGATGAATTAGTAAGAGCAAAAACAGTAACAATTTCAAAGCTTATGGAAATTGCTCCAGAGGGTACTGTTGACCCAACACCAAGTCTATATAATACAACGATGTATGCTATGGCTTGTTTATTAGTAATTGCATTTTTCTCAAATTTATTAATTAAGCCAGTTAATAAGAAACATTTTGTGGAAAATACACATCCTGGATTTAAAGCATAGCCAATAAGGAATTAGAAGCCTATCTATCAGATAGGCTTCTAAAATAATATGAATAAAAGTTTTTCTGTAAAACCGAATATAAATGACCAAAGTTTGATTAAAAATGTCAAAGGAAAGGATCATTTAGGTGAAGATTATTCTCAAAATGTGGTTATGGAAAGACCTCTTACAATTTTTCTTAATAAACAAGAAGTTATCACAAGTATGACAGTAGGTGATCACCCGGAATGGATGGCTGTAGGTTTTTTAGTAAATCAAGGAATGTTATCTAAAAACGATAAAATTGTATCTATTGATTTAGATTGGGAATCTGAAGCAATAGTTGTAAGAACAGATAAGCAAACTAATTATGAGCATAAAATAAAGAGAAAAATTAGAACCTCTGGTTGTGCAGTAGGAACAATGTTCGGAGATGTTATGGATTTATTTAACTCAGTTAAATTAAATAAAAATTCATCATTTCGCACATCTTGGCTTAAGACTTTACTAAAAGATATAAATACACAACCTTCATTATATTTAGAAGCTGGAGCTATTCATTCATGTATTCTATGTCAAGAAAATAAACCTTTAGTATTTATTGAGGATGTAGGGAGACACAATGCTTTAGATAAAATTGCTGGATGGTTATGGTTTAATAAAATTGATACAAGTAATTTATTATTATACACAACTGGTCGTTTAACGAGTGAAATGGTAATAAAAACTGTTCAAATGCACATACCTATTTTAATTTCACGTTCCGGCTTTACTGCAGCGGGTGTAGAGTTAGCACTTAAATCTAATCTTACTTTGATTGGGAGAGCAAAAGGAACAAGATTTATCGCACTTTCTGGTTTAGAGAGAATTATCTATGATTAATTATTTATGGAGATATTTTTAAATGTTTCCAGGCGTTGTATTGGCGGGCGGTAATGCCAGAAGGTTAGGTGGTGAGGGTAAAGCTTTTATTAATATTTCTGGTGTACCTTTAATTAATTTAGTTTTGAAGAAGTTTGAATCACAAGTAACTCAAGTTGCAATTAATACAAGAAATAAAGATGACTATTTTTCCTACAATTATCCTATTATTGAAGATTCTATAAATGAGATAGGAGGGTCTGGGCCCTTAGCTGGAATTTCATCTGCGATTAAGTGGGTAAAAAAATTTTCAAAATCAAGTACTCACGTTGTAACAGTCCCAGTTGATACACCATTATTACCTTCAGACCTAGTTAACAGAATGGTATTGGAACTAGATATAAATAAACCAGATATTATTTTTGCTTCTTCAAATAATAATATTTATCCAGTAATAGGGCTATGGCCTGTTTCTATAGATAAACAATTAGATGATGCCCTTAAGAATGGAGTGAGAAAAATTGATATTTTTACAGAATCATTTGATGTTTCAATAGTAGATTGGAAATATGACGAATTAAATCCATTCTTTAATATTAATAATCCTGAAGATATTAGATTAGCTGAAAAATATTTTAAAAGTTGACGCTTTATATTTCTTTGTTATTTTGCATAAATCGCGGCCATGGCGGAACTGGTAGACGCGCAACGTTGAGGTCGTTGTGAGAGAAATCTCGTGGAGGTTCAAGTCCTCTTGGCCGCACCAAGCAAGGTATTCTCCTTTAGCTCCATAAACTATAGCAAGAATCCACTTCTTTATTATCGTTAATTATACAAACATATCTTTTATTTTTGTATTCTAATAAAAATTTATTTTTTTCAATTACTAATATTATTTTGCCATTTTTTATTATTTTTTTTGTATCTTTATGTATAAATGGTAAATTATTTTGGTCTTTATATTTCATTAAATTTTTATCCTTTTTTGGAATATAATTTTAACATAAGAACAAAAAGAGAACAAATATATTTGGTAGTAAAATGTCAGGCTGGAATAAATCAAAAAAAATATTAATAAAAGAATTTAACTTTAAAAATAAAAAAGTTTTAGATATAGGATGTGGAAATGGATGGTTTGCATTTTGGGCTGAAGATAATGGCTGTCAAGTAGATGCTATGGATCCTTCTGCAAATCAAATAAAAGAGGCTAAATATAAGGATAAAAACAATAAGATAAATTTTTTGCTAGCAGGAGCTGAAAATATTAATGATTTAAAAAAAACTTATGATTTAATATTTTTTTTTAATAGCCTGCATCATATTCCAAGTAATATAATGGAAAAATCAATACAGCATAGTGCTAATAAACTTAATAGTAATGGTAGGATAATTATTATTGAGCCTATTGCTGAGGGTAGTTTTCATAATTTTGTTAAAAACATAGATGATGAAACTCAGGTTAGGGATTTAGCATATAAAGCAATAAAAAATTGTGAAAGTTATAATTTAGAAAATAATTCAGAATTATTGTATAATGAGATAAAAGCTTTTAGTAATGGTGAAGAGTGTATTGATTTTTTATCAAAAGTTGATGCTAATAGAGTAAATTATATAGACAAAAATAAAGACTTTTTATTAAATGAATTCAATAATTTGTCTAATTATAATAATAATAAATATGAGTTTATACAACCAATGAGATTAAATATTATTAGTAAAAAAAAATAGGAGTATAGTATGTCGTCATTTTTTGAATTAAGAACATATAAAATATTTCCAGGTAAAATGGATGAATGGCTAAATTATATGGAAAAAACAATTATTCCATTTCAGGTTTCAAAAGGAATGGTAATACATGGAAGTTTTTCTGTAAATGGTGATGATGAAACTTATATCTGGATTAGACGATTTAAAAATGAAGAGCATAAAAATAAGTTATATGAAGATGTTTATAAAAGCTCTGAATGGATTAATGAAATAGCCCCTGTTGTTGGAAAACTAATTGATAGGGATGCAATTAAAGTACAGAACCTTAAAGCTACTGAGTTATCTATAATGAAATAAAACTATTTTTTTATAGTTTTTTTAAAAATTTTTATTCCTTGTTTTTCGATTTTTATAATTTCTTCTGGGGATAATTGCTCCTGAAAATCTTTTAAGTAATTTAAGTGCATTTCTTCATTAGTTTTATGAGCTATATATGCCCACATATATGCTTTTTCATTATTTTGATTAGTTCCTATACCTTTTTTATACATATTTGAAAGAGTAATTTGTGACTCTAAAGCTAAATTTTTATCATGTGAGAATAGTTTTTCTGCAGAATATAAAATCATTTCATAAGCATTTTTATTATTAACTTCAATACCTAAGCCTTTTAAATACATTTGTCCTAAAAGATAAGTTGCTACTGGGTTTCCAGTAGGGGCAATATTTGATAATGCTTTATATGCTACTTTATAATTTTTATTATTAAATTCTTTAATTGCTTGATTTAGTAAATAACCAGACATGTCTGCAGCAATTAAAGTTTTTGAAATAATTAAGAAAGATATTATTATATATAATCTAATTAATTTAGTCATTTTCACATCCTGAGTTATCTATACCATATTTCATTTTACTATTACATAAAACTACATTTTTAAAACTTGTTTTTCTTATTCCTGCTTTTCTAAAATCTGTATTTCTAGCAGTAGCTCCATTCATTAAAGAATGTCTTATTATTGCCCATCTAAAGATACTATTATCTAAATTTGTATTTTGTAAGTTGACTCTTCTTAGGTTTGCCCCTTCAAATGAGCAATTTTTTAAATTTGCTCCTTCTAAATTTGCTCTCCATAAGTTAGCTTTATCTAAATTAGAACCTTCTAAATTAGCACCAACTAAATTTTTTTTTCTTAAGTCTGCGCCAGATAAATCACAATTTATACATTTATTATCTTTCAGTAATTTTTGTAAATCATCTTCATTAAAGGCATGAACAGAACTATAGGTATATAAACCTATAGTAAATATATATATAAATAATAAATAATATTTAGTCATATGAATAAATTTTTCTTTTTATAAACTATATCTATATCATATAATAAGTATATAATTAATTAGTTTTAATATTAATTGAGGGACCAATGTTTGAAGGTTTTATAGAAAATAAAATAGAAGTAGAAGGTATAAATATAAACTATAAAATTGGTGGCAGCGGAGAACCTATTTTACTTTTACATGGATACCCACAAACTCATATATTATGGAGAAAAATGGCACATTTATTTGCTAAAAATTATACTGTAATATGCTCCGATTTAAGAGGATATGGTGATAGTGATAAACCTAAGTCTGATAAGAGGCATCTTACCTATTCAAAAAAATATATGGCCTTTGATCAAAATGAGTTAATGAAAAAATTAGGTTATAGTAAATATTATTTAGTTGGTCACGATAGAGGTGCTCGAGTTGCTCATAGAATGGCGATAGATTATCAAGATAATATAAAAAAGTTATCTTTATTAGACATAGTTCCTACTTCTCATGTTTTTGATAATACAAATGCTTTATTAGCAAGACGTTATTATCATTGGTTTTTTTTAATACAATCATTTCCTCATCCAGAAACTATGATTGCTAAAGATTCAGAATATTACTTGCGCTCAAAACTTAAGATGTGGGGCTCTAATAATGATTATTTGACTGAAGATGTTATAAAGGAATACTTAAGATGTTTTAATTCTGATTCCATTCATGCTTCTTGTGAAGATTATAGAGCAGGGGCTAGTATTGATTTAGTTCATCATAAGGAAGATTTTGAAAAAAAAATTACTTGTCCTGTTCAAATATTATGGGGAAAAAAAGCTACAGTAGAGGAATTATATGATCCAGTAGCAGTTTGGAAGGAATGGGCCATTAATGTTGAGGGCAAAAGTATAAACTGTGGACATTTTCTACCTGAAGAGAAACCTTTAGATACGTTTGAAGCAATTAGTAATTTTTTAGATAAATAAATATAATAGTGATATAATGAAAGATAATAAAAGTATACTCAGTAAAATAAGAGGTTATTTTCTAACTGGGATTATAGTAACTGCTCCAGTGGGTTTAACTTTTTATGTCTCATTTTTATTTATAGGTTTTATTGACTCAAAGGTTAGAAATGTAATTCCTGTAAAGTATCATTATGATAATTTATTACCTTTTGAAATACCAGGCTTAGGTCTTTTAATAGTATTTGTAATGCTAACTTTTATAGGTTTTTTAACTGCAGGTTTAATAGGAAGATATATAATCAAATTAGGTGAACGAATTATTGCTAGATTACCTATAATTAGGTCTGTTTATGGGGCATTAAAGCAAATTTTTGAAAGTGTATTAAAAACATCTTCAAAATCTTTTCGTGAGGTAGTCTTAATTGAGTATCCAAGAAAGGGAATATGGGCTATCGGTTTTATTACAGGTGATACGAAGGGTGAAGTTCAACAAATTTCAAAGGATGAATTTGTTAATGTTTTTTTACCTACTACGCCCAATCCTACATCCGGGTTTTTATTATTTGTTCCAAGAAAAGATTTAAAAGTTCTCAATATGAATGTAGAAGAAGGCATAAAAATGGTAATTTCTGGTGGAATTGTAACTCCTAAATTTAAAAAAAAAATTAAAAAAGTTAAATAATAAGTTTTATCCTGAATTTATAAGTTTTATAGCCTCATCTTGTCCGAATAAATATAATAAATTTTTCATATTTTTTCCTTCTTGTCCTAATAAATAAGGGTTTTTGTTTATAATAAGCTTCGAATTTTGGTTCGCAATTTGAATTAAATGTTCATGTTTATTAATATCTAAAACTTTAAACATTTGACCTCCTGATTGCTTAGTGCCAAGTATCTCTCCGGCACCTCTAAGTTTTAAATCTTTCTCCGATATTAAAAATCCATTATTTGTTTCTCTCATTACTTTAAGACGTTCTCTTGCTATATCACCAATTTTTTGATCATATAGTAATATGCAAATTGATTTCTTATTACCTCTTCCAATTCTACCTCTTAATTGATGTAATTGTGCTAATCCGAATCTTTCAGCATGTTCTATTATCATTATTGTAGCATTAGGTATGTCGATTCCTACCTCTATTACTGTAGTTGAGACTAGAATATTTTTTTCATTATTTGAAAATTGATTTAAAGCTTTTTCTTTACTTTTAGTGTCCATTTTTCCATGAACAAGGGCAACATTATTTGGAAAAATTTTATTTAAATAAATTTGCCTTGTTTCAGCTGCTGCTAAATCTAACTTTTCAGAATCTTTGACTAAAGGGCATACCCAAAATATTTGCTCATTATTTTTTACTGCTCTAGATACAGCTTTAATTATTTCGTTTATTCTTGGGATACTAACACTTATAGTATTTATCTTAGCTCTGTCTTTTGGTTTGCTATGAATAATTGAAATATCCATATCTCCATAGTCAGTTAATATCAATGTTCTAGGTATCGGTGTAGCTGTCATTACCATGAAATCTGTATTTGGAGATTTTTTTGATAATTCAAGTCTTTGATATACACCAAATCGATGTTGTTCATCAATAATAGCCAATCTTAAGTTTTTAAATTTTATGTTAGATTGAATTATAGCATGCGTTCCAATAACTATATTGATTTGTCCTTTACTAATATTAAGAATATGATTATATTTAATGTTTTTTTGCATTTTGCTAGTTAATAGAGCAATTTTTATTCCTAAAATTTTTTCATATTTTTTAAAGAATACGTAATGTTGGTGTGCAAGAATTTCTGTTGGAGCCATTAAAGCACCTTGAAAACCATTTTCTATTACATGAAGTAAAGACATAAATGCTACAATAGTTTTTCCGCTACCAACATCACCTTGAAGCAGTCTATACATTCTTTTGCTAGAATTTATATCTTTATATATAGTTTCTAAAACAGATATTTGGTCTCCAGTTAGATTAAAAGGTAAGTTATTAATTAATTTATTTTTTAATGTATTTTTATTACTGAGAATACTTTGTTCTGTTTTGTATTTATGTTTTCTAATTAAATTTAGCGCTAATTGTCTTGATAAAGCTTCATCATATGCAAGTCTTTCTCTATATAAAATATGATTTTCAATATCTTCATTTCTATCAGGATAATGTAATTTATATAAAGATTGATTGAAGCTATTCCAATTATACTGTTTTAATAAATCATTATTTATCCATTCTTGAAAATGTGGGACTGAGTTTATAGAATATCTTATTGCATTTTTAATTTTTTTATGTGAGAGCCCTGAAGTTAATGGGTATGTAGTTTCATAAACAGGTATAACTTCTTCCGAATCTTTAGTCTGAATTCTATCTGGATGTACTATTTGATATTTATTTCCTTTTTTTGTTAATTCACCACTTATTGTAATATTATTACTTATTATAAAATTGCTTGAAAACCAATTTTTATTAACATTAAAATATATGATTTCTAATTGCTGATTATTTATATTTATAGAAGCTATAGATATTTTTGGTTTTTTATAACTAAACCAAGTTTTTTGTATTTTACCTTTTAGAATTATTCTTTTAAATAAATATTCATCCTTTAATTCGCTTATTTTTTTTCTTTTTATAAGTGAAGTAGGTAGATGGAATATTATATCTAATAATCTATCACCGCACAGTTTATTAAAATAAATTAAATTCTTAGGACCAAAACCTCTATATTTATCTATTTTATTATATAAATCATCTAGTAATTTTAGAGACATTATGTATTTTGCTCCTACATAGATTATAAACTGTATATTTTCATATATGTTATTATATGGAATATATAATTATTAAAGGTAATATAAAAGTGAATAAAAAACTTAAACAGCTTAAATTTAGGTCTTGGCATCGTGGAATGAGAGAAATGGATATTTTAATGGGTGGTTTTTTTGAAGCCTTCCAAAAAGACTTCTCAGATAAAGAAATAGATGAGATTGAACAATTTATAATACCGCTATCAGATAATGATCTATATAATTGTTTTATTAATAAAATAAATTGGCCTAATTCAATTTCAGAAAGCTTATATAATAAATTAAAAATTTATTCAAATAAGAATGGGTTGAACAATTCTTAAAGCATTCTTTAAAGATAAAAATACCACAAATATTGGAGGTGTAGTCGATGGTTTAGATGTTTTTTCTATTGGTGATACAATTATAAAAAATGAAAATATTTCATTTGTATACGTTTTAAAAAATGAAGACAAACTATATAAAACTTCTAAATTAATTAATGAGATTTATCCTAATATTAATTATGCAATTATTCCTGCTTGGGACTGTTTGCCATATGATAGTGTATCTCCAAGTACTCGGGTCTCAGGGGAGAGAATTAATTCTTTTTTAAAAATACTAAATAAAAAACGACCTATAAAATTAATTTTAATTACCGTAAATGCACTATTACAAAAAAATATTCCTATAAAAAACTATCCTAATAACGCCTATACTATAAGTGTCGGTAAAGAGTTAAACTTATCTTTATTTGTGCAAAATTGTATTGATGCTGGTTATAGAAGGTCTGGAAATGTTATGGATATTGGTGAGATAGCAGTTAGGGGAGGGATAGTAGATATTTATTCACCAAATTATAAAGCTCCATTAAGAATAGATTTTTTTGGTGATGAAGTTGAGGAGCTTAAATTTTTTGATTCCTTAACTCAATTAAGTAAGGAATCAGTAAATAATGTTATGATATTACCGACTTCTGAAGTTTTGTTAAATAATCATAATATTAACACTTTTAAAAAGAATTATAGAAAACTTTTTGGAAGTAATTCTTCACAAGATGAACTATTTCAATCAATATCTAATGGAGTTCGTTACTCTGGATTAGAACATTGGGCAAGCTTATTTTATCCTAAGTTAGAGTCTATATTTGAAATTTTAGATAATAGTTTTTCTTATATTTTTGATTCCTCATTTGATAATTATTGTAATATGCGTTTTGATGATATTAGCGATTATTTTACTACAAGAAATATTGCATACAAAGAATCTATAAAAAGCAAGAATATAGTAAATTGTTATAAACCTCTTGAGTCTCAGGATTTGTATTTAGGTAGAAAAGAGCTTGAGAATGCTATTTCTAAAATTTCGGCAATAAAATTATCATCATTTAAAAACCCTGAAATCTTAAATAATCTTCAAGGCAAAAGTATCCCTAATTTTTGGCTTAATAAGAAAATTAAATCCAGAGATTTATTTGAAGATTTGATTTCTTATATTAATTCTAAAATAGAAAGTGGTCATAAAGTTATTATAGCATGTAAGTCAAATGGAAGTAGAAAAGTTTTAACTGAACAATTAAATAAATATTTTATTTCTAATATAGATTATGGAAATTCTTGGCTAATAAAAAAATTTACTTCAAATAAAATTTTATCTCTTTTAATAGCTAATTTTGAAAGAGGCTTTGAAATTAATGATATGGTCATTATTTCTGAGACAGATATTTTTGGAAAAAGATATTCACGAGTTAATAAATCTAAAAAATTAGAAACAGCTCTTCAAGAAGCAGAATCTTTTAGCGTAGGTGATTATTTAGTTCACTTAGAATATGGAGTTGGCAGATATAAAGGTCTTAAGGTTGTAGAAATTAATAAAGTAAAACACGATTGCCTTGAATTAGAATATCTATCTGAAGATAAGTTGTTAGTACCAGTACAAAATATTAATTTATTGAGTAAATTTTCTAGTAAAAATTCACAACCATTATTAGATAAATTAGGAAGCAAAACTTGGAGTAATAAAAAAAGAAAAGCAAAAGAAAAAATTAGAGATGTCGCCGAAAGTTTAGTGAGAATTGCTTCTGAGAGAAAATTAGGTAATGCAGTAAAATTAACTTGTAATCCTAATAATTATAATGACTTTATTTCTAAGTTTGAATTTTATGAAACTGATGATCAACTTGACGCTATTAAAGATGTATTAAAAGATATAAATTCTGTTCAACCCATGGATAGGCTTATCTGTGGAGATGTTGGTTTTGGAAAAACAGAAGTTGCCATGAGGGCTGCGTTTGTGGCTGTTAAATCTAAGGCTCAAGTATTAGTTATTGCTCCAACTACAATCCTTGCTCGTCAGCATTATGAAACTTTTTCTAAGAGATTTAAAGATGAAAATATTTCAATAGCACATTTGTCACGATTAACAAGTACTAAAGAAAAAAATCATATTACATCTAAATTAAAATCAGGTGATATAGATATTGTTATAGGTACTCATAGCCTATTGTCTAATAAGATTATATTTAATAACTTATGTTTAGTAATTGTTGATGAAGAGCAAAGGTTTGGTGTTGTTCAAAAAGAACGATTAAAAAATTTAACTGTTAATTCTCATATTTTAACTTTAACAGCTACACCAATTCCTAGAACTTTACATATGGCTTTATCTGGTATTAGAGATTTATCTATTATTGCATCTGCTCCTCAAGAGAGATTACCTGTTAGATCTTTTGTTACTCCATTTAATGATTTTAATATTAAAGAAGGTATTCAAAGAGAGTTGCATAGAGGAGGACAAGTTTATTTTATTGTTCCACGTATTAAAGATATAAAAGGTCTAAAAGAAAAAATATCATCGTTAAATGATAATGCATGTATTTTCTCTATTCATGGACGCATGACTCCAAAAGAAATTGAAAATACTATGATGAAATTTTATGAAGGCAAAATTAATATTTTAATTGCAACATCTATAATTGAGAATGGGTTAGATATACCTAATGCTAATACTATTTTTATTTATAATGCAGATATGTTTGGCTTAGGTCAATTATATCAACTCAAAGGACGCGTTGGTAGATCAAATAAAAGAGCATATGCCTATTATTTACTAAGTAACCATGGAGAGATGTCGTCTAATGCAGAAAAAAGATTGAATGCTATTCAGTCATTAGAAGGTCTTGGTGCTGGATTTAGTTTAGCAGCTCATGATTTAGATATAAGGGGTGCGGGTAACTTATTAGGTGATGAACAGTCAGGACAAATTAAAGAAATAGGAGTAAGTTTATATCAGCAGCTACTTAATGAAGCAGTATTAGATTTAAAAGGAGAAACTAAGTTAAAAAATGATTTTTCTCCACAAATTAATCTTCAGGCTCCAGCATTAATTCCTGAAGATTATATTTTAGATTTAAGTATTAGATTACAAACTTATAGAAGACTTGGAAGCATAAGTAATAATAATGAATTTGATAATTTCATAATTGAATTAATAGATAGGTTTGGTGTAATACCAAAAGAATTAAATTATTTGATTAAAGTAATGAAAATTAAATTAAATTGTGAAGTAGCTGGAATTTTTAGAATTGATAGTGGAATAAATGGTGCAGCTATAGAATTTATAAATGATGGATATATTGATCCAAATAGTTTCATTTCTTGGTTAGGTAAAACAACTTATCAATTAAAAATTAGAAATGATCAAAAACTTATTTTATATTTTAAATGGAATAATATTGAAGAAAGACTAGATGTTATAGAAGATTTAACTAATGAAATAAAAAAATTAGCTAATAATTAATTAGTAGTTTCTAATAAGCATGTTTCAAATATTTTTTTAAAGACTTCACTTTCTTGTGCGCCTGAAATAGCATAATTGTCATTTATGATGAAAAATGGAACGCCACCAATACCCTTTGTCCTAGAAGTTTCATCAGAATCTTGTACTTTTCTTCTTATATCATGTCGTTTTATAAGAAATTCTTCAGAAAAACCCTTGATATTATTTATTTGGGCTATGTTATTTAATTCATTAAATTCTCCTATATTTTTTCCATGCATAAAAAAAGCTTTAAATAAATCTTCAGTAACTTTATTTTGTAAACCAAATTCTTTACTATATTCAATTAACATATGTGAATAAAAAGAATTTGGCATAATATGCATTTCTTCAAAATTAAAAGAAATATTAGAATTTGTTCCTGCAATTTTTATTTGACTATAAATACTATCAGCTCTTTCCCTACCACCAAATTTTGAAGACAAATACATTTGTCTATTAATTCCTTCTTTTGGCATTGATGGATTTAATTGAAATGCGTGCCAATTTATATCAAAACTTTGATCACTATATTCCTCTATTGCTTCATCGAGTCTTTTTTTACCAATATAGCACCATGGGCAAACAGTATCGGATACTATATCAATTTTTATCATTATTTTACCTTAAAATATAATAATTCTTATGTTAAGAATTATTATATTATTTAGAAAAAAAATAAAGGATAAAAATTATGACTAATTCTCAAATTCTAGAAAAAATTAACCTAAAAAATAAAACTGCATTAGTAACAGGTGCTTCAAGAGGATTAGGTAGAAGGTTTAGTATCGTTTTAGGCAATATGGGCGCTAATGTAGTACTAGCAGCAAGAAATAAAGATAAACTATTAGAAACTGAAAAAATTATAAAAAAAAATAGTGGAGAATGCTATTCAGTAGACATGGATGTTAATTCTGAAGATTCTATTAACAATGCTTTTGAAAAAGCAGAAAATAAATTTGGTGAAATTTCAATTTTGATAAATAATGCAGGTATTGCTATTTCAAAATCATCTCTTAAAACTTCAATTCAAGATTGGGATAGTGTGATGAATACAAATCTGAGGGGAGTTTTTGCATGCTCAAAGGTTTTTGCTAAAAGGCTAATTATAAATAATAGTCCTGGAAAAATTATTAATATATCTTCTATAGCAGCAGAAATTGTATTAGGAAATTATTTATCTTCTTATTGTGCGTCAAAAGCAGCAGTAAGTCATTTGACTAGAACCTTAGCATTTGAATATGCAAAATATAATATTCAGGTTAATGCTATAGCTCCTGGATACATTCTAACAGATTTAAATAGAAATTTTTTTGAAACTGATGAAGGAAAAGAAATGATAGAAACTATTCCTCAAAAAAGATTAGGTAAGCCAGAAGAGCTTGATGGCGCATTGCTTTTATTATGTACAGAATTAGGATCTTTTATGACAGGAAGTGTAATAAGAGTGGATGGAGGACATGTTATTGGTTAGTTTTAATAAAATTAATTTTAACCATTAGGCCAGGATTATTATTATGGAGTGAAATTTGAGCTTCATGAAGCTTTAATATTGCCTTAACCATACTTAAACCTAGTCCATTTCCTTCTGTTTGTCTGTGTTTTTCAAGCCTAACAAATCTATCAAATACCCTATTAAAATCTTTTTCCTCTATGCCTTCACCATTATCTTTAAATTCAATATTTACTATATTATTTGAATTAAATAGATTAATTTCTATAAAGCTATTCTTATCAGCTTTTGAATATTTAATTGCATTATCTAATATGTTTGTAAAACTTTGAGTAAGCAATATTTTATTACCTAATACTTCAAGGTTTTTCTCAATATTAAATCTCAATTCTATTTTTTTTTCCTCAAAAATAGGTTTATATATTTCAATTAGAGAATTAATGATTAGTGTTAAATTAACAGTTTTAAAATCTTGTTTTTTTTCACTTTCGAAACTTGCTATATCAAGAAGTGCATTAAATATTTTAATAAGATTATCGGCTTCAGTTATTGCTTGATTTATGTATTTTGCATTGTTCTTATTTTTATATTTTAATGCAGCTAACTCTAAATTAGATTTTAGCTTTGTAAGAGGTTTCTTTAGGTCATGAGCAATATTACCAGATATATTTTTAGAATTATCTACTAATTCATCTATTCGTTCCAACATTCTATTAACATTTGTTGCAATCTGCTTATATTCATTGTTAATAATTTTATTATTAATGCGTCCATTCAAGTCATTATCTGTAATACTTTGAATGGCATTATTTAAAATATTAACTTTGGCTAAAGTATATCTTCCCAAAAATATACTACCAAATATACCCGAAAAAATAATAAAAATTATGGTAAATATAATGAGGTTAGTAAGAGCATTAGAGATTAATATTTCTGGTTGTACATCTCTTCCTACTAAAATTTTTGGTCCATTTTTAAACTCTATAGTTTTTGCTCTACAAATATGTGTTATTATTTCTGCCCCAAGAGTGCGACTAATTTCAAAATTAATATAACCATCTTTATCAATTTTTTGTTCAGGCCATGAATTAAGATTACCAGCAATTTTATCGTTATATTCATCAGCTGCAATATATATTGCTGTATTTTGATTTTTGGACCTTTGATTGATTGTCAAATATAATTGTTGAGGACCATACTTCAAGTAAGTTTTGACAAGATATTCATATTCAATATCTATAACTCTATTATTTTCTTTTTTCATAACTTTATATGTGAATTCATATACTGATAAAGATAGCACTATTATTATAAATATAAAAAAAAGAGAAAATATTAATACTGTTTTTGCTGTTAATGCTCTAAAATAATTTAAAAACATAGTTAAACTTTATTATATTGGATACTGTATCCAGCACCTCTAATAGTATGAAGTAATTGCACTTTATGATCTTTATCAATTTTTTTTCTAAGGCGACTAATATGGACATCTATTATATTTGTTTGAGGATCAAAGTGCAAATCCCATACTTTTTCAAGCAACATAGTTCGAGTAATAACTTCATTAGAGTTTTCCATTAAGACTTCCAAAAGTTTATATTCTTGTGGTTGTAAATTAATTAATACTGAGTTTCTAGTAACTTTTCTGCTTCTTTTATTTAATAGTAAATCATGTACTTCTAAAATATCAATATCACTTTTAGGGTTTTGTCTTCTATTTAATGCTTCAATTCTGGCTATTAACTCCGAAAAAGAAAAAGGTTTAGTTAAGTAGTCATCACCGCCAGCTTTTAATCCTTTAACTCTATCATCTACTTCACCTAATGCAGATAGAAATAGTACGGGGGTAGTAATCTTATTATTTCTGATTTTCGTAACAATTGTTAATCCATCTATTTCAGGTAGCATTCTATCTAATATTATAACATCATGTTCATTTAAATAAGCTGCATCAAGCCCGTCTTTACCATTAGAAAACCCATCAACTACATGGCCAGATTCTTTAAGACCTTTTCTAATAAAATTTAAAGTTGATAGATCATCTTCTATAAGTAATATTTTCATAATAAACTTTTTTTATTAATTATTGTGTTATAATATAACATGTTAAAATTAACCCAGCAACTAGGGGAAAACTGGGTTAATTAATTGACACCTTCTTGAGAGATATATGTATATAATTAAACTAAACAATTTAAGGTTGCAGGATGATTGCTAAAATATTAAAAATTGTTAATAATTCTTATTATTCTTTAAATTGTAATACTGGAGTATTTAATGAACTTAATATTTAGCCAAGAAGATTTAAAATTCAAAGAAGAAGTAAAAGATTTTATAATTAAAAACTTAGACAAGAATACTCAAAAAAAAATTATTGATGGTCACCATTTGAGTAAGGATGACTTGGTCAATTGGCAAAAAAAGTTACATGAAAAGGGTTGGATGGCCCCTAACTGGCCTAAAGAATATGGTGGTACTGGCTGGAGTATAACACAAAGATATATATTTGATGAGGAGTGTGGAGCAGCTGCAGCCCCATCAGCTTTACCATTTGGAGTAACAATGGTTGCTCCAGTAATTATTAAGTTTGGAACAGACCTACAAAAGTCTAAATATCTACCAAGAATTTTATCTAGTGATGATTGGTGGTGTCAAGGTTACTCTGAGCCTGGTTCTGGTTCTGATTTAGCTTCTTTATCTACAAAAGCAGAAAAGGTTGAGGGAGGTTATATTATTAATGGCACAAAAACTTGGACTACATTAGCTCAGCATGCAGATATGATGTTTATTTTAGTTAGAACTAATTCGGATTGTAAACCACAAGAAGGTATATCATTTATGCTTTTAGATATGAAAGCTCCTGGTGTATCAGTGAAACCTATTATTACTCTTGATGGTGGGCATGAAGTAAATATGGTTTATCTTGAGAATGTTAAAGTTCCTGATGAAAATTTAATTTTTGAAGAAAATAAAGGCTGGACAGTTGCTAAATATTTACTAGGTCATGAAAGAACATCTATTGCAGCAGTGTCTAGGTCAAAAAAAGCATTATCAAAAGTAAGAGAAATAGCGAAATTAAATATAAATGGTAATTCAACGCTAAATGAAGATTCAAGATTTATGGATAAAGTAACAAAATGTGATGTAAGACTTCAAGCATTAGAATATGCCGAGTTAAAAAGTATATCAGATGATGTTAAAGGAATACCTCCTGGACCAGAAGCCAGTATGTTAAAGATTAGAGGGTCAGAAATACAACAAGAAATAACAGAGTTAGTTTTAGAAGCAAGTGGCTATTATGCAAACCCATATCAACCTAATATAATGGATACTGGAAATAATGAACCTTTAATTGGTCCTGATTGGTCTTCAGCAGCAGCACCTAAATATTTTAATACAAGAAAAACTACTATTTATGGTGGTTCAAATGAAATTCAAAAAAATATTTTAGCTAAAATGGTATTAGAATTATAAGGAGTAAAATAATTGGATTTATCACTAAATGAAGATCAAGAATTAATAAAAGCTTCTGTAGAAAAGTTTATAATGGAAAGCTATGACAGTGAATGCAGAAGAAAAACTATAAAAAACAATCTAGGTTCTGATGATAAAATATGGCAGCAATTTGCAGAATTGGGATGGTTAGGTTTGCCTTTTTTAGAGAAAGATGGAGGCTTTGGAGGAGACTCTATGGATCTAAATATTTTAATGGAGTCTTTTGGAAAAGGCTTAGTAGTTGAACCATATATATCTACGGTTATTTTATCAGGTTCCATATTATCTCTTTGTCCAGAAGGAGAGATTAGGAATAAAATTATAAGTAATATTATATGTGGAAAAAATAAAGTATCTTTTGCTTTTGCTGAACCTACTTCAAGATATAATTTGAAAGATGTAAGTACAACTGCAGAAGTAGATAATAACAAATGGGTATTAAATGGTCATAAATCTGTAGTTTTTGGAGCTGGCCAATCTGATTTTATTATTGTTTCTGCAAGAACTAAAGGTGAAAGATTTGATGAAGAGGGTATTTCACTTTTTGTTATTGAGAAAGATAATGAAGGTCTTTATATTCAAGATTACCCTACTGTAGATGGTTTTAAGGCAGCAGAAGTAAAGTTAAATAATGTTCAACTCCCATCAAATCAATTAATTAGTACAGAAAATAAAGCAATTAGTATTATTAATCATTCAATCAACAAAACATTGCTTGCTGTAGCTGCAGAGGCTTCTGGAATTATGTCTAAAATGTATGAAATGACTTTAGAATATATTAAAACAAGAAAACAATTTGGTATACCTATTGGAAAGTTCCAGGCTATACAGCATAGAACAGTTGAAATGTTAATCTTGAGCGATGAAATGAATTCTTTAGCTTCAATGGCTGCTTTAAAAGCGGATAGTGAAGAAGCTTTAAAGTCTATATATGCTTCCAAAATTCATATTGGCATAGGGGGTAGAAAACTTGGCCAGGAGGCTATCCAACTTCATGGAGGTATGGGTGTTACTGAAGAAATGGATATTGGACAATATTTTAAGAGAATTACTATGCTAGATACTTTCTTAGGTAATTCAGATTATTACCTAGGGGCATACTCAAAATTAAGTTAATATATAATTATATGTCTTTTGATAATAAAAATAATTTTTATTCACTTCCATTAGGTAAAAAATTTGGCTGTATTGGCTTTATAATCGCTATTATAGTTATATCAACTATAATATTTTTAGGCTTTTTTATTGGTTTATTTGTTTTAGGTTTTATTGCATTATTATATATTTATAAATTTATTAAAAATAAAATAAATAAAAACTATAATTTAAATAATAATAATGACAAATATACTGATGCTGAATATATTGAGATAAATGATGAGGATAATGTTAAATAATTTTTAATTTTTATTATAAATATTCTCTTTTTTTGCTCCTAGGTCTTCAACCTTTTTATAATTTTCATTTAAAAAATCTAAACTACCCTTTATATAAACATAATGATTACTTAAATCTGGTAATATTTTATTAATAATATTAATAGTTTTGCCAGTTTTAAATCTGTTTAAATTATTTGTGTCTTCGTTATAAATAAGAGAAATTTTATATGAAAAATTTTTATAGGTAAATTGTATCTTATGTAATTCATCCAATAAAATTATGTCTTCTTTATTTTTAAAACTACAAATGAGCATTATAGGAATATTATTATTATAAATTAAACTTTTAATTATATTTAATGATGAAATAATATGATTATCTTCTGTTATAAATAATAAAGGTTTATTGTTTGGTATATTATTAATATTTCTCTCATATGGCCCTTTTATAGTTATGGTTTCTCCAATTATAAGAGATTTATTTAAATATTTTTTAATATCATTGTCTTCATTTTTATCAATTAATACATTTATAGAACCATTAATTGCCTCATCATGATTTATAGTATCAAAAATATAATACTTTTTTTTATTTTTTCCTGGAATTAATAACTTTATATAGTTTAAATTTTTTTTATCATAAAAAAATCTTTTAGGGATAGAAATACTTAATTCTATAATATTTTTATTAATATTTTTAATAGAAAGAACTTCTGAAACTATTTCACGTACCTTTGATAACTCAATTTTTCTTGGCATTGGTGCTAAAGGTTCTATGGTTATACTATTTGATAAAGTTGAACTTTGACAGAGAAGAATAATATTATTGTCTATTTCCGATTTAGTGAGTATATGATTAATTTTATTATTTTTTTGTATTTCTCCACTTATAATTTTTGCCTTACATGTTCCACATATACCTGATTTACAACTATAAGCTAATTTAATATTTTTTTCTAATGAGGCTTCTATTATATTCTTATTTTTGGCTATAGAGTAATTTAAATTATACTTAGGTATAATAATATTAGTATGATCAGAAGACATTTTATTTCCACTTAATAGAACACCCAATGCTTGGGTTGTTAAAGGGAATATCTTCGTTTTTAGAAATAGCAATCATTGAAGAAAATAATTCTCTAATATTATTATTTTTTGAACTTTTTAATCTGCCCCTAAACTTTAAGTTTAGGTTTCTATCAAAGCCAAAAAAATCTGGGGTACAAACTGCGTTATATGATTTCGCGACAATTTGTTTTTCATCATACAAATATGGAATATTTAATTTATATTTTTGTGAAAACAAGATCATATTTTCAAAGCTATCTTCTTTATAGACATTTACATCATTTGGCATAATTGCAGCGGAAGAAATTCCATACTCCTTTAATTCATTAATATCTCTTACCAAGTCAGAAATTATTTCTTTAACAAAGGGACAATGATTACAAATAAAACAAACTAAAGTACCTTTTTTACCTGTGATATTTTTAAGGTTATAATAATTACTATCAACACCTAATAAGGAAAAGTCTTGGGCAATAAAATTTGCTTCAATTTGATTAGATTGAGTTAGCATAATTATTTTTGGCTCCTAAATTTTACTATTTCAAATAATTAATTATCATAATATACTTGAAAGTATTGTTAAGTGATACTATTTATGTGCAATAAATTTTTATTAGGAGGAATTCAACTATATGTCTGTTTTGATAGAAGTTGACCAATTAACAAAAAGCTTTGGCCCATTTATAGCTGTAGATAATATTAGTTTTTCTCTAAAGAGAGGAGAGGTGCTTGGTTTTCTAGGGCCTAATGGTGCAGGCAAAACTACCACTATGAGAATGATAACTGGTTTTTTATCTCCTACTGAGGGTAATATAAAAGTCTGTGGTAATGATGTCTCTAAATACCCATTACAAATTAAGGAAAAAATAGGTTATGTTCCTGAAGGAGCACCACTTTATGGGGAAATGACTGTATTAAATTTTTTAAAGTTTATTGCTGAGGTTAGAAAAATTCCTAAAGAGAGTGTAGATAGTGCTATAGCTAACGCTGTTAAAAAATTAGGTCTAGAATTAGTTTTATATCAGCAATTAGAGACTTTATCAAAGGGATATAAGAGAAGAGTTGGGTTATCTCAAGCCATTATACATGATCCAGACGTTCTAATACTTGATGAACCTACTGATGGTTTGGATCCAAATCAAAAACATGAAGTTAGAAAATTAATTAAAGAAATGGCTTCTACAAAAGCTATAATTATATCTACTCATATTCTTGAGGAAGTCGATGCAGTTTGTACTAGAGCAATGATAATAGCTAAAGGAAAAATGGTAGTGGATAAATCACCAAAAGAACTATTAGTTGGTGCTCCAAAAGGATCAAATTTAGATGATGTCTTTAGAAATCTAACGATAGGGAACAATAAGGTAAAAAATTAATGAATACTATTTTATCTATAACAAAAAGAGAAATAAGTGGCTACTTTGCTACTCCTGTAGCGTATGTATTTATTGTTATATTCTTAATAATGTCTGGTTTATTTACCTTTTATATGGGAGGTTTTTACGAAAGAGGGCAGGCTGATTTAACATCATTTTTTGAGTGGCACCCTTGGTTATATTTGTTTTTAATTCCTGCTATATCTATGAGGCTATGGGCAGAAGAAAGAAGAAATGGAACAATAGAATTATTAATGACTCTTCCTATAAGCACTTCGCAAGCAGTAATAGGTAAATTTATTGCGGCTTGGTTATTTACTGCTATATCCTTGATGTTAACTTTCCCAATGTGGCTTACAGTAAATTATTTAGGTGAACCAGATAATGGGACTATAATAGCAAGTTATTTAGGAAGTTTATTAATGGCAGGAGGATACTTAGCGATTGGTTCTTGTATTTCCTCTTTGACAAAAAACCAGGTTATAGCATTCGTTGTAACTATAGCAGTTTGTTTTTTATTTACCGTAAGTGGTATGCCAATAGTTTTAAACTTCTTTTCTAGTTGGACTCCTCAAGCTCTGCTTGACACAATTGCTTCATTTAGTTTTATATCAAATTTTACAGATTTAACGCAAGGTGTAATAGATATTAGAAATATAATATATTTTATATCTCTAATTATGGGGGCATTAACATTAAATGTCATATCTATTAATTCTAAAAAAGGGATATAGAATGTTACTCTCTTTATTAAAAAACGATAATACATCTTCTTCTACATTAGTAAGATTTGCAGTTTTAGGGGTTATTGTTTTATTTATTTCTTTAAATACATTAAGTAACCAATTGTTATCTGGTGCTAGATTAGATCTTACAGAAAATAATCTTTACACCTTAAATCCAGGTACATTTAAAGTTATAGAAACAATCAAAGAACCAATTACACTTAGATTATTTTTTTCAGATAAATTAAGTAGAGATATTGCTCCTATGAGAGAGTATGGACAACGAGTCAGAGAATTAATAGAGGAATATGTTGTTAGGTCTAATGGTATGATCAGATTAGAAAGAGTTGATCCTGAGCCTTTTACAGATAATGAAGATTTAGCTATCTTATATGGTCTACAAGGTATGCAAATATCTCAAGCAGGAGAAAAATTTTATTTTGGATTAGTAGCAACAAATTCTACAGATGATATCTCAATTATACCATTTTTTGAACAAAACAGAGAAACATATTTAGAATATGATATAAGCAGAATAGTTAATGATCTTGCAAATCCAAAGAAAAAGAAATTAGGTTTAATTAGTACTTTACCTATTAATGGGGGTTTAGCTTATCCAGATGCTCCAGCATCTGATTATGTTCCTCCTTGGGAAATTTATAATAGGCTAGGTGAAGTTTTTGAAATTGTTAGTATACCTTCTGAAACTAATATGATTTCTGAGGATATTGATTTACTAATGGTAGTACACCCTAAGGACTTAAATAATTCCACAAAATATGCAATTGATCAATTTGTTCTTTCTGGAAAAGGAACTATATTTTTTGTTGATCCATATTCTGAAGTTGAAAGAAATGCATTACCTATAGAGCAAAGAAGAACTTATATTCCGGGTTCAAATTTAAACACACTTTTTAGTAATTATGGTGCTTATGTAGAACCCGGAATGATAGTAGGAGATAGAATATCTGGAAGAAAAGTTACTATAGGAAGGTCTCAAAATTCTAGAGTTATTACTTATGTATTATGGTTAGCTTTAACTAAAGATTTAATGAATCCTAACAATTTAATTACTAATGAGTTAGAATCTATTCTCACTAATACTCCAGGTGGTATCATAAGGTCTAAAGACGCAAAATCAAAATTTGAAATTTTATATAGTTCAAATCCCGACTCTATGTTTATAGAAAGGTTTAAAATTCAATTTAGACCTGACCCAACTTTATTATTGTCAGAGTTTCAATCTGATAAAGTTGCGAAGAATTTAGCCGTTAGCTTAACCGGAGAATTTAAATCAGCTTATATTGATGGACCTCCATTACCTGAAGATGGAGAACAACCTATTAAAAATAATGCACATTTACAACAAACTAAAAATGGAAATATACTTATTTTTGCAGATACAGATATGCTATCTAATTCAATATGGACTCAAAAACAAGACAATTTTGGGAAAGAGACATTTACTCCAATTTCAGATAATGGTTCATTAGTTATAAATGCAGTTGAGTATCTTGCAGGAGGTGGAGAGTTGATCGCTTTAAGAACAAGGGGTACTTCAATGCGGCCCTTTATAGTAGTTGAAGAACTTCAGAAAAAAGCTGAGACAGCATATAGAGAAACAGAAAAAAGTTTGCAAAATGATTTAACTATAACTGAAAATAAATTAAGGGATTTACAAAGAGGAGCATCTATTGCTACTCAAGATGGAGCTCCTATTTTATCTAAAGAGCAGGCAGATACTTTACAAGAATTTAAAGACCAAATTATAAATATCAGAAAGAAATTAAGAGATGTTCAAAGAGACTTAAGAGTTGATATTGAAAAGTTAGGATTAATGTTAAAACTATATAATATCTGGATTGCTCCAATACTAGTGTCTATTTCTGCAGTTCTTGTATTTATAATGAGAAGAAGAAAAAGAATTAATCATTTAGCTGGTATGAGAAGTAAATAAAGAAGGATAAAAAATTATGAAGCAGTCAAATGCTTATTTAATTATAATTATAGCTCTAATTTTCGTAGGACTTACATTTTTTGTTAGTTTATATAGAGATGCGGAAAATAGAAGGGTTGTAGGTGAAAGGTTTTTATTTCCTGAGCTAAGTGTTTCTACAGATGAAAATAGCCTCAAATTATTAAATGAAATTGCAGAGGTAAATATTATTAATAATAATGGAAGCTTTTCAATTGTTAGAAATGAAGATAGCTGGTATCTTCCTGGCTTAGCAAATTTTCCTGTTCCTTTAGATAAAATAAAAAGAGTAATAGTTGGTGTTGCTCAATTAGAGACTATAGAACCTAAAACTAAAAATTCTGAACTTCACGGGGAGTTAGGGTTAAATGATGTAAATAGCGATACTAATTCAGCTAGTAAAGTTACTTTAATTAATAATAAAAATGGTGAAGTTGCATCTATTTTAGTAGGTAATGACTCTAAATTTGGAAAAGAAACTAGATATGCTAGGAGGCCAAATGATAATCAAAGTTGGTTAGTCTGGAGAAATTTTGATGTTCCAAATTCTGAAATTGATTGGTTAGATGATACATTATTTACAGTTCACAGAACTAGAATAGCTGATATTACTATAACTCATCCAGATGGTCATGAAGTTTTTATAAAAAGAGATAATTATGCGGAACAATATTTCAAATTACAAAATTTAGATGAAGATACTTTACCAGTAAATCCTTATGTAGGTAATCAATTGGGAAGTGCTTTAGATAATGTTGCATTAATAGATATCCGATCTAAAAATGATATTTCATTTACTGATAAAGCAACTACTATCGTCTACACAACTTTTGATGGCTTAAAAATTATTATTAAAAATGAAAATATCAAAGGTTTTAATTGGGTAAATTTTGAAGCTTCCTCAAATAATAAATTAAGAAGAGAACTTCCAAAAGATGGTCCAGTGAATGTTGGTCTACCTGAGATGAAAAGTTTTAAAAATGTAGAAGAAGAAGTTATTAATCTAAATGCAAAGTTTAGAAATTGGGTTTTTGCATTAAAAAATGAAAAACATCAGCAATTTAATAGCAGGCTTGGAGACCTAACGAAGAAAAAAGATGTTGATGTAAAGGAATAGGTTATTCTCCAGCAAATTCCATTAAAGAGTGAACTTTATAGTCATTATCTATTAATTTAGTACTTCCACCTATATCTGGTAAATTTACTAAAAAAGAGTATTCAATAATATCAGCACCTAACTTTTTTACTAGGTTGCCAGCAGCTATTGCTGTTCCTCCAGTAGCTATTAAATCATCTACTATGACCACTTTAGAGTTATTATTAAGAGATGATATATCAATCTCTAATGAATCAGTTCCATATTCTAGAGAATATTCTTCAGATATGACATCACAAGGAAGCTTTCCTTTTTTCCTAATAGGAACGAAAGCTATTCCTAGTTTTTCAGCAATTATCGAACCAAATATAAAACCTCTTGCTTCAATTCCAGCAATAGCGTTAATATTTTTATTATTATATCTATTAAAATAAACATCAGATATATATTTTAAAGCATTTCCATTGTATAATAATGTTGAAATATCACGAAATAATATTCCAGGCTTAGGATAATTTGGGACTGTTCTTATGAGACTTTTTAAATTCATTATTTTTTTCCTAGTATTAATTTTTTCTAATTATTCTCTATCAGATAATAGTAATATAAGTAATGATATCTATGGTGTAAATACTTACTATACTACAAATGAAAAGGATACTTTAATTAGTATTGCAAGAAAATATGGTATTTCTTTCGCGGACATACTCTCCGCAAATGATGTAAATATGGATCCATGGATACCAGGCAAAGATAAAAAATTATTAATTCCTAAATCGCATATTATACCTTTCAGTAAACGAGATGGAATAGTAATTAATATTGGTGATTTAAGACTATATTACTTTGATGAAGGTGAACTTTTAAATACTTTTCCAATTGGCATAGGAAGAAGTGGTTGGGAAACTCCATTAGGCAAAGCTAAGGTAATTAAGAAGAAAAAAAATCCTGTTTGGATTCCTCCTGATTCTGTAAGGAAAGAGGATCCAAGTTTGCCAAAAGTAGTTGCATCAGGAGATGATAATCCACTAGGCAATAGAGCAATTTATTTATCAATGCCTTCATATTTGATACATGGGACAAATAAGCCCTATGGTGTTGGAATGAAAGTCTCGCATGGTTGTATAAGGTTATATCCAGAAGATATTGAAGCTTTATATGATTTGGTTGCAGAAGGAACTAATGTTAATATCATTAATCAACCTATTAAAGCTGGTTGGAAAGATAATAAATTATATATAGAAGTACATATTTTACCTGAATATGTGACTAGTAGTGAAGAAAAGAAGGTTATAAATAGCACTGATTTATATCCACAAGCTTATGAAGTTATTCAAAAAGCTGCAGGATTAGAAATAACTAAAGTTGACTGGGATAAAGTAAAAAAAGCTGTAAAAATAGCTAATGGTATCCCTATTGAAGTTATGCTAACAAAATAAAAAAAAGGGCTCTAAAATAAGAACCCTTTTAATATAGCAATCTTAATGACTATTTTCGAGAAATTGTTTCAAACATTCTATCAATTTTATCATTTAATGCTCTTAAAGCAGCTTGATTTTGATTAGCCATTTCTACACCACGTTCTGCAACTCTTCTTGCTGTTTGAGCAGCTTGGAATGCTTCATTTGCTCTAGTATTAGCAGCATCAGCTGCAGCTTGAGCTGCTGCAATAGAGTCATCTTGCATTTGTTCCGAAGATCCTGTTGCACTAATAGCTTCTTTAGAAGCCATTTGTGTGTTTTGACATGCAGAAAGACCTACTATTGTAGTACCCACAATAGTAATCATTAATAATTTTTTTATAATTTTGTCCATTTTTAAAGCCCCAAAGTAAATATATATATATAACTTAAGTACTACATTATATATTAAAATGCAAAAAAATTAATGAATTCTGGTTTAATATGTTGATCTTCCTCCTGATAAATCAAAAGCAGCAGCTGTACTATAAGAACATTCATTAGAACTTAACCAACATATTAGAGCAGCAACTTCACTAGGTTGACCCATTCTGCCCATTGGAATTTTTGATACCATATAAGCTTTATGTTCATCACTTACTTGCGAGAGCATCTCGGTTTCTATAACAGCAGGAGTAATACAATTAGCTAGTACTCCAGTTGCAGCCAGTTCTTTACCTAAAGACCTGGTAAATGTAATAACTCCTGATTTAGAGGCGCTATAATGAGCAGCATTTGGGTTACCCTCTTTACCCGCTACAGAGGCAATATTAACTATTCTACCATATTTATTTTCAACCATATCTTTTATTACTTCTCTGCAACATAAAAATGTTCCATTTAAGTTAATATTTATAACTCTTCTCCATTCATCTGGATCGGTATTCTCTATAGTAGCATTTACACCTGCAACACCAGCACAATTAACTAAAATAGAAGGGGAACCAAGCTTATTTCTAACTTCATCAGCAGCTTTTTTTATAGAATTTTCATTTGAAACATCAACTAAAACTGAAAGGGATTTTTCTCCAAGCTCATTTTGGATTTTATTTAACGTATCCTGATTATAATCCCATAATGCCACTTTTGCTCCATTATCAATCATTCTTTTTGCAGTTTCTTTTCCAATTCCACTTCCAGCGCCAGTTATAATTGCAACCTTATTAGAAAAGTTTTCACTATAATTAATCATTTCAATCCCCTATTATTTAGTATATGTTTAAAATAATAATATTATTATAAAATAAATAGATATGAAACAATTTAATAAACATAATATAGCTATAATTCCTGGCGATGGCATTGGTCCAGAAGTTATTAATGCTAGTTTAAAAGTTATCAAAAAAGCATTAAGACTAGATAATATTACTATTAAAGAAAAAAGATATAACTGGGGTAGTAATTATTATAAGAAACATCAATTAATGATGCCAAAAAATGGCCTAGAAAAACTTAAAGAACATGATGCAATATTTTTTGGTGCAGTTGGTGACCAGAATATTTCTGATGACATTACATTATGGGGACTTAGGCTTAAAATTTGTCAAGGATTAGATCAATTTGCTAATATTCGACCATCTAAATATATAGAGGGAATTAAATCTCCCTTAAATAAAAATTTAGCTAAAAAAATTGATTGGTTAATAGTAAGAGAAAATAGTGAGGGAGAATATGCGGGATCAGGAGGAATTGTTCATGAAGGTTTACCTATTGAAATTGGAAGTGAATTAGCAGTTTTTACAAGAGAAGGTTGTAGAAGAATTCATGAATATGCTTTTAAATTAGCATTAAAAAGACCTAAAAAGCATTTAACATTGATTACTAAATCTAATGCACAAAGACATGGAATGAAGTTATGGGATAAAACATTTTATGAAGTTAAGAAAAAATATCCAACAGTAAAAACTGAAAAGTTATTAGTAGATGCTGCAACAGCAGTAATGGTAAATAATCCAGAAAAAATTGATGTGATGGTTGCAACTAATTTGCATGCAGACATCTTATCTGACTTAGCTTCTGCTTTATCAGGAAGTTTAGGAATAGGAGCTACTGCAAATATTACTACTGATAGAAGCCTTCCATCTATGTTTGAGCCTATTCATGGTTCCGCATTTGACATTGTTGGTAAGAATATAGCTAATCCAATAGGTGCTATATGGAGTGGAATGATGATGCTTGAACATCTGGGTGAAAAAAAATCTGCAACTAGAATATATAAATCTATAAAATTATATGCAAATAATAATGGTCCATTTACTCCAGATTTGGGTGGAACTGCTTCCACTAATAAAGTTACAAATGAGATATTAAATTTAATAAAGTAATAAATTATATTATTTAATGGACTTTTTAATTCAAAAAATATTTAATTCCATTCTAATAAATTTTTATTTGGAAAAACAATGAGTATTAAACCGTATACTGCTGTAGGATTAATTCCTACAGTTAGAGGTATCAGACATAGGTCTGATATAAGACATAATTTAACACACATAAAACATTTAACTAAAGCTGCATCATGGCTTTCGAGTTTGGATATTCCTGTGAGATTAATAGCTGTTCCTGAGGGTGCATTACAAGGTTTTAATGATGAAGTTTTAGATGCTGAACATGAAGATTTTGCAAAAACATGTTGTATTGACATCCCAGGTTGGGAAACAGATATGTTAGGAGGCATAGCTAGAGAATATAATAGTTATATCATTGCACAAGCTAAAGCTAGACATCCAGATTGGCCAAATAGGTTTTTTAATTGTGGCTTTATTATAGACCCTTCAGGTGAAGTAATTTTGGTTCATTATAAGGTTTCTCCATTATTTCCAGTAGAACATTCTGTTTGTCCACATGATATATATGATTGGTGGATTGAAAAATATGGTAATAATTTAGATGCATTTTGGCCAGTTGTAGAAACCGATATTGGAAGATTAGGAATTATGATGGCTAATGAAGGCTCTTACCCAGAAAATGCTAGAGCTTTAGCTTTAAATGGTGCTGAAATAGTTTATAGAGCTTCTTATCCACATCCTGCTACAGGTAATGATATGTTTGAGATACAGAGTAGGGCTAGAGCCTTAGATAATAATATGTATGTTTTAGCTCCTAACATGGGAACTTATTATTTACATAAAGAGGGTGACACACCGATAGATACTTTTGGAGGTAGATCTTATATAATTGACTATAAAGGAAAAATAGTAGGTAGACAGGATTATGGTGGATCTTCGACTTATGTTTCAGGAGTGATTGATATAGAAGCATTAAGGTTTCATCGTGAAAATGCTCAATGGGATAATTGGATGAAAGATATTAGAACTGAGCTATATCAGCTACTATATAAAGATCCTATTTATCCTAAGAATTTGTACCTTGATAGAATTCCAATGAAACATAAGGAATATAAAACTAAAGTAATTGATAAACAGATAAAATTATTGCATGATAAAGGTATATGGGTTAAATCCAAAAAATAAAATTTACAGGGAGATGTAGATGTTTAAAAAGGGAGAGCAGGATGTACTTTCTGCGTTAGATCAAACTAATTATGAAAATGAAAGAGTAAAAATTTTATTAAATGAACATGAAATGCCAACACATTGGTATAATATTTGTTCTGATTTAAAAACTCCATTGGCGCCTCCATTAAATCCTGGAACAGGAGAACCTATTGGACCGGAGGATCTAGCTCCTCTTTTTCCAATGGAATTAATTATGCAAGAAGTGAGTACAGATAGGGAAATCGAAATTCCTGATCAGGTTAGAGAAATATATAGGCAATGGAGACCAAGTCCTCTATATAGAGCGAGAAAGTTAGAAAAAGCTTTAGATACTCCAGCTAAAATTTATTACAAATATGAAGGTGTAAGCCCATCTGGTAGCCATAAGCCTAATACAGCAGTTCCCCAAGCATATTATAATAAAGAAGAAGGTGTAAAAAGATTAACGACAGAAACAGGTGCAGGACAGTGGGGATCTTCGCTAGCTTTTGCTGGTTCTATATTTGGTTTAGAAGTAGACGTTTATATGGTTAAGGTTAGTTTCAATCAAAAGCCTTATAGAAGAGCATTAATGGAAAGTTTTGGTGCTAGATGTGTTGCTAGCCCAAGTAATGAGACAGAATCTGGTAAGGCAATTTTAAAAGATAGTCCAGATAGTACTGGTAGTCTTGGTATAGCAATATCGGAAGCTGTAGAAATGGCTGCTCAAAGAGATGATACTAAATATGCATTAGGTAGTGTTTTAAATCATGTTCTTTTGCATCAAACTATTATTGGTCAAGAGAGTATGAAGCAATTAGAGATTGCTGGTGATGAGCCTGATGTAATAGTGGGTTGTACAGGAGGGGGATCTAATTTTGCTGGTATAGCTTTTCCTTTTATAGGAAGAAATTTAAGAGGAGAAAGTAAAACTAGAATTGTTGCAGTAGAACCAGCTAATTGCCCAACTTTAACTAAAGGAAAATATGCCTATGATTTTGGTGATACTGGACATTTAACTCCATTAGTAAAAATGCATACCTTAGGATCAGCTTTTGTACCGCCTGGTTTTCATGCTGGTGGTTTAAGATATCATGGTATGTCTCCATTAGTTAGTCATTTAGCTAATGAAGATGAAATTGAGTGTACTTCTTATAAACAGTTAGAGTGTTTTGAAGCAGGTGTAACATTTGCTAAGGCTGAAGGTATATTGCCTGCTCCAGAGGCAAATCATGCTGTAAAAGGGGCTATTGTTGAGGCTTTAAAAGCTAAAGAAGAAGGACAAAACAAAACTATATTATTTAATTTATGTGGTCATGGCCATTTTGATATGCAAGCTTATACAGATTATTTTGGTGGTAAACTTAAAGATCAAGACTATGATGAAAGTGAAGTAGCCATGGCTTTAGCAAATTTACCATCTGTATCTGCCTAATTATTAATTAAAAAATCATTAATATTAGTTGCAACTTCTTTTGGATATTGAGTATGAGGACTGTGTCCACAGTTCTCTAACTCAAATCTCTTTGTAAAGCCATTAGTATAATTTTCTATGCTTTCAAGTTGTTTGATTGTTCCATAAGTATCCTGCTTTCCTTGAATTAATAGAATAGGACAATTTATTTTGCTTAAATAATTTTCTATGTTCCAATTAATAAATTCTTTAGAAAGCCAAACATTACACCAACCATTAAACGCTCCATCTGGATCATTATGATACTTACTAAGTTTATCTCTTAAATCACTGTTTTTCCATAATTTTTTAGCATCCTGTATGCCTTTAATAGAAACTTTTTCAACAAAAACATGAGGGGCTTCTAAAACCATTGATTTTACTTTATTGCCACTACCAGTGTAAATTAATGCTATAGAAGCCCCATCAGAATGGCCAAGTAAAATAGGTGAATTTATCTTTAAATAATTTAAAATTTTTGGAAGAAAATAGTTAGCTTCATAGTGCATATAGTCAGTTTTTCTAGGTTTTGTTATTGCTGAAGAATTTCCCATACCAACTCTTGAGTAAATTACTACATCACGTTTTGTTAAGTTATAAATTTTTTCTGGAAAGCTTTTCCATAATGATATGGACCCAAGACCTTCGTGTAAAAAAATTATTGGTTCTAAGCTAGAATTTTTATGTATAAGTGATTTAATTTCAATGCTAATACCATTAATTACTAAATTATCGTTTATTTCATTCATAATTTTTTCTTAATTTATATCTCTGTATTTTACCGGTTGCTGTTTTAGGTAGCTCGTCTACAAATTCATACCAACGTGGATATTTAAATGGTGTTAATTGCTCTTTAACGTGATTTGTAAGTGCTAGCTCTATGTTTTTTATTATTTTTGATTTAGTTTTTAGTATGATATAAGCTTTTGGTTTTATCAAATTATCAATATCTCTATTTGCTACGACCGCAGCTTCCAATACTTCTTCATGCGTTTGTAAAGCTGCTTCAACTTCAAAAGGGGATACATATTGCCCTGAAACTTTCATCATATCATCAGCTCGTCCACAATATGTATATATTCCATCTGAATTTCGTATATATTTATCACCGGTTTTTGTCCATTGACCATTAAATGTTAAATTAGATTTTTCTGGTTTATTCCAATAGCTACTTGCACTTGAAGGGCCATTTATTTCTAATTCCGCAATTTCATTATCATTTGCTAATTTTCCGTCATCTTTTATAAGCCTCGCTTTATAACCTTTTACTGGCTTACCAGAGGCCCCAGGAGTAATATTATCAATCGTATTTGAAATAAATATATGAAGCATCTCAGTAGAACCAATGCCGTCTAGTATCTGTACTCCTGAAAATTTATACCATTTTTCATATAAATTTGCGGGTAAAGCTTCACCTGCTGATATAGATAATCTTAATGATTTGAAAAGATCTGAACTCATATTTGCATTTAGTAAAGCAGCATAGAGAGTAGGGACTCCAAAAAATAAGGTAACAGAATACTTTTTAATAATATTGGAAACAGATTCAGGAGTTGGTCTATCTGCCATAAGTATAGATGTAGCTCCTACGCTCATAGGGAATGTAAGAGCATTGCCAAGCCCATAAGCAAAAAATAATTTTGCAGCTGAAAAGCAAATATCATTATCAGTAATATTTAATACTGTTTTTGCATAATTATTTGATGTTGCAATTAAACTTTTATGCATGTGAAGAGTTCCCTTAGGAGAGCCTGTAGAACCAGAAGAGTATAACCAGAAAGCTGTATCATTTTCATATGAGTTATATGGTTCCTCTATGTATTCTGATGTTTGATTAATTAAACTTTTAAGACCTTTATCATCATTTATAATAATTAAAGTATCTTTATTTTCACTCATAATAGGTTTGAATTTATCAATTAAATGATCTGATATAATTACTGCTTTTGCAGTTGAGTCTTCAATCATATATTTGTAATCTTTACTAGGCAATAGAGTATTAATACAGATTGGAATGATGCCTGACCAAATAAGGCCTAAAAATACTATAGGGTAGCATATATTATCATCCATACATATAATCACTCTATCATTAACAGCAATATTGCTGTTTTTTATAGAATATGAAAAAGCCTTAACTTTATGATAAAGTTCACTGTATGTAATTTTTTCGTTATTATCTATAAAAGCTATTTTATCAGGGTTTTTAATAATATTCCTGTATAAAAGGTCATATGCTGCATTATAGTTTTTTTTTGTAAATTTGCTCATTATTTATAATTGTTCTTTAATATTATTTTTAAACCATTCTACAGCGACTTCTTCCGGTAAACTTCCATCTGAAGCATCATGATAAAATGCATCTCCAATTTTAGTAGCATTAAGAGAATCTAACAAATTAGAAAATTTTTTTCCTCCATAAGCAAAAGTATCTCTATATGTCATATCACCTAAACCAAATAAAGCATAATTAATATGACTTAAATCAGGTGATAGTTCTTTTAATTTATTATAAAAATCTTGAGCACTGTCAGGAACATCTCCCTGACCATAAGTAGAGGAACATATTAAAACTGGACTTTTTGCTTTAATTAAAATGTCTAAATCTGAATTATCTATTTCAATAATATCTGTATCTAAATTAATTTCATTACAATATTCTGCGATATCTTCAGCAGCCATAAGAGCTGTTCCAGTCATAGTAGCTACTAAAATTAAAAGTTTTTCAGAGTTCATAAAAAAATCCTTACTAAAATTGTTTACATTTACATTATATATGCACTATAATGCATATATTATTTATCATTAGTTTTGAAAGTTGTAAATGAATAATATAGCTGAATATAAGAAAAATATTATATTAGATTCAACAAACCCTAGAAATGGAAATAATGAAATTAATATTGGCTTACTTGTAAAAAAATATAGACTAAAAAGGGGGATCACTCGTCAAGTTTTAGCAAATAAATCAGGCATTTCTCTAAGGTATTTAGCTCAATTAGAAAGTGGTAAGGGTAACCCAACCGTATCTATAATTGCTAATATTGCATATGCATTAAACTTATCTTCATATGAATTTTTTTATAATGATAAAGATGTTATCGAAACCAACTTAATAAATAATAAGATTAAAAGTTTTAATTCAACACAAAAAAATAAAGTTTTTGAATTAATTGATAACATTTATAAAGAAAACAATTCTAAAAAAAATAAGAATAAAATTGCCTTAATTGGGTTGAGAGGCGCAGGAAAGTCTACTCTAGGTAATTTATTACACAAAGAATACACTTATCCTTTATTTGAAGCTACTAGTGAAATAGAAAAACTAGGAGGAATGAATATAAATGAAATTATTGAATTAGGTGGACAAGGTATGTATAGACGTTTTGAATTCGATGTAGTTAAATCGTTAAATGAAAATAATACTAAGTTAATACTTCTTGCAGGAGGAAGTATAGTTTCTGAGGATAAAACTTATAATTATGTATTAAATAATTATTTTACTATTTGGATCAAAGCAAGTCCTAGTGAACATATGGAAAGAGTATTAAGTCAAGGTGACTCAAGACCAATGAGCTCAAATCCTAGAGCTATGGATGATTTAAATAATATATTGAATGAAAGAGTAGCGCTTTACTCTAAAGCAGATTTAATTATTGATACAGAAAATAAGTCAATACAAGATTCATATAAAAATTTAAAGACTAAATTATTTTGATTTGATATTTTTAGATAGTGCATTATATTGCACACATGTATATTGGAGGATACTATGATAACTTTCGACAGAGACCCTAATAATTATAAGCACTGGAAAGTGGATATTAAAGAAAATAAAGCTACTTTATTTCTAGATGTGTCTGAAAAAGATGGGATAAAACCTGGTTATGATTTAAAGCTAAATTCTTATGACTTAGGAGTGGATATCGAATTAAATGATATAGTACAAAGAATTAGATTCGAACATCCACAGGTGAAAGTTGTAGTTATAACTTCAAACCAAGAAAAAAACTTCTCTGCTGGTGCTAATATTTATATGCTCGGTCAATCAGAACATACTTGGAAGGTAAATTTTTGTAAGTTTACTAATGAGACACGCAATGGCTTTGAGGATTCTAGTGAGTCCGGTTCTTTAAAATTTATAGCGGCAGTAAATGGTATTTGTGCCGGAGGAGGGTATGAAGTTGCTTTAGCATGTGATGAAATTTTACTAATAGATGATAGATCTAGTACAGTTAGTTTACCTGAAGTTCCTCTCTTAGGAGTTCTTCCTGGAACTGGCGGTGTAACGCGATTAATTGATAAGAGAAAAGTAAGGAAGGATCTTGCAGATATATTTTGTACGAATGCAGATGGTATAAGAGGAAAAAAAGCAGTTGATTGGAAATTAGTTGATTATATTGCTCCTCCTTCAAAATTTGCAGATCTTATTGATGAAAGAGTTAAAAAAATTACTAGTACAGTCAAATTGCGTGATGGTAAAGAGGGTATCAAACTTAATAAACTTAATAGAAATATTACTAATGAGGGCATTAATTATGATTGCTTAAATGCTAAGATAAATAGAGAAGATAGGATAGCTAATATTCATATAATTGGGCCTACTTCTAATGATGTGTTGAACCTTGAGGATATAGGCAAAAAAGGATGTGATTGGTGGCCATTAAAATTTGCCAGGGAATTAGAGGATTTAATTTTACTACTTAGAACTAATGAGTTAGAGGTGGGCGTATTAACTATGACATCTGAAGGAAGTACTGATGATATTTTAAATGTAACTTCTATTATAGAAAAAAATAAAGATGTCTGGTTAATAAATGAAATAATTGGTTTACTCAGAAGAACTTTATCAAGATTAGACCTATCCTCTAGATCTATATTTACAATTATTGATAATAATAGTTGTTTTTCGGGACTTTTAGCAGAATTATTATTTGCTGCAGATAGGACTTATATGCTTAATAACGCTATGTCGCCTGATGATCTTAAAGGTCCTTTTATAACATTAAGTGATATAAATTTTGCTTCATTGGAGATGGTAAATGGAATGTCTAGACTTGCAACTAGATTTAATAATGATGAACTAAAATTAAAAAAATTACGTAATATTATTGGAAAGCCTTTGGATGCTGAAAGTGCCTTTGAAGAGGAATTAATCACAGTCATTCCTGATGATTTAGATTGGAGTGATGAAATTAGGCTTAGTGTTGAAGAAAGAACGAGTTTTTCACCGGATGCTTTAACGGGTTTAGAGGCTAATTTAAGATTTCCTGGTAAGGAGACATGTGAAACTAAAATTTTTGGAAGATTAACAGCTTGGCAAAATTGGATCTTCAATAGACCTAATGCTGTAAGTGAAAAAGGAGCTTTAAAACTTTTTGGAACGGGTTCTAGAGCTAAATTTGATAATAAAAGGGTATAAACAATGACAAATTTAAACTATCAAGAAAAAATTCCTAATAATGTAAATCTTAGTACTGACTTGTCGTTACAAAGAGCTTTAGAACATTGGCAACCTAAATTTAAAAATTGGTGGACAGAGATGGGCCCAGAGGGTTTTCAGGCTTCTGATGTTTACTTAAGGACTGCTACATCTGTTGATGCTGACGGTTGGGCTACTTATGGAAAAGTTAAAATGCCTGAATATAGGTGGGGCATATTTTTAAATGATAAAGTAGTGGATAGAAAAATACATTTCGGTGATAATATTGGAAAGCCTGTTTGGCAACAAGTTCCTGGAGATTATAGATCAATTTTAAGAAGACTTATTGTTACTCAAGGAGATACGGAGCCTGCTTCAGTTGAACAGCAAAGAGAATTAGGTAAAACATGTCCATCCTTATTTGATTTAAGAAACTTATTTCAAGTTAATGTTGAGGAAGGTAGACATTTATGGGCTATGGTTTACTTATTACATGCGTATTTTGGACGAGACGGTAGAGAAGAAGCAGAAGCTCTACTTGAGCGTAATTCTGGTGACGTTGATAATCCTAGAATACTTGGAACATTTAATGAACCTATCACAGACTGGGTAAGTTTTTTCATGTTTACATATTTTACTGATAGAGATGGTAAGTACCAGTTAAAATCTCTGGCAGAGAGCAGTTTTGATCCACTTGCAAGAACGTGTCAATTTATGCTTACTGAAGAGGCTCATCATATGCAGGTGGGAGAAACTGGAATAACTAGGATGATACAAAGAACACTTGAAGTAATGAACGAATTAAAAACTGATTCAATTGATGCAGTAAGAAATGCAGGGGCAATCGATCTTCAAACTATTCAAAGATATATAAATTTTTGGTTTTCTTCCTCTTTAGATTTGTTTGGTTCTGAAATTTCGTCTAATTCTGCGACTGCATTTGCCAATGGGCTAAAGGGTAGACCTGATGAAATGAGATATGAAGACCATTCAGAAAAAAATTCAACATTTACATTTGAAGGATTATCATTGGAAAATACTATAGAAACTCAGACAATACCAATGAGGAATGCTATGAATGAAATTACTAGAAGAGCGTACGTTACTGATTGTGAAGTTGGCTTAAAAAGGTGGAATAGATTAATTAAAAAAGCTGGCCATGATATACAATTAAAATTACCCTCTACAAGGTTTAGAAGAAATATTGGAATATGGGCTGGTGTTGATGTAAATCCTGATGGGAAGATTTTACAAAAAAGTGATTTTGAATCTAAGATTGCAGCTTGGCTGCCTTCTGATGAAGATAAGCAATTTATAAATAGTTTAATGGTTCAGGTTGTTGAAGTTAATAAAACTGCAGGATGGATTGCCCCTCCTAGTAGAGGTATAAACAATATGGATATAGGCTTTGACTATGTTAATTTAAAGTCTTAATTATATGCCTATCCATTCTTTGTGATAGGCTATATTTTTCTTAAAATCTTTTTTTGTACCGTTCCATTTTGTTTCACCTTTTCCAAGAATAGAAACTTCCGTGGCTATTTCTAATGCCATATTTACATTCTGTTCAACAATTAAAAGTGAAATATGTTCGCTAAGTATTTTTCTCAGTATTTCTATTAATTCTAAAACAATATTTGGTGCAAGACCTTGAGTAGGTTCATCTAATAATATAAGTTTAGGGTTTGTAAGAAGGGCTTTACTTATAGCAAGCATTTGTTGTTCTCCACCTGATAAACTAGTAGAACTATTTTTAAGTTTAGTTTTTAATTGTGGAAATGATTCTAATACCCTTTCAATGTTCCATTCACTATTATTATAATTATTATTTATTATATTAAGACTTTCTAATACTGATAGTGATGAAAACATGCCCCTATTTTCAGGCACCATAGTAAGTCCTTTTTCTGCGATTTCATAGGTAGATAAATCTTTGAGATTAAGATCATTAAAATTAATTTCTCCAGAATCAGGTCTGGTTAAATTAACTATAGAACGTAAAGTAGTTGTTTTTCCAGCGCCATTTCTTCCTAATAAAGCTAAACAACCAGGTTTATCTAAATTAAAATTAACACCCTGTAAAATATGACTTTTACCATAATAAGTATTTAGATTTTTAATATTAAGAATAGACATATATATTATATCCCTAAGTATACTTTTTGAACTAATTTAGAGTTCTTTACTGCATTAGGACTACCTTCAAATATTAATTTTCCTCTATCTAAAACATAAATTTTATCAGCTAAGTTATATATTACCTCCATATCATGCTCTACTATTATAATTGAATAATCTTTAGACAGTTTTCTAATTAATGTAATTATATCTTTGGTTTCTGCTGGACTCATACCTGCTGTAGGTTCATCTAGTAAGAGTAGTTTAGGATTACAAGCTATAGCTATTCCAAGTTCTAATTGTCTTTGTAAACCATAAGATAAAAATTCTGACTGTACATCTAGATAGTTTTCAAGACCTATATCTTTTGCTATCATTATTGCATCATCGGAAATAAAATTGTTTTTTATCAATGGCTTAATTAAATTAAATGATGTTTTATATTTATGACTACATGCAAGCATAAGACTTTCTTTAACCGTCATTTCTAAAAATAAAGAATTTTTTTGAAAGCTTTGAGATATTCCTAATCTTGCTCTTTTCTCAACATTTAGCTCATTAATATTTTTATTATTAAATTCTACATTACCAATATCTTGTTTTACTATTCCTGAAATTACTTTAAAAAGAGTACTTTTTCCAGCACCATTTGGTCCAATAATTGCTATACATTCTTTCTTATTTGATATTATATTAATATCTTCTAATACACGAATAGAACCAAATGATTTATATAAATTAGTTAATTTTAATGCCATTTAGTATCCTAATTTCTTTTTGATGCTTTCAATTAATCCCCAAAGACCATCTTTCATAAATAATACTACTAATATAAAGCCAAAACCAATTACTAACATCCACCAATTGATTATATTTGATAATTCATGCTGAATAATATGAACTACAGAAGCTCCTAATATAGCACCAGAAATTGATCCAATTCCTCCCACTATAATCATTATTAAACCTTCACCTGATACTGTCCAATGAGTAAGTTCAGGAGAAATAAACCCATTTAATTGAACATATAAAGATCCTGCTAAAGACGCAATGCCAGCAGAAATACTAAATGCTATTGCTTTATATGTTTTTTTATAACCGCCTATTGCAGATACTCTTTCACTATTCTGTCTTATGGCATCTAAATTTCTTCCAAGAGGAGCATCAGTAATTCTAGAAATTAAATTATAAACTATTATAAGCCAGAATATTGTATAAAAAGAAAAAATTATTGGTGTATTTAAATCTATTTTTAAAAAAGATAGATCTGGTCTCATTATACCCGTTATGCCATCTGAACCTCCTAATAATTCGGAAGTGAATACCCAAGCATGAAACATTTCACCCAGAGCTAAGGTTACCATTATAAAAAATATTCCATCTAGTAGTACAATAAAATAACCTATTAATAGAGCAATAAATAGACCAATAAGAATTGAAAAAAATGTAGCATAGAAGGGGGGAATCCCATAATTAATAGAAAGTATAGCTGTAGCATAAGCTCCAATTCCTAAGAACATAGCATGGCCTAAGGAGACCATTCCTCCTCTAGAGGCAATGAAATCTAGACTTATAGCAAAAATAGATAAAATTATTATTTCTGCTACAAAAAATCTAGTGAAGTATCCTCCAAAAATATTAAATATAATTGATAATAAAATTAATATTATCATTATTTGAAATCTTAATTTAGGATTATAATTAACTGCTCTCATTATCTTTTATACAATCCATCAGGTCTAAATAAAAGCGTTAATGCCATAACAGCATATATTATTATTTGAGCTAATTGCGGGATGTATACCTTACCAAAACTATCAACAAATCCTATTAATAATGCGCCTACTAAAGCTCCTTTTAAACTTCCAGGTCCGCCAACTACAACTACAATTAAAGTTAAAACCAAAACTTCCATATCCATTCCTGGCTCTACACCTAATATTGGAGCTACAGTTATACCGGCTAATCCAGCTAAACCACATCCAAATGAAAATGTATAGAATAAGATTTTATCAGTGTTAATTTTAAGAAGTTTTGCTGCTTCAGGGTCATCTACAGATGCTCTTACTTTAGCTCCAATAACTGTTTTTTCCAAAATAAAATATAAACAAATTAATACGAGAATTCCTATAAAAATTACAAATAATCTATATGAGGGATAAGGGTTATTAATCAATATTATTGATTTTGAAAGTAATTCTGGGGCTGATATAGAATGACTCATTGTACCCCATATAAGTCTAACTGAGTCTAAGCCAATATAGATTAATCCAAATGTAAGTAATACTTGCTTCATAGGGTCTGCATTTTGTATATGCCTGAATAATATATAATACAAAAATGCTCCTACTAATGCAGTTATTAGAGGAGAAAAAATAAGAGCCAACCAAAAAGAGTCAAAATAAGTCCATATTGATAAGCCAACATATGCCCCTATCATATATAAACTTCCATGAGCCAAATTAACTATTTTCATTAATCCAAATATTATAGTTAAGCCGACAGCTAATAAAAATAAAGTCATACTGAATTGTAATGCATTAAGAAATTGAATTAATAACATAAATAAAGACCTATATATTACACTTGTCACCTGGTGCTTGAACAGCTTTTATTGTATCTAGAACTTTTAATTCTGGTCCATTTTCTCCTGCTATTACCTCAAATATATATATATTTTGTATTACATTATTAGTATTTTTATCAATAGTTAAAGGTCCCCGAGGCCCATTTATTGAAACGGTTCTTATTGCTTCGGCAAGATTTTCTTTATTACTCATATCTCCAGATAAAGATTTTATAGCTTCAATTATAACTTTGCCAGAATCATATCCTTGAACGGCAAATTCAGAAGGAATTCTTCCATATTTGCTTTTATAAGAATTTATAAAAGCCTTATTTGCTTCTGTATTTATTGATGGTACATAATTTAAACTTCCAATAAAACCTATTGCTGCATCTTTCTGTGCTGGGAGAAATAATGGAGAAGTAGTCCATCCTGCTCCAGTTAGTTTCATTACTTTAGATAGGCCGAATGAATGAGCTTGTTTTATAAAGTTAATAGCCTCTCCACCTGCATAAAAAACATAAACAGCATCTGCTCCACTATTTTTTACTCTAGCTAAATAAGGTCCAAAATCCTTAGTTTTTCTAAAGGGTGTATATTCTTCTCCTAATATAGAACCTCCTGCTGCAACAAATTTTTCCTTAAAGGCACTCATCATTTCTTTTCCTGCAGCATAATTAGGAGCTAATAAAAAAGCCGTTTTTATACCTTGATTTGCTAACCATTCTCCCATTGGAGCATTTATTTGATAATTAGAAAATGAAATTCTTGTTATAAATTTTGAGCACTTTTCATCAGTAAGTACATTTGCACCAGCATTAGGAATTATTAATGGTGTTTTAGTCTGAACAACTATATCACGTAACGCTAAAGCAACAGAAGACGAAACTGGGCCTACAAGAATATCTACTTTATCTGAAGAAATTAGTTTTCTACTTTTTTGCAAAGCTATGTTTGGTTTTACTTCAGTATCCCCCTTAATAATTTCTATTGTTTTACCATTGATAAAATTATCTATTTCATCAAATGCTAAAGACATTGCATTTGTAATTTCTTCTCCTAAAACTGTGTAAACTCCTGAGTATGGAAGTAATGTACCAATTCTAATAGTATCTTTAGAGTATGATATTGATGAACTTAATACAGTAATAAGTGTAATAAATATAATTTTTAAAATAATATTTTTATTATTCATTTTTTATCCCCATAAGCAAAAGATTTATATTTTTAATTAATACATTCTTTGTTTAGTAATGTGAATTAATGTTTTACTTTTTTAATTTGTTAAAAAGTATTGACTACTTTAATTACTACTTATATATCAGTTAATGTGTCCCCTTCGTCTATCGGTTAGGACACCAGGTTTTCATCCTGGAAAGAGGAGTTCGATTCTCCTAGGGGATACCACCAT
>JAURCJ010000012.1 GCA_030828505.1 Alphaproteobacteria bacterium | reverse complement strand
TCAAAATCATGACCTTTTTTTATAAAAATTATATCAATTTGAATTAAAATATTATCTACTCTATGAAGCTCTACAATATCATAAACCCTATAACCTATATTCTCCATGTAGTTTAGATGCTCATAAAAATTTGGAGCACCAATATTATATTCCCCCATAAATGGGACTTCTAAAATAATTACAGATGCTTTATCTATAATATTTTTACCTCCTTTAAGAATAGGTATTTCAGCGCCTTGACAATCTATTTTTACTAAGTCAAAAAATTCATTATTTGAAAAAGATAAATCTAATGTAGTAGTTTTTCTTTTAATCTCTTTACAATCATCAAAATATCCTGTGTTTTCCTTAAAAAATGAATCTCCAGTATTTCTTTTTTCATACCAAGTAACAATATTTTCTTTTTCATCCAATAATAAATTTTTATAAATTATATTATTATATTTTGTAGTTAGTTTTTCCAATTCAGTATAATTGATCGCCTCAATTAAAGTATATTGCGATTCATTAAAGACTTTTTTCATAACTTCTAAAGTCCATTTTCCCTTATTTGCGCCTATATCCAGTATATGTTGTGGTTCAAACCCAAATGATTTTAACTTTTTAAGTGCTTTAATTATCATAGCATTACCTGTATATTTTTTTTTGTTCAGCCACTAATGGTGGACATCTATAAATATCATAATATTCTTCCTGACAATCTAAACAATAAAAACATTCATTCATATCTATTTCTCCACTATTTTTAATAGCTTGTGTAGGACAAGATTTTTCACATAAATGACAAGGACTTCCACATTCTTTACGTCTTGATAAAATAGTAAATAATCTAAATTTACCTCCAAGAGTTAATGCTGCACCTAATGGACAAATATACCTGCAATAAAACCTACTTATAAAAGCGGATATTATTAATAGTACAACAGCATACATTACGTATGGATAATCTCTAATAAATTTAAGTGTAATTGAAGTTTTAAATGGCTCCACTTCTGTCATAAGTAACGCAATATCTAAATCTATAAATAAGAATGATGTCATAATAAATAATATTATATATTTAATATAAATTAATTTTCTGTGAAATACATCTTTAACCTTTAATTGAATTAATCCAATACCTTTTGCACAAATACTAACTATTTCTTGCAAAGCACCGAAAGGACATAGCCAACCACAAAAAAAACCTCTTCCTAAAATAAAAAAAGAAAACAAGGTTACAATTGATATTACTAAAATTAATGGGTCAAATACGATGACTGAATAATTAAAATTTGAAACAAATAAAAGTTGTAAATAATTAAAAATATTTACTATGGTAAGTTGAGCCCCACTGATAAAACCTACCCATATTAAACAAAATAATAAACATATAAATCTTATGAAAGAGAATGTCTTGCGACGTTTAACTAAAGTATCTTTAAAATATAATATAGAACTACAAATTAAAATAAATAGAACCAAAATAATAATATTAAATTTTTGAGGCAACCAAACATCCAACCAGCTCAGACCAGAAGAATTATTTAAATTTGTATTATTAGGTTTAACTATTAACCTAGATGGTGGAGAATAGGGTATATAATTTAAATCATATTTTTCTTCTTCAGGAGAATTATAATTAACTACCAAAGTACTCTTTTTTGCAGGGTCAAATTTATCTGGATTATCTATAAATAGTAATGAAATTTCATTAAAAAATCTGGGCGAAGAATCTTCTATGTTTCGTGTAAACATAAAATTCTTTCTATCTCTAGTTCTAAAATTAAATTTATTATTACCTTGTATTAAATAGAATCTATCAAAATAAGTTTTTGCAATTCCCCTTTTCTCACAATTTTTTATATTAATAGATGTTTTATAATTTAAACATTTTCTGGGTACTAATAACGAAAAATCACCATTTGTAGCAATAAAAAAACCTTTATCATTTATATCTTGACCACTTCTTAAAAATTTTTTTAAATATTCAGTTTTACCAAAAATATTTTGCCCTATACCTACAGGGTTAGCATAAGCAAAATAAACATCTAAAAATATTTTATTTTCTGAATTTAAATTATTTTTATTTATATCTATATAACTAGTTTTTTTATTTGAAATTGACCCATCAAATAACATTTCATTCCATGTTAAAGGAGCATAATTATTATGATCTAAAGTGACAATTTTATTATTACTTATACCTAAAATTTCTAACACTTTATTGGTCGAAACAATAATAGATTGATGCATTAAAATAGAGGTAATAGTAGCTGAAGAAACACCATCAATATTATGGAGATTATTATTTGCATTTATCGTAAGTTTTGAAATATTTTTATTATTATACTTTAATATAAATTTATATAATATACTTTCATCAATACCCTTACCTTCATACCTTACTTCTCCCTTATCATATAGAAATAAAGGTTCTGAATGAGAAAGCAATTTTGCATTTATAATTTTACCAGTATCAGACAAATATATTAATATTTTAAATTCAGCAGACGAAAAGCCTAATGCATCTGCAAAACTAGATGTAATAAATGTGTATCCCTTCAAAATATTTGATTCATAAACTTTAAAAATATTACTATTATTTTCTAATTTATTTATCTTATCTATTTTTGTATCAAAAGATTGTAATTCACTTAATGCAATAAATTCATCATTTGCAAATGATGTACAATTTATACTTATAAAAAAATACATTAATAAATTTATGATCAATTTCATCTACAACCCCTCCCAAAGATTGTGGAAATATATTTGCTAAATCATAAATTTAAAATTTATAATCTTTAAATTGCTCCCTAAGAGCTAATTTTTGAATTTTTCCTGTTGCTGTATGTGGCAATGAATCAACAAAAACTACATCATCAGGCATCCACCAAGAAGCAATTTTATCTTTTAAAAACTCTAATATTTCTTCCTTACTTACTTCTGTGTTTTCATTTTTTACGATTACTAATAAAGGCCTTTCATCCCATTTAGGGTGAATGACTCCAATAACTCCTGCTTCCATTACGGAAGGATGTCCTACTGCAAAATTTTCAATTTCTATAGAACTAATCCATTCTCCTCCTGATTTAATTACATCTTTAGTTCTATCTGTAATTTGCATATATCCATCTTTATCAATGGTAGCTACATCTCCTGTCATAAACCAATCATCTTTACCATGTGTTTCGCTATTTTCTATATTAAGATAACCAGAACATATCCATGGACCTCTAATCCAGAGATTTCCAAAATCTTTTCCATTATTTGGAAGAGTTATACCATTTTCATCTGTAATTTTTATTTCTACTCCATAAACTGGTCTACCTTGCTTTACTGCTATATCTAATCTTTCAGAAAAACTTTGCCCATGATGCTTTGCTAATGGCCTATTTATTGTTCCTATAGGAGATGTTTCAGTCATGCCCCAACAATGTAAAACTTCCACTCCATATTTTTCATAAAACTTTTCCATCATAAACCTTGGACATGCAGATCCTCCTACTACACAACTTTTTAATGATTCTAATTTTTTACCTGATTGTTCTAAATATTCAAATAGCATTAACCATATTGTAGGTACAGCAGCAGTAAAAGTAACTTGCTCATTTTCAATAAGTTTTTGAACACTTTCTCCATCCAAATGTCTTCCAGGTAAAACAAGTTTTGCTCCAACCATTGTTGTAACATATGGAATTGCCCATGCATTTGCATGAAACATAGGTGCAATTGGCATAATAACATCTCTAGCTGACAAGTTCATTGCATCAGGAGCAGCTGCAGCAAAGGCATGAATTACTGTAGATCTATGGGCGTATAAAACTCCTTTTGGGTTACCAGTTGTTCCAGAAGTATAACATAAGGAGGAAGCTGTTTTTTCATCGAATATAGGCCAATTAAAGTTACCATCCTCATTACTTATTAAGTCTTCATAACAAATTAAATTTTCTATAATATTTGAGTTTGGCATATCATTTTTATCACATAACACTATTATTTTTTGTACAGATGATATTTTGTCCATAAGTTTTTCTATCAAAGGAATAAAATCAGGATCTATAAACAAAAATTTATCTTTTGCATCATTAATTATAAAAACTAATTGTTCTGGAAATAATCTTGGGTTAATTGTGTGACAAATCGAACCTATTCCAGAAATACCAAAGTATAACTCATAATGCCTTAAGTTACTCCAAGCCATAGTTGCTATGGCATCACCTTCTTGAGCACCTAATTTAATTAAACTCTGTGCGATCTTTTTAGATCTTAAATTAACATTATTATAATTAGATCTTGTAATTTTATCTTTAGAATCAGCACTAATTATTTCTGTACTACCATGATATTTAGCTGCATGCTCTAATAATGAAGAAATTAATAATGGTCTATCTGATATTAATCCTTGCATAATTTCAACCCCTTTAAAAAAATAAAAAAATCTTTTGTAATTATTAACTATGAATATAATCTATATATAAAAAATCAAGAGTATTATATGAATTTAAAAATTGCAATAATTGGTTCTGGCCCATCAGCATTTTATACGGCTCAATCTCTTATCAAACAAAATATAGATTATGAAATAGATATAATAGAAAAATTATTTAGCCCTTTTGGTTTAATACGATATGGAGTTGCTCCTGATCATCAAAGTACTAAAAATGTTTCTAGGGTTTTTGATAGAGTATTAAATAATCATAATATAGAGTTTTTTGGTGGTATTGAAGTAAACAAAAATCCTACAATTGACGAAATTATGGAAATTTATGATGCAGTAGTTATTGCTACTGGAATGGCAAAAGACAGAGATTTAGGTATTAATGAAATGAATAAATCTGGATATTTTGGTGCAACAGAGTTTGTAAATTGGTATAATGGTCACCCAGAATTTAGAAATCTAAATCCAAACTTAGATACTGAAACAGCTGTCATAATTGGTAATGGAAATGTAGCTATTGATTGCGCAAGAATTCTAGTCAGAACAATAGAGGAGTTAGAAAATACTGATATATCGTATTATGCACTTAATACATTAAAAAATTCTCATATAAAAAATGTTCATATAATAGGAAGACGCGGACCCTTAGACTCTAAGTTTACCACAGTTGAAATAAGAGAAATGGGAGAATTAATAGATTGTGACTCTATACTATCTAAAGGGACTATAAATAATATAGACGAAAACTTATTGAATGATGACCTTCCTAAACAATATAAAATATTAACATCTTTTGATGAAAAAAAACCTAGTAATTCAAATAAATCTAAAACTGTAGAATTTAATTTTTATTTAAGTCCTACTAAACTTATTGGAGAAAATAAGTTAAGCGGTGTTGAATTTAGAGATAATCTTAACATAATAAATAATTCTATTAAAATTAATGCAGGATTAGTTATAAGCGCTATTGGATACCAAGGAGAATTAATACAAGGGTTAAAATCAGATGCTTCAGGAAAACTAATTCATAATAATAACAAAATAAAAGATAGATTATATGCAACCGGTTGGGTATCTAGAGGACCCACTGGAGTGATTGGTACCAATAAACATGACGGTTCCAATGTAGCAAAGCTAATTGAGAAAGAGATAAAAACAAAAAATAGTTCAGGAAGACAAGGATTAAAAAATATTCTTAATGAAAGAAATATAAGATATATTTCTAAAGAAAACTGGTTTATAATTAATCAATCAGAAATAAATAATGCTAAAAAGGAATCTCCTAGATTAAAATATACATCTAATGATGAAGTTTTTAAATTATTAGATTCTATTTAAGCAAGGAGAAAATTATGGCACTAGATGAAAATTCATTTTCTATATTTTTAGAAACTATTAAAAAATTTGTAAATCAAAAACTTATTCCTAGAGAATCTGAAGTTGAAGAAACTAATAGTATTCCAATAGATATAATTTCAGAAATGAAGCATATTGGATTATTTGGTATTTCTATTCCAACAAAATATGGCGGTTCAAATCTTTCTATGGAACAAGAAGTAAAATTAACATTCGAATTAGGTAAAGCTTCTCCTGCATTTAGGTCAATAGCCGGAACCAATATAGGTATAGGTTCACAAACTATTGTAATGTCAGGGACTGATGAGCAAAAAACTAAATATCTTCCAAAATTTGCTTCAGGGGAAATAATAGGATCATTTGCATTAACAGAACCAGATTCAGGTTCTGATGCTATGTCAATAAAGACTACGGCTAAAAAAAATGGAGAAGGATATATAATTAATGGCACTAAAAGATATATAACTAATGCGCCTATTGCCGGTATTTTTTCAGTTATGGCTAAAACTAAAGATGAAAAATCATCTTCATCAATTTCTTGCTTTTTAGTAGAATCAGACTTACCTGGTATAACAATAGGAAAACCAGATAGTAAAATGGGGCAAAGAGGTGCATTAACATCAGATATAATATTTGATAATTGCTTTGTAAGAAAAGACGCACTCTTAGGAGGAAGAGAAGGAATTGGCTTTACTACAGCAATGAAAGTCCTTGATAAAGGAAGACTTCATATCTCTGGAATATGTGTTGGGTTATCTGAAAGGTTACTAGACGAAGCTTTAAAATTTGCTACTTCTAGAAAACAATTTGGTGAAGAAATATCAAATTTTCAATTAGTTCAAGCTATGATAGCTGACAGTAAAGCAGAAATATTAGCGGCAAAAGGCTTAATAATCAATACTGCAAAAATGAGAGATAAAGAAAAAAATGTCACACTTGAATCTTCATGTGCAAAATTATTTTGTTCAGAAATTTTAGGAAAAATAACTAATAAAACTATTCAAATACATGGAGGTGCGGGATACATGACTGAATATCCAGTTGAGAGACTATATCGTGACGCAAGATTATTCAGAATTTATGAAGGTACAAGTCAAATTCAACAATTAATAATTGCCAGAGAAACTATAAAAAATTTTAAAGCTTAAAATAATTTATCCAATGTATTTATTTTATCTTTTATATTATTAGATAAAGGAGCAGATTTATGAGTATTTTGATCTGAATTCACCCAAACAACCTCCCCTGAAGCTAAACAATTATCCTCTTTACTTGGATGAATCTCTATATAAAATGTTAAACTAGAATTGCCAATTTTTTTTACTTTAAGACAAACATCAATAATCTGATCAAAATATATAGGTGATTTATACTCTACTAAAGTTTTGACGGTATGGAAATCCTCATTTTTATCTTTAACTTCATTTACATAGTCATAATTTATATGACGCAGGTATTCTGTCATTGCCGTGTCAAAAAAAGTTAAGTAGTGTGCGTTAAATACTATTCCCTGAGCATCTACTTCAGAGTAACGAATTCTAAATGAATGAAAAAATTTAAATTGCTCCCTACTCATTATAGTTTCTATATATTTAAAACTGGGATGAGTTAAATGACATTAAAGAAGGAGCAGATATAGCCTCTAACATAGAATTTTTATCTACATCTTTTTGCATAGGCTCCGACACATAAATTTCAGCAAGTTTTAGAGTATTTTTAATTCTAACAATTCTTGCATTTATTGGGTCAATACCATTTAATGTTTTAAGAGCTAACCTTACTGCTTGATCTCCATCTTTCATGGGGATAGGAATTTTTCCTCCCTCTAATTTTGAGCTTGCAACTACATTTGCATATGTTGTTGGAAAGTCAATTTTATCAAATAATTTTTTTGTAATTACATCTGCTGCTGCAAAACCAGTTGCATTTCCCTTTGTTTTATCTGTTAAATCTAATAAAACTATTTTAGACACATCAGGCTTTTCAAAACCTGGTTCATTTTTATTACCAGTAATATTAGGGTCGCATCCTCCTCCGCTTATTTCTTTTCCAATTTCATCTATAACTAAAACATCAATTTGATCAAAACATATTTTTCCCATTAATTTTTTTGCCATAGATTGTAAATTTGCTTCTTTATCAAATAATTGATCAGATGGAATTGCTTCTACAATAGCAGTATGATCATATGCATCTTCGACCAGTCCAACACCAAATAGAAAATTAATTTTTTCTAATAAATGTTTTGCTGCATTAGGTAATGCTGTTCCAAAATCACTCATTGGGTAAGAACCATGAAGCTCGCTTGCACCATTAATTTTACCCATACCAATAGTCATCATTTTAACTATTCCACTTTCTATTGATCCTCTAAAATTAGTATGAGGCTTAATTCTATTAATCAGAATAACGCCATCAGCTTCATATGCAAATTTATCCATATGAACTTTTGTACCGTCCTGTAAAGTAACAGGCACTATTGTTTCCATAGTCGCTCTTACTTCTGCGCCAACTTTCTCTTCAGTTACACCGTATCCAGCCAAAAGAGCAGTTTGATTTTCTACTGTTCCTCCGCCGTGGCTTCCCATAGCAGGAAATATAAATGGAATCGCTCCTAATTCTTTAAGAGAAGCTACTAATGATTTTACAGCTATATCTATATTTGCCACTCCTCGACTTCCAACTCCAATAGCTATAGAGGCACCAGATTTTATAGTTTTAGCAATCTGAGGCCTTAAAATTTCATTTTTAACAGCTAAAGCTACATCTTCTATTTTATGGTCTTCAAAGTTTTGTTTTACTTTGACCATTTTAGGAATTTCAAAATCTAATCCACCCGGAATATTAATTTGTAAATTATCGAACATGCTTTAACTCCAATATTAAAAATCATATAATAAGTAGATACAACTATATCATAAAAAAATATAATTTAAATTTATTCTTGCATAATATATCATAAAGCATGATCATAAATATCCTTATTACTTTAAAAGGTTATATTATATTATGAAAAATATTATAGAATTAGAGACTGGGACAAGGCAATTATTATCCCATATACATGGAAATATAGGAATTATTACATTAAATAGGCCAGAAGCAAAAAATGCTTTATCTGATGAATTAACACCTGCTTTAAGGACACAAATCGCAAATTTTGATAAAGATAAGAGAGTAAATGTACTTATAATTACGGGAGCTGGCGATGCTTTTTGTGCTGGAGGAGATGTTAAATCTATGAATTCTGATTCATCAACAAAAGGGGGATGGAGTAAAAATAAATCAGAGAAAGAGGTGATTAAAAATCTACAAAAAAAACAAATGACTTTAACGCATAATTTATATAATTTTTCTAAACCTACTATTGCTTTACTTCCTGGAGCTGCAGCTGGAGCTGGATTATCAATAGCTTTAGCATGTGACTTTAGATTTGCTAATGAAAATGCTTTTGCAGTTGCCGGTTATATTAAAATTGCATTAACAGGTGATTATGGCATGTCCTGGTTATTACCAAGAATAGTAGGTGTTTCTAAATGCAAAGAGATGATGTTTAGCAACTCTAAAATATTATCAAAAGAGGCTGTTAATATAGGTTTATTTGATAAAGTTATAAAAGAAAAAAATTTGCTAAAATCTTGTTTAGATTATGCCAATATATTAAGTAACTTTTCTCCAATAGCACTAAAGGCAATAAAAAATAATATTCATAGTTCTTACCATTTTAATCTAGAACAATCATTAAATCAGGAAGCTGCAGAATTAATTAAAGCTTCTAAATCAAATGATCATAAAGAAGGTATAAAAGCATTCGTAGAGAAAAGAAAACCTCAATTTACTGGAACTTAAATGACATGGTTTAAAAATACTTTAACCAAAAGTTTAAATATAAAATACCCTATTATACAAGCTCCTATGGCTAGTGCAGCTAGCATAGAATTAGCAGCAGCTGTATCTAACGCAGGAGGATTAGGCTCACTTGGATTAAGTTATTATAAATTTGAAGATATATTATCAGATTATAAAAGCTTATTAAGGAAGACTAATCATAGTATTAATTTGAATTTTTTTACTCATAAAAACCCTAAAAAAAATGATATCCAAGCCAAAAAATATATGAACGAAATGCAAAAATATTTTAGTGAGTACAATATACCTATAATTCCAAATTTAATAAATACAACTGAACCATTTAATAGTGAACATCTTGAACTTCTATTAAAAATGAATCCTAAAGTTGTTAGTTTTCATTTTGGACTGCCAAATTCAAATTATATTAAATCTATTAAACAACAGAAGATACTTATTATCAGCACAGCTACTACAGTTAAGGAAGCAAAAATATTAGAGGATTCTGGAGTTGATGCAATCATTGCACAAGGATTTGAAGCTGGAGGACATAGAGGAACTTTTGCGTCCTCATATAACGAAGGAGAAATAGGATTATTTTCATTGTTACCTCAAATTGTTGATGCCACATCTGTTCCTATAATTGCAGCGGGAGGAATAACTAATGGAAGAGGAATAGCTGCTGCATTAATGTTAGGAGCAAAAGGTGTACAATTAGGAACCGCTTTTTTGTCTTGCCCTGAAGCAACTGTTCATCCTTTATGGAAAAAAGCTTTAAGTGAGTCATCTGAAAAAGAAACAAGAATTACTAAGGCTTTTACAGGCCGTCCTGCCAGGGGAATAGTCAATCGTTTATTAAATGATATGGAAAACAAAAAAGATATAATACCAGATTTTCCAACAGTTGGTTCCGTTGTAAAACCTCTTGCACATGCTGCTGCTAAACAAGGTAAAAATGATTTTTTATCTCTTTGGGCAGGTCAATCCGCACCTATGAATAGAAATGTTACTTCAAAAAAATTAGTAGAACTTTTGATAAAAGAAACATCTTCTATACTTAAATTGTATAAAAACACTTAGATTAATTTTTCAAAAGTATATTTGCCATTTTTTCTTTTAATAATAGAATTCCTTTTAAAGGTCTTATCATTACCTTAAAATTTGTTATTTTATTATTTTGCCAAGAAATAATATCTATACCATTAATGTAAATATCATCTAATGTACATTCAAATTCACATATTGCCTTATTTTCTTGGGTAATTTCGTTTATATATTTAAAAGAACCATTAAAAAGAACTTCAGAAGCTGCTTTTAGATAAATTTTAGTAATTGCACTTCCTTTTTGAGGTGTATGAACTACTGGGGAATAAAAAATTGCATTTTCTGATATTAAGCTCTCTAGTATACTTGTATCTTTTGTTTTTACAAAATTATGCCATCTTTCTATTACCATGTATCACCTTAAAAAAATAAATTATTATTCAAAGTAATTTATATACTATCTATTTTAACTTGACGTAACAAATTTAATATAAGAAATATTGCTCATGAATCAGTTAAAAGAAAATATTAACAAAAGAAGAACTTTTGCTATAATTGCACATCCAGATGCAGGCAAAACAACTTTAACAGAAAAATTATTGCTTTTTGGCGGTGCTATTCAACTTGCTGGTGCAGTAAAAGCCAGAGGTAACCAAAGAAGAGCTACTTCTGATTGGATGAAAGTTGAAAGAGAGCGTGGTATTTCTGTTTCTTCTTCAGTTATGACATTTACATATAAAGAAAAAATATTTAATTTATTAGATACTCCTGGTCACCAAGATTTTTCAGAAGACACCTATAGAGTTTTGACTGCTGTTGACTCGGCTGTCATGGTTTTAGATGGAGCACAAGGAATTGAAACTCAAACTAAAAAGTTATTTGAAGTATGTAGGTTAAGAGATATGCCAATTGCCACTTTTATTAATAAAATGGATAGAGAATCAAAAGACCCTTTTGATTTAATTGATGAAATTGAGCAAACTCTTCAAATAGATGTATGTCCGGTAAGTTGGCCTATAGGAATGGGTAATAGATTTCTAGGTTGTTATGACATTATTAAAGATCAGCTAATTTTAATTAATAAAACAGATAAAAACAAAAAGCCTGAAATCATAGATACTCTAAAAGGTTTGGATGACCCCGATTTAGAAAAAAAAATTCCTTTAGAAGCACTGAAAGAACTACGAGAACAAATAGAAATGGTGAGAGGATTATGCAAACCTTTTGATAAAAATGCATATTTAGAAGGCAACTTAACTCCTATTTATTTTGGAAGTGCTATAAATACATTTGGGGTACAAGAATTATTGAATGGACTATCAGATATAACCCCCTCTCCCAGAATTCAACCTTCGGTCGAAAGAGATGTGATACCAGATGAAAATAAAGTGTCGGGATTTATATTTAAAATACAAGCGAATATGGACCCAAAGCATAGAGATAGAATCGCCTTCATGCGATTATGTTCGGGACACTTTAAAAGAGGCATGAAACTAAAACAAATTCGAACTGATAAAAATATTACTTTGCATAATGCTATACTTTTTTTAGCTCAGGATAGAGAATTAGCTGAAGAAGCTTTTGCTGGAGACATTATAGGCCTTCCTAATCATGGAAATTTGCATATTGGAGACTCGATCACAGAAGGAGAAAATTTAAATTTTACAGGCTTACCTAGCTTTGCACCAGAATTTCTTCAAAAAGTAAGGCCAGAAGACCCAATGCTAACAAAACATTTAGGTAAAGCACTGCAACAACTTGCAGAAGAAGGAGCAGTATCTACGTTTAAAAGACATTTAGGCGGTGACTGGATAGTAGGAGTAATTGGACAATTACAATTTGAAGTTTTAGCTGATCGAATACGAACAGAATATGAAGTACCTGTTATATTTGAAAATAGTAATTTAATAACTGCCCGATGGGTTGTATGTGATGATCTGAATACTCTTAATAATTTTCTTAAAAAAAATACTGATGCAACATGCGATGATCATAAAGAAAACCCAGTTTTTTTAGCAAGAAATAATTGGCATCTAGAACATACTATTGAAGAGTGGCCTGAAATAAAATTTTTAAAAGTTAAAGAACAAAATCATTAATTATCTTTTTAAATTTGCTCTAGTAATAGGAATACCAAATTCATTAAAACATATCTGAGCTAGGTTTTTTATACCGTCTTTAATTACTTTATCAGTAGGATTAGCAAAACATAATCTTATTTTATTCATACCATTTTCTGGTTTACTCACCCACTCAGAACCAGGGTTAAGAACTATACTTTTTTCAGAAGCGACTTTAAATAACTGATCAGTATTAATAATATCTGGAAAAGTTATCCAAATAAATATTCCTCCCACAGGCTTGGTAAACTCAGCTATAGATCCAAACTCTATTTCTAGGCACTGCATCATTAATTCACATTTTCTTTCTAACTCTTTTACTAATTCATCTACATGTATTTTATAATTGTTTTTACAAAAATCTGCTAAAATCATTTGTTCTATAGCCCCAGAACCTCCATCATTTTTATAAGCTAAAATTTTACTTATAACTTTCCAAGAAGCTATTATGTAACCCACTCTTAATGCAGGAGCTATTGATTTAGAAAAAGAACCACAATATATTACTCTTTCATCATTACAAAAAGAATAGATAGACTTAGGCCTTTCCCTATTCCAAGTTAAATCTGCATAACAATCATCTTCAAAAATAAGAAAATTATATTTTTCAGCTATCTCTAAAATCTTTTTTCTTCTTTCTTCTGGCATAACTGTAGCAGTTGGATTTTGAACCGTTGGTATCGTATATAAAAATTTTGGATAAATATTTTTTGAAATTAACACTTCTAATTTATTTATTAAGTCTTCTGTGCAAATGCCTTGGTCATCTAATTTAATACCTACATGATTTACTTCTAAACTTTCTATTCTTGAAATTGCCCCTCCATATGTAGCTTCTTCAACTAAAATAGTATCACCTTTTTTCAAGAGTAATTTATTAACTAAATCAAGTGCTTGTAATGAACCTGAAGTTAACAAAATATTTTTAGTTTTAATGTTCATACCCGTATAGTCTCTTAAATAAGTAACCAGAAATTCGCGCAAGGCTAAATTACCTTGAGGTCCACTATTATGGCCATAAAGAGCTAGATTTTTTCCCTCTTTTAAAATAACTTTTTCCGCTGAAATTACTAATTCTTCTATAGGAATATTATTTTCAGAATTATGACCTCCAACAAAATTATACTCTGGAAAACCTTTATACTCACTAGATGCTTCAGGCAATCCTTCTGCAAAGAAATTCTCTAATTTAAAATTCATTATAGATTTACTTTATTTATATTATATTTATTAAAAGCAGTAAAAGTAGCTTCTATAGAACCAGGAAGATCAACAGGCTTTGTTGCATTCATAATAACATATGTATCAAAACCAGCAATTGCAGAATCTATCGCACTATAAGCAACACAAAAATCTAATGCTAATCCACATATAAATACTCTTTTTACTCCCATAGCTCTCAGAGTCCCTTCTAGACCAGTAGGAGTGACTTTATCATTTTCCCAGAAGGCAGAATAAGAATCTATCCCTTTTCTAAACCCTTTTCTAATAATTGTATTAGCCTTTAAAGTATTCAAATCTTTATGAAAATCAGCACCTTCAGTTCCCTGAACACAATGTGCGGGCCAGAGTGTTTGCTTACCATATGGCATATCTATCGATGAGAATACATCCTTATTTACATGTTCAGTTACAAAAGAACTATGATCTTTAGGATGCCAATCTTGAGTCAAAACTACATTATTAAATTTATTCTGAATCAAGTTTATATTTTTTATTATTTTATCACCATCTTTAACTCCTAAGCTACCTCCAGGACAAAAATCATTTTGCATGTCTATGATAAGTAAAATGTCACTTGCAGATCCAATATTTAAGTCACTCAAAGACAGATTGCTATTTGAAGCATATAAACTTGAAAAAGAACCTGCTGAGTATGTTAATAATGATGAAAAAAGGGAATATTTTATAAATTTTCTTCGATTTAAAACCATAATAACCTTTCTTAAGAGTTTAAAAATAAAAAACATTATAGCATATTATAATATATTATAATATATTTTAACTATATTGATAACAAATAACATAATTATAAAAATATGATTAATTACTATATGGTAAATTTAATATGAAAAAAATAATGTTATTAGGCTCTGGCGAACTAGGTAAAGAAGTAGTTATAAGTGCACAAAGACTTGGCTGTAAGGTAATTGCTGTTGATAGATATGATAATGCTCCAGGTATGCAAGTTGCAGATAATTATGAAGTTATCAACATGTTGAACCACGATGAACTAATAAGATGCATAAACAAACATAATCCAGATTTGATTGTACCCGAAATTGAAGCAATTAGGACTGAAGCATTATTAGAAATAGAGAAACAAGGTAAAACTGTTATACCTACTGCTAGAGCAGCAAACCTTACTATGAATAGAGATAGAATCAGAGATTTAGCAAAATCTATCGGGTTACCTACAGCTAAATTTCAATATGCTGAAAATATAGAGGATTTTACTAAAGCAGTAGAAGAAATCGGGATTCCATGTGTGGTAAAACCTGTTATGAGTAGTTCTGGAAAAGGACAAAGTACTATTAATGCAGTTTCTGATATTAAAACAGCTTGGAATTATGCATTAGAAGGAGCTAGAGGAGATAGAATAAGAGTTATTATAGAAGAATTTATAAGCTTTGACTATGAAATTACGCTGCTAACTGTAAAACAAAAGAAAGGACCAACCGTATTTTGCCCACCTATAGGTCATTATCAAGAAAGAGGCGATTACCAATACAGTTGGCAACCTCAAGAAATGAGTAAAGAAGCTATTAGTCAAGCACAAGAAATAGCAAAAAAAATTACGGATGAATTAGGTGGAATGGGCATATTTGGTGTCGAATTTTTTGTAAAAGATAATAATGTTATTTTCAGTGAATTAAGTCCTAGGCCTCATGATACTGGAATGGTAACCATGAAAACACAGAGATTAAGTGAGTTTGATTTACATGTTAGAGCATTTCTAGAATTACCAATAACCCAAAATATGATTGATAATAACTTCACTAGAGGAGCTAGCCATGTTGTTCTAGCTGACCAAGAAGGTTCTGTTCATTCATACGAAGGAATTGAAGATGCTTTAAAAGATGATAATATCGATATAAGAATTTTCGGAAAATCAGACGCTAGAAAACATAGAAGAATGGCTGTTGTATTATCACCTTCTCTTGATAAAGCAAAAATAGCAGCAAAAAAAATTAAAGTAATTATAAAATAAAATTTCTAAATTTCTTTATGCAGTCTTTCCTCTAATTGTGTTCTTTGCAACTCCAATTCACTAGGAATAAAATCACCAAACCTATCAAAGTGTTCTTTAACTTCATCTATTTCTTTTAAACCTTCTGTTTTTGGAATTTCTATTAGTGAAGAAAATTTTTCATTATCAAATTCTAGACCACTCCATATAATATCTTCAAAATTTGGGACCAAGCCAAAACTATTGCTTTTTGCTGAAACATCTCCCTTAACTCTATCCACAATCCATTTCAGGATTCGCATATTTTCTCCGAAACCTGGCCATATAAAATTACCTTCACTATCTTTTCTAAACCAATTAACTCTAAATATTTTAGGAGAACTTTTATTATACTTATGGCCTAAATCTAACCAATGACGCCAATGTTGTGCCATATTATAGCCACAAAAAGGTAACATAGCAAAAGGATCTCTTCTTATAGAAGCCTGATTTATAGCAGCAGCTGTAGCTTCTGAGCCCATTGTAGAAGCCATAAAAATTCCGTGATCCCAATTAAATGATTCATAAACTAATGGAAATGTTTTTGATAAACGTCCTCCAAATATAAACGCTTCAATAGTTACTCCTTCTGGGTTTTCCCAATCTTCATCTAATGAAGGACATTGAGAAGAAGGAACAGTAAAACGAGCATTAGGATGTGCTGCTTTACTCTCGCTATTTGGAGTCCAATCATTTCCTTGCCAATCTATAGCATGATTTGGTGGATCACCATCCATACCTTCCCACCAAACATCACCATCATCGGTTAAAGCTACATTAGTGAAAATGCAATTATTTTTTAACATTTCCATAGCATTTGGATTAGTATTATATGAAGTGCCTGGAGCTACTCCAAAAAACCCAGCCTCTGGATTAATCGCTTTAAAATTACCATCTTGATCAGGTTTAATCCAAGCAATATCATCACCGACAGTTTTTACTTTCCAACCTTCAAAACCTTCAGGTGGCATCATCATCGCTAAATTAGTTTTACCACATGCACTTGGGAATGCAGCTCCCACATAAGTCGTTTTACCATTAGGATCTTCTAAACCTAATATCAGCATATGCTCCGCTAACCAACCTTCTTCATTTGCCATTTTTGAGGCTATTCTTAAAGCAAAACATTTTTTTCCTAAAAGAGCATTACCTCCATAACCAGAACCATATGACCAAATTGTTCTTTCTTCTGGAAAATGAACTATATATTTATCCTCAGGGTTAGGTGCGCAAGGCCAACTTATATCTTGTTGATTATTAATTAGTGGCATACCGACGGAATGCATACATTTTATAAAATTATTTTTATCTCCAAGTATATTTAAAACGTCTTTGCCCATTCTAGTCATAATTCTTTGGTTAACTACTACATAAGGACTATCTGAAATTTGTATTCCGATATGAGAAATAGGAGAATTTAAAGGACCCATTGAAAATGGAATTACATACATTGTTCTACCAGTCATACAACCTTTAAATAAGTTGCCTAACTTTTCTTTCATAGGACTAATATCAGACCAATTATTAGTAGGCCCAACATCCTCTTGATTTGAAGTGCATATAAAAGTTCTATCTTCTACTCTCGCAACATCACTTGGGTGAGAGCGGGCTAAAAAAGAATTTGGTCTTTTTTCCTCATTCAATCTAATAAAAGTGCCAGCTTCAACCATCTCCTCACAAAGTCTATCATATTCCTCTTGTGAGCCATCACACCAATAAACATTATTAGGCGCACATAAACTTTCCATTTCTGATACCCAATTTTTCAAAAATAAATTATTAATTTCCATGAATTGAAACTTTCCCTATATGAAATAAAAATTAATTAGAAACATGAATCTAAATAGAAATCAACCATTTATTATTTCTTGTTTATTAACTACAATCAAGAAAGCAAATTATGGGAAAAAGTATTTAACTTTTTTATATCTAAATTATAGTCACAACTTTTTATGCATGGTTGTTCCGAGCACGTTAAACATGAACTTGCGTTATTATTTATAGTTGCATAAGCCAGTAAAGCTTTATTCGGGTTTTTATAGTCTAACGCATACATCTTAGATCGCATAATTTCTGAAATTTGTACGTTATGTGGACAAGAATTTTTGCAAGATGAGCATCCTGGAGGGCAAATATTTGCGTGATTAATTTGATAATATTTTTTTAATAGAGAAAAGTACTTTTGATAACTATATTTTTTATTTGTTGCACTTGTTAATTCGTTAATAAGCTCATTAGATGTCATCGAAATTATTGCTGCATCAGCATATTCTGTATCTAGTGCCCATTTAATAGCTGCCTGTGCATATGTTAAATCGTCGTGTTCATATGGTCTCATATCATTTAATCTTGCTCCTGCTAAAGTTTTCATAGCTATTATACCAACACCCTTAGCTTTTGCTTTATATAACACTTCAGGTAAACGAGGGTTTATAGCTACAAAATGAAATGTATGTCTTAATTTTTCCAAGAATTTTGGATCTTGAGCAAAACTAAATGCAGATAAAACTATATCAACCAAATTATTGTCAATACAATATTCTATGCAATCCGCTAAGTTACTTCCGTGACCTGAAACACCACTATATCTTACTTTACCATCCAATTTTGCTTTTTCTATAAATTCCCACCAATCAGTATTTTCTAATCTAGAAATAGAATTAACAGCATGATTATAATATATGTCAATATAATCTGTATTTAACCTCTTCAAAGAGTCTTCAAGAGATTTCATAAAGTCTTTTTTATTATCATATGTACGAGCTTTAGTTTTAGTCCCAATAACCACTTCGTGTCTAACATTTTTAAGAGCTTTACCAATAGAACTTTCTGAATCACCTCCTACATATGATTCTGCTGTGTCAAAATATCTTACTCCTCTATTAAAGGCATGAGTAACTATTTTTTCGTCAGAAGTACTAGATGAGCCATATCCAATATTTGGAATGACAAGATCAGTATTTCCTAATTTAACCAATTTAGGATTAGAATTTTTTGATTCTGCATTAGCCATTTTAAAATTACCTGGCAATAATGCCCCTAACATAAAAGATCTGCGATTTAAAAACATTTCACTAAACCCAACATTATACTTTCTTATTTCCCAATATATAATTTCTATTTTTAATAAGTACTAGAGTAATAAATAAAAATAAAATTAAGACAAAAACTTTATTAATCATCCAATTAGTATCCCAAATTGTCCAGTTAGGTTCAGCAAAGTAATTATATAACTTATAAATGATAATTATTAATTCTAAAAAACAAATTAATAACCCTATGTAGTAAGTTTTTTGCGATAAATTTAAAATACTCCATCCTAACCAGATATGAGCTAGCCACCAAAAATCCCACATTATATAACTTGATATATTTTCGCCATAATTAAATGAATATAGAATAGGAAATATAAACTTAATGAATAAAGTCCACAAGGCTACAAAAAAAAGCCATGCTGCTATAAAAAAAGGTAATTTATTGTTTAAAGAAAAAATTTTTATTCTTCCTCTTTAGCTTTTTCTATTCTCTTTTTTTTATTTTTTAATCTTTTATACAAAAGAAAAGTACCACCTATAATAGCAGATGAAATTATAGTCTTTCCAATGATTCTTGATATAAACATAATACTCCTTAATTTTAAAATAATAATTGCATAAAATATAAATAATATAAATAATAAATAGAGTTTTATGGGAATATGAATGAAAAAAATTACTGGACGTTCAGCTTTTTTATCTATTTTACAAAGTGAGGGTGTTACTCATTTATTTGGGAATCCAGGAACTACAGAATTGCCTATAATGCACGCATTAAAAGAATATCCAGATATAAAGTACATATTAGGCCTCCAAGAATCAATAGTAGTTGCTATGGCAGACGGTTACTCTAGAGCTACTGGAAATTTATCTGCTTGCAATGTTCATGTGGCCCCTGGTCTTGGTAATGCTATGGGTGCGATATATAATGCAAAGTTTGTCGGCAGCCCAGTAATTATAACTGCAGGACAACAAGAACAAGGACATGGGCTAATGGAACCTATGCTATATGGTCCACTTGTTCAAATGGCCGAACCTCTTGTTAAATGGGCTATAGAAGTCACTAGACTTGAAGATCTCCCAAGAATACTTAGAAGAGCGGCAAAGGTTGCATTAACACCGCCAACTGGTCCTGTATTTATATCATTGCCTGGAGATATTCTTAATACTAAAATTGCATTAGATTTGGGCAAACCTTCTAGAGTTAGATATGATTTTTTGCCAAATACAGAGACACTTAAAGCTATAAGTAAAAGAATATTAAAAGCAAAAAACCCTCTCATTATATCTGGTCATGAAGTGGCTCAAACAAATTCATTTAAGGAGGTTTCAGAATTTTCAGAATTAATAGGATCAGCTGTTTATCAGCAAACAGTTCCCCATGGTTCACATTTTCCATCTGAACACATTACTTATATGGGTACGTTACCTAGAGATCAAAAAGCCTCTAAAAAAATATTAAGCAACTATGACCTACTTATATGTGTTGGAAGTGATGTTTTGAGAATGTCAGTTTGGAGTTCAACTGATCCGCTTCCTGAGAATATGCCAATAATTCATTTAGGATTGAAAGATTGGGAAATAGCCAAAAATTATCATACTGAATTCGGTATTTTAGGAAATGTAAAAACTACTCTTTCTAGTTTAAATAAAGTAATAAAAAGGGATATCACTAAAAAATATTATAAAGGTGTCAGTAATAGATTAAAAAATATACATACTAAAAACTGGACAACTAATAAAAAACATTTAGTTAAAAAAACACTTTTAGATAAAGATAAAAAACCAATCACTCCAAATTGGTTAATGATGGCTATTGCTGAAAATCAAAATGCAAATACTATAGTTGTAGAAGAAGCATTAGTATCTTCAAGACAATTGCTTAACTTTCTGGCATTTAGGAATAATAAAGATTTTTATGGTCTAGCAAGTGGCGGGATTGGTTGGGCGGTTTCTGGCGTAATAGGTATATCACTAGCAAATCCAAATAAAGCAATTATAGCAATAATTGGGGATGGAAGTTCAATGTATGCCATTCAATCTCTATGGACAGCCGCCCATTATAATTTAAATATTGTTTATATAATTGCTAATAATAGTGGCTATAGAATTATAAAAGAAAGATTGGAATCTTTCCATAAAAATACAAATTTTATAGGTATGGATTTTAAAGAGCCACCTATAGATTTTATAAAACTTTCTGAGTCTATGGGAATAGAGTCTACTAGGATAACTGAACCTAATAATCTCTCAAAAAAAATTAAGAAAATAGTTAAAAATAAAGGACCACATCTAATAGATATAAAATTAGAAAATGGCTATGATTAACTAACCATTTGGGGTTATAATTATTTTTCCAGACCGACTATAATTGGATGAATGCTTTACAGCCATTTTTATATCATCTAAATTATAAGTTTTTTCTACTGGAACATATAAACTATTTTTTGATATTAGTTCAGCCAAATAATGATACATTTTGAATATTTCTGCTCTTTCCATCTTTTGCAACCATGGAGATAACCAAAAACCAGTTAATAATAATCTTTTAAATACTGTCTGATATGCAGATATTTCTATGTTTTTTCCTGATAATAAGCCATAATTTAAAATTGTAGATTCATCTGCTAAACAATTACCTAAACGTAAAATTATGTCCCCACCAATTGCATCAATAGCCAACTTTACATCTGCACCATTTGTTAAATCCTTAACCTCTTCAGCTAAATCTTTAGAATCCTGTAATACAATATCAGCTCCTATATTTTTTAATTCTTGAGTTAACTCTTTCCTTCTGACTATGTTAATAGTTTTTATTCCTTTTATTTTTGCTAATCGAATTATAGATTGCCCTACTCCTGAATTTGCGGCATCCTGAATAATCCAATCTCCTGTTTTTAAGTTTACGTATTTATTCAACATTAAATATGCTGTTGCAGGGTTTACTTTAAGCATTGAAAGTTGATTAATATCTATATTACTTGGCAATAAAATTAAATTATCTTGCGTTACTAATTTTTGCTGTACCCAATTTTCTCTATCTAAAGGTAGAACAATATCTCCCTTCTTAAAACCTTGAACAGAGCTACCAACTTTTACAACTTTACCTATACACTCTGCGCCTAATCGCGCTGGTAAATTTGGCTTTACACCATAACCACCTTCTATAGTAAGTAAATCTGCAGGATTAATGGGGCAAGCTAAAACGTCAATTAAAACTTCATTATTATCTGGATCAGGTAAATTTGGAACTTCAATTGATTCTATAACATTTTCTGCTTTCCCTGTAGATGAAAACTGCGCTACTTTCATAGTATATCCTTTATTAAAATTATATTTATAAACATATTTGATTATTTTTATAACAAATTATAATAAAGTTACATGAATTTATTTTTCAAATTATTAAATCATAATATTTATAAAATCATAGAACTTATTATATTAAGCTCTCTCATACCGTGTCTTGTTTTATTTTTAAAACTTCATAATCTAATTATACCTATCCTTCTCATAATATGTCTTTACTGTATAACGATTTACTGCTTAGAGAATAAGAACCTATTTTTAGAATTAAAAAAAGTATTTAATATAAATTTATATATTTTAATTAAAATAATATTAAGATGGCTCTTTGCTAGCATTATATTATATTTATTAACATTCTATTTCTTTAATGATAAATTATTTATAATCCAAAACAATAAACCAGAAATTTTATGGAAAATAATGTTGCTATACCCTATTTTTTCTGCTCTGCCTCAAGAGTTTATATTTTGTAAATTCTTTTTTTATAGATATAAAAGTCTTTTTAAAAATGATAATAATTTAGTTATTTTCAGTGGTATATTTTTCTCTATTACACATTTATTATTTTTAAATTTTATAGCCCCAATTTTAAGTCTGATTGGGGGATTATTGTTTGCGAATACTTATAAAAAACATAGATCTTTATTACTTGTGTCTTTAGAGCACGGCTTATATGGAAATACTTTATTTTTTATTGGGATAGGCTGGTATTTTTGGGGCGGAAGTGTGAATTATACATTATAAACTTAGATAAATAATATAAAACTAAACTATTTAAAATATGCCATATGAAATGAGTTCCATGTATATTTATCTCACAATAAACTTGATCTATCACTCTAAAAAATATTGAAAAAGCAAATACAATACTACCTATGAATATATATTTTAGGTTCCTAAGTTTTTTTTGAAAAATATAAATACATATTAAGAACATATGAATTAATATAATAATATAAAAACTAGAATCTCCTATTCTTGGAAATTCTGCCTTTAATGCTCTCCCTAAATAAAAATATAATATTGGTGATGTTAGAGACATAGATAAAGAATAAATTATGGACAACTTAATAATTTTTCTAGAAAGAACATATAAAAAAAATAAAATAAAAAATAAAATAAAAACTACATCTACTAATGCTGTGAGCCTAGACGGAAAAGTATGTAATAAAAAACTTCCTACACCTATAAAAAAAATTAATCCTGATAGTATTAAACTATAATCAGCTTTTCTATATTTTTTAAAAATAAAATAAGCAATAAATATAAATGCAATATTAGTAATACTATTTAGTGGTTCTGAAAAAATATGATCTGCAGTTCTTTCACAATAATAGTACATTTTTGCCTACTTTTTTTTTAATTATAGAATTTGATACTTCTATCCACATAAGTATATATTAAATTTTTGCTTAATAAATAGAGAAATATTTTATGAAAATTAAACATATAAATAAAGATAACCAAAGTTGGTCTGTTATATTTGGGCTATGGTTGATCTATTTTTGTTTTGGTTATGCAGTTTCTTCTATAGCTCCAATAGTTCCTTATATTACAAATGACTTAAATATTTCTTATAAAAAAATGGGATTAATATTAGGTGCATGGCAATTCATATATATATTTTTTGCATTACCTGCAGGCTTTATACTAGATAAGTATGGATTAAGAATATCAATTTTTATAGCTGCACTAATTATAACATTGTCTCTAATAAGCAGAGGACTATCTAGTAATTTTTATCAAATGTGGTTAGCTGTTGCTTTGTTTGGGATAGGAGGCCCTTTAATATCAGTCGGGGTTCCTAAAGCATCAAGCCTTTGGAATAGTGAAAAAAATAGATCAATATCAATGGGAATTTTATTTACTGGACCAATGTTTGGAGGAATATTTTCCTTACTGACAATGAATTCTTTAATGATGCCTCTACTAAATAATAATTGGAAATTAGTTTATTTTATATACAGTTTAGCTCCATTAACAGCGGCAATATTATGGCTATTTATTACTAATAAAAAAATACCTTTAAATAAAAAGCTATTTAAAAAATTTAATATATATGAAAGTATTTCTATATTTAAACTGATAATAACAAAAAAAAGATTTGTTAATATATTATTTTTGGGAACAAGCGGAATGCTTCTGGTTCATGGTATTCACGGATGGCTTCCAAAAATTATAAACGCTAAAGGAATAGATTTAACTATATCTAGTTCGCTAGCTACTATTCCAATATTAGTTGGTATAATATCAGCCTTAACTATTCCAAGATTTTCAAATAACTTAACAAGAATAAAAATTTTAAATCTACTATTTATGAATGCAGTATTATCTTTAATATTAATTCAATCATCTACTTATGTAATTTTTATTTTAGGTCTCTTGTTATTAGGCTTATCTACTGGATCACTTATGGTGATTATTTTAAATCATATGTCAGAAACTAAAGATATATCATACAATAATTTAGGGATTTCTGGAGGTCTATTTTTTTCTATAATAGAAATTGGCGGTGTATTAGGGCCTTTTTTTATTGGATTTATATTTGATATTTATAATAATTTTAATATTGCATTAAGTATTTATGCATTAATTATGTTTATGATGTTATTTCCTATATTCATAATTAGAAATGAAAAATAAATGATTATTATAAATATATATCATTAGTTCGGTGTAACGTAAGCTGATAAACCTTTCACATTTTCATTATATGACAATTGTCTATTGCTAGGAGGAAAAGCTCTTTGTCTACAATCTATTCTAGGACAGCTTCTACATGAAACTCCAACAGGCACTATATTTTCAGAAGAATCTAATAAAACTCTTTCTCCATAAATCATTCTATTAGCATCACTTAGTTTACATCCTAGACCTATTGAATAAAAACTTTCAGGTGAGTCAAATCCTCCGCTTCTTTTTTGAAATGCCCTAGCTATACAAAAATACTTTTCTCCATTTGGCATCATAGATACTTGAACTTTTACCCTATCAGGCGTTGTAAAAGCAGAATATATATTTAGTCTTGGACACGCCCCACTATATCTAGAAATAGAAATGCCAGAAGCAGAAAAACGTTTAGAAATATTACCTGCTATATCAACTCTCATCATATGAAAAGGTATTGCTCGTGAGCCTGGTTTATTTAATGTAGTTAGTCTATGACATACTTGTTCAAAACTTACCTGAAATCTATTTTCAAGTACTTCTATATCATATTTTGTAAATTGCGCTTGTTCAAAAAAATTATCATAAGGCAATATTATTGCCCCAGCAAAATAATTAGATAATGCTAATCTTCCTAATTTTCTTACTTCCCCTTCTTCAATATTATTATTATCTAAAATTTCATTAATTTCATCATCAGCTAATAATAAACCCATTTGTTGTGCAACTAAAAATGTTCTGCTTGCTTGAGGTAGTCTATCACTAATAACAAGTGCTTTTGCAACGGGATCATAATATCTAATTGTATCATGTTTAATTTCCGGAGGAATAGTAGCGACACGTATATTATGTACAGATGATAAATACTCAGATAAAGGAACAAATAAATTTATATTTTTAGGCTTATTTAATTTTAAAAGAATTTTATTAGCTTTATCCTCAAGACTAGGAAAATAATTAGAATTTTTTTGTATTAGGTCAGATATTATTTCTGCAGAAATATTATTAGTCATAACTTGATCAGAATATTGATCATTCTCAAGACCTGAAATATCTCTTAACCTAATCTGACTAGTCTTATGAATATCATATAGCCTTAAAACAGCTTTCGCAATTTCAGGCTGACTTGATACTAAATCCTGAATATCATGGTTTTTTAAATTATTATCATCAAATATAACGTCACTAAAAACCTCCATTAAGTTAGATAGTAACCCCGAATCACTCTCATTTCCTATCTCTGATAACTCTATATTAAACTCTTTTGCCAAAGTAAGTAGTATTTTTCCAGTAACATTTCTTCTATTATTTTCTATTAAATTTAAATAAGGAGTAGAAATATCTAAAATATTTGCTAGATCTTTTTGACTAAGCTGCCTTTCTCTACGTAATCTTCTAATAGTTGCACCTAATCTTATATCTTTGTTACTATTTATCATTATACCTCATTATATTTTGTAAATATTTACAAAACTATTATAATTTACACAAAATAAATAACATATTTACAAATAGATTCAACTAAAGTGTTGGTTTTTTGATATTTTTTAAGTAAATAGTTTACAATTTTATTATTAACTATTTAAAAAAGTGGATTAAAATAATGGACGACACAATTTTAGAAGGCTTATCTCCAAGCACAAACACATCTTATGACCCACACAATAATGAAAATATTACTGCTAAAACTAGTGATGATAATGAGTGGGAAGTTCCATCTTGGGCGCACGACCGTTGGGCTAACATAAAAAGAGATTACACCATAAAAGATGTAAAAAAACTTCAAGGTTCTGTCAAAATTAAACATACACTTGCAGAAAATGGATCAAGAAAATTATGGAAATTACTGCATAAAGAGGATTACGTTGCAACTCTCGGAACATACACTGGAAATATGGCTGTTCAACAAGCTAGAGCAGGCTTAAAGGCTATTTACTTGTCTGGTTGGCAAGTTGCAGCTGATGCAAATAGTTCTGGCCAAATGTATCCAGACCAAAGTTTATATCCTGTAAATAGCGTTCCAGATATAGTTAAAAGGATTAATTTAGCTTTTCAAAGAGCAGATCAAGTTCAACACATGGAAAAAATTGAAAACATTGATACTACAGACATAGATTTTTATCTGCCTATTATAGCTGATGCGGAAGCAGGATTTGGTGGACCTTTAAACTGTTTTGAATTAATGAAGTCTATGATAGAATCTGGTGCAGCTGCAGTGCATTTTGAAGATCAATTAGCGTCAGAAAAAAAATGTGGGCATCTAGGTGGTAAAGTTTTAGTTCCTACTGCTACTTTTGAAAGAACACTTAATTCAGCAAGATTAGCTGCAGATGTAATGGGAGTTCCAACATTAATAATGGCAAGAACTGATGCAGAAGCTGCTAGATTAATTACTAGTGATATAGATGAAAGAGATCAAAAATTCTTAACTGGTGAGAGAACTACTGAAGGCTTCTATAGAATGACCGGTGGAATAGACTGTGCTATAGCAAGAGGGATAGCTTACGCTCCCTATGCTGATTTAGTGTGGTGTGAAACTGCTACTCCAGATTTATCAGAAGCGAGAAAATTTGCGGAAGCTCTTAAAAAAGAACACCCAAATCAAATGCTCGCATATAATTGTTCTCCATCTTTTAATTGGAAAAAGCATTTAGATGAGGCTCAAATGAAAGTCTTCCAAAAAGAAATAGCCGCTATGGGTTATAAATTTCAATTTATAACTTTAGCAGGATTCCATAATCTGAACTATTCAACATTTAAACTAGCTGAAGCTTACAAAGAAAATGGCATGGCCGCTTACTCTGAATTACAGCAGAAAGAATTTGGAGCAGAAAAAGATGGCTATTCAGCAACTAAACACCAAAGAGAAGTTGGAGTATCATATTTTGATGCAGTTTCAAACGCTGTAACCAGAGGCCAATCGGCTACTACAGCTATGGACGATTCAACTGAAACTGATCAATTTTAAAAGATCCCCTTGTAGAGAAAATTATATTTCTCTCCATTTATAATTATGAGGGATAAGTAATTTATCCCTCATAATAGCACTTAATTAAGCAAAAGAGGCAGACCTAAAAATCTTGGATAATTTTGGTGTACTTTTAGAGTCCAATTTGCAATAAAAACATATAAAATTTGTACATTTACTTTGGGAGATAAAAATGTTTAACGCATTAGTTCTAAATAAATTAGATGATCAAAAAGCTACTGGTAAAATAAAGGAACTTGATATTTCTGACCTACCAGAAGGTGATGTTATTATTCAAATTGATTATTCAACTATTAATTATAAAGATTCTTTAGCAATTACATCTTCTTCTCCTATCATAAAAAACTTTCCTATGGTTCCTGGAATTGACTTTGCTGGAACAGTAGAAGAAAGCTCAAATAATAATTTTAAAACTGGTGATAAGGTAATCCTAAATGGTTTTGGGGTTGGAGAAAAGCATTGGGGAGGCTTATCCCAAAAAGCACGCGTAAACGGTGATTGGTTAGTTCATATGCCAAAAGAATTTACCTCAAAGCAAGCTATGGCTATTGGTACAGCTGGTTATACTGCTATGTTATGTGTCTTAGCTCTAGAGAATAATGGTGTAACGCCAGACAATGGGGAAATATTAGTTACAGGTGCAACAGGAGGTGTTGGAAGTGTGGCTATATCTATATTATCTAAACTTGGTTTTAATATATGTGCATCCTCGGGAAGAATAGAATATTCTGAATATTTAAAATCACTTGGTGCAGAAAATATAATAGATAGAAATGAGTTAGCAGAAAAAGGGCGTCCCTTAAATAAAGAACGTTGGGCCGGAGCTATTGATTCTGTGGGCAGTCATACACTTGCAAATATTTGCGCTTCTA
>JAURCJ010000021.1 GCA_030828505.1 Alphaproteobacteria bacterium | reverse complement strand
GAGATTTTTTCTTAATAGTTTAATCATAACTTTACCCACAGTATTTGGTACCTTGTTTTTAAGTTCTTTAGCTGGTTACTCATTAGCAATGCATCGATTTAAATTAAATCTTTTAGTTTTTGCTATGTTTATAGCTGGTAACTTTGTTCCATATCAAATTCTAATGATACCGGTTAGAAATATATCCATAGAAATGGGTGTTTATAACACACACATTGGTTTAATCATTTTTCATATTGCATTTCAAACAGGTTTTTGTACTTTCTTTTTAAGAAATTTTATTAAAGAATTACCATTTGAATTAATTGAAGCAGCTAGAGCAGATGGTGCAACAGAGTGGACAATTTATACCAAAATAATTTTACCTTTGATTATACCAGCTTTGGCAGCTTTGGGTGTTCTAGAATTTACATTTATATGGAATGATTATTTTTGGGCTTTAGTTCTAACTCAAGGTGACACAGTTAAACCTATAACAGTTGGTTTAGATGTATTAAGAGGGCAATGGACAACAAGCTGGAATTTAGTTTCAGCAGGTTCTGTAGTTGCAGCACTACCGCCAGTAATAATGTTTTTTATTCTTCAAAAACAATTTATTCATGGACTTACTTTTGGAGCAGTTAAAGGTTAGAAACTTGAATTAATTATTTTTTTCTTTAATAAGAAAAACCATGGCAATTATATCTTTAAGACAATTATTAGATCACGCAGGTGAAAATAACTACGGAGTCCCAGCATTTAATGTAAATAATTTAGAGCAAATCAGAGCAATTATGGAAGGAGCTAATGAAGTAAATAGCCCTGTCATTGTTCAGGCATCTGCAGGAGCAAGAAAATATGCAGGTCCAAAATTTATAAAAAGTATGATGGCAGCTGCAGTTGAGGAATTTCCTCATATTCCAATTGTTATGCATCAAGATCACGGTGGTTCACCCGCAGATTGTAAGACCTGCATAGACTTAGGTTTTAGCTCTGTAATGATGGATGGTTCTTTATTAGCAGATCAAAAGACACCGTCTGATTTTGATTATAATGTGAAAGTTACTAAAGAAACAGTTGATATGGCTCATAACTTAGGAGTATCTGTAGAAGGTGAGTTAGGATGTCTAGGTTCTCTTGAAACTGGGACAGGAGAAAAAGAGGATGGAGTAGGTGCTGAAGGTGTATTATCACATGAACAATTACTAACAGACCCATTAGAAGCTGCAGAATTCGTAAAAGAAACAAATGTAGATGCTTTAGCAATTGCTATTGGCACAAGTCATGGAGCGTATAAATTTTCCAGACCTCCATCAGGAGATATTTTAGCTATAGAAAGAATTAAAGAGATAAATAATAAAATTCCTAATACACATTTAGTAATGCATGGGTCATCGTCAGTTCCACAAGATCTAATTAAAATTATAAATGATAATGGCGGGAAAATTAAAGAAACCTACGGAGTCCCAGTTTCTGAAATTCAAGAAGGTATTAAACATGGTGTTAGAAAAATAAATATAGATACTGATTTAAGACTTGCTTCAACTGCAGCAATAAGAAAACATTTTGCAAATGATCCTTCTCAATTTGATCCAAGAAAATATTTGCTTGACTCAAAAGAATGGATGAAAAAAATAGTAATTGAACGTTTAATTCAATTTGGATGTGCAGAAAACGCCAGTAAAATACAACCAATACCTCTTAAAGTTATTGCCTCTCAATATATATCTGGTGAACTTTCTCCATTAATAAATTAAATGGAAAAAATTAAATGGGGTATCATTGGGCCAGGCGCTATTGCTAATAATTTTGCTGATGGTTTATTAAACTCTTACTCAGGACAGTTAGTAGGTATAGCGAGTAAGAATGACGAAAGAAGAAAATCTTTTGGAGACAAGTATGATGTTCATGAAGATTTTCGTTTTGAAACATATGAGGATATCATAAATTCAGAACACATTGATGCTATATATATTTCTACACCACATACGCTTCATGCAGAATGGACAATAAAAGCTGCTGGTAAAGGTAAACACGTACTGTGCGAAAAACCTGGATCAGTAAATTATGCAGAAGGTAAAAAAGTTATAGATGCTGTTGATGCAGCAGGTGTCTTTTATATGGAAGGCTTCATGTATAGATGTCATCCACAAATTCCAAAACTAATCGAACTAATAAAGAGTAAAACAATTGGAGATATTATATCAATAGAATCTTCATTTGGTTTTGATATGGAAAAAACAATTCCAGAGCACAGGTTATTTAATAAGGATCTGGCTGGTGGAGGAATATTAGATGTTGGTTTGTATCCAATTTCATTTTCAAGGCTCGTTGCTGGTGTTGCCTCTAATGATAAATTTTTAGAACCTGAATTTCTTGATGTTGAGGCAAAAATAGGAGAGACAGGAGTTGATGAAATTGCTCATGCTAATATTAAATTCAAAAACGGAATTGAAGCTAAAGTTTCGACTGCAATAAGAGAAAGCATGAAAAATAATGCCATTATTAAAGGTACTGATGGCACAATTGAATTACCAGACCCTTGGATGCCGGGTCGAGATGGTGGGCCATATCATGCTAAGATAATTATTAGTAAAAATAATGAAGAAGAAATTATAGATGTGAAAGG
>JAURCJ010000015.1 GCA_030828505.1 Alphaproteobacteria bacterium | reverse complement strand
TTCCGTCCCGGGCCTCCAGTTAAGGTAAAATTAATGGATAAAAAACCATGTATAGTAGGTGTATCAGATTTTCCTCTTAAAGAGAGAGGAAGAGCTGCTGAAGGAAATAGTGAATTAACTATTCAAAAATATTGTGCTGAAGAGGCACTTACTCAAGCTGGTTTAAAAATGTCAGATATTGATGGTATAGCAGTAGCTGGAATGTGGGGTGTTCCAGGCCCAGGACTAATGCAACCAAATCTATTAGTTGAGTATTTAGGAATAAAATCTCCAAAATGGATTGAAGGTACAAATATTGGTGGTTCAACTTTTTTAGTTCATGTTAATCATGCATTTCAGGCTATTAATGCAGGTTTATGTGATACAGTGCTAGTTTTATATGGCAGTCTTCAAAAATCTAATATGTCTAGGGTTCTTGGAGATAGACCAGCCCTTTATAGTAATCAATTTGAAGTAGTTAGTGGATTACCTTTACCTGTTGGAGGTTATGCCTTAGCTGCTCAAAAGCATATGTCTACTTATGGAAGTACTAGAGAAACGCTGGCCGAAATCGCAGTATCTACTAGGTCATGGGCTTCAATGAATGAAAATGCTGCATTTCAAGAGCCTTTGACTATTGAAGATGCAATGCAATCAAAACCAATATCTAGCCCTCTTCATAGATCTGATTGTTGTTTAGTTACAGATGGAGGGGGAGCAGTTGTAATTACTACCGAGGAAAAAGCAAAAAATTTAGAGATAAGTCCAATTTATATTAAAGGTTTTGGTGAATGCAATAGTCATTCAAGTATTAATTATATGCCTAATATGGAAAAATTAGATATAGCTACCCAATCCAGCAAAATAGCTTTTGCGCAAGCAAAATTAAATACATCAGATATAGATATTACAATGTTATATGACTCATTTACAATAACTGTTTTACTAACTTTAGAAGCAATTGGGTTTTGTAAATTTGGAGAAGGAAAAGATTTTGTAAAAAATCAAAGAACAGCTCCTGGTGGAGATTTTGCATTAAATACTAATGGAGGTGGCCTTAGTTATTGTCATCCAGGAATGTATGGAATATTTACAATTATTGAAGCATCCAGACAACTTTGGGGCATATGTGGAAAAAGACAATTAAATAATCCAATTAATGCTCTATGCCATGGAACTGGAGGTGTTTTGTCTAGCTCTACAACATTAATTCTATCAAAAGAAAGTTCTTAATATGGAATTTAAGAAACCTCGGCCTACTATAGACCCTGACTCAAAAACATATTGGGAAGGTGCAAGTAATGAAAAATTGATGTTACAATATTCTATAGATACTAATGAATACTTTTTATATTCTAAACAACTTACTAATGCTATTAACAGTAAAAACATAGAGTGGAGGCAAGTTTCAGGTAAAGGAAAAATATACTCTTTTACTATAGTTTATGCCCCTGCTGGACCAGCATTTAAAAACGATACGCCATATATTGTTGCCTCAATAGAGCTTGATGAAGGAGCAAGAATAATTTCTAATATAATAACTGATGATATAGAGAAAGTATCTATTGGAGATAAGGTAAAAGTCATTTTTGAAAAACAAAGTGACGGATTTACTATACCCATGTTTATAATAGAAAATTAGTTACTTTATATATTTTTGTTTGATCCAATGTTTATGATTTCTTGAATACTATTTGGAAGTAATTCAAGCCATTTCACAAAACAATTATTATTTCCAATTAATACGTAATATTGATCTCTTCTTCCTTTATAAGAAGGCCAAACAGTAATAATATCAGCTTCCAATTTTTCTTGTTTATTATAACCAATTAAGAAATATTTTAATCCCTCCTCCGTTAATTTAAAAGGAATAATATGTTTCCATTCTTTTTTTGCTTCAACTAATACTTCAGAAAATGATCTACAATCATTTGAAGATTTTTTATTATAATCAGCTTCAGTCAAAGGTATAACTACAGAGCGTAAAATTTCTTCTGATGAAACATTAAAACTTAAAAAAAATATACCAAATATAATTATAAATTTATTCATAGGATCTCCTAAATATTATTAATATCAAAATTTTGAAGAATTAGATATAATTGTTGTATAGTTTCCTCAAATTTATTTATATCTTTTTCGACTTCTAACAATAATAGTTTTACAATTATTTCTTGCTCATTGTTAATATTATTTTTAATAAAATCAATATTTACGTTTTTTTCAATTAATAAATTATCAAATTTCACTAACTTTTCTTTTGTATGGGAAATACTTTTAATAAATTTATTTTCAATATTAATACTAGAGTCAAATAATTTTTCTAATTTAATGTAATTTGTATAAAAATATCCATATTTTGAAATCAAATTATTTGATTTTAATTTTTTTAAATTCTCCTCTGATTCTATATTTAAATTATCTAAATTTTTAACAATATTAATATTTTTTAATTTTGAACTCTTAAAATATTTTGCTGCACGTTCTAAATTAATTTCTTCACCTAAGCCTTTTAGAGCCATCCATCCTAAATTAAATTCAGCATTTTTATTTCCCAGTTTTTTGGCCTTTATAAAATATTGTCTTGCTTGAATATAATCAATTTCAATTCCTAAGCCATTTAAATATATAACACCTAATAAATTTAAACATTTAGAATCTTCTAATTCATTCTGACATATATTTAATGATTTAGACCAATCTTTATCATTATAACTATTTATTGCATCATTATAATTTGCAAAACTATAACTAGCATTTAAAGTAAATAAAAAAATTATAATGAAAATATACCTAGACATATTAAACTTTCGATATAAATTTAAGTTATCATCTTTTGTTTGATTAACATATTTATATGCTATATGTATAAAAATATTTTTATTTAAAGAGGTACTTATGAAAGTTATATTAAATATTTTGATAACACTATTTATTTTTTCTTCATCAATTAACTTCTCTTTTGCTGAAGATGAAAAGCAAACTATGGTCGATGTAAGACAACAAGCAATGCAAGCTATGTGGACAAGACTAGAGAGACTAGCGACACTTATTGCCCTTCCTGGAGATGCTGTAACCTCATCTGATGGTTCTACTATTATAATAAGCAATCAAAATAATATGGAACCGCTTGAAACTTACTCTTTAATTCATGCTAGAGAAGCGGAGCAAGACGGCAAAGAAATATTTAATCTTTTAGAGCAAGTTGAAGATTTTTGGCCTCGTAAAACAAGTGTAGCTCATGTTAAATCAACAAATGCAGAGAGATTAGTTTGGATCATACCAGAGGCTTTTAATAGATATTATACAGATGCAGTGCATGCCTCTAAAAATTTAAATAACGCATTTAATGAACAAGACCCTGAAGGCATAAAAAGGTCTGTATGTATGTTAGCCTTATCATGTGGCAGATGTCATGCTGCATTTAGAAAGGTTAGATTTGATAATCTTAAAAAAGAGGGTAGAGGATGGACTGGTAATTATACTGCCTGTTGGTCTTATAAAAATGAAGTTACTTTAAATTCTTCAGCTATCAGAGAATAGCTAACCTATTCGTAAAGTAGCTATACATTTATTTAATAAATTATCAAAATGTGTGGGAGTATGGCTTTGAAGCTCAGAAAATGTTTTTATGGCTGCTTCATCACTCATTTCTTTCATCATTAAAGAGCCTATATTTAAATTAATTATCTTTTCTAAGTATAATTCTAATATATTATTAGCCTTAATAATATTATCTTCATGCTCACTATTATTTTTTATGGTCATAATAACACCAAAACATTTAGCAACTTCAACTTTATGAGCCGCCGATTCAATTGCATAAGAAATATTGCAGCATGAAAATAAAATTATTGATAAAATAATTATAAATTTTTCGACTCTAACCAATTAAATATACCTTCACCTATCAAATCCGGAGAATCTTCTTGAATAAAGTGACTGCCTGGTACGGTAAATTCATATTGATTAGGCCAAGATCTACAAAACTCTCTTTGTTTACCAATTAAAATTGCTCCAGGATCAGCATTAATAAATAATTTAGGAGTATTATCTATACAAAAAAACTTTGAATACTCATCAACAACTTCAACTACATCTTTTGGTTTATTATCAATTGGAATTTGATTTGGCCAATCTAAAGTTGGGCGTCGATCTTCTTTCTTAAGAAATGGTCTCCTATATACTTCCATTTCTTCCTTCGTTAATCCTCTTAAAACTGAACCTGGAAGTACCCTTTCAACAAATATATTCTTTTCAATGATCATATTCTCTCCAGCATCAGATCTAAATGCTTGAAATAATGGTGCTGATTTTTCATCCCAGTCATCCCAAGATAACGGGCACACTATTCCTTCCATGTATACTATACCTGCAACTCTATCAATATTCTTTCTTGCCCAATCAAAACCAAGAGCACTTCCCCAGTCATGAAGAACTAATATTAGTTTATCACCAAGATTTAATGTTTCTAATAAATCATTCAGCCATTTTTGATGCTCAAAAAAATTATATGTTCCTACTTCATTTGAATCTAGTTTTTCAGAATCCCCCATACCTATTAAATCAGGAGCGACACATCTTTTTATATTAGAGAAATATGGCATTATATTTCTCCACAAATATGAAGACGTTGGATTTCCATGTAAAAACAACATAGTTTTTCCCTGACCCATTTCAACATAAGCCATATTTTTATTATTCACTGATATTTTAGATTTTGGGAGCTCAGTTACCTTCATAGTTATTCCTTACTAGTATCCTTTAAAATTTGGTTTTCTTTTTTCTATAAAGGCTTTAACTCCCTCTTTTCCATCATGTCCTTGCGCTCTAATATTAAGAGACCTTGCCTCTTGTTCTAAGTGACTCTCAAGCGTGCTTGACAGACTATCTGCTAAAAGTGTCTTAACTGCTCCATAGGCCTTAGTTGCTCCTTTTGATAGCTCTATTGCTTTCTCCATTGCAATACTTTGTAATTCTTCTGCATTAACTACTTGATCAATAAGACCCATATTTAACGCTTCATCTGCTGAAAATCTTCTATTTGTGATCATTAATTCTTTTGTTTTCTTTAAACCAATAAGTCTAGGCATTATATATGTCATAGAACCATCAGGTGATAAACCAGCAGCAGTATATGCTGCAGAAAATTTTGCATTATCAGAAGAGATAATTATATCACCCGATAAGGCTAAACTTAAACCACCTCCAGCTGCAGTGCCATTTAAAGCCACAATAATTGGCTTTTCCATTCTATGCATTAAAGTAACTGCAAGATGAAAATAAGTAGTCATATCTGTAATTAATGGGCCTAAATTATCAGATTCAGCAAGAAAAGAAGATAGATCCCCTCCTCCACTAAACATTGAACCATTGCCAGTAAAAATTACTGCTCTTATACCATCATCATGATGACAATCTTTAAAGGCATCATATAAATCTTTTACAAGATCTAAATTAATAGTATTTGCGTTATCAGGCCTATTTAAAGTAACTACTGCAATATTATCATTTTTTTCTAAAATAACAGTTTTTTGTGACACCTATCATCTCCTAAACATTAAATATTAATAATAATAAATTATTTAAACATACACAATCTAAATACAAATTAAAACCGTAGATTCTTATATACAGTTTTGCATATAGATTCCCCTATTAAAGCAAAACGTATAAAAGGAGTAGAAAATTTCTATTTTTATATAGATTACTTTTCTACTCCTTAAATATACTTTATATTACTAAAATGAAAAATATGACCCTTAATAATATTTATGATCAAATATGGGAAAATTTAAATGATGGTGTTAAAAATACTAAATCTGCCTTTCATTACCCTATAATTTCTACAATAGATTTAAATGGATTCCCATCTACTAGAACAGTAGTATTAAGACAAATTCATAAAGAAAATAAAGTCCTTTCCTTTAATACGGATATAAGATCTAAAAAATGGTTAGAAATAAAAAGTAATAATAATGTTTCTGTTAATGTATATGAGCCCAATAAAAAAATTCAAATCAGGATTATAGGTTTAGCTTATTTGAACTATGATAATAAAACCTGGCAAACAGCTTGGGAGTCAACTCCAGACATGAGTAGAGAATGTTACTCCACTCCTTATCCACCTAGTACATTTATTTCAAATCCAGAGGATATAGATATTAGTCTAAAAAAAATTAAAAATAAAGATTTAGAAGAATATAAAATTAACTTTGGAAGAATAGATATACATATAAAAAGTATAGATTGGCTCTACTTAATTCATTCTGGACATAGGCGTGCAAAATTTATATTAAATGATGAAATTTCTATGAAATGGCTAGCACCATGAAAATATTAAGTATATACTTTATATTTATATATTTTATAATTACTAACTTGGCATATGCAAATAATCCGATTAAAGTTAAAACTGTATACCCACCCAAATGTACCCTTTTAAAAGAAAAAAATGGGCTTTTATGTCCAAGAATTATTGAAGTAGAAGTAGAAATTATTAGTAATATAAATAAACATTTAGTTAGATGCACATTATTTAGTGAAGAAGAAGAAATATTAGCATTTGGTGAATCTTTTTTAGAAAAACCAGGCGGAAAAATCTATTTAACACTAAGAACAAGAACTAGAATTCATGGTTTAACTCTTATAGCAGGTGCTAAATGTTCTTCAGATCCTTATTAACAATTATATTTATTTTAAATAAAAATAATTATGTTGTAGCTGAATCAAATATAGTTATTAATAAATTATATCCTCCTAAATGTTCAATATTAGAAAATAGTAAAGTACTTTTATGTCCAAGAATTATGGAAATTGATGTAGAAATTGGAGAACAAAAATATAAAAAACTCGTAAATTGTCTTGTATTAAGTGAAGAAGAGGAAGTTTTAGCTTTTGGAGAAAATTATATTCATCCTCCTAGAGGAAAAGTATATCTTACCATAAGAGAAGCTAGACGAAAAATTCATGAAATGAAATTAATAGCAACTGCAGAGTGCAAATATACTGAATAATTAATTAAGAATTTTCTTCTATCATTTCGCATATAAAGTGCCCAATTATAATATGCATTTCTTGAATATGATTGACCTTATCAGAAGGTACTTTGATAGAAATATCAGACAATCGTGATAACTCACTATTTTCTTTTCCAGTTAAAGCTATCGTCTTAATACCTTTCTTTTTTCCAGTAATTACTGCATTTATAACATTCTTACTTTTTCCACTCGTTGATATAGCAAATAATATATCTTCTTTCTTGGCTAGAGCTTCAACCTGTCTTTCAAAAACTTTTTCATACCCCATATCATTTGCAACAGCTGTTAAGATAGAAGTATCCGTATTTAGAGATATAGCAGGCAAAGCAGCACGATTTTTTTTATATCTACCTACAAATTCAGCACATAAGTGTTGGCTATCAGAAGCAGAGCCACCATTTCCAAAAAAAATAATTTTTCCTCCAGAATTAAAACTATTTTTTATAAGGTTAATTGTTTGTTCAATTTCTTCATATATGTGATTTTGTAAATAGTCTAAATTATATTTAAGCTCATCAAGATAATTTATAAATTTATTTTTCAAAGATTCTATCCATATGTTATATTTAATAAAATATACATTAATATTAATAAACATTAAATTTATTAATTATTTATTAGAGACTAATATGAATATAGAACTAAAGAATAAAGAACAAGAATTTTTTGCAATAGTGACGGATTTTGATATCAAGAATCTTCAAGATGCTGATTTCATTAAAATTAAAGAAGCAATAGAAAAATATGGTGTAATTGTATTAAAAAATCAAAATATAAATGATGATGATCAAATTAAATTTTCTGAAAAGTTTGGTGCTTTAGAAAAAGCATTAGAACATGATAGATTAAAAGGTATTAGAAGTGAAATAACAAGAATTTCTAATGTTGATGAAAATAATAATCTTTTAGCTTTAGATAGTGAAAAGGTAATTTATGATAGAGGCAATAGATCTTGGCACTCGGACTCATCATATAAAGATATACCTTCAAAGTTTTCAATATTAAGTTCACGAGAAATACCTAACGAAGGCGGCGGTACAGAATATATTGATGCTAGATATGCTTTAGAGACATGGAATAAAAATAATCATAAATACAGCCTAAATGACCTTAAAGATATAATTTGTGAACATTCAATTGTTTATTCTCGCATGGTTAATACAGGAGACATTTTTGATAATGCTTATAAAGAAAAAATGCCTTTTGTTAAACAGAGGTTGATAAGAACTCACCCTTATACAAAAAGGTCTGCATTTTATGTAGGAAGCCATTGCAGCCACGTAGTTGGTTGGGATATAGAAAAAGGAAGAAAATTAATTAAAGATATAAATGATTGGATAATTAAATCTGGAGAAATAATTCACCATCAATGGAATAATAATGAAATAGTAATTTGGGATAATAGAAGAGTGCTGCATAGAGGAACATATTTTGACGAGTCTAGTGCAAGAAGGATTATGCACAGGACAACTGTTGCCGGAGATTTCCCAAGTTATAAAGAACCAGTTATATTGTAAACACCCTAACTTCTTCCACTATATACTTTTATATTGGTTTCTGGAATCCAAACTTTTTTTGGAGGATCATTAGATTGCCAAAAAACATCTATAGGTATTCCTCCACGTGGATAAAAATATCCTCCTATTCTTAACCAAATGGGCTTAACTTCTTTAACTATCCTTTTAGCAATGTATAAAGTTACATCTTCATGAAAAGCTCCATGATTTCTAAAAGATTGCATAAATAACTTAAATGATTTTGATTCTAATAAGTATTTTTTTGGAATATAATCTATAATTATATTAGCAAAATCTGGTTGTCCTGTTACAGGACATAAAGAAGTAAATTCAGGAACACTAAACCTTGCTACATATAACTTATCACTATGAGGGTTATTTACTTTTTCAAGTTTAGCTATGGCAGGATCAACTGGGATATCAGTTATATTTCCTAATTGATTGACTTTAATATTATTTTTATGGACCATGATAAATACACCCTTCTCCGCTTTGATCTCTATGCACTTCTATTTTATTTAAATTAGCAAATTTTAATATTAACTTTTCCCAAATAAAAATACATAATCCTTCTAGTGTTGGGCTTTTAAGTCCATCAACATTATTTAAAGTATTATGATCTAACAAAATTTTTACATTTTCGCATTCTTTAGCAATAAATCCTAAATCAGTTATCATACTATTTTTTAATTCTGGATTTCCTTTAATCCATACTCTAGCTCTAAAGGAATGCCCATGAACTCTTCCATATGGGTGAGATTCATCATACCCTTCTAAGACATGCGCAGAATCAAAAGTAAAATCTTTATAAATAAGCATATATATTTATCTTACTCCTATAATTTTATGTGTTTGTAAAGATATTCTCCAATTTGGATTATTTTTACAATATTCTAAAGCTAAATTTGTATTATGAACCTTTAACTCTCCATCCATGGGCTGTAAACTAAAATTTTTAAAAGAATATTTTTCAAAATCTTCTGGAAGTATATTTTTTTGAGGATATACCAACTTGAGCTCATCCCCACTAATTTGAACCAAATCATTACCTGCTTTAGGACTAACGCATATCCAATCTATTTCCTCTGGTACTTTCATAGTTCCATTAGTTTCTATTGCAATTTCACATTTATACTTTTTCAAAGTTCTTATTAAATTTTTATCTACTTGCAACATAGGCTCTCCACCCGTAAGTATAACAAATGGATTTGATGCATTCGGCCAATAAGAAAGAATTTTAATGACTAAATCTTCTTCATTTTTAAACTTATCTCCGCCATCACCATTTGTTCCAACAAAATCTGTATCACAAAAGTTACATTTAGCTGATTTTCTATCTTTTTCTAATCCATTCCATAAATTACATCCAGAAAAACGACAAAATATTGATGGTCTTCCAGTATGAAAACCCTCTCCTTGAATAGAATAAAATATTTCTTTTACATTATAAGTCACTAGACTCTAACCATCTATAATAACCATCTCTTCTTAAAATACAGGCTGGGCAATCCCCACAGCCATATCCCCATTTATTTAAATTCGATCTATCCCCTATATAACAAGTATGGGTATCATTTATTAATATTTTCTGAAATTTATCTCCTTCCAATTTATAGGATAACTCCCATATATCAGCTTTATTCATATTCATTAGTGGTGTATGAATATTTATTTCTTTATCTAAACCCAAAGATATCGTTTTTTCTAAAGATGAGATAGTTTCTCTTCTACAATCTGGATAACCAGAATAGTCCGTATCACACATTCCTCCTATTAAATTATAAATATTTCTTCTCCAACCTAATGCTGCAGCATAATTAAAAAAAAGCAAATTTCTTCCTGGCACAAAAGTGTTAGGCAATCCATTATCTTTTATAAAAATTTTACTATCTCTAGTCAAAGACGTTTCTGATATCTTTCCTAAAGACGGAATATCAATAATGTGATCATGACTTATAATATTAGAATATTTTTTAGATATTTTTTTTATATTACCTAGAATAACATCTCTACATTCCATTTCTACTAAATGTCTCTGATTATAATTAAAACCTATAGTTTCTATATAATCAAATTTTTGACATGCCCATAAAAGAGAAACCGTACTGTCTTGTCCTCCTGAAAATAATACTAATGCAGAATTTTTATTCAATTTACACCTTTGTTGAATTATAAAAAATATTCTATAATATATGATCTATATATTTATCATATAAGTAAAAATTAATTAAAACATTTGCAATATAAATATATTTTTTGGAGGTACAATGAATAGAAGAGATTTTTTTAAACAAAGCACAGTCGCTGGCTTAGCATCTTTAACAGGAATATATCTTCCTAAGACAGTTCTTGCCGAAACAGATATTATGAATAGCTCTCTAGCTGGAAATGTTTTTTATACCGAAAACAATCCGGGAAGGTGGAATAAAAAAGTAAAAGGACATTTACCTACATTTTCACTTTCTGGAAAAAACTTGGAAATTACTACAGGGCACGAAATGAATGGATATGAACATTATATAATAAAGCATATGTTATTTGATGAGAAATTTAATTTTTTAACTGAGATTATGTTTAACCCAAATAGTGATGCCCCTATCTCCAATCATAATATATCTGGATTTAGTAATAAAATTTATGCGCTTAGTTTATGTAATAAACATGATGCATGGATAAATTCATATGAGATATAAAATATTTGTTTTATAAATCACTATCAATAATAATATTTTTCTGTTTTATAGGTAATGACTTTGCTAATTCAAAAATATGGAATATTAATATTGAAGGATATTTATCAGGTTTTAAAGTTGGTGAATCCAAAGTTTTATTTGAAATAAGTAATCAAAAATATAACTTAAAAGTTGAATCAACTACATCTGGAATTACAAAAATTTTTTATCCTTGGAAACAAAATATTCTAGTTATAGGAAATATAAATAAATTTAAAATATTACCATCAATTTATAAAATACAGGACCTTAGAGAAAATAAAAAAACAGGATATATAAATATAAACTTCCAAAATAATTATCCTATAATTATTAATGCTCACCCTAACCCAGATATGGATACTAGAAGAAAAAAAGTTTCTAGAGATTTACTAAAAGACACATTAGATCCCGTTAATGCTATCTTAGATCTAGGATTTCGAAGCGCTAAAGATAATAATTGCAATCAAATAATTAATGTGTTTGATGGAAGAAGAAGGTTCAATTTAAAATTTACCCAAATAGAAAAAAATTTAAATGAACTTAAATGTAAGCTTAATATCATCAGAATTGCAGGTTATTCAGAAAAAGAATTAAAAAAACATCCCAGGGAAGGCAACATAATATTAAAAAAATTATCTAACTATAACCTTTACTTACCCACTGAAGTTAAGATTCCATTAACCATAGGATCTTTTTATGTAAAATTATCAGAAAACTTATTATTGGAATAATTATTAAATTTAGTTTAATATAATTTTTTTTATTTATTATACAATAGTCATCATATTTAAAATAAGGAGAGAACATTGAAAGCTTTAGTATGTAAAGAATTTGGTCCAGCAAAAAATTTAAAAGTAGAAGAAATGAAAGAACCTATTATAAATGATGATGAAGTAAATATAAAAGTTCACGCAGCAGGTATAAATTTTCCTGATATTTTAATGGTGGAGGGTAAATATCAATTTAAACCAGACTTTCCATTTGCACCAGGGGCAGAAGCTTCGGGTGAAATTACCGAAGTAGGTAAGAATGTTACTAAATATAAAATTGGGCAAAGAGTTATTGCTATGACAGGTCATGGTTCCTTTGCAGAAATAGTTAAAGCTCCACAAAAAAAAATAATACCCTTAAGTGATAATGTGGATTTTGAAACGGCATCAATTCTGCCAATGGTATATGGAACTTCTGCACATGCTTTAATTCAAAGAGGTAAATTAAAAAATGGAGAAACTCTTTTAGTACATGGGGCTGCAGGAGGAGTTGGTTTAGCTGCTGTAGAAATAGGTAAGGCTATGGGAGCCAGAGTAATAGCTACTGCTAGTACAGATGAAAAATGTAAAGTCGCTAAAGAACACGGTGCTGATGAAACTATTAATTATTCAAACGGAGAATTTAAAGAAATTGTTAAATCTATGACGGACGGTAAAGGCGCTGATGTAATTTATGACCCTGTTGGGGGAGATGTTTTTGATCAATCCTTAAGATGTATAGCATGGGAAGGAAGACTATTAGTTATTGGATTCACTTCAGGAAGAATTCCTTCTGCACCAGCTAATTTAGCTTTATTAAAATCTTGCGATATTGTTGGAGTTTTTTGGGGAGCCTTTGTGGAAAGAACTCCTCAAATAAATTTACAAAATTTTGAAAAATTATATAAATGGATTGAAGAAGGTTATATAAAACCAAGAATTTCTATGAAAGTATCATTAGAAAATACTTTAGATGCTATGCAAGCAATTGCTGATAGAAAAATTATAGGTAAAGCAATAGTTAAAATATAATTACAATGTAGATAAAAATTTTAATAATAATTTTGTTACTTGTTCTGGTTTTTCTTGTTGAACCCAGTGCCCTGCTCCATCTATTAGTTCACAGGATTTCATATTACTGCAAGCAATCTCTTGCATTTTTTCTAAAGCTCCCGGTTTTTGAAAGATACCCCAATCTTTTTTTCCAGCTATAAACATAGATGGTATATAAATTTTTAAATCGCTATATATTCTAAGATTAGATTGTACTTTACTATTTACCATACATCTATACCAGTTTAAACCTCCTTGGAATTGAGTATTATTAAAAACATTTACATAATAATCTAACTCTTCATTAGTTAGCCAATAACAACTATTTATTTCTTCTTCAGACGGCATATCTTTATTCACTTGCTCTGCCATTCCTAGTGAAAAATCCATAATATAATACCCTGGCATTTTTTCTAATTCAGAGGCATACCATCCTTTTAATTGAAATGGTTTATTATATTTCCAATCTCCACTTTTAACGTGATAATAAGCTCTTAAAAAATTTTTCATACCTTGTTTTGAGTTAGACATCTCCTCATTTGCCGCTTTAGAAGAATAGTACCATTGATAATGTTTTCTTGGTCGTGCTAAGTTTTTCAAGTCATTATGAATATCTGGTTCATTATTTACATTACCAACCTCTATGGCTGGCATACCACTAAAAGGAGCACTCATTAATACAACAGATTTAAATATATCTGGCCTAATAACAGCTGCATGTGCAGCCACAATAGAACCAAAATCATGACCAACAAGGCAATCGATAGATTTTTTATCTAAAGAATATGCGAGAGATATAATATCAGTTATTAAATTTGATATTTCATATTCTGAAATATCTCCTTCATAATTATTTTTCCAACCTAATGTATAACCATAACCTCTCTGATCTGGTGCAATTACATAATAACCCGCATCAGATAAAGGTTTTAAAATTTTTCTCCAACTATAAGCTAACTCTGGAAATCCATGTAATAATAAAATACAAGGTTTATTAACGTTATTCTCATATCCAGCTTCTAGAATATGCATTGATAATCCATTAATATTTTTAACTATTCTTGATCTAATGCCTTTAGGATAATCAATCATTTTATTCTCCAAAAATTATTTTTATTAACCTATATATTACTCTAATAAATTCTAAAAGAGTTTACAAAAATAAATATATATGTTTTATTAAGAATAGCGCTGATTTGAGCTCCAGCTTGCGGGCGCTTTACAAATACTGCTAAAGAGGTGGTAGGAACCACCAAAGAAATTTTGAGTGGTTTTTTTTAATTTCTTTGTATTCCTTTCCACAATTAAGCTGGAGTTATATTTATACCCAGTTTGCTGGGAAGGAGATTAATATGACTAACTATACTAAACCAGAAACCATTGCACTACATACTGGATGGAGAGCGGATCCAAGTACTGGATCAGTTGCTGTTCCAATTCATCAAACTACGTCTTTTCAGTTTGATAATTCGGACCATGCAGCCAATCTATTTTCGTTGTCTGAGCTTGGTAATATATACACTAGAATAATGAATCCTACTACGGATGTTTTAGAGAAGAGAATTGCACAATTAGAAGGAGGAGTAGCCGCATTAGCTACTGCATCAGGACAATCTGCAACAGCTATTGCAATACAAAATATTGCAAAAAGTGGAGATAATATTGTCAGTTCAACAGATGTATATGGAGGCACATGGAATTTATTTGCCAATACTCTAAAAGATCAAGGTATTGAAGTAAGATTTGTTGATCCATCTGAACCTAATAATTTTTTGGATGCAACTGATGAAAATACCAGAGCATATTTTGGAGAAACACTTCCTAACCCTAAACTAAATATTTTTCCAATTAAAGAAGTTGCAGATAAAGGAAAAAAGTTAGGAATACCTTTGATAATAGATAATACTGCATCTCCAATTATATCAAAGCCTATACAACATGGAGCTAGTATAATAGTACATTCAACAACTAAATATATTGGTGGCCATGGAACTAGTATAGGAGGTATAATCATTGATAGTGGTAATTTTAATTGGGAAGATTTTAAAGAAAGACAACCTTTACTTAATAATCCTGATCCAAGTTACCACGGTGCAATTTGGGCAGAGGCAGTAAAACCTCTTGGGCCTATTGCGTATATTCTTAAAGCCAGGGTAACTCTTCTTAGAGACCTCGGTGCCGCTATGAGCCCATTTAATGCTTTTCAATTTATTCAGGGACTTGAAACTTTACCCCTGAGAATTAATGAACAATGTAAAAATGCAAAATTAGTTGCTGAATATTTAGCTTCATCCAAATTAGTTAGAAAAGTAATTTATCCGAGTTTATTTACTGGTAAAAATAAAGAAAGGGCTGATATTTATCTTGATAAGGGCTTTGGTGCACTTGTTGGATTTGAACTAAATGGAGATATTAAAACTGGTAAGAAATTTGTTGATTCATTACAACTATTTTATCATGTAGCTAATATTGGAGACTCTAGAAGTCTTGCAATACATCCAGCATCAACAACCCATTCACAGCTAAGTGAAGAAGATAAACTAAGAGCTGGAGTCAGCAATTCTTATGTTAGGTTATCTATAGGAATTGAACATATTGATGACATTCTTAATGACATTAATAATGCTTTAGAGAAAGCTAATAAATAATTAATATCTCATAATATACATAATATAGTCTGATTAATGTTGTGTCAGGCTATATTGTTATAGAGGAGAATCTTCTAATTCTTCATCATCTTTTGGTTCATCAGGCATAGGAAGGTTCGTAAACCGTATTTTTGAACCATTATGAATAGGTATTTCAGTATTATTTACTATGTTATCAAACTTACTAGACCTAATTATAGCATCAGTAATTCTCCAAGTATGACTATCTGGCATTTTAGGTCTAGCTAAAAGTACCATATCTCCAAAATCATATACTAAATTCATATTAATAGGAGTGAACTCACTAAATACCCCATTTCCAAAGAGTAAAGATAAAGCGACGTCTTTAGATAAAACAACTAAAGGCATTTGATCCGTTGAAAGCAGATTGTATACTCTTCTAAATCCTCTTGCTCTAGCTGGTCTTGCTCTAGCTTCAGGCAAAGTCTCTTCAAGAGAATTAATTATTATTTTAGAAAATGGGTAGCTTTTTTCATCCTCAATAACACTTAAAATTAGCATATGTCTCATACGATATACTTGCCATTGTCCCCATGGAGCATGACCCATCGACAGAAATGATAATGATAAAATTAATGATTTAGAAAAGAGGCGTCTATTTAACATAAGGTTAATTTAGTACATATGAGAAGTTCTAACAATGAACTTCTCATATATATATCAATATTTAGTTACGATATTTATCGAAAACGTCTAAGTTCAATACTGCAGTCACCACAAAATTAGGTACATCAACTACCTGACCTACCCTTAAATCAACTGCAACTGAACATAATATATAAGCTTGCTCTCTAGTAAGACCATGCTCTCTAACTATATAATCAATCATTTGAATCAAAGCATGACGAGCTGCTGCAGTTAAGTCTTCAGATAGATTTTCTAAATTAGTTATCTTTTCTGAATTTAAATATGCATGATATGGAAGTTGTTCACCTTTACCTTTCATAGGTATACCAACAGTCTGATAGAAACGAGTAGGTTCTATATCTCTTATTTCATCATTACCTACAGTAACTGGCATGTCCATATTTTTTCCGCCACCTTTAATAATTCTAGTCCTGAGAACATTTATTGCTCCCATTTCAATAGCAGTACCTGAAACTTCACCATCACCTTGTGCATAATGAACATCACCTGTAAATAGTCCACAACCATCTATAAAACATGGAAATATAATTTTTGTGCCAATTTGCATTTGTTGAACATCCATATTTCCGCCATTCTCTCTAGGAGGAATAGTTCTTAGACAATCATCTGCATGACTACCACCTTCTCCACATACTGCAGCAGGAAGCGCTCCTCCTGTAGATGGACCAAGCACTACACCACCAGCAGCTGCTAAATCAGCTTCTCGAGCTTTCCATGCCTTTACTTCTGGCAAACCTGGTAAAACTCCAATTGATCCAGGGAAAGCTTCAAAAGGTACTGTAATTCCAGGCATACCATCAGATACGGCTCCTACTCTAGTTAATTTCCAATTTACGATATAAGGATCAGGAAATAAGTCTCTTAAAAAACCAAAGCCTGGTGCTATAACCGTATATCCATATTCGTCTGGTATAATGTCTACAACCTCAACTTCAAGTGCATCCCCTCTTTTTGCCCCGTTAATATGAACTGGTCCCATCATAGGATGAACTAAGCCTAGATCTACTGTTGATAAATCATCCGCAATAGAGTCAAGTCTAAACTGACTGTCTAAAGCATCTCTTGAATGAATAATAATAATATCACCTGGATTTGCTTTCGCAGCAGCTGGTATCGCTGGATGATAACGATTAAAACAATTTTTATCATCTATACAGTGATCACCTTCTTTTGTAATTTCAACTTTATTCATCCATTTTTGGTCAGTTGTATCTGCAAATGCTGATACCACCAAAAACAGAGAAGAAAGTATTGTTATAAATATTTTCATTTTTTTCTCCATTTATATAAAAGAATTTTAGGCTACTACTAATAATAAAATATGCAAATATTTATTATTAAAATTTACATATAATTTTAATTTATAAATCTTTTTTATTTTTTGTAACTGCTTTTTGATTTTCAAATATAGAACCTTGATTTAATGCAGCAGGTAAAGGCATTCTCACCGGAACCTTAGTTAATCTTGGCCGATTTATCGCATCTCCTGATATTATTTTATTATTAAAGTCTTCATAATTATTTATTCCCATCAATGGCCAAGCGTCATTAGCTGCAAATTCCCATAACAAGAATCTTCTATTTAGTTTTGATAAATTAGGCTTTGAAGCGTGCAGTAGTCTAGCATGATGAATAGTAATAGTGCCTGCTTTACCAACAATTTCTCTAGCATTTCTTATGTCTATTTTATTTTTTTCAATATCTATAGCTCCAGCAAAATAGCCATTATGATGATGATCATAAACTTCCCCTTTATGAGACTCTGGAATAAATAAAACAGTTCCATTATTTAATGTCATATCATCCAGCATTATACCTACTGCTAATACATCATCATTTGAGTGAGGATAAAATGCCCAGTCCTGATGCCAATCCACTAAATCTCCTGCTGATGGGGATTTTAAATTCATTTTACCATTATGTAATCTAAAGTTATTTCCAATTAGAGATATTACTTTTTCAATTATACTAGGATAAAATAATAGTTTTTTAAAAACTTCACTATAATTTTGTGGTTGCTTAATTCTTCTTACACTTGGATTTGAATAAGAATGATTTAAACCTAAATCAAATTGTTCATTAGATTTTTTTATTAATTTTGCATCTTTGATCATTACTTCAGTAGCTAAATTTAATTCTTTCAAAAATTTCTGATCAATCACATCTTCAATTATTACATAACCATTCTTATTATAATCTCTAATTTGCTCTTTATTTAAACTATATGACATTTTTTATCCTATTAATTTAAT
>JAURCJ010000023.1 GCA_030828505.1 Alphaproteobacteria bacterium | reverse complement strand
CCCATAAAAGCTTCTGATTTTTTGCTTTCTAATTTTTTTTCTGTTAGCTCTTCAATTTTTTCAATTATTTTTAAAGAGTCTTCAATTGCCACCCATTTTGCTTGAGCTGCTGTTTTTGCTTTTTCTGGATCTAATTCACCTAAATCTATATTCTGTTTAATAACTTTTTCAAGTTCTACTAAAGCTTTTTCGGCTGCTTCAATTACTCGTTTTCTCCTGTCCATAATTTATTGTAACTTGATTAGATAAAATTCTATATAATTTATCACCTTCTATTTCAAATTCATATTCTGAGTCAGGTGTAAACCCCACCACGTCTCCAATAGAAAGCCCTAATGAACTTAATTCACTGTTGCTATACACAAGCTCACCTTTTAATTTTTGTTCAGTATCAGGAGCCCATTCGTCTTCGTTAATTAAAGGACTAACAAAGCAATATTCATCTGGACAAAACCATTTATTATTTCTTTTATAAGCGAATATTTGATCAGGTGCTACGAAGTATTCATTTTCTTTTAAAAAGCTTGCGCTATTTTTCTCTTCACCTCTTATATCAATCCATCTTCTAAAAACATTATGATGCACAATTACAACATCTCCCTTTCTGGGGGTTTTGTAAGTTACTCCATACGCAGGTTCATTAACTATAACACCCATTCTATTAACAAACACATAATCACGCTCGCTAATTTCTGTATTTAGTATTAATTCTTTCTGGTCAACATTTATTTTATTGTTGTACCTTGATTCAGTAGATATAATATAATTAAAAAGTGATTTCATTTAATAGTCTAAATTGTATTCTATTGATACCGCCATGTTGGAATTAAAATATTTCCACGGTAATACCTCTTTGTTTTTTGTAATATAAATTTTATAACCTCCGTTGTCTTCTAATATATCACATATTTTATGACCTCCGTAAACTTCTTGACCAACAGAGTAATGCATTGCTTCATTTTTATAATCTGCACCAATGCTTATTTTTCGTATAAGTTTCATTTAATTCTATTTATTGTTTTTAAGAAGTCCTTGCATCCCTAAAACAGAATGAAACATTGCTTCATGGTAATACGCCTCTGCTTGATCTTCACTGCAGAATAATATTCTCCAATCTTCAATATTCTTTCCATTACATTTATGCTGAGACATTCTATATTCTGGATCCATCTTGGTAACTCCACAATAATTTTCTTCTGGTAAATAATACACAGAATAGTAGCCGGGATTTCTAGCTTTACGCTTTGCTAGTATCGTTTTTCTATTCTTTGTATAATATTTCTTTGATGCTGTGTTTCCCATTCTAATACGTCCATATTGTAATAGGTGGTGCACCATCATACCCAATGCCTACATGGACAAAGTTATTTTTTCTACTTATACCTATTCTAGTAAATCCAACTTCAATAGCTGCTTTAACTAATTTAAAGGTTGCTTCTCCTCCTACGCAAGCAATATCAACGGCCGCACCATAAGCATGCTCACCTGGTTTTGATTTTTTAGCTTCAATTGGATGATCAGGAGATCTATAAGTAGATGTTAATTTAATTGGGTATCCATATGCTTCTCTTAGCTGATCTAGCTTTTCAAGAAGTTTAGGATCCATTTTTTCAAACTCATTAAATTCAGATTCAGTAAAATATTTCATTTTTTAAGCTTTTGATAAATATTTATACAGGTGTACCCTATTGTTAATAATAAAACTATTGTTTGTAACATCGGGTTTATACCCGAAACCATTGGCGAGCTTGTTACTAATGCCGCAATGTTAATACCGTATATTTTTAGATCGGTCATTTTTATTTATGTTTGTTGTTTCCAAATACTTTTTCTACACCACGACTTCCAAAATATCCACCAATTACAATTGTTAAAAGTCCAGTTATAGAGTCTAAAGGGTAACCCATATACCATCCGGCTACATAGCTTACTGTTAAAAATACTAATATTAGAGGACGAACATTAGAAGCAAGCCATGAACCCGATCTAGCATCCGCTACCCATCTTTTTGTTGTGCCATCTATTTCAGCACGCTCCATTTTTAATTTTTCAAGAGCTATTTCTTTATCGGCATCACTCATATCTGAGCCGCCAATT
>JAURCJ010000008.1 GCA_030828505.1 Alphaproteobacteria bacterium | reverse complement strand
TTACCACTTATTGTAATATTAAGTTCTTCAAGATTTATAGGTACTATGTATGATTCAGTACATATATTTCTTATATCACTAATGTTCCATAGTTTGACACCTACTCCATCTCTCATGGTTCTTCTTCTTGCTATTGAAAAACATTTAAGAACATCTCCAATAGTTTTTGTATTAAATAAACCATTAGATGAACGAGCAATCTCTAAAGACGAAACTTCTAATCTATCTTTCAGTTTGTTTATAAAATATAAAACATAACCTAGATAATATTTACAAAAGATATTAGGTAAAAGTTTATCAAGTTTACTTATGTAATAATTACGATTCATTTAAAGTAGAGGTCTTGTTGGATATACAGCAAACGCTTCAGGTAATCTGTTGTTTAAGTAATCCTTAATTCCATCTATAGAGACTCTATATGGATTCTCTTGTACTGGTTCTAGTTGGTTCTTCTTTATGAGTTTATAGACATAAGTATTATCTGTATCTAAAAGACGAGCTGTTTCTGTTACATTCATAATTGTATTCATATTAATTCCTTTACTGTTTGTGCCATAGCAATAGCTATAACTTCATTAAAACTAGACGTAATTATGGCTACGCATAGTTAGTTGTTTTTAATTTTAATGTAGTAGAGGAAGCTTCCAGTATGCTACGTTTCGTGCTGTCTGATACTTCATATTTTACTCTATAATTATACCAAATTTTACACTAAAAAGCAAGTAAATCCTACCAGAAAAACATACCTCTACCCTATATTTTCTGCCATTTTTGAGAGGTCTTATATATTAATAGATGATTGAGTTAATTTTCTTTGGTGGGGTGCTTAAATATGGTTTTAAATCTAATAAAATTTCTCTAAATGATACCTTTAAATGATTATATTATGAGATTTATAATCACATAAGGATGAATGTGGGTTGTTTTCGTTCATCTTATGTATGGCTTGGTTCATCCTAAAACCTATATCTACTGTTCAATCTTCCTAATAAAACCTAGTTTGCCCATGTTAATATAGTTCTCCATGTACTCGTATAAGGCTATGCGTAACAAATGATGAGGTATAATCATTCAAATGATTAGTCTGTGATGCATGATTCAAGCCAAAAACTAGTGAAATAATGGCAATAATCCATTAAAATATATACTCATCTGCGTACTGATTCATCTACTTTTTAGCACTAATTCATCACCACAATATGTGGTATTTCTTTAATGTATGCACAATGCGTATGCACAAATAGTATCTAAAGCTTTTTAGGATTGGCTTCTATAAAGGATTCTGAAAGATACAAGATATATGGTGCCCAAAGATGGAATTGAACCAACGACACAGCGATTTTCAGTCGCTTGCTCTACCAACTGAGCTATTTGGGCTCCATATATATGAGTTTTTAATAGATAGATTGAAATATGTAAAGAAAAGTATGTTTAATTTTTATAAAAATTAAACATTTTGTTTCAGGCTTTTATACCTTTTAGCATTTTATCTGCATCTATAACACTCAAACCAACTACATTATCATAATTTCCATTAATTCTTTTTACAAATTTTGATGCAATTCCTTGAATAGCATAGCAACCAGCTTTTCCAACCCACTCTTTAGTATTAATATAATCTTGTATTTCTTTACTATTAATTTTACGAAAAGAAACCTGCGTAACTATTCTTTTAATAGAAATATTTTTGTTAGGAGAAATGACACATATTCCCCCGTATACTCTATGTTTTTTGCCTGATAATTTATTTAAAACTTTGAAAGCTTCATCTTTGTAATCTACTTTACCATAAATTTTTGAGCCAGAAAAAATTACGGTATCTGCAGCTATAATATAACTATTTTTATGCCTTTGATAGACACTTTCCGCTTTTTCTTTTGCTATTCTTTTTACGTAAGCATCCGGTGTTTCATTTTTACGAATATCTTCTTTTATATCTGGAGCATCTATTATGTCTGGAACATACCCTATTCTTTTAAGTAGAACTAACCTTCTTTCTGAGGAAGATGCCAATACCAGTTTATATTTATCTCCTATCAACTTTTTATTTACTTATGTCTATAGATTATTCTGCCCTTAGTTAAATCATAAGGCGTCATTTCAACAGTTACCTTATCACCTGCTAAAACACGAATTCTATGTTTTCGCATTCTACCGGCTGTATGCGCTAGAACTTCATGCTTATTTTCTAAAGTAACTCTAAACATTGCATTAGGTAAAATCTCATCAACTATTCCATCAAATTCTAATAAGTCTTCTTTTGCCATATTAATTCCTTTATTAATTATACATTTTAGATACTATTATAAAAAAATCTTCTCTCCTAGTAATGATTTTCTTTGGATTATACTAAATAAGGTAATAAACCGTCTTGCTGTAGTAAAATCCATATCAATATCATCTTTTATCTTATTTATAAGATCATGGGAAGCATCATCATGTAAACTCCTTCTTCCCATATCTAGAGCTTCAACCTTTTGCACTGGTGCTGATTTAATTGACTCATAATATGAATTACATAATTTGATATAATCTTTTAAAATTTTATTTAAACTTCCTATATTGATTGAAAAAGTTTTTATATTTTTTTTTGTTAAGGCAGAGTTAACAGAAATTTTTAAGATATTTTCTGCAAATAAGACTTCCAAATTATATTCAGAAATATCAGAACCTAACAATTTAAAACTATTATCTTCAATAATATCATAAATTGCTACTTTAATATCCTTATCAGTTGCTATATTTAGGCTTTTAAAATTAGATTCCTCAAAACTTATTTTTTTAATATTATTTTTCATTTGTGAAATTATTCATTCGTATCTTCATTGATAATGCATGTACTTCTAAACCTTCATTTTCCGCAATTTTAATTGCTGACGGAGCAATTTTATTTAAAGCCTCTGGATCACATTTAATTAAAGAAGTCCTTCTCATATAATCTAAAGTAGAAATACCAGAAGAGAACCTTGCAGTACTAGCTGTAGGTAAAACATGATTAGGCCCTGCTATATAATCGCCTATAGCTTCAGGGACAAAGCGTCCTAAAAATATAGATCCTGCATTATTTATTTTATCTGCAATTAATTCAGGGTTTTCGACTGATATTTCTAAATGCTCAGGAGCTATTTTATTTACAATGTCTATCGACTGCTCAAGATTTTTTAAAACTATAATAGCCCCGTTGTTTCGCCAACTAGTTTCAGTTATTTCTTTACGTTTTAAAGATATTATTAAACTGTCAATAGCAGCATCTACTTGCTTTGCAAAGTCTAAATCGTCTGTAATAAGTATAGACTGAGCATTCGTATCATGTTCTGCTTGAGAAAGTAAATCAGCTGCTATCCAATTAGGATTACTATTATTATCTGATATAACTAATATTTCTGAAGGTCCTGCAACCATGTCTATTCCTACTTTTCCAAAAAGTTGCCTTTTTGCTTCTGCGACCCATGCATTTCCCGGACCAAATATTTTATTGACTTTTTTTACTGTATTTGTTCCATAAGCCATAGCAGCTATAGCTTGTGCGCCACCTATTTTGTATATTTTTTCCACACCACATATTTTTGCAGCAACTAGAACAGAAGGATTCAAATACCCTTTAGGACAGGGGACACACATAGAAATTTCTGGAACTTTTGCAATCCTTGCAGGAATAGCCGTCATAATAACCGAACTAGGATAAGAAGCTTTTCCACCAGGAATATATAATCCAACTGAATCTAAAGGAGTCCACTTATAACCTAACTGTACATTACTCTCATCAGTATAACTTATATTACTGGGAATTTGCTTTTCATGAAACGCACTTATTCTCTCTGCAGCTTTCTCTATAGCAGCAATTAAACCTTTATCACATTCTTTAAAAGCTAGATTAAAATCATTTTCATTAACACAAAAACCGTGTTTCATGATCTCATAATCATCATATTTCAAAGTTAAATCTTTAAGGGCCGTATCATTCTCATCAATAATCTTATTAATTATTATTTTTACTTTTTCAGATACATCTGTGCTTATATTTCTATTTTTTGAGATATAATTATCTAGATCTTTAACAAATTCTTTACTCTCAAAATCAAGTATTTTTTTCATTTAATGCCTCCCTAAAAAAGACCATTATATCTCTTATATTTTTAGATCGGGTCTTAAAAGCTGTCCTATTTATTACCAAATGGGATGTAACATTTAATATATTTTCTACTTCTACTAAATCGTTAGCAATAAGAGTTTTTCCTGAAGATACTAAATCAACAATTTTATCAGCCATCTCTAGCTTTGGAGCAATTTCCATAGCACCATTCATCTTAATACAATTCACATTAATACCTTTTTCTGCAAAATAACTATTAGTAATGTTAGGATATTTAGTAGCTATCTTTAACTGAATATTATCATCTTTATTATAATTTTTTGGTTCAGCTATAGACAAATGGCATGCACCAATTTTTAAATCAATTGGTATATATAATTCAGGATAATTAAACTCTTTTAGCACATCAAATCCAGCAATACCAATATCGGCACCTCCAAAAGCGACAAATGTAGCAACATCAAAGCTTCTTACTCTTATTATTTTCAACCAAGATATATTAGATGAAAATAGCAATTTTCTATCTTTTTTATCAAAAAATGCTTTTTCAGGAATTATCATAGCTTTTTCCATTAAAGGAACTAATTCATCCAAAATTCTACCTTTTGGAACAGCCATAATAATATTATCAGATCTATTAGCACTCATTATTCACCTTCTATTCCTTATAGGTACTACTGCAGGCTTTATTGGCTTACCTATATCTTCTATATATAATTTCAATTTTTTTAAATTGAACCTGATTGATGCTTTATTATCAAACGTAAACATTAATATATTTTTATCATATGCAATAGAGATTAAGCTATGTAAACCTTTACTTTGTTTATTTAGAATATTCTCTGTAATAAAAGAACCTACAAAATGTATTTGAATAATACATAAAACTTGTAGCAGATTTTCGTCTTTTCCCTCATAAGATTCCCAAGTAAACCTCTCGACAGATAATAAAAATACATTTTTTTCTTTCAGAAATTTCATTTCAGTATCAAAACATATAGCTTCAAATAAACATTTTGAGAGAACTTCTAAATCATTATCATCCTCTGCACGAAGTTTTAATGGCTTATAATTATCTTTAATCATAAATTTTTAAATCCTCCGAATATTTGCACCGCAGTTAGATAATTTTTTTTCTAGGTCCTCATACCCACGGTCTAAATGATACACCCTATTTATTATAGTTTCACCTTCAGCTTTAAGCCCAGCTAAAATTAATGAAGAGGAAGCTCTCAAATCAGTAGCCATCACTTGAGCCCCATTCAACTTTTTTTGTCCATCTATATAAGCTTTAAATCCTGTATTTTTAATTTTTGCACCAAATCTGACTAATTCTGCTATATGCATAAATCTATTCTCAAAAATACTTTCTTCAATTACTGACGATCCATTAGCAACTACCATTAGAGCCATTGCCTGAGCTTGTAAATCTGTAGGAAATCCAGGATACACTTCAGTCTTTACATCTACATTTATAATTGTTTTTGGGCCCTCGATAATGATCCCATCAACATTATATTCGATTTTGGCACCTACTTTATACAAATACTGCATTACATTTTTTAAGTATTTTTTATCAGCATTTAATAATTGAATTTTTCCTGAAGTTATGACTGCAGCCATAGCGTATGTGCCCGCTTCAATTCTATCCGGCATAACTGAATGAGAAAAACCTTTTAAATTATTCACCCCTTCTATTTCTATTTTACCACCATTTAATCTATTAATTCGTGACCCCATTTTATTTAAAACTTTGATTAAATCATCTATTTCTGGTTCTAACGCCACATTTCTTATTATTGTTCTTCCCTCAGCTAAAGATGCTGCCATTATTATATTTTCTGTAGCTCCCACACTTGCTATCGGAAAAGTAATATCCGCTCCTACTAATTTTTTTTTATCTACTTTCGCTTTAATATACCCATCCTTAATTTCTATTTTTACACCCATTTTTTTTAGAGCATTTATATGAATGTCTACAGGACGGGAACCAATTGCGCATCCTCCTGGTAAAGAAACTTCTGCTTCACCATAACGTGCTAATAAAGGACCTAATACTAAAACTGATGCTCTCATTTTTCTTACTAACTCATAATCTGCATGAGTAGAAATAGTATTACTTGGCTCTAAATATAATATTTTATTATTTGAAGTAATATTGATACCTAGAGAAGATAATAAATCTTTCATCGTAGTAATATCAAGTAAATTTGGAACATTAGATAAACAAGATACTTCATTTGTTAATAAACTAGCAGCTAATATAGGAAGGCTAGCATTCTTAGAGCCACTAATTGATATAATCCCTTCAAGTGTCTTTCCACCAAGGATAGATATTTTATCCATAATTATTTAGCAATCAAAGTTTAGGCAAAGTTACGCCACGTTGACCCATATATTTTCCCGACCTTTCAAGATATGAAATATCACAAGCAATATCACCTTTTAAAAATAGAAACTGACATGCCCCTTCATTAGCATAAACTCTTGCAGGCAAGGGAGTAGTATTTGAAAACTCTAGAGTAACATGTCCTTCCCACTCTGGTTCAAGAGGAGTAACATTAACAATAATACCACACCTAGCATAAGTAGACTTTCCCAAACAAATTACTAATACATCTCTAGGAATTTTAAAATATTCTACTGTCCTTGCTAAAACAAAACTATTAGGGGGAATAATACAACTATCTGCTTTTCTTTCAATGAATGAATCTTCCGAAAAATTCTTTGGATCAACTAAAGCATTATTAACATTAGTAAAAACTTTAAACTCATCTGAAACTCTTGCATCATATCCATAGGACGAAACCCCGAAACTTATAACACCATCTTTCTTTTGTTCGTCTGCAAAAGGTTGAATCATATCATTTTCTTTAGACATTTTTTTTATCCATGAATCAGGCATTATAGACATATTTTATCCTTACAACTAAATACGATTTTTATATAATAACTACTATACATCAAAAATATACTCAAATATATTACTTACTCTTCCTTAGGTTTTTCTTTTCTTGCTTTGATTTGAGCCTTTCTTTTCTTTAAATTCTCTTTCATTTCTAAAGCTAATCTACGTTCTTTATTTTTTAATTTTACTTTAATATTATCTTTATTATTTAAATTCATTTCATTCCATCTTAATTAATTGTATGTATTTAATTTATTAAATTTTATACATTAAATAAAGATTAATAATTTTATAATCTGGAGAAAAAGAATTAATAATAAATTTTGGAATAAAGAAAATACTTCAGGTGTGTTAAGTAAAATCTTTTCTTATATAGATTTAATATTTGTTGATCATGGTATTTTTCGTTTTAAATGGAGATCTCTCTATGAAATATCTGAAAATGTTTATCGCTCCAATCAACCATTTCCATGGCAAATAATTGCTGATAAAAAGAAAAGGGGCATCAAAACAATAATAAATTTAAGAGGAGTTAGACACTGTTCATCATACTACTTAGAAAAAGAAACTTGTGAAAAATATAATATTAAATTAATAAATTTTCCCGTTACTTCTCGCGAGACTCCTAAGATAGAAACCATACTAGCAGCAAAAGAGTTATTTAAGGAAGTTGAATATCCAATAATTATGCATTGTAAATCAGGTGCAGACAGAGCAGGGTTAATGTCAGCACTTTTTCTTATTTTAAATAAAGACAAATCAGTGCAAGAAGCAAAAAATCAATTATCATTTAAATACTTACACCTTAAACATGCTAAAACAGGAATATTGGATGCCTTTTTTGAGAATTATTTAAAAACAAATAATAATAAATCATTTCTAAAATGGGTTAAGGAAGATTATGACCCAAAAAAAGTAAAAGACTCATTCAAAGTAAAAAAATTGCCTGAAATTATTAGTAGTTATCTTTTAAGAAGAGAATAAATTTATTATTCTATGTTTTGTAATAAAGCCAATTTTCTATATAAATCTGAGTTTTCTAATAACTGCTCATGGTTTCCAATGGAAGAAATTTTGCCTTTATCTAACACTACAATTCTATCCGCATTTGTTATAGTTGATAAACGATGGGCTATTGTTATTGTTGTTCTTTCCTTTGCTATATTAGCGAGTGTTTGCTTAATCTTATCTTCGGCTTCTGCATCCAAAGAACTTGTTGGCTCATCTAGTATCAGTATAGCAGGGTCTCTAAGTATAGCTCTTGCTATAGCTATTCTTTGTTTTTCTCCTCCAGAGAGATTCGCCCCATTCTCCCCCACTATTGTTTCATAACTTTGGGGTAATAATTTAATAAATTTATCGGCACCTGCTTCTAAAGCAGCCTTTTCAATATCCTTCTGTTCAGCTTTTTGATTACCAAATGCAATATTTTCTGATATGGTTCCATGAAAAAGTAAAGTATCTTGCGAAACAATAGCAATATTTTTTCTTAAAGAAGATATTTTTACCTGACTAATGTTTTTATTATCAATAAAAACATCTCCACTATGAGGATTAAAGAATCTTAATATTAAATTAATTAATGTTGATTTTCCAGAACCACTTGGACCAACAATTGCTATAGACTCTCCAGAATTTATCTCTAAATTAATATTTTCTAAAGCAGAAATATTTTTATCCGAATATTTATAAACAATATTCTTGAATGTAATAATTCCTTTAATATTGTTTAACTCAATAGCATTTTTTTCATCAAAGACCTTAGATCTTGCGTCAATGCCTCCATATACTCTATTAGCAGCGGCCGTTCCTTCTTGTAAAACAGAATTAAGAGTTCCTAAAGCTCTAGCAGGTCCTACTGCAATTAATAATGCACTCACAAACCCTGAAAACTCCCCTACAGTACTTGTACCTGATACAATTTGCCAACCTGCTAAAACAATAACTAATGAAATTGCAATGCCACCAATTATTTCCATAACAGGTTCTAAACCTGCACGTGTTGAAATAACTCTAATAATGATTTCCTTTAATTCTTCAAAATGTCTACCAGCCTTTTGATTTTGAACATCTTCTAGCTGGTAGCTTTTTATTAGCCTTGAACCAGAAAAACTTTCCGTCACAAAAGCCGAAGATCTTCCTATTTGCTCTTGCATGAGACCTGAGAGACTTCTGCTCTTTTTTCCTATTTTTACTATTGGAAATACAGCTAACGGGTAAACTATTATTACTGCGACTGCTAAAACCCAATTTAACCAAAACATTGATATAATTAAACCAATTAATGTAAAAAGATCTCTAACTAAATTATTAAAACTTCTTATTAAAGCTTCTTTCATTAAATTTACATCATTCATTATTCTTGCTTGTAAATTTCCTACTCTCGTTGTAGTGATCACATCTAAGTCTAAGTTTAATAGTGATTTAAATAGACTGGATTGTATTTTTAAAATAATAGTCTGAACTAACGTATTAATTATAACTGTTTGTTTGTATAAAGCTGCTCCCTTTATAAAAGTTAAAGATATTATAAATAATGGAATTAAAATAATTTTTGACCAATCAGCTTCTTCAAGTGACAAAAAAGCATAATCAATAACTATTGGATATAATGCAGTTGTCCCGGCAATTAATAACATAAGAAAATTGGCAATAATAAAATGAAAAAGGTGACCTTTGCCATAATTTTTCCAAATTCTTTTAAAAGCTTGGATAGGAGACATTGAGTCTGAATTAATCATTTAACTTCCTAATTTAAAAATAATACTTAGCTTTTAACCTAAAATTTATAATAATTAATTGAATTTAATATTAAATACTAGAAACACTAATAAAAATAATCTATCAAATAAATATAATGATAAATAAATACCTTAAAAATTCATTTAATTTTATAAATTATTTTACTTTAGCATGTATTATACCAATAGGCTATTTTGCTCCTTTAGGAGAATGGTTATTACTTAGTCTTATATCAATAGCTACTTTAATTAATACAGTAATTAATAAAACTAAAATTAATTTAAATAATCAGTTTATTTTTATTTTTTCTATTTTAGTAGTTTGTATTTCTTATTTTTGGTCTATTTATCCTGAGAGAACTTATGAAGTTATGGGTCCAATTTCAGGAATTATTATCGCCATATTTATATCTTTAAATATTACAACAAAAAATAAAATTTATAATTTAGAAAATATAATAGGTATACCCCTACTGCTTATATCTATCTGTATTTTTCTTGATATGGTATTTAATACAGAAATCAGGTCAAGTTTGGCATTATTAGTAGGAGATGAGCCAACTAGTAGAAGTGCAAATTTTGGAAGAGGAATTATTATTTTAATGATGCTTATGCCTTTTTCAGTGGCACTATATTTAAATTCTAAAAATATAATATTGGCTTTAAGTGTATTAACTTTAGTTTCAATAATAGTAATGATTGGCCCTAATCACTCTGCAAAAATAGCCTTATTAGTTACATTAATATCAGCCTTAATAATTTATTTTTTAGGGCCAAGGTCTTTTTTATATTTTGGGTTAGTGTCTATAATTTTTATATTGTTATTACCAATTATTACTACTAAATTTCTTCCATCAATAGGAAATATTGAAAAAAATAATTATTACGGCATTCCCTGGCAGGAAACTGCCTTAGGAGGCTCTATAATACATAGACTTCTAGTATGGGAGTTCGTAGGTAACGAAATATCAAATAAACCGTTAAGAGGCCATGGAGCAGGAACGTCAAGACTAATAGGGCAAAATATTATTTTAAATGTACCTAATACTAAACAAGAAATTAAAGGTGGAATACCTCTTCATCCTCATAATAATTTTTTAGAAATATGGCTAGAATTAGGTTTTTTAGGAATAATATTCATAACCTTATTATGGGCTAAGATAATTCAGTATGGTATAAAAATCAGAAAAGAATCTTATGTCATTGGGACAGGAATTTGCTCTTCTATAGTTACAATATTTATTATATCAAATTTAAGTTTTGGAGTTTTCCAAGCTTGGTGGATGTCTAGTATTGGACTTATATTTTTAGTGATATTACAATCAACTAACAAAAATAATAAAATCAATACTTAGGTTTTACACCCCATACCACCTTAGTCATACCGGGAATTAATACCTTATTAACAATATTGGAAAAACCAATACCTTTCAAAATTTTAATTACCCAACTAGGTGTTATAGACTTAGCAGTAGGCGTAAATGCTAAATGCTGCAATTGCCATAATGCTGCCAAATGAGGGCCACTTCTATCATCTTCTACCATAAAATCATGAATAATATATAACCCTCCAGGGTTAAGAATATCTATAGCTTTACGAGCTAATTTAGGAATTTCTTCTCCAGGGACACCATTATAAAGATAACTCATCAAAACAGCATCAAAATTTGCTGATGGCCAATCATAATCAAGGGCATCGCATCCAATAAAATGAATACGATCAGATAAACCTGCCTCAGAAACCTTTTTCCTACCTAATTTAATTACATTTGGAAAATCTAAAATAGTAACAGATAAATTAGGGTTTTTTTCACATAGACGAATGGCAAAACCTCCCGTTCCTCCTGCAACATCTAATAAAGAGTTGACTTCAGAAAAATCAATCATATTAGCCAAACTCTGCCCTGGCCCTAATGAACCTGCATGCTGTGAGTCACTATATATTTCTGCCTCTTTTTCATTATCCATCCATTTTGCATAACTATCTATATCATCTTTATGCATCTTATTGGTAACTACTCCTTCAAGTTGCTGCATGAAACCGTACATTTGTCGGTCAATTTGTAAACGAAGATAATCTCCAAAATCATATTTTGCATCTTTAACTAAGTACTTTTCAGCTCCTGTAGAGTTTTGATACTTTTCATTTTCTCGAATAAGCAAACCAATGCTTGTCAATGCTGTACAAATTGTTGAAATTCTATTTTCTGGAACAACAGCTAATTTTGCCAATTCTACTGAAGTTAATTTTTTTTTAGAAAGTAAGGAAAATAAATTGCAGTGTAGCGCCACAAATAGCGCTTTAGAAGCCATAAAACCAAAAGCAATATTTGAAATGTCTTCGGCTCTTTCAACCTGTTTCATAACATTTCCAAGATAAACATGATTAACAAAATGTAAATGATATACTAATTAGAAAATTTATACAAACTTATTAATAATGAGATTATTTCTTACTATAAATATTACTTAAGATACATTCCAAAGATACTTCTCCAATTATATTGTTATTTTTATCAACTATTAATGCCTTATGGTTTGGATCAGAAGCGATTATAGGTAAGGAATCTTCGAGTGTTTTATTAAAAGCAATTTTAGTGCCTTTAATATTATTCGTTTTTTTCATAATAGAAGATATTTTAACTATTCTGGCCATATTTATATCTTTAATAAAATCTGATATATAGTTATTTTTAGGTTTAAGTAAAATTTCCTCTGTACTCCCTGTTTGAATTATTGACCCATCATGTAAAATTGATATTTGATCTCCTATACGAATAGCTTCATTTAAGTCATGAGTAATAAATACAATAGTTCTATTTAATTCTCTTTGAAGATCTAATAAAGTATCTTGCATACTAGTCCTAATTAATGGATCAAGTGCTGAAAAAGCTTCGTCCATTAAAAGCACTCCTGCATTTGTTGCTAAAGCTCTAGCTAAGCCGACTCTTTGTTGCATTCCTCCTGAGAGTTGATATGGATATTTATTTTCGAAGCCATCTAAACCAACTTTTTTTATCCATTTTTGACTTCTTTGAATGGCCTCTCTCTTATTGACTCCCTGGATTAATAACCCAAATGATATATTTTGCACTACAGTACGATGTGGTAATAAACCAAATTTCTGAAAAACCATTGAAACTTTATACTTACGAAATTCTCTAAGTTCATTTTGGGTCATTGTTAAAATATTCTCTCTATTAACAAAAACTTGTCCTGAAGTAGGCTCAATCAATCTATTGATATGACGAACCAAAGTTGATTTACCAGAACCTGACAATCCCATAATGACATGGATTTGGTTAGTATTAATTTTAAGATTTATATTATTAAGTGCTAAAACATGATTATGCTCAACTAATAGACTATGCTTATTATTTCCTTCCTTTAGATACTTCATCATAGCTTGGGGTTTATTGCCAAAAATTTTATAAAGATTTTCAATATTTATACAAATATCAGTCATTTTTATTACTATTTTTATGTTTTTGCATACGCTTACCATAACTTTGTAAAGCTCTATCAAATATAATTGCAATTGCTACTATAGCTAATCCATTTATTAAGCCTAAAGCTAAATATTGATTCTGAATGGCTTGTAATACAGGAATACCTAATCCTCTAACTCCTATCATTGAAGCTATTACAACCATTGCCAAAGCCATCATGATTGTTTGGTTAATACCCGCAAAAATATTTGGCAATGCTAAAGGAAGTTGAACCTCTAAAAGACGTTGTTTGTAATTAACACCAAATGCATTAGATGCTTCAATAATATCTCTATCGACAAGCCTGATTCCAAGATTAGTTAAACGTATAATTGGGGGCATTGCATAAATACAAATAGCAATGAGGCCAGGAACTTTGCCAATTCCTAAAAGCATCAAAACTGGCAACAAATATACAAAAATTGGAATAGTTTGCATGACATCAAGAACTGGATTAAATATATTTTGTATTCTATCAGATCGTGACATCCATATTCCTAGCGGTATTCCAATAATTATACATAAAATAGTGGCTACTGATATTAAGGCGATAGTAGACATAGTATCTTCCCACATACCTAGATATCCAATTACAAAAAAAGTTAATACTGTCACTAATGAGAATCTCCAACTTCTGGATGCAAAATAACATAAAGATGCAATAATTATTATTAAGATTGGCCATGGAGTATTAAGTAAAACCTTTTCTATCCAAATCAAAAACCATAATAGAGGGTCAAAAAAATTCTCTATAGACTCCCCATGGTTCCTAGAAAATGTGCGAAAGGTATTATCTATTAGATTTTTTATATCTCTTAAACCACTCCGAGATATTTCTGGAAATTCTCTAAAAAATTCAATCATCTAAATCTTTCATATAAATAAAAAGTTTAAGTATTAATATACTTATAAAGCTTTTTTAACTTTTTGTGAGGCTTCATTAGGTATCCAGTTAATCCATATATCAGGATAACTCTCCAGAAATTTAATAGCCCCATCCATTCCTTGGGCTTGATTATCTTCCATGTAAACAAGCATTCTATTCATTACATCTCCAGGAAATATTCTTTTACTAAAATATTTCATTACCTTATGCATTTTCTTTACCTCTAGTGTAACAATAGTATTAACACTGGACTTAGTCCACGCTGAAGGTTTTGGATCAATACATACTTCTGGGCCCTTAGAAATACAACTATCCCAATTTTTCGCCCCAGCAAATGGAACTCCAAAATTTATTAATTTCATATTATATTTTCCGATTAATGAAGTTGGTGACCAATAATAACCAAACCAATTTTTACCGCGTTGTGCAGCCTTAGTCATGGATGCATCTAAACCGGCTTTAGAGCCTGGATCAACTAGAAGCCATCCCTTCTTTTTCATTTCAAAAGCTATAAAAAGACTTTGATTAGATAACTGACACCCCCATCCTGCAGGACAACCAATAAATTCTCCTTTGGAAGGATCTTCCTTAGCTGGAAATAGGTCAGGTCTTTCTAGTATATCTAATACTGTTTTAAATTGTGGGTTACGTTTTAGTGTGTCTGGTGTTACCCACCATCCTTCTCCTAATTCAGTAATAGGACCATCATTAGCTGAAAACAAACGACCTACTTCAATTGCTTTTTGAAGTGGTTCGGCGACAGAATTTGTCCATAACTCTGGTGCTACTTGGGGCCTTCCCTTCTCATTCATTGTAACAAAAGTAGCCGTTGTAGCTCCTGGAATTAATTCAACTTTACACCCATAACCTTCTTCTAAAATAAATTTATCAATATTTGCCATTAATGTAGCTGAAGGCCAATTCATATCAGCCATTTGGAAATCACAATTTGAAGCAATAGCTTTAAAAGATAGCAAGAAAAAAAATACATAAAATATTAAAATTGAAAGTGATATTTTTTTCATGGAAAATTTTCCTAAGCAATAATAAACTTATTACTACTCTAATATATTTCTTAATATTAAGTTACTTATTTTTTAATAACGTGTAGTAAACGTGAAGTAAGTTCCATTTAACAGAAATATTTGGCAGTAAAATGCTAGTAAATGTATACAATTCTATAAAACATTTACCCAATTTAAATATAATATGATATTGAGAACTAATAAGCCGCCTTAGCTCAGGGGTAGAGCACGTCATTGGTAATGACGGGGCCGCAAGTTCGAATCTTGCAGGCGGCACCATTATATGTATTATATAATTTTAAGAGGGGGCATAATCAAATGGTAGATAATTTATTTTCATGGAAAGATAAAGCTGTGGCTATAACTGGAGGAGGTAATGGTATAGGATTAGCTATAGCTATTGCAGCTAAAAACTTAGGAGCTAAAGTTTCTATATCAGACATAAATGAAACTGATCTAAATGCAGCTAAAGATCAATATGGCTTTAACGTATGTTTATCTGATGCAGGTAAAGAAAAAGATATTTTAAACTTTATAAGCAATACAGAAGAAAATATTGGAGATATAGATATATTTTTTGCTAATGCAGGTGTAGCAAGAAGTGGAACTCTAGATACATCCGATGAAGATTGGGATATTTCCCATAGAGTAAATGTAATGCATCATGTTTGGGCTGCTAGAGCAGTAATTCCTTCTATGAGGAAGCGAAATGATTGTCGCTTTATCACTACGGCATCTGCTGCAGGACTATTATCAGAAATTAATTCAGCATCATACTCTCTTACTAAACATGCCGCTGTTGGATTTGCAGAATGGCTGTCAATTGTATATGGAAAAGATGATAGTGAAGGTAACGCCGTCACCATATCATGTCTTTGTCCTCAAGGAGTTAATACGGCTATGACTGCTAACATGGAAAATGGTGGGGTTGCGGGAATTGATGGAATGTTAAACCCTAGTGATGTGGCGAACACTGTAATTTCAACAGTAAGTGAAGGAGGTTTTCTAATTCTTCCTCATCCTGTTGTAAAAGAATATATTAAATTTAAAACAGCTGACTACCCTCGTTGGTTGGGAGGAATGAGAAAACTGTATGCTAAATTCAAAGGCTCATACTAGTTACAACTAAAAAAATATAAAATAGACTTTAACGTCTACTTTCTATAATTAGAAATAACAATATATTTAAATGCATGAAGATATATTTATAGGAGACATAGATGACATCTAAAAAAGTTTGGCAATTATATCTTTCCGGTGAAATTCATACAAATTGGAGAGAAGAAATTGAAAATATGTGTAAATTAAAAAATTTACCTATAATATGCAATTCTCCAAACACTATTCATGAAGATTCAGATGATTGCGGAGTCAATATTTTAGGTCAAGAACAAGATAAATTCTGGCATGATCATAAAGGCGCTTCAATAAATGCTATAAGAAATTCAACTTTGATAAAAAACTCAGATATAATAGTTGTAAAGTTTGGTGAACAATACAGACAGTGGAATGCTGCTTTTGATGCTGGAATAGCTAAAGCTCTTGATAAATCTATTATTACGCTTCATGACGACAAACTTAATCATGCTCTTAAAGAAATAAACCAAGCTGCATCTGCTTCTTGCCGCTCTGTAGAACAAGTTGTTAAAATTCTTTCTTATTTAATTAATGGTGAACTAGAAAGTAAATCTTTAAATGTTGCTGAATAATATGAAGGAATTTTTATGGCAAATAAAAAAGGGATAACAAGAAGAGCGCTTTTATCAGGCACAGCCATTTCAATTGTACCAGCAAGTTCTATAGCACAATCCATAGGTGATGAATCCCCATCTTGGATGAAAACCCCTGGATCATCATTTAATGAGTATGGTTTTCCTTCCTCACAAGAAAAAAATACGAAACGAGAAATATTTCAACCTTATGAGGAATATGCACCAGGGTCAGGTGTAGCTATGACGCCTCTTGAAAAACTAGAAGGGATTATTACACCTAATGGTTTACATTTTGAAAGAAGTCATAATGGAGTTCCAAATATAGATGCTAGACAACATGAATTACTAATTCATGGTTTAGTTAAAAACCCCTTAGTTTTTAAGATGGAAGATCTACTAAAATATCCTATGGAAACAAAAACTTATTTTATAGAATGCGGAGGAAATAGTTTTTACAACTCTAATGCTTTCCCAATTGCAATAGATAGAACATGCGGCTCAATTCATGGACTCATGTCTACCTCAGAATGGACAGGAATTCCCTTAAAAAATATTCTTAGAGAAGCAGGAGTTAACAAAGAAGCGCTTTGGCTCTTAGCTGAAGGAGCTGATTCCGCCGCAATGAGTAGAAGTATTCCATTAGAAAAAGCTTTAGACGACACGCTTATTGCACTTTATCAAAATGGAGAAAGAATTAGACCGGAACAAGGATACCCAATGAGATTAGTAGTTCCTGGTTGGGAAGGAAATATAAGTATTAAATGGTTAAGACGTATAAAGCTAACTAAAAAACCTACTTATACCAAAGATGAAACTTCAAAATACAGTGATTTACTCGCTAATGGCAAAACATTACAATTCACTTTTCCTATGGAAGTTAAATCAGTGATAACACAACCAACCGCAGGCCCCATACCTCTAAAAAAAGGACCAATCCATATTACGGGTCTGGCTTGGTCAGGACTTGGGAAAATTAAAAAAGTTGAAGTTTCAACAGATAAAGGAAAAACTTGGAAGACTGCAGATATAGATGGAGCAAATCAACCATTATCTCCTGTAAGATTCAGATTTAACTGGATATGGAATGGAGAGGAATGCTCAATTGAAAGCAGAGCTACCGATAGTAAAAATAATATTCAACCACAGAGAAAAGAGTGGTCCATAAAATATGGTCTTGGACATCTATATCATAATAATTCTATCCAAATATGGAGAATAACTCCAGATGGAAAAGTGTTTAATGAATATGACGATCTTGCTCAAAATGAAAAATGGTCAGAAGAATAATATTTTAGAAGGTAATACTTATGTCTAAAATTAAATTATATTTAGTTCCTCTAATATTAATTTATAACCTATTATCCATTTCTGTATCAGTAGCAAATAATGATATAAATTTTAATTTAGGTAAAAGTATAAATGAAGATTTAATATCTAAAATTGATAACCTTGACTCAAAATTTCTAGATTTAAATTTAGATAAAGAGCTCCATAAGGAAACTATACTTAAAATTAATTCTAATAATAAAATTAACTCATTCAAATATGTAAATATTAAAAATAACAATTCTTTAAATCAAACCACTCAGCAGTTCAAAAAAAATGAAATTAATTGGCACAGAAATAATTTAGATAAAATTGAAATTCAGAAAAGAATTTTAGCTCAAGATATATCTATTAGCCCTACGAGTATCAAATTGCCAGATGGAAACGGTACAGTAGAAATGGGAGAAAAAGTCTATCAAGCTAAATGTCTTTCATGTCATGGTACAGAAGGAAGAGCAGAAGAGCTGGATCAAAAAGTAGAAAGTCTCAGAGGTAACTCAAATTCTATAAAAATTATTGCCTTTGAATCTTTATCTGGTGGGTTAGGTAGTTTAAATTCTGAAATGCCTATTAGGTCAGTAGGCTCCTTCTGGCAATACTCTACTACTTTGTTTGATTATATTCGAAGAGCTATGCCATATTTTAATCCGCAATCATTAACTAATGATGAAGCCTATGCCGTAACTGCCTATGTTTTATTTATCAACAATATTATTACTAAAGATCAGAATATTAATGCAGATACTCTTAAAACCATAAATATGCCTAATAAAGCTGGTTTTATAGACTCCTGGGGGCCTGATTGGTGGAGATCATGGATACATCAAAAATATTCTATAATTTTTACATGCTCATTACTAACTGGAATTTTGTTAATAATTTTATTCGCGAGAAAACTTACACAAAAGAGAAAACAAATAAATATTATAAAAATTCTTCTCACAACAACTATTTTTAGTTGGATAGGAATATATCATGGAATCCCAATTGGAACACAAAAAGTATATAACAGTTATAATAATTTAAAATTAAATAATGGGGATTGGGAAAATATACTCTTTGAACCTATTTTTGTAATACTTACCACATTTATTATTATAACAACTCTAATTTGGGGGAGAGGAATATTCTGTGGTTGGATATGTCCTTTCGGAACTATTCAAGACATCATTTATAAATTTAAAAGTACTTTTTTTAAATTTATAAATTTTGAAATACCAAATAATATACATAACAAATTAATTTATATAAAATATGTAATATTTATAGCAATTATTTTTAGTGCTACATATGCGACAGGTAATAATTTATTATTTGAATTTGAACCTTTTAAAACAATCATCCAAGATAAGTTTAATACTTCGACTATACTTATTTTATGGTCTTTTGTGCTTTTGAGTTTTGTATTTTTTATAGAAAGAGGTTTTTGTCGTTACCTATGTCCTACAGGAGCAGCTTTAAGTTTAGCTAGTCATTTTCAAGTTATCAACTGGCTAAATACAATCAAACCTTCTAAATCTACAGAGGCCCAAGCCTATGCTTTAAAATGCCCAACCAAAGCAATAAAAAATGACGGGACTATAAATGAAAAAGAATGTATTTTATGTCTATCTTGTCAAATATATTTAAATGATAAAAATTTAGTTTCTAAAAGTAAAACTTCTATAAGAAAAAAAAGTAATAATAATTCTCCAGCTTTAGGACCAGCTAATTGATAAAAAATATAATTAAAAATATATTAATACTTTTATTTACAATTTTTAGTATTTCTATTGCTAAGGCAGATATGAATGATCCTCTGCAAAGTAGAATTAACCCAGGTATTGTTGCAAAACTTTTTCCGCAGGCGGAATCATTAGGCGCTCCTACTGGTTCACCTCCATATATCCCTGTTTTTGGAACAGAAAGTAATAAAAGTGTTGATGTTAATATTTTGCATAGTTGGAGACAAGAATTTTTACAAGTTAATGCAAGAGAACCTACTAAAGAAGAAGAAGAAGAAAAAATCGCTTCTCTTCAAAAAAAAGGGGAAAAAAAAGCTATTGGTTTTTTGTTCTCAACGTATGAAACGACTAAAGCTAAAGGATATTCTGGAGACCATTTCGATATAATAGTTGGTTTAAAGACTGATGGAAGACTGGCTGGTTCAGTGATAGTAGAACTACATGAGCCTATGATATGCCCCACTTGTGTCCCACAAACAAAGCTTACTGCTCTTCATGAAACATTTGTAGGTGCTAATATAAATAGGAGAGTTAATTTAAACTCAGGTACAGGTGGAGGCCGAGGTTACGATGGAGTAACTGGTGCAACTATTAGCGCTACTCTAACAACAAATGGTATTATTACTGCAGCTAAAAAAATATTAAGACAAACCGGTCTCGGCGCCAATGAAGGCCCCTTTTATTTAGATGTTGATAGTTTTTTGGAATATAATTGGTCTGAACTGGTTAATTGGGGAGGTGTAGTAGGTAAATCATTTACTTATGAAGAAATTCGTAAAGAATTGAATCCAGAAAATGAAGATTATTTAAGAAATCCTGATAAAAATTTCACAACTATCTTTGCAGGTTTGGCAAGTCCAGCTTCAGTAGGAAAAAATATATTTGGGGGTAAATGGTATTCATATCATGTATCTCAGTTGGCTACTGGAGATAATTTATTAGTAGTATTAGCGTCTGGTTTATATTCTTGGAAAAAAAATGATTATGACAGAATAAGCTTAGTACAAAAAGATAATAAGTGGAAATTTACTAAAAATGAAGCTCTGAAGGCTACTGCATTAAGGATTAAAGAAAAGCCTAATCTATCGCAAATTGGTTTATTAAGAATTCCTAAAGAATGGGGGTTTAATCCTCTAGAGAAATGGTCATTGGAGTTTTCAGTAGATGAAAAATTTGCAAATGGTAATTTTACATTAAATTATGAGCTACCAAAACAGTTAATTACTGGGGACCCAGTTGCTTTAGAAGATGCTGGTTTAAGACCCATTAAAACTGCTTTTTTAGGTCTAGTTAGAGAGAGCAAATTAAGCGGATGGCAATCAGAATGGGCTAATCAAGACTTTTCAATATTAATTTTATTGTTTTTATTAATAATATTATCTTTGCTCTTAATTTTTCAAAAAAAATTATCTTCCAATAAAAATATTCATACGTATATCAGGTTTGGGTTTTTAACGATTACACTTACTTGGATTGGATGGATAGCTCAAGCTCAGCTGAGTATTGTAAATATAATTTCTTATGCACAAGCTTTAATTCAAGGGAAAGGATATACACAATTTTTATTTGAGCCCTTAATGTGTATAATATTTATCTATACACTTATTACTCTGATATTGTTAGGAAGAGGAGTCTTTTGTGGATGGTTATGTCCTTTCGGAGCAATGCAAGAATTAGCCTATAAATTTGGAAGGATAATAAAACTTCCAGAAATTCATATTCCATTTTGGTTAAATGAGAGATTGTGGGTTCTCAAATACTTAATACTAATGCTAATTACTGCAACAATTATAATTGGTAACGAATGGTCTTATAGTCTTATAGAGATAGAACCATTTAAAACAGCTATTACATCATACTTTGATAGAAGCTTACCCTATGTATTTTATGCGGTAATTCTAATTGGTATAGCACTCTTTACAGAGAGATTTTTTTGTCGATTTATGTGCCCGCTTGGAGCAGTTTTAGCGTTTTTAGGAAGGTTCCATATTTTTGATATGATACCAAGAAGACCTGAGTGCGGAAACCCTTGTCATCTCTGTGAAAAATCATGCCCAGTGCAGGCAATAGCTCCTTCTGGTAAAATAAATATGAATGAATGTTTTCAATGCCTGGATTGTGAAGTAGAGTATTTTGATGATAGCAGATGTCCGCCATTAATTTTTGAGAAAAAAACGATTCGAAAAAAGTCTTAAAAATAGCTAATTTTTTATTTTTGAAACACTAAATATAGTACCTATATAATAAAAACACATATAAATATGTATTTTTATTAAAAATAGGTTGAACTTATGTTGAAAATAGGTTTTTCTAATAGCTAGAGAGAGTCGTTCGTAAAACTATGGGCGACATTAGTCGTCGCTCATTATTTATAATGAACGATATATGTATAATAATTTCTTCTTCTTTTGAAAGAAGAATGTAAACACGGGAGGAATCCCCATATGTCAAAAATTTTGAAATATGGCTTCGTGGCTGCAGTATTTGCAGCAACATTAGGTATGATCTCAAGTGCATTTGCGCAAGGTGTTGACGTCCTTAGAGGGGGCGGCGGTGCTCAGCCAAATTATGTAACTGATGACATGCTTTTAAATGCTCATGTGGATCCAATGAATTGGATGCACTATGGTAAAGACTATGAATCAACTCGTTATCATCAAGCTGCTCAAATCAACCAGTCTAATGCTGCTGATTTAGTTGCAAAATGGTATCTATCATTTGGTGTGTTAGAAGGACAAGATAGTCAACTTAACGTTGTTGGTGGTCAAGGTTATGTAACAACATCATTTAACAGAGTTATCTCTGTTGATACAGCTACTGGTGACATTCTTTGGAAATATGAGCGTGAGCTTCCAGCTGACGTTTATCCAGAATTATGTTGTGACGTTGTGAATCGTGGTGCTACACCTTATTTAGACAGTGTATATTTAGCTACTCTAGATTCTCATCTAGTACGTTTAGCTAATAGCACAGGTGAAGTATTATTCGACGTTGCTGTAGGAGACTACACATACGCTGAAACTTCAACAATTATGCCAATGGCTCTTAAAGGTAAACTAATCCAAGGTACTGCTGGTGCTGAATACGGTGTTCGTGGTTGGGTTCGTGCTTTATCTGCTGAAGACGGAAGTGTTGTATGGAATACATACACAATTCCAGCTGAAGGTGAGCCAAATGTTGATACATGGGCAGGTGAGTCATGGAAATATGGTGGTGGTTCTGGTTGGATCACTGGTTCATATGACCAAGATTTAGATCTTCTTTACTGGCCAATTGGTAACCCTGGACCTGACTTTGATCGTCACGTGCGTCTAGGTGATAACCTTTACAGTAATTCAACATTAGTACTTGATCCAAACAATGGTGCTATTAAAGGTTGGTTCCAATACACTCCGAATGATCCATATGATTATGACGGTGTAAATGAAGTAATCTTAGCTGACATTGATGGTAAAAAAGTATGGTTACACGGTGACAGAAATGGTCACTTATACTCAATCGATAGAACAAACAATCGTTGTAACTGGGTTGTTGCAATGGGTAAAATTAACTGGACTCCAGGCTTCCGCGACAACTGTCGCCCAATTATGGCTTGGGAAGAAGGTGGTGACCCAACTATGGATGTTGTATACGATCGTGTAACAAAAAACATTGCTCCTTCACTTGACGGTGGTAAAGAGTGGCACCCAATGTGTTATTCACCACGTGTTAACATGGTGATGGTTCCGCTTTATAACTTCTCTATGGATCTTCAAGCGAAGAAAATGGAATGGCGTCGTGGTGAGTGGTACTTAGGTGCTAAAGTTATTACTTTTAATTCAGGTAATGGCTCAATCAAAGCTTTTGATGCATCAAACGGTGACATTAAATGGATGCGTCCATCTAGTGCTCCAGCAACTGGTGGTATGCTATGTACTGCAGGTGGCTTAGTATTCTATGGTGATGCAGAAGGTTATTTCCACGCTGTACGCGATGACACTGGCGAAGAACTTTATCAGTTCAACGTTGGTACTGGTGTACACGGAAACCCAACAACATATACAGTTGACGGACAACAAATGGTGTCTGTAGTTGTAGGTGCTGGTGGTGGTGGAATTTGGCCACTAAGTTATGGTGAATGGCTTAAAAACCATACTAAAGGCGGCGGAGTATTTACTTTCGGTTTAAACTAGTAAATACCTAAGCTTTTAGGATAGCTAATTTAAGGGAAGGTGAAATTCACCTTCCCTTTTATTTTAATTTAATTTAGATTTACATTTAAAATATTAAATAAATACAGTAAAATTATAGCCAAAAAAATAAATTGATCTATATATACATAGAATTAAAAGGAGTATAATAAAATGAAAACCATCTTATCAACATTTCTATCTATCTTATTTATAAGTATCAGTTTTATAGGTAATTCTTCTGCAGGAGAAGTATTAGATAATATTAGAAAAACTAATAAAATCATATTATGTGCAGGACCATATGCTTGGCCATACACTTCTACTGCAAATTATCCAAGAGGTTTTGATATTGACATAATTAGTCAAATTGCTGCTAAAGAACAACTAAATTTAGATATTTACTGGGCAGAACAAAAAATGCGTGGTGGTCTAGGAAAAGCTCTTCGTCATTCTATTATGAAAGGGCGTTGTGATTTATATATGGGTATAGCAAATAGTGATAGTTCAAAGGAAGAAATTGAAGAGAAGAATTTAGTCTTTACAGTTGCATACTTAGGAGTAGGCTATGTTCCTATTGCAAACCCAGAAGTAGAAGACTTTACTACTCTTGAGGAAATTAAAGGTAAGTATAAACCTGGTGTTGCTATGTCTACAGCCATAGATGGTTATTTATTTTATAATGGTTATGACCGAGATTTATTTGCTAGAAAACCGACTGAAATTGATGGAGTTGCTAAACAAGAGATTTCTATGGCCTTAGTGATGTCTACTCAGTTAGCTAAAGCAAGATTAAAATATAAAGATGCCCCTTTCAGAGTTATAAGAAGCTTTACCCCGCCTTTAGAATTGAGTTGGAATGTAGCTGGTGTAATTAGAGGTGGAGATAATGAGTTGCTTAATTTATTAAATACTCATCTAACTGAAATGATGAATGATGGTACAATAGCTGAAATGGTAGAAAAATATAATGTACCATACTTTAAACCTTTCGAAGAAGTAGGAAGTACTTATACTGCTACCGAAGAACTTGAAGAATAAGTTACTTTATAATATTGGGAGAGAAAAAATGACTTTAACTAGAAAGTATTACATTAATTTGTTTTTTATAGTAACGCTTGCATTATTTTTTATGAGTGCTGTTTACGTCACTAACTCTGTAGCTAAAGACGAAATGGATTTATATGGAGACATGCTCGAAGATGATATGGTAAACCCATTTGAGGGCGACGAAGAAGCAATAGCAATAGGCTATGAACGATTTAATAGTCGTTGCTCTTATTGCCATGGAATGAGGGGTATAGGAGCAAAAGGGCCACCATTAACTCGAGGTTATTATAAAGTAAGTGGAGGGACAAATATTAATTTATATTCCACAATAGCATCTGGACTAACTATAAATGGAAGACCTACACAAATGGGTGCATTTTCTAGAACAATCAGCGATGATGATATTTGGAGAATTATAGCTTATATGAGACAAGAATATAAAGATAGAAAAGCAGCCGGAAGTGATTTTAAATATGGTGTATATCCATAGCAATTTGAATATTTATAAAGGGCAACTTGATTGTTGTCCTTTATTAACTTACTGGCATACCTATTTCTCTTAATAATTTTTGTAAAATCATTGCAGCGTAATCTCTATAATCTTCTGCAATCATCATAAAAGCACCTCTACCTCCTATGACTCCCCTCTCAAAATAACCATCTAAGAAAGGCTCTTCATTTATTATAACTAATCCATTAACAGTTATATTTTCCTCAATGGCTATATCTCTTATATTCATAGGGTGAATTCCATTATTAGCTCTACCATCTCCTGACAAGTCTATTACTTTTCTACCACTATCAATATTATTATTTTTTATTTCTTTAATTGAAAAACTTAAAGCTCCTGCTATTGAAGTTTGTCCTCCGGCAATAATCCGAGGAGACTTCCTTATTATTCTGGCATATTCAGCAGCATCCGCAGCATCCTTAATAATATGCCATCCGCCTACTAAAACCTGTTCTTCATTATCTGACCACTGAACCATTGCAACGGCAATGCCATTTCCTCCAGTGGACTCAATAGCAGCAATTACATCAGGATGTCTAAAAGCTGCTCCTACTCCTCTTATTTGCAATTGATATTCTTCTTCATCCACACTAGAAGACACATCAACTGCTAATACAAGTTCTAAATCGACATAAATATTTTCTGATAAACTGGTTTTACAATAAAAAAAAGTTAATATTAACAAGATAATATAATTTAAATTAATTTTCATTATTACTCCTGCTTTTGATTATTTGTAATTGATTGAGTGACCATTGAACAGTTTTTACGACATTTCTATCTTTATCATCTTTTAAAGATTCTAATGAATTAATAATCAGATCTGATGGTTCTCCTATTTCACCAAGTGCTTCTGCAGCTAAGGCACGATATTGTGCATTTTCATGTTGCAACATGATAAGTAAATTATTTATAGCATCTTTTGCTTCGTTCCCAATTTCTGCAAATGTCTTTAATATATTAGGTGTTAACATATCATCGTCATACTCGAGCATATATATTAATTCTGGAATAGATTTATTACCTTTTTTTCTTAATGCTTGAATTGCTGCCCACTGAACATTTACATCAAAGTCAGACAAAGCTGTAACTAAATCAGGAATTACATCATCTGCCTCATCACCCATATTAGACAAAGTGTCGATTGCGACCCTTCTAATTATAGGTGACCCTCTATTCATATAATCAACTAATTTATCTTTTACTGGCAAAGCTTTTTTTCCAAAGTTAGCTATCCCTTTAATTGCCGCATAGCTAACTCTCTGATCTGGATCATCTATAGATTTTAGCAATGTATCTACTATGGCATAAATAACCATCTGCTTTGCCTCAGCAAACATAAGGAAGTTGCCTTCCATTTCAGGACCTACTTTTGGCCATATCATTTCATCTGGTTCTGCTAACCAGCCAATTTCACCTGGCATAGAATCATCACCACCAATTTTCCTAAGAGCAATAACTGATTCTAACCTTACGTTTATATCTTCATGCTTAGAATTCTGTATTAAAAGAGGAACTGCTACCATAGCTTTTGCACCTAAAGCCCCTAATGACCTAATACATATTATTCTCATATATAATTGGTCTTCAGTATTATCAAGAGGCTTCGATACTTCATCCATCATAGCTGCAACTGAAATTGGACCCATTTTACCTAAAGTAGATAACGCTGCATTTCTAACATAGTCTTCAGGGTCTCTTAATAAACCTACAAGTTCTGGAACTGCCATAGCTGATTTTTTTCCAAACGAAGTTAATGCCCCTGCTGCAGACCATCGTATTTCCCAATTTTCATTGCCTAAGGCTTCAATTAAAGCTGGAACTGTTTTATTTGCTTGCCCCCCTATTCTCTCTAGAGCTCTAATAATTTCCATTCTTACTTGATGAGAATCATCATTCCTCAAACTAAAAATCAAATCATCAATTATAAAATTTGCATTAGAAGATAATCTACCTAATTCTTGAATAGCCTCAACTTTCTCTAATTGCGACCCATCTTTTAAAATTAACGCTCTTTCTTTAACATAGTTATAATCTGCAGCATGCAATAAAACTCTAGGTATACTTATTATAAAAATAATTATAAATAATTTTAATTGCATGAAATAGGTACCTGCTATAAATTTTTTTTACTATTTAACTTAGAATGCTACTTACATTCATTATAAAGACTATAGATAAAAACATATGAATTCAAAAATAACAAAACAAAGTGATTATAAGGCAGCTAATTTTGTTCTACAAGATGTAAATTTAGAATTTATTTTAAATTCTAGAAATACTACTGTAACGAATACAATGAGATTTATAAATACGTCAGGCGATATAATTTTAGATGGCGTTGAAGTTGGATTGATATCTATTTTTTTAAATAATAAAAAACTTAATTCTAGAGAATATAAACAAAATAAAAAACAAATTACTATATTTTCACCACCCAAAATATCTACAATTGAAATAACTACTAATATAAGTCCTATTCTAAATTCTAGGCTAGAAGGCTTATATGTTTCAGACGATATATTTGTAACGCAATGTGAAGCACAAGGATTTAGAAGAATTACTTATTTTCCAGATAGACCTGATATTTTATCAGTTTATACCGTTAAAATTATAGGTGATAAGAAAAAATTTCCTGTTATGTTATCAAATGGAAACCTTACATCAAAAAAAATAATTAAAAATAACCTAGAAGTAGTATGGCATGATCCTTTTCCTAAACCTTGTTATCTTTTTGCTTTAGTAGCTGGAAAATTAGCAAAAAACAGTCGTAAATTTCTAACTAAATCAAATAAACACGTAGACTTAAATATTTGGATAAGAAAAGAAGATAAAAATAAAGTCAAATTTGCTATGGATAGCTTAGTAGAAGCAATGAAATGGGATGAGCAAAAATATAACCTTGAATATGATTTAAGTATTTTTAATATTGCCGCAATTAATAATTTTAATATGGGTGCAATGGAAAATAAAAGTTTAAATATTTTTAATTCAAAATATTTGATTTCTGATAGTAAAACATCCACTGATAATGAGTATGACTTTATAGAAACTATTGTTGCTCATGAATATTTTCATAATTGGACAGGTAACAGAATAACTTGCAGAGATTGGTTTCAGTTAAGTCTTAAAGAAGGGCTGACAGTTTACAGAGACCAAGAATTTTCGTCTGATATGGGTTCAAGAGCGGTAAAAAGAATAAAGGATGTAAGGCTACTTCGCACTGTACAATTTGCTGAAGATGCTGGTCCATTAGCCCACTCAGTCCGACCAAAATCTTATGCAGAAATAAATAATTTTTATACATCTACAGTATATAATAAAGGAGCAGAATTAATTAGAATGCTCGAAAGTATTTTATCAGAAAAAGGCTTTTTAAAAGGCTTTAAATATTATATTAAAAAATATGATGGAATGGCAGCCACCTGCGAAAATTTTATTTCTTCTATGGAAAAAGTAAATAATATAAATTTGAAGCAATTTTATTTATGGTACTCACAAGCCGGTACCCCTGAGATAGAAATAGAACCATATTATAATAAAAAAGCAAAAACCTTAGAATTAAAAATCAAGCAAATTATTCCAAATACACCTAAACAAAAAAATAAAAAGCCTATGCTAATTCCATTAAAATTATCGCTATTAGGAAATAATGGTGAATTTTTTAATTTAAGTAAAAATAAGAATCAAAAAGAATTATTACTAATTATAAAACGTAACTCTCAGAAATTTTTATTTGAAAATATAACATCCCTCCCTGCAATATCTATTAACAGAGGGTTCACATCGCCTGTAAAAATAAACCTTAAGCAAAATATAAATAAGCTTAATTTATTAATGATGTATGACAATGATCCTTTTACAAAATGGGACACATTAAATAAATATTTTTTAAATTTATGCCTAAAGCAATCAAAATCAAAAAATAATGTTACAATTAGTAAATCCTTTATGGAAATAATTAAGAATATCTTAAAAAACTCATACAAAGACCCTTCCTTTACATCAGAATTATTATCTGTACCATCTGAAAATGAAATTGCAGAACATACTAATACATATGACCCAGAAAATATCCATAAAGCTAGAATAAGTATCTTAAAAAATATAAGTTCAGCTTTAAATCAACAGTTAAATTTAATTCTAGAAAAATCTTATAAAAATAATTCGACATCAAGAGAATGGAGATCTTTACATAATGTTTGTCTAGAATACCTAACTGCAGATAAAGGAAAAAATGCAGAACAAATAGCTTTTAAAGCATATAATTCTTCAGATAATATGACTATTCAATTATTTAGTTTAACATGTATTATTAATATAAAAGGAAAACAAAAAGATAAACTCATATCAGATTTCTATCAAAAATATAAAGATCAGCCAACAATGATAGAAAAATGGTTGCAAATCCAAGCATCTGCAAAAATTAAAAATAATTTAAATATTGTTAAAAAATTAATAAAACTTCCTATTTTTGATTATAAAAGTGCAAATAAAGTTCGTGCAGTTTTAACTACATTTGCAAAAAATAATTCTATAAATTTTCATCATATCTCAGGAAGTGGATATAAATTTATTGCAGATCAAATCATACATATTGATACTATTAATCCAAGTTCTGCATCTGGGCTTGCAACTTCATTTAGTAGTTGGAAAAAATTAGATCGAAATAGAAGAAAAACTATTAAAGAGCAACTTCTGAGAATAAGAAAAAAGGAAAATTTATCCACTAATACATTTGAAATTATAGATAATATTATTAAATCATAATTGTTTTAATCTAAACAATCATCTAAAATAATTTGAAAATTAAAGGTTTTATAAAAATGCAAAGTAAAAGAAAAATATTTGATGAATCTCATGATATCTTTAGAGAAAGTGTTAAACGTTTTGTTAAGAAACACGTAGTACCATTCCATAATGAATGGGAAAAGAAAGGTGTTGTCTCAAGAGACTTTTGGCTAGAAGCAGGTGCAGCTGGAATATTATGTCCAAACGTACCAGAAGAATATGGAGGTTCAGGTGCTGACTTTAGATATAATGTAATAATAGTAGAAGAATTTATGAAAGTAGGAGCTACAGGCCCTGGAATTTCTGTTCATTCAGATATAGTTACTCCGTACATATTACATTATGGAACAGAAAGTCAAAAAAATAGTTGGTTACCTGGAATGTGTGAAGGAAGACTTGTGGGAGCGATAGCTATGACAGAGCCAGGAACTGGAAGTGATTTACAATCGGTCAAAACTAATGCAAAAATAATAAACGATGATATTATATTAAATGGGCAAAAAACTTTTATAACAAATGGCCAAAATGCAGATTTAATAATTGTTGTTGCTAAAACCGATCCGAACTCTGGTGCCAAAGGCACTTCATTAATTATGTGCGAAGGAGATAGAGAAGGTTTTAAAAGAGGAAGAAACTTAGATAAAGTAGGTTTGAAGGCTCAAGATACATCTGAATTATTTTTTGATAATGTCAAACTTCCTGTTTCTAATCTTATAGGTTCACAAGGTAAAGGGTTTTATAATCTAATGGAACAATTACCTCAAGAACGTCTGGCTATTGCAGTTGCGGCTGTTGCAGCATCAGAAGCAGCATTAGATTGGACTATTGAATATGTAAATGAGAGAAATGCTTTTGGAAGAAAAATATCAGAATTTCAAAATACAAAATTTAAACTCGCAGAACTAAAAACAGAATTATCTGTAGCCCAAATATATGTTGATGAATGTATTAATAAACATTTAAATAATGATTTTGACGCCGTTGAAGGTGCTATGGCAAAATTATGGACAACAGAATTACAATGCAAATTAGTAGATGAATGTGTACAACTTCATGGTGGCTATGGTTATATGAGAGAATATCCAATTGCAAGATCGTGGGAAGATGCGCGAGTTCAAAGAATATATGGTGGAACCAATGAAATCATGAAAGAAATTATTAGTCGAACCTTAACGAAATAAAAAAGAAGGATGAAAAATGAATGAAGCTCTAATATTTGATACAGTTAGAACACCACGAGGAAAAGGAAAAAAAAGTGGTTCATTAAATGAAGTAGCACCTGTGCAATTAGCTGCAAAAGTTCTTAAATCTATAGAAAGCAGAAATAATTTAAATACAGAAGATGTAGATGATGTTGTTTTGGGTTGTGTTCATCCTATAGGGGAACAAGGAGCAGATATAGCAAGAACTGCTGTATTAGAAGCAGAATGGCATCAAACTGTAAGTGGAGTTCAAGTAGATCGTTTTTGTGCTTCAGGATTGGAGGCTGTTAATATTGCTGCTGCCCAAGTCATGTCAGGTCAAGCCAGTCTATCAGTTGGAGGTGGCGTTGAATCAATGTCAAGAGTGCCTTTGGGAAGTTCAGGAGGAGCATGGATGGCAGATCCAACTGTAGCTTATAATTCTTATTTTGTTCCACAAGGAATATCTGCTGATTTATTAGCTACAAAATATAATTATTCTAGAAATGATGTTGATAGTTATGCTGTTAGCTCTCAAAAAAGAGCATCTGAAGCATGGAAAAATAATAAATTTAAAAATTCAATTATTCCAGTTAAAGATCAAAACGACTTGCCTATTCTAGAAGTTGATGAATATATGAGACCTAACACCACTATGCAATCACTAGGAGCACTAGAACCATCATTTGAGAAAATGGGAAAATATGGTTTCGATGATGTTGCTATTTTAAAATATCCAGAAATAGAAGCTATTAAACATGTGCATCATGCTGGTAATTCTTCAGGAATAGTTGATGGAGCTGCAGGAGTTTTAATAGGAAATAAAGAAATGGCAGACAAGTATAATTTAAAGCCTAGAGCTAAAATTAGATCTTTTGCATCGATCGGTTCTGAACCCACTATTATGCTAACAGGTCCAGCCGATTCTGCAGAGAAAGCTCTGAAAAAAGCAAATATGAATGCCTCAGATATTGATTTATTTGAAATGAATGAAGCTTTTGCTGCCGTTGTATTACGTTTCATGGAAGCATTAAATGTTGATCATTCAAAGGTTAATGTTAATGGAGGAGCAATTGCTTTAGGGCACCCACTAGGTGCAACAGGAGCAATAATATTAGGAACAGTATTAGACGAATTAGAAAGAAGAAATTTATCGACTGGGCTAATAACTTTATGCGTCGGAGCCGGTATGGGTACAGCCACTATAATTGAAAGAGTTTAATGAATCTAAAAAATATAAAGCTCTTTTTTGACGAAGACAATATAGCTAATCTCTCACTTCAGTCTAAAAACACACTTATTAATGAAGTATTTATAAACGACTTTATAGAGACTATAGATTTCATATATAATAATAAGAATATAAAAGGTATAATAATTTCTTCCGATCAAAATCACTATAACTATGATTATGATCTAGATTTTCTTCTATCATTAAAAAACTCTAAGTCTATCTTTGATACTATTACCAAATTGAGCAAGTCATTAAGAAAGTTAGAAACAATTGGAATACCTATAGTAAGTATTATCAAAGGTGAAATAAAACTAGGTGGTTTAGAAATTATTTTACATAGTCATTATAAAATTGCTAGTAAAGACTCAAATACTAATTTTTATTTTAAAAATATGAAGTATTCCTTTACTCCTTTTATTGGAGGCACCCAAAGATTACCAAGACTAATAGGTATTAATGAAAGTATAAACTTATTTTTAAGTGATAAAATTTTATCAGCAGAGGAAGCGTTAGAAATAAACCTAATTGATGAAATTGTGGATGAAAGTCAACTAATTGATAAAGCAAAAAAGCATATTATTCAAAATCCAGTTTCACTGCAAAATTGGGATGATAATAAATTTAAAAACACTAAACTTAATCCATTTTCCTCTGAAAACTTAGGGTATTTTATATCAAAAATTGCATCTTTACATGCAAATACAGTTAATCACTATCCTGCGGTTAAAATATTAATGAGTTCTATTTATGAAGGCTTAAACACTGATATAAATTCTGGTTTAAAAATAGAAGCAAGACATTTTACTTGGCTGATCCAGAATATAGAAACAAGATCTATGATTGAAACAGCAATCTTATTTAATAAAAAAGAAAAAATACGAGAAGATATAATTTCAGAGTTTAAAAAATCCTTTGAAGAAAACTATGCAGCCGAAGGTGTGAGACTTTTAATTAATGGAGTTTCAGCAGCTTTAATTGAAAATGCAGGAAAAAGATTAGATTTTAAGGCTGGTCCTTTAGAAATCGCTGACAGTCTTGAAATCCAATGTGTAATAAATCAATTAGATTCTACTGATGCAGCAGTCGCCTCATTGATAAGATCAATGCAAAAAATTAATAGAAACGGACTATCAAAGAATAAAGGTTTTTATGATTACAATGAAGGAATAAAATGTAATATATGGCCTAGCTTAACTGAACTCATCCCAGAATCAAAAATACAACCCTCAGTTGAAGAGGTTGAAACAAGATTACTTTATAGTTCTATAAATAATATATTCTTTAATTATACTAAATACTCAGCTATTCAAAATGCTGAAGTATGTGACTATATGCTCATAAAAGAAATTGGTTTTCCGTTTTGGACTGGCGGCCCATTTAATTGGGTAAGGAAATATGGCATTGAATATTTCTGTAAAAAAAGCAATGAATATTCAAAATCGTTTGGCTCACGGTTTGTTATTAATCAAGATATTATAAAAATACTTAAATCCACTTAGTATTATTCCTCTATAAAATTCATAACTATAGAATTTATACAATATCTTAACCCTGTGGGCTCTGGCCCATCGGGAAACACATGCCCCAGATGCGATTCACATTTACTACATTTTACCTCTGTTCTTATCATTCCATGTGATGTATCCTGAACATTAATTATATTTTCTTCTTTAAATGGCGCATAAAAAGCAGGCCAACCCGAACCACTATCATATTTTGTCTTTGAATCAAATAATTTTTGATCACATGACACACACAAATAAACTCCTATTCTTTTTTCATCATTATATATTCCACTAAACGGAGGTTCTGTTGCTCCTTCTTTAGCTACAGCATACTGTTCTTTAGTAAGTTTATTATTTTTTATCGTAGTCATTTTATTTCCTATAGTTTATTTTATAAAACATATTAGTTATGTTTGTAAATATTGATATAATATAACAAAAAAAAAATTCAATATCTGGAGATTGAGATGATAGTTTTAGAATCTATAGAAGAACTGCAAAAATATGTTGGAAAAATTACTGGTAAAAGCCCCTGGGTGAATGTATCGCAAAAAAGAATAAATGAGTTTGCCAATGCTACAGAAGATTACCAATGGATTCATTTGGATGAAGAGAAATCTAAAAAAGGTCCATTTGGATCTACTATAGCTCATGGTTTTTTAACTTTATCTCTTGCTCCATGGATGAGTTACAACACTTATGAAGTGAAGAATATAGCCCACTCAGTTAATTATGGTTTAGATAAAGTAAGATTCTTATCTCCTGTAAAAGCTGGTTCTAATTTAAGAGGATCTTTTAAACTATTAGAAGTTACTCCTTCTAAATCAGGGTTTAAGATCAAAAACGAGCTTACTATAGAGATTGAAGGTGAAGAAAAGCCAGCATGTGTTGCTGAGACTTTGGGAGTATTATATCCTTCAAATTAACTAGGGATATAAATATTCTTTAAGCCATTTTTCGTTATCTGTTTTAAATAGTACTCTTTCATGTAATCTATTTTTGACGTCTTTCCAAAATTCTATTTTTTCAGGTACCACTATTCGCCCAGACCAAAAATTAGGTCGAGGAATAGTTTTATCTTTAAATTTATTTTCATAAAATTCTATATTTTTTTCTAAACTTTGGTACCCCTCAGGAAGATAACTTGACTGTTTACTTGCCCAAGCACCAATTTTACTTTCTCTAGAACGGCTTTCAAAATAATTATCAGCTTCATTATTTGGTAAATCTAATAGAGGGCCCTCAATTCTTATTTGTTTTTTTAGTGTTTTCCAGTGAAAACATAATGCCACTCTAACATTTCTCTCAAATTCTTTAGCTTTACGGCTATTTAAATTAGTAAAAAAAACAAAGCCTCTTTCATCAAATGTTTTGATTAGGACCATTCTAGCAGAAGGTATTCCTGCTGCGTCACATGTTGCTAAACAACATGCATTATAGTCATTGATTTCTTTTTCCTTTGCTTCATTTAACCATATAGAAAAAAGTTTCATAGGGTCAGAAAACTTTATAAACTCTTCACTTTTCATGACATTCCTTATATATTTATTTTATAGTATTATATAGGATAATATTCTTAATAAGATAATTAATTTTATTATTTTTTTTATAAATCAATAAATACTCTTAAAATAAATAATGTATTTAAACTAGGAAATGATATGAACTCAGAAGACAATTCAAAACAAGAAGTTATAGTGGGCAGTGACATTATGAAAAATAAAATTGGGATTGTAATGGGAGTTGCTAATGAAAGATCACTTGCTTGGGGCGTTACAAAGACGTTATCGGATAATGGAGCAAATATAATTTTAACTTACCAAGGTGAAGCATTAAAAAAAAGAATAGTTCCGCTTGCAGATAAAGTAAAAGCTAAAAATATTTTTGAATGTGATGTATCTAATGAAGAATCCATAAAAAATACATTTAACGAAATACATAAAAAACATGGAAAAATAGATTTTATAGTTCATGCAATTGCTTATTCAGATAAAGAAGAACTTAAAGGTAAATATATTGAAACCTCAAAAAATAATTTTTTACAATCAATGGATATCTCTTGTTATTCTTTCACAGCAGTTGCAAATTATGCTTCTAAGATCATGAATGATGGCGGTAGCATGTTGACATTATCTTATTATGGAGCAGAAAAAGTAATTCCACATTATAATGTTATGGGTGTTGCTAAAGCCGCATTAGAAGCAAGTGTTATGTATCTTGCAGCTGATTTAGGTAATAGAGAAATTAGAGTTAATGGTATTTCAGCTGGACCAGTTAAAACTTTAGCTGCATCTGGAATTGGTGATTTTAGATATATTCTCAAGTGGAATGAATATAATGCCCCTCTTAAAAGGAATACTAATCTTGATGATGTTGGTGGAGCGGCATTATTTTTATTATCAAATTTATCTTCTGGTACTACTGGTGAAATTTTACATGTTGATTCAGGATATCATGTAGTTGGAATGAAATCTCCTGATGCTCCCGATATATCGGTTGTATAAAAATGGCAAGCAATTCTTTTGGAAATATTTTTAGATATACTACTTTTGGAGAAAGCCATGGACCAGAAATAGGATGTATAATAGATGGTGTTCCACCTGGTATCAAATTAACGAAAGAAGATATTCAAAAAGACCTTAATAGACGAAGACCTGGATCCTCAAAATATGTCACACAAAGAAAAGAAAAAGATATTGTAAGAATATCATCAGGTACTTTTGAAGGAAAAACAACAGGCACTCCTATTTCTTTAATAATAAAAAATGAAGATCATAAATCTAAAGATTATAGCGATATAAAGAATACTTTTAGGCCGTCTCATGCTGACTATACATATCAAGAAAAATATGGAGTCAGAGATTATAGAGGAGGAGGAAGGTCTTCAGCAAGAGAAACTGCTATGAGAGTAGCTGCTGGCGCAGTAGCGAAAAAAGTACTTTCTAAAGTAATAAGTAATAAAGTAGAAATAATTGGTTCTGTTATTCAATTAGGTCCACATAAAATTAATAAAAGTAAATGGAATAAAAATATTATAAATAAGAATGATTTTTTTTGTGGAGACCAAACTTCAATAAAAAATTGGGAAAGTTATCTCACAAATATTAGAAAAAAAGGATTATCATGCGGAGCTATTATAGAAATAATAGTTAAAAATATCCCTGTTGGATTAGGAGAACCAATTTATCAAAAATTAGATTCTAATATAGCTAGCGCATTAATGAGTATTAATGCTGTAAAAGGTGTAGAAATAGGCGATGGTTTTTCTGTTGTTGATTTAACAGGTGAAACAAATGCGGATGAAATTAGGATAGACAAACATAAGAATGTTAAATTTCTATCTAACCATTCAGGAGGAATCCTAGGAGGAATTTCTTCAGGGCAAGATATTATCAGTAGATTTGTAGTCAAACCGACAAGTTCAATTTTAAAATCTAGAAAAACTATTACTAAGAATAAAAAAGAAACAAATATTATAACTAAAGGTAGACATGACCCATGTGTTGGAATAAGAGCTGTTCCTGTAGGAGAAGCAATGATAGCAATTGTTTTAGCTGATCATGCTTTACAACATATAGCCATTACAAGGAATTTATAAAAATGAAAAATAGTAAAAAAGTTGACTATATTTGGGATTTAAATATTGAACCTAAAATAGAAATGCTTGATGCGGAAATGAAAAGGTACTTTGAAGTTTGTAAGGAAAAATTAGGAATGGTACCGAACGTTATATTAGCAAATGCTACAGATATAGATAGATTAAAAAACTTTGTAAGTTTTTATAATAGATTAATGATAAAAGAAGGTTATTTATCAAAATTAGAACGAGAAATGATAGCAGTAGTAGTTTCGAGTTATAATAAATGTTTTTATTGCTTAATAGCGCATGGAGCAGCAGTTAGACAGCTAAGTAATAATCAAATACTTGGTGATGAATTAATGATAAACTATAGATCTGCAAATCTAAGTGAAAAAAATAGATTAATGCTAGATTTTGCACATAAACTTACAGAAAACCCTAGTAAAATAGATAATTCAGATAGAAATATTTTACGTCAAGCTAATTTTAAAGAAGAAGAAATACTAGAAATTGTAGAGGTGGCTAGTTTTTTTAATATGTCTAACAGAATAGCGGCGGGAACTGACATGAGGCCTAACAAAGAGTATCACAATATGGCAAGAGAATAATTATTTACTAGCATATATTAAGTATTCAATATTTCCTTTAGGCCCTTTAATTGGGCTTTCAATAATATCATGAACTCTCCATAGCATTTTATCTTCTATCCATAATTTTATATTTTGACAAACTTGTTGTCTTAATTCTTCTTCTTTTACAATTCCGCCTTTAGAGATTAATTGTTTTTGAAGTTCAAACTGAGGTTTTATTAAAGCTATCAGTTTTGCTTTTTCAGAACATAGTTTTAATGGTTCGGGAAGAATTTTTGTTAAACTTATAAAGCTAGCATCGCATACCAGTACATCAATACTCTCTTGTATATCGCTTTTACTTAAATATCTTGCATTCTTTCTTTCTAATGAAACTACTATAGGATTTTTTAATATTTTTTCATGTAACTGACCATAACCTACATCAACAGCATATAATTTTTTTACTCCATTTTGAATTAAGACGTCACTAAACCCCCCTGTAGAGGACCCTATATCTAATGCTATTAAGCCATTTACATCTAATTGGAAACTTTTTAAAGCATGATCTAATTTAATCCCACCTCTAGAAACCCATGGATGCAAAGGGCCTCTGAAAGTTATTTTAGTATCACTTAAAATTTGATATCCTGGCTTATCTAATTTTTTTTCTTTGTTATATATTCTTCCAGATATTATTAGAGATTGGGCAATAGATTTAGTTACAGCAAAGCCTAATTTTACAACCAAATCATCTAAACGAATTTTAGATTTTTTCATTTTTTTCTATCTAAAATATAATCAGTAAGTAAAATCAAATAGTTATTTTTTGTTCCGTAACTTACTAGTATATCTTTTGCTTGGCTGACATATTCTATAGCAAGTTTCTTTGTTTTCTCCTCTCCATATAAATCTATAAAACTAAATTTACCATTATCTTTATCTTTATTAATTCTTTTACCAACTATTTTTTCATCTCCCTGTATATCTAACAAATCATCTTTAATTTGAAAAACTTTGCCAATTGAACTTCCATATTCATACATATTTTTATGGTCTTTTTTTGGAGCATTCCCTAAAATTGCTCCAAAAGAAGTAGCACACTGAATAAGTGCTCCAGTTTTCATTTCATTCATCGTATTCACGCTTTTTTCATTATTATTTTCAGGAAACAAATCTAGAATTTGCCCTCCAACCATACCGCCACTTCCAGCTGATTTTGACAAAAGTGATATTAATTCCAGACATATATTAAGATCTAAATTTTTATAATTATCAGATAACATAATAAAGGAATCCGTTAATAAGGCATCTCCTGATAGTATTGCAATAGCCTCATTATACTTCTTATGAAGAGTCTCATTTCCTCTTCTCAAATCATCATTGTCCATAGCAGGTAAATCATCATGAATTAATGAATAGGTATGAACCATTTCTATTGCTATAGCTGCATAAATTGAAATTTCAAATTTTATATCAAATAATTTAGCACATTCACATACCAGGAAAGGTCTTATTCTTTTTCCGCCTGTTGAATTAATATATTGAATACTCTCTTTTAAAATATTTGGAGAACTATCAATAAAATATTTTTGATTATAAAAACTTTCAAATTTATTAGTAAAGATATTTAAATATTCTATAAAGTTAGGATTAGAATTTTTTAATTTTTTTATCACTACACATCCAAATTTTTTGTAGTTATTTCACCTTCTTTATCTACTTCAATTTTTTCTACACGTAACTGAGCCTCTTTTAATTTTTTTTCACAATGAGCCTTTAAATTGGTACCCCTTTCATAAGCTTCTACAGCTTTATCTAAATCTATTTCACCTGAGTCTAATTGACTTACTATTTCTTCTAATGCCTTTAATGCTTCTTCGAAAGTCATTTTATCTATTTCATTTTTAGTATTATTTTCCGACATCTTTTAAATCCAATATTTTTTATAAAATTATATAATATTATGAATATATATGTATAATACAATCTTGATAATTAAATATATAGGAAAAATAATGCGATCTGTCTTAATTCAAATTTTTACGGTAATATTTATAGGAATCATAGCCTGGCTCGTATGGGATAATTGGTCAATAATTACTGGTTCGAACGATAAAAATAATAATAGTTCAGCAGCAGAAAGACCACCCACTGCTATTGATGCCAAACAAGTTAGAGTAGATGATATTGTGGTTGATATGGAAGTTGTTGGAAATCTTAAAGCCTTAGATTCTATTGATGTTACTTCTGAAGTAAATGGAATTGTTACAGAAATAAAATTTACAGAAGGACAAAGTATTAAAAAAAATAATATTTTATTTATTTTAGAATCAAGTATTGAACAAGCTGAAATTAATATTCATAAAGCAGAAGTAGATAGATGGACAGCACTACTTGAAAGAAGGAAGAGATTAGCAAGAAGTGCAGAAAAATTATCACAAACTAATAATATTGCTAAAACAAGATTAGATCAGCTATTAACAGATGAAACAGAAGCCTTAGCACAACTTCAAATTGCAAAAGCAGCATTAAAAATAGCTGAAAATAAATATAATAAAAAAATAATTAGAGCTCCTTTTGATGGTGTAATCGGTCTTAAACTTAAGAGTATAGGTGAATATTTAGAACCAGGAGAAGTAATGACTTCACTAGATAGTATAGATCCAATTGAGATAGACTTTGAAGTTCCAGAATCAGCTATATCAAGTCTTATGATAGGCACAAATATAAAAACTTTTTCTAGAGCTTGGGGAAATGAAATTTTTACTGGCACTATAAAATCTATTGATACTAGAATCAGTCTTGACTCTAGATCTATAACTGTTAGAGCTGAAATTAATAATGATCAATTGAAGCTTAAACCTGGTATGTTTATGGTAGTAAAATTACCTGTAATGACACATACAAATGCGATTATAATTCCTGAAGAGTCGGTACTAACTGATGGAACTCAAAGGACGGTCTACGTAATTGATAATGGAATAACTAAAGCTACGCCAGTTAAATTAGGACAGAGGCTTACTGGCGAAGTAGAAGTTATAGAAGGCATCGAACCAAATGCAATGGTTGTGACAGGAGGAATTCAAAAAGTGAGAGACGGCTCTAAAGTTACAATTCGTGAAATAAATAATTAATTAAATAGAAATGTATTATAATGACAAAAAAAATAGAAACTAAAGAACGCACTCTACTATTATCAGATATATCTATAAAAAGACCTGTTTTTGCTGCTGTAGTTAGTTTAATACTTGTTATATTTGGTTTATCTTCAATGAAAGACCTAGCAGTAAGAGAATACCCTGATATTGATGCTCCAATCGTTTCCGTCATTACGCTTTATAAAGGTGCTCCTGCTACAATTATTGAAAGTCAGGTTACTCAAATTATTGAAGAATCTGTAAGTGGAATAGAGGGTGTAAAACAAATTACATCTAAAAGCAGAGAAGAAAGGTCAGAAGTAACAATTGAATTTGTAGTGACAAGGGATGTTGATGCTGCTGCAAGCGATGTACGTGATAAAGTATCTGGCAGTATTGGCAACCTGCCACTAGATGCTGAATCCCCAGTAGTATTAAAAACAGAAGCTGATGCAAGTCCGTTCATATGGATAGGGATGAGAAGTAAGGAATGGAATGCTATACAATTAAGTGACTATGCCGATAGATATTTAGTTGATACGTTTTCAGTTGTCCCAGGTGTAGCTAAAGTAATGATAGGTGGAGAAAGAAAACCAGCTATGAGAATTTGGTTAAACAGACGTTCTATGGCTGCATATGGTATAACAGTAAATGATTTAGAAAACGCTTTATTAAAGCAAAATTTAGAACTTCCTTCAGGTAGAGTAGAATCCAACAGAAGAGAATTTGCTGTTAGAACGGATTCTGGTTTAGTAACTGAAGAACAGTTTAAAAATATTGTAGTAATGCAAAAATCTGATTATTTAATTAGATTAAGTGATGTAGCAGAAATTAATTTAGGAACAGAAGAAGAAAGATACGAAGTAAGGGCAAATGGCGAGCCTGCAATTGGTTTAGGAGTAATCAAACAGTCTAAAGCTAATGAATTAGAAATAGCAAATGGTATAAGGTACAAACTAGATGAGATACAAGCTAGTCTTCCTGAACAAGTTGAACTTTTTGTTGCCTATGATAGGTCTAGATTTGTTGATGCCTCAATTAAAGAAGTTTTTAAAGCATTAGCTATAGCTATGGGCCTTGTAATTGCTGTCATTTTTATATTCTTGAGGTCATTTTGGGCAACACTAATTCCAGCAATTGCTATTCCTGTTTCATTAATTTCATCATTTATTATTTTAAATATTTTTGGATTTTCAATTAATGTATTAACTCTCTTAGCCTATGTTTTAGCTGTTGGCTTAGTAGTCGATGACGCAATAGTAGTTCTAGAAAATATTCATAGAAGAATTGAAAATAAAGAACCTGTTCTTTTAGCTTCATTAAGGGGCTCTAGACAAATAGGTTTTGCAGTTATTGCTACTACTCTGTCTTTAATTGCTGTTTTTGTTCCAATATCTATGATGGGAGGTAACACTGGCAGATTATTTAGTGAGTTTGGAATTTCTATAGCTGGTGCAGTTCTATTTTCAAGTCTTGTAGCCTTAACCTTAACTCCAATGATGTGTTCAAAAATATTAAAACAGAAACAATCGAGTAATTTACTCTATAGAAGCAGTGAAAAAATATTTTTACTACTTAATAAAGGATATGAATGGACACTAAGTAAGACATTATCTTTTCCAATCATAATATTAGCTATTGGAATTGCTTTCTCAGCAACAGCTTATTCTTTATATAAAGAAGTTCCTAAAGAATTTGCTCCTACAGAAGATAGAGGTGTATTTTTAGTAGTTCTAATGGCTCCAGAAGGTGCAACTTTAAATTATACTAGAGATTATCTTTTAGAGGTTGAAGATAAACTCGCATCAATTGGCCCTGAAGGCTCTAAAGAAATAGATACTTTATTTGGAGTACTGGCACCTGGATTAAGTAGACCAAGCCCAGTAAATTTTGCAATTGCATTTGTTGTGTTAAAGCCTTGGCAAGAAAGATTAAGAAGTCAGCAAGAAATAGTAAAAGAATTTTTTCCTAAATTGCTTAGCGTACCAGGAGCAAATGTCTTTGCAATTAATCCACCAAGTTTAAATCAACCAGGTAGAAAGTCTCCAGTTCAATTTGTACTAGGAGGGCCAAGTTATGATACTTTAAAAGACTGGAGTAAAATTATTATTAACAAGGCAAAGGAAGAGAATCCTAAATTATTGAGTATTGATGCAGATTATAAAGAGACAAAACCTGAATTAAAAGTTGATATAAATAGAGATAGAGCCGCAACAATGGAAGTATCCATTGCAGATATAGGAAGAACTTTAGAAACAATGCTTGGATCTCGTTTTGTTACCACACTAAATGATAGAGGAGTTCAATATAATGTTGTTCTTCAAGCAAGAAATCAAGACCGAGAAACTCCAAATGATTTAGAAAATATATATGTAAGAAATTCTAAAAATAATTTAATTCCGTTAAATAATTTAATTACTACGAATGAAACTGCTGCTCCTAAAGAACTTAATAGATTTGACAGGATGCGTTCTGTAACAATTTCTGCATCGCTAGCCCCAGGTTATAGTTTAGGAGAAGCACTGGATTATTTAGATAACTTAGCGCTTACAAATTTACCTCCTGAAGCAAGAGTTTCTTATGCGGGTCAATCTCGAGAATTTAGAGACTCATCATCATCACTAATGATTACGTTTGGTCTAGCATTATTAGTAGTATTTTTAGTTTTAGCCGCCCAATTTGAGAGCTTTGTTCACCCTATTATAATTATGTTATCCGTACCATTAGCTATTACAGGTGCACTTGCTACTTTATATTTTACTGGAATTACCTTGAATGTTTATAGTCAGATTGGTTTAGTTATGTTAATTGGCTTAGTTGCAAAAAATGCAATATTAATAGTAGAATTTGCTAATCAATTAAGAGAACAAGGTAGATCAATTAGAGAAGCTGTGAAAGAATCTGCTGCGGCAAGGTTAAGACCAATATTAATGACTACTATAGCAACAGTTTTCGGTGCAATGCCTCTAGCTTTAGCTACAGGTGCTGGAGCAGAAAGTAGAGCCTCTATAGGTTGGGTTATAGTAGGAGGTGTTACTTTCTCAACTATTTTAAGTTTATTTATAGTGCCTGCCCTATATGATCTTTTAGCAAGATTTACTAAACCTTCTAGTCATATTGCTGATAAACTTAGAAGCTTGGAGGACGAGTATAATAAAAATAAACTTCAAATAGCGGAGTAATTTGTGCAAGCGGATTTTATAATTATTGGTTCTGGAATGGCTGGAATGTCTGCAGCCTACAGACTTTCAAAACACGGTAAAGTTATTGTATTAGAAAAAGAATCACTACTTGGCTATCATACTACAGGAAGGTCTGCAGCTTTTTTCACAGAAAATTATGGAAACAAGGTAATACGATCAATCACTAAAGCGAGTCGATATTTTTTAGAAAACCCTCCATCATGTTTTAAAAATAATCAATTAATGACTCAATATGGGGGCTCACTTTTTATAGCTAATAAGAATCAATCAAAATATGTAGATAAAGAATTAGACTATGCAAAATCTTTATCTGCAAATGTATTTGAAATAGATAAAAATGAAGTACAAAATATGGTACCAGTCGTAAAAGAAAATTATATAGATAGAGCCCTATATGAACCTGATTCAAAAGTTATGGATGTTGACTTAATACATCAAGGCTTCGCTCGCGGACTTAAGAATAATGATGGGATAATATTATTTAATTCGGAAGTTATAAATATTTCAAAAAATAATAATATATGGAGTGTAAAAACTGATAATAATGAATTTATAGCTCCAATTATAATTAATGCTGCAGGTGCTTGGTGTGATGAGGTTGCAATTCTAGCAAACACTAAACCTCTTAACTTATCCCCCAAAAGGAGAACCGTAATAATTTTTGAAGATACATCAAATTTAAATACTTCAAAATGGCCTGTAGTTATAGATATAGAGGATAATTTTTATTTTAAAGCTGAAGCAGGAAAAATATTAGCTTCACCTGCGGATGAAACAGATAGTCCTCCTTGTGATTCGCAGCCAGAAGAAATAGATGTAGCTATTACTATTGATAGAATAGAAAATGCTACTAATTTTAAAATAGAAAAAATAGATCATAAATGGGCTGGATTAAGATCATTTTTTCCTGATAGAACACCCGTTGTAGGTGAAGACCCTCACATACCAGGTTTTTATTGGCTAGCTGGTCAAGGCGGATATGGAATCCAAACTTCTCCAGGCATTTCTAAAATAATAGAGTGTCTTATTACTGGGAAAAAATGGCCGGAGTACTTAACTAATAATTTAATAACCCCTGAAACATTAAGTCCAAAAAGAAAATCATTACATCAAGGCTGAGTTAATTTTATTTCTATTCTTCTATTTTTTCGGAGTGAATCTGAATCTGTGCCAAATTCTAAAGGTTGAAATTCTGCAAAACCCGCAACTGAAATTTTGTTAGAATTTACACCAGAATTTATAAGTACTCTTCCAACAGAAATTGCTCTTGCTGCACTTAATTCCCAATTAGATGGGTATAAAGGAGTATTTATAGGGTTTTGATCCGTATGCCCTTGAATTTGAAGCACCCAAGGAATATCATTAGGTATATCTTTCGTAATATCTAATAATATTCTAGATAAATTTCTTAATTGTATTAACCCTTCTGTTCCAACTTCTGCTGAACCTGACTCAAATAGAACTTCAGACTGAAATATAAATCTATCACCAACTATTAATATATCCTCCCTATTACCTAGGATAGATCTGAGTCTTCCGAAAAACTCAGACTTATATTGGTTTAACTCTCCTACTTTAACTGCTAATGCTGTATTTAGCTTTTTCCCTAATTCTATAATTTGTAAGTCTTTCTTTTTAATTTCTTCTGAATTAATATCTAATAGATTTTGAATAATATTAAGTTGATCTCTTAATTCAACAATTTGCATATTTAATAAATTTACTTGATTCTTGGCAGCTTCAGATAATTTTATTTCTTCTTCAGCAGTCTGTAATTTTACTGAAGTCGCTCTTAATGTAATTATTAATTCTTTAAGCTCGGCTTCTAATTTATCATTTTGAGTTTCTAACTTTATATTATCTCTTTTAATAACACTATTACTATCTTTAAGAGAATTTAATAATCTATTAAGCTCCATATTTTTATTTTTTAAATCTGAAAATTCCATACTTAATAAATCACTTGCAAGCCCAGCGTTATTTAATTTTTCATTAAGTCTAGAAATGGTGGTTGTTAAATTTTTATTTTCTTTTTTTTCTAAAGATAATAATTCTGTAAGTTGATTGATTTGTATATTTAATCCCTCTAAAGCATCATCTTTATTTGACAGTAATTTCGATAAAAGAAATTCAGATGAAACAAAAATAGTTAGAAGAAATATTAAAACTAATAATAAAGTTGATATAGCATCTACAAATCCAGGCCATATATCAGCTGAACTTCTAGTTCTACTTCTCGACCTAATCAATACCTTAACTCCTAATTGTTATTTTTATTTTTTTCTACAGCAGCAGATATAGTTTTTGCTAACAATTTAATTTCTGATCTTAACTCAGAAACAAGTTGTTTATTAGCTTGATTATTTTCTTCTACTAATCTTTTAATAGATATATCCATACTTCTTATATGCTCTTTTGTAGGCTCATCTAGGCCATTAGGATTGTCTTTAAGATATTGTATCATAGGCGTAATATCTATCGATTTATTATTCTTATCAATATTGCTCTGATTAGTTTTTATTTGATCCGCCACCGCTGACATTTTTTCAGCTAAATTTGCAAAATTATCTGCTAAATGCTTTCTTTCATCTTCACCACGACCTAATGTCCTTTGCAAAGAATCAATACTTTCTACAGTTTGTTCTAATAAAGCTTGAACGTATACAGGAACCCCTTCTTCTTGAATTTTTTTGGAATCTTTACTTATATTTGAATTTACTGATATCAAACTCATAGAGGATAACCATTCTTCTACATCATTATAAAATTGATTTTGTGCTTGAGAAGCTTGTATATCTAAGAAACCAAGTATTAAAGACCCAGATAAACCAAATAAGGAAGATGAAAAAGCAGTTCCCATGCCATTTAGAGGTTGTTTTAAACCCTCTTTTAATTTTAAGAACATAGAAGTACTATCTTCGCCGGCCACTCCTAATGAATTTATAACGGTTCCAACAGAGTCAATAGTACTTAACAATCCCCAAAAAGTACCTAGTAAACCAAGAAATACTAGCAAACCTATTAAATATCTAGAAATTTCTCTCGTTTCATCTAGCCTTAAATTTAAGCTGTCTAATAACGACCTCATTGCTAATGAAGAAATAGTAAATCTACCTTTATGCTCAACTAACATACTAGCCATAGGAGCTAGCAAAATTAATTTTTTAGTTTTAATATTCGCAGTTAAATCTTTTGATCTATTTCTTTTATACCCTTCTATCCATTCTATTTCAGGAATTAAGGTATATACTTGCCTAAAAATAATTATGATACCAAAAGCTAAAACTGAAAAAATTAAACCATTGATAATTGGGTTAGTTAAAAATGAATTAATTAAGTTACTTATTAGAAAAAAACCTAACACTAGGTTTAAAATAATAAAAACTATCATTCGTTGAATAAATCTTCTAGGGCTATTCATTTTTATTCCAAATATATATTAACTAACCAATTTCATAGAATTAAAATAAGTTAATTAATAAATTATTACAACTTTTTGCTTACATGAAGATTTATGTATTTAATATAACTTTTAACTCTTTAACTATATTAGGGTTTCCTGCTACAATATTACCGGTTACCAAAGGATTTTCCTTATCATTAATTCCCACAGCTAAACCACCTGCTTCCTTAACTAATAATATTCCAGCAGCCACATCCCACGGACTTAAACCATATTCCCAAAATCCATCAACTTTTCCAGCAGCTACATAAGCCAAATCTAAGGATGCGGCACCAAATCTTCTTAAGCCTGCTACTTTAGACATAACTATTTCTTGGCTTTTAATATGTTGCTTATGATCACCTCTTCCCAAAAAAGGTATACCCATTGCAATTATAGATTTATCAAGACTGCTTTTTCTTTTTACCCTCAATCTTTGATCATTTAAATATGCCCCTATCCCCTCTTCTGCCCAATAAAAATCGTTATGCACAGGGTCATAGACAGTTGCAGCAATTAATTTATCTTTTTGATGTAATGCTATAGAAATTGCAAAATAAGGAATACCATTCATAAAATTCAAAGTTCCATCAATAGGATCAATAATCCAGGTAAATTCATTTTCATCAATACTATTTTTAGCCTTACCTTCTTCCATTAGAAACCCATAATCTTCTCTAGCCCTAGCTAATTCATAATGAATTATATCTTGTGCTTTAATATCTGCCATCGTTACAAAATCATTTTGCCCTTTAATAGAAACCTGGAGCTTTTCCAACTCTCCAAAATCTCTAAGTATTGATTTAGAAGCTTTTCTGGCGGCAGACATCATTATAGTAATATTCGCTGAATATCTAATCATAAAATTTCCAATAAATTTAAGCTTTTTCTTTTCCTAAATAGCTACAATCTATAGTTGCAACCATCACTCTAGTACCAACAGTAATATGAGGGGGAACCATTATACGTAAATTATTATCTAAAATTGCAGGCTTATATGAGGAAGAAGCAGTTTGTCCTTTTACTACTGACTCAGTCTCCATTACTTCATGTACTACTTGCTCAGGCAGATCTATTCCGATTGGTTGCCCATCAACTATTTCTAATGTAACCTCCATACCATCTTTTAGAAATGCTTTTTGCTCCCCAATCAAAGAAATAGATAACTCAATTTGTTCGAAGGTTTCAGAATCCATAAATGTTAACATTTCATCGCTGCTAAATAGATATTGATAAGGTCTGGTATCGATACTTAATCTTTCAACAACTTCATTTGCTCTAAATCGTTCATTTAATTTTGAGCCAGTTTTTAAATTTTTTAATTCTACCTGATTAAAAGCTCCTCCTTTGCCAGGTTTCACAGCCATACACTTTATTGCTCTCCATTGTGTATTTTGATGTTCTATAATATTACCTGGCTTAATTGCATTACCATTAATTTTCATATGGGAATAACTCCTAAAATTTTTTATAATAGTTTTAATTAATATTAAAAATAGTTTTATAATAATTTTTTACTATAAAATATATATAATTTTAAATTAAAATATTTTCAAAGTATTTAATAGATAGTTCTGGTGGTTCTTCATTATCCCATATACAACCAATCACAGCTAAAAAGTCAACGCCTGCTTTAACTAAATCTACACAATTAGAAGAATTAATACCGCCTATAGCAACACATGGAATATTACTAATATATATCCAATCTTTTATAGTATCTATTTCCGCCTTTGACTTTGGGTTTTTTGTTTTAGTATCAAAAAATGCTCCAAAAGCAACATAGTCTGCACCAGACTCTGCTGCTTCCATAGCTAGATGCTTTGAATTATAGCACGATGCACCTATTATAGCTTTTGGCCCTAATAATTTTCTAGCTTCAACAATATTTCCATCATCTTCTCCTAAATGCACACCGTCAGCCCCAACTTTATGAGCTAAATCTAATCTATCATTTAATATAAATGGAACATTATACTTTTTACACATTGGAATAATCTTAATCGAGGCAGAAACTATCAATTCATCTTCAATATTTTTTAACCTTAATTGAAAACACGAGACCAATCCTGTTTTTAGGACTTTTTCTAAATCTTCTGTAAATTCATTAATATTTATATTTACCGGAGATATTAAATATAACCTTGTTAAGGATTTATTTTTCATCACAAGCTTTTTAAATTTTTTCCTTATATATATTTATTACTTGATTCAACATTGAAAGTGCCTCCTCTCTAGGTCTTTGGAAAGTATTTCGTCCAATAATAGAACCATTACCGCCACCATCTCTAATTTCTTTTATATCATTTAACAATCCTTGCATGTCAGTAAATGCGTTTCCTGAAAAAACTACGATTCTTCTATTATTAAAAGATGACTGCATTACATGTGCTATTCTTTTTGTAAGTGAAGAAATATCTACATTGTTATAAGAATCTTTTGCTTCTTTTTGCTCTATATGTGCTGAGGGTGGTTTAACTTTAATTATATGAGCTCCTAGTAAAGCTGCCATATGTGCAGCATAAGCACAAACATCCATTGCTGTCTCTCCTTCCTTAGAAAGATTGCCTCCCCTAGGATAGGACCAAACTACTACAGCTAATCCAAAAGATTTTGCCTCTAATGCTAATTCTTTTAACTCTTCCATCATTTCAAATTGATATTCTGACCCAGGATAAATTGTAAAACCAACGGCTGAACAGCCTAACCTTAAAGCATCATCTATAGATCCATGTACCGCTTGGTCTTTTAAAGTAGATAAACTATTTGCGCTATTTAGCTTTAATATAGTTGGTATTTGTCCAGCAAATGTGTCAGCGCCTGCTTCTAACATTCCTAAAGGAGCTGCATATGCATTTAAACCTGCATCTATTGCAAGTTTATAGTGGTAGTGAGGATCATAAGCATCAGGATTTGGGGAAAAAGATCTAGCTGGACCATGTTCATAACCTTGATCTACTGGAAGAATAACTAATTTACCAGTTCCAGCTAATTTTCCTTGCATTAATATTCTAGCAATATTTGTTTTTGTCCCAGGATTATCACTTTCATAATTATTTAATATATTTTTAACTATTCTAGTTATTTTCATTATATTTTCTCCCTAATTAGTATTTAAAACTTTTATTCCAGGCAAAATTTTACCTTCTATCCATTCTAAAAATGCTCCACCAGCGACGGATATATATGAAAAACCGCCTGAAGCTCCTGCATGATTTAGTGCAGCAACCGTGTCTCCTCCTCCTGCCACACTAACTAAACCTCCAGCTCTAGTCATCATTGCGGCAGTTAAAGCGCAAGAAGATGTACTTTCATCAAAAGGAGGAATTTCAAATACACCAAGAGGACCATTCCAAAGCAAAGTTTTACTATTAATAATAGCATTAGATATTAATTCGACAGTTTTTCCTCCTACATCCAAAATCATATTATTCTTTTTTATATTTTCTAAGTCTATAGAAAAACTCTCAACACCAAATTCCAATTTATCTGCAACAACTGCATCTATTGGTAAAATAATATCACAACCAGTTGTCTCAGCTTTTTTCATTATGGTTTTTGCTTCCTCTAACATATTTTTCTCATAAAAAGACGACCCAATATTTTTTCCTTGAGCAGCTACAAAAGTATTTGCCATACCTCCACCAATAGCTAAGAATTTCATTTTTTCTACTAAATTACCTAATAATTTTAATTTCGTAGAAACTTTTGATCCTCCTACAATTGCCATCACCGGTGATTCAGGTTTTTTTAGAACCTTTTCAAGCATTTCGATTTCAAGTTGAAGAGCTAAACCAGCATAAGAGGGTAAAAATTTTGTTATACCATGAACCGAAGCATGCTCCCTATGGCATACAGAAAAAGAATCATTTACATATATATCAGCTATATCTGCTAGGGATTTACTAAAACCCGAATCATTTTTTTCTTCTCCTTCATAAAACCTTACATTTTCTAAGAGTGCTATACCTCCATTAGGCAAATCATTTAGTACTTGCTTTGCAACATCTCCAATACAATCAGGTATTACTACCACCTCTGAGGCTTTAAACACTTCTGTAATACTTTCTGATATGAATCCTAAAGAAAAATTTTCATCAAATTTTCCACCTGGTCTTCCAAAATGAGATAGTAAAGCTACTTTTGCTCCTTTATTAACTAAAGTTATAATTGTAGGAGCGTGTCTTTCAATTCTGCTTTTATCTGAAATTTCTCCATCCTCAGATATAGGCACATTAAAATCACACCTAACTAAAACAATTTTTCCTTTAACATCTAAATTATCAATAGTATTTAGCGGCATGTTTACTTCCCCATAAGAACTGCAACATCAGCCATTCTATTTGAAAAACCCCATTCATTATCATACCATGATAGGACTCTTACCAATTTTTCTTTAACAACTTGCGTCTGAGTAGCATCAAAATTAGAAGAAGCCGGATTATGATTAAAATCAATAGATACTAAAGGTTCGCTGTTATAAGTAAGAACGCCAGATAAGCTATTTAAGGCTGCTTCTTTTATTGCACTATTTATTTCTTCTATTGAAGTGGGCTTATCTGAATAAAAAGTTAAATCCACCATAGATACATTTACCGTGGGGACTCTAACCGCAGTTCCATCTAACTTACCTGCTAATTCTGGTAAAACCAATCCGACAGCCTTAGCTGCTCCTGTTGAGGTCGGTATCATTGAAGAGGATGCTGCTCTCGCCCTCCTTAAATCAGAGTGTAAAGTATCTAATACAGGCTGATCTCCAGTAAATGCATGCACAGTAGTCATAAAACCACTTTCAATTCCTACTGTTCCATTTAATACTTTTGCTACAGGAGCTAAACAATTAGTTGTACAACTTGCATTGGAAACTATCTTATGTTCATCTGTTATACCTTTTTCATTCACTCCATATACAACTGTATAATCAACTCCATTTCCAGGAGCTGAAATTAATACTTTCTTTGCTCCAGCTATAATATGTTTATTTGCATCTTCTTTCTTAGTAAATAATCCTGTACACTCTAAAGCAATATCAATATCTAAATCCCCCCATGGTAAATTTTCAGGGTTTCTCTCTGAGAAAACTTTTATTTCTCCATGCTCTGTTCTAATTCCACTTGAAGTTACCTCAACTTTACTATTAAGCTTACCATGCACACTATCATAACTTAATAAATGAGCATTTGCTGCAACTGAACCTAAATCATTAATTGCTACAACAACAATGTCATTTCTTTTTGACTCAATTATAGCTCTCAAAACTAATCTACCTATTCGACCAAATCCATTTATTGCAACTTTAACTGTCATTTTTTTCTCCTATTTAATATTAATTTTGCTGAGTTTATTACTTTTTCTTCAGTAATAGAAAAATATTCATATAAATCTTTAGCTGGAGCAGAAGCTCCAAAACTAGACATTCCTATGAAAATGTCATTTTCATTTAAAATATAATCCCAACTTTGTCTTATACCAGCCTCAATGACTATTTTAGGAATAGAATTGATAATATTGTCTTTATAACTTTTATCTTGCCTGTAAAAACGATCTAAAGATGGTACTGACACTACTTTTGCATTGATGTTTTCAAGTTCTAATTTTTCTGATACATTTATTGCAATTTCAACTTCCGATCCTGAGGCATATAAACAAATATCAGCATCAATTTTATCAACTAATATATACGCACCTAATTCTGATAAATTTTCTTTGTAAAATTTATTTCGAACAGGTTTTAAATTTTGTCGAGATAAAGCAATAATGCTAGGAGTATTTTTGGACTTTAAAGCAGCTTGCCATACTTCTAATGTCTCTGTACTGTCTGCTGGTCTATAAACATCTAAATTAGGTATAGCTCTTAAAGCTGATAAATGTTCAACAGGCTGATGAGTAGGTCCATCTTCACCGAGTCCTATTGAGTCATGAGTCATAATATATATAACTCTTAATCCCATTAGAGCCGATAAGCGTATTGAAGGCCTACAATAATCTGTAAATACTAAAAATGTTCCACCGTATGGAATTAAACCTGAATGAAGAGCTATCCCATTCATTACAGCCGCCATAGCATGCTCTCTTATTCCATAATATATATAACTTCCAGAAAAATCGTCAGCTGTAATTGCTTTTTGGTTTTTAGATAAAGTATTATTTGAACCTGTCAGATCTGCAGACCCTCCAATTAAATTAGAAAATTTTTCTGTAAGCTCATTAAGAACACTCTCACTTGACTTTCTAGTGGCTACAGAAATATTATCTTGAGATAATTTATCTTTGTAAGCTGCTAAATGATCCTCAATATTAAGAATATGTTTATTAGTTATCAAATCAGAAATTTCTTCATGATAAGCAGAATCCATATATTTTTTTTCCCAAGAAACCCTTATATCTGATCCTCTTGAACCATTCTTTCTCCAACTATTCAAAATTTCCTCAGGGATTTTAAAAGATTCATAATCCCATCCTAATCTCTCTCTGATTAACTGTATTTCTTCTTCTCCCATGGGAGCACCATGACTTGACGATTTGCCTTCTTTATTAGGAGAACCAAAGCCAATTTTAGTTTTACAAGCAATTAATGAAGGTCTTGGATCATTTAATGATTCCTTAATAGCACTCTCAATATCCCTAGGAGCATGTCCATCGCATTCTAAAGTATGCCAATTACTAGCTTCAAATCGAAGTAACTGATTATCAGAGGTAGATAAAGATGTTGGTCCATCAATTGAAATACCATTATCATCGAATAAAACAATCAACTTTCCCAAACCTAAATGACCAGCAAGAGATATAGCTTCTTGACTTATACCCTCCATTAAACAGCCGTCACCAGCTATTACATAAGTATTATGATTGAACAAATCATTTCCATATCTTGCAGACATTATTTTTTCCGCTAGCGCAACGCCAACTGCATTAGCGATTCCCTGGCCCAGTGGGCCAGTTGTAGTTTCTATACCGGATAATTCTCCGTACTCTGGATGTCCAGCTGTTTTAGAATGTAAAGCTCTGAAGTTTTTAATGTCTTCAATGTTGATATCTTTGTACCCATTCAAATATAATAATGAATATAACAGCATAGAACCATGACCAGCACTTAAAATAAATCGATCCCTATTTAACCAGTCAGGACAATCACTATCAAAGTTTAGAAATTTTGTGAATAATACTGTCGCTACATCTGCCATACCCATTGGCATTCCTGGATGACCCGAATTAGCTCTTTGAACTGCTTCTACTGAGAGCATTCTAATTGCATTAGAAAGTTTATCTAATCCCTTTACATTATTATCTATCATAATATATTCAATATCCTAAAAAAGTAATTATAGAAATCTTTTCAAATAAGTTTTTTTATCTACTTTGTTGCCAATATTAGTTAAATCGTCCTACTATCTTATAGGAAATTATTTTAATAAAATAAAATGTTATTTATTTTTTGTAGACAAAAAATATAGAAATTAGGAATATAACTGTATGAAAGACTTAAAAACATCATTAATAAATTTTAATTCTATTACAGAGAAATTATATTCCGCTATCAATAAATATGATAATGATTCTAAAATTAATAATGTTGAAGAGATTTTGCTTCAAGAAAATGAGAATTTAAAATATAAATATGCAGATACTCTAAATAAACTCGAGAAGATTTTAATAAAAATTAATAAACTTGAGAGAAAAAATAAATAATGCCTGAAGTAGATATTATCATTAATAATAGAGAACATAAAATTGCATGCTCCGATGGTGAAGAAAATAGAGTAAGAGAGTTAGCTGGTTTATTAAATGAAGAAGTTTCAAATATTGCTAATACTATTGGGCAAATTGGTGATGTAAAACTTATGGTATTAGCTGCAATAACAATACTAGATAAAAATCAAGATATCCTTGATGAAGCTGTTAAAAATATAGATAATAGCACAAAAAAATTAGAAAAAATTTTTAACAAGATTGAAAAACAATAGTTAAAGTAATTTTCAATGATACTTGTTAAATTTATACATATATTTTATATATATAATTAGGAGTAATTGCTGCAAGATGCGAAAAAATGATAAACTCCAGGACCTTTCTAATCACTCGGGAGTTACCTCTGTTAAGACTGTGGTCTTTTTATGCGATTCCCACCTAATAACTTAGGCTCCAAGGTGGTTATTCAAAAAATTCGGTCCAAGCGGCATTACTCCGAATTAAAAAAAAATATAAGACAAAACCTTATACAAAAAAGAAAGTTATTTCATCTACGTTCTACAGAATCAGCAAACGATTTAGCAAGAAATCTAATAAAATTTTTTAACTCAAATAAATTTCAAATAATTAATAAAAATATAGCGATATATTGGCCTATAGGTTCTGAAATTGACAGTAAACCTACAATTGCGGCATTAATTGATTTTGGTGCTATAATAAGTTTAGCCTCTACAGAAAATGATGATATAAAGTATAGAATGTGGTCACCTGAAACCAAGATATGCATAAACAAATTAGGAATAAGTATCAATACTGAAGAAGTAAAAAACCCAGATATAATTATTTGCCCCTTAATTGGCTTTGATAAAAACTTAAATCGTTTGGGTCGTGGTGGAGGTTATTATGATAGGTCACTATATAAATATAAAAATATAATTAAAATTGGTTTGGGGTATTCTATTCAGAAAATTAAAATGGTGCCTATAGAAGAACATGATATATACATGGATGCTATCATTACAGAAAAAGCTATTTTTGATAAAAAAATTGGAAGTTACTAAGGAATTGTTATGAATATTTTATTTTTAGGCGATATAATGGGTAAGTCTGGAAGACAAGTGTTAAAAAAAGAATTACCAGATCTTAAAAGAAACCTTGAAATTGATACAGTAGTTGTAAACGGAGAAAATGCTGCTGGAGGATTTGGAATTACTCCAAAAATTTGCGAAGAATTCTATGAATTAGGAGTTAACGTAATCACTACTGGTAATCATGTATGGGATCAAAAAGAGATTATTCCTTACATAGCAAAAGATAATTATATATTAAGACCTCAAAATTTTCCTCAAAGTGTTCCCGGCAAAGGATTTGTTGTTTATGAGGATTCCATGAAAAGAAAAGTACTAGTTATAAATGTAATGGCTAGATTATTTATGGATCCTCTAAACGACCCTATTGAAACAATTTTTAATATATTAGAAAATTATAAAATTGGCGAAAACATATCTGCAATAATTATTGATGTTCATGGAGAAGCAAGCTCAGAAAAAATGGCGATAGGTCATACCTTTGATGGCCAAGTAAGCTTAGTAATAGGTACTCATACGCATATACCTACATTAGACGCTCAAATTCTAGAAAAAGGTACAGCTTTTCAATCAGATGCAGGGATGTGTGGAGATTATAATTCTGTAATAGGAGGTGAAAAAGAAGGATGGGTTGCAAGATTTAGACATAAAATGCCAACTGGTAGAATAAATGTAAGCTCAGGAGAAGCCACACTATGTGGAGCATATATTAAAATAAATGATTCTGATGGAATGGCAAATAGCATAGAGCCTATAATAATAGGCCCCCATTTAATTAATAGATTTCCAGAAAAAATATAAAAATATAATTTATATTTAAAAAAATTAAGTATATTAATTATATTAATAAAATTGAGAGAAATATGGCAGGACATTCAAAATTTAAAAACATTCAATATAGAAAAGGCGCTCAAGATGCTAAAAGAGCCAAATTATTTTCTAAAATGGCTAGAGAAATAACGGTAGCGGCAAAAACAGGTATACCAGAAGCAGAAAAAAACCCAAGATTAAGAAATGCTATTATTAGTGCAAGAGCTGAAAATATGCCTAAAGATAGAATAGAAAAAGCCATTCAAAAAGCTGTTGGAGGAAATGATGATGCCGTTTATGAAGAAATACGTTATGAAGGTTACGGTCCAGGAAGTGTAGCGGTTATTATTGATGTGTTAACTGATAATCGAAATAGAACTGCTTCAGAGATTCGTTCTGCATTCAGTAAAAATGGAGGCTCTCTTGGAGAAACTGGTAGCTTAGGATTTGTATTTAAAAGAAAAGGCGTAATAAAATTTAAAAATGATCAGTTTGATGAAAACTCCTTTTTTGAGCTTGCGGCTGATGCTGGAGCTGAAGATATTATATCCGAGGATAATGAACATACAGCGATTTGTATCTCGGAAGATTTTGGCAGTGTAAGAGATAGTCTTACTGAAAAAATAGGCAATCCAACTAGTGCTAAATTAGAATGGGTTCCACAAAATTTTCAACCAATTAACGAAGAGCAAGCTGAAAAAATACTTAGTTTTATTGATATATTAGAAGATAATGATGACGTACAAACAGTTTACACTAATTTAGAAGTTTCAGAAGAAATTATGGATAAAATAAAAAATAAATAAAATTTAAGCAGTGAATGGGAAATATTAAAATGCGTCTTTTAGGCTTAGACCCAGGATTACGTCACACTGGTTGGGGTATAATAAACGCTAAAGACGAAAATATTAAGTGGATTGCAAGTGGAAGCATTTCTCCGAAAAGTTCACTATCTTTATCAGCTAGATTAAAAAAAATACATATTGAAATTAATAAAGTTATCAAAGAGTATAACCCCGAGGTAGCGGCAGTAGAGGAAGTTTTTGTGAATATGAATGGGCAATCTACTCTAAAATTAGGTATGGCTAGGGGGGCAGCAATAACAACTTGTGCTATTCATGATATGCTAGTTTTTGAGTATGCTCCAAGAAGAGTTAAGAAATCATTAACTGGTTCAGGAAGAGCGCAAAAAGATCAAGTTAAGTCTATGGTTCAAATTCTTTTACCAGGCTGTAAAGTAAAAAGTGAAGATGAGTCTGATGCTTTAGCCGTAGCAATTTGTCATACTTTTTTTTCACAATCTAAAATTAATGATATAGATATAGGATAAATAAATGATTGCCAAACTAAGAGGTATAATAGATCAAATAGGAGAAGACTATGTTATTCTTGATGTTTCAGGGGTAGGTTATCTTGTTTATTGTTCTAGTAAAGTACTTAATAAACTATCGACAAAAGGGCAATTAGACGAAATACTTATACAAACTATAGTCAGAGAAGATCAAATAACTTTATATGGTTTTAAAGAAGAAAATGAAAAATACTGGTTTGACCTGCTTTTAAAAGTTCAAGGGGTAGGAGCAAAAACTGCCATCAAGGGTTTATCAATAATGACACCAGAAGAATTAGAAATGGCCATTTTATCTGAGGACAAAACACTACTAACAAGAATTCCTGGTATAGGAAATAAGGGCGCAATAAGAATATGCTCTGAATTAAAAGATAAAACTCTAAATTTATCGATACCAACTGGTTCACAACCCTCAGAAAATAAAAATATGCAAGACCTTTTGAGTGGCTTAATAGGTCTAGGATATGGTCACCACGAAGCATACGAAGTTGTGTCCAAATTAAGTAATGAAGATAAAAATAAGAAAGTAGAAGATATGTTACAAATAGCATTAAAGATTATTTCAGAAAAAAGAAAATGACTATAGAAAATGATAAAAAAAATAGTCTTGTTTCAAATAGTGAAAGAGATCAAAAAGATATCAGTTTAAGGCCTAAAAAATTAAATGAATTTATAGGCCAAAAAACTTTGTGTGATAATCTAAATATATTTATGCAAGCTGCACAAAAGAGAAAAGAAGCCTTAGACCATGTTTTACTTTATGGACCTCCAGGTTTAGGAAAAACAACACTTGCTAAAATAATTTCGAATGAATTAAATGTTGGGTTTAGATCAACTTCTGGTCCTATTATTCAGAGGCCTGGAGATTTAGCTGCCTTATTAACAAGTTTAGAGTCTAATGATATTTTATTTATAGATGAAATTCACAGACTCAATAATACGGTTGAAGAAATACTATACCCTGCTATGGAAGATCTTCATTTAGATATTATGATAGGAGAAGGGCCTTCTGCAAGATCAGTAAAGATAGATTTACAACCCTTTACATTAATAGGCGCAACTACAAGAGCAGGATTATTATCAAATCCATTAAGAGATCGTTTTGGAATACCTGCTAGACTAGAGTTTTATGAAAATAATGATATGAAAGATATTGTTTTAAGATCAGCTAAACTTCTTGATATGAAAATAGATGACGAAGCAGCATTAGAAATTGCACAGAGATCAAGAGGAACTCCGCGAGTAGCAAGTAGACTAGTAAGAAGATTAAGAGACATAATAACATCTTTAAACGCAGAAAAAACAGAAGTAAAGAAAGATATGGCAAATAATGCCTTACTTCAATTGGGTGTTGATAAAAATGGGCTTGATCAGATGGACCAAAGTTATTTAAGTCATCTCATTCATGATCATAATGGAGGACCAGTAGGTTTAGAGACTCTTGCAGCTCAAATGGGAGAGCAAAAAGATTCAATTGAGGATGTAATAGAACCTTACTTAATTCAAAAAGGATTTCTTCAAAAAACTCCTAGAGGTAGAGTAGCAACTAAAATAGCACTAGAAAATCTTGTAAAAAAATAATAAAAATGCCACAAAAAATAAATAAAATATCAATATTAAATTATGAAAATAATATTAGAGTTTATTATGAAGATACTGATTCAGGAGGAGTTGTTTATCACGCTAATTACTTAAAATTTGCAGAAAGATCAAGAACAGAAATGTTAAGAAAATATAAAATTGAGCAAGAAAAATTAAAAAACTATTATGATATTCAATTTGTAGTAAAAAATTTATTTATCGAATATTATAAATCAGCTAAATTAGATGATCTACTAACTATAAAAAGCTCAATTTTAAAAATTTCTTCTGCTAAAATTATAATGGAGCAAAGTATATATAATAAGAAAATACTATTAGCAAAAATTGATATTACATTAGGCTCTATTAATCTAAGAGGAAAACCTAGCCGTTTACCTAAATATGTACTAAATTCTTTAGATACGGTATAAATTTTTAAGGAGTAATATATGGAAAATGAACTTATACCAAATGCACCGATAGATGTGTCATTTTGGGGCCTTGTATTACAAGCTGATACGGTAGTAAAAATTGTTATGCTTATTTTACTAATAGCTAGCATTTGGTCTTGGTCAATAATTATTGAAAAAACAAAAAGGTTTTTATCCCTTAAAAGAAAAGCTAATATCTTTGAAGATGCATTTTGGTCAGGCGAGTCATTAGAAGGCTTATATAAACAAGAAGAACAAAACCCTCAACACCCCTTATCTGTTGTTTTTGTCGCAGGAATGTATGAATGGACCAGAGCTAATAAAAACAATTCTATCGCAAACCAGAATATTCAAGCAGGGTTGCAAGAAAGAATCCACCAAGTGATGAATGTTGCCGTAACTAGAGAATTGGAAAATATAGAGAAAAATATTGGCTTTTTAGCGACAGTTGGTTCAACAGCACCTTTCATAGGATTATTCGGGACTGTCTGGGGAATTATGAATAGTTTTCAATCTATTGCTGTCAGCAAGGATACTTCTCTAGCTGTAGTGGCTCCTGGGATAGCAGAAGCATTATTAGCAACGGCACTAGGATTAGTAGCTGCAATCCCTGCAGTCATTGCCTATAATAAATTATCTAATAATCTAAATACCTATGCGCTAAGACTTCAAAATTTTGCAAGTGAATTTGAGGCACTACTCTCACGACACTTATCAGAACAGAATACAGAAAAATGAATTTAGAAAATAAAAGAAACCGTTCATTTCAAAATAAACCAATGTCAGAAATTAATGTTACTCCTTTAGTAGATGTTATGCTTGTTTTATTAATAATATTTATGATTACAGCTCCTTTACTTACTTCTGGAGTATCAGTAGATTTACCTACAACAGACTCTGATGCTTTGCCAGGCCAAGATGAACCCTTAACAATAACTATAAATAAAAATAAAGAAATTTTTATAGGTGATAATTTAGTTAAATTGGAAGCATTAAAAATAAAATTAAATGCTATTGCTAATTTAAATAAAGACTCAAGAATATTTATCAGAGCTGATGAAATTTTACCTTACGGTGAAGTTATGGAATTAATGAGTCTCATAAAAAAAGCAGGCTATAATAAAGTTGCACTATTAACAAAACAAAAAGTTGAAAAATAAAAAATTGAAAAAAGCATTTTACTCATCTCTTTCAATACACTTATTAGTTTTTATTCTTATCTCTGTAACATTACCTGAAATTAAAACTAAAGAAATTGATTTTATATCTATAGAAATCATAAATGAAGAAGTTAATGAAAATAAAATTATAGAAGAAAAAGTAGTAAAAAAAAATGAAGATAAGATTAAAGAAAAAGAAGTGATTAAATATAAGCCTCAACCTCCTAGAAAGAAACCGATAATTAAAAAAGAAAATAATGAAGTTAAAAAAATAGCTATAAAACCAAAACCCCCTCAAACAAAACCGGATTTTAAAATTAAAGAAAAAGAAATAAATAAAAATATTGAAGATACACAAAAAGAAAATGAGGATCATATTTTTGATAATATGTTAAAAAATTTAGCTAAATATGAAGAACAACCTACAAAACCACAAAAACAAATTATCAATAAACCTAAACAAGAGAGCAAAAAATCAATAGACGAAATTAAAAATATACAAAGATCTATCATTAGTAAAATATATAAACAAATAAAAGAAAACTACTCACTTCCACCGGCCCCTGATCTAAAAGTTTTGGATGATATTACTGTACAATTAAGAATATATGTAAGTCCGGATGGCACAATAAATAAAACTGTAGTAAATAAAAATTCATTAAAGCGTGCTGCGCAAGACCCAACATACTTACCATATGTTGAAGCAGCCCAGCGTGCTATTAAGAAATTAGGTAAATTTTCTAAACTGCCAGAAAAAGAGTATAAATTATGGAAAATAATAGATATTAGCTTTACACCATATCAAACATAAATAATATACATATATAGGAGAGTCTGAAGAATAGAATGTTAAAGTATATTTCAAAATTTAATATTTATTTTTACATCATATTTTCGGCAATGCTAATTGCTTATAGCAACTCTTCTATGTCAGCTGATAGACCGCTGCAAATAGATATAATGGGTGGTAATATTCAATCCATGCCAATAGCAATATCTTATTTTTCATCAGATGAAGATATAAAAAAATTAAATTTACATAAAAATATTCCAAACTTAATTGCTAATAATTTAATAAACTCAGGTTTATTCAAACTGTTAGACAGAAATGCCTATATGCAAAACCCTGAACAGTTAATAAATCCTCCAAAATTCAGGGATTGGAGAATTATAGATGCGCAAGCTCTCATTACGGGAAAAATTTCAAAAAAAGATAATAATAAAATTTCTGTGAGTATAGAATTATGGGACGTATACGGAGAAAAAAGGATGTTCGGACTCTCACTTTCTTCTCAGTCTAAGTCTTGGAGAAGAATTTCTCATATTATATCAGATAAAATATATGAGAGATTAACAGGTGAAGAAGGGTATTTTGATACGAGAATTGTTTATATTGCAGAGTCTGGAAGTCAAAAAAATAAAATTAAAAGACTTGCAATTATGGACCAAGATGGAGGTAATCATAAGTATCTAACAGATGGCAAATCACTAGTTTTAACTCCAAGGTTTTCTCCTAACCAACAACTTATAACCTTTTTTTCTTATAATGGTGTTCAGGCTGGTCTAAAACCAAGTGTTTATTTATACAACTTATTAAATGGCAAAATTGAAATTTTAGGACAATTTCCAGGTATGTCTTTTGCTCCACGATTCTCTCCTGATGGCGAAAACCTTATAATGTCTCTTGCCAATAATGGTTCTACTAATATTTATATTATGAATCTTAATACTAAAAAAACGAAGCAACTCACAAATGGAAGATCTATAGATACATCTCCTTCATTTTCTCCTGATGGAAAAAATATAGTATTTAATTCAGATAGGTCAGGTGGCCAGCATCTATATATAATGAAAAAAAATGGAAAAAAACCAAAAAGAATTAGTTTTGGAAGAGGTAGCTATGCCACTCCTGTTTGGTCTCCTAGAGGAGATTATATAGCATTTACTAAATTCACTAGAGGCAGATTCTTTATTGGATTAATGAGACCAGATGGATCAGAAGAAAGATTAATTGCAGAAGGTTATTTAACAGAAGGACCCACCTGGGCACCAGGAGGTAGAGTACTCAGCTTCTTTAGACAAATCCCTCAAAAGGATGGAAGCATGAAAACTAGATTATTTGTAATTGATATAACTGGTTATAGAGAAAGAGAACTTGATACACCAGAGGACGCTTCAGATCCTGCATGGAGTCCTAAAAATATAAATTAAATTACGAAAAAAAATATTCTATATATAATATTTAGAATATATATTATAATAAAATAAAAAAGAAAAATGTAAAAGGAGCCTCCATGTTGAAGTATTTAAAGATTATTATTATTAGTACAATTTTATTAAACTTTATTTCATGTACTAACAAAGACCAGGAAAGTTTATTACTAGATGCTGAGGGAGGAAATACTGAGCGAAATGATGCTTTAACGGAAGAAATTGAAATTACTGATAATACAGCCCAAGTTATTGAAATGGAAGAAGTTGAACTTACTGTGGAAGAGAGATTAGCTTCTGAATTAATAGAAGTTGGAGATAGAATTTTCTTTGGATATGATGAGTCCACTATTACGGATGAAAGCGCAGAAACTCTTCAACAACAATATCAATTCTTAATAAGAAATCCTAGTCTTTCAATTACTATCACTGGACATTGTGATGAAAGAGGAACAAGAGAATATAACTTAGCCCTAGGAGAAAGAAGAGCATCAGCGGCTAAAAATTATCTTATATCTCTCGGTGTAAGTTCAAATAGAATATCTGTAATTTCTTATGGAAAAGAAAAACCATCTGTTGAAGGACATGATGAAACCGCATGGACTCAAAATAGAACAGCTATTACTTTCATAAATAATGATTAGAAATAAATAAGATCATGAATTTTAGGATTATTTTCTCAGCGTTTAGCTTTTTAATTCTGGTATTTATTTATGTAAATAAACCTTATGCACAAAGTGATAATGAGGAGATTATAAATGTTAATGAAAGAATACTTAATAGAATAGAAAGTCTAAATACGAAAATTAATGATTTAGAAAGAAGAGTTTATCAAAATAAAAGTTTAGATTCACTAGAAGATATTCAAAGTGAAAATAATAATTATAAAACAGAGGCAGAACATGAGCGGAGGCTTTTAGAACTTGAAGAGAAGACTAGATCTATTGAAGGATTAAATGAAGAACTTGATTACTTAAAAGAACAAATTCAAAATCTAAAAAAACAAAATACTAGTTTATTAGAAAAAATAGAAAGCTTAAATAAAGAACCTATCAAAAATAACATTTCCAATGAGAATAATATATCCGATAAAATAGTTGAGGAATATCCGTTATATCCAGGTATGAGCAATTCTGATTTAAATGATAGTTCTACTGTGGAAGTACTGGCCAAAATAGATAAGACAAATGGAAATGATGAGATAATAAAGAAAACTATTAACAATCAAGAATCAGAATTAATAATTAATCAAAATACAGAAAATATAAATGACTCTAATGATGGAGCTTTAATAAAACCAAGTAAGAAACCAGAAGAAATTTACCAAAGAGCATATAATATGCTTTCAAAGGGAAATTACGAAGCTGCTGAAGTAGCCTTTATAAAATTTATTACTGACTACTCTGACCATAATTTAGCTAGTAATGCATATTATTGGTTAGGTGAAACTTTTTATGTTAGAAAAAATTATATTCAGGCAGCACAAAATTTTGCGGCAGGCTATAAAAAATTTCCTACAGGTTCTAAAGCTTCTGCACAATTATTGAAACTTGGAATATCACTTTATGCTTTAAATAAAAATAAAGAAGCCTGCTCCACTTTTGTAAAACTTAATAAAGAGTTTTCTGACCTACCTGAAAATATCTATAGTAGAGTTAATACATATAAAGTAAAACTAGATTGTAAATAATTAGTGAATAAAAAAAATTTAACAATTAATTTTGAATTTTTTATTAATAAATACAAAGAAAAATTTAAAGGCAAAAATATTGGTATTGCCGTTTCAGGTGGAAGTGATAGTTTAGCATTAGCGTATTTAGCTAATAAATATCATAAGAAATATAATTATAATATTATTGCGTTTACTTTAGATCATAAATTGAGAATAGAATCTTCAGAAGAAACAAAATACGTAAAAAATATAATGAAAGAGCTAAAAATCGAGCATCATTCATTAATATGGTCTGATAAAAAACCAAAAACAAAAATTCAAGAAACTGCAAGAATAGCAAGATATAACCTATTAAGTAAAGCCTGCAGCAAATATAATTGTAAATATATCTTTTTAGGTCATCATGCTAATGATCAAGTAGAAACTTTTATAATTAGGCTAGGCGCTAAAAGTGGGTTAGAAGGTTTAAGTTGTATGCGACAATTTTCACGAATATTAACTAACTCTGGTGCACTAGAATTAGTAAGACCTCTTCTCTACTATACTAAAGATAATTTAATTGAAATATGTAAAACAAATAAATTAAAATGGCTTGAAGACCCTTCAAACTCTGATTTAAAATATTTAAGATCTAAAACTAGAAAATTACTCGTAAATAATGATATGTTTAATGATTTTAATAGAGCAATATTATTGTTTAATAAATTAAGATATAATATCGATGCCTTGATTCATAAATATATATGTAATGATTTAGAATTTAGCCAATCAGGTATTTGTAGATTAAATTTAAAGAAGCTATATATGCTTCCTGAGATATTTCAATTAAGATTACTAAGTTATTTAATAAAAATTATAGGTGGGAAAAAATATCCTAGAAGAAAAAAAGTACTTTATAATTTACTAACAAATATTAAAAATGAAAATAATAAAATTTTTACTATAGGAGGATCGTATATAAAGGTTAGTAGAGATAATATTACTCTATCAAGACAATCAGATAAATCTATTACATGTAGTAAAATTGATAATACTAATACTTTATGGGATAGAAGATTTTTAGTTTTAAATAAAACAAAAAGAAAAAACCTCACGATTGGTCCACTTGGAGAACAAGATTATTTATCTATGATTAAATTGAATAAAATTCAAAAACCTAGTATAAATTTTAATGCTATAAAAACTATTCCTGCTTTTAGAGTACTTGAACAAATAGTATCTGTACCCCATCTATTATATTGGAAGAGTGAGTATTGGAAAAATAATATAAAAATAATTCACATTGAACATAAACTAATAGAAAAATATAAGAATATTGACATATATAAAATAGGAGAAAAAATTTGAATAAAATGGGAAAAAATTTAGCGGCATGGGCTATTATTGTAATATTCTTACTAGCTATATTTAATTTATTTCAAGATAATAGTTCACAAACTAGACAAGTATCTCTTCCGTACTCTGAATTTCTTGCTCAGGTTAAACTTAATAATGTCAATGATGTAACAATTCAGGAAAATAATATATTGGGACACTTTCAAACTGGTGAAGAATTTTCTACTTATGCCCCTGATGACCCAAATTTAATAGCTCAACTAACTGAAAGCGGAGTTAAGGTTACTGCCGCACCTTTAGATGAAAGAGTTTCTCCTATTTTAGGTATGCTTTTAAATTGGTTACCTATGCTTTTATTCATTGGAGTATGGATATTTTTCATGCGCCAAATGCAAGGTGGTAAAGGTGGTGCAATGGGTTTTGGGAAATCAAAAGCCAGATTACTTACTGAAAAACAAGGGAGAGTAACATTTGAAGACGTAGCAGGTGTAGATGAAGCCAAAGACGAACTTGAAGAAATAATTGAGTTTCTAAAAAATCCTCAAAAATTCCAAAAGTTAGGTGGAAAAATTCCTAAGGGTGTTCTTTTAGTTGGGCCACCAGGGACTGGAAAAACTCTTCTTGCTAGAGCAGTAGCTGGAGAAGCAAATGTTCCATTTTTTACTATATCTGGGTCAGACTTTGTTGAAATGTTTGTAGGTGTGGGTGCAAGTAGAGTTAGAGATATGTTTGAGCAAGGTAAAAAAAGTGCACCATGTATTATTTTTATAGACGAAATAGATGCGGTTGGAAGACATAGAGGAGCAGGACTAGGAGGCGGTAATGATGAAAGAGAGCAAACACTTAACCAACTTCTGGTTGAAATGGACGGCTTTGAAACTAATGAAGGAGTTATATTAATAGCAGCTACTAATAGACCGGACGTACTTGACCCAGCATTACTAAGACCTGGAAGATTTGATAGACAAGTTGTTGTTCCTAATCCGGATATTTTAGGAAGAGAAAAAATATTAAAAGTGCATATGAAAAAAATATCTGTTGCTAAAAATGTAGATCCTAGAATTATTGCACGTGGAACACCAGGTTTTTCAGGAGCAGATCTCGCAAATTTAATCAATGAAGCAGCACTTTTAGCAGCACGAAAAAGTAAGCTAACAGTTGGTATGATTGAACTTGAACAGGCTAAAGATAAAGTTATGATGGGAGCCGAAAGGCGTTCTATGGTCATGACTGAAGATGAAAAAAGAATGACTGCTTACCATGAGGCTGGCCATGCTTTAGTTATGTTAAAAGTTGAAGGACATGAGCCACTTCATAAAGTTACAATAATACCTAGAGGGAGAGCGTTAGGCGTAACCATGTGGCTTCCTGAAAGAGATAAACTATCTCAAACAAGAACAGAACTAGAGGCTTTAATAGCTTCCATGTTTGGTGGACGAGTGGCAGAAGAACTAATTTATGGTAAAAAAAATATTACTACAGGCGCAGGTAACGATATTCAACAAGCCACAAACTTAGCAAGAAGGATGGTAATGGAATTTGGTTTTTCGGATAAACTTGGGCCTTTAAGGTATGAAACTAATCAAGAAGAAGTTTTTTTAGGTCATTCTGTTGCGCAACAAAGAAATATATCTGATGATACTGCTAGACTGATCGATGAAGAAGTAAGAAGATTAGTAGAGGAAGGAGAAAAAACTTCACGAGAAATACTTACAAAAAATATTGATGATCTTCATAAAATTGCCAAAGGCCTTTTAGAATATGAAACACTTTCAGCTGAAGATGTAGATAATATACTTAAGGGTAAAGAAATTGACAAAACTAATACGAATATGGATTCTACCACAGTAAATCCAGACAGCGAAAAATCAATTAAAAAAGATAATATGAAAACTCCTCGTCCAAATGAAACATAATCTATAATTTTGTCGTGGATGATATTATTATACCAAGAAACTTTGTGTATGGAAAATATGCAAAATTTCTAATAAAAAACAAAAAGGCTATGCCATTATCTAATGACATCGCTTTTTTAAATTTTGATATAGAATCAAAATTTAAAAGCTTTCAAAAAACTCACTCTTTATACTCTATACACGATGAAAAAAGTTGGGAAAACAAACATTTAAATAAAAAAAGAATTTTAGAAATTTTAAAAGAATATAATTGTAATAAAAAAAGCTTTATGGGTTTAAATACTAAAAAGATCCAAATTATGGGCATTTTAAATATTACACCAGATAGCTTCTCAAATAATAATTCGAAAATTATATCTACTAATAAAGCGATTAATAAAGCTATTAAAATGTATGAAGAAGGAGCGAGTATAATAGATATTGGAGGAGAGTCAACAAGGCCTGGAGCAACAAGAATAAATGAAACAGAAGAGCAGCAAAGAATAATACCAATTATTAAAGAACTCTATAAATATAATATTCCCATGTCTTGCGATACCAGAAATGCCTCTACAATGCAGTTAGCTATTGATGAAGGCGTAAAAATTATTAATGATATTTCAGCACTATCCGATAATAAAGCAGCTAGTATAATAGCTAAGAATAAAGCGGGTTTAATTATTATGCATATGAAGGGGCAACCAGATAATATGCAAAAAAAACCTAAGTATGGAAATGTTTCATATGAAGTATTGCATTATTTAAAGAAGAGAAAAACCTATGCCCTTGAACAAGGCATTAAAGAAGAAAATATTTTAATTGATCCAGGAATAGGTTTTGGAAAGAATGATAATCATAATTTAAAAATTTTCAAAGACCTTGCGCTATTTCACAGCTTAAAATCTCATATATTAATTGGAGCCTCAAGAAAATCTATGATAGGAAGAATTACTAATACAAATGTTGCAGAAAGATTGCCTGGTTCTATATCTCTTGCTATAGCTTCTATTGAAAAAGGAGTAAAATTTTTAAGAGTTCATGATGTAAAGGAAACTAAACAAGCTATCTCTTTATGGTATAAACTAAATTATAATTAATAGAAATATGAATAAAAAATGAATAATTCTAAAAAGAAGAAAAGAAAATATTTTGGTACAGATGGTATTCGAGGAAGAGCCAATACTTACCCAATGACAGGAGAGACAGCTTTAAAAGTAGGTATGGCTGCTGGCGAATATTTTACAAGAGGTAAGCATAAACATAATGTCGTAATTGGAAAAGATACACGCCTATCAGGATATTTAATAGAACCCTCATTAACAGCTGGTTTTATTTCAATGGGAATGAATGTATTTTTAGTTGGTCCTATGCCTACACCAGCAATATCTATGTTAACTAGGTCTATGAGATGTGATGTAGGAGTAATGATTTCTGCTTCACATAACTCATACGAAGATAACGGAATAAAATTATTTGACCCTAATGGCGAAAAATTAAGTGATAAAAGTGAATTAAAAATAGAGTACTTAATGGATAAGAATCATAAGACTAATTTAGTAGATTCCTCAAAACTTGGACGAGCAAAAAGAATAGAAGATGCAGCTGGCAGATATTTAGAATTTGTTAAATCTACCTTTCCAAATGAAATTTCTCTAAAAAATTTGAAAATTGTTATTGATTGTGCAAATGGAGCTGCATATCAAGTTGCTCCTAGAGTATTATGGGAACTTGGGGCTGAAGTTATTTCAATAGGCTGTAATCCGGATGGAACAAATATAAATGATAAATGTGGTTCAACACATCCTGAACTGATGTCTAAAATGGTAAAAAAACATAAAGCTGATATAGGTATAGCTTTAGATGGAGACGCTGATCGTTGTGTACTTTGTGATGAAAAAGGTAATTTTATTCATGGAGATCAAATAATAGGACTAATAACAAAAAGATATATTGACCAAGGACTTCTAAAAGGAGAATCCATAGTTGGCACAAAAATGACAAATAAAGGTCTTGAGAATTATTTAAATAAACTAAATTTAAAATTAATAAGAGCAGATGTAGGAGACCGGTATGTTGTAGAAGAAATGAGAGCAAATGGTTGTAATGTAGGTGGAGAGCAATCTGGCCATATTATTCTTGGCGAATATGGAAGTACAGGTGACGGATTAGTAGCCTCACTTCAAGTAATAGCTTCAATGGTAGAAAAAAATATTAAAGTTTCTAAATTATTGAATTTATTTTCATTAATGCCACAATCTGTAGAAAGTATTTCTTATAACCATAATTATTATAAATATAAAAAAAATGACCAATTTATTACAGAAAAAATAAAGCTTGCCGAAAGCCAACTTGGTGAAGAAAGTAAAATAATTATTAGAGCATCTGGTACAGAGAGTAAATTAAGAATAATGGGAGAATCTAGAAACAAAACTTTATTAAATAAAACACTTAAAAATTTAAAAACTGAAATAAAAAATTATATTAATGCATAATAAACTAGCAAAAATAATGACTATTGCAGGTTCTGACTCAGGTGGCGGCGCAGGAATTCAAGGAGACATAAAAACTATTACATCTTTAGGAGGCTATGCAACTAGTGCCATTACAGCTATAACTGCCCAAAATACTTTAGGAGTAAAAAGTGTTTTAAATGTTTCCATAAATATGATTGAAGAACAAATTACTGCTATATTAGAAGATATAGGAACAGATGCTATAAAAATTGGTATGCTTTCAAATGAAAAAATAATCAACTGTGTAGTAAAATTACTATCTAACCTTAAAAAAAAAATACCTATTGTATTAGACCCAGTAATGGTAGCAAAAGGCGGACATAAATTATTAGATGCAGGAGCAGAAACAGCATTAATAAATGAATTAATGCCCCTTTGTACTATAATTACTCCTAATATTCCTGAAGCAGAGGTAATTACTGGAATTAAAATAAATGATGCTTTAGATTTAGAAAATGCTGGAAGATCAATAATAGATATGGGTATAAATAATGTTTTAATGAAAGGTGGTCACCTTAACAGTTCAAAACTAACAGATGTTTTAATAACTAATAACAATATAGAATATTTTAATAATAATAAAATTAATACAAAAAACTCACATGGTACAGGCTGTACTCTATCAAGCGCTATAGCATGTGGCTTAGGACAAAAATTAACATTAAAAGAGTCTGTTAAAAGAGCACATTTATACGTCTATAAATCAATACTTAATGCTCCGAACATTGGTAAAGGTAATGGACCATTAAACCATCTAATTAAAGTATAAAAAATTAAAATATTAAGATTGACAACTAGTTACACAATAATACATTGCTAATAAATTAATTCTAAAAAATAAATGGATATAGATCATATGAACTCCCCTAAATTACCTAACAACCCTAAATTTTCTTCAGGCCCATGCGCTAAGATTCCAGATTGGGAAGCTTCTTTCCTAAATGAAGCCTTACTTGGAAGATCACATAGAGCACCTGTAAGTGTCGAAAGAATTCAACAATTAATACACATGACAAAATCAATTTTGAATATTCCTGAAGATTACCATGTTGCTATTATTGGGGGTTCTGATACAGGAGCGTTTGAAATGGCTATGTGGTCATTACTTGGAAAATATGGAGTAGATATATTAGTATGGGATTCTTTCGGTAGAGACTGGGTAACAGATGTTGTCGATCAGCTTAAAATTAAAGATACAAAATTAATAGAAGCGGATTATGGTTTTTTGCCTGATTTAGAAACTGTTAACTTTAATAAAGATGTCATTTTTACTTGGAATGGAACCACTGCTGGAGTAAAAGTTCCAAACGGTGATTGGATTGACAGTAATAGATCTGGTTTAACTTTATGTGATGCGACATCTGCTGTTCTTGCGATGGAACTTCCATGGGAAAAATTAGATGCTACTACTTTTTCTTGGCAAAAAGTTTTGGGAGGAGAAGCTCAACACGGTATACTTGTCCTTTCTCCTAGAGCCGTAGAACGATTAGAAAATTTTATACCCTCTTGGCCAATTCCTAAATTATTTAGGCTTGCTAATAAAGGCGTTTTTCAAAAAAAAATATTTAATGGAAGTACTATTAATACTCCTTCTATGCTTTGCATAGAAGATGCGATTCATTCATTACAATGGGTGCATAGTATAGGGGGTGCAAATTCAATGATAGAGAGAAGTTCGTCGAATTTAAAAATCATTGAAGAATGGGAAACTAAAACTGAATGGATAGAATTTTTAGCAAAAAATAAGAGTATAAGATCATCCACTTCTATATGTCTAAAAATAATTGATCCATGGTTTTTACAATTAGATAAAGATATGCAAAAAGAGGTCTTAAAACAATTCTTCTATTTACTTGAAGAGAAAAAAGCCGCTTATGACATAAACCATTATCCATCAGCTCCTCCAGGAATTAGAATTTGGGGAGGTGGAACAATAGAAAATCAAAACATCGAACTATTATTACCCTGGCTTGATTGGGCTTGGGAACAATTAGAAAAATAAATTTTTTATGGAGACCTTAATATGACTAAAGTTTTAATTTCAGATAAACTAAGTAGTAAAGCAGAAGAAATATTTAAGAAAAATAATATTGATGTAACAACTAATACATCATTATCTCTAGAACAATTATCTAAAATAATCAAAGATTATGATGGCCTCGCTATTAGATCTAATACAAAAGTTACTAAAGAAATACTCAAAAATGCATCAAATTTAAAAGTAGTGGGTAGAGCAGGTATTGGTGTGGACAATGTTGATATTGAGGCAGCAACAGAAAATGGTACAATAGTAATGAATACTCCATTTGGCAACTCCATTACAACTGCTGAACATACTATTGCTCTTATGATGGCTCTTGCACGCAATATACCAGATGCAAATATATCGACCCATCAAGGTAAGTGGGAAAAATCTAAATATACAGGTACCGAGTTATATTCAAAAACACTTGGAATGATTGGATGTGGAAATATAGGATCTATAGTTGCAGACAGAGCTAGAGGCTTAAAAATGCATATAAAAGTCTATGACCCATATTTAACTGAAGAAAGAGCTAGAGAAATATCAGTGGAAAAAGTTGAGCTTAATGAACTTCTAAAAGTTTCTGATTTTATTACACTTCATGTCCCTTTAACAAAATCAACAAAAGAAATAATAAATGCGTCATCAATAAATAAAATGAAAGAAGGTGTTAAAATTATTAATTGTGCGCGAGGTGGTTTAGTGAATGAGAGTGACCTTGCTAATGCAATAAAATCTGGAAAAGTTAGTGGTGCAGCATTTGACGTATTTAGTGAAGAACCAGCTAAAAATAATATTTTATTTGGCTTAGAGAAAATGGTCGTAACTCCGCATTTAGGAGCTTCAACCGAAGAAGCTCAAGAAAATGTAGCTATACAAGTGGCAGAACAAATGTCTAATTACCTAGTTAACGGTGCTATAACAAATGCATTAAATATACCATCCATCTCTGCAGAAGATGCACCAAGACTTAAACCATATATTAAATTGTGTGAACAAATAGGTAAACTTGCTGGCCAAATTACAGAAACTAGTATTAAAAATATTAAAATAGAATTTGGTGGTCAGGTAGCTTTGTTGAATACTGAGCCCTTAATTAGTGTATTAGTAGCTGGTCTACTCTCTCATAGTATGGAAGCTGTAAATGTTGTTAACGCTCCAGTAATCGCGAAAAACAGAAATATGAATATTACTTCTTCTGTACGTGAAAAAACAGGTGATTACATAACTGATATAAATCTTACTGTTGAAACTGAAAGAAGAACGAGAAATGTTATAGGTACATTATACGGAAACCAACCAAGAATAGTAGAAGTAATGAATACGCGTATTGAAGCAGAGTTAGGTCCAAATATGTTATTTATTACGAACGAAGATAAACCTGGCTTTATTGGTTCTCTTGGTTCTATATTGTCTGACGCAAAAATTAATATAGCAACATTTCACTTAGGTAGAACTAAAATTGGTGGTGATGCAATCGCTTTAATAGAAATTGATGAAGCTGTTTCTTTAGAACTAATAGAAGAGATAAATAATATCCCTCAGGTCAAGAGCGTAAAACCACTTAATTTTGCAAAAAATATTATTTAGATTTAATATAATATTATATGGAAATTAAAAAATAGTATGAAAAATAAAGATTTAAAAATTGCATTACTTCCTAGAGGAATTAATGATCTTCTAGAAGAAAAATCTTTTCAGGAATCATTTTTATCTAAAAGTTTAATGAATATCTTTAGATTAAATGGCTATGAAAAAGTTAGTCCTCCCATGATTGAATTTGAGGAGAATTATACTTTATTTTTAGATACTACAAATCAGCAAAATATATTTAGAATTACTGATCCTATTTCAAATAAACCTATGTATATAAGAAATGATATAACACCACAAATAGCTAGAATTGCTTCCAAAAAATTATATGAAAATAAAAAAATTTTAAGGTTATCATATATAGGTGATATTTTAAGACCAAAAGGAACTCAACTACACCCTGAAAGACAGATTAAACAAGCAGGAATTGAGTTATATGGAGCTCCTAATATATCTGGTGCAGTTGAAGTAATATCAACAGGAATTCAAGCATTAACAGAAATCAATATATCAAATTTAATTATAGATATTACAATGCCAAATTTAACAAATTTAATTTTAGAAAATGCTAAACTTAATAGCCAAGAAATTAAATTAGCTCAATCGTTCCTAAAAGTGAAAAATATTAATAAAATAGAAAAAATACCTAATTGTGGAAAATTACTTTCAAAAATAGCGGATGCGGCGGGAGAAAACGAAAGAGCACTAAATAACTTATATAAAATAAAATTACCTTCTAAGGCAAAAAAACTCATTAAGGAAATCTCTCTGATATGTGAAAAAATTAAAACACTTCATCCCAATGTAAACATTACGATTGACCCTATTGAAAACAGAGGTTTTAATTATTATTCTGGTATTGGGTTTGCTATCTTTTCTTCTAATATTAAAAGAGAATTAGGTTTTGGTGGAGAATATATAATTGAATTAAATGGTAAAAAAGAAACAGGAATAGGTTTATCTATTATGTTTGATGGTCTTTTGAGAGCTACACATTTTAAAGATAAGCAAAAGCGTATACTTATTCCTTATAAACACGACAATAAAGCTCTTCCCAAATTAAGACAAGGTGGGTGGATTACTATAATAAGCCATAATAAGAAAGCGAATACAAGAGAAGAAGCTAAACATTATAAATGTTCATATATTTTAAAAGGTAATGAAGCAATAAAAATATAATATTCTGAGGATAAAATGACAAATGTTACGATAGTAGGCACGCAATGGGGTGATGAAGGTAAAGGAAAAATAGTTGATTGGCTATCAGAGAGGGCCGATATTGTTGCTAGATTTCAAGGAGGCCACAATGCAGGTCATACAATTGTTTTAAATAAAAAAGTATATAAGCTTAGTTTACTGCCTTCCGGAATAATAAGAAAAAAAGTTTCTATTATAGGTAACGGAGTAGTCATTGATCCTTGGGCTTTAATAAATGAAATAAAAAAAATAGAAAATCAAGGACTTAAAATTACAGCAAAGTTATTAAAAATATCTAGTAAAGCTAGCTTAATATTACCTTACCACCAAGAATTAGATTTATTAAGAGAAAATGCAAAAGGTAATAATAAAATAGGTACTACAGGAAGAGGTATAGGTCCAGCATATGAAGATAAAGTAGGAAGAAGAGCTATAAGAGTTTGTGATCTATTTAATAAAGAGAGCAGAGAGAAACAATTAAAAGCAGCTTTAACTCATCACAATATAATTTTAAAAGGTTTAAATAAAAAAACTATAAGTAAATCTAGTATAAATAAGATGCTAGATAAAATCGCTCCAAATTTGAAACCTTTTGTATCTAATACAATGGAATTAATTATATCTGCTAATAAAAAAAATAAGAGTATCTTATTTGAAGGAGCTCAAGGTTCTATGTTGGATGTAGATCATGGGACATATCCATATGTTACTTCATCAAACACTGTATCTTCCCAATCTGCAACTGGCTCTGGAATAGGGCCATCATTAATTAATAATGTTCTAGGTATTACTAAAGCATATACAACAAGAGTAGGTAATGGTCCTTTCCCATCAGAACTAAATAATAAAACTGGGCAATTATTAGGACAAATAGGCCATGAATTTGGTGTAGTAACAGGGCGTAAAAGACGCTGTGGTTGGTTTGATGCAGTAATAGTAAATTATACAGTAAAATTGTCTGGTATTAATGGAATTGCTCTTACTAAACTTGACGTTCTTGATACCTTTAAAGAAATAAAAATTTGTGTAGGTTATAAAATAAATAATAAAATTATTAAAACAGTTCCAGAAAGTTATACAGATATGGAAAAAATAAAACCTGTTTATGAGACCTTAAAAGGTTGGCAAAAATCAACCCAAAAATGCAAATCTTTTTCTGAATTACCACCTAATGCAAAAAAATATATAAAAAGAATTGAAAAACTTATTGGGTGCCCTGTTTCAATGGTGTCTACCTCACCAGAAAGAAATGATACAATTTTACTAACCAATCCATTTAAATAATTTTTTTATCTTCAATGGCTAAATTATTTTCAGATTTACTTATACTTTTTACAGCAGCTTGAACTTTTTCAAAGGCTTTAACTTCTATTTGTCTAATTCTTTCTCTGCTTACATTATAATCTTTACTTAATTCTTCTAGAGTTTTAGGAGTATCTGTTAATCTTCTATAACTAAATATTTTTCTTTCTCTATCAGATAATAATGATAACGCAGTCCCTAGCATGGATTGTCTTTTTTCTAATTCTTGTTTTTCTACTACATAAGTTTCTTGGTTTAAAGCCTTATCATCTACTAATACTTCCTGCCAATCTCCTTCACTAGTTTCACTTGTTCTAGGAGAATTTAAAGAATAATCGCCCCCTATTCTCCGATTCATATTTATAACTTCTTGTTCATCTACAACCAATTTTTGTGATATCTTTTTTACAGCTTCAGGTGATAGATCTTTTTCATCAAAAACCTTCAACTCATTTTTTATTCTTCTTAAATTAAAGAATAATTTCTTTTGAGCAGAAGTTGTTCCTATTTTCACTAAAGACCATGAATGTAGAATATATTCTTGAATTGACGCCTTAATCCAAAGCAATGCATAGGTAGCTAAACGAAAACCTTTATCTGGATCAAAACGTTTTACAGCTTTCATCAAACCTATATTTCCTTCACTTATTAAGTCTGAAATTGGTAAGCCGTAACCTCTATAACCCATAGCTATTTTTGCAACTAATCTTAAATGACTGGTCACTAGAGTATGAGCAGAGTCTATATCTTCATGCTCTAACCAATTTTTAGCAAGCGTATATTCTTCATCTTTTTGAAGAATAGGAAATTGCCCTATTTCTGATAAGTATCTCTTTAAACTTCCATCTGCTGCGATAGAAGGTAAAGTTATATTTGACATATATACACCCTTATAAATTACATAATAATTAATAAATTGGATATTTTAATTAAAATATCAAGTTAAATTATATAATATTTTCTATTGAATTTTTAAGAGATTGCATATCATCTGGTAAATCGGACATAAACACTAATTCTTTTTTTGAAAATGGATGTAAAAATTTTAAGCTGTATGAATGTAACGCTTGTCTAGAAAAATTCTTTACAACATCAGGCATTTTTTTAGATATAGTATAACCTTTAGAATATAATTGATCTCCTATAATTGGTAATCCAATACTTGCTAAATGAACTCTTATTTGATGTGTTCTTCCCGTTTGTAAGCTACATTCTATTAATGAAGAAAAGCTATAAGAGTTTAAAATCTTATATTCAGTTATTGCTGTTCTTCCCCCACTTTTCATAATAGACATTTTTTTTCTATCATGCGGATTTCTTCCTATATTTTTCTCTATTACACCTAGTTTATGTTTGGGTTGGCCCAAAACTATAGCTTGATATTTACGTTCTATATTTTTCAATGATATCTCTCTAGACAAATATCTATGTGCGTCATCGTTTTTAGCCACAACCATTAGGCCTGAAGTATCTTTATCTAATCTATGAACAATTCCAGGTCTTTTTACTCCTCCAATACCTGATAAACTATCTTTACAATGAAATAATAAAGCATTAACTAGCGTACCAGTATAATTCCCAGGAGCAGGATGTACCACCATACCCTCTTTTTTATTTATAACTAACAAGTAATCATCTTCATATAAAATATCTATAGGAATATTTTCAGCAAGAGGTATACCGTCTTCTAATTCTGGTAAAAATATTTTTACTATACTACCTTTAATTAACTTATGAGAGGGATCTATATATTTTTTATTATTTATAAACAAATTGCCACTTAAAATCAGTTTTTTAAAATATGACCTACTTAATTTTTCATTATGAATTGTAAAGGCCTTATCTACACGAATACCTTGTTCTTCATCAGAGACTAAAAATTCAATTACTTTAGTAGAATTATTCATAAAAAAAGCTTAAATATATAAAAACAATTAAATAATAAAGAATATAGGTGATATATTATGAGAGGTCTAAAATTTTTAGTAATATTTATGGGTATATTAATATTATTAGGCACTTCCTTTTTAGTTTTTACAATTATTCAAAGAGGTAGTAAGTTTATAAAAACGAATGAAGAAGAAGTTATTAACTCTTCTATAGAAATAATAACTCCTACAAATATGGAGTTGAAAAATGTTTCAAGTAATGATGGCAAGATTATTATTAAGTTTGAAGATGAAAATAAATATATAATTAAAATATTTAGTTTAGATTCAGGCTTGGAATTAAGGTCTATTTCAATAAAAAAATAATGATTAATATACAGATATCAAAAATAATAAAAAATAATATTAAGGATCATGCTTTAAGTGAATACCCTAGAGAATGCTGCGGTTTTATGATAGGTTATAATAAAAATAATACTTTAATATGTCTAGATATTAAAAAAAGTAATAATATAGCTAATAACCCAAAAATATCTTTTGAAATTGAGCCAAGGGATATAATTAATACTCAAAAACAATATAGAAATACCAAATTAAAAATATTAGGGCATTATCATAGTCATCCGAATAGTTTATTAAATTCTAGACCATCTCAAAAAGATATAGACTCAATATATGATAGTAATTTATGCTGGGTTATAGTTGGAATAAATGATAAAAAAATTGAATACTCCGCATATTTACCAAAGTTGTTAAAAAATAATAATTATAACTTAGAAAAAATTAACATTATTTAAGGAAATATAAATGCAAGACAAAGAATTAAATCCTGACGCATTAGAAATAATTAATGACGTTAGAATAGCTGAAAAATCTGGTGAAAGAATACCTATGTATGAAATGAATCATATAAAAGCTAGAGAAGCCTACCTTGCAATGAGAAGCTCTTTATCTCCTGATGCTCCTGATGTATTAGAAATTAAAAATTTAGAAATACCATTAGAGAACCATAATATCAAAGCTAGATATTATAGAGGAATAAACAAAAATAAAAATCATATGGCACCTGTAACAATTTTTTTTCATGGAGGAGGCTGGGTAATTGGTGATTTAGATACACATGATGTTGTTTGTAGACAATTAGCAAATCAAGGTAATTTTGATGTAATAGCAATTGATTATCGAATGGGACCTGAATTTAGATTTCCAACTGCAATAAATGATGCAATAGAGTCTATAAATTGGGTTAAAAATAATCCATTAACATTACCTATTGATGCAACTAAAATTGCAGTTTGTGGAGATAGCGCTGGAGGAAATATTGCAACAGTAAGTTGTATTCATTCAAAAATTAATTCTGGACCATTAATTAGTTTTCAGGCCTTAGTATACCCTTCCACCCATATGGGTATGCATTATCCTTCAAAAGATAAATATGATGGTTATATATTATCAAAAAAGTTAATGAGTTGGTTCGAAGAAAAATATATAGATAAAAATCAATTAGTGGATTGGAGGGCTGCTCCCATGGTTTACGAAGACCTCTCTAACCTTCCTAATTCTTTAATTGTAGTTGCTGGATGTGACCCCTTAAAAGATGAAGGAGTTGCCTACGGTGAAGCTTTAATTAAAGCCGGAAATAATTCTGAAATAGTTGTTTTTGATGGACAAATTCATGGATTCTTAACGATGGGTGCAAGAATTAAAGATACTGAAAAGTTGATTAATCTTCTTAGTATAAAGATAAGCGAAGCTTTTCAATAATTTATTCTTTAAACGAATCATCGACTTCAATTTGATATGCATTTGCTAAAGCATTAGTTTGAGAAGCCATAGCTATTACTGAAAGTAATTCACTTCTCATTTCTTCAGTCATTCCTTTTTTTCTTGCAACTGCCGTATGAGAATGGACACAATACTCACAACCATTTACCACACTTACTGCAATATAAATTAATTCTTTAGTGACTGAATCTAAAGCACCTGGAGCCATAACTTGTTTAATTCTATTCCATGTTGCATCTAATAGTGCGGGATCATTAGCTAGAGCTTTCCAAATATTATTTACCTTATCACCACCTCTAGTTTTACTTATATCATCATATATCTCTTTTACTCTGCCTTTAGCATCTTCTGGTTCTATTAATTTAACTGTAGCCATTATAATCCTCCAATAAATATTATTTAACTTCTAATATAGCAGATCTAATTGTAGCAAAAATTGTATTAATTTGTTCTTTACTCACTATTAAAGGTGGAGATATAGCAATAGTTTCTCCAGTAAATCTAGTTAAAAGGTTATTTTCAAAACAATTATCAAAAACATCATAAACTCTTTTACCTAGGCCATCTTCTCTAGTCTTTAACTCTATTCCTGCTACCAAACCTATAGTTCTTATATCTATCACATTATCCAAATCCTTTAACATATGGGCTTGCTCTCCAAAATAGTCTTCTAAACTATTAGCTCTATCAAATAATTTTTCTGATTCATATTCTTCTAGAGTAGCTAATGCAGCAGCACATGCTAATGAATGACCAGAATAGGTGTAACCATGAAATAATTCTACTACATGCTCAGGTCCATGCATTAATCCTTCATATATTTTTTTGTGAGTCGCTACAGCACCCATAGGAACTGTTGCATTCGTAAGACCTTTTGCTAATGTCATTATATCAGGTATTACATTAAATTTATCCCCAGAAAATGGAGCACCTAATCTTCCAAAGCCACAAATAACTTCATCAAAGATCAATAATATTCCATTTTTAGTGCATATTTCCCTTATTTCCTCAAGATAACCTAGTGGTGGAACTAAAACACCCGTTGAGCAAGCTACAGGCTCAATAATTACAGCAGCGATAGTAGATGCATCATGTAAATTTATTAGATCTATAAGAGAATTAGCTCTTTCAGCACCATGTTCTGGTTGTCCTCTTGAAAAAGCGTTTAACTCTGGAATATGAGTATCTTGCATATGGTCAACGCCTGGTAAATGATTTGAAAATTGTTTTCTATTTGCAACCATTCCCCCCACGGACATTCCTCCAAATCCTACGCCATGATACCCTCTAGACCTTCCTATTAATCTTGTCCTTCTGGAATCTCCATTTGCATTATGATATGCCAAAGCAATTTTTAGGGCCGTATCTACGGCTTCTGATCCAGAATTAGTATAAAAAATATTATCTATATCTTTAGGTAATATACCTGCTAACCTCGATGCTAACGTAAATGCTTTAGGATGACCCATATTAAAAGCTGTGGCATAATCCATTTCAGCCACTTGATCTTGAACAGCTTTTACAATTCTAGGTCTGCAGTGGCCTGCATTAACACACCATAAACCGGCCACACCATCTAAAATACTTTTATTGTCATTAGTTTTATAATGCATATCTTTAGCAGATACTAAAAACCTTGGGTTTTTCTTAAAACGCCTATTAGTAGTAAATGGCATCCAATAAGATGATAAATCATTTGGTATTTCATCCACTTGATTTTCATCTAAGTTTAATTCTTTTAAAACATTATCTTTTAGCATTGAATTTCCTTTAACTTGATATATCATAAAATAATAAATTATTAACCAAAATTTGTAAAACATGACACAAACTAAAAATACCTTAAATGAATTAATTCTGTCGATTAATAAAGATAATGTGTTTATTCAATCTCCAGATGAAAAAGAAATAACTTATGGAGAACTCTTAAACTATATTGAGGATACATATTTTAAATTATGCTCTTTAAAAATTAAAAAAGAAGATAAAATAGCCATAGTCTTAGGAAATGGATCATTTATGGCTTGTACTTTTATAGCCATAGCAGCAAATTATACTTCTTGCCCATTAAATCCATCATATACAAAAGAAGAGTTTAAATTTTACTATGACGATTTAAAAGTTAAAGCAGTCATTATGGAAGAAAATAAGTCAGTAGATGCAAAGGAAGCTGCTAATGAATTAGGGATCAAGGTTATTAACCTAAAAAGAGAAAATATATCAAATGATATTGCGTTAGATATAAATAATATTAAAAATAAAGATAAATATTTACCTTTATCCACTGAAGATGATATCGCTATGGTTCTTCATACTTCAGGAACTACCTCTCGTCCTAAAATGGTTCCACTATCACAAAAGAATTTACTTGCATCCGCGAGGAACATTTCAAATACTTTAAATTTAACAGAAAATGATAAATGTCTAAATATTATGCCAATGTTTCATATTCATGGTTTAATTGCTGCCATATTAGCACCAATATATAAATCAGGAAGTATAATCACTCCACCGGGTTTTGATGCATTAAAGTTCTTTAGATGGTTAGATGAATATACACCTACTTGGTATACTGCAGTGCCTACAATGCATCAAGCAATTCTGGCTAGAGCACCACGCAATAAAGCAATTATTAAAAATAACCAACTTAAATTCATTAGATCTTCATCAGCTTCGCTACCAAGTATAGTGATGAAAAATTTAGAAAATACATTTAATACAAGTGTCATAGAATCATATGGTATGACAGAAGCTACACATCAAATGACTTCTAATCCTCTTCCTCCTAGCAAAAGAAAAGCTGGTTCTGTAGGCCTAGCTGCGGGGCCAGAAGTAGCATTGCTCTGTGACAAGGAGATTATGCATAATATTAAGAAAAATAGAAATATAACAGGACAAATAATTATTAAAGGAGATAATGTTACAACTGGTTATATCAATAACCCAAAAGCTAATGATGAAAGCTATATAGACGGATGGTTCTTAACTGGAGATGAAGGACTATTTGATGAAGATGGATATTTAAAAATTACTGGTAGATTAAAAGAAATTATCAATAGAGGTGGAGAAAAAATTAGTCCTAAAGAAATTGATGAAATATTATTGGAGCATAAAAGTATTCAACAAGCGGTTGCTTTTTCAGTGCCTCATGAAAAACTTGGCGAAGACCTATATGCTGCTGTAATTATTAAAGAAAAAGAAGATATAAATGAAAATCAGATAAAAGAGTATTGTAAGCAAAGATTAACGCAATTTAAAATCCCTAGAAAAATTTTAATTGTTGATGAGATACCTAAAGGTGCAACAGGTAAACTTCAAAGGATCGGTTTACATGAAAAATTAGGCATTAAATAATGAATATTTGTATATTTGGTTCTGGTGCTATAGGAAGCTATATTGGAGCACTATTAATGAAAAGCGGTGTAAAGGTGTCCTTAATTTGTCGAGGGGAGCACTTAAATGCTATTCAACAAAATGGCCTTTTGATGCAGAGTGAAGAAACTGGTAGTGAATATTTTTGTAAACCCTTAGCAACAGATAACCCTAATAAACTTGAGAAACAAGACTTTATAATAGTAACTTTAAAAGCACATTCTGCAGCATTAACTACTAAAACTCTTATTCCTTTAATGAAAGAAAATACTACAGTTGTATCTGCTGTAAACGGCTTACCATGGTGGTATTTTTATAAATCTAATAATAAATATGAAAATATGAGACTAAAATCTGTAGACCCTAAAAATTTACAATGGGAATATATTACTCCTGAAAGAAGTTTAGGATGTGTAGTTTATCCAGCAGCAGAAATGAAAGCTCCTGGTCATGTGTATCATATGGAAGGAGATAGATTTCCTATTGGAGAACCTGATGGTACTAAATCTAATCGTGTACAAGAATTATCTAAAATATTAATTCATGCTGGTTTAAAATCTCCAGTAAGAAAAAATATCCGTGCAGATATATGGATGAAATTATGGGGAAATTTAGCTTTTAATCCTGTCAGCGTTTTAACAGGAGAAACTCTAGAAGAAATAGCAAATAATAGTTCATCTTGTTCGATAGTAGAAAAAATGATGATTGAAGGTCAAGCGGTAGCAGAAGCTTTAGGAATACACTTTCCTATAAGTCTAGAAAAAAGAATAGAAGGAACAAGAAATGTAGGAGCTCATAAGACATCGACTTTACAAGACTATGAATTAGGTAGGCCAATGGAAATAGATGCTCTTACTAAATCAGTTTCTGAAGCAGGAAAGATTGTAAATATTCCAACTCCGACAATAGATGAAATTTATGAAAAAGTTAAACTTAAAGCTTTAAAAGCCGGATGCTATTTAGATCCTAATTTATAATCCTATTGCGCATCCATCTTTTCTTGGGTCAGAGCCTCCTATTAATTTAGAACCTCTATGTTCTATAACCTGACCACCCCCATGCGGTAAATCGCATATCTGAATTTTGTGACCTTTTGATATTAATTCTTCTCTGACATTGTGAGGGATTCCTTGTTCACATTCCAAAACACCATCAAAATAAAAACTTCTTGGAAAATCTAAACTCTTTTGTGGGTCCATATCATAATCAATAATATTTGATAAAACATGAGCTTGTCCCATTGGTTGATAATGTCCTCCCATTACACCAAAAGATAGATAAGGTTTGTTTGCCTTAGTAGCTATACTTGGAATTATAGTATGCATAGGTCTTTTTCCACCTTTAATAGCATTAGGATGTAAAGGATCCAAAACAAAACTAGCTCCCCTATTTTGAAATAAAACTCCAGTATAAGGATCAACTATTCCACTTCCAAAAGAATGAAATATAGAATTTATCAATGAAACAGAATTTCTATCTTTATCTACTACCGAAATATATACTGTATTCGGATGAATGGGTAATTCAGGCTTATAATCTTTAATACATGAATCTATTTTTATTAAACTTCTTAAATCCTTAATATATTCTTCGGATAAAATTTGCTCTACAGGAACATTAGCATAATCTGGATCTGCTAAATAATGATCTCTATGACTATATGCTAATTTAGTTGCTTCCGCTTGTAAATGAATACGTAAGGAGGAGTTGGGCTCTAAATCCGTAAAATCAAACCCTTCCAATATTTTCATTATCATCAGAGCAATTATTCCTTGCCCATTAGGAGGACATTCAAATACTTTGGCATCTCTGTAATTTACTGAAATTGGATCAACATAATTCGCTTCCGCATTCGCAAAGTCTTCTAAATCGTGAAAACCTCCTAAAGAATTAAGTTTTTTGATCATACTTTTTGCAATATCACCTTCATAAAACCCTGCTCTTCCATGCTCTGCAATACTTTTTAAAGTTTCTGCTAACCTTGGCTGATAATGTATATCTCCAGCATTTAAATAATTGCCCTCTGGTAAAAATACATTTTTACAGTCATGATCAGAAGATAGCTTTTCAATCTCTCTTTTCCAAACATCAGCTATTACATCTGCAACTATATAGCCATGCTCAGCATAATTAATTGCAGGCTCAAGTATTTCTTTTAATTCTAAATTTCCATGATCTTGAATCAATTTAACCCACCCTGCAACTCCTGTTGGTATACTAACAGAATGCGGACTCTGAAATGGAATACTATCTTTAATACCTAGATTTTCTAGCTTATCAATTGATATACTATTTGGAGCTCTTCCTGATGCATTCATGGCAATAATTTTATTATTTCGAGCTTGATGAAATAAACAAAATAAATCCCCTCCTACGCCAGTTGAATGCGGCTCAACAACTGCTAAAACAGCTGCAGCAGTAACCGCAGCGTCAATAGCATTACCTCCTTTAGATAAAACATCTGCTGAAGCCTTACTCGCTAAAGGATGAGAGGTACTGACCATTCCATTTAAGGAATATACAGGTGACCTTCCAGGAAAATGTGTGTTTCTCAATATAACACCTTATGTTTTGATTATATATCTTAATATAATACATATAAACTAATATTGATACATATAATATTATTACAGTTAATCTATAAGGTTTTATTTTTTAATATCAGCTAAAATATTTGTTGGATTA
>JAURCJ010000013.1 GCA_030828505.1 Alphaproteobacteria bacterium | reverse complement strand
TGAATATATTTCTAGAATTGAGGCACGTCCATCTTTTCAGAAAGCAATTAATACATAAATATAAAGGTTTAAAATGATAGAAGAGCTTGATAAGTATGCAAAAAATCTATCTGAAGTATATTCTTTAGAAGAAGAAATAGGTCAATATCAATATTTGATTGATATTGGTAATAAAGCACCTTCATTTAATAAGGAGGAACAAATTGAAGTTAATAAAATGTTTGGTTGCCAAGCTCAGGTATGGATTATTTTAAAGTCAGATAAAGATCGTTTATATTTTAGAGGTGATAGTGATGCTGCTATAGTTAAAGGGCTAGTTCAAATTATTACAGAAGCTCTAAGTGGGCACACAAAAGAAGAGATTAAAAATATAAAACATAATATAGTAGATAAACTAGGTTTAGGGCCAGGTTTAACTGTAAGAAGACAAGTTGGGATGATGGCGATGATTGATCACATAAAAAAAATTTCAATGTAGTTATGATAAAATGAATTTTCAGTCAGATAATCAGTCATCTATATTTCCAGAAATAATAGAATATTTAAATGATATAAATAAACATTCAGCACCAGCATATGGTGCTGATGAATTTACTTTATTAGCAAAAAATATGTTAATTGATATGTTTGAAACTGACCTTCAAGTTATGTATGTTTCTTCTGGAACAGCAGCTAATTCTATTGCATTGTCAGCAATATCTCCTCCATATGGAGGAATACTATGTTCTGATAACGCTCATATAGGAGGAGACGAGTGTGGAGCTCCAGAATTTTTTACTGGCGGTTCAAAACTTATTCCTTTACCTTCTAAAGATGGTTTAATGCTTGAATCTGAAATTTTAAAGTATTTAAACAGTCATGGTCTTCATGGAATTCATGAAATTTTACCTTCTGCAATAAGTTTAACTCAGGCATCTGAATTAGGAACAGTTTATACTCCAGATCATATAAAAAATATTACAGATATAGCTAAAAAACATAATTTGTATAGTCATATGGATGGTGCCAGATTTGCTAATGCTTGCTGTTATTTAGATTGTAAGCCTGCCGATATATCTTGGAAGAGTGGAATTGATATTTTAAGTTTAGGCACAACTAAAAATGGGACAATGTCTTGTGAAACTATATTAGTATTTAATAAAGATATTCAGGCTGATTTTGAAAGAAGACAAAAAAGAGCGGGACATTTATGGTCTAAAAATAGGTACATGGCAGCTCAAATTATTAAATGGATTGAAAATGATAGATGGATAAATGCTGCAAATATGGCAAATGGTTTTGCTAGTAATATAAAAAAAATATTAAATAAAAATAAAAATATAATCATTAAATATCCAGTAGAAATAAATATGGTTTTTGCTCAAATTCCTATAACCATTCAAGAGAAACTTAAAACTAATCATGTTGCATTTAACCCTTGGTATGGAGATGATAATTTAACTAGATTTGTTGCTTCTTGGGATACTAAAAATAACGAGATTGAAAAACTCGAAGAAATAATAAATAATTTATAATCTGTTTAATGGATGAATATGTTTATTAAAATTTTAGCAATTCTTATTTTACTTATAAGTATTCTTCTAAAGACTGCATATTCAAATGACATTATACTGCGCGATCTTATTAGTTTGAATAACCCTTGGGGCTTAAGCTTTTTAAATAGTAATCAATTAATAATTACTGAAAAAAGCGGAAATATAAAACTTTTTAACATTACAGAAAATAAAATTAGTAATATTAAACATAATTTAGACATTTCTGATAAAGGGCAGGGTGGACTTTTAGATGTTCTGTGTAATAAGGAAAATATTTACGTTACGTATTCAGAAAGAATAGAGAAGGGAAAAAGTAGCACATCAATTGCTGTAGCGAAATACGATAGAAATAATCTTGATTTTTCTAATATATTTAGATCTCTACCTCCAATAAAATCTGGTTACCATTTTGGCTCAAGAATAATTATTAAAGATGATAATATTTATGCATCAATTGGGGAAAGAGGTAAAAAAGAAATTGCTCAAAATCCTACTGAACATCCAGGAAGTATCATAAGAATTAACTTGGATGGAAGTATTCCAATGGATAACCCTAAATTTGTTAATAAAACAAATTGGGCAAGCGAAGTTTTTCAAATAGGTGTTAGAAACCCACAAGGAATGGCATTATCTCCTTTTAATTCAAAAATATATATTAGTAATCATGGAGCTAGAGGAGGGGATTGGTTTGGAGAAGTAGAGTATGGAACAAATTATGGCTGGCCAATTTTAGGTTGGGGTGGGACAAATTATTCAGGTACAAAAATAGGTCCTAAATGGGAAAAAGGATTTAAAAAAGCAATTCATTATTGGGTTCCATCTATAGCAATTAGTGCTATCCAAATTTATAAGGGAAAAGAGTTTGAGGAATGGAATAACTACGCTTTAATTAGCTCATTAAAAAATCAATCATTGAGAATATTAGATTTTAAAGATATTTCTGACGTTAAAGAAAATATTATTTTTTCTGATAAAATAGGAAGAATAAGAGATATAGAAATACATCCTTATAGTGGTAAAATATATCTACTAAGTGAAAGAAAATTGTGGATAATGGAAAAAAGTAATTACTAAAATTGATAAATACTGGCGGAGAGAGTGGGATTCGAACCCACGGTACGCTTACACGTACGCTGGTTTTCAAGACCAGTGCTTTCGACCACTCAGCCATCTCTCCAGATAATTTATACTATTAAACCTATATTTTATTTAATTAAAGAAAAAAATTATAAATTTTTACATTTTTTAAATGTAATAAAAATTATAAATGTTATTATTAAATATGCTTACCTCTAAATATTATATTTCAATTTTTTTAATAATGCTTTTTTTTAATAACTTTTCTTATGGGAAAGAGGAAAATTTTAATATATGGATTTCAGAATTACGAAGTGAAGCCATAAAAAAAGGTATATCTGAAAATACATTTGATAATGCAATGAATAATATTGTTATATTAGATAAAGTTAAAAAATTAGATAAAAAACAACCAGAAAGAGTTATTACCTTTATAGATTACCATAAAAGAACGGTTAACGAGAAAAGAATAAAAATAGGTAAAGAAAAATTTAACTTACACAAAAATGAAATTATTGATATAGCCAATAAATATGGAGTACAAGCTAGATTTATATTGGCAATATGGGGTATAGAGACCAACTATGGATCATACACTGGCTCTTTTTCTGTTATTTCTTCTTTAACATCGCTTGCATACAATGGAAGAAGAGCAAAATTTTTTAGAAATCAATTATTAGATGCTCTAGAAATTTTAGATAAAGGTTATATCGAATTAAAAGATATGAAAGGGTCATGGGCTGGCGCAATGGGACAAAGTCAATTTATGCCTTCTTCGTATTTAGAATATGCTCAAGACTTTGACAATGATGGTAAAAAGGATATTTGGAACAATTATGGTGATGTATTTGCATCTATAGCCTTTTATTTAAAATCTCATGGGTGGGATAGTAGTAAAACATGGGGAAGAGAAGTTAAAGTTCCATTAAATATACTAAAATTATATAAAGAAAATTATACAGATCCAGAATCTTTAAAATATTGGTCTGATATAGGGATTAAAAAGATTAATGGAGAAGACTTACCTAATTCAAATTTAAAAGCTAATTTAATATTGCCTGATGGAAATAAAGGTAAAGCTTTTCTTGTTTATAAAAACTTTTATACAATTAAAAAGTATAATGCTTCTACTTATTACGCTCTATCTGTAGGTATTTTATCTGATAGGATTAAATTTTGAAAAATTTAATAATTATAATTTTACTTTTTTGTTTAAGTGCATGCGCAGAATTAAATCTTGCTAATCATTTAACAAAAAAAATTATTATGTCTAATAAAGAAGAAAAAATAACTAAAGATGAAAATAACAATAAAGAACTCATAAAGCCTTACTATAAGGTAGGGAACCCATATTATATTAATGGTATAAAATATGTACCTAAAGAAGTTAGCTCTTATTATGAAGAAGGTATAGCATCATGGTATGGGCCAAAATTTGATGGTAAATTAACTGCTAATGGGGAAATATTTAATCAGTACGATATTACAGCTGCACATAAAACATTACCTCTACCAAGTCTTGTTAAAGTCACAAATTTAGAAAACAATAGAAGCATTACTTTAAGAATAAATGATAGAGGGCCATTTGTAGGTGATAGAATAATAGATTTATCATATAAATCAGCACAAATTCTAGGAGTTATAAATAAAGGCACTGCGAGGGTTAGTGTAGAGCTTATTGAATATGGAAAGCATCTTTTAAACTACTCTAAAGAGAAACAGATTGTTCAAAAACAAAATAATAAACTTCATTTTTTACAAGTTGGAGTCTTTAAAGATCCAAATAATGCAGATAGATTATCTGAAAAATTAAGAAAAACTTTATATTTAGAACATAAAGTAATGATTAATACATTAAGTATTAATGATGAAACTTTATATATAGTTAAGATTGGGCCAATAAGGGATAGTGAAAAGGCTTTATATGTTCAAAGAAAACTTAAAAAAGATGAAATATTAACAAAGTTGGTTATAGAATAAATATATAAATTCTTAAGGAGATTAAATGTTAAAAAATAATATTACTAGTAGCTTAAAAATCATTATAAAAATTTTACTTATGTTTTTAGTATCAACTAAAATTAGTATTGCACAAAATACAATTAATACATCCGCCAAATACGCTCTACTTATAGATCATGAAACAGGAAGGGTTCTCTTAAATAAAAACTCTAATATTAAGATGTCTCCTGCTTCAATGAGTAAGTTAATGACAATTTATTTAGCATTTGAAGCTATTAAACAAGATAGAATGAATTTAGATACTGAGTTAGTAGTAAGTGAGAATGCATGGAGAAAAAAAGATAAAAATGGAAAATCTTTACCTCCAAGCGGCTCAAGTATGTTTCTAGAACCATTAACAAAAGTAACAGTAGAAGATTTACTTAAGGGAATTATAGTACAATCGGGTAATGATGCTTGTATCGTAATAGCTGAAGCTTTAAATGGCTCTGAAGAAGCATTTGCAAATAAAATGAATGAAAAAGCAATAGAATTAGGTTTACTAAATAGTAATTTTACTAATTCTACTGGCTGGCCAGATAAATTACATTTAATGTCTTCATATGACTTAGCACTACTTGCTTCAAGATTATATGAGGATTTTCCAGAATATATGCATTATTTTTCTCAAACAAAATTTACATATAATGGTATAGCACAATCGAATCGCAACCCTGTTTTATATCAAGATATAGGAGCTGATGGCTTAAAGACTGGTTATACAAAATCTAGCGGCCATGGAGTAGTAGCATCTGCTATGCAGAATGGAAGAAGACTTATATTAGTTTTAAATGGTATAAAAGGTACTAAACTAAGAGCCATAGAAGCAGAAAGAATAATTAATTGGGGTTTTAGAGAATTTGAAAATATAGTTTTGTATGAAAGAAATGAAATTGTAGATTCTGCAAATATATGGCTCGGCAACAGGCCTACTGTTCCACTTATAGTTAAAGATAGAGTTATATTAACTTTATCAAAAGCTGATAGAGGTAAAGACCTTAAAGCAATTGTAAAGTATGTAGGGCCATTAATACCACCTTTAAATAGTGATTTTGCAGTTGGAAAATTGATTATAAAAAATTATAAAGGAGATAGAGTTAATGAATATAATTTATTTCCAGAGTTTGAGGTGAATAAAGCTGGCCCAATTGGAAGATTATTTGGATCTTTATCTTATTTAATATGGGGAAATGCTATTCAATGAGTAATACAAAAGGTTTTTTTTTTACATTTGAAGGGGGCGAAGGCACTGGAAAAAGTACCCAATCAAAATTATTATATGATTATTTAATCAATAAAAATATTAATTCAATTTTAACAAGGGAGCCTGGTGGGTGTATTGAGTCTGAAGAGATAAGAAATTTACTTATAAATGGGGAAATTAATAAATGGGACCCTATTACTGAAACACTATTACATAATGCAGCAAGAAGAGAACATATAAAAAAAGTTATTAAGCCAGCTTTATTTGAAAATAAAATAGTTATTTGTGATCGGTTTCTTGATTCGACAATGGCTTACCAAGGTGTAGGACAAGGAGTAAATGAAAACTTTATAAATATATTGTCAAAGAATATTAATGAAAATATCGTTCCAAATATGACATTTATTTTTGATGTGGATATAGATATATCTCTTAAAAGAGTCAAAAACAGGGATAAAGAAAATATTAATAGATATGAAAAATTTGATGCATCTTTTCATAATAATATTAGAAAATATTTTAGATCATTAATTAATACAAAGAAGAGATATATATTAATAGATGCATCAAAAAATATTGAAGAAATACATTTAAAAATTATAAATTGCATCAACCCCTTAATAAATAAAATTTGAAGCAATTATTATGTCATTAAAGTTACATCCTAGACAAACTAAAGAGTTTATAGGCCATTATGAAGAAAAAAAAATATTTGAAAAATCATACTTTAATAAAACTTTACAGCATTGCTGGCTTTTAGAAGGGCCTGCTGGTATAGGAAAGACAACTTTTGCTTATTGCGCTGCTAGAGCAATTTTATCTTTTAATAATTTGGAACAAGATAAACTATCATTATTTGATAATGATATGAGTATTGAAGATAATAAAACACTCAATTTTAATTATAATGATAATAATTTAATTCATCATAAAATACGAGAAAATACTCATCCAGATATGAAAATAGTTGAACAAACAAGTGATGAGAATAATATAGCATTGAAGGAGATTATTCCAGTAGACAAAGTTAGAGAAATAGAATTATTTTTTTCTAAAACATCTGTAGAAGGTGGTTGGAGAATTGCTATTATAGATAGCTTAGACAATTTAAATAAACATGGCTCAAATGCACTATTAAAAATATTAGAAGAACCCCCAAAAAAATGTTTAATATTTCTTATATCTGGAAACAAGTCAAATGTATTAGATACTATTAGGTCAAGATCTAGGGTCTTAAAATTTAGAGAGTTAGATGTAAATGACACCACTTCAATAATAAATAAGTCAGCCACTATACAAACAGATGAAGAATTAAAAAAAATTATTATTTTAGCAAATGGTAGCCCTGGAAAAGCTATAACATTGTATAATAATAATGGTTTAGATATTTATGATAAATTGATTGATATATTTTTAAAAGTTTCAGATCTTGATATAACTAAAATAGAACCTTTATTAAAAAGTATTTCAATTAAACAAAATTTATTTGGAATAAAGATAGTAAATATTTTAATTACAATTTATTTGAACAGAACTTTTAAAAGAGGATTAAATATACTTGAAGATCAAGTTTCTAATGATGAGAAAAATAGCCAAGATTTATTTTTAAAACATTTCAATATTAGAGATATTCCAAGTTTATGGGAGCTTATATATTCTCAAACTAATCTAACTAATAACTTTAATTTAGATAAAAAACAGGCAATTATAAATTTAATAGAAAATATTTTAAAATTTAAGAAAAATGATGTATCTAAAGGGAATATATGAATAATAAATCTAAAAATTTTTATATAACTACACCGATATATTATGTAAATGATGTTCCCCATATAGGCCATGCATATACAACTGTAATATGTGATACAATTGCTAATTTTAATAGATGGTTAGGAAAAGACGTTAATTTTTTAACAGGAACAGACGAACATGGTCAAAAAGTTGAAAAATCAGCTTTAAAAGCTGGTATTGACCCTCAGAGGTTTACAGATGAAGTATCAAAAAGTTTTTTCAATTTAGCTAAAAAGCTTGAGATAAATAATACTGATTTTATTAGAACTACAGAAAAACGTCATAAAAAATCAGTCATAGAGCTTTGGAAAAAGTTAGAAGAAAATGGAAATATTTATTTAGGAAAATATTCTGGCTGGTACTCAGTTAGAGATGAAGCTTTTTATTCTGAAGATGAGATAAATGAAGATAAAGATGGTAATAAAATAGCACCTAACGGCTCTGAACTAGAATGGGTAGAAGAACCATCATATTTTTTTAAACTTTCTTCATGGCAAGATAAATTATTAAAATTTTATAAGGATAATCAAGAATTTATATCTCCTAAAAGTAGATATAATGAGGTAGTAAGTTTTGTAAATAAAGGACTTGAAGATCTTTCAATATCTAGGACAACATTTAAATGGGGAATACCTGTTCCAGATAACAATGATCATATTATATACGTTTGGCTTGATGCGTTAACTAATTATATATCAGCATTAAATTACACTAATAGTAAGGATAATAATTGGAAAACATTTTGGCCAGCTAATATACACGTTGTTGGTAAGGATATTTTAAGGTTTCATGCGGTTTATTGGCCAGCTTTTCTTATGGCAGCAGGAATAGAAATACCCTTAAAAGTTTATGCTCACGGATGGTGGACTGTAGATGGAAAAAAAATGTCTAAATCAACAGGAAACGTAGTTAGTCCTGATTATATTATAGATAAATATGGTTTAGATCAGTTTAAATATTTTTTATTGAGAGAAGTAAGATTTGGACAGGATGGAGATTTTTCTGAAAATGCATTAGTAAAAAGAGTAAATTCTGATTTAGCAAATGATTATGGAAATTTAGCACAAAGAGTTTTATCATTTATATACAAAAATAATGAAGCTTTGATTCCTAATAAAGGGACGTTAGATAAAGTTGATAAGGATTTGTTGTATGCTATGGATAACATTAAGGATAAAATTATAAATCATATGAATAATTACAAAATTACTGATGCTTTGGAAGAATTATGGCTAATAATAAGGAAATCTAATACTTATATAGATGAGCAAGCACCCTGGGCACTTAAAAAAACAGACCTTGAAAGAATGAATACAGTTTTATATGTTTTATGTAGCGTAATAAAAAATGTAAGTTTAATAGCTAAAAACTTTATACCAATAGGCGCTAATAAAATTTTAGATCAATTGTCAATCAATAAAAATAAAAGAGAATATGCCAATTTTTATGATGAGCTTATATCAGGTACTAAACTTTCTAAACCCGAAGGTGTTTTTCCAAGATTAGAAATTAAGGAATAATTATGATCATTGACACTCATTGTCATTTAGATTTTAAAGATTTTAATGAAGACTTTAATGATGTCTTATTAAATGCTAAAAATAATAAAATTTATGGAATGCAAACTATATGTACTAAAATTAGTGAATTTCCTGATATTCTTCAAATTGCTAAAAAACATAGCAATATTTGGTGTTCGGTCGGAACTCATCCACATAATGCAAATGAAGAAAACGATATTTCAAAGGAAGCTATAATAAAATTATGTACCCATGATAAAGTAATTGGGATAGGAGAAACGGGTCTTGATTATTACTATAAAAATAGCAATAAAAAAAATCAAAAAAGTTCTTTCCTAAAACATATAAATGTTGCACGAGAGACTAATTTACCCTTAATAATACATGCAAGAGATGCAGATAAGGATATTATAGATATTCTGCTTCAAGAATATAAGGTAAAGCCTTTTAGGGGAGTGATTCACTGTTTTACTGCTAGTTATGAACTAGCAGAAGCCGCACTTAGTATTGGTTTTTACATATCTTTTTCTGGAATTATTACATTTAAAAATGCAGAAGACATAAGAATGTCTTGTAAAAAAATACCTATTAGTAGAATTTTAGTAGAAACAGATTCCCCATTTCTTGCTCCAATTCCATATAGAGGTAAAAGAAATGAACCCTCATACATAATAGAAACAATTAAAAAAATTGCTGAAATTAAGGACTTAACTATTCAAGAAGTTACTGAAATCACTACTAATAATTTTTTTAATTTATTTACGCGAGCGAAACTATGAGTATTGAGATTACTATACTTGGATGTGGATCTTCAGGAGGAGTCCCATTAATTGGCAATATATGGGGTCCTTGTGACCCTAATGATAAAAGAAATGTAAGAAGGAGGGTATCTATATTAGTAAAAATGAATGATTTGACATTTTTAGTTGATACAAGCCCTGATTTAAGAATGCAGATGCTTGATGCAAACGTAAAAAATATTGATGCCGTATTATACACACATTCGCATGCAGACCATGTACATGGAATTGATGATTTAAGAGCCTTTTGTTGGAAAAGAAAAGATAATAGGCCTATACCTATCTACGGAGATGAATATACAATTAATCAACTCACTACCAGATTTTACTATGCTTTTCAAAAAAATTCTGGTCCTGCAATACCAAGTTTAGAGGCAAATAATGTATCAGTTGGATCTAATGATATTGAGGGTATTAATATTCAGGCTATCAAACAAATACATGGCAAGGGCTATAGTATAGGATATAGATTTGATAATATGGCATATTCTACGGATGTTAACCATTTGCCAGAAGAATCCTTACAACAACTAAAAAATTTAGATTTATGGATAGTAGATTGCGTAAGATATGAGCCTCATTATAGTCACTCTCATTTTGATCAAACTATGGAATGGATAAAAATACTAAAACCTAAAAAAGCAATTTTAACGCATATGGGACACTGGTTAGATTATGAAGAGCTTAAATCTAAGTGTCCGGTAAATGTTGAACCAGCTATTGATGGAATGGTTATAAATATATAATGGAAAGTAATTTTATTAATCTTTTAATTTCAGGATCTTTAAAAGATCCAATTTTATGGATTCTATCTTTAGTTATTGCTAGTAATGTTTTATCTAATAGTTTTAAAATGAAGCTTTTTTATCTATCTGTAGCAGGAATTATATGGGGATATATTAGACTTTATATATATAAATCATTTGGACAGTTATTTAGTTTAGAGCAAACCTTATTATTATTATTTATTTGTTTTATGCTAATGATTTTATCTGGAAGTTTTTTTTATTTTGCAATTAAATATTTTAAATCAAATAGTTAACTTATTTAGTTATTTTTATATAAATAATATATATATTATTTCTGATAATATACATTATGCGCCTAGGATTAAAATGAAAGAAATAAATACTTTAATAGATTTAGTAAAAAAAATAAGAAATACAGAGGATGGATGTGGTTGGAATTCGAAACAAAATAATAAATCCCTACTACCTTATCTATTAGAAGAAACATATGAGGTGATAGATGCAATAAAGAATAATGATGATATCGAATTAAAAGAGGAATTAGGAGATTTATTATTTCAAATTATATTACATTCAGAAATAGCCTCTGAAAGAAATAAATTTAAAATAAAGGATGTTATAGTAAATTTAAATGAAAAATTGATAAGAAGACATCCTCACGTATTTAAAGTTAAAGAAAGATTAACTGATGAAGAATTAGAAAAACAATGGAGAAAAATAAAGAAACTAGAAGGTAAAGAAATAGATATTGACAGCCCCTTCTCTAAAATAAATAATTCTCAATCTATTATTCTTCAAGCTCTAACAATAGGTAAAATTAGTAATCATTTAAAATTTGATTGGAAGAATTTTGAAGGTCCAGTAGCTAAAATTAAAGAAGAACTTAAAGAAGTAATTAATGAAAAAAATAAAAATAATCCTGAAAAAATAGAAGAGGAAGTTGGTGATCTTTTATTTTCTGTAGTCCAATTAGCTAGGCACTTAAATACAAATCCAGAAATAGCATTAATACGTGCTAATAAGAAATTTGCAAAAAGAATAAATTTAATACTACAAGACTTTGAAAACAAAGAAGATTTTATTAAAAGCAATAATAAAATTAAAGAAAAATATTGGAATAAAGTCAAAAAGTTATAATAATCTTATAAGTGAAGAAGTATCATTTCTATTATAACCTTGTTCAATTAATTTTTTATAAAACTCATCTATTAATTTAGTAACAGGTAAATTCGCATTATTCTTATTAGATTCATTTATACATATTTGTAAATCTTTATGCATAAGTTCTATAGCAAAACCAAAATCAAATTCTCCTTTAGACATAGTTTCTGCTCTATTTGCCATTTGCCAAGAACCTGCTGCACCCTTAGAAATTACGTCAACTACTTTCTTAATATCCAAGCCGGATAACATTCCAAATTTGATACCTTCTGAAAGCCCTTGTAATAATCCTGCAATACAAATTTGATTCACCATCTTAGTTAATTGACCAGCTCCAGATTTACCCATTAGAGTTACAGCTTGCGAATATGTATCTATATATGGTTTAGCAATATTAAAAACATCCTCTTGCCCTCCTACCATTACAGTAAGTACGCCATTTATAGCACCAGCCTCTCCACCAGATACAGGTGCATCCAGAAATGAAATCCCATATTCTTTTGAATTATCGTTTAATAACCTTGCTATATCCGCAGATGCAGTTGTGTTATCTACAAATATAGAGCCTTCATTCATAGCATAAAATGCCCCATTATTTCCAATACATATATCTTTAATATCATTGTCATTTCCAACACATGCGAAAACAATTTTTGAATCTTTTACAGCTTCTTTAGGAGTATTAGCCTTTTTTCCAGAAAAATCCTTGAGCCATTTATCACTCTTACTTTCAGTCCTATTATAAACTGTAACATTATACCCTGCCTTTGATAAATGACCAGCCATATGATACCCCATTACTCCTAAACCTAGAAAAGAAATATTATTTTCATCCATACTTAATCTCCTAAATAAAAAACTATCTTTAATAAGATAGTTCTTTTTATAGACTAAAGATATTTAAAATAAAAACATAAAGTTAAAAAAAAAGGGCAGAATTAACTGCCCTTTTATAATTATGATATAGAATGCGTGACTGTGAGCTTACATGCCCATTCCGCCCATGCCACCCATTCCTCCCATGCCGCCCATGCCACCCATATCAGGCATAGCAGGAGCTGCTGAGTCTTTATCTTCCATTGTATCTGCAACCATTGCTTCAGTGGTAATTAATAGCCCTGAAACTGATGATGCATCTTGTAATGCTGTTCTAACTACTTTAGTAGGATCAATAATGCCAGACTTAATCATATCTACATATTTTCCACTTTGAGCATCAAAACCAAAAGATTTATCTTTTGAGTCGTTAATTTTACCAACTACAATTGATCCATCAAAGCCAGAGTTTGAAGCAATTTGTCTAATAGGTGCTTCGCAAGCTCTTTTAACTATTTCTAAGCCTACTTTTTGGTCATTGTTTTCTGGTTTAAGTTTAGCTAAAGCTTTAGAAGCATTGACTAATGCTCCTCCTCCTCCAGGAACAATACCTTCTTCTACAGCAGCTCTTGTAGCATTCATTGCATCATCTACTCTGTCTTTTCTTTCTTTAACTTCAACTTCTGTTGCACCACCTACTCTAATCACTGCAACACCACCAGCTAACTTAGCTAATCTTTCTTGAAGTTTTTCTCTATCATAATCTGAAGTAGCTTCTTCAATTTGAGCTTTTATTTGGCTTACTCTTGCAGAAATATCTTTTTTAGAACCAGCACCGTCAATTACAGTAGTTTCTTCTTTTGTAATATGTACTCTTTTTGCTGTACCTAGCATTTTTAAATCTACATTCTCTAATTTAATACCTAAATCTTCACTAATAACCTGAGCATTAGTTAAAGTTGCAATATCAACTAGCATAGCTTTTCTTCTATCACCAAACCCTGGAGCTTTCACTGCTGCGACCTTCAAGCCACCTCTTAATCTATTCACAACCAGTGTAGCAAGGGCCTCACCTTCTATATCTTCAGCAATTATTAATAAAGGCTTTCCAGATTGAACTACTTTTTCTAGAACAGGAAGTATAGGCTGTAAGCTAGATAATTTTTGCTCATGGATAAGAATATAAGGGTCTTCCATTTCAGCAGTCATTTTTTCAGCATTAGTTATAAAATAAGGTGATAAATAACCTCTATCAAACTGCATACCTTCAACCACATCTAATTCAGTTTCTAAACCTTTAGCTTCTTCAACCGTAATTACACCCTCTTTACCTACTTTTTCCATAGCAGTAGCTAATAACTCACCTATTTCAGCTTCTCCATTTGAAGAAATAGTTCCAACTTGTGCAACCTCTGCTCTTGAAGTAATTTTTCTACTATTTTTATTTAACTCATTAACAACTGTTTCTGTTGCCAAATCTATACCTCTTTTGACATCCATAGGATTCATTCCAGCTGCAACTGCTTTACAACCTTCTCTAACTATAGATTGAGCTAAAACAGTAGCGGTAGTAGTTCCATCACCAGCTATATCATTAGTTTTGCTAGCAACCTCTCTTACCATTTGTGCTCCCATATTCTCAAACTTGTCTTTAAGTTCTATTTCTTTTGCTACAGTCACTCCATCTTTTGTTGTTCTAGGAGCTCCAAAGGATTTATCAATAACTACATTTCTACCTTTCGGTCCTAAAGTAACTTTTACAGCGTTTGCTAAAACGTCAACACCACGAAGCATACGTTCTCTGGCATCGGTTGAAAATTTTACATCTTTTGACGGCATTTAAATATTCCTTAATTTAGAGGGCTAATTAGCCCATTATTCCCATAATATCTGACTCTTTAATAATTACTAAATCATCAGAACCTATCTTTATTTCTGTACCTGACCACTTTCCAATTAAAACAACGTCACCTTTCTTTACATCTAAAGGTGTTATTTTTCCGTCATCAGAACGTAATCCTGTACCTACAGCCACTACTTTGGCTTCCATTGGTTTTTCCTGAGCAGAGTCAGGTATAATGATCCCACCTGCTGTTTTTTCTTCGCTTCCCATGCGTTTTACTAAAACACGATCATGAAGGGGTTTAAAATTCATATCAAATATCCTAATATTAAAGTTAAAAATTTAGCACTCTATCTATAAGACTGCTACTCTCAATATCTGATATGTGTGATTTACTTACGTAAATGTCAAGTGTATTGATAATATTTTTTTAATTATTTTTTATAAAGTCATTAATAATATTTTTTAAATGATTAATTCCTTGGCCTGTTAAGGCTGATAAAAAAACTTTATTTTTAGAATTTATTTTGTTTCTATCAATCATATCTAACTTATCAATTTTATTAATCACTTCTATATAGTTATTGGGAATTTCTCCATTACTATAACCAAATATTTGACCAATAATTGCTTGCACATCTTCATTTTGAGAATAATAGTCCTCATGAGAAATATCTCTTACATGTATTATTAAATCAGCATAAAGTATTTCATCTAAGGTTGATTTAAAAGACTCTATTAACTCTGTCGGCAAATTACTTATAAAACCTACGGTATCAGATATTATAAAATTATCATCTTTTGACAAGCTAACAATTCTATGCTTCGGATCCAATGTTGCAAATACCATATCTTTTGCAAATTCATTTGATCCAGTCATTTTATTAAATAAAGTTGATTTACCAGAATTTGTATAACCTATTAAAGAAACTAAAGGATATAATTTTTTTCTCTTATTTCTCTGCAATTCTCTTATTTTTCTAACTTTTTCAAGTTCTTTTTTTATTCTCTTTATTCTGCTAGTAATATGTCTTTTATCTAATTCAATTTGCAATTCCCCAGGCCCCCCTAAAAACCCTCGTCCTCCTCTTTGCCTTTCTAAATGGGTCCAAGACCTAACTAACCTAGTTTTTTGCCACGTAATATGAGCTAATTCAACCTGTAAAGAGCCCTCTTTAGTAGCTGCTCTAGCACCAAAAATTTCAAGTATTAAGGCAGTTCGGTCTAATACTTTAACATTCCATATTCTTTCAAGGTTTCTTTGTTGAATAGGAGAAATATTAGAATTGATAATAATTATACAACTCTCAATTTTATTTTCTATTAATTTTTTCTTTATTTCTTCTATTTTACCTTTACCAAAAAAAGTTCCAGGGTTAATTTTATTAATTTTGATTATGTTAGATTGATATATTTTTAAATTGATAGCTGTTGCTAATGACTGTAATTCAAATAGTACAGAATCATTTGTTCTCCTGTTAATATTATTATTTAAAATATTAGGATGTATTAACCAGCAAATATTCATTTTATGAATTACTATAGATCAAATTTTTTTCCAAAAAATTGCTGAAATTAATATCATTACTAAAAAAATTTCAATTCTACCAAATAATAAAACTATAGATAATAAAATAACCTCTAAAGTTGAATTAGGATAATAATTTAGATTTGCAATTTCTAAAAGACCGATACCTGAATTTGTTATAGTAGAAATAATAATTAAAAATGAATGCTCAAAATTTAAACCAAAAATTGAAAGAATAGCAGACAATATAGGAATAGAAATTAAGTAAAGTATACAAAATAAAAATATTTGTGAAGTTTCATCTATATTACTAATTTTTTCTTTTGCCATAATTTTTCTAGGATTTACCAATCTAAATAATTCTACATAAATATATTTATATATATAAATTATTCTACTAGCCTTCAATCCTCCTGAAGTAGAGCTTATCGATCCACCTATCAACGTAAGAATAGTTAAAAATAAAATTATATTGTTTAGTAAACCATAATTATATAATTTTTCAGGAATTAATCCTGTGGTTGTAATAAAAGAGGTTATTAAAAAGCTAGTATCAATAAACTTATCAACAGAAGGCATTTTAATATTATTAAAAATATTCAAGCTTAGAAATAGTGTAAAAAGGAACATAAAAATGAACATAATTTTTAAATTTTTATTTTTAAAATAATTTAAAAAACCATGAGAAAAAGATTTATAGTGTAAATTAATAGATAGCGAACCTATAACCATAGTAAAAATCATAAATAATTTTGTAAGATTATTATATTCAATTTTAATATTTCCATCTGAGGTGAATGCGTTACTTGTAGAAATTAATGCCATAGATATATGAATTGCTTTATTTAAATCATTAATTAGTAATCTAAAAATAAAGATAAAAATTAGTGTTAAAGATAAGTAAAGTAGAAATATAATTCTAACATTTTCTATAGAAAAATAATCTTTTGAAATATTCTTTTTGGATAAGACCATTTCAACAAAAAAAGTACCTACAATTATTGTTACTACCCCCCCTAACCATTGTAAAATTGACTGCCATATTAAGAAAGCAGAACTATTAAAATTTTCTATATTAGTCCATATTCCATTGGTAGTTACTAAAGTAGTTGTAAGAAAAAAAATATCTCTAATGCTTTCATTAGGAAATAATATATAAAAAGGTATAGACCCCATTATTATAAGCAAAAACCAAACTACAAATATGGATAAAACACATGTATTTTTATCTATATTATAAATATTAACTTTATCTTTTGAAATATATATACAAACAAAAATAAAAATTGCTAAAATTAATAATAATACAAATGGTATAGTATTAGAATTTAAAAGTAGAGACCATAATATTGCAATAATTGAGCTAAAAGAAATAATAATTTGTAATATGAGAATAGACGGATATGTGTTTTGAATTTTCAAAATTTATGCCTAAAAAATTAAGTTAATAAAAACCTATTCCTACAGAAAATATCTTTTCAATCTCTGTAATAAAATCATGTTTAGCAAAAACAATAACCCTATCACCGACTTCAATTGTGCTAGACCCATTTGGAAGAATTACTGATTTATCTCTAATTAATGCCCCAATAGTAACTCCATCAGGTAATGGTTTCTCCCTTAGGGGCACACCTATTAAAATTGAAGACTCAATGGCTTCTAATTCTATTACTTCTGCTTCTCCTTCTCTCAAACTTTGTACCTGAAAAACTTTACCTTTTCTAACATATCTTAAAATTCTTGAAACAGTTAGTTCTCTTGGGTTTACTACTGCATCAATGCCTAATGAATTAATAAATGGACTATATCTATTTTCAGATAATAAAGCTGCAGATGAATGACATCCATATTTCTTAGCTAAAATGGCTGATAAGGTATTAATTTCATCACTTGCTGTAAGTGCAAAAGTGAAATCAGCCTTAGCTATATTAGCCTCCTCTAATATTTCTTTATCTAAAGCATCTCCATTTAGAATTATAGATTTACTTAACTCATCAGCAATATTTTCTGCTCTATTTTTATTATTTTCTATTAAGGTGATATGAGATTGGGGCTCATTTTCTTCAATAGATTTAGCTACTCTTAAACCTGTTTTACCACCACCTATTATAACAATTCTTCGCGCTCTTGCAGTTTCTTTGCCAAAAACAGAAAGAACTCTTTCTGTCATATTAGACTCTGCCATTATATATATATCATCACCACTTTTCATTTCACTAAGTTTATTTGGAACAAAACCCTTAGAGTTTCTAACAATATAAACGACCCTAGCTCCTAAATCAGGAAATATTTCTGTAAGCTGATTAAGTGGAGTATTTAATACTGGACAATCTTCAGCTAAATTAATCTCGATTAATCTTACTAGATCATTATCAAACGATATAAGATCTTTTGCGCCTGGAACAGCAACTAACCTTGTAAACGATTTTGCAACTTCCTGTTCAGGAGATATTAGGGCATCAATAGAAAATAATTCTTCATTAAATAAATGTTTCCAGTCTTCCATATTATATGCTTCTGATCTAACTCTAGCAATTTTTATCGGAACTGAAAATAAAGTACTAGCAATTTGACATGAGATCATATTTATTTCATCCGATTGTGTTACTGCTATAATCATATCTGATTTATCAGCTTCTGCTTCTTTTAGTATATTAGGATGAGAAGCGTATCCTATTAAAGTTCTAACATCCAACTTATTGGAAACCTGCTCTATTCTATCAGTATCATGATCAATAATTGTTATTTGGTTTTTTTCATCTGAAAGAAGTCTTGCTATATTATATCCTACTTCCCCTGCACCACATATAATAACATTCATATAAATTTCCTTTATTTTTGTTTTATATTATTTTTTAAAGTATTTAATTTTCTATGAAATGCCGACCTTTCCATGCCAATAAAGTTAGCGGTTTTTGATACATTACCATTAAACCTATCTAAGTTTTTGATAATATAATTGTATTCAAATATATTTCTAGCTTCTTTGAGGTTTAAAGAATAAAGGTATTCTATATCAACATTATTATTCTCATTTATACTTTCCGTCTGTAATAAATCTTTTGGTAACATATCATATGTAATTAAATTTAATTCACTATCATCAATCATAATCAAAACTCTCTCTATAGCATTTTTTAATTGTCTAACATTTCCTGACCAATTATAAGCTTGGAGTGATGCCAAAGCTTGCTCATCAATAGATATTTTGTTACTTCCTGTTATTTCAGAAGCTTTAGTTAAAAAATAATTTATTAATAAAGGGATATCTTCTTTTCTTTTAGATAAGGAAGGCATTTCTATAGGCACTACATTTAATCTATAATATAAGTCTTCACTAAAAGTAGTAGTTTCAATCTTGTCTTTTAAATCAACACTAGTTGAACTAATTACTCTAATATCAATATTTATTTTCGTTGATCCATTCTTTCTTTTAAGTGTGTTATCTTGTAAAGCTTTTATCAAAAATGCTTGTGCCTCTGATGATAAACTTCCCACTTCATCTATAAATAAAGTACCATTATTTGCTTGCTCCAATAAGCCAATTTTTATAATACTACCGTCTTCATCTTCTTCTCCAAACAACAACTGTTCAATAGATTCATTAGATAATATCTGGGAATTTAATAATATAAAAGGTCCTTCGGCTCTTTTAGAGTTTATGTGTATTAATCTTGCTAAAGTTTCTTTTCCAGTACCATACTCACCAGTTATTAAAATTCTACTGCCAGTAGGAGCAACTTTTTTAACTAATAATTGAATTTTTTTAATTAGAGAAGACTCTCCTATTAATTCTAATTCTCCTCCCGCTTTTACCCATAGTTCTTTATGTTCTTTTTTCAGTTTTGATAATTCTAATACTCTTTCAATTGTAATTAGTAATCTTTCTGCTTCAAAGGGTTTTTCTATATAATCACTTGCACCACTTCTTATTGCTTTAACTGCGATATCAATATTCCCATGACCACTTATCATTATACATGGTAATGATATAAACTTTGATTGAATTTTAGCTAGTAACTCTATTCCATCTAATTTACTATTTTCTAACCAAATATCTATTAAAATTAAATCTGGAAGCCTTTCTGATATAGCAGTTAGAGCTTCATTAGAGTTTTCTACAGTTCTTACCTCATAATTTTCATCTTCAAGCAAGCCTGCAATAGAACTTCTTATATCTTCTTCATCATCTATAACTAATATATTATATTTCATTATTTAATAAATTACCCCTATCTAATTATTCTTTACTAATAAATTTAAGGCTAGCACATACTCCATTTTTACCCTCTAAATTATTTACTTCTAATGTACCGCTGTGATCTTCCATAATTTTCTTTACTATTGCTAAACCAAGGCCAGTACCATTTTTTCTAGATGTTACATAAGGGTCTGTTATATCATCTTTAATATTTTTAGGCAGCCCCATTCCCGTATCAATAACATTAATATTAAATATATTTTTATTTTTTATTAATTCTATTGTTAGCATATTTTTAAAATTACTATTATTTGTTCTTTCTAACATAGAATTTATTCCATTTGATAAAATATTTTGTAAAGCTTGTCTTATTTGATTTTCATCAACTACTGCATAAACTATAATTTTAGGTACTTTTATTTTAACCTCTATATTTTCATTAGAAAGAATTGATAAAGAACTAATTTCTTTTACTAAATTAGTTAAATTTACTTTTTTGAACACTGGAACAGGCATTCTTGCAAAAGCAGAAAATTCATTAACCATTTTTCTCATACCATCAACTTGTCTTATTATGGTACTAATACATGATAAAAATATATCTGGTTCTAATGTAATATGATTTTTATATTTTCTTTTTATTCTTTCAGCAGCAAGTTGTATTGGAGTTAAAGGATTTTTAATTTCATGTGCAATCCTTCTAGCAACATCGCTCCATGCGGCAACTCTTTGTATTTTAAAAAATTCTGTCATATCATCAAAAGTGACAACATAACCTAAAATTTCATTTTTATTTTTTTCAGCCGTAATTGTTGTAATAATTATAATTTTTTTATTATTTCTTATTAACTCAATTTCTTTAGTAATTATTTTATGGTTGGTATCAACAATCTCCTTAAATATTTCATTCATCTCTGGAACTACATCTACTAAGTAACTATTATTTATGTTTTTTTTCAAATCTAATAAATCTAAAGCACGTCTATTTGGCAAAAATATTTTACCAAATTTATCCAAACCTAAAACACCAGCAGTTACCCCTGTTAAAACAGTTTCTGTAAATTTTATTCTTCTTTCAAGCTCATTATTTGTATTTACCAAATCATTTCTTTGACTTTCTAATTGTTCGGTCATCTTGTTAAAAGTTTTTGATAGGTCTGCTATTTCATCTTTATTATTATTATCTGGAACTCTTACTTTTAAATCCCCTACAGAAACTCTTTCTGCCGCATTAGCTAAATTTGTTATTGGTGTGACTAAACCATTAGCAAAATTAAAGCCCATAAGAATTGCAACAAACATTAAAAGTATAGCTACTAATAAAAAAACCATTGTAAAAGTAATATGAAGACCTTCTTTTTTGTTTTCTACTCCTTTGTAATTATTAACTGCAGACTTAACTGAATTTATATCTGAAATAACACTTAAATTTTTAAATTTACTTACATATATAAAATGATTACCTAAAAAATTTACAGGAGAAATTGCTGAAATAGTTTTGTCTAACTCATTACTAGAAAAATCGATTGCTGGACGTTTAGTTTTAATCACCAAATCTAATAATTCTTGTCTTTTATTTGATTTAAATAAAAAAGATAGCTCACTTTCTGCAATTATATTTCCATTTTTATTAAATATAATTACTTCAGTAAAATTTCTTTCATAAGCAAGTTTATTTAATAACTTCTTAAGATTATTTTCTTTTTGTATATCTAAGTTAGAAATGTTATTTAAAACTCCTGAAGTATTCAATATTCCAGCAATATCAATCGCATCTATATTAATTTGTCTTTGCCCTTGCTCTAAATAGGCATCTGAGACTGATAAGGATTTATTTAAAGCATTTTTAACTTGAGATGAAAACCAATTTTCAATACCAACAGTAAAAAAAATAGCGCCAAAGATAGCAACTACAATAGCAGGTGCAGCAGCAAGAATACTAAACATTACAACTACCCTACTGTGAAGTCGTGCACCTAATTGACCACTTTTTTTTCTAGACCATATATTTACAACTCGTTTCGTTATAATAATAATTAAACTTATTAAAAGAACTAAATCCAAGTTAAGTAAAACTAATATTAAAAATTTATTTGCATCTCCAGAAGGAGTTATAGCAGCATATGTAGCCATACCAGAAATCAAAGAAGCTACAACTAGAAACCATGATCTCTTTAAACCATTATCAGTCTTATTATATTTAAAAATATTTATTAAAAAAGAAAACACGAAATTTCTTTTATATCTATTTTAATTATTTTTAACATTACCACCTAATTGTATATCTAAGTATATAATTTTTTTTCTAAGTGTATTTCTATTTATACCTAATAACTCAGAAGCCTTAAGTTGATTTCCTTTAACTAATTTTAAAGTTTTTATTATAAGGGGCCTCTCTACTTCATGAATTATTCTATCATAAAGCCCATTAGCTGGAAGTTCATTTTTATGTGTATCAAAATATTGGTTAAGATGTTTTTCAACAGATGCACCTAAAGATGCAGAGGAAAAATTAGGATTATTTTTTTCAACTTTAGACATAAAAGTATTTAAAGTATTTTTATCTATTATATTTTGTGGAACTAAAATTATTATTCTTTTTATTAAATTTTCTAATTCTCTAACATTTCCAGGCCAGTGATAATCAATTAATTCATTTAAAGCTTCTTTATCAAAACTTTTTTTATCTTTCTCATTTTCTATGTATTTTTTTAAAAAATGATTAATCAATAATGGAATATCATCTGAACGATCTCTGAGAGAAGGCACATTTATAGGCACGACATTAAGTCTATAAAATAAATCTTCTCTAAATAACCCATCATTTATCATATTTGTTAAATTCCTATGAGTGGCGGCAACTATTCTGACATTTGTATATATTGTATTTTTACCTCCAACTGCTGTAAAACAACCATCTTGTAATACTCTTAAAAGTCTTGTCTGAGCTTCTACAGGCATATCGCCTATTTCATCTAAAAATAATGTTCCTCCATCTGCTAATTCAAATTTACCTTTAGTACTTTTATCAGCGCCTGTAAATGCACCACGTTCGTATCCAAATAGTTCTGATTCTATTAATTCTCTTGGTATTGCAGCCATATTAATAGCAATAAAAGGCTTTTCCTTTCTTGGCCCATATTCATGTAAAGCTTTTGCTATTAATTCCTTACCAGTTCCACTTTCACCTTTAATCATTACAGTTAAATCTGAATTAACTAATTTGGCCAAAACTCTATATACATCTTGCATAGAGGTAGAACTTCCTACTATTGGTAAATCTTCATCTAAAATGTTATCATTATCTTTTAATATATTATTATTATTCTTTGAGCTAAAAGACTTAGTAACAACATCTAAAACATGGTCTAAATCGAATGGTTTAGAAAAGTATTCATATGCACCGCTAGTACTTGCTTCTATAGCTGTTTTTATAGTATTTAAACCACTCATAATCATAACTGGAATATCGGGCCTTATTTTACGTATTAATGGTAATAATTCTAAACCATTTGAATCTTCCATTACGACATCTGTAATTATTAAATCTCCTTCACCTTGTTCTACCCAAGATAATAATATTTTTCCTCTATCTGTGCTTTTTGTAGTAAACCCTGATCTATTAAATTTTTTTTCAAGAACTACTCTTATAGCTTTATCGTCATCAGCAATTAAAATTAGAGGTTTATTCATCATCTTTTATTCTCATATTGTGGCAGTAAAATTGTAAATACTGTATTTTTAGTTGAATTAACTTCAATTATACCTCCATGTTCTTCAATAATACTAGAAACTATAGACAATCCTAGTCCAGATCCACGATGCTTACTTGATACAAAAGGTTCAAAAAGATGATTTTTTATACTATCTGGTATTCCAGGTCCATTATCTATTACTTGAACATATATAGGTAGTTTAAGTTTATTATTGCTTCCAGAAACTTTTATATTGAATCCATGTCGGTAACCAGTTTTAATTAATATTTCTCCGTTAGGCTTAGCTTCAGCTGCATTTTTTATTAAATTTAAAAATACTTGAATTAAAGAATTAATATCGCCATAAATTTCTGGTAAGGATGGATCATATAACTCAATAATATTACAATTTTCAGCAAAACTATTTTTTGCTAATTTATTTACTCTTCGAAGGATATCATGAATATTTACTACAGTTCTATTAACTATATTACTATCCGATATAGAATTAACTCTACTTGCTAAATCTTCAATTCTATCTACTTCATCAATAATTAAAGATGTTAAATCTTTATCTTCTCCATCCACGACATCACTTAAAAGTTGAGCGGCACCTTTTATTCCAGATAGTGGATTCTTAATTTCGTGTGCCATTAATGAAGATAGTCCTGAAACAGAGTGTATATTTTTATAAACAATACTTCTTTCTATTTGTTCAGCAATTGCTCGTTTATGAAAGCATAAAATAATATGATCATCATCATATATGCCCGCTTCAACATCAACTATTAAATTTCTTTTATTAAAATCATTAATAGTAATATTAAATTGGGTTGCATTATATTTTTGTTTAATTACTTGCTCAATAAGTGAGAATAATTGATTATCTGTAGATAGAAAATTTTTTAAATTGTTGCTTAAAATAATTTTTGAGCTTTCTCCTAAAAGAACTTCTGCTGAATAGTTAATAAATGAAATATAATAATCTTTATCCACAAGTAATATAGCCGATGGAATATTATTTAGTAATTGACTATAATTTAGACTTTTTGCCTGATTAATTTCTTGAGAATTCATATTTAAAAAATCCAAACTGGTTATTTTGCCTATTAATTAGGCAGAATAAAGAATAAATTTGTTTAAGTCTAATAAAATATATATAAATTAAAATAAAAATATTTTAAATTACAAGAGATTAATTAATGAAAACCATTGCAATAATACTTGCTAGCGGAATAGGAAAAAGGTTTGATAAAAGTATAATTAAACAGTATCAATATATAAATGGTAAATCTGTAATATTTCTTTCAGCAATAGCTTTTAAAAGTAATCCTAATATTGAAAAAATAATTATAGTTATTAATAAAAAACATAACGCTATTGCTAAAAAGTGTTTATCAGAAATTGATAATATAGATTATGTTTATGGTGGTTCTACTAGACAAAAATCTGTTTTCAATGCTCTTAAATTTATAAATAAGTATAAACCTAAATATGTATTAATTCATGATAGTGTTAGGCCAAATATTAAGAACATTTTAATAAATAAAATAATTAATAAATTGAAAAATCATGATGCTATTATTCCTGTAATTTCAATTAATGATGCATTAAAAAAAACAAACAACTCTAAAGTTATTGAACATATGGATAGAACAAAATTTTCTTTAGCTCAAACACCACAAGGCTTTAATTATCAGCAACTATATAAAAAACATAAAAATAATCTCACAAGTGATATAAACGATGATTCAACATTATTTCAAAATATTCACTATATTAAAGGAGATATAAATAATATAAAAATAACTACAAAAAATGATTTAATCTTTCTAGAGCATAAAATGAAAAAAGAAAAAATATATATACAAATTTCAGGAATAGGAATTGATATTCATAAATTTGATACTCTTAATGAGGCAAAATTTTTAGTGATGGGAGGAATAAAAATTAAACATAATAAAAGTTTATTGGGGCATTCGGATGCCGATGTTGTTATTCATGCCTTGGTAGATTCAATACTAGGTACTATTTCTGAAGGAGACATTGGAAATATATTTTCTGATAAAGACCCTAAATGGAAAAATGCAAATTCAGAAATTTTTTTAAAACATGCAATGTCATTATTAAAAAAGCATAAATGTAAATTATTACATTCCGACATAAATATTATATGTGAAGAGCCAAAAATATCTCCATATAGAGATAAAATGAAAAAAAATATTGCTAAATTACTTTTTGTTTCAGATAAATGTGTATCTATAAAAGCCACAACAGCAGAAAATTTAGGTTTTATAGGAAGAAAAGAAGGTATTATGGCGCAATGTATTACAACTATCTCTAAACCATATAATGAATAAATTAAATATAAATAATATTTTTGTTTCTGTATTTGGAATAGGATATATTCCTTTTGCATCCGGAACATTTGGCTCAATAGCTGGTGTAATTTTGGGTTATTTAATTTATTTAATTAATTATAATCTATTTTATTTATTAATACCCTTATTATTATTATTAGGAATGTTATCCTCACAAATATATCAAAATAAAACTGGAGAGCAAGATTCTAAGGTTATAGTAATTGATGAAGTTGTTGGACAATTAATAGCAATGATGACTGTAATGGACGATTTACTATTAATATTTTTTTCTTTTATAATTTTTAGAATATTTGATATTTTTAAACCGTGGCCAGCATCATATTTTGACCAAAAAATGAAAAATGGAAAAGGTGTAATGTTAGATGATGTTGTAGCAGGAATTTATACTTTAATAACTATAAGTTTAATAGATAGAATATTTTGATATGAATAAAATTTTATCTGAATTGTCCTTAAATGTTTTAGATATTTTATGCCTAAAAAAGCTTAAAATTGGAACTGTGGAGTCTTGTACTGGTGGTATGTTAGCTCAATATTTAACAATGCATCCTGGCTCATCTGAATTTTATAGTTATAGCTTTATAACTTATTCAAATGAATCAAAAATCAATTTATTAAATATTAATAAAAATTTAATAGAAGAGTTTGGAGCTGTTAGTGAACAAGTTGCATGCAAAATGGCAGAAAATTTAGTTAAATTTAATAACGATATAGATATAGCCATAGGAATATCAGGTATTGCTGGACCAGGAGGCTCATTACCGAATAAGCCTGTTGGCCTAGTTCACCATGCATTAGCTACAAAAAGCAATATAAGGCATAAAAAAATTATCCATAAAGGAGACCGAGAAACAATAAGAGAATTATCTGTAAAGACAGCTTTGCTAATGACTTTAAATGAATTTAATTAATTATTATATAAAAAATCTGCTCTATCTTCAAAGGCATTAATCATTTTGGAAGAAGCAACTTCAAATAATTTACCCATCAAATTTTTTAGTAAAAATGATCTAAAATCAAATTCAATTTTTAGAGTTATTAAACACTTTTCTTCTGATATTTTTTTTATTTGCCATAAATTATGCATTTTATTAAAAGGACCATTTATTGCTTCTGAATAAATTTCTTTTGAATCTGAGACTGTAACTTTACTCGTAAATTTTTCTTTTACTAGATTAAAGCCTATTTCCATATCTGAATAAAAGATATTAGAGCTTTTGTCATAAATATTAGTAGACTTACACCAAGGTAAAAATTCTGGATATTTCTCTATATCAATAATTAAATCAAACATTTGTTTAGAACTAAAGTTTAATTCTTTAGTTATTTCATAGCTAAACATTAATAGTGTTTTCTCTTGCTATTTTTAACTTATGAAAATCTTCATCTGCATGATAAGAAGATCTAGTCAGTGGAGACGAAGAAACTAATAAAAAACCCATTTTATATGCTAAATTCTCTATTTTACTAAATTCTTCAATAGTTAGATATCTCTCAACTGACAGATGTTTTTTTGTTGGTTGCATATATTGTCCAATTGTAACAAAGTCTACTTTTGCTAACCTTAAGTCCTCTAGAAGTAATTCAATTTCATCTATTTTTTCACCTAAACCAACCATTATTCCAGATTTAGTAAATACTGTTGGACTCAATTCTTTCGCATATTTTAAAATATTTAAGCTATGCTTATATGAAGCACCCCTTCTAACTTTTTTATAAAGCCTAGATATTGTCTCTAAATTATGATTAAAGACATCAGGTTTTGAACTTATAATTTTTTCTAAGGCTCCTTCTTTTCTCTGGAAATCAGGAGTAAGAACTTCAATAGTAGTAGTTGGACTCAGTTTTTTAATTGCCTCAACTGATTTAACAAATTGGTTAGCTCCACCATCATCTAAATCATCTCTATCAACAGAAGTTATAACAACATGTCTTAGATTTAATTTAGATATAGCTTTTGCTAACCTTAAAGGTTCAAATAAATCAATACCAGCTGGAGCACCTGATTTTACATTACAAAAACCACATTTTCTGGTACAAACATCACCTAGTATCATTACTGTTGCATGACCTTTACTCCAACATTCTCCAATGTTAGGACAAGATGCTGCCTCACATACAGTGTTAAGTTTTGATTTTCTAATTAATTCTTTTGTTGATAAATAACCAGAAGATATTGGAGCTTTTACCTTAATCCAACTAGGTTTTTTTAATGTAACTTCTGCACTATTATTTAAATGAGAATTAGAAATATATTTTTTTTTTAATTTACTAGTTTTTAACATAACGTTATCAAATTCATATATGAAGAGCCCTATCATATGCATCTAAAACTGATTCATGAATAGACTCAGATACTGTAGGATGAGGAAAGATTGTATCAAAGAAATCAAGTTCAGTAGCTTCTAATTGCATTGCTATACAATATGTTGAAATTAACTCTGTTACTTCAGGGCCAATCATATGCGCTCCTATAAGTTCTCCAGTTTCATTATTAAAAATAGTCTTAATAAATCCATCTGAATTTCCTA
>JAURCJ010000017.1 GCA_030828505.1 Alphaproteobacteria bacterium | reverse complement strand
TATTTTTTGAGCTATTAAAATTATAAATAAATTCTTAATATTTTTTTATGGTTATAAATAAATTTAATTATGAAGCTGTATTGATAAAATGAATTATATGAAACCCTTTAATAGATTTCCATATAGATGAAATTTGCTTTTCTAAAGTTATATTATCTGTCATAAATACCTCTTATAATATTAACAAAAAAGTTTTATAATGGATGAGTCAAGAACACCTATATTAGTAGGTTGTGGTCAAATTACTCAGAGGGAAGAGGATCCTTTAAAGGCATTATCTCCTATAGACCTAACTACAGAAGCTTGTTTTGAGGCAGCTAAGGATAGTGAAGTAGGTAATATATTATTAAATAAACTTGATACTATTGTTACAATAAGATCTTTCTCAGATACAAGCTGGCGATTTAAATGCCCGTTTGGTAGATATACTAATCCCTCTTTATCCCTGGCTAATAGAATAAGTGCTTATGATGTAAAAAATCATATATATACTTTTCCTGGAGGTAATATGCCTCAATGGTCTGTTAACAGAATATTTGAATTAATTGCAAAAGGTAAGGTTAAGACTGCTTTATTAGCAGGAGGAGAATCTTTATTTACTCAGAAAAATGCTCAAAGAAAAGGTGTAAATTTAAATTGGAGTGAAGATTTAGGTAATGATTATTCAGAATGGGGAATAAATAAAAAAGCTTGGTCAGATGTAGAAGATTCTCACGGAATGAGAGGAGCAATCTTTGCATATCCATTGATAGAAAATGCAATAAGAGGCAATGAAAATAGGTCAATTTTAGAACATAATATTGAAATGGGTAAATTATTAGAGAAATTTTCAATGATCGCCAAAAATAACCCTTTAGCGGATAGACAGAATGCTTATTCTGCAAAAAAAATATCTGAAGTTACTAGTCAAAACCCTTATATAGGTTTCCCTTATACTAAACTTATGAATGCTAATGCTTACATAGATCAGTCGGCAGCTGTTATTATGACCACAGTACAACATGCTAAAGAATTGGGTATTGATAGAGATAAATGGGTATATTTGCATGGCTGCGGAGATGCTTATGATCATTGGTATTTAAGTGATAGAGTAAATTATTATAGTTCACCTGCTATGAAAATAGCATCGGAAGAAGCATTAAAAATGGCAGATTGCACTATAAATGAAATAGAATTTTTTGATATATATAGCTGTTTTCCCTCTGCTATAAAAATAGCTTGTGATGAAATGAATATAGATATCAATACTAATAAAAATTTAACAGTAACAGGAGGTTTACCTTACTTTGGAGGCCCTGGTAATAATTATGTGACTCATTCTATATCAGAAATAATGAATAGAGTAAGAAAAATACAAGGATCAAAAGGAATGGTAACAGCAAATGGTAACTATATAACAAAGCAATCAGTTGGCATATATTCTTCAGAGCAGCCTAATAGAAAATTTTCTCCAATAAATCCAGAAATTTATCAAAAAAAAATTAATAATAAAATAGGACCAAATTTTATTAATGAAGCGAATGGTAATGCATTTATAGAGACCTATACTGTTATAAATGATAAAGAGGGGCCATTATATGCTATATTATTTGGTAGGTTAAAAGATGGAAGTCGATTTATAGCAAATACGCCTAAAGACAAAAATTTATTGTTAGATATGATGAATAATGATTACTTAAATGTAAAAGGAATAGTAAAAAATAAAGATAATTTAAATATATTTAGACCTAATTAATAATACTTAATGGAGAAATAAATGATTATAGAACACAGAACATATAAAATTAAACCAGGAAAATTAAATATTTTAATGGATTTATACGAAAAAGAAGGCATGGCTGTACATAAAGAAATTTTAGGAAATCAAATAGGTTATTTCTATACTGAGATTGGGCCTTTAAACGAGATTGTTCATATGTATGGATATGAAAGTTTAGATGATAGGGCTAAAAGAAGAAAAGAATTATCACAAAATAAAGTATGGCAAAAGTATATTACAAAGGCTATTGATCTAATAGAATATCAAGAGAGTAAAATACTAATGCCAGCAGAATTTTCAGCTATTAAATAATTAGACATAACTATTATTATTGTCATTCCACCAAGGGCTATCCGAAAAAGATCTCATATCTAACTCATGTGTCCATACAGATCTCTGTTGTTGTGCTATGTGGAAGTATGTATCAGCTATTTTTTCTGGGAGCATTAAACCATCATATTCCATGCCTTTAGATTCTCGTAGTTTTTGAAAATTTTCAGGCCCTAACATTTTACCTAACGTATCTGGTGCGTCTACTGCCCCATCTACAATTATATGTGCTATATGTATTCCTTTTGGAGCATATTCTGCATTTAAGGTTTGGCAGAGCATTCTTCTTCCTCCCATTGCTGCGGCATGAGAATGTTGTTTGGGGTTTCCTCTTACAGAAGCCGTTGAAGATGTTACTATAAGAGTTCCTTTTCCTCTTTTTTCCATATATGGAAATAGTACTGACGCTGTTCTAAAGAGAGCAAAAGTAGCCATACGCCAACCTAATTCAAATTGTTTATAGCTTAAATCTTTTAAGCTTACATCTCCTATTTGCGCGCCTAAATTAAATATTACTACTTCAATTGCTCCTATATTGTTTTCAATATCATTTATAGTATCTTCAATTGAATTCTCTTTTACAGCATTAAGAATATAACCAGATGCAGAACCTCCATTAGATTTAATAGATTTAATCATATTATCTAGGCCTTCTTGGTTACTCCTTCTACATAAAGCAACATGATATCCTTCTGATGCAAAACGATGGGCAGTATTACCGCCAATACCTGCACCAGCACCTAATACTAAACAAACTGGTTTCATATTATTATCCTTTCTATTTTTTTAAATGAAAACCAGGAGTTGATTTCATAATTTTAGTTTCTTCTTCATTCATGTTATCACTAATGTTTTCAAATAGCATTGTACTTAAATATCTCTCTCCAGTATCTGGAAGCATTGCTAAAATAACTGTACCATCTTTACATGTTTTAGCTAGTTTTAAAGCGACTGCTAATGTTCCTCCTCCAGAAATACCAGTAAGTATTCCTTCTTTTTTAGCTAACTGTATTGAACTTGCAATAGAATCTGCTCCAGATATTGGAATAATATCATCATAAAGCTTATCTTTTATACTTTCTTGAATTACTAAAGGAATAAAATCAGGAGTCCAACCTTGAATTAAGTGAGGTTGAAAAGCAGAATGACTTTTTATTGCATACCCTTCATTACTTCTTTCTTGTTTTATTCCAGAGAGTATTAAAGAAGCATTTTCTGGTTCAGATAAAATAATTTTTGTATTTTTAAACTTACTTTTAATTACCCTGCCAATTCCAGTTACAGTTCCACCAGTTCCATAACCCGTAATTATATAATCTAGATTAACTCCTTTAAAATCATTAATTATTTCTTGTGCAGTAGTATGTTGATGAATATCTGCATTTGCATTTGATTCAAACTGACTAGCTAAAAACCAATTATTATGCTTGGCAAGCTCAATAGCTTTTTTATACATACCTAAGCCTTTTTCTTCCTTAGGAGTTAAAATAACTTTTGCTCCATACATTCTCATTAGCTTCCTTCTCTCTAAAGAAAATGATTCTGCCATTACTATTACTAAGGGATAACCTTTTTGAGCACACACCATAGCTAAACCTATACCTGTATTTCCAGATGTTGCTTCTACTACTGTTTGACCAGGTTTTAATAAACCTTTTCTCTCAGCCTCTTCAATAATATTTATTGCTAATCTATCCTTTACAGATCCAGCAGGATTAAAATATTCTGCTTTTACATATATGGAAACATTATTTGGAGATAAATTATTAAGTTTAATTACTGGAGTATTTCCTATTGTTTCAAGGACATTTTCATATAAACAACCTTGACCAGTTGTAGTTCTAATTTTTTTATTTATAGTCATTTTTATAATCCTTTTTAAAGCAAACATTAATTTATCATCAAAATATTTTTTTTCAATTATAAATATTATGTTTAAATATAATAAAAAAAGGAGTTAAAAATATGATAAGTACTAATGATCTCAGCCATTATATAAATAAAAACACTGGTTTTATTAAAATTAATAGACCTCCTCATAACTTTTTTGATGAAGATTTAATCAAAAGAATAGCTGATATTCTAGAGTTTCTTGGAAAAGATAATTTATGTAGATCGGTAATTTTATATTCTGAAGGAAAAAACTTTTGTGCTGGTGCGGACTTTAGTAAATCAAATTTTATTGACGGGTGTAATATATATGAAAATTTATATAAACAAGCTTTAAGAATATTTAGAACTTCTAAGCCTATTATAGCAATTATTCAAGGAGCAGCTATTGGAGGCGGCTTAGGTTTAGCATTATCAGCAGATTTTAGAGTTACATGTAAAGAAGCTAAGTTCAGTGCAAATTTTGGCAAGTTAGGTTTTCATCAAGGTTTTGGCACGTCCATAACGCTTCCTAAAATTGTTGGATATCAAAAAGCTAAATATTTACTTCTTACAAGTAAAAGGCTTAATGGGGAAGATGCATTTAAAATTGGTCTAGCAGATATTTTAACGGATAAGAGTTTATTAATGGAAAAGGCTATTGATTTGGCTAATGAAATAAATAATTCAGGACCTCTTGGTATTAAGTCAATTAGAAATACAATAAATGAAGGCTTAGCAGATGAAATTGAAAAAATTGTCAAAATAGAAGCAAATGAACAGAATAAGCTTAGGACTACGCTAGATTTTAAAGAAGGTATTAGAGCGTCTATTGAAAGAAGAGAACCAAATTTTATAGGAAAATAAATATAGTAGTTTATATTATAGTTATCATGTAAAGTATTGAATATGTTGTATTTAAAAGCAAAATTAATAGCCTTAAAAAGAAGGCTGCATATACTATTGTTTAATGATTATAATCCTTATCCTAAAGCGCCAGATAATATATATTTATCTCCTAGTGATATAATTGATAAGCATGAATATTTTAATCAAAAGTTAAAATATGAAAGTTCTAAATTAGATTTAGATGAATGGAAAAAAGCTACAAGAATTAAATTAAAAGAATTATTATCATTGAATACAAAGCTTTATTGTAAAGAAGTTCTATCTAAAAAAATACAAATGGGAAATGGGTTCTCAAGAAAAAGAATTTATATAGAATTTTTTAAACAAAGACACGCCCCAATTGATATTATTGTTAAGGATAATATAAAAAAATTTAAAGGTATAATTATATGTATGCAAGGAACTAATTCTGGTGCTCATCTAAATTTAGAAGAAATTAAAATGCCTGCAGATATATATAAAGTAAAAAATGGTTCTGGGCTAGCTCTTCAAGCCGCAGAAAAAGGATTTATTGCAGTTTCATTTGAAAGAATAGGTTTTGGAGAACGCAGAGAAAGGTCATTAAAAACAAGAAATATTTCACCCACTATAGATTTTAGTTTTCACTCTTTATTGTATGGTAAAACTAGTTTAGGAGAAACAGTTTCAGAAGTATCTGAATTAGTGAATTGGCTTAAAAAACAATATTCAAATAAGTATAAAATTTGGTTAAAGGGCTATTCAGCTGCTGGAACTACAGCATTAGCTGCGGCTGCAATAGATAGCAATATAGACGGAATAGCTATTGGAGGTTGCGTAGGACTTGCCAATGAAACAATCTTAAAAAGAGGAGCTACTGGATATAATGATATACCTTCTTTGTTAAATTGGTTTGATCAAGATGTTATAATTTCTTTAATTTCTCCTCGCCCGTGTATAATTGTTGCAGGTGCTAAAGATCATATATGGCCATATAAATATGCTATTAAAGCTTTAAAAGTTCCTAGGTATGTTTATAAAAAAGATAATTCTGCCAAAAATTTATCATTAATAAAAGCTGATGGAGGGCATACCTATTATCCTAATTTATTATGGCCTGAAATTATGAAATTAATAGATTAAATGGAGGTATAGTAAAATGGATAATGAAAAAATTGATGAAGCTTCTAGGTTAATTCAACTTGCAATAAAAGATTATAATCTTTTTTTAAAAGAAATTAATTCATATACTCCAGAAAAAAAAGCAGAAGCTTTATCATGGTTAAGAAACGCTTTAAAATATGTCAGTCAAAAACAGAAAGATAGTAAAAAATGAACAAAACAGTTTTATTAATAATCGCTATAATATTTATGTTTATTGCTATTTACCATTTACCTTAAGTAAAATTATTATTTTATATTATAACTATGTTTGATTAATAAATTTAACTAGTATTTTTATTTTTTATTCCTATCTTATTGATTTTAGTTTGGGATTTTTATGGAACCTATTATATCAATAAATTCACTTTGCAAATCATACAAAAATGGATTTATAGCTTTAGATGATGTTTCTTTAACCATAAATAAAGGAGAAATATTTGCTTTACTAGGTCCAAATGGAGCAGGTAAAACAACTTTAATTTCTATTATTACAGGAATTAGTATTCCTTCCTCCGGTGAAGTTAATGTTAAAAATTTTGATGTAATTAAACATCCTCTTGTTAGTAAAGGTATGATAGGTTTGGTTCCACAAGAAGTATCAATAGAGCCATTTGAGACCATTATTAGTAGTGTTAACTTTTCTAGAGGTTTATTTGGTAAGCCTAAAGATGTAAAGCATATAAAATCAATTTTAAAACAGTTATCCTTATGGGACAAAAGAAATTCTAAAATTATTGAGTTGTCAGGAGGCATGAAAAGAAGAGTATTAATTGCAAAAGCTCTTAGTCACGAACCTGAGATTTTATTTTTAGATGAACCTACAGCAGGAGTAGATGTAGAACTAAGAAAAGATATGTGGAAGATAATTAAATCACTTAAAAATAATGGAGTTACTATCATATTAACTACACATTATATAGAGGAAGCAGAGTATTTAGCAGATAGAGTAGGCTTTATTAATAAAGGAAAAATATTATTAGTTGAAGATAAAGAGATATTAATAAATAAATTCGGAAAAAAAACCTTAAGTATTAACATAGATAAAAAAATTATTAGTATTCCTAAAACTCTTATTAAGTACAAATTAGAAATTGTTAATAGTGGTTATACTTTAATTTATAATTATAATATAAATAATAACAAAACTGGAATTACAAGTTTATTAAATGATTTATCTAGTGAAAATATTCAATTAAAAGATATAATTACAAATCAAAGTTCGTTAGAAGATATATTTGTTGATATGGTCAGTTAAATATGAATTTTTATGCAATAAAATCTATATATAAGTATGAAATATCTAGAACGTATAGAACCTTATCACAAAGTTTATTAGCTCCAATTATCTCTACTATATTATATTTTGTTGTTTTTGGTTCAGCTTTAGGCTCAAAAATAGATAATATCGAAGGAATAGAATATGGAGTTTTTATTGTACCTGGGCTAGTAATGCTTTCTGTACTAATGCAAAGTGTTACAAACGCTGCTTTTGCTATCTATTTTCCAAAATTTATAGGTACAATTAACGAATTATTATCAGCTCCTGTATCTACTATAGATATAATCATAGGCTATATAGGAGCATCAACAACAAAATCATTTTCTATAGGTATTATTATTTTAATAACTGCACATATGATAGTTCCAATCAAGATAGTCCATCCTATTTATATGTTGTTATTTTTATTTTTGACATGCTTTTCCTTTTGCTCATTTGGTTTTATTATTGGTTTATGGGCAAAAAACTTTGAACAATTAAATCTTGTTCCCATGCTAATTATAACACCATTAGTATTTTTAGGAGGTAGTTTTTATTCTATATCAATGCTACCTTTTTTTTGGCAAAAAATATCAATGATAAATCCAGTAGTTTACTTAATTTCTGGTTTTAGGTGGACTTTTTTTGATTTCTCAGATTTTAGCTTCATAATAAGCTTATCCGCAATTATTAGTTTTTCAATATTATGCAACTTTATTATATTTTTAATGTTTAAAACAGGGTATAAAATTAGAACTTAATATATGTATTTGATTATTAAAAATTAATTAAGTATATTTATATTATGAAAAATATCTTTGTATTATTTATATGTTTATTATTCTTAGCAGGTTGTGTTTCCATATTTTAAGTTGAATTGACTTGCTTAAGAAAAATATAATAAAATTAGTTAATTTTAATTCTTTATAAGAAATAATTAAGTAATAAACAGTTTATTTAGGTATAGTTTTTCAATATTAGATAAAGAATTATTAAAATAATTATTGTATAGAAATATCTTTTATAATTAAATCTATCTGATTTAAATATTTTTTTTTTATCATTTATGGACATATTCATATCCTTAATGAGCTTTATTCTTATTTTAATGTTAAAAATACTAGATATATATTATAAAAAGTCAAATATTTGTATGACTTATGATTAAATATAAAATGAGAGGATATAATATGTTAAAATTGCATCATGCCCCAAATTCAAGAGCAGGCAGAATAATATGGCTATTAGAAGAATTAAAATTGCCTTATAATTTAAATTCAATGAAATTTCATCCTAGTGATCTTAAGTCAGATGAACATAGGTCAAGGCATCCTTTAGGTAGAATTCCAGTATTAGAGGATGATGATATTACGATTTATGAGTCAGGAGCTATAGTAGAATATATTTTGACAAGACATGCTCCAGGTAAATTAAAGCCGGAAGTAAACGATGATAATTATCCTCAGTATTTGCAATGGTTTCACTACTGCGAAGGCATGGTTATGCCACCTATGAATACTATTGTAGTACATACGATAATTCTTCCTGAAGAGAGAAGGGATCAAACTGTTTTAGGTCAAGCCCAAAGGTTATTATCTAAAGCTTTAGTACCTGTTGATACTACTTTAGAAGAAAAAGAATATTTAATTGGTGACTTTTCCGGGGCAGATATTATGCTAGGACATGCTCTATATATGTCTAAAAGGTTGAACTGCGTTACAGATGATTTATCTAATATTAGTGAATATATTTCTAGAATTGAGGCACGTCCATCTTTTCAGAAAGCAATTAATACATAAATATAAAGGTTTAAAATGATAGAAGAGCTTGATAAGTATGCAAAAAATCTATCTGAAGTATATTCTTTAGAAGAAGAAATAGG
>JAURCJ010000003.1 GCA_030828505.1 Alphaproteobacteria bacterium | reverse complement strand
CATATTTATAGCAACTATAACGCTTCCCGTTATTGGTTCTCCCTTAGCAATTTGTAATGCAGGTAATTCCATATAAGGATGTATAGAAGAAATATATTTTGAAGCTTCTAAAGAATTTTTTGCTTTCATTATATTAGAGTTTTTTACTATCATCATTAAATCAGGTTCAATTAGAGTTCTATATCCAAAATCTTTATTTATTGAAGAACCATTTTTTATAAACATATGCTCAAATAAAACAGCTGTAGCCGGTTTATCTATTTTAAATCTATCTTGTGTAGCTTTGCCCGTAAAGCCAACTTTATAACCTATTACATTTCCATTAAGATTTTTTAATACGCTTACATATTTATTTTGACTACAATATGCATCCTCTAAAGTAATATCTCCATTAATCCCAGTAATTGGTGTATTAGGAAAACCATTAATAATTTCTTTTATCTTAGATTCACTTAAACAAGCAGCATGGCTAATATTACTTAAAAATATAAATAAAATAGTTAAGTATGTAATTTTGGATAATTTACACATTATTAGTTACTCCATTTTACAAAAATAGGTCATGCATTATTTGAGTGACTTTAACTGGGTTCTCTATCATCATCATATGGCCAACATTTTCGATTATAATTAAATTAGAATTTTTAATATTATCATTTAATTCTCTAGCTTTTTTAACTGGAGTCATTTTATCCTCCTTACCACTAATAATAATAACTTCTTTATCTATATTACTTGCAACTGTTAAGGCATCTTTATAGTCATTACAAGCTATTAAATCTTTTGCAAGCACTCCTTTTCTAGATTGTTTAATAAGTTGAATTGACGAATCAATCATCCAATACCCAGGAAGTGGGTGGTTTCCTAAATGCTGTTTTGTTCCAAAACTCCAATCAGTTATAAGGTTTGCAGCTAAAGATAAATTATTTGTTGCAGCTTCTATTAAATCTGGGTGAACTGGCATTAGCGAAGCTGTACCTAATAAAGTTAAATTATTAATTCTTTTTTCATTATTTTTAAGTAAATCAATTGCTATTAATGACCCCATTGAATGACCTGCAACAGAAGTAGTTTTTATATTTAATGTATCAAGTAGTTCAATTATAAAATTACTCATTTCCTGAATAGTTGATAAAGGATTTCCTTCAGATAATCCATGCCCAGGTAAATCAATTGCTAATATATTTATATCTCTATTTGCTAAATACCTAGTTTGCATTTGCCATACAGAGGCATCCATACCAGCACCGTGTAGTAGTAAAAAATAAGGATTATTATTATCAATATTATAACCGCCTGTTCTAATATTAATATTTTCATTATTGATTTTTATCTGCATTTTATACTCTTTGAGATGCCTTAATGGCTTTTTTTAAATCGCTAATAATGTCTGAAATATCTTCTATTCCTACAGATACTCTTATTAGGTTTTCTGTAATACCTGATTGTTCTAATTCATTTTTAGTCATTTGTTGATGAGTTGTTGAAGCTGGATGAATTACTAATGTTTTTGCATCTCCTACATTTGCAAGATGAGAAGAAAGTACAGTATTTTCTATGAATTTTCTGCCTGCTTCTTTACCTCCTTTAATTCCAAAACTCAATATAGCTCCTGGCCCTTTTGGCAAGAGTTTTTGAGATAACTCATAGTAAGGATTATTCTCTAAACCTGGATAATTAACCCAGTCTACATCTTCAGAATCATTTAAAAATTGTGCAACAGCATTGGCATTTTTTACATGTCTATCCATTCTTACCGGTAATGTTTCAATTCCTTGAAGTATATGAAAAGCGTTCATAGGACTAAGACAAGCACCAAAATCCTTCATTCCTTCAGCTCTCATTCTCATAATTAAAGCATGTATTCCAAATTCTTGCTGAAAAATTAAATTATCATAACCTGCATAGGGTTCTGTGAGATTAGGAAATTTATTAGTTTTTGCCCACTGAAACTTACCACTATCAACAACTATACCTCCTATTGCAATACCATGTCCTGCAATAAATTTTGTTAGTGAGTGCATTACTATATCAGCACCAAGTTTTAAAGGTTGCATAAGATAAGGAGTAGTAAAAGTACTATCAACCATAAATGGAATATCAGCATCATTAGCAACTTTAGATAAGGTTTCAATATCTAAAACATTGATATTAGGATTCCCGATAGTTTCTGCAAATATTAGTCGAGTATTAACTTGTATAGCATTTTTAAAATTATTTATATCCGTAGGGTCTACAAATGTTGTATCAATTCCAAACCGTGGAAGTGTATATGATAGAATATTATGAGTGCCTCCATAAATTGAATTAGATGCAACTATATGAGCGCCTTTATCCATTAAAGTTGCTACTGTAAGAAAAAATGCAGCCATTCCACTTGCCGTAGCTACAGCTCCTATACCTTCTTCAAGTGCGGCCATTCTTTCTTCAAGAACTGAGACTGTAGGGTTTGAAATTCTTGAATATATATGTCCTGGCTGTTCTAAATTGTACAATGAAGATGCATGATCTGTACTATCAAATAAATAAGAAGTAGTTTGATGAATAGGTACTGCCCTAGAACCAGTTTTTGAGTCTGCTTCTTGACCAGCATGTAAGCTTAATGTATTAAATTTATAAAAATTTGATGATACCATATGATTTAACCTTTAATAACATTTACAATGTAAGTTGTATCAGATTTTATATAATTTTAAATTAATTATTTAATAAAATGGAGAGTATTATGAGTTCAAATATAAATACGATTGCAGTTTTGGGAGCAGGTACAATGGGCGCTGGTATTGCAGCGTTAGCGGCGGATAAAGATTGCAAGGTTTTATTATTAGATATAAGTCTTGAAGCTGCTCAAAAAGGTAAAGATAGTATGATATCAGAACGAACTCCAATGTTAAAAGATATTTCAAAAATTAAAAATGTAGAAATAGGGACATTTGAGAATGATTTTCCATTAATTAAAGATTATGATTGGATTTGTGAAGTAGTTGTTGAGAAATTAGATATAAAACGCCAAATTTTTGAGAAAATTGAAAAATATAGGAAAGATGGTTCTATAGTAAGCTCAAATACATCAGGTATTCCTTTACGCGACATTACTGAAAATATGCCAATTAGATTATTGACAGATGTATGCATAACCCATTTTTTTAATCCTGTTAAAGTAATGAAATTATGCGAGCTAATTCCGGGTGAGAAAACAAACCCAGATATTATAAGCAAACTTTCTATTTTCTTAGAAAAAATTATGAATAAGGGTGTTGTGAATGGAAAAGATACGGTTAACTTTATAGGTAATAGAATTGGTTGTTATCTTATTTTAAAAGGTCTTCATCAAGGTAAAGTTGCAAGAGAAGAGGGGTTAGTTCAGGAAGAAATAGATAATTTAATGTCAAAACCTATTGGTTTACCTCCTACAGGTTTATATGGTTTAGTGGATTTAATAGGCTTAGATGTGATGTATTCAGTAGGAAAAAATTTAGAAATCAACCTTCCTGAAAATGATAAAGGATTGCCTTATGTAAATTTACCCAAGGTAGAACAGGAAATGTATGATAAAGGGCAGTTAGGTAGAAAGACAGGTGGTGGTTTTTATCGCATTAAAAAATTAGAGAACGGAGAAAAGAAAAAAGAAGTCTATGATTTAGATAGTTTGAATTGGAGAGAAGCAACAAGTATTTCTACAGAAGGTAATTTTAATACTATACTTGAAGATACAAAACAGGGTAATTATCTTTGGGAGGTAATGGGTTCTACACTAGCTTATGCTGCAGATCTTATACCTGAGATTGCAGATGATATTTTGAATATAGATAGGGCAATGCGCTGGGGTTTTGCATGGAGTAAAGGTCCATTTGAAATACTAGATGAAATAGGTCCTATTAATTTTATAAATAAATGTAAAGAAAAAAATATTGCTATACCAAAAATGCTGGAAATCTTAATTAACAGTGAAAATAATAGCTTTTATATGGATGGTAAATATCTTACTAAAGAGGGTATTTATAAAGATATTTAATTTATAACTATTTATAACTAATTTATTGTATTTAAAAAAAATAGTATAGTATAAAAATTATGGTTAAATACATTGAAAATATATCAGCTTTAGTAGGAAATACTCCTTTAATAAAACTAAGGCAAGTTTCAGAAGAAACAGGTTGTAATATTCTAGGTAAGGCAGAATTCTTAAATCCTGGCCAATCTATTAAAGATAGAGCAGCATTATATATAATTAGAGATGCTGAAAAGCAAGGTTTATTGCAAAAAGGAGGCCTAATTGTAGAAGGCACAGCAGGAAATACGGGAATTGGCCTAACTGTTATTGGCCAAGCTTTAGGTTATAAAACATTAATAGTTATGCCAAAAACACAAAGCATAGAAAAACAATCAGTTATAAAAGATTTAGGTGGTGAATTATTACTAGTTCCAGCAAAGCCTTATAAGGATCCAGAAAATTATATTAGGTTTTCTGAAAAAGTAGCTCTTGATAAAGGTGCATTTTGGGCAAATCAATTTGATAACACAGCAAATATGTTAGCTCATATTAAGGGCACTTCGGAAGAAATCTGGAAGCAAACTGAGCAAACTATTGATGGATTTGTAGCAGCCGTTGGAACAGGAGGAACATTAGCTGGTACTTCTGTAGGTTTAAAAGAGAAGAATAAAGATATTAGTATTATATGTGCGGATCCTCTAGGATCTGGTATGTATTCTTGGATAAAAACTGGTGAACCTAATGCTATTGGTTCTTCTATTACAGAAGGTATTGGGCAAAGCAGAATTACTGCTAACTTAGCAGAAGCTATAATAGATGATTCTTATCAAATAGATGATAATGAAGCTCTTAAAATAATATTTAATTTATTAAAAAATGAGGGTTTATCCCTGGGCCCTTCGTCAGGTATAAATATTGCTGGGTCCGTAAAGCTTGCAAAATTTTTAGGGCCAGGTCACACTATAGTGACGATTTTATGTGATTATGGTACTAGATATTCTAGTAAAATTTATAATATTGATTTTTTGAGATCGAAAAATTTAGAAATACCAGAATGGTTAAATAGAAAGGAATAAATTATGGATTTAGGTATTAGTGGTAAGTCAGCTATTATTTGCGCCTCAAGTAGAGGATTAGGAAAAGCTTGTGCGTATTCACTGGCTATAAATGGGGTAAATATAACTCTAAATGGTAGAGATGAAAAAGTATTAGAAAGTACTAAAAAAGAATTATCAGAATTGGCTCCCCACGTTAAAGTTAATGCAGTAGCATGTGACGTTTCTACAGAAGAGGGAAGACAAAAAATTTTAGAAGCTTGTCCTGAACCTGATATCTTAGTTAATAATAATGGAGGTCCTCCCTTTAGAGATTTTCGTGAGATAGATAAAAATGCATTAATTGAAGGCCTTGAAATGAACATGATTACGCCAATAGAGTTAGTCAAGTCTGTAGTTGATGGAATGGGACAGAGAGAGTTTGGCAGAATAGTTAATATAACATCTGTTTCAGTAAAAAGACCTGTTGTAGGTTTAGATTTATCAAGTGGAGCAAGAGCAGGTTTAACAGCCTTTTTATCAGGAGTAGCAAGATCAATTGCAGATAAAAATATTACAATAAATAATATTTTACCAGGTTTTTTTGATACTGATAGGTTGAGACAAGGTGTAACATCTATGGCTAAAATGAATAATGAAGGAGAAAATATTGTTGCTGACAGAATGGCATCTAGTATTCCAGCAAAAAGATTTGGGACACCTAATGAATTTGGAGAAACCTGTGCATTTTTATGTAGTAAACAAGCTGCTTATATAACGGGTCAAAATATTTTATTGGATGGTGGCTTGTTTGATAGCTCATTTTAGCCGTTAAGTATTAGCTTTATGTTAGATTTTAAAATTTCAAAATTATCAGATTGTTTTGGTATAGAGATTTCAGATATTGACTTAACAAATGAATTTAATAATGAAGATATAAATATTTTAAAAAGATTATTCTTTGATAATCATGTAATTGTTTTTAGAGATCAGAAAATTTCTGAACAGCAACAATTAGCTTTTACTAAGCATTTTGGTGAATTAGAAGTTTATCCAGAGGCTGATAAAACTAGAGATTCTCAAAAGACTTATCATGTTGCTAATGTAAATTTAGATGGAAAACATTTAACTGATAAAGATGAGCAAGTAATTTTTCAAAAGGTGAACCAAAATTGGCATACTGATAGTTCTTATAGATTTATTCCTTCTTATGCATCATTGTTATATGCTATAGAAGTACTTCCAGATGACGCTGGTGGTGGTGAAACAGAATTCGTTAATATGTTTGAAGTATACGATAGTTTAGATAATGAATTAAAAATTAAATTAGAACCTTTACATATGGTTCATTATTATGAATTTGGTAGAAGAATGTTTCCTAATTTGCCTCCAGTTAGTGACTTTGAAAAAGAGAATATTCCTCCCGTTTCCCATCCTCTAATTAGACTGCACCCAGATAGACATAACTCTAGATCCTTATTTTTTACTGCAAATGCAGGAAATGAAATAGGAGGTATGTCTCAAGAAAAAGGTTCTATATTACATAAAAAATTAGTTGCTATAGTTTCAAATTCAAATTTTAAATATAAACATAGGTGGAAAAAAGGCGATTTGTTAATGTGGGATAATAGATGTCTTTTACATAGAGCTGTTTCTTATGATATGAATAAATATAGAAGAGTATTAAGAAGAACTACTTTAGCAGGGACCTCAGCTATTAAAGGTCCTTTTTTAGATCCATCTATTATTTAGTTAATTAAGAGGGGGTATTAAATGGAGTTATATAGTATAGATTGGTCTCCTTTTGTAAGAAAAGTAAGAATAGCAGCAATAGAAAGAGGTATTGAAAGTAATATAAAATTAATTACTGCAAATATTGGATTCGCTGATAAGACCTTAAAAAGGACCAAAAGTAATTTAACAAATTTTAATCCATCTGGTCGAGTGCCAACTTTAATTACAGATGATGGGCAAAGTATTTATGATAGTACTGTAATTGTTCATTATCTTGATACAATTGGAGATAAAGCTCACGTTATACCGAATGATAATTATAAAAAAGTAATTTGTTTAAAATTTAATACTTTAGTTGATGAAGTTATTGATTCTCTTCGTCATATAAGCCTAGAAAATAGAAGAGAGGAAAAAATAAGATTACCTAATTGGCTAGAGGCATTAGATGAAAAGGTTAGAAAAGGAATTGAAGTTATAGAAAATGATATTGATTTTCTTTCTAAGTCTTCTACTCAAATATTAAACTTAGCAGATATAAGTATAATAATTCTCATGGGTACAATAAAAAGAAACCCTAGTTCGATATATGATATATTTAGTGATAAACTAAATAATTGGTATAATGAAATGCATGAAAGAAAATCAGTAATAAATACTAAGCCACCAAAGTTATAAATAAAATATTAAGCCTTTTCAGTGCTTTCTTTATTTTTATTTTCATAAATTGCAATATTCTTTTCAAATTCAGATAACCTTCTCCATATAGACCTTAATTCAGTTATAGTTGTCCAATTATGAAGAAATAAGGCAAAACCCCCGTGAACCCTTTGAAATGCATTACTAACCTGCGTTACAGTTCCAAGCATTATAAGACCTGTAAAAAGCCCTGGACCCACTATTAAATATGGGACAATGATCATAAATTGGTCATAAGTGTTCATCCAAGCATTAAAGTAGCTATAATGCTTAAATAATCTATGATAATTAAACCTAATACCTAAAAATAATTCCCATAATTTCTCAGGCTGAGCATAATTTTTATCATCTTCGCCTAATACCAAATCTTTTCTAAAAGCGGCTTCTACTTTTTGATTATTATATTCTAATCCTGGTAAATACCAACCAACAAACCAAGAAATAAATAAACCTCCTAAAGAAACAATTAAAGCAACCCATACTAGTGATCCTTCTATATCTCTCAGATAAGGAATATCAACTTTATCACTTAAGCCCCACAAGATAGGAATAAAAGCTATTAATGTCATTATGGACCTTACTATTTGAAGCCCTAAAGATTCAACTATTTTGGCAAAACGATAGCAATCTTCTTGTATTCTCTGACTAGCTCCCTCAATCTCAACTTCTACATGTCTCCACCTTGGAATATAGTTAAAAGTAATAGCTTGTCTCCATCTTAAAGCGTATATACTAGTAAACCAACTAGTAAAAACTGCAATAACGATATAAGGAAATGCTAAAACAACAAAAGAAGCATCACCAGAAAAGTTATTAGAAATATAAGAGAGTGAAACTAGATGATCATAAAAGAGTGTAATGCCTTCCTCAGGGTTATCCTTATAACTCGCTGATGCTTGAAGCAAATTATAAAATCTTCCATACCAACTATTAAATGCTACAGTGAATTGGACTTGAACCCACAATGATAAAATCAAAAGAGTTAGGCCAGCATAAGCCCATAGTGCCCATTCTTTAGTTTTAAAAAAAGCTTTTAACATAAGACCCCCTATAGATTACGTATTAAAACATCAGAATAGATCATAATTATTTAAGTACATCATTCTTAAAATGATTTTTAAATAATAAATGTAATAGTGTCGATATAATTAATATTATAAGTCCAATATATTTACTAGTTAAATTTGGTAATAAAATTAGAGCTCCTGAAAAGAAATACATTATTCTGATAGCTTTATTTAAATAACCTAATTTATATATATAACCTTCAAAACTAGATGAAATTATAATTATTGCAAATATAGCTATCAAAATAGAAAATAAAATATCTAATACGCTTCCTTGCATTAACATGGCAGAGTCAAATACAAATAAGACTGGCAAAAAAAATAAAATTGAACCCAATCGCATAGATAAAAAACCAGTTTTTAGAGCTGAGGTTTTAGAAATACTAGAAGCAGTAATTGCGGCTATTGCAACAGGTGGAGTTATAAACGAGAGAACACCCCAATATAAAACATATAAATGTGCTGCTAAAGGATCAATACCTCCTTGTATTATTGCTGGAGCTAAAACTATGGCTAAGAAAATATAACAAGCACTTACAGTCATGCCTATGCCTAAAACTAATGAAGCTAATGCGCCAAAAGTTAAAATCATAAATAAATCACCACCTGCTAAAAAAACTAATTCTCGAGATAGAGATGTCCCTACACCCGTTAATGACATTGCTCCAATAATTACACCGATGCCTGATAATAAAGATATAATTCTCGCTATAATTTCACCTATTTTTACAATAATATTTAACCATTGATTTAACTTTATTTTATTAAAATTGAATAAAAGCAAAATAAATATTAATAAAATTGATGATATAAAAGGAGCTTCATTTTCTAGTTTTAATGAAACTATTAGCCATACTAGAGTGATAAAAGATATAATATAAGGGAATCCGTTTAAAAGGGTTGGAAGTAACTTGGGAATATCTTGTTCATTCATTCCTTTTAATTGGTTCTTAGCAGCATAAAGATCAGTTTGAATAATAAGCGCTAAATAAAAAATCATACCAGGTATAAGAGCAGCTAGAAGAATTTCTGCATATGGGAGATTTAAAAATGATGCCATAATAAATGCTACTGTTCCCATTACAGGAGGCATTAGCACTCCTCCTGTTGAAGCACATGCTTCTATAGCTGCTGCATATCTTCCAGAATAACCTGCTTTTTTCATAGCTGGAATGGTTAGTGAGCCACTTGTGATAACATTACTAGTAGGGCTTCCAGATAACATTCCAAAAAATCCAGAAGCAAGTATTGCAACTTTAGCTGGCCCACCTCGGAATCTTCCCATTAAAGATTCTGCTATATTTATAAAAAATTTTCCGCCACCAGTTTCAGCAAGAATTATTCCATATATTAAAAAACCTATAAGAAGACTTCCAGCTACTCTCATAGGTATACCAATTAAACTATCTAAACCCATGCTATGCGCTCGAGCGGCTTCTGTAAATGTATACATATTACCCCAAAGTGCTCCAGGCATATGATCAGCAAAAATTGGATATAAAGCAAAAAATAAAGCAATTACGAATATTATTAATCCACCAGTTCTCCTCAGAGATTCTAATGACAATATTATAAAAATAAAACTTAGAATTGTGGGTAATATTGGTGCTTCAATATCCCAGCCTCTGCTAAGGATATTCTCTGAATTAATAGAAAAATAGATTCCAATAATAAATATTGCGAAAGCCGCTATTATATCCGTAAATAATATCTTATTTTTATTATTTTTATTAAAGGGAAAAATCAAAAAAGATATAGGTTGAAAAAATGCAATAAGTAAATATAAAAAACTATTAGATACTGGGTAAAAATTAAAAATGCCTATATTAAATACTTGATTAATTGTAATAATGCATCCAATGAGAGTAAGGAAAATAATTATAAACTTAGAAAATACCCCTACACGTTCATTAAAGCTATTACTAATTTTTGACAAGAGCTAATTCTCTTACTTTTAACCATTTATTCTTAAATTCTTCATCATTCAAATGATTATTATTTTTTGTAAATTTTTGCCAGGCTGCTATTAAAATATTTAATCTATTCAATCTTGCATTATTCCATATTTCATCCTCATCAGACCATAGATTTTTTTCTTTTAGATATTTAATCGCACCCTTGTGAATAGGAATTTCAGCAGGTGTCCCAGATGATAATTTTAATTTCCACTTAAACATTACAGAACTTATATCCTTATAAAAGTTGTATGATTCATCTATTGCTTTCATAAAATTATAAACATCATCTTCAGATGCATCTGCATAAACTGTCAAATTAGGGTAATTATAACCACCTATATAAGTTGGGTTATTTTCATTTAATCCAGCTCCTATTATTTCTTTTTGTGGTTTCATGAATGGAACTAATTTATTAAGTTTTTCCCAACCTTTAATATTGTTTTTTGGCATTTCTAACCATTTAATACCTTTATTTGAAGCTGCTAATTCATAAACAGCAGAACCAGTAGGTACAGCACCAGCAGCATCAAGCCTTCCACTTTGTAAAGCTTTAATAGTAGGTCCAAAACCAGGATAAATAACTTTCTTTACGTCATCCCAAGTAAGGTTTTCAAAAGCCATTATTCCTAGTACTTTAACATTTAGAGAGGGATTTGCTGTAACATATGCAACCCTTTTACCTTTAAGATCTGCAATTGTATCTATGCCGGCATCTCCTGGAACAGCTATTCCAAAAGTATTTGGTCGTCCTATTATTAATCGTAAGTCTTGAGGGCCCCATTTTTTTGAAGAAAAATCATATAAGCCTTCACTTGCAAAATATGCCTCAGTACCTAAAAAACTTACACTTACTCTTTTTCTTTTTAGAGCCAATAATCTACCTATCGATGTTCCTGAGGGAAGAAGTCTTACTCTAACATCATATTTTTTCATCATACCTTCGGCTAAAGCCGATGCTTCATTGTATCCAGATGCACCGATATCATAAACAGACCACACCATCGTTTTAGGTAAATTATCATTAGAAACCGCAACAAATGAAAAAGAAAATGTAAAAGCTATTAATAAAAAATATATTTTGATAAGATAAATCATTATTTGTCCCGTGCACTTTTTAATGCATTTGCGTACCATTCTATTTCTTCAGAAAATTTCACAAATTCTTTATGCCTTTCTTCTCTATCAGAAGATATTCTCTCTCCATTATCATTGAAATTTTTATTTATAAATGGAGCATGAATCATGGAGGATATAGGGGGCATACCTAATTGAGCTAAAAATGACCTTAAAGGTGATGAAACTCTTACTCCGCCAAAAGGAGAAACAGAATAGGTGGCAACCGCTGATGGTTTTCGTTGATACTCAATATAAAAATGATTAAGTAAATTTACTAAAGCTGGAGGCATAAAATGATTATATTCAGCGCTAACAATTACAAAAGCATCAGAGGAATTAAGTTCTTTGTGAACACGTTCTAGTTCAGCAGGTGCATTACCATCTTCATAATCTGAATACCTTTTTGTTAAAGTATTAATATTCATATCAAGAGGGTCAATTAATACTGCCTCAATATTTCTATGGCTGAATTCATTTTGTAAATATTTAGCAAACCTTATACCTAGTCTACCATCTCTAGTAGACCCATATATTATACTAATTTTTAATGACATAATTTAATCCTTTTAATTTTAAAATATTATTTACCTGTAAATTTTGGTGCTCTTTTTTCAATAAAATGGGCCACCCCTTCTTTAAAGTCTTCGCTAGAAAAGCTATCAACCATATCATTATCTGCAATTCTGACAGCTTCATCTAAGCCTTGAAGTAAACCTTGCCATAATTGTTTTTTCATTACTTTCATAGACCTAGGTGAAACTTCATTAGCCATAGTTTCTGCATATTTATATACTTCTTCATTAAAGCTCTCATCACTAAAAGTTTTATTTACAAAACCAATTCTCTCTGCTTCATCCGCTGTAATTTTTCTAGCAGTTAAAGTCATATCCATAGCGTGTCCCATTCCTACTAAACGAGGCAGAAGCCAACTTAAGCCATGTTCAGCTATTAATCCTCTTTTACTAAACGCTGTAGAAAAAATAGCGGATTTAGAGGCAAATCTTATATCACACCACATGGATAGTATTAATCCTAATCCTGCAGCTGGACCATTTATAGCTGCAATTATTGGTTTTGGTACACTTGGAAACCATGTTTGTGCTCTTTGAAAATCTATAGGCCAAGAGCTATCAAATGCTTGATAAGGAGGTTCAGTGTTTTTATCAGCTCGTTCATCAGCATCTATTGTATTTAGTGCATCCATATCAGCGCCAGCACAAAATCCTCTTCCAGTTCCAGTTAAAATTATAACTTTTACATCATCGTTTTTTGAAGCTTTATCCATTGACTGCTTAATTTCTGCAGCCATATCTTCTGTCCAAGCATTTAATCTATCTGGTCTATTTAAAAGTATTGTATGAACGGAATTAGAAACTTTTTCTTTAATATTGATATAGTCCATAATGTTGTTCCTTAATTTTTAAAAATTTATAAATATATTTGCAAAAATATATAATAACTAATTTACATATTCCGTTGCAAATACTTTTATAAAGAAATAATTTAATATCTTTAATTATTATTATTATTTTGGAGTTTAAATGACAAACCATATGAATGAAGATGTCAAAAAAGCGATTACATCTAGAAGATCTGTTAGAAAGTATTTATCAGCTGAAATAAGTAAAGATATAATTGAAGATATATTGAATGTATCTGCAAGGGCTCCTAGTGGAACAAATATTCAACCTTGGAATGTTCATGTATTACTTGGTAATACAAAAAGTAAAGTTTGCAAGGCTGCCTCTGATGCATTTTTTGACCCTAAAATTGAAAAAAAAAATGAAAGAATCCATTACATGGAAAATTTTCGTGAGCCATATTTAGCCAGAAGGAGAAAAGTTGGATGGGACTTATATCAATTACTAGATATTAAAAAAGGTGATTATGAAAAAACAAAATCTTTTCATGTGCAAAATTTTAATTTTTTTGATGCTCCAGTTGGTTTAATATTTACCATTGAAAAAGATTTAGGGTGGATGAGTTGGTTAGATTATGGAATGTTTATTCAAAATATCTGTATTGCATCTAGAGCTTATGGATTAGATACATGTCCTCAAGCAGCATGGGGGCAAATGCACAATGTAATTTCTCCAATAATTGATATAGATGATAATCATATTATTCATTGTGGAATGAGTTTAGGTTATGAGGACAAAAATGCTGAAGTAAATAAATTAAAAACTGTAAGAGAAGAATTAAACATTTTCACAAAATTTTATGAATAAATTTATTTATAGGAAGCTTTAAAATTTTTCACTAATTCTTCTGCTTTATCAATTTGCTCTTTAGACATATGTTCCATTATAACTTTTATATATAAATTTTTTGATGTTTCATCCTCAGATAATTTAAAAAATTTATATGCTTCAACTATATTTTCTTCAAGACCATTTCCATGAACATATCTTTTTCCTACAGATACTTGTGCATGTTCAAGTCCTCTATTAGCTGCTATAAGTTCTAGCTCAGCAGCTTTTTCAACATCACCTACCTGACTATATCTATAAGCAATTTGCATATTCATATGAGTTTCTCTCGCAAATTGATCGTTACAATAATAGGTTCTTTTTATATCATGATCTCTCATGATTATAATGCCAGCCTCTTTAGCTCTTCTCTCCATATCTTCTGTAATTTCAGCGTAAGCGGAGTTGCATAACAAAATAAATATTAGGGTTATAAAAAATCTAAGTTTCATTTTATTTACCTCAAAGTTTTTTTATACCATATAGTATAAAAAAGAATTATCAAGTGAAAATTATATTAATTAATTTTATAAATAATATTAATTTCAAACTCATTTGATTTTTTTAATAATTTAATTTTTTCAAATGGAGCACTTTTTTTTACTGAATCTATTGCTGCTTTTACAAGTGATTTATTTGCTGTAGTGTCAGGACCAGTCTCTATATATTCTATATTGCCATCATCTTTTAGTTTAAATATTATTTGAACAATTCCTTCATTTTTTCTTCTAAGGTCTTTTTTAGGATAGTTATTGATTGCAAAAGATTGTATGATTGTTCGAATATTACTTTTATATTTTTCCAAAGTATTTATTTCATTTACAGATAATTCATCATTTTCTAATTCTGCTTTTTTAGTGACATCTTTATTTACATCATTTGTTATATCTTTCTGTTTTATGGGTTTTTCTGGTAAATTAATATTTTGTGAAATAAAATTATTATCAATAATTTGTGGTTGTGATATTTTTGAATCAACTATAATTGTTGGTTTATCAAGAGTTTTAACGGGCTTATTATTTAATACAATTTTTTCAGGTTTAATAATTTCTGGCAGTTTATTTATTGATGCTTCAGAATTAATTTTGGTTATTTTTTGCGGTATATCAATTTTATTATTGGTAAGAGGTTTTAGATTTTCTGGTAGAATAATATCTTCTTCTATATCAATAGGTATAGTCGTATTTTGTATTGGCTGCAATTGTATTTCTTTAGGTGGAGTTATATTTGAAGGTGTTTGTATTTCTTTAGGCTTAACAATTTCTGGAGCTATAATATTATTCCTCACCGGAGTATTATCTTTAATATCATTTATCAACTCTAGAACGATTTTTGGTTCTATTTCTTCTATTTGTTTAATTTTAATAAGATCACTCAATGGAATTAAGGAAGCATGAACAATTATTGCAAAAAATACACCAGATAAAATAATTTTTTTATCAATAACATTTAGGGGTAAATTTTGCATGATTATGGTTTATTTTTAGTTACTATAGCAGCTCTTTTAATGCCCGTATTTCTGATAGTTCTAATGACTTGGGATAGCGTTCCTGAAGAAGCATTTCCGTCAGCCTTAATAAGAGCTTCCTCAATTTTTTGTTTTTCTAATAAATTTATTAGGTAAGCCTCTAATTCAATATTAGACATAATTTTATCATTTAATGATATCTTATTTTCATTAGAAATAAGAATAATAACTTCTGGAGCTTCAGCATTTGATCCTGTATATGATTCTGGAGGGTTTACATCAAAAAAATCTTTTTTTGATAATGTGCCAGATAGCATAAAAAATATTAATAATAAAAAAACAATATTTATTAGTGGTACTAAATTAGGAAATCTTTTCTTTTTAATTGGCTTTGTTAGTAAGTTCATTTGTTTTCTTTTGTAATTAAAGCAATATTTTCAATACCTAAGCTTCTGATAGCATCTACAATATTAATTAATAAATTAATTTTTGTTTCATTTAATGTTGATATAATAACTTTATCATTTTTAGAGTTCATTAATTTATCTTTAACAGTTGAAGATAAATCCATTAAATCAACATTAACATTATCAATTTCTATTGTTCCATTTGCAGATAAATTTATTACGATAGGCAGCTCTGATTTTTGAATAGTTGTATTACTCTTATTAGGAGAAATCATATCAATAGTTTTAAAGTCAGTAAATTCGCTGGTAAGCATAAAAAATATTAGTAATAAAAATACTATATCTATTAAAGGTGCTACATTTATCTCAGTGTTTTTTTTTTGCTTTTTTAACAGAATCATTATTATTTATTTTTTAACAAAATATTTGTTTTTATTACTAAATGTCTGATGTCTTCTCGTGCTTTATCCACTCTTCCATCTAACCAATAAAAAGCAGCTAAAGCAGGAATAGCAACTATTAAGCCAAATGCAGTAGTAAGTAATGCTTCCCATATCCCTCCTGCTAATATAGCAGGGTCGACTCTACTGCCAGCTTCTTCTAGTTTAGAAAAAGCATTTATCATACCAATAACAGTCCCTAATAAACCTAAAAGAGGAGCTATATTAGATATTACTTCTAAAGGTTTAAGTAAGTATTCTAAGTTTCTTAATTCTTTTTCTGCTTCGATTGATATCTGATTTTCTTTATCTTCTTCATTAAGTTTTTGAGAATCTATAGTTACTATAACTATTCTTGCAGCAGGGTGCATAACTTTACTTAGTAAATTTTTGACATTTGTTAGTTTGTTTTTTTCTATATTATCTAAAGCTAAATAAACTTTTTTTATATTATTTAATTCTAATTTATAAAATTGTAGTATTTTTATAACAATTATAGTTAAAGAGATAATAGAAAGCCCCAATAGTAAAAGCATCACAGGGCCTCCTTTAAGAACCAAATCTATTATATCTATTCCTTGTTCATTCATGTTATCTCTTCCGTTTTAATTACCAATTTATTCTTAACCCAATAAAAAACGCTCTAGGGGCTCCTGGAGATAAAAACCTAGGATCAAGTGGACCAACAGCAGTTTCTCCGCTCCCTGTATCTCCTAATTCAGATATTGGGACACTTACTTCGCTTGAGCTTGCTTCTCCTAATACGCCCATTGTCTCATATTTTGTATCAAGAAGATTGTCTATTCTTCCAAAAAATGAAAAATATTTATTTAATTGCCATGAGGCATCGGCATTAAATACCAAATATGGATTAGTCTTTTTAAGTTGATTAGACTCATCTCCTCGTAAATATACTCCGGAAGTATAAATCATATTCAGTCCAGTATTAAATTTAGATGAGAATTCCTGATTTATTCCAGCTTTAAATGTATGTTTAGGCATACCTGGGATAGTATCACCTTTTTCAATATCATTATTACTCATAGGGTGGTTAGCTGCTGGAAGTGTATGCGGGGTTTGGTATGTGGCGCTAAGTAATGAATAATTAGAATATAAATTTAAATCACCTAAGCTATTATTATATTGAGAGTTTATGGAAAGTTCTAACCCTTGTCTTTGAGTTTCACCAAAATTTTTAAAGTATCCAGAAGAAACTCCAGTTCCTGTACTTACAAATAAAATGTCATCTACATTAATAAAATGAAAAAGAGCAGCTTCCCAATTAATGTTGTCTATTTTTCCTTTTGCTCCAACTTCTACACCTTTTGTAATGACTTGTTCTAAAGGAGGGTCTGCAACAAAAGCATTTGGCAACCTACATGGTGCAGAGGGTGAAGCACAAGATAATTCTACAGGAGCAGGAGTTCTGTTTGCTTCTTTATAACTAGCGCGCACAGTTAAGTTATCATCATATTTATGTGTAATTCCAATAGAAGGATTCAATCTAAAATATCTATGACTTCCAGTATTGGTTTCTGTTCTTGTGAAAGATGTTTTTAAATGATCATATAATTTTACATAGGCTAGATTTGCACGTGCCGAAATTGTAATATCAGTTTTATTATCATAGCTAAATAAATCATTTAAATATATGCCATAGTAATCAACTTTTGAAGCTAGTTGTGCCCCTCCAATATCTCCTCTTTCAGTATCATCTTCCATTCCTCCGTTTGCACCTGTATGCTCTTTTTCTGATTCTAATGTAATAAAGCCTCCATCGTTATTTAATACATTAGTTACTGTTCTATTATTGTGAAGTTGACCTAATTCACCTCTAGAGTGGAAAGCTGTCCTAGTTTTATCAATAGAAGCTCCAATAATTATGTTGTGCATTTTATTTAAATAATTTGTATCTATATTGTACTGAGCTGAACCTCCCCAAGTCACTGTCATTGTTGAAGATTTATTTAACAGGCCATAACGACGAATATCATCATTTGTAGATATAGCATTTCCATACTGATCTATTAAAATTCCATATCCTCCTGAAGCATTATCTTCTCCACATAAAGGGGAGTCTTCTGTTCCAAAATCAGATTTTAATTGAGCTTGATGTCCATTATCATTGTCTTCATCGCATTCCTCGGCATCTATTTCATCAGCGTTTAAAGTGTCTCTAATTAATCTCCTATAATAAATAGAAGTATTTATTATAGAGTCATTTTCAAGATAAAAGTTTGCATTAGAAGCCGCTAGATATAATTTATTTCCTGTATAATCTGGCCAAGTGAATACGGATTCTCTCCTTACTTTTAACAATTCGTTAGGGGTTACACCATTTCCATTTAAATTTGTATCAGCGTTCATAAGCGTAAGATCTACATCGTAATTATTACCCATTTTTCCATAATTTATGAATAATCTTTTTACATCACCCGCACTATTATCTCTCCAGCCACCATCATAAGAGTTTTCTATTGCCACATATAAGCCAGAATCTTCTGTACCAGTTCCTAATTCTATATTACCATTTGCCCAATCAAATCCTCCAACTTCAAAATGATTATTTACTAAACTTGTATTTATATAATCTAAACCTTTTTTTGTTGTTAGAGCTATAGAGCCACCTAGAGCGTTTAATCCAAATACTGGGTTTGAACTCATTAAATCAATATTTTTTAATGCAGCGTCAGGTACTAATTCCCACTGTAAGGTGTCTCCAAAACCTTCATTTATTCTTGTTCCATTAAGGTACACTGCAATACCTTGTGATTCTCCTAATAAAGGAGCTGCTGTAAATCCTCTATAATCTAAATTTTTTTGAAAAGGGCTATTTTGAACATCTTTGACTGTTACACCTGATAATTTTTGACCAAGTAGATCTGCAAAAGTAGGTGAAGTTGAGCTATTAATTTCTATTTCACTAACTCTTTGACTTGAGTTAGGGATTCTGTTCCTGTCAATTTCTATACCTGGTAGAGGAGAAATTCCAATTATTTCTATATCATCTAACTTTTCTTGACTTAATACTTTATTTGAAATTATTGAAATAAATAAGAGTGTTAAAATATAATTTAAAACTTTTGTCATAGTTATTCATACCTATAGTTTTTTTTATTAAAAAAATAATATAAATTAGTTATAGGAAAAATCAATATTAATTATTGTTTTTTTCTATAGGAGTATATCTGTTATGTTATATAGTTATTTGAATACTTTTGCAAAATAATATAAAAATAAAAAACTGATCTTTGGAGGGTTTTTATGTATTTTTTATTAAAGGTATCATTATTTATTTTATTAATAATAAATTATTCATATGCAAATAATAATATTCAAGAACAATTAGATATTCAAAAGGAGGTTATTGAGTCTCAAGCTAAAAGAATAGATCAGTTGGAAGTTATTATTAAAGAATTAAAAGATAATTTAATTAGTGTTGAGAATAAGGATATTCTAAAAGATAATTTAAAAGAGAAAGCTTCTGAGTCTTCATCTAAAAAAACTGAAGATGTGATATCCTCCTCTAAAAGTAAGAAATATAATCCAGAAACTGCATTTTTTGGTCCGTTGCCGCAATTAAGGTCGGCTGATGGAAAATATTCTGCTGGCTTCATGGGTCTCATTCAGTTAGAATCAGCAGTTTATAATCAAGAAGCAAATTATAATACAAATAATGATTTATCAGATGGTTTTATTGTTAGGAGAGCAGGATTAACATTTGCAGGTGTATCTGAAAAAGATTGGATTTGGTTTTTATCTTATGATTATGCAGATAGTGGAGATAACCCGCATGATGGATTAAGGGCAGCTATGACTATTTATAGAGGTTTTAAGCCTTGGTGGTTGTTTGTGGGATTATTTGGAAATTCTGTTGGTCTTGACGCTTCAAACTTTTCATCACAGCGGCAGTTTATGGAGGCTGCGATGCCTCAAGCAACTTTTATTTATGGGGCAGGTTCGCCAGCTATGGGTGTAGCTGCAACTTATAGAGGAGATGACTATTATTTACGATTTGGAGTGTACGGAGAGCCTTATAAAAATACAAGTACCGATGATGAAGGAATGGGAATACATGGCAGGTTGGCTTGGCAACCTTATAAAGAACGTTTGAAGGCGTTTCATTTAGGAGCAACAGGTTATTATAGGTCTGCCAATGCTAGCGATACATTTACTAATGGTCTGAGGAATTCATCACTTCGTTTTAGATCTAAAGGTGAAACTGCTGTTAGTGGAGATTTCATAATTGATACAGGAATTATATCGGATTTAGATAGTTATCATTATTTAGGTTATGAATTTGCTATGGTGGATGGCCCTCTTTCTTTTCAAAGTGAGTGGGGAATACTAAATGTAACGAGAAAAACAGATGAAAACCCTCAATTTTCAGGAGGTTTTTTACAGGCAGGATACATGCTTACAGATGATGCTCGAAATTATAATGCTTACTTCGCTCAATTTTGGCGCTTAAAACCAAAAAAATCTATTATGGAAGGTGGAATAGGAGCTTGGGAAGTAGCTCTGAGAGCAAGTCAGATAGATTTAAGTGATAAAAATATAGATGGAGGAAGTGCTATTTCTTATACATTAGGAATAAATTGGTATATGACGGCTTTTACTAAAACAATGATTAATATACTACATACTGATTCTACAGGACCTTTAAGTGAAGATTTTAATTCTGTTGGTGCGAGACTGCAAATAGAATTTTAATAATTTAATTTAGTTATATGATTTTAATAATTTTTTATAAATTATTTTTATATTTTCAGGTATATCTTCTGCTACTAAACCTGGCCCTAAATATTTACCAACTTCAGAATGAAGCCATACACCAAAGGCAGAAGCTAAAAAGCATTCCATTTTATTTGATAATAAGCCACATATTATCCCCGCTAAAACATCACCGCTTCCTGCAGTAGATAACCACTTTGCTCCAGCTTGATTAACAAGAGCTTTATTATCTGGAGAGGCAATTACAGTTGTAGCTCCTTTTAAAATAACTATACATTTTAACTCAGAAGCGGCTTTAAGAGCTTTATCAATGCAATTCCCTTTTAAACTTGGCATTATAGAATTAAGCTCACCTTCGTGTGGCGTAATGATTACTTTTTTTCCTAATATTAACTTTTTTAATAATTCTAATTTTCCTTTAAAACACGATATAGCCCCAGCATCTAATACAGTACTTTTATTAATTTTTAATAAATATCTTATCTTTGATATTGCACTTTTATTTGCACCAAGCCCAGGACCAATTAAAACAGAATTAATTCTTTTATCAGAAATAATATTATTATATTCCTTTATATTTCTATAACTTTTTACGATCTGTGAGATTAATGTAATATAATAAATCTGTTCTGCTTCTTTTTCAGTAGCAACATATACTATTCCGCTTCCAGCTCTTTGAGCGGCACTAGCTGCTAATCTTGTAGCACCAGTCATATTTTTTGGGCCTCCAATTATTAAACTATAACCCCTAGAATATTTATGGTCGTCTATTTTAGGCCAATTAATACTTGTTAACCAATGATTTGGATTGTTTATCTCAATTTTAGGAGATATATTGCTTAAAATTGATTTTTCTATTCCAATATTTTCAACTTTAATTTTACTAAATTTTTCAGAACCTGGGGTTAGTATATGTCCATATTTAAAGGATGAGAAAGTTATTACTAGTTCGCAATATGGTGCATAACCACAAATTTTTCCTGTATTGCTATCTACTCCGCTCGGAATATCTAAAGCTACAATTGGAGAATTATGTTTATCTATTATTTTTAAAATTTTTTTTGTTTTATTATTAATATCACGAGATAAGCCTAACCCAAATATAGCATCTACAAATAAGTCAACTTTACTTAGATCAATATCATCAAAGTCTTTTGTTTGAATTTTTAATTTTTTAAATGCTTTAAGTGCGTCACCTTTGATTTTATTTTTATTGCCTAAAATTACTACGTCTATATCCCAATTTTTATTCAATAAATTTTGAGCAACTATAAAACCATCTCCCCCATTTCCTCCAATACCACAAATTATTAAGGTTTTTTGTTTTTTATAATTTTGTATTATTTGCTTAGCTGCATTTTCTCCAGCTTTTTGCATGAGTTTAAAGCTATTTGAAGAAGATTTTTCAATTGCATAGGAAATACTTTTGTTAACTACTAAAAAAGTATTAAATTTATTTATTATTTTCATTTGATATTTTTGGATTTATTATGGGAAGATTATATTTCCTAGTTACTTGTTTTAAAGAAAAATAAGATCTTATACTAGCTATGCCTTTTATTTTAGTAAGATTATTTTTTAAAAATTTTTCATAAGCTTGTAAATCCTTTACTACTATCCTTAAAAGATAATCAGCTTCTCCAGTCATCAGGTATGCTTCCATGACTTCTTTATATTCCATAATTTTTTCTTCAAACACCTGTAATCTGTCTTCAGATTGTGTTTCCAAAGATACTTGAACAAAAACATTAACAGACAAATTAACTTTATTTTGATTTATTATTGCTGAATACCCTGAAATTACTCCATTTTCTTCTAAAGATTTAACCCTCCTAAGACAAGGCGAAGCTGATAGCCCAACCTGTTTTGCTAACTCAAGATTAGTTAATCTAGCGTTTTTTTGTAAAGAGTTAAGTATTTTATATTCTATATAATCCATAATTTTACAATTTTATACTAAATTTTAATTTATTATATAATTTTTATTGCTATAATTATAATATTTTTAGCAAATTTTGCAATATAAAAATTTTATTTTTAGTTATTATCTTTATAATATTTTTAAAGAGGGTTTTATGTATAATAATAAATTAAATAATATTTCTAATACTAAGAAAATACCTTCTAAAGATATACAGGTTTTAAAGGATTTAGAGAAGAAAGTTTCTTGGCTATCTTCATGGATGATACATAATGCTAACAATATTAGAGTTTCAGAAGATGGGTTAAAAGTTGGAGGCCATCAAGCCTCTTCAGCATCTATAGTTTCAATAATGATTGCTTTATATTTTAAAGTTTTAAAATCAGAGGATAGAGTTGCAGTAAAACCTCATGCAGCCCCAGTATTTCACTCTATACAATATATGCTTGGTAATCAAACAAAAGATAAATTAGAAAACTTTAGAGCTTTTGGAGGTGCTCAATCTTATCCTTCAAGAACAAAAGATACTGATGATGTAGATTATTCCACTGGCTCAGTTGGTTTAGGAGGAGCAATAACAATCTTTGGTTCTTTAATACAAGACTACTTATATAAGCATAAAATAATGAAAAGAAAAAAATATGGTAAAATGGTAGCTCTGTTGGGAGATGCAGAACTAGATGAAGGTAATATATATGAAGCACTACTTGAGGGTGCCAAACAAAATGTGAGAAATTGTTGGTGGATAATAGATTATAACAGGCAATCTCTTGATGCTGTTGTTACGGATGAGCTCCATTTAAAAATTGATGAGTTATTTGATTCTATGGGTTGGAGAGTAGTTACATTAAAATATGGAAAAAAACTTCAAAGTTTATCAAAAATTAAAGGTGGTAATAAAATATTAAATTGGATTGATAATTGTCCAAATGACCTATATTCAGCATTGTCATATCTGGGCAGTAAAGGTTGGAGAGAACATCTAAATAATGATCTAAAGAATGATAAAGATGCGCTTAAAATTATTAATTCTATGGGTGATGAAGAACTAAACGAAACAATGTCCAATTTAGCAGGCAATGATGTTGAAGCCGTTTTAGAAGCATTTCTAGAGGCGGATAATGATGATACTCCAACATGTTTTATAGCATATACTATAAAAGGTTTTGGTCTCCCTTTAGCTGGGCATAAGGATAACCATGCAGGTTTAATGAATATTGAACAAATAGAAGCATATAGAAAGGAATTAAATATTAATAAAGGAGAGGAATGGGACTATTATTCTGGAATTGATTCTTCTCAGAAAAATTTAGCTAAATTTATAGAAAAAAGCCCTTTTTATAAAAATAACGATAGAAATTTTTCAGATGAAAAAGTGAAAGTATCAAATAAATTTAAATTTAAAGAAAGTAAATCATCTAACACTCAGGAAGTATTCGGAAGAATTCTTAATGAAATAGGAAAATCAGATTCAGAATTAAGTAAAAGAATAGTTACTTTTTCCCCAGATGTAACGGTTTCAACTAGTTTAGGCGGATGGGTAAATCAGAAACAAATATATAATCGAAAAAAAAAAACTGATGTATTTCATGATGAAAAAGTTGTCTCTGCACAAAAATGGCAAGTTTCTCCTCAGGGACAACATTTTGAACTAGGTATTGCTGAAAATAATTTATTTTTAGCTTTAGGAGCAGCTGGCTTATCTAAAAAGATGTTTGGTTCTTCTTTAATTCCAATAGGAACCATATATGATACATTTATTTCAAGGGGGCTTGACGCTTTAAATTATGCTGTTTATCAAGATGCAAGATTCTTATTAGTAGCAACTCCTTCTGGAATATCTCTAGGGCCTGAAGGAGGAGCACATCAATCCATTATAACTCCTTTAATTGGTATAGGACAACCTAATCTTCTCATGTTTGAACCAACTTATGCTGACGAGCTTGAGGTGATTTTGAGGTATACCTTTAATTATATGCAGGATGAAAATGGCAGCTCAGTATATATAAGATTATCTACCAGAAATATAGATCAAATAAATAGAAAATTAACTTCTTCTCTTGAACAAGATATTTTGTCTGGAGGTTATTGGCTTGAGGGCTCAGAAATAAACAGCGAAGTAATAATTGTTTTTTCAGGTGTAATGGCACCAGAAGTATTAGAGGCTTCAAAACAGATGCAAGAGGATGAAATAAATATTTCGATATTATCAGTTACTTCTAATGATAGATTATATAAGAATTGGAGACAGTCGCACAAAAATAAATCATTAGGTATTAATAATAAGTCTAGAATTGAAGAAATATTTGAAAACACAAATAAAAATAGTGTTATTATTACTATCAATGATGCTCACTCTTCTTCATTAACTTGGATAGGAGGAGCAGTAGGTAAAAAAATTATTTCTCTAGGAGTAGATGAATTTGGGCAATCAGGTAATTTAATTGATCTTTATAGGCACTATTCTATAAATTCAGAGGCTATAGTTGATGCTTGTGCTCAGGTTTTAGTAAATAATAATTAATATAATTTTTAATTAAACTCTAGCTAGATTTCTTTATATAATATATATAACTATTTTTATGATTATAAATTTTTAATCGCGGATGTGGTGAAATTGGCAGACACGCTAGATTTAGGTTCTAGTGCCGTAAGGCGTGGGGGTTCAAGTCCCTCCATCCGCACCATAAATTGAGGAAAAATTATGAAGGTAACTGAATTAAAAAGTGAAGGTTTAAGCAAATCATATAAGATAGTAATACCTTCAGCAATAATTAATAAAGCCATAGATGCAAGATTGACAGAGGTTGCCTCTACCGCAAAGATTGATGGTTTTAGACCTGGTAAAGTACCTATGACAATTATAAAAAGTAGGTTTGGTACTCAAGTCTCAGGAGAAGTAGTAGAAAAACAAGTTTCCGATAGTATGAGAAAATTATTTACTGATAAAAAGCTCAAGCCTGCAATGCAACCAAAAGTAGATTTTGATGGAAAACCTCTAGACGGTTCTGATGTTAAATTTACAGTAAACCTAGAGATAATGCCTGATATTCAAATTCAGGATTTTTCAAAATTAAAGTTTGATAGGTTAGTAGCAGAAGTAAAAGATAAGGATATTAATAAAGCATTAGAGGATATTGCAAATAATCAAAAATCCTATGCGCCACTTAAGAAAAAACGTAAATCTAAAATTGGAGATTCTGTTTTAATAGACTTTAAAGGTTATATGGACGGAAAATTATTTGACGGAGGTACAGCAGAAAATCACAGATTAGAACTTGGTTCGGGGCAGATGATACCTGGTTTTGAAGATCAATTAATAAATTTGAATGTTAATGACCAAAAAGATGTTAAAGTTAATTTTCCTGAAAATTATCAAAAAGCTGAGCTTTCTGGTAAACCAGCAACATTTAAAGTTACTATAAAAGATATCTTAGAGGCAGAGAAGTCTAAAATTAATGATGAGCTTGCAACAAGGATGGGTTTACCTGATTTAAAATCTCTTAAAGAGGCTATTAAGAATCAGATAGAAATTAATTATAAAGCAACTGCTAGAAATAGAATTAAAAGAGATTTATTAGATAAATTATCAAAACAATATACTTTTGAAGTTCCAAAAACGATGTTAGAAAATGAAAATAAAGTAATTTGGGATAGATTTGAGCAAGATCGAAAAGCTGGAGTCATAGACGATATAGATAAAGGTAAAAAAGATTCTGTTTTAAAAAAGGAGTATAGTGAGATTGCTGAGAGAAGAGTAAGGTTAGGGTTACTTATGGCAGAAATTGGTGATGTAAATAAAATTACAGTTACAGAAGATGAGATCAAAACTGCTGTTATGCAAGAGGCTAGAAAATATCCAGGAGAAGAGAACAAAGTAATAGAATTTTATCAAAAAAACCCAGAAGCAGCTAATGCTGTAAGAGCACCGCTTTTTGAAGAAAAAGTGGTTGATCATATTATAGGCAAGTGTTCTATTAAAGAAATAAAAGTTTCTTCTGAAGAGTTATATGAGGATAATGTAATTGCAGATCCTACAGCAAAATCAAAAAATAAAAAATCTACTAAAGCAAAGACTAATAAAAGTGTAAAAGCAAAATCTAAGAAGTAATGAAGAGAGGTAATGTTTAATATGAAAATAGATAGTGAGCATAATGTAAAAATGAGTTCTTTAATCCCTATGGTTGTTGAAGAATCTGGACGAGGAGAACGAGCTTATGATATTTTTTCTAGATTATTAAAAGAAAGGATTATTTTTATTACGGGTACTGTTCATGATGAAATGGCAACTGTAATTATTGCTCAACTATTATTTTTAGAAGCAGAAAACCCAGATAAATCTATTTCAATTTATATAAATTCTCCAGGTGGTATAGTTTCATCTGGCTTAGCAATATATGACACCATGCAATATATTAAACCATCTGTTTCAACTATGTGTGTAGGGCAAGCAGCATCTATGGGGTCTCTTCTTTTATCTGCCGGAGAAAAAGGACAAAGATTTGCGTTGCCAAACTCTAGGGTAATGGTGCATCAGCCTTCAGGAGGTTTTCAAGGGCAAGCTACTGACATAGAAATTCACGCAAAAGAAATTATTGATTTAAAGGGCAGATTAAATTCTATTTATAGTAAACATACAGGTCAATCGATAAAAAAGATAAGTGAAATGCTTGAAAGAGATAAGTTTTTAAATCCTAATGAAGCAAAAGAATTAGGATTAATTGATGAAATTGTTGAAAAAAGGTAATTAAAAGAATAATTTATTAATTTAAAAAATCCTATAGGAATGAAAATGTCTGATAATGAAAAAAATGATAAAGAGAAATTGCATTGTTCTTTTTGTGGTAAAAGTCAGCATGAAGTAAAAAAACTAATTGCTGGTCCAACAGTATTTATATGTGATGAATGTGTTGATTTATGTACAGATATTATAAAGGAAGAGAGTAAAACCGCATTAGTTAAGTCTTCTAAAGATGTTCCAAGTCCTTCTGAAATTTTTGATTTTTTAGATACTTATGTAATTGGACAATCATCTGCAAAGAAAGTTTTATCTGTTGCTGTTTATAATCATTATAAAAGATTAAACCACAAGCCAAGTGCAAATGATGTTGAATTAGCAAAATCTAATATCTTATTGATAGGCTCTACTGGAAGTGGGAAAACTCTTTTAGCACAAACTTTAGCAAGATTTTTAGATGTTCCGTTTACTATGGCTGATGCTACAAGTTTAACAGAAGCAGGTTATGTAGGTGAAGATGTAGAGAATATAATTTTAAAGTTATTACAGGCCTCAGATTATAATGTTGAAAGAGCCCAAAGAGGAATAGTTTATATTGATGAAATAGATAAAATTAGTAGAAAATCAGATAATCCTTCAATAACTAGAGATGTAAGTGGAGAAGGGGTTCAGCAAGCTTTATTAAAAATCATGGAGGGAACTGTTGCAAGTGTTCCACCTCAGGGAGGAAGAAAGCATCCGCAACAAGATTTTTTACAAGTTGATACTACTAATATTTTATTTATTTGTGCAGGTGCATTTGGAGGGTTAGAAAAAATAATTTCTAAAAGAGGAACAGCTAGTTCAATTGGTTTTAGTGCTGAATTGCCAATATTAGATAATAAAAGAAATGAAGAGCTTTTATTAAATTTAGAACCTCAAGATTTACTACAATATGGTTTAATTCCAGAGTTTATTGGACGACTTCCTATTATAGCAACTCTTAAAGATTTAGATAAAGCTGCACTAATAAATATATTAACTAAGCCTAAAAATGCTCTAATAAAACAATATGAAAAAATGTTTGATATGGAAAATGTCAGATTGAATTTTACTGAAGAGGCATTAAATGCGATTGCTGAAAGAGCTTTAAAAAGGGAAACTGGTGCAAGAGGGCTTAGGTCTATTTTAGAAAATATTCTTGTAGATACAATGTTTGAACTTCCTAAGTTGAACAATATAGAAGAAGTAGTAATTAATAAGGAAGTTATTAGTGAAAATAAAGACCCGTTATTAGTTTATTCTAAAAGCAAAGATAAAGTTAAATCATCTATAAGATAAGTTAACTTTATACTTGAAATTTACATCTATATACCCAACATTAAAGTATAATAAATATATTATTTAAATTGGAGCAAAGCTATGATTGAAGAAACTAATTCTAATATTTTGCCTCTTATCCCCTTAAGAGATATCGTCGTTTTCCCTGGAATGGTTGCTCCATTATTTGTAGGAAGAGATAAGTCTGTCAAGGCACTTGAAAATGCAATGAATACTGATAAGGAGATTATATTAGTTACACAAAGAGATTCTATAGTTGATAATCCTGAATTTAAAGATGTTTATAATATTGGGTCTTTAGGTAAAATTCTTCAACTATTAAGATTACCTGATGGTACTGTTAAAGTATTAATTGAAGGTGGAAAAAGAGTTAATATTAAAGATTTCTTAAATGCTGAAGATTATTTAAAAGCCAATTATAGCCTTGTAAAAGAAGATAATGAAGTTAATTCTATAGAAGAGAAAGCTTTATTAAGAACTGCATCAGAACAATTTGAAGCTTATACAAAGCTAAATAAAAAAATAACTTCAGATACTATAAGTACTATTTCTGAGATAAATAACATATCTAGAATGTCAGATTTTATAGCATCTCATTTAAATATTTCATTATCTGAAAAGCAAGAATTGCTTGAGCAATTATCTGCTGCAATTAGGATGGAAAAGGTTCTTGAATATATTGAAAATGACCTATCCGTCATAAAAGTGGAGAAAAAAATAAGAAACAGAGTTAAACGTTCTATGGAAAAAACACAGAAAGAATATTATTTAAATGAACAAATGAAAGCAATTCAGAAAGAATTATCTGAAGAGGATGACAGTAAAGATGAAATTACAGAATTTGAAGAAAAAATAAGTAAATTAAAATTAACCAAAGAAGCAAAGGCCAAGGCGAATTCTGAACTTAAAAAACTTAAAGGAATGGGGCCTACTTCTGCAGAATCTTCCGTAGTAAGAAATTATTTAGATTGGTTAACTTCAATACCATGGAAAAAGTATACAAAAGTAAAATATGATTTAAACCAAGCAGAGGATATTCTTAATGAAGATCACTTTGGTTTAGAAAAGGTTAAAGATAGAATAATTGAATATCTTGCCGTTCAAAGTCGAACTAAAAAACTCAAGGGACCTATAATTTGTCTTGTTGGTGCTCCAGGTGTGGGAAAAACATCTTTAGGTAAATCCTTAGCTAGAGCTACGGGAAGAAAATTTGTTAGGATATCATTAGGAGGAGTTCGTGATGAATCCGAAATAAGAGGGCACAGAAGGACTTACATTGGTTCAATGCCAGGAAAAATTATACAAAGTTTAAAAAAAGGTAAGTCATCAAATCCTTTATTTCTGCTAGATGAAATTGACAAAATAGGTTCTGATTGGAGAGGAGATCCTGCTTCTGCATTATTAGAGGTTCTAGATCCTGAACAAAATAGTACTTTTAACGACCATTATTTAGATTTAGATTATGATTTGTCAGATGTAATGTTTGTTACAACAGCTAATTCCCTAAATATGCCTAGACCTCTTTTAGATAGAATGGAAATTATTAACTTATCTGGTTATCTAGAAAATGAAAAAATAGAAATAGCTAAAAGACATTTGATTACAAAGCAACTTGATAGAAATGGATTAAAGAAAGAAGAGTGGTCAATTACAGACGAAGCCCTGGGAGATTTAATAAAATATTATACGAGAGAAGCTGGTGTTAGAGGGCTTGAAAGAGAGCTGGCATCATTATGTAGAAAAGCTATTAAGAAGATAGTTAAAGGGGATATTGCAAAAGTAGAGATTACGCCAAATAATCTGGAAGAATATGCTGGTATTAGAAAATTTAAGCATGGTTTAGCAGATAAAGAAAATTTATTAGGAATCACAACTGGTTTAGCTTATACGGATTTTGGTGGTGATTTGTTATCTATCGAAGCAGTAACTATGACAGGTAAAGGTAGACAACAAATTACAGGCCAATTAGGAGATGTTATGAAGGAGTCAGTTCAAGCTGCTACAAGTTATGTGAGATCTAGAGCTGTAGATTTCGGTATAGAACCTCCTTTATTTGAAAGGAAAGATATTCATGTTCATGTACCAGAGGGAGCTACACCGAAGGATGGCCCATCTGCTGGAGCTGCGATTGCTATATCAATGATATCTGTATTAACGGGTATTCCTGTAAGATGTGATGTGGCAATGACAGGAGAAATTTCCTTAAGAGGAAGAATAATGCCTATAGGAGGTTTAAAAGAAAAGCTCTTAGCTGCATCAAGGGGAGGCATAAAAAAGGTTCTAATACCTATTGATAACAAAAAAGATCTCAAGGAAGTGGATGAAGAAATAAAAAATAATATTGAAATAGTTTTAGTTAGTCATTTAGATGAGGTTATAGAACACTCATTAGAAGATAAACCTTTACCAATAAAATGGGACGAAGCTGAATTCATAAAAAATAGTCAAAATAATGGTAGAACTACTCAAGAAAACATAGTAAAACATTAATATAATTTATTTTGACTTTTAATAATAAAGTCTATTAAATAATAGAGATTATAATATTTAACATTATCACAAGGGGGCTTTATGAATAAGAATGAATTAATTGGTGCAGTAGCATCTTCAGCTGGAATTTCTAAAACACAAGCTTCAGATGCAGTTGAAGCTGTATTTGGATCTATAAGTGGTGAATTATCTTCTGGTGGTGAAGTACGTTTAGTAGGTTTTGGAACATTTATGGTTGCTAATAGAAAAGCTACTACTGGAAGAAATCCTAGAACAGGAGAAACTATTCAAATAGCTGCTTCTAAACAACCTAAATTCCGTCCAGGAAAAAGTTTAAAAGAATCAGTTAATAAGTAAGAAAGTCTATTAATAATCTTGCCGGCTTTAGTGTTTTAAAGCCGGTAATTTTTATGTTAGTACCTTATTTAAAGGGCGATTAGCTCAGCTGGGAGAGCGACTCGTTTACACCGAGTAGGTCGGCGGTTCGATCCCGTCATCGCCCACCATAATTTTTTTATTAAATAGGTTGTATATAGTTGTATGAATATATATACAGTAGGTATATTGGGGATGTAGCTCAGTTTGGTTAGAGCGCCGGCCTGTCACGCCGGAGGCCGCGGGTTCGAGTCCCGTCATTCCCGCCACTATAAATGGCAAATTCTTTTGTTTTTAAACTTCTTATAATTATATATAATTTAAAATTTATTTAATAATAAATTTTTGATAGTTGTAAAAAAGAAAAATTTAGATTTATAAAATGTTAGTTTTATCTTTAAAAAAATATATTTATTTTTTTATTAAATTATAAGCCTTAGTAATAGCATTTTGCATATTAACTTCCTTTGCAATACCTTTTCCTGCAATATCATAAGCAGTTCCATGGTCTACAGAAGTTCTAATTAATGGAAGGCCTACAGTAATATTTATTCCCTCATCAATACCCATAACTTTTACTGGTCCATGACCTTGGTCGTGATACATAGCTACAACTAAGTCAAACTTTTTTAGACCAGCCTGATAAAACAAACTATCAGCAGGAAGAGGACCTTTTATATTCCAATTAAAACTTAAGGCTTTATTGATTGCGGGTAATATTTTTTTTTCTTCTTCATCGTTTCCAAATAAGCCATCTTCACCTGCATGAGGATTAATCGCGCATACTCCTATTTTTGGTTCATTATTAATTAATTGCTTCGTTATATTTCTTCCTCTTTCTATGGTTCTAAAAACTAAATCTGAATTAATATTTTCTATAGCTTCAATTAGTCCTAAATGTGCTGTTACATGAATTACGTTCATTTTTGGGGTAGAAAGCATTAATGATACTTCTTTTGTGTTCGTTAAGTGTGCTAAAAGTTCAGTATGTCCAGGAAAATTATATCCTGCCATATGAAGAGCTTTTTTACTTATAGGAGCTGTACAAATAGCATCAATTTTGCCTAATAAAGCTAAATTTACCGCTTCACATATATATTGATAGGATGCTTCACCATATATATCAGAATTAAAACCGTATTTTACATGATTTATTTTATTTCCAACATTTAAACAATTAATAATATTTTTACTGCTAATTTTTATATCATCTATACTGGAGCAAATATTTACATCTAAAATTAAGTTATTTTTTTTTATTTCTTGTTCCAGGCAGTTAGAGTCACCAATTACTAATAATGCAAAATTAGCATATAGTTTATTATCAATGAATGACTTAACTATAATTTCAGGACCTATACCAGCGGGGTCTCCCATGGTAATTCCTATTATTGGTAAAGACATAAATTTTTCCAATTATAATTTTATTTAAATATCCTACTACTAACAAATACAGATTTAGAAGTATATAATATACTATTGAAACTTAGTATTAGTTTACTTTTATTAAAGTATTAATTATAAATATAAAGAAATTATATTATTTTTTATAATGTTTATTAATATATTATTATAAATCAATTACTTAAAAAATATAATTAATATTTAATTTAATTTTGGAGTTTAGTTATGAAGTTAATACAGTTAATTTTTATTTTTAGTATATGTTTTAATTTATATTCTGCACACGCAGGGATTACAGGTACTCCAACTCCCAAATCTGCTCAAACTGCTACTAATAATTCTGATAGTAATGATGATTCTGATGAAGATAATAAATCAAGTGATCATAATCATGATGATCATTAAATTTTAAACATATAATTAATTAAATTTAATATTAAATTTTTAAGGAAAAATTTTCTATGACTGTAAGCCATAGTGATGTATCTAATGCATATGGACTAATTAAAAACACAATAATAAAAACTGAGTCATGCTATTCAAGTATTTTGTCAGAAATTACTGGTTGTAATGTGACAGTTAAATATGAAAATAAACAACATACTGGTTCATTTAAAATAAGAGGTGCACTTAATAAACTATTATCTTTAGGTACACATGAAAAAAATAATGGTGTCATTGCTATGTCAGCAGGTAACCATTCACAAGGTGTTGCATACAGTTCAAAAATGCTTGGCATTAAGTCAATTATTGTAATGCCAGATAATACACCTTTTGATAAAATTAGAAAAACGTCGGATTTAGGTGCTGAGGTAATTATACATGGTGAAAATTTAAATGAGTCGGAAGAATATGTAGATAATTTAGTAAAAAAATATACTTATACTAAAATTCATCCATTTAACGATGAGTTAGTACTAGCCGGACAAGGAACCCTTGCTTTAGAATTTTTAAAGGATCATCCTCATATAGATGTTTTATTAATTCCAGTTGGCGGAGGAGGTTTAATTGCTGGATGCTCATTAATTGCTAAATATTTAAATAAAAATATAGAAATTATAGGAGTTGAAACAGAAATGTTTCCCTCTTTATATAATCTTTATAATGACACTAACCATATATGTGGAGGAATGACTTTAGCTGAAGGAATAGCGGTATCTAAAATTGGAGATATACCTTTATCAATAATTAAAGATAATGTTAATGAAGTAATAACAGTATCTGAAGTTTCTATTGAAGAAGCTGTTTCTACATTTTTATTGAAAGATAAGATTCTATCTGAAGGAGCAGGTGCAGCAGGTTTAGCAGCTATTTTACAGAATAAAGATAAATTTAAAGATAAAAATATTGGAATATTTGTTTGTGGAGGTAATATTGATTCAAGAGTATTGTCATCAATATTAATGAGAGACTTGGTTAGAAAGGGACAAATAATAACTTTGTCTATTGCTATGGCTGATAAACCTGGTCAATTAGGAGCTATTTCTAAATTATGTGCAGACGAAAAAGTTAATATTTTAGGAGTTGAACATAGCCGATTTGCCTTAGATTTATCAGTAAGTTCTGCACGACTAGAGATAACCTTAGAAACAAAAAACCAGGATCATGCAAAAAATATTATTAAAAAGATAGAATTATTAGGTTATTCTGTCATTGTTAAGAATACTAAGTAATTCGAGGAGTTATTAAGTTGACGACTTTAGCTGATAAATACCCAAGAATAGCAGATATGAAAAAAAGAGCACTTAAAAGAATTCCCCATTTTGCTGCTGAGTATTTATTTTCTGGAACTGGTTATGACAGAGCTATGGATCATAATCAGGAAATTCTAAAAAATATATTTTTAACTCCAAGGTATTTAAAAGGTACAGTAGAAGCTAATCTAAAAACAAAGATATTGGATAAGGAATATGATGCTCCTTTTGGAATTGCTCCGGTAGGAATGACAAGTTTAATATGGCCTGGCGCTGAAATTTCTTTAGCTAAGCTCGCGAATAGAGTTAATATACCATACACTTTATCAACTGTTGCGTGTGCTTCTATTGAGAGTGTAGGTAAATACCTTGATAATAAAGGGTGGTTTCAATTATATCCTCCTCAAGATAAAGATGTTAGAGATGATTTATTAAAGAGAGCTCATGATAGTGGTTATCAAGTTCTAGTTATAACATCCGATATTCCTGCTTCCAGCAGGCGGGAACGTTTAAGAATGGCTGGAGTCTATGTACCCCCTAAAATAAATTTAAGAACTATATATCAAGCTGCTATATCTCCATTTTGGTCATTAGGAGTTATAAAAAATGGTATGCCTCATTTTGCAACTATGGATAAGTATCAAAAAAGCCAGGGTAATAAAAAAGTCAAAAAAGGATATGCTGGAAGTCAAATGAATAGATATTTAGATTGGGAATATCTGGAAGAAGTTAGAGAAATTTGGAAAGGCCCGATTGTTTTGAAAGGTTTAATGGATAATAGAGACGCATTAAAAGCTAAAGATTATGTTGATGCAATCTACTTATCTAATCATGGGGGTAGGCAATTAGATTTAGCACCTAGTCCATTACAAGTCTTACCTCGCATAAGAAAAGATTTAGGAAATGATTTTCCAATTTTAATAGATAGTGGTTTTTATTCAGGTCAAGATGTAGTTAAGGGTTTGATGTTAGGAGCAGACTTTGTAATGATTGGAAGGCCATTTATGATTGGAGTTGCTGCTTTAGGTTCTAAAGGGGCGGCTCATGCACATTATATAATTAAAGATGAAATTGAAAATATTATGGAACAAGTATGTGCAAAAAATATTAAAGAGTTGAAAAAAGAAACGGTTAATTTTAGTAATGACTTCTTTTTGAACTCATTAGATTAAAAGATAAGAGAGTTTATAATGAAAAGAAGAAATTTTATAAAAAACACTTTAGGTCTTGGAACTGTAGCAGCATCAACTACATTATCGGCTCCTGCTATAGCAAAAGGTAAAATACAATGGAAGATGGTCACATGCTGGCCAAAAAATTTTCCTGCTTTAGGTACTGGCGTTAAAAGAATTGCTGATGCTATTTATGCGATGTCAGATGGCAGGTTAGAAATAAAAGTTTATGGGGGAGGGGAATTAGTACCCGCATTTGAAGTGTTTGATGCTGTTCGTGAAGGAATTGCAGAAATGGGACATGATGCTCCATATTATTGGACGGCAAAGCATACTGCTATGCCTTTTTTTACATGTGTTCCAGGAGGATTGACAGCACAAGAACATGCGTCTTGGATTTATTTTGGAGGTGGGCAAGAATTATGGGATGAGCTTTATAGTAAATTTGGCTTAAAAGCATTTCTTGCTGGTACTGGTGGATGTAATGTTGGCGGCTGGTTTAAAAAAGAAATAAATAGTTTAGAGGATTTAAAAGGATTAAGAATGCGAATGCCTGGTTTAGGTGGTGAGATGTTATCAAGGATAGGAGCAATTCCTGTAAATTTACCTGGTGGTGAATTATTACCTGCACTGCAATCTGGTGCAATAGACGCTGTAGAATGGATAGCTCCATATAATGACTTAGCATTTGGTTTTCATAAAATAGCTAAATATTATTATGCACCAGGTATTCAGGAGCCTGGAAGCGCTTTAGGGTTAACAGTAAATTTAGAAGCTTATAATAATCTACCAAAAGACCTACAAAATATCATAAAATATGCCGCTGGTGATGAAGCTTTTAGAATGTTATCTGAGATGACAGCAGGAAATGCATATTCTTTAAATACTTTATTAAAAAAACATAATGTTATACTAAAACAGTTTCCTAAAGATGTTACTGATGCAATGTTTAAAGCAGCTTCTGATATTTTAATTGAAAAAGCAAAAGAAAATGAGTTTACAAAGAAGGTTTATGATAATTGGTCTGAATATTGGTCTAAAGCAACTAAATTATCAAAGTTGACAGAGTTAGGTTATATGACTTTAAGATCTAATTATGAGAATAATTCTTAGTCATATACAAAGTTTTCTATAATTTTTAAATGGTCATATATGCCAGTTTTAAATGCATCTATATTTACTCTTTCATCATTCCCGTGTATTCTTCTAAATTCTTTTAAAGGAATTATTATTGGATTAAACCCATAACTATTTATACCAATATCTCGTGTAAAATGACTATCAGTAAATCCAGTTGTAACTCTAGGAATGATGTGCGATTCTGGGTATAAATCTAATAATGTACTATTGATGACTTTGTAAAATTCTGTATTAGTGGACGATGATGCTGGAGTAAATGCCATTAATTTTTTTACTTTAATTCCAAAAGGTTCCATCATTTTAGTGATTTTAATTATAAATTCCTCGGCGGGTTGATCTGGCAATATTCTACAATCTATTTCAGCCCATGCAAGTGGAGGAACAACATTAATTTTATTGGATGCCCCTAATCTAGTAATAGAACATGTATCTCTAGTAAGAGAATGATGAAAGGGAGATCTTTTTTGTAGAGCTTTTATAAAGTCTTCTTTTTTTATAGATGTATTTATATCTTTATATTCATCAGAATATTCTTCACTTACAATTTTTGATAGGCCTTGAAAATAATCTCCAACACTTGGGATTATTTTAGGAGGAAAAGGATTATTTTTTAGATATTGTAAACCATCTAATAATCTTGTAACAGAACTGCTTTCATATGGAGAAGACCCATGTCCTGGTTTGCCTTCAGACTCAAACCTAAGCCATACGGGCACTTTTTGAGTTAATTCAATTTCAAAGACTAATTTATTATTAACTATTCTACCACTTCCTCCTTCATTAAGAAGAAAACCTACATTTTTAAATATCTCAGGATAGTTTTGTATTAACCATCCCACCCCATAATTGCCTCCTGCTTCTTCATCTGCTGTCGCTAGAAATATAATATCTCTATTTAATTTTTTACCTAATCTTTTTAAGTTAACAAAAGTAGCTAGCTGAGATATTCCAGTTCCTTTCATATCTAAAGTGCCCCTGCCATATAGATAGTTATCTTTTTCAGTCGGTTTAAAAGGGTCTACGGTCCAGTTTTCTGTATTAGCGGGAACAACATCGGTATGTTGCAGTAATATAAGAGCAGGTTTGTTTCCTCCTTTTAGTCTTGCCCAAATATTTCCTCTACCAGGAGAAGATTCTGCTACATTAAAATCAATATTTTCTTTAATGAAAATGTTTTTATAAAAATTTACAGCATTAATTTCGTTACCTGGAGGATTAACAGTATTAACGGAAATGAAATCTTTCAGCCAGTTATAAGCTTCTTCACTTAACTCATTTGAATAAGATTTATATGAATAAAATAAAAATATAATGATAAATATATATATTCTAACTTTCAAATACTTTTGCACTTTCTCTTTTGCTTACTGATTCTTTCCATTTTAGTAAGTTTTTATGATCATCATTGGGGATAACTTTAACCCAACTAGCAAAATCTAAAAATACATATAAATTAATATCAGCCATAGAAAAATTTTTACCTGCAACATATTCTGATTCAGATAATTTTTTATCTATATCATCTAAGAACCTATTTGCTAGCATACTACCTCTTATAGCTAATTCTGGTATTTGTTTGGTTACTCTTGGGTCTGGAACTGCTCTATCTTTGAATGCTTCAGAAGAATTTCTTAAACATTCACCTACTGGATTCATTCCTTCAATTTCTATTTTTCTATTCCACATTTCAACAAGACCTCGCTCTTCGGGTGTATTACCAAATATGAAAGGCTCAGGTTTAACTGCATCAAAATATCTACATATGGCCATACTTTCTGAAATTACATTACCATTATCTAGTTGAAGAGCAGGTACTCCACTTTTAGGGTTAATAGCTAAATATTCACTTTCTCTATTTTCGCCATTTCGAACATTAACTTGTACATATTCAATATCTATATTTTTTTCGACTAAGAACATTTGAACTCTTCTAGGATTTGGAGCTCTTCTAAATTCATATATTTTCATAGTATATTCCTTAATTTAATAATTTTTATATTAAACTTAAAAATTTATATAGACAATATTTTGTTATTTATAATTAATTACATGTAGTATTTTATTATTGACTTTAAATAAATTTTTATGTGATTATTTATTAGTTTAATTATAAAGGAGAAAAAAATGAAACTTATTAGAAATATATTAGTAACGTTAACATTAGCATTATTTATTGCTGGACCTTCATTATCTGCTGAAAAAGCAGTTGGTTATTTTGGATGGCATGCAACAGGTAAATTTCATCCAATGGGTGAAGGTGCAGGCTGGTGGTCAGGAGAATTTAGTGGTTCTTTTGAAAGTGATGCCGGTGATGGAGGATTATTTCATAAAATGTCCGTAAGATGTCCTGCTTGGCAAAAGTTTAATTTTGTTGCAGGTACATATGAGGCTGCTGGCGTATGTTATGGAAAAGATTTAGATGGAGATGAAGTGTATTTTGAATGGGGAGACTTTGGTGGAAAAATAGGACAGCCAGATAAAGGTACTTTTAGTTATACAGGTGGTACTGGTAAGTATGAAGGTATGACTGGTTCAGGTGGATATTTTATAGGTCATACTGTTACTAATTGGTCTGATGGTTCAGCTGGTGGATACGCTACTTGGAATAAATAAAAATAAATAAGAGAGTAATATTAATTACTCTCTTAACTATTAAGGAAGTTAAATATGATAACAATGATGATAAAATTTAAATATACGCCTGAAGCTATGAAAGCAATTTTTTTAAGCGGTGATGATAGAAAAGAAGCTATGAAAAAAATGATAGAGCCATTAGGAGGAAATTTTATTACATCTTATGGTATGCAGGGACAGTATTATCATATGATGATGATAGCTGAGTTTCCTTCTTTGACTGAATACCTCGCTGTTGCTGCAAAAGGAATATTTTTAGGAGGAGCTATAGCAGACTATAAAGCTATACAATTAATACCTACTGATACATTGCAAGCAGCATCTAAGTTAATAGATAATATAGAATATATGGCTCCAAGTCATTAATATTAATGACTTAGTTTAGATACTAATAAGATTTTGGGAGGCCAAGAGCTTTTTCTGCTATATAGCTAAGAACTAACTGTTGGCTAACTGGTGCGAGATATGGAATCATCATTTCTCTAAATAGTCTTTCAACATGATATTCCTTTGCGTAACCCATGCCTCCATGAGTTGCTATAGCTTGCTTACAAATTTCCATACCATATTCAGCTGCAAGAAATTTAGCAGCATTAGCCTCAACTCCACAGGGTTTGTTATGATCATATAAATAAGCAGCTTTTAAAATTAGTAATTTAACAGATTCTAGTTTAGCCCAAGCTTCCGCCAAAGGATGCTGTATGCTCTGATTCTTACCTATTATTCTATCAAAAACATTTCTCTCATTAGCATATTTAACAGCTCGATCTAAAGCATTTTTAGCAATACCATACGCTTCTGCCGCTACAAGAATTCTTTCTGGGTTTAAGCTATGTATTAAATAAGTAAAACCTTTACCTTCTTCCCCAATTAAATCTCCAATTGGAACTTTTAAATTATCTATAAATAATTCGTTAGTATCTACAGCAGATCTGCCCATTTTATTTATAACTCTTGCCTCGATACAATCTCTATTAAAATCAGTATAAAATAGACTTAGTCCTTTTGTAGGATTATTATTTTCTCTTTCAGATGTTCTAGCAATTATCATTATTTTATTTGTAATTTGGGCTGTTGATGTCCAAATTTTTCTTCCATTTATCAAATAAAAATTTTTGTTTCTTTCTGCTTTTGTTTTTAATCTTGTTGTATCTAGTCCGGTATCAGGCTCTGTTACAGCAAAACACATTTTAGTTTTGCCATTAATAATATTTGGTAACCAACTTTTTTTTTGATCTTCATTAGCAAACTTTACTATGGAACTAGGGCCAAAAATATTCATATGTATAGATGAGGCAGCAGTCATTCCCCCTTTTTCAGAAATAAGCATCATCATTAATGCTGCTTCTGTAACTCCTAAATTACTTCCTCCGTATTCAATGGGCATTGCTATACCAAGCCATCCGCCTTCCGCAATCGTATTTACAAATTCTATTGGGTACTTTGAAGTATTATCACAATCTAACCAATATTTATCATCAAAACCATGAATAGTACTACTAAGTGAATTAAGTAGATGATTCTGTTCGTTGGTTAGAAAAAAATCCATTAAATTACTCCAGTTTCAAACTCATTTCCCAAAAATTGATTTCTAGCTTAGTAGCTGTTAGAAATTTTTTATTTAATTTAGGCCATATAATATTATTTTCAAAATCATTTCCTAACCTATCTTTAACAGCCTTATCTAATAACTCACCTACCGATATACATAATTTTTGGTATTCATCGCTAAAATAAGTATCTATCCAGTGAATATATTGATTATCATTTTTTGATATTGATTTTAGTTTTAATCCAATTTCTCCATATCCAAAAACACACGGAGATAAAGCTACTAGTAAATCAAGAAATTCTCCCGAATAACCTGCCTCTAAGACAAATCTAGTATAGGCTAAATTATTTAATTCTTCTTCTGTTTTAAATAATTCTTCTTCTGATATTCCTTCAGCATTACAGGTTTTAACATGTAATTGAATTTCTTCATTTACTAGAGAATTTAATGTTTTACTGGCTAGTCTCATTTCATTAACTGAATTAGCTTTTGCAATTAATAATGCCCAAGCTCTAGAAAAATGTATTAAAAAAACATAATCTTGCATTAAGTATTTTAAATATAATCTTCTTTCTAAATTGCCTTTTCCAATTCTTTCAACAAATTCATGCTGAGTATAATTTTTCCAATCATCTAATATGTTAGATTTTAACTTATTAAATACTATTCCATATATATCTGTTTTTATCATTTTTATTTTATGCTAGTTTAAAAAATATAATTTTAACATTATTTGAAAAGAATGTAATTAAATATGATCAAAATTTATATTATTTTTATTTTTCTTATTTCTTCAAATCTTGTAGCGGGTCCATTGGATATAGAATCAATAAAGAAAGAATGTTTACAGAAATTTAAAAATGAAAGTTCAGAAAAATATACTGAGTGCTTAAAAGTTAAAATTAATAATATTCTATATAAGAAAGAAGAAAAATTATAAATAATTTTAGTATTCTTAATCTCTTGTAAAACTGTTTTTATTTTATATACTTTATAAATGGTATTTATGAGAGGTTTTTTATGGAAAATAAAGTAGAAGCCAACTTAAAGTTTATAGTTCCTCAAGACAGTAAGCCTTTTTTTGAAAGTTCAGAATATACTGGAACCGTTCCGAAAATTCATTTTAAAACTGAGTATAGGCTTGTAAAAATTTTAGATATACGAAATGGTAATGCTAAATTTACTTTTGAAAAAAACGGATTTGAGCTATTAAACCATAAATCTTTAATCAAAGATTTTTATAATCATACCGATGTAAAAAAAAACTATGGTAATGAATTAAAAAACTTTCTAATTGAACGTTTTAATGCAAATGATGTGTTTATCTTTGATTATACTAGAAGGTCAGATGGAACAAAAGGGGCTAAAAACCCAGATGGGCTAAGAGGTCCTGCAGATAGACTGCATGCTGATTATACAGATGTTTCTGGCCCACAAAGGGCTAAAGATGTTTTAGGAGTTGATAAATATCATAAAATAATTGATCAAGGTGGAAGAATTGTGCAGTTAAATGTTTGGAGACCAATAAATGGTCCCATTAAGAGATCCCCATTAGCTTTCGCAGATGCAGCTTCAATACCAAAAAGTGATTTAGTTGAAACAGATCAAATTTTTACTAATCGTACTGGAGAAATATACCATATCTCATACTCTGAGAGACATAAATGGTACTGGGTTCCAAATATGACCGATGATGAGGTCCTACTTTTAAAAGGGTGGGATAGTTATAATGAAGAATTAATAAAGTATACTCCTCACGGAGCGTTTGAATTACCTAACCAATCTGAAAGTCATCCTCCTAGAGAAAGTATTGAGGCAAGGGTTTTTCTTGTTTTTAATTAATATTAAAAGGGAAAAATAATGATAATTAATAATGTATCTCTTGTTAGATACACGGGTATAATGGATGTAGAGGGACTTTTATGGGAAGATAGGCTTGCAACTCCATTAGATATTTATGAAGAGTATGCAAATTCATTAAATGCAACAACAGATTTTGTTCAGTCTAAAAATGGTAAATTAGATTTAGACCATATATATGTAAAAATTGAAACAGAAGACAAAATTATGGGCTTAGCAGGCCCCATGAATAGTAATGTAGCTTTCATAATAGCTAAGCAATTAAGACAAATTTTAATCGGTAAAAATGTTTTTGCTACCGAGTTAATTTGGGATCAAATGTACAGAAAGTTAGTTCATGGTAGGCAGGGTGAGCCTATTTGGGCAATAAGCTTTATTGACTGTGCTTTATGGGATTTAAAAGGTAAAATTTTAAATCAACCAGTTTATAAATTATTAGGAGGAGCGACAGTTCAAAAAATCCCTGCCTATGCAAGTATGCTTGGTTACAATGTTTTAGATATGGAGTTAGTAAAGAAAAGAGCTTTGGAATATAAATCAAAAGGATTTAAAGCACAAAAATGGTTTTTTAGATATGGCCCTGCTAAAGGTGTTGAAGGACTTAATAAAAATATAGAACTAGTAAAAACTTTAAGAGATATATTAGGAGATGATTATGAACTTATGTTTGATTGTTGGCAAAGTATGGATGTTCCATATGTTTTATCTTTAATAAATTCTATCAAAAAATATAATCCTAAATGGTTAGAAGAATGCGCCATGCCAGATAGAATAGATAGTTACATAAGAATAAAAGAAAAAACTAATATTCCTCTTGCTGGAGCGGAACATCACTATACTAGGTGGGGTATAAATCAATTTATTTCAAAAGGTGCATTAGATATCATTCAAGCTGATGCACATTGGTGTGGAGGTATTTCTGAAATGATAAAAATTAGTGCTTTATGTACTACTCATGACTTAATATTCATTCCGCATGCTGGTGCTATGCATTCTGGAGTACATTTTTCATTTAGTCAGTCTCCTGCACATACTCCAATGATAGAATATTTAGTGAAATGGATGCCAATATTACAATATTTTAATGAAGATCAAGTAAAGGTAGACAATGGATACATTAATTTGCCTGAAAAAACGATTGGACTGGGTGTTAATATAGATAACAATAAAATTATAAACCAAGAATATATATATGAATAAGGAATAAGTATGAGTAAATATATAAAAATTTTAATAGTTTTTATTTTTCTAACTATTAAATTTTCTAATGCTGCTGATGGCACAAAATCAAATCCTTTCAATGTACTTCTTGTACCAGCAGATGGAGGTACGGAAGAGGGAACAATCGCAGATTTTCAACCTATTTTTAATGCATTAACAAAAGCCACAAAATATTCATTTAATATTATTGTTGGTCAAAGTTATAGTGCTGTCGTCGAAGGAATATGTTCTGGGCTTGCAGATTTTGCTTGGTTTGGTCCTGTAACATATGTTCAAGCAAGAGAACGGGGATGTGTAGAACTTTTAGCTGTAGAAGTAAGAAAAGGCAGTTCTGTATATTATTCAGGAATATTTACTAACAAAAAAAATACACATATTAATTCGTTAGAAGATTTAAAAAATAAAAAAGTTGCTTTTGGGGATATTAATTCTACTTCAAGTTTTGTGTTTCCAATGGCAATGTTAGTAGAAGCTGGTATTAATCCTATTATAGATTTATCTAAGTCCCAACTTACTGGTAGTCATGCAAATAGTCTTAAATCTTTACAAGCAGAAATTGTTGATGCAGCAGCAGCATCTTTTAATTCATATGAAAAAGCAGTAAGACAAGGTTCAATAGATAAAGATGATTTTAAAGTTATTGCTAAATCTGATCCTATACCAAATCCACCTTTGGCGATGTCTATCGAACTTCCTTATTCTGTAAAAATAGCAATTAAAAATGAGGTTGCTAACTTACATAATAATCCTGATATAGAAGAAGGCATGCTTAGAGGTTATGGAGGTAAGAAAGTGGATTATTATGATACAAATATATCTGATGAAGATATGTTACCTGCTTTACAAAAAATGGTATTAATAGATAATAATTTCAAATTATCTATAATTGAAGCTAATAATAAATAATGGTTTATCCATTATTAAAAATTGATTCAGTTAGCAAAACTTATTCTGGGAATGTAATAGCTTTAAATAATGTGAATATTAGCATTAGTGATAATGAAATAATTGCTATTTTAGGACCATCTGGCTCAGGAAAGTCAACATTAATTAGGACAATTCTAGGTTTAACTTCTCTAGATGAGGGCAATATTTATTTTAGAAATAATAATTTTAAAGATAAAAATTATAAAATAATTAGAAACTCTATAGCTACAATTTATCAAGATTTTAACTTAGTTAGTCGTTCTTCTATTATAAAAAATATTATGTTAGGAGATATAACAAAAATTTCATCTTGGAGAGTATTATTTAACCTATGGCCTAAAGAGACTCAAGATAAAGCTATGGATATAATTGAAGAAGTTGGTTTAAATAGTATTGATTTTAAAAAAAGGGTAGAAAATTTATCGGGAGGACAACAGCAAAGAGTAGGTGTAGCTAGAGCATTGATAGGTGCACCAGATATTATCTTAGCTGATGAACCTGTCTCTAGTCTTGATCCACAAACGGCTACAGATATATTAAATTTAATTAGAGAAACCGCAAAAAAAAATAAGATTAGTGTTTTATGCAGTCTTCATCAGATCGATTTTGCAAAGAGTTTTGCAGATAGAATTATTGGAATGAAAGAAGGAAATATAATGTTTAATAAGCCTGCTAAAAATATACTTAAATTTGATTTAAATAAATTATATAAATAAAAAATATTTTTATGTTAACCAATAATCAAAAATTAAAACCACCGTTTAATTATAAAACTATTATTTTAGTTTTATTAATTTTCTTTATATTTATTTTTTCGTTTAAACGAGTTGGTATGCCCGATGTAGTAGATAGACTTTATGAAGTTACTCTTGATACAATTGGTCTAAAAGATAAATCTAAAATAGCGGATGGATTATCAAGAATTTCTAATGAAATGTGGCCTCCTGTAATAGAAACTAAAAAAGATATAAATTTAATTTTAAATTTTGATTCATCAAATTTACCTATGTATTCATTCATAGAAAATCAAAAAGTTCAATTATATGAAACAAATATTGAAACTTTAGAATTAGAATATATAGAAGAAGAGGTTTTATTTTTAGTAGAACCTTTGGGTTATTTAAAAGTAGTTATTATAAAAATAATAGAAAGTATTGAAATAGCTTTTTGGGCAAGTTTTATAGCTTTAATATTTTCTATACCTTTGGCTTACTATTCTGCAAAAAATTATGCACCGAATAAGATAATTTATTATGTAAGTAGAAGCATAGTGTCTGGCTTAAGAGCTATTCCAGAATTAATAAGTGTATTATTTATGGTTTTGGCTTTTGGATTTGGACCAGCTGCTGGTATTATGGCTCTAGGTCTTCATAGTGCTGGTTTTTTAGGAAAATTTTTTGCAGAAGATATAGAAAATGCTGATAAAGGCCCTCAAGACGCATTAAAAGCACTGGGTTCATCGAGGTGGAGGATAGTTAAAGAGGCTGTTTTACCTCAGGTAATGCCTCAATATATTGCTTATATCTTATATATTCTAGATAGAAATTTGAGAATGGCTACTGTTATTGGTTTAGTAGGTGGTGGAGGCATAGGGCAGGAACTAAAAGGTCGTTTTGATTTATTTGAATATGGACATGTAACAACAATAATTTTAGTCATATTTATAGTTGTATTTATATTCGATCAAATTTCTGCTAAATTAAGAAATAAATTGATAGGAAATTCCTCTTGACTTTAAATATTGCTCAAATAAAAAATGAACAAATAAAATGTTGGAATACTTATGGTTATGCTTTTAGTTCCAATCATTTAAAGAAAAATATATCTCAATACTTAAGCTCAGTAGAACAAATAGAAGGTTTAAATAAAGATACTAGGGAGAGTTTATTTTATTACGAAGAAATTGAGGGTATACCTAAACTTTGTAGAATAGAAAAATTTATAGATGATAACAAATTTTTAAAAAACAAAATACTAGGTGAAGATATTTTAGGTTATATAAATAAACTTACTTCTAGATCTTTCTATTTATATAAAGAAAAAATAAATATTAAATCTCCTGGAGGTTCTGGTTATGCAGCTCATCAAGATGCAACTGCTTATCATAAATTAAAAGCACATGTTACTTGTTTAATAGCATTAACTGAAATGAATAAAGAAAATGGATGCTTATATATTGCTAAATTAAAAAATAATAATGAATTGCTTTCTTATAATAAAAATGGCTGTATAAAAAAGAGTTTAGATAAAAAGCTTTTATGGCATCCTGTAATAATGTCTAAAGGGGATTGTCTATTTTTTAATTCATATTTACCTCACAAGAGTGAAAAAAATTTATCAAATAAAGAAAGAAAAGCAATATATCTTACTTTTAATTTGTCTTCTGAAGGTAATTTAAGGGATGAATATTATAAAAGTAGAGAAAAATCTTTAAGTTTTAATAAAGATAGAATTAGCACCATTGGCCATTTTAAAGGTAAAAATTTAACTTAGGTAAATTTATGCTTATTGAAATAGATAATATAAATAAAAATCAATTTACTAGTAAATTATTTAATTGGATGGAAGATGAGGGTCAGACAAAGTATGATGAAAATGTTACGCAACTAGAACATAGTATTCAAACTGCAATGTTAGCTAAAAAATTTAATTCTAAATCGAGTATAGTTGTTGCATCACTATTACATGATATTGGCCACCTTATTTTAAATGAAAATGAATCCAAAATAGATTTTTTAAGCTATGATTTAAATCATGAAATAGTAGGAGCCAAATGGCTAGAAAAGATATTTCCTAAATCTGTGACAGAGCCAATTAAACTTCATGTGTCTGCTAAGCGTTATTTATGTACTATTGAAAAAAACTATTATGAAGAATTATCTTTTTCTTCTAAAAAGAGTTTTAATCTTCAAGGAGGAGTAATGAACACCCAAGAAAAAAATATATTTATAAGAAATAAATATTATATGGATGCATTAAAACTAAGAAGATGGGATGAAAAAGCAAAAATAAAAAATATGACTTTGCTACCTATTAATAGCTTTAAAAAAGATATATTAAGTGTAATAAAAAAGGAAAGTATTAATGACTGATAATGAGTATATTCAGAAAAGAAGAAGTTTTATTTTTTGTCCTGGAAATAAGCCTGATATGATTCCAAAAGCTTTATCATCAGGTGCAGATATGGTTTGTATTGACCTTGAAGATGCAATAATTCCTGATCACAAAGATATTTCTAGAGTTTCAACTGTAAAAGCATTTGAAAATATATCTATTCCTAACGGAGTAGAGACACTTATAAGAATTAATGATGTTAATAGCCAAGATGGCAAAGAGGACATAAAAGCTATTTTAAACAGCTCGAATACAGCATCTGGTTTGATGTTGCCAAAAATACAAAGTGTTGATGAAGTAATAGATTTAGAAAATCAAATTAATTTATTTAATAAGAATATAAATCTACATATTATTATTGAAACTAATAAAGCACTGGAGAATGCGTGGAATATTGCTCATTCGAGCTCTTTAATTAAATCTTTATTATTTGGTGGAGTAGATATGAGTGCGGATTTAGGATGTAATGGTGATTGGATGTCCTTACTATATGCTAGATCTAAAGTTGTGCATGCGGCTGCAGGGGCAGGAATAGATGCAATTGATGTTCCTTTTCTAGATCTAGAAGATATGCAAGGTATGCAAGATGAAGCGCAAAAATCAAAAAATTTAGGTTTTTCTGGAAAAGGCTCAATTCATCCTAAACAAATCGCATTATTAAATAATGTATTTACCCCTTCAGAGGAAGAAGTTGAATATGCTAATAAAGTAATTAAGGCATTTAACGATGCTAGTGATGGCTTAGTTGTTGTTGATGGTAAATTAATTGAAAAGCCTGTATTAAGGACAGCTTTAAAAATAATTGCAAATAGTAAGTAGTTATCTAAGTTTCTTTAAAAATTCTTGAACTCTTTCTTTGACTTCAGGTATGTCATAAGAAGTATTAGCTTCGTATTCTAAGCCTTCTTTAAGTCCTTTATTACTAGCAGCACCATAAAGGTCCTTATATGCTTTAATAGAGTTAGGGCTGTTTTTAGAAATTTTTAGAGCTATTTCATAAACTTTTGTATTTAATTCTTCTATAGGATATGAGGCTAATGCAATACCATATTTAACCGCTTCAATACCTGATATAGTTTTAGCTGTAAATGATAGTTCTTTGGCACGAGATATACCAATATATTGTGGTAACCTCTGGGTTAAACCCCATGAAGGCCTAAAGCCTAAAACTGCATGAGTATCTCCTAATTTTGCCTCATTAGCAATATATATTAGGTCTGCTGATAAAGCTAATTCAAGTCCTCCTGTAAAACAGAAGCCATTAATTTTTGATATTATTGCTTTAGGTGAATCCTCTAATAACTTTATTACTTCATTGGCATGTTGATCTAATTCAACACCAACACCTCCACTGGAAACATCCGTGCCATTTGCTTCTAACTGTCTTAAATCTACTCCTGCAGAGAATGCTTTGCCTGCACCTGTAAGTATAATAACACTTATAGAATTATTATTATTTATAGATATTATTTCATTTTTTAATTCTTTTAAAAGGTCTACAGTAATAGCATTCATTCTCTCTGGTCTGTTGAGAGTTATTTCAGCAATTTTATCATTTATTTGAATAGTAATATTTTGATACATTTGGAGTCCTTTATTAACTAACTTGTTTGTCATGACCTTCCCAGAAAGGTGCTCTTAATGTTGTTTTTAAAATTTTTCCTGCACCAGATAGAGGCATTGGTTCTTCTCTAAATGAAACAGATTTTGGACATTTAAATCCTGCAATTAGACTTTTACTATGAGAAATTACGTCATCTTCATTTATATTGCTATTGGGGTCTTTTCTTACTATTGCATGCACTGTTTCACCCCATTCTTCATTAGGAATACCTATAACAGCACATTCTATAACTCCATCTAATTGATAAATTGCATTCTCAACTTCGGCTGAATATATATTTTCACCTCCTGATATGATCATATCTTTAACTCTATCAACAATATATACATAGCCTTCTTCGTTCATATAGCCTCCATCACCAGTATGCATCCACCCGTTTAGAAGTGCTTTATCACTTAATTCTTTTTGTCTCCAATAGCCAAGCATAACATTTGGTCCTCTTGCAGCAACTTCACCTACTTCTCCTCTTGGAACCTCATTGTCATTCTCGTCAATGATTTTAACTTCAACTCCAGGAACAGCAACTCCAGTAGATTTAAATAAATTTGCTTTAGGCCCTTCAAAAACATGACAATCAGGACCAGCAGATGTAATTAATGGGGCGCATTCTGTCATACCATATACATGCGTAAATTTACATTCTGGGATAACCTCCATTGCTTTAATTATTACGGATTCAGGCATAGGTGACGCACCATAAGCGATTTGCCTTAATGAAGATAAGTCATATTTCTTTATATCTGGATGGTAAACTAGCATATTGATCATTGTAGGAACTAAAAGCGTATCTGTAATTGAGTAATCTTGAAAAGATTTTAAAACACCTTCCGGAGTATAAGAGGGAATAAAATAATGTTGTCCTGCAATATGAGTGATAGCAATTGCACCGGTTACATCTGCAATATGAAACATTGGAGCAGCATGTAGCCAACGAGCATTAGTAGGAATGTTTAGAGCTGTTATGGTATTAAAAGAGTTAGAAACTAAATTTGTATGACTAAGCATAACACCTTTAGACCTTCCAGTGGTTCCTCCAGTATAAAATAAACCAGCTATATCATCTTTACATCTAAGTTTATCTTCTATCTTAGAGGCTTCTTGTAAAATATTCTCATAATTATGCATATTTTTAGGGCAATCATTATCAGACATATATATAATCTCTTTCACTGATGGTATTTTACCATCAGACCTTAATTTTTCCACAGTTTCTGCAAAGGCTTTATCTACAAATAATAGAGTACTCTCGCTATCATTTAACCAAAATTCTATTTCAGGTGGGGCTAACCTTGTATTTATTGGCACAAAAATACCTCCAGCCCATACTGCTGCATACAAAGCTTCAAAATAACGGTCACTATTTAAAGATAAAATAGCTGATCTGTCATTATCAGAAAAACCTAACTTTTCCATAGCTCCCGCAAGCTTACTAATTCTTTCAATTGATTCTGACCATGTTCTTACTCTATCTCCATCTTGAGTAGCTATTTGTTTTCCATTAATTTGAACTGCTCTTTTTAACGCTTGAGTTAAATACAATGTACATCTCCAAAATTATTTATATGCTATATTACCTTACTTTTAGACTTAAATTACAGATTATGTTTATAGAATAATTCTTTTATTTTGCAAAATTTTAATTTCTTCATTGGTATAACCTAATTCTTTTAAAATTTCTACATTATGCTCACCTAATTTTGGCGCTTTTGTAGCTTTTTTTCTAGGAGCATTTTCAATATTTAAAGGAGGTGAAATTATTTTTAAATTTGTAATGCTTTCTCCAGTTATATCCATAAACATATTATTTAAATTTGTTTGAGGGTCACTAATCGTATTCTCTGTTTTAATTATTTTTGTAAATACTATACCTGTATCAATAAGTTTTTTTCTAACATCACTATAAGAATATTTTAAGAATTCCTTTTGTAAAATTTTCTTTAGCTCTTTTTTATGGTGCTGTCTTTTATCTTTTGTATTAAATTTAGAATTTTTATTTAGGGAATCTAAATTTAAACTTTTTAAGAATGGTTGCCAATGCTTTTCTTCATTGGTAAGGAGCATAAAAAATAAAGATTTATCTTTAAGAGTATAGATATTTCTCATAGCGCTTAATGTATCCCAATGAAAAGTATCTATTGGTTTGTGACCAGATAATACAGCTTGAATTAGCATAGCATTTGACCATATACCATTTGCTAAGAGCGACGTAGTTACAGTTGTTCCTAATCCAGTTTTATCTCTATTGATTAATGCTAATAATATAGAAGTAAATAGTGATAGCCCAGTTGGATGATCTCCTCCACCTGGAACAGGAAAAGGAGGGGCTTCATCTAAATCATTTATTTTTGACCAATCCATTAAACCTGATCTAGCAAAATATGCTGTTGAATCTAAACCTGTTCTATCTGAGTCAGGCCCATTTTCACCATAAGCTGATAGTGAAGCATATATTATTTTAGAATTTATCTTTCTTATAATAGTATCCGTTAATCCTAGTTTTTCTCTAGGTGTTTTAGGAAGATTAGTAACAAAAACGTCAGCATCTAATATTAATTTATTTAATATCGCCTGTCCTTCTTTTGATTTAAGATCAATAGATAGGCTTCTTTTATTTCTATTTTCTAGAATAAATGCCCAATCAATATCGCTTTCTGGCCAGACATGACCTCCAATTACAGCCTCTCTATAGGTATCACCAGTAAGTGGCTCAATTTTGATTACTTCAGCTCCATAATCAGACATAAGCGCGCTCACTAGAGGTGCTGCTATAAAACTTGCAGCATCTATAACTTTAATTCCTTTTAAGGGTAAGTTTTCCAAAATTAATAAGAACCTTATAATAAAATATATTTAAAATATGATAGTAATAAAGTATTATAAGAATTTAAAGAAAATATTTACTTATTGAGGTTTTAATGAAATTAAATTTGTATGACGCTCTACAACAACCGAGTAAAATAATTGAAAATTTAAATCAAGCCGATATAGCTACTCTTGCATTAGTATTGTCATACATAACATCAGATCTTAGCTATATAAAAACAATAAGACCATTTGTGAAGGGCGCATTTGATTATTCTGTAGACGTCCCTAAAGATTTATCAAATGAAATTATAATTAATTTATACAAAGAATTAAAAAATAAAATAAATAAAAACAATAATTTAATTAATATAAATAATATTGAAGATAAATATCTATCTCAGTTAATGAGTGTTGGTGTTGGAACAGAAGTTCCTAATGAATATATTTCTATGATGAAAGAAGAGTTGAATTTTGATAGTAATTCAGAAAGAGATTCCTACATAGAAGACATTAAGAATTATAATGTTAAACCAAGTGTAATTATAATTGGAAGCGGTTTATGTGGAATTTTAGCGGGAATAAAATTATCTAAAGCAAAAATCCCGTTTACTATATTAGAAAAGAATGACTCTATTGGCGGTACTTGGTATGAAAATACATATCCAGGCTGCGGAGTAGATACACCAAACCATGTTTATGCTTATTCATTTGAACCTTCTTACGAATGGGAAGAATTTTATTCAAAGAGAGATTCTATTTATAAATATTTAAAGCATTGTGTGAATAAATATAATTTAAAGGACCATATAAAGTTTAATACTACTGTAGAAAGTATTAAATATGATGAAAAATTAAACAAATGGAAAACATGTATAAAATATGATGATAAAAAAAGTATATTAGAGTCTAATATTGTAATTAGTGCAGTTGGGCAATTAAATAAACCTTCTTTACCAGACATTAAAGGAATAGAAAACTTTAATAATCCAATTATTCACACTGCAAAATGGGACAAAAATTATAATTTTAATAATAAAAATATAGCATTAATTGGAACAGGGGCTAGCGGTATGCAAGTGGCACCTGAATTAGCAAAAATGACAGAAAATTTAACTATTTTTCAAAGAACACCTCATTGGATTATATACAATCCTAATTATCACCGTAAATTGACAGAAGGAAAAAAATGGGTCTTAGAAAATATACCATATTACGCTAGGTGGTATCGTTTACAATTATTTTGGGGTTTTTGTGATGGTATTCATGAGTCATTATGTAAAGACCCAAATTGGAATTTTCCTGATAGGTCTATTAATCAAACTAATGATCGTTTTAGAAGTAATATGGTAAGGCATATAGAGTCTTTAATAGGCTCAAATAAAGAATTATTAAATAAAGTAATACCAAATTATCCTCCCTACGGAAAGAGAATGCTTATGGATAATAATTGGTTTGATATGTTAAATAAAAATAATGTTGAACTTATAACTGATAAAATAAATTATATTACTTCAAATGGTATTGTTACTAATAAAAATACTTATAACTTTGATGCAATTGTCACTGCAACTGGTTTTAATGCTAGTAAAATGATTTGGCCTATTAAGGTAATTGGTAAGAAAGGTATAAACTTAGAAGACTATTGGGAAAAGGATAATCCTAGAGCTAACGTAGGTATTACAGTACCAAATTTCCCTAATTTTTTCATGATGTATGGACCTAATACAAATCTAGCTCATGGAGGTAGTATTGTTTTTCATGGAGAATGTCAAATAAGATATATACTCGGATGTATAAATTTATTATTAGAAAATAATCATATGAGTATGGATTGCAAAACTGATGCTTATGAAATGTATAATTCTAAACTTGATGAACAACATTCACAAATGGTATGGACCCACCATAAAGTAGATAGTTGGTATAGAAATAAATCAGGGCGCGTTACGACAAATTCTCCATGGAGATTAGTAGATTATTGGAATTTTACTAAAGAGCCAAGAAAGAACGATTACATATTTTATTAGGAGAAAATTTGGAATGATTAATGAATTAAGAATGTATACAACGAGACCAGGCAAAATGATGCATGTAGTAAATGCTAGTGCAACTGTAGCTCAAAAAATTAGAAATGGCGATACTTATGGAAAGCTAGTTGGTCATTGGTCAAGTGAAATAGGAAGGATGAATCAGTATATTCATATGTGGGAATATAAAGATGTAGAAGAAATGAGAAACCTTAGGTCTCAACTATCATCAAGAGAAGATTGGAAAAACAAGTTTGTTCCATTAGTAGGGCCTTATATTTTAAATCAGGAAATAAGAGTATTAAAACCCTTAATAGATAGAAAAATACCTACAGATAATTCAAATATATATGAATTAAAAATAATTAAACTTAATATAGGACAGGTTAATAATTGGAAGAATAAGTTTTTAGATATTATCTCCTCTATAGAGGGAAAATCAGTAAATATAGGTTTATGGAATACAGAACTACAAGACCCTAATGAAATAATATCTATATGGAGTCATCCAAATCTCGAAATTATGAGTAAATTTTGGCATAGTTTGAATGAGAATAAATATTGGATTGATTTTAATTCTTACCAAGAAAACGCAGTAAAATATGAGGATTCTATTATTCTTAGGCCTTCTATATGTTCACCACTCCAATAATATATAAAGGAAAAAAATATGAAATTTATAACAATATTAATTATAATGCTAGGTAGCTTTATAGCACAAGCACATAAATATGAGACGGATACTATGATAGTGGATCATCCATGGATGAAGGTAATAAACAACAATGGTGCTGGGTATTTTAAAATAAAGAATATAGGCGAAGATAATATTCACTTATTAGAAGTAATCTCTGATAGTGTTAATAAGATTGAGTTACATACTATTATAATGGAAGATGGGGTCTCTAAAATGAGGCCTTTGAAAGATGGGGTTATTATTAATGTAGGTGATTCAATTGAATTTAAGGCTGGAGGGCATCATTTAATGTTTTTTGGTATCAATAAAGATTTAGGTGAAGGTGAGCTTATGGAGGCAATATTTAAATTTAAAAATTCAAATGATTTAACAGTAAAGTTCAAAGTTGAGTCAAATAAATCTTCCCATAATCATGATCATTAGTTTTAAATAAGAGAGAGATTAAAATATAATCTCTCTCTCTTATTTAAAAACCTTAGGCTGTTTTTGGGATAGCTCCCATCACAGATTTTATTTCTAAAAAATCTTCTAAGCCAAATTCTCCCCATTCTCTCCCGTTTCCAGACATTTTATATCCACCGAACGGAGCAGATTGATCTCCGGGAGCATTATTAATATGCACCATTCCAGTTCTTAGCTTTGAGGCCACGGCTTTTGCATTATTTATATTTTCAGAAGATACGTATCCTGATAAACCATATATGGTTTCATTGGCTATTTTTATTGCTTCTTCTTCATCTTTATATCCTAGAATACTTAAAACTGGTCCAAAAATTTCCTCTCTTGCAATAGTCATATCATTTGTGACATTAGCAAAAATTGTTGGCTTAATATAATAACCTTTATTATAACCCTCAGGTGCATTCGTACCGCCTGCTACTAATGTAGCTCCTTCCTTTATACCAGTTTCTATTAAGTTTTTAATTTTATTATATTGAATTTCACTAACTACTGGTCCTATAGTAGTATTTTCAGATTCTGGGTTTCCAACAATAATTTTTTCTAATGCATTTTTTGCAATTTCTATTACTTCTTCCATTTTAGAGTTTGGTACTAGCATTCTTGTAGGTGCATTACAGGATTGACCTGAATTATTCATGCAGTGCATAACCCCTTTAGTAACAGCTTTATTAAAATCAGCATCCTCTAATAAAATATTTGCAGATTTTCCTCCTAGCTCTTGTGTAACTCTTTTTACAGTATCAGCTGACGATTTAGCAACAGATATTCCGGCACGGGTAGAGCCTGTAAATGACATCATATCTATATCAATATGTTTACTCATTGCTTCTCCTACGGTAGGTCCATCTCCATTAATCATATTATAAACACCTTTAGGCACTCCTGCTTCATCTAAAATCTCAGTAAAGATAATAGCGCTTAGAGGTGCAACTTCACTTGGTTTCAATATCATTGTACAACCGGCCGCTAGCGCAGGACCAACCTTACATGCTATTTGATTAATTGGCCAATTCCATGGAGTAATAAGACCACAAACGCCTACTGGTTCTTTTCTAATTACCGTAGTATTCATTTCAAATTCAAATTTATAATCTTTAAGTGTTTTATAAGCTTTACTTAAATGACCTAAACCTGCTGGAGCTTGAGCGGCATTTGCTAAATTTACTGGTGCTCCCATTTCCCTTGTAATTGCTTTAGCTAGGTCGGACATTCTTTTTTTATAAACATCCATAATTTTTTCAAATAATTCTAGGCGTTCTTCACGTGATGTTTGAGAAAATGAATTAAATGCATTTTTTGCAGACACTACTGCTTTGTTAACATCTTCTTGTGATCCAATACTAATTTCTGTTATTACTTCTTCATTTGCAGGGTTTATTACCTCAAGAGTTTTTGGAGATATTGGATTAACCCATTCACCATTAATATAAAATTTTTTATTATTTTCCATTTGTTTATCCTTAGTAATTTTTAATTAATTAATATGAGATTTTGGATCCCATCTTGTTATAATATTAGAAACATATGAAACGAAATTATATAATAATATTGTAAAAATAGCTAAAATTATTATTGAGGAAAACATTAAGTCAATCTGAACTCTACCACTTGCATACAACATTAAATAACCTAACCCCTCTGATGATCCTACCCATTCTCCTATAACTGCGCCCATTGGAGCAAAAGCTGCAGCCAATTTTAACCCAGAGGAGAGTTGTGGTAACGCAAATGGAATCCTTATTTTTAAAAGCATACTAAATGTATTTGCACCCATCATTTTAGCCAAATTAATAATCATTGGGTCAATTCTTTTTAAGCCATCATAAAATGCTATAGTAATTGGAAAATAAATAATTAATACTGTCATAATTATTTTAGACCATATCCCATACCCTATCCATAGAGTTAATATTGGAGCTATTGCAAATACAGGAATAGCTTGTGTTAGTACTATAAAGGGTAACATCCATTTTCTCATACTTTTAGATATAATAAATAATATACCAGTATACATTCCAAAAATTAATCCTAAAATAAATCCAACTAAAATTTCAAGAAAAGTAATTATTGAATGGTAGGCTAGTAAGTTTAAATTGTTTTTTATGGATAAAAATACTCTGTAAGGGCTTGGTAAAATATAAGATGGACTATCAGTTATATATTGAATTAACCACCAGATAGTTATAAAAATTATAAAACTAAATAGATATTTATAAAAATAATTCATCTGATATACGATTTTTCTAATTTATTTAGTATAAATTTATGACTGTAAAGTAAGTTTTCATCATTAACTGTTCTAAATGGTTTGCTATTTGGAAGTTTGATAGACCTTAATTTATTTTTTATTATATAATATAAATCATTACTTAATAGTAGGGCTTCTAACGGGTCGTGCGTGACCATAATTACAGTTTTATCTTTTAATAATTTCCATGTTAATTTTTGCATTGCCGATCTAGTAATGCTATCTAAAGCTGAGAAAGGCTCATCCATTAATATTATATTTTTATCTTCCATTAATGTTCTTGCAAGAGCAACTCTTTGTCTCATACCCCCAGATAAAGTAGAAGGTAGGGCATTTACCTCATTTATAAGTCCAACTTGATCCAATAAGGAAAGAGCTCTTTCTTTATCTAATTTTTCTCCCCTTAACTTTTGCCCTAAAGTAACATTATTTATTACGGAAGCCCATGGCAATAAGAGATCATTTTGAGCCATCCATGAAAAAGAATAATTTTTATTAGAACTTTTTATAGTACTTTTAAAGACGTCTGGAAGATCCATGCCCGCAATTATTTTTAATAATGTTGATTTTCCAGAACCGGATACACCTATTATTGATGTCCATTTATTAAATTTAATTTTTAACTTTACATCAGAAAAAAGAATTTCTTGACTGATTTTTAAAGAACCTTCAAGTAAAAACGATAAATTTGTTTTATCCATTATTATTTTAATAAATTTCTATTGCCATTTTATCAAAAGAAATCTTTTCCTCTATCAGTCCTTCTTCATATAAAAATTTTTCAAATCTTTCATACCTTCTTTTGTCCAAGGCTGCTGGCCTTAAAGCAAATCTAGGAATTGTATCATACCAAGCCATTTCATTTAATTTATTATTCAACTCTTTTGAATAATTAGAAAAAATTTTCCAACTTTCTTTCGGATGATTAATAATATACTGAGTGGCTTTCTCTATAGAATCTAAAAATTTTGTAAGCATCTCTTCATTAATATTTTTATTATTCACGATAAATATTAACTCATCATAAGGAGGGACACCTTCTTCTTCAATATAAAAACATCGTCCTTTAACGCCTTCAATTTTCATTTGGTTGAGTTCAAAATTTCTATATGCGCCAATTACGGCATCTACTTGTTTACTCATTAAAGAAGGGGATAGTGACCAATTAACATTAACATATTCTACTTCATTTTTTTTTACTTTTGCTTTTTTAAGTATTGCACTTAATAAAGCTTGCTCCATTCCAGATATTGAATAGCCAATTTTTTTTCCTTTTAAATCTGATAAATTTTTAATAGGACCATCTTCTAAAACAAGTAAACAATTCAAAGGAGTTGCAACTAATGTTCCTATTCGAGTAACAGGTAGTCCTTCATGAACTTGCATATGTAATTGAGGTTGATAAGAAATAGCTATATCTGCTTTTCCTGCTGCTACTAATTTAGGAGGATCTGCAGGATTAGCTGGTGGGATAATTTCTATTTCCAGTCCTTCTTCTTTAAATATACCTTTTTCATTAGCAATAATAATTGGGCCGTGGTCTGGGTTAATAAACCAATCTAATAATAAGGTTACTTTTTCATTAGCAAGAATATTATTTGAATATACTGAGATAATAATCAGTAAAATAAGTATATTTTTAAATTTGTAAATCATTTTATTTCTCCCTACGCTGGTATTAACCAACAGGTTCAAAGGGTATATATCTCAGCCTGGATAAGTTAGGCACCCCCGCTTAATCAAATATATATTTTTTTTAATATTTGTGAAGTATAATTAGAAACTATTTTAATTTTTTACATATTTTAATAAATTTAATACTTAAATTACCAAATTATTTTATTTTTATCACCTGTGTAGATAGATCTTATATATATAATTATTTCCCATATTTCATTATTTTCAAGTTCAGATTCCCAACCGACCATATTTGTGCCTTTTCTTCCTTTTGCTATTGTTTTAAATATCATTTTGCCTGCTACGCATTCAGGAAGTTGATGGCTATATCTCCAAATTTCTTGTCCATTTGCTGCATTTAATGCATAAGTTTTTCCGTGAGATGCTGTTACATACATAATTCCATTATGTATTACTGGAGTTGTATTTTGAGCATCTAAAGTGCCTAATGAAAATATCCATTTTGGAACTAATTTTGAGACATTAGATTCATTTATTTGGCCTAATTTACTATATCTATTACCCGTATAATTTCCAGTAACCATTAACCAATTATTAGGGTCTTCTTGAGCCGTAGTTAACATTTCTTCTGTTACTAAGTTCTGAGCATTAACATTATTAATATTAAGCAACAAATAAAATGCTATTATTAATAATTTGAGTGTAATTTTTAGCATAATTTCTCTCCTTTTCATATAAATGAAAACATTGAAATAGTCATTATACAATAGAATATTAGTCGGTAGTTTTAGCTTTTGAAGTAATCTACTATTTACGTGGTAATAATTACCTGAGACTTTATTTGACTTTAAAGCCTAATAATTAATCAATAATAATTTTTAATGATTATTATTTAATCATATAATAAATTTAATTTTATATACTTCGCAATATAATTAGCATTTATAGTTGGCATGAATCATGCTTATTAAAATAATATAATAAATTTAATAAACGCGAAGGAATAAAAAATGGAATCTCAAGATATAGCATTTATATTTAATACATTTTCATTTCTAATTAATGGTATATTAGTGATGTTAATGGCAGCAGGTTTTTGCATGCTTGAAGCCGGTATGGTTAGAACAAAAAGTGTTGCAACTATATGTACAAAAAATATAGTATTATATTCTGTTGCAGGAATATTATATTTTTTAGTAGGTTATAATTTAATGTATTCAGGAGTAGATGGAGGCTTTATTGGAAGCTTAAGTTTGTTTGAAGTAGCAGACCCATCAACAGAGTCATCAGAAGGAGGGTATGCAGGTGCCTCTGACTGGTTCTTTCAAATGGTTTTTGTAGCTACAGCAGCATCAATTGTTTCAGGTGCTGTAGCTGAAAGAGTAAAATTATGGTCATTCTTAGCCGTAGTTGTTGTGTTAACAGCTATTATATACCCAATTCAAGGTTCATGGACCTGGGGTGCAGGTTGGTTATCTGAAATGGGCTTCAGTGATTTTGCAGGATCAACTATAGTTCATTCTGTAGGAGGTTGGTGTGCACTTGTTGGCTGTATTGTATTAGGAGCTAGAAAAGGTAAATATTCTAAAGATGGTAAAGTAAATCCTATACAAGCTTCAGCATTACCTCTCGCAACTTTAGGTACATTTTTATTATGGTTTGGCTGGTTTGGTTTTAATGGAGGGTCTCAGTTAGCATTAGGCTCAGTAGCTGATGCAAGCTCTATGGCGAGAATATATGCTAATACTAATCTAGCAGCTGCTGGTGGAGTTGTTGTAGCTTTAATATTAGGCCAGATACTTTATAAAAAAGTAGATCTCACATTTGTTCTAAATGGAGCATTAGGAGGACTTGTTTCTATAACTGCTGAACCTTTAGCTCCAAGTTTCTTGGCAGCAGTATTAATTGGTGGTGTAGGTGGCGCATTAGTAGTCTTTTCTATTCCTCTTTTAGATAAATTTAAAATTGATGATGTTGTTGGTGCTATACCTGTTCATTTAGTTTGTGGTATATGGGGTACTTTAGCTGTTCCTATTACAAATGATAGTGCAAATTTTTCTACACAATTAATAGGTATAGTTTCTATAGGAGCATTTGTTCTTATTACTAGTTTTATTCTTTGGTATGCTGTTAAAGCTATTCTTGGAGTAAGGTTATCTGATAATGAAGAAAAGGATGGAGCTGATAAGTCTGAGATAGGGCTTAGTAGTTATCCTGAATTTATTCAATAAAACAATATAGAAAGGAAAGATTACAATTATCTTTCCTTTCTATTTTTATTTACTTTATTACGAAGTGTAATTAATTAAAATTTATAGGTTTATTATGACAATAGTTAAAGATTTAAAAAATTCTAAAGAAATAAATAAATTCAAAAATGATGTTGTAAAAAAACAAAAAATAAATCAAGTAGTATATTTTGATAAAGGTGGCAAAGATGGTTTTCAAGAATGGGTATTAAAAAGACTGGAGTGGACTGTATCATTATCTAGATCGCCTATTCATCAAGCAGAGAGATGGTGGAGTCAAACTTTAGATCATAGGTTAATAGGTTTAATGGCAGTATCTAGCAGATATAATATTTTACCTGAACAATATTGCCAGAATGTTAATGAGCGTAATTATGTTAGTATGAAGACAGTACATAATTTGTGTACTGCTAGTCACACAACTTTACAAAAGATTGTATCAGATGGTATATCTAGGGGCGATTTGATTCCTTTGGTAACTAGTAATGGTGACAAAAGGTTTTCTATATTTACCGCTAGCGATACAATGTGTAAAGCTTATAAAAATATAAAAAATTGGACAGGTTTTTAAACTATAATTTAAATAAATTAAATATTTCTTATTCATTTAAATAATATAGTTGCTTTTAAGCAACATAAAAATTTTAAATTATAATTATATTTAAAATTTTTAAGATTAATTTTTATTTTTCAGATCTTATTTTTGTAATTCATAACCAATTATACTAAAATAGTATTCTTTTTTCTATATTTTCCAACGTTTTTTTGTTTAAAATAATATGACAAGAATATTGCGTTATATTTTTACATAATTTATGTAAAGTTTTATATCTTACATTCAGGATTTTTAATTTTTAATATTATATCTAAATTCCTATTTGAAGTTGCAATAAAGCAACAAAAAATTAAGGAGATATAAATGTTTAAATTATTATTTAGTATTATTATAATGGTATTTACTTTTACTAATCTTGCTAAAGCTGACGTTAAAATAAGTGGTTTTATGCAACATATAGTTGGTATGGGTGATGAAATAGATGGAGGTGTAACTGATAAATTTACTCGTGTTTCTTTTGGGGCAGATACAACCACAGATAATGGATGGACTGTAGGAGGAGCATTTACCTTTAGTACACAAGTTGTAAATAGTGGTAGTAGTGATGCATATTTACCAACAGCAAACTCTATGTATGTTCAAACTGATATAGGTACAGTAACTATAGGACAGGCTGCAGACGCTGCAACAAACTTAGTTCCAAGAGTATCTGCTATGGTACCTGGTGACGGCACAGATGGGTATTATTTTGCATTATTTGACTCTGGAACATTGGCTACATCTGACACTGGTTTTGCAGAAGTATACTATGCACAAGCCTCAAGTAGAATTAACTATGCGCTTCCAGTTATAAATGGTTTTTCAGTTCAAGTTACTTATACGCCTGCATTAGAATTTAATAGTTCTACTTCTAATGCTCGTCAACAAACGACGGAAGCTTCAAACCATGGAGAAGCAACTCATGTAGCTGTTTCCTATGAAGGTGTAATGGATGGAATATCATATGTAGCCGGTATTGCTACTATAAATGGTAATGCTAAAAGTACGGCTGGTGCAACTAATAATGATTTAGCAGTAGTTACAGGTGGAATTAAAGCAACTATGGGCGATATTACTTTAGGTTTCCATGCATATGACCATGGGGAGAGTTTTGGAAGTGTAGGAGATGCGAACAAAGCTTCCGATGCAGGATATACTGCTGCTATCGAGTATGTTATGGGAAATATTACTCTAGGTGTTGGTTATGCACATCAAGAAAAAGTGGATGGGGGTAGTTCTTCTAATGTAAAGGAAGATACAATCACTTATTTTGGTCTTGGTTATGATATAGGCGGTGGAGTTAACACATGGGTTCAATTTGATAATATAAGTCATTCAGATGGAGACCATGCAACTACTGAGACAGATCCTCAATTACTAATGGCTGGAATCTCATTAGGGTTTTAAATTAATAAATTTATGATTTTATATTTTTGATCCTCCAAAGAACTTAATATTAAATCATAGATAAATCAATTATTCGATTCCTCCAAAGAACATAATAATTGATAGAAAAGGAGACAAGAAATTGTCTCCTTTTTTTTTCTTTAATTATATATATACTTATTTTTAGGATTATTAACAAAAAGGTAAATATATGTCAGAACTTTTAACTAGTGATTTAATCAAACTTCAAACTTGGGATACTCCTACAATTTGTAATGCTTTAGATATAGCAGCTCCGGATAGAAGATTATTAGGCTTTACATCAAAACCTTTAGTGCCCGTTGGTACTCATGGTTCAGTGTGTGGTTATGTAAAAACAGCAAAAATAAGTGGAAAAAATAAACCTTTAGATAATGCAAAGAACATTAGGCAGGATTATTATGAATATATAGCTAATGATCCCAAGCCTTCTATAGTTTTAATTGAAGATGTTGATAACCCGGAGGGCTTTGGAGCATTTTGGGGAGAAGTAAACAGTGCTATTCATTTAGGTTTAGGAATTAAAGGTTTAATTACAAATGGAGTAATTAGAGACTTAGATCAATGGGCGAATGGTTTCTCTGCATTAGCTGGCTCAATAGGGCCTAGCCATGCATATACTCAAGTATTAGAGTTTTCTTCTATGGTAAATATATATGGTATGGAAGCAAATGATTGTGATATAGTCCATTTTGATAAACATGGGGCTGTAATAGTTCCTAAAGATGTTATTAAAAATTTACCTAATATTATTCAAAAACAAATGGATAAAGAGGCGGTTATATTAGAGGCAGCAAGATCTCCAGACTTTAATATAAATAAATTATTATCCGCAATGAAAAATGCAGAGGAAATTCACTAAAATTATTAGGGCTTAAGTACTAATCTTCCTATTACTTCTCTATTTTCTATTTTCTTAAGAGCTTTAATTACTTCTTTTAATCCTAAAGCATCATGTATTATAGGAGTAATTAAACCTTTATTCGCAATTCTTAATAAATTATTCATTGAATTAGTTTTTAGTTTAGGAAATTGTCTATAATACTCTCCAGCTCTTACACCTATTATGGAAATTCCTTTTATTAAGGCAATATTTATGGGAAGAGTAGGAATTGTACCACTAGCAAAACCTATGACTAATAATTTACCTCCCCATTTAATAACTTTTAATGAGTTATTAAAATATTCACCACCTACAGGATCGTAAATAATATCAACTCCCTCATTTTTTGTAATTTCTTTAACATTATTAACCATATTTTTATAGCCTATAGCAAATTTTGCTCCAGCTTTTATTGCTGCATTTTGTTTATTTTTAGTACTACAAACAGCTATAATCTCAGCTCCTATTGCTTTTGCTAATTGAACTGCAGCTAGTCCTACACCGCCAGTTGCTCCCATTATAAGAATTGTTTCTCCCTTTCTTATATTTCCTCTCTCAACAAGAGAAACATAAGCTGTTTGAGCAGCAACGCTAAAACTAGCTGCTTCTTCAAAAGAAAAATTTTTAGGAAATTGTTTTAAATCTCGAGTATTAGCTATTACTTCTTCTGAATAGGCTCCATAGCGCATCTGGTAAATAACTTTTGTTCCTGTTGGATACTTTTTATTATTTGACTCAGAAATAACTCCTGATAATTCCATTCCAGGTATAAAGGGAAGGGAAGGCTTTAATTGATACTTTCCCTCAATCATTAGCTTATCTGGAAAATTTATTCCGCAGGCTTTAACATTTATTCTAACTTCATTATCCTTGATTGGAAGAGAATCAAAGCTTTTATATTTTAAGTTTTCTATTGAACCAAAGCTATTACATAAAATTGCATTAAATTTGGCCATCGTAATAAACTATAATTTATATATTCTAGTTGCGTTATCATGAAAAAGCTTAGCTCTTTCATTAGCAGAATAATCTTTAGTGAGTAGCTTAAATCCGTTCCATAAATTAACGTAACTACAACTTATCTTGTCTACAGGAAAATTAGATTCAAACATGCATCGGTCTGTGCCGAATAGCTCTAAAGTTTTTTCATAATACCTTTTGGTTTTATTTATTAACTCATTTCCAGATGGTGCAATTTTATTTTTATGCCATTCAAATCCATTAATTTCCATGGCTATGCCTCCAAGTTTAGCCACTACATTGTCACATTTAGATAACTCAGTAATTTCTTTTTCCCAAAAAGAATATGTTTCCTCTTCTTTTCCTTTAAAAGAACCTATACCTAAAGGTCCTCCAAAATGATTTAGTATTATTGTCGTATTAGAAAATTTTTTAGCTAATTTAATTAATTGAGGTAATTGAGGGTGGTAGCACCAGGCTTCAAATGATAAATTTCTAGATTCTAACTGTGCAAATCCTCTGTGGAACATATCATTAATATATACCCCCTCTTTAGGACGGGCTCTAGTACTTGGAATTGTTCCATCAGGATGCATAGCAGCTTGCGACCTAATGCCTTTAAATCGTTTTGGAGCTATATTTAAATGTTTATCTAAAATTTCTGCAACCTTCTCCCCTATTAAGAGTGGGGCACTACCCACAATACCAGCAGCTATTTTTGTTTTACCATACAAACCAGAATTGCTCATTGCTGCTATTCCATTCACAAACTCAGTTTCATTAATCACTTGTTCTTCAATAGAATGATTTTTATTGTACATAGCTCCACATTCAATAAATACTGTAGACACAATATTATGGCCTGAATTTGTATCTTTAAGAATATCAGGTAATAGATAAGTTTCTTCAATATAAGTCTTATTAAAATCCCATAAATGATGATGAGGATCACATATAGGTAAATCAGGCTCCAAGGCTTCTTCTTTATTTGTTAATAACCATTCTTCATTAGAATTCATTAATCTATTTCCTATTTATTTATTCTGACCATTCTTTTGCCCTTGTTTTCTCCATTTAATAATCCAATTAGTGCGTTAGGCGTATTTTCTAGACCTATAACTATATCTTCTGCGGGTTTTATCTGTTTTTTTTCTATCCAATCCATAAGTTGTTTTTCTGCCTCTTTCTTTCTATCTTCAAAATCCATAACAATAAACCCTCTTAGATTAAGTCTTTTAGTTACAATTAAACCGGGTACTCCTCGCGGACCACTTTCTGGGGCTGCTTGATCATATTGTGAAACTGCTCCACAACATATTATTCTTCCAAAATTATTCATAGCAAATAAAACAGACTCAAATATAGATCCGCCTACATTATCAAAATAGACATCGACTTTTTCAGGACATAGTTTTCTTAAGTCTTTCACAAAATTATTATTTTTATAGTTTATAACACCGTCAAATCCTAAATCATTTATTAACCAATTTGCTTTTTCATCAGAGCTAGTTATGCCTATAACTTTACAGCCATAAATCTTTGCTATTTGTCCAGCTACATTTCCAACTGCTCCAGCTGCAGCTGATATTAAAACTGTTTCACCTTCTTGAAGCTTAGCTAGATCTAATCCAAAGTAAGCTGTTTTACCTGTTATTCCTAATACACTCATGTGAAGGCTTTTAGAGGAATTAATTGATGTTTTAATTAGTTCTTTTTCATTACGAATAGCATAATTTTGCCAGCCTAAATCTCCTTCAACATAATCACCAACCTTGAATTTATTGCTTCTGGATTCTAAAATTTTACCTAGAGCATATCCACCCATTACATCACCAGGAAGAATTTGACTTCTGTATGTTCGCCCTTGCATCCAAGCTCTATTTGCAGCATCGATAGAAATATAAATTACTTCAATTAAAACTTGATTGTCATCTAATGCACTAAGCTTAGTTTTTTTTAGTTCAAAATTTTCTTGAAATAATTTTTCTTTAGGAGAACTCTTTAAAAAAATTTGTGTATTAATTAATGAATTAGTATCTAACATTCTAGCCTCTCCGTTAATTCGTTAAAATTATCTACTATTAAATCATGGTGAGGGTTAGCTTCCGGATCTGGTGGTCCTTCATTACCCCATTCTAAAGGTCTTTTAACAAATATAGTTTTAAAACCAACTTTTTTAGCTGCATCAAGATCAAAATTATGACAAGCAACCATTCCACATTCACTAGGATTTAATTGTAACCATTTTGCAGCAGTTTCATAAGCTTCGGGTAGAATTTTATATTTACCTATACCTTCACAAGAGAACACTGCATCCCATGTTAAGTTATTATTTTTTGCTGTATCTATAATTAATTTAAAGCTTAATAATGTAAAAGAAACGCAAAGAAACTTCTTTTTTAATTTTTTTAATGCATTTGGAAAGTCGTCCCAAACTATGAAGTTATGTGGCGCATTATAAGAAATATCATGAATATTTTCTTCAGTGAATTGATTTAAGTCATATTCAGATATTATATCTATCAAGGCTTTTTTATGAGCTCCATCAAAATTGTAACTTGGTGGACTATGCTCGCCTAAATTTAAAACTGATTTTAGAGATTTTCTTCTTAATTCGTTTGTAATATTAGCCCAATCTCTATCAATTTTATGTTCCTTACCAGCTTTTTCAAAGGCTCGTCTAAAACCAGTATGCCAATCTAAGATTGTACCTCCTGTATCAAATGTTAATGCTTTAATATCATTAATTGACATTTTTTAATCCTTTATATCTCTAATTATTTAATTAATATATATTTGTTATCTACCTGTAAATACTGGTTTTTCTTTTGCAACAAATGATCTTGCCGCATTTTGATGGTCTTCAGTATCTCTACATAATGTCTGGTATAAAGCTTCACTATCTAGTGATGCGACTAAATTACCTTCCTCAGCTAAATTCATATTATATTTCATATATCTGAGTGCTGTGGATGGCCCATTAGCAATTTGATCAATAATTTTTTTAGCTGTATTTTGAAGATCTTCGTCACTTGCAACTCTATTTATGATACCAAGTTCTTTTGCTTCGTTAGCTGTAAGCACACTTGATAAATAATATAGCTCTCTTGCTTTAGCGGTTCCTATCATTTGTGTAAGAAAAAAAGTACCTCCAAAATCACCTGGAAAGCCTGCTTTGGCAAAAGCTGTTGTTATTTTAGCATTCTCACTTGCTATTCTTATGTCGCAGGCTAATGCTAAAGATAATCCTGCTCCGGCTGCAGCTCCCGGTAATACAGCAATTGTAGGAGTAGGCATTTCATGAAGTATTCTTGATGTTTCCATCATACGTCTAAGGTTATTAGTTTTTTCTTGAGTCGTCTCTTTATTATTATCTCTTTCTGCCATATCCTTTAAGTCACCTCCTGCGCAGAAGGCATTACCAGCTCCTGTAAGTACTACGGCTCTGATAGAGCTATCATTCTCTATTTTTATTAATTCATGATAAAAACTATTCAACATATCATGGCTTAGAGCATTTCGTCTTTCTGGCCTATTAAAAGTAATAGTAACTACAGAGCCTTCTTTATTTATAATTAAGTCATCACTCATTTTATTTTCCTTTCTTAGTTAATAGATTGACTACCTCTTATAAGTTTACCTGGAAGTTCTCCAGTAAACTCGCCATTTTGCGATACTTCTATACCTTTTACAAAAGTATGATTATAGCCAGTAGACTTTTGAATTAGTCTTTTCCCCCCTGCAGGTAAATCATAGCTTAAGCAGGGTTTAGTTAAGCCAATATTTTCATAATCGATAATATTTATATCTGCTCTCATGCCTTCAATCAAAGCTCCTCTATCTTTTAGTCCATAAGTTCGAGCAGTTTTTAAAGTTTGTTTTGAAACTAAGTATTCTAAGTTTAGAAGCCTTCCTCTTTTACGGTCTCTAGACCAAAAAGGTACCATAAAAGTTGGATAACTTGCATCGCAAATTGTTGCCACATGAGCTCCGGCATCGCCAACTCCACATATTGTATATTCGGATTCAAGCATTTCAGCAATAACATCTAAACTATTATGTGTATAATTTTCAAAGGTATGCATTAAAAATTCATCGTCTTCAGAGGATGTAAAATGATCAAGAATTATTTCCCATGGATTTTTATTTAATCTTGCAGCTATTGAAGTGATACTCATCTCTTTTGTCGGTTCATAATTCAAGGGTTCTTGTAATAAATAAGTTAATGGAAAAGCATGACTTACCCATTTTGTATGAGCATTTTCTGGGATATCATTAATTAAACTATTTCTGATATTTATATCATTTTTTAATATTTTATTTCTTTCTTTTTTAGATAAATCTTTTATTTTTTTCCAAGCTTCATGACTAGAGAAAGGGTTAACGCTAGTATTAAATCCCATAAGCACCCCAATTGGCCGACTTCCAACTTGTCCAGTAGTTATAATTCCATTTTTGTTAGCTCTAGAAATATAATTTAGAGTATCTCTCCATCTTTCAGGAAATTCATTATATTGTATTAGTAGAACTGATAGAGGTTGCCCGGAGTGTTTGGCAGCTTGAATTAATAATTCCATTTCTCCAGGACCCATATCTGAATTACATTGTAGAAGGCCTTTTTTTGTATTTTTTAAAGCTTCAGCTATTCCAGCTAATTCTTTATCGTCTGCGTTTAAACTTGGAACTAAATTACCATCTGCAGATTTATGCTTCGTAGTTCTTGAAGTTGAAATCCCTAAAGCACCAGCATTGAGAGCTTCTTCTAAAAGACTTTTCATGTTAGAAATTTGGTTTTCATTTGGTTTATATAAGTGGTTTGCTCCATCTTCTCCCATGACAAAAAATCTAAGGGCTGAGTGAGGAACTTGTGTTCCAATATCCATAATTCTTTTTGATTTTTCTAGAGCGTTTAAATATTCAGGAAATGTTTCCCAGCAAAAATCTATACCTTCTGATAAAACTGTTTCAGGAATATCTTCAACACCTTCCATTAAATTTATCAGGAAATTCTCTTTACCTTTTTTAACAGGAGCAAAGCCAACTCCGCAGTTTCCAAATACACATGTTGTTACACCATGCCATGAAGAAGGAGTAAGATAAGGGTCCCATGTAGCTTGTCCATCATAGTGTGTATGAATATCAACCCATCCTGGAGTTACAAATTTATTCTCTGCATTTATTATTCTATTACTAGTTCCTGATATTTTTCCAATTTCACATATTTTTCCATCTTTTACTGCTATGTCAGACATTTTTCTAGGAGAACCTGTTCCGTCAATTATATTACCATTTTTTATTATTAAATCGTACATAGCTTATTTCCCTTACTAAAATCAGTATCATATAATAGTTTGTTTTATTGCTTTATTCCAGCCATTTCTATAATTTTTAATCTCTTTACTTTTCATTTTAGGAAAAAAACTTTTATTTAATTTCCAAAATTTACTTGAGTTTTCCAAAGAAGTTATTAACCCAGACCCAATAGAAGATAATATTGCAGCACCCTGAGAAGTAGTTTCAGTATTATATGATTTTTCAATTTTAGTATCGCTAATATTTGATAAAAACTGAATTAACCAATCATTATTACTCATAGCACCATCTACTCTTAAAATATTTGGTTTTTGTCCATCTAAAGTCATTGCATCAAAAAGATCTACACTCTGGTATGCAACAGCTTCTAAAGATGCTCTAACAATCTCAGCTTTACCTGAAGAAGCCGTTAATCCTACTATTGTACCTCTGGCATCGGGTCTCCAGTGAGGTGCTCCTAGACCGGTAAACGCCGGAACAAAATAGACCCCATTATTATCCTTAATACTTGAAGCTAATGATTGACTATCATTTACATTTTTAATAAGGCCAAGTTCATCTTTTAACCACTTTATAGAAGCGCCGGATATAAAAATAGATCCTTCAAGAGCGTAAGATGTTTTGTTATTTATTTTGAAAGCAATTGTACTTAATAACTTATGTTTGCTAGTTATAGCAATATCTCCAGTATTTGATAAGATAAAACATCCTGTACCAAATGTTGCTTTAATATCTCCCGGTTTTATACAGTTTTGTCCAATTGCAGCGGCTTGTTGATCTCCGATCATTGCATTAATTGGAATATTATAATCAATTATATTTTTACTAGTATTACCATAATCAAAAATATTATCTGTAACTTCTGGTAAAATATTTATTGGAATTTTATATATATCTAATAAATCATTGTCCCATTTATTCTCATGAATGTTATATAGACTAGTTCTAGATGCATTTGTTGCATCTGTATAGAAGCTTTTCCCGTTCGTTAATTTAAATAATAAAAATGATTCTATAGTTCCAACAGCAAGTTTTCCTTCTAAAGATAATTTTTTTGCATTATCAATATTGTCAAGTATCCAAGAAATTTTAGTTGCAGAAAAATAGGGATCAATTAGCAAACCAGTTTTAGCATTAATTATTTTGGTTAATCCATTTTTAATTAAATTATCACATATATCTTTTGTTCTTCTGTCCTGCCAAATAATAGCGTTATATAATGGTTCTCCAGTTTCTTTATTCCATGCAATTATAGTTTCTCTCTGATTAGTTATACCTATTGATATGACCTTAATATATTTTTCTTTAGCGAAAGAAATGATATTTTTTGTAACAGATAAAGTTTTATTCCAAATTTCATTTGCATCTTGTTCTACCCATCCATTTTTTGGATATGTAGTATTAATTTCTTTTTGTTCAATATGAATAATTGAGAAATCTAAATCAAATAAAACAGCTCTTGAAGATGAAGTTCCTTGATCAATAGCAATAATAGCTTTCTTCATAAAAAAACCTTACTTTTATGAGAAATACTATATATTATAAATAAAAAAATAACTAACTGTAAAAATAAATAGGATTCCTCATAATGACATTACCTAGCATACTTAATAAAAAAAATTTCTCTCTTCCTGTAATAGCTGCACCTTTATTTATTATATCAAACCCAAAGTTAGTTATAGCGCAATGTAAAGCTGGAGTTTTAGGTTCTTTCCCTGCTTTAAATGCAAGGCCTCAGGAAGTTCTTGATGATTGGCTGTCTGAAATAACCGAAGAGTTAGCTTCTTTTAAATTAAAAAAACCTGATATTCCAGTAGCACCTTTCGCTGTTAATCAAATTGTTCATAAATCAAACGATGTTCGTCTTGATAAAGATATGGAGATGTGCATAAAATATAAGGTACCAGTTGTTATTACATCACTTGGAGCAAGACCTGAGGTAAATGAGGCTATACATAGTTATGGAGGTATAGTTTTACATGATGTTATAAATAATCGTTTTGCACATAAAGCCATTGAAAAAGGAGCAGATGGTTTAATTGCAGTTGCCGCAGGGGCAGGAGGACATGCGGGAGTAACATCTCCTTTTGCATTAATTCAAGAAATTAGAGAATGGTACGATGGTCCTATAGCTTTATCTGGATCCATAGCAACTGGCAATGCCGTTCTTGCCTCTCAAGCAGCAGGAGCGGATTTTGGTTATATTGGTTCTGCTTTTATAGCTACAGAGGAGGCCAATGCTAATGATAGTTATAAAGAAGCAATTACTAAATATGCTGCAGATGACATAGTCTACACCAATCTAGTAACTGGAGTTCATGGTAATTATTTAAAACCATCTTTAGCAAATGCAGGTTTTGACCCAGATAATTTACCTACAAGCGATCCAAGTAAAATGGACTTTGGGCCTGAGGGAATGGAAAAGAAAAAAGCTTGGAAAGATATTTGGGGCTGCGGACAAGGTATTAATGCTATTAAGGATGTTCTATCTACTTTTGAATTAGTTAACAGATTAAAAAATGAATATGAGAATGCTAAAAATAAAATATTAAATGATGCTGCATAATTATAATAGGTATTAATTAGGAAAAGTATTATGAAATTATCATATCCACCTCAAGAAATTAACGTTGAAAAAAGAAAAGATGGAACATTAATTTTATCTTCTCCATTAGAGTTGGAAACTGTAGAAGTTAATATTCATAGTAAATTTAAAAAGACTTGTCATGAATATCCTAAAAATATATGGCTAGCTGAGAAGAATGGTATTACTTGGAGAGAAGTAAATTATGAAACGGCATATAAATATATTAATTCTATATCTCAATATTTGATTAATATTAATTTAAATCAAAATAAAGGAATAATGATTTTATCTGGTAATAGTATAGACCATGGATTGCTAAATGTAGCAGGATTATGCAGCGGTATTCCTGTTTCTCCAATATCTGTTGCTTATTCTTTAATGAGTAGTGATTATGCAAAATTAAAACATTGTTACGAATTAGTTTTACCAGGTTTAATATACATTGATGATGGGATTATGTATGAGAAAGCACTTGAAAAATTAAAATTAGATAATACTACTATTGTATGTTCAAAAAACCCTAGTTCAAAAATAAAAATGGAAATTTTTTCAGATTTATTATCTACAATTCCGGATGAACAAATAGATAAAGTTTATAATTCTGTGAAACCAGATTATGTTGCAAAATATTTATTTACATCTGGGTCAACTGGAATGCCAAAAGGAGTTATCAATACGCAAAAAATGTTGTGTGTTAATATGCAACAAGCACAGCAAGTTAGACCGCAAGAATTAGGAGAAACTATAATAATGGATTGGCTGCCATGGAATCATACTATGGGAGGAAATCATTCTTTTAATGGCATATTTTGGAATGGAGGCACCATGTATATTGATGGAGGTAAGCCCATTCCAGCTTTATTCCCTACAACTGTTGAAAATTTAAAAGATATTTCTCCTACATATTACACATCAGTCCCTGCTGGTTTAGCTATGCTTTTAGAGTATTTAAAAGAAGATAAAGATTTAAGAAGTAATTTTTTTAAAAATTTGGAATATGTAGGTTATGGAGGAGCTTCTTTACCACCAGAGATATGGTATGGGATAAGAGATTTAGCTAAAGAGACTAACGGTAAAGATTTAGAGTTGGTATGTGGTTGGGGTGCAACTGAAACAGCACCTTTAGCAACTTCTACTTACTTTAAATTAGATAAGCCGGGTAATATTGGGTTGCCTATACCCGGTATGAAAATTAAGATGATTCCAATAGGTAATAAAATGGAACTGCGCGTAAAAGGGCCAAATGTAACTCCCGGATATTTAAAAAGAGATGATCTCACAAAAAAAGCGTTTGATGATGAAGGATATTATTTAATTGGAGATGCAGGAAGGTTAGTAGATGAAAATGATCCTAGTCGAGGAATAGACTTTGATGGAAGAGTTGTTGAAAACTTTAAACTTCTTACTGGTACCTGGGTAGATGTAGGTAGTCTAAGATTAGCTGTTATTAATTCATGCTCACCTCTATTTCAAGATGGATTAGTTACAGGTCATGATAAAAATTATTTAGGTTTTTTAGCTTGGCTTAATATTGAAGCATGTAAGACTTTCTTAGGTCTTGAAGATGTTGAATATAATCAGATTATTAAAAACACAAAATTAAGAAAAGAAATTATCGATAAAGTTATTATTCATAATCAAAATTTTCCTGGTTCTAGTACTAAAATTAAAAAAGTAGCACTAATGGATAGTCCTCCTTCTTTTGATAATAATGAAATTACGGATAAGGGCTATGTTAATCAGTCCTCAGCATTAGAAGTAAGGTCACATTTAGTGGAATTATTATACGATGATTCAGAAGAGCATGATGAAGTAATTATTATACGTTAAACTTCAAGCCATTCTTTTCTTATTTTGTTATTTTTTTCTAGTTCTTTAGGCGTGCCTTCAAAAACTATTTTTCCATGTCCCATTAAATATACTCTCGCAGCTAATCTGAGAGCTATCGTTAATTTCTGCTCAACTAGTAGAATTGAAATACCTTTACTCGCAATTTTTTTTAAAAGTTCAGCTACAGTTTCAACCATTTGAGGGGATAATCCTTCTGTTGGTTCATCTATCATCATAAATTCAGGATTACCCATTAAACATCTGCAAATAGTTAACATTTGTTGTTCTCCTCCTGAAAGTGCTGAAGCACTTACATCTGCCCTTTCTTTTAAGTTTGGAAATAAAGCAAACATCTCATCTACAGTCCATTCTGCTTTTGCATTTTTATCTTTTACACCTAACAATAAATTTTCTTTTACTGTTAAAGTAGGGAAGACATCTCTATTTTCAGGCACATATCCAATTCCCTTTAATGCTATATCATGGGTAGCATTACCTACTATTTCATCATTTTTATAAATAATAGAACCTGTAATTGGAACTAAACCCATAACAGATTTAACTAATGTAGACCGGCCAACACCATTTCTACCTAATAGTGCAATGATTTCTCCTTTAGAAATCTTTAAATTAACACCTCTTAAAATATGAGATTTACCATAATATGCGTGTAAGTCAGAAATTTTTAACATTATTTAATGATCCTCTGTTCCCAAGTAAGCTTCTTGTACAGCTTTATTTTCTCTAATTTTTTTTGGAGTATCAGTAGCTATAATTTCACCATATACCAGTACAGATATTCTATCTGCAAGATCAAATACCACACCCATATCATGCTCTACGACAACTAGCGTTCTTTTTTCTGAAATTTGTTTAATTAAATTTACTGCTCTCTCCGTTTCTGAATTTGACATACCAGCAGTTGGCTCATCTAACATTAGTGTATCTGCACCACCAGCTATAGTAATACCTATTTCTAATGCTCTTTGATCAGCATAACTTAGAAGTCCTGCTGGAATATGAGCGCAGTGTTTTAAATTTATTTCCTCTAAAATAGAATAAGTCTTTTCATTTAATTTTTTATCTCCATTAACAAGTCTTACTATGGAATACTTGAATCCCATAGACCATAATATTCCACATCTTATATTTTCGTATACTGACATTTTTGGAAAAATATTAGTAACTTGAAAGCTTCTAGCCAATCCTTTTCTATTTATTTCATGAGGTTCCAGGTTATTTATTTCATCATTATTTAAAGTTATTTTACCTGAAGTAAGTTTATAGTGCCCCGAAATTAGATGAAAAAGAGTTGATTTTCCTGCTCCATTAGGACCAATAATTGCATGTCTTTCATTTTTTTTAATTTCTAAATTAAGATTTTTTATAATCTTAGCTTCACCAAAAGACTTAGAAACATTTTTTAATTGTAAAGCATTATTCATTAGAAATCTCCGTTTTTACAACAGATATAGCATGATCCCAGCTTTCTTTTGCCAAAGGAAATGTCTTTTTAGATAAAAATATTCCAACTAATATTAGGGCAATAAATATTAACCATGACATTATTCCATTTGCGTTAAACTCAGTCCAAAATATAACAACTTCACCTTCACCTTTAGAAATTAAAGAGCGAAAATAAAGCATCTCTATAATACCTATTAATCCTATAAGACCAGTAATTACGCTACTTATTGCAAGGCAGTAAGGTTTAATTAAACTGATTAATAATTTTTTATCTGTTCGAGCGATAGGCCCGTGCATGACAATTAGTCCTGCCAAACCACCTGGCGCAAACATAACAATACCGGAGAATGTTAAGCCTAGGTATAGAAGCCAAGCTTCTGTAACATCAGCTAATGTGGAATCTAAATAGGTAAGTCCAATAGCACCAACAATAGGTCCTAGAAAATGTCCTGCACCGCCAATAAAAGCCATAAAAAGAACTGCACCCGACTGAACCACACTTACAGATTCAAATCCAATATGTTCATAATTTAAGGCGTGAAGACTCCCTGCAGCTCCAGCAAACATTGAAGATAAAGCAAAAGCCTGCCATCTTACTCTTCTAACACTATATCCTATAAAGGCTGCCCGCTCTGGATTATCTCTTACGGCATTACTCATTCTACCAAATGGAGTTTTGGTTATAATGTACATTAAAGCTACAGCAACTAGACACCAAAATAATATTAAATAGTAGATTTCTATTTGTGGGCCAAATGTAATACCAAATGGCTCTGGACCAACCATTCTGTCTGTTTGAATTCCATCCTCTCCATTAAAAAATATTACAAATATAAGGGTCATTGCTGTTACCATCTCACAAAAACCTAGCGATATCATTGCAAAAGCGGTTCCTGCTCTTCGAGTCGATACGTAACCAACTAAAGATCCAAAAAATAGTCCCACTATTGCCCCTATAAACGGAAATAAGACGGTTGGAAAGTAGGGAAGAGTTTCTTCACCTATTCCATTTAATATATGAATAGATGCGTAGCCAGCAAGACCAAAATAAATTGCATGACCAAAGGATAACATTCCACCTTGACCTAATAACATATTATAAGCAACAGTAAATATAATTAAAACACCCATTTTTGAAAGTAAAGTAAGAGAAAAAGATGAATCAAATATTAAAGGTAAAATTGCAGCAATTACAGCTATAATAATCCAAGTAGAAAAAGATTTAAAAAAATTTATCATTAAACGTCTCTATTTCCAAACAAACCGCGAGGTCTGAATATAAGCATTAAGACTAAAAGTAAATACGGCAAAATTGGAGCAATTTGAGATATTGTTAAATCAATTAAGATTCTCCATAAACTTTCGATATCAACACTAAAGCCAATAAGTTCTATAAAATTATTAATAGAATAATCTAATGAAATCGCAGTAGTTTGTACTATGCCTATTAGAATAGATGCTACTAATGCACCTTTTAAAGAGCCAAGTCCACCAACAACTATAACAACAAATACTATTGGACCTAAAGATAATGCCATTGATGGCTCAGTTCCTAAAGTATTACCTGCTAATACTCCGGCTAAACCTGCTAGTGCACATCCTAAACCAAAAACTAACATAAATACTTTTGGTACATTATGACCCAATGAAGAGACTATCTCTGGATGTGTAAGAGCAGCCTGAATAATTAGGCCAGCTCTAGTTTTTGTAAGAACACTGAATAAAACTATAAACATAGCTATGGACACGACTAGAGTAAACATAGCATAAGCTTGATAGCCCATTCCACTCATAGAAAATAAAGTAAAGTCCATATATTCAGGTACATGATATCCTACAGGCACCTTACCCCATATCATTTGAACTAATTCTTCTATTATATAAAAGAGACCAAAAGTGAACAATAATTCTGCAACATGACCGAATTTATGAACTCTTCTCAGAGCATATTTTTCGACCATAGCTCCACAAAAAGCAATTATTAGTGGCGCAATAAATAAGGCAGGAATAAATCCTATATATTTACTAATTTGATATGCAAAATAGGCGCCCAACATAAAGAAGGATGCATGAGCAAAATTCAGTACCCCCATCATTCCAAATATTAAAGTGAGACCACTAGATAGCATAAAAAGAAGCATGCCATATAGTAAGCCATTGAATAATGTAAATAAAATTACGTCCAATTTATTACCTCACAAAGTTCTGAAAATTACTTTTTTGGTCTTTTCATTTTACATGTAGTAGGAAGTGTAATATCAGCCATATCAACCCAGCCATCTGTTACATATGCCATACCATAATCTTCATTATTATAAATGAATGTTTTTTCTACATCTGTAGATATATGACTTAGCACCATATCAAAATGCATTTGATGATCATCAGGTCGCATATAAACATCTCCATGAGCTCCTCTTGCTGTCATACCTTCCATAGCCCATGCAACTGCTGTTGGATCCGCTGTTCCGGCTTTTTCTACAGCTGCTGCAAACATTTCTATCATAAATCTTTGTCTATCTGCATAAGGACTTTTATTTGAAAATGCCATATATTCTTTATCTATTTCTTTCAACCAATCAGGATGAGATGGGTCATTTTCATGAGCTTCTGTAACTTGAACAATAGGATTAAAAGTAGAAATTTTTACTCCCATTGAATTCATAGCAGCAGGTATTCCAGCATAAATTGTGTAGAATTTAACTTTTAATTGAGAGTTAGCTGTAGCAGTTATTAGTCTAGCAGCATCTGGACCCCAATTTCCTGTTAGAATTGTATCTGCACCGCTAGAAGTTATTTTAGAAACATATGGGTTAAAATCTAAAATTTTTCCAAAAGGTACTATAAGTTCATCGCCAACGATTTCAATTTGAGGCGCTCTTTCTGCTAATAATCTTCTTGCCGCAGCTTGAAAAGATTGTCCATAGGCATAATTCTGATTTAATAAATATACCTTTTTGATACTTGGATCTTTTGTCATTTGAGAAACTAGTGCTGCAACTTTCATATCAACATTGGCATCAAATCTAAAATGATAGAAATTACAAAGTTCATTTGTAAATGATGTAGTCACAGCAGAGTGATTGAGAAAAATAACTTCTTTACCTGGATTTCTTTTATTATGCTTACCTAAAGTTTTTATAATATTTAGGGCATGGTTTGAACCAACTCCCTGAGTAACATATCTGATATCTTCATCAATAACTTTTCTTAACTGCTGAATAGTTTTTTCTGCAACCATTGCATTATCATAAGGAACAATTTCAATATGCTTGCCTCCTAAAACACCACCAGCTTTGTTAATTCTTTCCGCATAAAATTCTAAACCTTCAATTAGGTCTAATCCTACAGAAGCTAATGGTCCGGACATTGGTTCAATTATAGCAATTTTTATAGTGTCTTCAGCTTTAATAGCTGATGAAAAATATACTAGTGAAATAGTAAATAAAAATATTTTAAAAAATTTGTTTAACATTTGAAGTTCCTCACCCATAGTTGAAATTCACAGAGGCTTATATTACATTGGCTAATACAAAGTTCAATATATTTTTTTAATTTAACTAGGATTTAGAATGTTTATTAATGATTTGTTTTCAATAAAAAATAAAGTTGCTCTTGTAACCGGTGGCTCAAGAGGAATAGGAGAAATGATTGCATCAGGTTTTTGCGCTAATGGTGCAAAGGTTTATATTACGGCTAGATCAAAAAATACAGTTTTAGAAACTGCAAAAAGAATTTCAGATAAGTACGATTCTGAATGTATTGGAATAGAATCTGATATTTCTAGTTTAGATGGAATAAATGATTTATTTAAGGTGATTAATGATAATGAAGATCATTTAGATATTTTAGTAAATAATGCGGGTGCAGCCTGGGCTGCTCCAATAGAAGATTTTCCAGAGATTGGTTGGGATAAAGTAATGAACCTTTGTGTAAAATCTATGTTTTTTCTTACAAAAGAATTATTACCTCTTTTATCTAAATCTTCTTCATCTATAGATCCATCAAGAATAATAAATATAGGTTCAATTGATGGAATTAATAACCCTGAATTTAAGAATTTTTCTTATAGTGCAGCAAAATCTGCAGTCCATCATATGACAAGAGTTTTAGCTTCAGAACTAGTTAGTAAGCATATTAATGTAAATGCAATCGCTCCTGGTCCTTTTCCTAGTAAAATGCTAGGTTCAGCAGTCGAATTTGACTATAAAGAATTAGAAAGAAAAAATCCACGTGGAAGAATAGGTACTCCTGAAGACATAGCTGGCTTAGCTATATTCTTATCGTCAAGGGCAGGAGCTTACACAATTGGAGAGGTAATAACTTGTGATGGAGGTTTAGTAGCTTCGGCCGGTCATGATCTAACTTGATTTTCTATCAATATTATCTAAGTATTTTTTAGAGTCTACTTTAAATAGAGGATGTTTTCTGAGCTTATGAAAATGTTTTAGTGATAATTTAAATATAGAAGGATTAATTTCTTTTATAATTGAGGTTATTTTCTCCGATTTTTTATAAAGCATTATTTCTCTATAAAATAATGATAACTCACAGAAAAAGCATATATCAGCTAAAGTAATATTTTGAGAAGTAATAAATCCATATTTTTTATTTTCCTTAAGAGCATTTTCTATACCTGTCATATAATTCATATATGCCTCTTTTGCTTCATTTCTTATTTTAAGTGTTGCAGAATTATTATTAATAGAAAGAAGATACTTTTGGGAAGACCTAGCAAATATAAGAGAAGCATCTAAAAAACCATCTATTCTAGATGTTTCATAGGGATTAGACCCATATATATTATTATTTTTTTTCTTTAGCCTCGCTACCAATCTCATTATACTATTAGACTCAAAAACACCTATTTTGCCATCAGAACTAAATGCAGCTGGAATAGTTCCATAAGGATGCGCCTTTAAAAACTCATCTGTCTTATAGAGCTTAATCGAAAAGCCTGTTCTTCCTAAAGAAGTTTTATCAGCTAATTTAATTTTATCGTCTTCTGTTAAAGGCTTAGCATCAAAATCCCATAGCCAATTTTTAACTTCAGTGGGTTTAGTTCCTCTAATTTCTATATTTATATCTAAAAACCTAGCCGTTATTGTAGATTTCCAAATTCTTGGCGTAGGTATATAACAAAATATTCTTATTAAAGGTTTATTGTTTACCATTTTTCTATGTCCGGCCTAATTTCTACATTGAATGACCAAGCTGATCTAGGCTGGTGAGAAACATGATAGATTTCTTTTGCAATATCTGTAGGCTTACAAAAGTAATCATCATCCTTATCTTTAGCAAATATTGGTCTTGTTCTCGGAGTATCAATGGCTGCGTCAATTAAAATATATGCAACGTGGACTCCTTTTGGGCCTAATTCTCTTGCTAATGATTCTGCCATTACTCTTTGAGCAGCTTTTGTAGGAGCAAAATAAATAAAATCAGGTTTTCCTCTTAAAGCAGATGTATTCCCCGTAATTATTATTGAACCCGACTTGTTTTCAATCATATTTGGAGCAAGTTCTCTGGCAAAATAAAGCAATGATTTAGTATTTACATTAAAATTTCTATCTAACCTCTCAGGGTTATCTCCCAGAAAACTTCCAGCTAATCCGCCATCTGCCACTCCTGCAACTGCATTATGAATAAATATATTTGGATTGCCAAGTTCAGTTCTTACCTGGTCACAAGTATTTTTTATGTTTTTCATATCTGATACATCACATTTATATGCAAAAGTATTAGGAATATCTTTCTCTAAATTTTTTATAAAATTAATATTTCTTGCTAGCATAGCTACTTTGTAGCCTTTAGAGCTAAATAATCTTGCACTTTCAGTTCCTGTTCCTGGCCCAACTCCAGCTATTAAACATATTTTATTATTATTCATTAAAAACTCCTTAATTAATCTTTTTTTATAGTTTCAATAAAAGATTCTTTAGTTTGAAATTTTTCATATATTTTTAGGAGGTTAGGTTTATTATCTTGCCAATTTTCATCAGGAAATACATTATCTAGAACTAGACAACATAGCCCAATTGTTACATGAAGTTTGTTGTAAGTATCTTTAAACAAATGTGATTGTTCTTCTAACAAATTAAGAGACCTAATAGATCTTCCTTGTTCATGCTTTATGCCATCAGGAAAATGAAATTCTTCTGGTTTGTATATTTTCTCTCTAGCTCTTGAGACAATAGACTCAAAAGTTTGAGATGCAATTGTATCTAAGGCATATATTTGCCAATAATGATTTTCATCTTGTGGGATAAATTCTTTATTTTGACTAACTCTTTCTAAATAATTACATATAGCCATTGATTCTACTATATTGTAGCCTTCATCTGTTTCTAGAGTGGGTACCATACCATTCGGATTATTTTTCATAATTAAAGCATCTTCTGATCTAGTAGTAGTTATTACTTCATCTATTCTGTGCATTAAATCTAGTTCTCTAGCAATTATTCTACATTTTCTGGCTATTGGAGATGTTATAGTATATAATAATTTCATTATTTTAATATTCCTTTATCTCTATTTATTTTTTGCCATATTCCTTCGGCTGTAAATATTAATTTATTCTCTAAGGTTAATTCCACTCTAATAAATACTGCTTTTCTGCCTACTTTAAGGGCTTTGCCTGATCCTTCTACCCATGCTCCAACAGGAGCAGGTCTCATAAAATTAGAATTTAAATTTGCGGTAACACTTGGGCCATCTCCAGCTTTTGCAGCTATATATCCTCCAATAGTATCTACAAAAGCCATCATAAAACCTCCATGAGAAACACCATTTAGATTAGAATGATGCTCTAATATGCGCACTCCCATAATTAAGTCAGGGTAACGGCCTTTAATAAAGTAAGGTCCTATTCTATCAGAAAACATCCCGTCACGTGACTCGTAAACCTTGAAACCATCTGGTGCATTCGCTTTTTGGATAAACTCTTCTTTAAACATATCTTTGTCCTAACTTATTTTTGCATTAGCTAACTTTTCAAAATCAAATTCAAATCCAATTCCGGGTAAATCTGAAGCTATACCAAAACCATCTTTGATGACTAGTGGGTTTGTAATATAATTTTCTATTCCAAAGGCGTGGATTTCCATATAAGCCGCATTTGGGCATGCAGCAAGAAGTTGAATATGGGCATCATGTGCTCCATGAGACATTACAGGAAGATTATAAGCTTCAGCTAATTTTGCAATTTTCATAAAAGGGGTGAATCCACCGCATGTTGTATAATCAGGCTCGGGAAAATCTACTCCATCATTAGAGAATAACTCTTGAAATTCTCTTAAAGTATGCAAATTTTCTCCAGCAGCTATTGGCGTGATTCCATTTTTCTTTAAGTATGCATAGCCTCTAAAATCATCAGGAGTAATTGGTTCTTCTAGCCATGTAAGATTAAAGTTGGATAATTCATTAGAAGCTTTAAGAGCTTGATCTACTCTCCAAGCTTCATTTGCATCAGCCATAAGTTCAATATCATCGCCAATATGCTTTCTCATAGCTTCTACTCTTGAAATATCTTCTTTTAAACTTTCTCTACCTAAACGCATTTTTATAGCTTTATAACCTTGTTCTATATTTATAGTTGCGTTGTCTAATATTTTTTCAATAGAAAAATTTAAATCAATATTCCCAGCATAAACTTTTACCTGAGGAGAGTATCCTCCTAAAAGTTTCCATAATGGTTGTTTAACTCTATTTCCTAACAAATCCCATAATGACGCATCAACGGCGGCAATTGCAAAACTTACTGGTCCACCCCTGCCAACATAGTGAGTTTTTGTCCACATTTTTTTCCATAAGTATTCTATATTGCTTGAATCCGAATTAATTAGTATTGACTTGTAATTATCTTCAATGATTCTTAAAATTGATTGGCCAAAACCTACATGAGTTAAAGTATATCCTTGTCCTACATTATTATCTTCATCAGTGATTTTTACTATTATTATATCAAAACCTTTCATCATACCTGCTGCATAAGCCTTAACTGGTTCCTTTAAAGGTATTGAATAAGTAGAAACTTTTACATTTTTAATTTTCATTTTTAATCCTATAAATATAATATAAATTATTGTTTTTAAATATTTTTTTTATAACTATTTTTATTTAATCCAACATGCTGATAGGAGAGTATACACTAATGAGCTAAATTTTGTATTTAATTTTAAATTATTTTTGAGATAAAACATTTTTATCATTTATTTAAAATTTATTTTGGTAAATAGAGTATATATTTTTTTTGATTTAATTCTATTGTCTTTAATGCATTTTAGATATACATAAGGGCTAATTAAATGAAAAATATTTTAATTGGTATTAACTTCATTATATTTTTTAGAGGTAACTTATGACATCACTCTATATAGAGTATCTTCCGATAGCAATCTTCATAGCATTTGCGGGAGGATTGTCCGTTTTGTTTGCCCTTTCTTCATGGTTAATAGGTAAACAACTTCCTGATTCAGAAAAATTATCTCCGTATGAGTGCGGTTTTGAGCCTTTTGAAGATGCAAGAATTCAATTTGATGTTAGGTTTTATTTAGTCGCAATCCTATTTATTATTTTTGATTTAGAAGTTGCATTTTTATTTCCTTGGGCTGTTGCTCTTTCTGATATTGGTTTATTTGGTTTTATATCAATGATGATATTTCTATTTTTGTTAACAATAGGTTTTATATATGAATGGAAAAAAGGTGCTTTAGAATGGGATTAGGTCAGGATAAAAATAATCTAATTACAGGTAAAGCAGCATTTGAAGCTGCAGCTACAGATGTTAGAAATAAGGGATTTGTTGTAGCAAGAATTGATAAACTGTTTACTTGGGCCAGGACAGGTTCATTATGGCCTATGTCCTTTGGATTAGCGTGTTGTGCAGTGGAAATGATGCACGCAGGTGCAAGTAGATATGATTTAGATAGGTTTGGACTGGTATTTAGACCTAGTCCACGGCAATCTGACGTAATGATTGTAGCAGGAACATTAACAAATAAAATGGCTCCAGCATTAAGAAAAGTTTATGATCAAATGCCAGAACCAAGATGGGTGATATCTATGGGTAGTTGTGCAAATGGTGGAGGCTATTATCATTATTCTTATTCAGTTGTAAGAGGTTGCGACCGAATTGTGCCTGTAGATGTTTATGTGCCTGGCTGTCCACCTACGGCTGAGGCTTTATTATATGGAATTATACAATTACAGAAGAAAATTACTCGACAAAATTCTCTGGGAGTTTAAATACTTTGGTAAAAATATATCAAGAAGAATACAAAAAAAGGCATTTAGATATTCAGAAAAAATTGACTGATAGGTTTGGTGGCAGGAGCGTACAAACTTTATATGAAAATGATGAATTAGTTATTATATTGAGTAAAGCGATATTACTAAAAGTGCTCAGCTTTCTTAAGGATGATAAAGATTTTCAGTTTAAACAGCTAATAGATATTTGTGGTGTAGACTATCCAGATAGGCTTGATAGATTTGAAATTGTTTATCATTTGTTAAGTATTAGTTTAAACCAAAGAGTTCGAGTCAAGTTATCTGTTAATGATGAAGAAACAGTTCCTTCCATAGTTACAATTTACGATGCTGCTAATTGGTATGAAAGAGAAGTGTGGGATTTGTTTGGAATAATATTTACAGATCACCCAGATTTAAGGCGCATTTTAACAGATTATGGTTTTGAGGGACATCCTTTGAGAAAGGATTTTCCTTTGTCTGGATTTATTCAAGTTAAATATGACGATTCAGAAAAAAAGGTAGTGAATGAAAAAGTTAGTCTGGTACAGGATTTTAGAAAATTTGATTTTGAAAGTCCATGGGAAGGTCCTGATTATAATGAAAAAGATAAAAATATGGAAAATAAATAATGTCAGATGTTGAATTAAAAAATATGACTTTAAATTTTGGACCTCAACATCCCGCTGCTCATGGAGTTCTTCGCTTAGTTTTAGAAATGGATGGAGAAGTAGTAGAAAGAACTGATCCACATATAGGTCTTCTGCATAGGGGGACTGAAAAATTAATAGAGCATAAAACATATATGCAGGCAATTCCTTATTTTGATAGATTAGATTATGTATCTCCAATGTGCCAAGAACATGCTTTTGTTTTGTCTGCTGAAAAGTTATTACAGTTAGATGTTCCTAAAAGAGCCTTATATATTAGAGTATTATTTGATGAAATTACAAGAATTTTAAATCATTCACTTCAAATTGCTGCTCAGGGATTAGATTTAGGTGCTACAACACCATTTTTATGGCTTTTTGAGGAAAGAGAAAAATTAATGGGGTTTTATGAACAAGTTTCTGGCTCTAGATTGCATGCTGCATATTATAGAGTAGGAGGAGTTCATCAAGATTTGCCATTAAATTTAATTGAGGAGATAGAAGAGTGGCTAGCGGGGTTTGGGAAGATTGTTGATGATATTGAAACTTTATTATCAGATAATAGGATTTTCAAACAAAGAACTGTTGACGTTGGTGTTGTTAGTCCAGAGCAAGCATTAAGTTGGGGTTTTTCTGGTCCTATGCTTAGAGGTTCTGGAATTGCCTGGGATTTAAGAAAATCTCAGCCCTATGCTGTTTACGATCAAATGGACTTTGACATACCAGTTGGCAAGAATGGTGATTGCTATGACAGATACCTTTTAAGAGTTGAAGAAATGAAACAAAGTTCAAAAATTATTCGTCAGGTCTTAGATAATATGCCTGAGGGAGATGTAATTGTTCAAGATTCTCGATTATACCCGCCTAAGAGAGATGATATGAAGGAGTCTATGGAGGCTTTAATAAACCATTTTAAGTTATTTACTGAGGGAGTAAGAGTTCCTGCTGGTGAAGTATATACTGCCGTAGAGGCTCCTAAAGGTGAATTTGGAGTATTTTTAGTATCTGATGGAACTAGTAAGCCATATAGATGTAAAATAAGAGCTCCTGGGTTTCCTCATCTTCAAGGTTTAGATTTTATGACAAAAGGACATATGCTAGCAGATTTAGTAGCCTGTATTGCAACATTAGATGTTGTTTTTGGGGAAATAGATAGATGAGCATAAGAAGACCGGCAGCTAATGATTTGCAACCTAAAAGTTTTATTTTTAATAAAATTAATACTAAAGAAGTTGATAAAATTTTATCAAAATACCCCAAGGAAAAAAAAGCAAGTGCTCTTCTACCATTATTAGATTTAGCTCAGAGACAGCATGATAATTGGGTCCCTACCGCAGCAATGCAATGTATATCTGAAATACTTTCTATTCCTTTAATAAAGGTATTAGAAGTTGCCACATTCTATACTATGTTTAATTTAGAACCCGTTGGAAAAAACCTTTTACAGGTCTGTACCACTACACCATGTTGGTTAAGAGGGAGTGATGATATTGTAAGTACATGCAGAAATAAGTTAGGTATAGATTTTGGAGAAACTTCTAAAGATAATAATTTTACTTTACTAGAGGTAGAATGCTTAGGTGCTTGCTCAAATGCTCCTATGGTACAAATAAATGATGATTTTTATGAAGATCTTGATAGTGATTCAATGCTAAAAATAATTGAAGACCTTCAAAATGGTAATAAACCTAAACCTGGTCCACAATCGAAAAGATTTGGATCAGAACCAATTTATAAAAAGGCTAAATTAAAATGATTTCAGATAAAAATATTATATTTGATAATATTCATGGTTTTAACTCAAGTGACATTAATAGCTGCACCAAAAGAGGAGATTGGAGCAACACAAAATCTCTAATTAGTAAGGGGGCAGAATGGATTATTAATGAAGTTAAATCTTCAGAACTTCGTGGAAGAGGCGGAGCAGGTTTTCCTACAGGCTTAAAGTGGTCTTTTATGCCGAAGGAAAAAAATAAACCTCACTATATAGTTATTAATGCGGATGAGAGTGAGCCTGGAACATGTAAAGATAGAGAAATTATGAGAAATGAGCCACATAAGCTAATAGAGGGAATATTATTAGCTGGTTATGCGATGCAAGCTAACCATGGTTTTATTTATATTAGAGGTGAGTTTGTTCAAGAGGCTAAAGCTTTAGATAAAGCTATAAATGAGGCTTATGATAAAGGATATATAGGAAAAAATGCATGTAAAACTGGGTATTCGTTTGATATAACTTTACATAGAGGTGCAGGAGCATACATTTGTGGAGAAGAAACAGCTCTTTTAGAAAGTCTTGAAGGTAAGAAGGGGCAACCAAGATTAAAGCCACCTTTTCCTGCAAATGCTGGGTTATATGGTTGTCCTACAACAGTATCAAATGTTGAAACTGTTGCAGTTGTGCCTACAATTTTAAGAAGAGGTGCAGACTGGTTTTCGTCAATAGGAAATAAAAATAATACGGGTACAAAATTATTTTGTATATCCGGTCATGTAAATTCTCCCTGTGTTGTTGAGGAGGAAATGGGCATTACATTAAAAGAGCTTCTAGAAGTTCACGCTGGCGGTGTTACTGGAGGATGGGATAATTTACTAGCTGTTATTCCAGGAGGTTCATCCACACCTCTTATTCCTGCTTCAGTATGTGAAGATATAGTAATGGATTTTGATTCTTTAAAAAATGTGGGAACTGGATTAGGAACTGCTGGGGTTATAGTAATGGATAAATCTACAGATATAGTTAAGGCAATATGGAGGCTATCAAAATTCTATAAACACGAATCTTGTGGTCAGTGCACCCCATGTCGTGAAGGAACTGGATGGGTAATGCGTTCCATGGAAAAATTAATACATGGTAACGCTAATATTAGGGATATAGATATTTTAAAAAATGTCTGTGATCAAATTGAAGGACATACTATATGCGCTCTTGGAGATGCAGCTGCTTGGCCAGTTCAGGGGTTAATAAAACATTTTAGATATGAGATTGAAAACAGAATTAGTAATTATAAAGTTTTAAAGGTAGCTGAATAGGTAATAAATGATGGTAAAACTTTTTGTAGATGAAATAGAAATTGAAGTTGAAGAAGGCTCCACTGTTATGCAAGCTTGTGAAAAAACAGGTGCTGAAATTCCACGGTTTTGTTTTCATGAAAGATTATCGATAGCTGGTAATTGCAGAATGTGCTTAGTTACTTTAGAAGGTTCTCCAAAACCAATTGCCAGTTGTGCAATGCCAGCTACTGAAGGTATGAAGGTAGTAACAAACTCTGATGGTGTAAAAGCTGCTAGAGAAGGAGTAATGGAATTTCTATTGATAAATCACCCCTTAGATTGCCCTATATGTGATCAAGGAGGAGAGTGTGATCTGCAAGACCAAGCTTTATTTTATGGCAGGGGTAATACCAGATATGAAGAAAATAAGAGATCTGTAGATAATAAACCATTTGGACCATTAATAAAAACTACCATGACAAGATGTATTCATTGTACAAGATGTGTGAGGTTTATGGATGAGGTGGCAGGTGTTCATGACTTAGGAGCTATTGGTAGAGGTGAAGATATGGAAATTATTTCAAATTCGCCTTCTGGCCTTGGTGGTGAATTATCTGGAAATATTATAGACTTATGCCCTGTAGGAGCTCTTACTTCTGCTCCATATGCATTTAAAGCAAGACCATGGGAATTATCTAAAACTAACAGCATAGATGTCTTGGATGCTCTAGGTTCATCTATTCAAATAGGGTCGAAAAATGGTCAAGTATTGAGAGTATTACCTAGATTAAACGAGGATATAAATGAAGAGTGGTTAGCTGATAAGTCTAGGTTCGCTATTGATGGTTTGGGTAATCAAAGGTTAGATGTACCCTACAAAAGAAATTCTAAGGGTAAATTAGAATCTTGCTCATGGGAAGAAGCATTTCAAATAATGACTAAAGTAATAACTGTTTTAAAACCTAATGAAATGGCTTCAATTGTGGGAGGGCAAGCTTGTTTGGAGTCTATTGTTTCACTTAAAGATGTTATGGACTCTTTAAATGTGGTTAATATTGATAGTAGACCAAAATTATCCAAATTACCTATCAGTACAAAAGAAAGAAGTGGTTGGTTATTTAATCCAACAATATCAGGTATTGAGGAGATTGATAATTTATTAATTATTGGAAGTCAGCCAAGATACGAAGCCGCCTTATTAGATGCGCGAATTAGAAAGACTTGGTTAGCAAATAATATAGAAATTTCTAGAATAGGTGGAGGAGATAAGGCTAGTTATCATATAAATGAATTAGGAAACGAAATTGAAATTATTGAAAAAATATATAAAGGTAAACATAGTTATAATAAAACTTTAAAAAAACACAATAAAACATTGTTTTTAATAGGAGAATCAGTTTTAAATAGAAAAGATGGTGAGGGTATATTAGGAAGAATTAGAGAGATTGCTAAAAAATATAATAACTATAATGATGATTGGAATGGAATAGGTATTCTTCATACAGAAGCAAATAGAGTAGGAGCATTAGAAGTTGGATTTATACCTGGTAAAAATGGTCTTGATACAAAAGGTATATTAGATGGCATTAATAAAAATAAGATCAAGTTACTATGGTTATTAGGATATGATGAAGAAATAACTGAAAAAACATCTGAGGCATTTATTATTTACCAAGGGCATCACGGAGATAAAGGAGCCGAATGTGCTGATTTAATTTTGCCTGGTTCTGCTTATACAGAAAAAAATGCAACATATATCAATACTGAAGGAAGAGTTCAAAGAGCTTATGCCGCTGTTCCTCCTCCAGGAAATGCTAAAGAGGATTGGAAGATAATAAGAGCTTTTTCAGAATATATTGGAAAAACTCTACCATATAATAATATTACACAACTCAGGAAGAGATTTGAAAAACTAAATAAAAATTTAGTTAAAGAAGATTATATAATAAAATCAGAGACTTATGACATAGGTGATACTAATATTAAATTAAATAATTCTAATATCAAACCTCTAGAAATAAATTATTTTATGACTTGTCCTATTTCTCGTTCATCAGAAACTATGGCAAAATGTACAATTGCTAAAAATAAATTAGGTATGTAATGTTTGATATTTTTTATAATGAAAATTTTTTAGCTTTTATATTTATTATGTTGAAAATTATTGGACTTGTAGTTCCTCTTTTAGTTATTGTAGCTTTTTTAACATATGCTGAAAGAAAAGTTATTGCTTCGGTTCAATTAAGAAAAGGGCCAAATGTAGTAGGGCCATTTGGACTTTTACAACCTCTTGCTGATGGCTTAAAATTATTTTCCAAGGAAACTATATTTCCTACAGTTTCTAATAAGATTGTTTTTTTATTAGCACCTATGGTAGCATTTTCTCTTTCTATTGCTGCTTGGGCTGTTATTCCAATTGCGGATGGATGGGTAATATCTAACATCAACGTTGGTATATTATACTTATTTGCTATTTCTTCTTTATCTGTTTACGGAATTATTATGGCTGGATGGGCAAGTAACTCTAAATATGCATTTATGGGTGCTTTAAGGTCAGCAGCTCAAATGGTTTCTTATGAAGTATCGATTGGTTTAGTTATAGTTACTGTATTAGTATGTGTTGGGTCACTTAATTTAAGTGATATTGTTCATGCTCAAAAATCAGTCTGGTACATATTTCCATTATTTCCCATGTTTATTGTTTTTTTTATATCGGCTTTAGCAGAAACTAATCGGGCTCCATTTGATTTACCTGAAGATGAATCATCTTTGGTTGGAGGATATTTTACTGAATATTCATCAATGCTATTTGCTATGTTTTTTTTAGGCGAATATGCAGCTATGATCATGATGAGTGGGATGGCTACTATTTTATTTTTAGGTGGCTGGCTTCCTCCATTTGATATTGCTATATTAAATCAAATTCCTGGTTTTATTTGGTTTGCAGGAAAAACATCTTTGATGTTATTTACTTTTTTATGGGTTAGGGCAACTTTTCCTAGGTTTAGGTATGATCAATTAATGAGAATTGGTTGGAAAGTATTTTTACCTTTTTCTTTATTGTGGGTAGTTTTAACTTCAGGCTTTTTAATTATTTTTGACTTATTACCATCAAGTGTTTGAGGAGAGTAAAGTTGGGTAAAATATTTAGATCATTTTGGTTTATTATTCTTGGAGAACTTGTTTCTGGTATGTTTTTAACTTTAAAATATATGTTTAAAAAGCCAGTTACAATAAATTATCCTTATGAGAAAGGAAAATTAAGTCCTCGTTTTAGAGGAGAACATGCTCTAAGAAGATACCCAAATGGAGAAGAAAGATGTATAGCCTGTAAATTATGTGAAGCAGTTTGCCCTGCCTTAGCAATTACGATTGAGTCTGAACCAAGAGATGATGATAGTAGAAGAACTACTAGGTATGACATAGATATGACCAAATGTATTTATTGTGGATTATGTGAAGAGGCATGTCCCGTTGATGCCATAGTTCAAGGACCCAATTATGAATTTGCTAAAGAGTCTCGGGAAGAACTTTTTTATGATAAAGAAAAACTTTTAGAGAATGGAGATAGGTGGGAGTCAGTTCTATCTAACAATATTCAAAAAGATAAACAATTTAGGTAATATTAAGGTTTTATAATGATATCAGTTTTTTTCTATTTATTTTCCTTCATTGCTGTTTTTTCAGCTGTTATGGTTATTACAGTAAAAAATCCGGTTCATTCCGTATTTTTTCTTATTCTTACTTTTTTTAATGCAACAGGTTTATTTGTTTTAATGGGGGCCGAATTTTTAGCAATGTTATTGCTAGTCGTTTACGTTGGTGCTGTAGCAGTTTTATTTTTATTCGTCATAATGATGTTAAACATAGACTTCAGTTCCTTAAGAGCAGGAATGATAAAAAATGCTCCAGTTGGTCTTTTAATTGGTGTAATTCTTTTAGGGGAAATTATTTTTTCTTTTATTGGTATGAAGTATGGTATTGCGGGAATACCTGGAAATGAATTGTTTGTTCAATTATCAGAAGTTGAAAATACTAGAGCACTTGGAAAAGTAATTTATACTGACTATATTTATTTATTTCAATGCGCAGGACTTATACTCCTTGTTGCTATGATTGGTGCTATTGTTTTAACTCATAGAAGAAGAGAAAATGTTAAAAAACAAGATGCTGTAAAACAAACTTTACGTAGTAAATCAGATTCTATAGAAGTAAGTAAAGTTGAGATAGGCAAGGGAGTATAACAATGTATCAGATAAGCCTCACTCATTACCTTATATTATCTTCTATTATATTTACTATTGGTATTTTTGGAGTTTTTCTTAATAGAAAAAATTTAATAATAATTTTAATGTCTATAGAATTAATGTTATTAGCAGTAAATATCAATTTTATAGCTTTTTCTACTCATTTAAACCTTATCTTAGGACAAGTATTTGCATTATTTGTATTAACGGTTGCTGCTGCAGAGGCTGCTATTGGATTAGCAATTTTAGTAGTATTTTTTAGATCTAGAGGTTCTATAGCCGTTGAAGATGCAAATAGTATGAAAGGATAATATGCTTAAACTATTAGTATTTCTGCCTTTAATGGGCTCAATTTTAAGTGGATTATTTCCTAAATTTTTGGGTAAAAAAGGAGTAATTTGGGTTCCCACTTTATTTTCTTTTCTCTCACTTTTCTTTTCAGTAATTTTGCTTGCACAAGCTATTGGGGGAGAGGCTTATATTACTCATTTATGTTATTGGATTAAGTCAGAAGCTTTAACAGTAAGCTGGTCATTAAGGCTAGATGTATTAAGTGCTGTTATGCTTTTTGTTGTAATGTTAGTATCTAGCTTGGTTCATTTATATTCTATTGGATATATGGACCATGATGAACATAAAGCTCGTTTCTTTTCTTACTTATCTCTATTTACTTTTGCAATGCTTATGCTTGTCACATCTAATAATTTTTTACAATTATTTTTTGGTTGGGAGGGAGTTGGATTATGTTCATATTTACTTATAGGCTTTTGGTTCAAAAAACAAAGTGCAAACGCAGCAGCTATAAAAGCATTTATAGTTAATAGGGTTGGTGATTTGGGTCTTATTTTAGGTATATGTGTAATATATAAATTAACAGGTAGTCTTGATTTTAATGTAGTATTTGACAAAACATCATCATTTCTTGAATCTAATATACACTTTTTTAACTTATCAATACCATATATTGAATTAGCCTGTTTTCTATTATTTATAGGCGCTATGGGTAAATCAGCTCAAATTGGCCTTCATACATGGTTGGCAGATGCTATGGAAGGGCCTACTCCTGTTTCAGCTCTTATTCATGCTGCAACTATGGTAACTGCAGGTGTATTTCTTGTAGCAAGGTGTTCACCATTATTTGAATATGCACCAATAGCTCTAAATTTTGTAATTTTAGTTGGAGCTGCTACTTCAATTTTTGCGGCTTGTATAGCAATTACTCAAAATGATATTAAAAAAATTATAGCTTATTCAACTTGTAGTCAGTTAGGCTATATGTTTTTTGCTTGTGGTGTTTCGGCCTATTCTGCTGGAATGTTTCATCTTATGACGCACGCCTTTTTTAAGGCTTTATTATTTTTAGGTGCTGGTTCTGTTATTCACGCTTTGTCCGATGAACAAGATATTAGAAAAATGGGAGGTTTGGCAAAGGCTCTTCCTTATACATGTGCTGCAATGTGGATTGGCTCCTTAGCATTAGCGGGACTACCTCCTTTTGCGGGATTTTTCTCTAAGGATATCATTTTAGAAGCAGCGTGGGGTCACCATAGTACTTTTGGGTATATTGCATTTTATCTAGGTCTAATAGCAGCTTTTTTGACAGCATTTTATTCATGGAAAATTTTATTTATGGTTTTTCATGGTAAACCAAGAACGGACATAAGTAGTGCTCATGAGTCTCCATTATATATCCTTATTCCACTTTTCATTTTGTCTATTGGAGCAATTATATCCGGCTGGGTAGGTTATAGTATGGTTGATACTCATCATGATTTTTGGTTAGGGTCAATTTTAATACTGGATAGTCATCAGGCTTTAGTAAATGCTCATCATGCTCCTTTGCTAGTCAAACTATCGCCAATTATAGTTGCAGTTTTAGGTATTTATTTTGCATGGCTTTTTTATATTAGAAAGGTTCATCTTCCAAAAATTTATTCAGAGAAGTATTCTAAACTTTATGAAATTTCTAGAAATAAATTTTGGTTTGATGAAATTTATGATTTTATTTTGACTAGACAATTAAAAAATATAGGAAATGTTTTTTGGACTCTAGGTGATATTAGGATAATCGATAGATTTGGTCCAAATGGAATAGCTCATTTGTGCTCACTTGTAGCAAGTAAAATCAAATCTTTTCAAAGTGGTTATGTTTACCATTATGCCTTTACAATGTTTTTTGGTCTGATTATTTTGTTTAGTTGGCAATTTTTAATTTATTTTGGATGGTTGTAATTATGAGTAGTTGGCCAATTTTATCTTTAATGATATTTATACCACTTTTTGGCGCTTTTTTTATAAGTCTGGTTGATGGCGAAGAAAAAACTGTATTTAAAAATACAAAAATGGTTGCCTTATGGACATCATTAGTTGTCTTTATTTTGTCTCTTTTTTTATGGTTAAATTTTCCTCAGTCAACGGGGTTTCATTTTTTAGAAGAAGTCAAATTGTTTTCTGCAATTGGTATATCATATAGGTTAGGTTTAGACGGTATTTCTTTACTATTTGTTGTTTTATCAGCATTTCTTGTTCCTGTATGTATATTAGCTAGTTGGAAATCTATTAAGGTAAGAGTTAAAGAATATATGATACTCTTCTTATTGTTAGAAACTCTTATGATAGGGACATTTTGTGCATTAGATTTATTACTTTTTTATATATTCTTTGAAGCTCTTTTAATACCTATGTTTTTAATCATAGGAATTTGGGGTGGTCCAAGAAGAATATATGCGGCATTTAAGTTTTTTCTATATACTTTAGCTGGATCAGTATTATTTTTGATAGCTATAATATTAATGGGCTATACCTCTGGAACTTTTGATATAAGAGAATTATTGGTGTATCAATTTGATTATCAATTACAATTATTGTTATGGCCGGCATTATTTGCTTCTTTTGCTGTTAAAACTCCCATGTGGCCTTTTCACACATGGCTTCCAGATGCACATGTAGAAGCACCTACAGCTGGATCTGTAATATTAGCAGGAGTTTTATTAAAAGTTGGTGGATATGGGTTTATTCGTTTTTCCATACCTATGCTGCCTGAAGCAAGTGATTATTATGCTCCATTAGTTTTCACACTTGGAGTTATTGCAATTATATATGCATCATTAGTAGCTTTAATGCAAAAAGATATGAAAAAACTTATTGCTTATTCTTCAGTCGCACATATGGGTTATGTAACTATTGGTTTATTTACTTTCAAGCAAGAAGGTATTGATGGAGCAATTATTCAAATGTTAAGTCATGGCTTAGTTTCGGCAGCATTATTTCTTTGTATTGGAGTACTCTATGACAGAATGCATACAAGAATGATATCAGATTATGGAGGAATTGTTTCAAATATGCCTAAATTTGCTCTTATTTTCATGGTATTTACATTAGCATCAGTAGGATTGCCAGGAACTAGTGGGTTTGTGGGGGAAGTATTAGTTTTAATAGCAGCTTATAAGGTAAATGGTTATTTGGCTTTTACAACTGGAATAGGAATGATTTTGGGTGCAGCTTATATGCTATGGTTATATAAAAGAGTTGTTTTCGGTAAACTTATAAATATTAATCTAAAAAATATTACAGATTTAGATAAAAGAGAATATGTAATATTTATTCCAATTATAGTAGGAGTTTTTTGGTTAGGTATTTATCCAGAAAGCTTTGTAATTGAATTTAGAGACTCAGTGACAAATTTAGTTAATCATCTTAATACAAGATTAGCTAACTAGAATATATTTGGAGAAAACATTGTATTCATTATCTAATATTTCAAATTTAAGTATTGCTCTTCCTGAAATATTCTTATCACTTTGGTTACTTATTTTTATTCCTTTAGGAGTCTATTCTGGGGGAAATAAGTTAAGTCGCCAATCATATTTTTCTATTTTTTCAATAATTGGTCTTTTAGGGACATTACTAATTTTATTAATGGGAGATAATAGAGCATCTCTAGGTTTTTATGACTTGGTGGTAACTGACAGGCTAATAATTTATCTTAAAGCACTGATATTATTGGCTGCAATATTAGTACTTATAATTTCTGAAAGGTATAGAAGTATAGAGAATCTATATCTTTTTGAGTATCCATTATTAATATTATTTTCTATTTTAGGCATGCTAGTGATGCTTTCAGCTAATAATTTTATTACACTTTATCTAGGTTTAGAGTTACAATCATTAGCTCTATATGTATTAGCAGCGGCAAAAAAAGATTCATTAAAATCTTCTGAGGCAGGTCTTAAATATTTTATTCTTGGTGCTTTGGCGTCTGGTTTCTTCTTGTTTGGGGTTTCTTTATTATTTGGCATTACGGGGACAACATCATTTACTCTGCTTAGTTTTAATTACCTTAACACTAATGAAGTTAGTTTATTATTAATATTTTCAGTAGTATTAATAATCTCTTCTATAGCTTTTAAATTATCTATTGCCCCTTTTCATATGTGGACTCCTGACGTTTATGAAGGGGCGCCGACATCTATAACCGCATATTTTGCAATTGTTCCAAAAATTGCTGCAATTGGAGTTTTGATCAGAATTTTATATATAGCTTTAATAGATATTAATTTTATATGGTTGCAATTAGTTTTAGTACTAGGTTTACTCTCAATATTTGTAGGAGCGTTTGGAGCACTTCTTCAAAAAAATATTAAAAGATTATTAGCTTATAGTGCCATTAGTAATATTGGATTTATATTTTTAGCCTTAAGTTTAGGTAGTCAGTTAGGTTTAGAGGCATCTCTTTTATATATTACTATATATTCAATATCTGCTATTGGAGTTTTTACATTCATACTTTCTATGGAAAAAGATAATATAATGTTAGATAATATATCTAGTTATGCAGGGCTTTCTAAATCTAATCCTTTTTATGCTGTATGTTTAAGTATTCTATTGTTATCAATGGCTGGATTACCTCCACTAGCAGGTTTTATTGCTAAATTCTATGTGTTTAAGGCAGTAATAACTTCAGGTTATTTATTGACAGCTATTGTAGGAATAATTGGAAGTGTAATATCTGCTTATTATTATTTAAATATAATTAAAGTAATGTATTTAGATGATGGAGATGAATCTTTTATTATTGAGTCCAGAGTAAATATGAAAATAATTCTTTTTATTTCTTCAACATTTATTTTATCATTTATTATTTTTGCAGATAGTATTATTAATTTTATGACTCATATTAGTAGAGCAATTATTTTGTGAGTAATATTATAAAATTAAGTTCAGGTTATAATATAGTTGAATTTGAAGAGTTAAACTCTACAATGGTTACTATGAAAGATATGGTCCTAGCAGGATGTGATATAAACACAGTAGTGACTGCTAAAAGACAAGTAAAAGGAAGAGGAAGACATGGTAGATCATGGGTTTCTCCAGAAGGTAATTTATATTTTTCTTTTTTAAGAAAATCGGAAAAAAATATTAACGGTAATATATTTGCTCCAGTATTTATTGTTGCTATAAGTGTAGCATATGCAATTATTTCAATATCAAGGAATAAAATAAGACCAAGTATCAAATGGCCAAATGATATTTTAGTGAATAAACATAAAATAGCTGGCATATTAATTGAAAATATTAATATGCCTAAAAATGAATATTTATTAAATATAGGGATTGGTATTAATATAATTTCAAACCCAAAAAATACAATTTATCCTGCTACCAATCTTAAAAGTGAAAATATTGATACTACTTCTCATGATTTATTGAAAACATTTCTAGAGAAATTTAGAGTAATTGATAAAGTATATACAGATCAAGGTATCGAGAAGATTTTTGATATGTGGCATGATTTGGGGCATAAAATAGGTGATAAAATTACTGTTAAGATTGGTAATAATGAAATAAAAGGAACATTTGATGGATTAAGTAAAGAAGGTGCATTATTAATAATAAATAAATACGGTAAGCAAGAGTCAATAGTAGCAGGGGATATTTTTGCATTATGAGTGAAAATTTATTTAATAAAACTATTATGGTTATTGATGTTGGAAATACTAATACTGTTTTTGCTTTAATAAACAAGGGAGGTATTTGGCATAAATGGAGAATGTCTACTATTGTTAATAGAACAGCAGATGAGTATGAGACTCATTTAAAAGTATTCCTAGAAAATATTAATAATTTAGAGTTATTTGATGTAGTGATTTCATCTGTAGTGCCCGCTGTAAACTATGAACTAAAATCATATATTGAAAATATTTTTAATATTACTCCTAAGATCATTGGAGATAATATTTTCCCTAATCTAAATGTATCACTTGAAAGACCTGATGAAGTTGGGGCAGATAGATTAGTAAATAGTTTAGCAGCTAATTGTATTTTTGGTGGTCCTATAATAGTTATAGATTTTGGCACAGCAACAACATTTGATGTAGTAGATAAAAAAGGTTCATACATTGGAGGCATTATATCTCCTGGTGTCAATTTATCTATGGATGCATTAGATAAAGCAACTGCGAGGTTACCTCGTATAGCTATTACAAAACCAGATAAAGTAATAGGGGATAATACTATTACAGCTATGCAGTCTGGTATATTTTGGGGGTATATAGGTCTACTAGAAGGCATGATTTCTAGAATTAGAATTGAATATAATAATGATATGAAAGTAGCAGCCACAGGTGGGTTAGCAAAACTTTTTAAACCTCATACTAATATAATAGATTTTATTGATGAGGATTTAACCCTAAAAGGTATTGCTTTAACATGGGATTTTGAGTTGGATATTTTTTCAAAATGAATTTACCAAAACCAAAAATAGACGAAATATTGTTTCTACCTTTAGGTGGTTCAGGGGAAATTGGAATGAATTTAAATCTATATGGCCATGACGGTAAATGGCTAATTGTAGATTGTGGTGTAACTTTTGGAGATCCAGTATATAAATCTGTTGATGTGGCTATGCCTGATATTTCATCTATAGAAGATTCGATTGATTCTCTATCTGGACTTTTATTAACCCATGCTCATGAAGATCATATAGGTGCTGTTCATCATTTATGGCCATATTTAAAATGTCCTATTTATGCCACTGATTTTGCTGCAGAAGTTTTGATTAGAAAACTTAAGGATGTAGGACTCGAAAAAGATGTTGATATAAATATAATAAAAATTGATTCAAAAATTGAAATAGGACCATTTAATATTGAAATAATAAGTATGTCTCATTCAATTATAGAACCGTCATCTGCTCTAATTTCAACAAAAGCTGGAACTATTTTTCATACAGGAGATTGGAAAATAGATTATAATCCACAATTAGGAGAAGGTATTAATAAGAAAAGATTAAAGCAACTATCTAATGAAAATATTTTAGCAATGATTTGTGACTCCACGAATGTATTGGTAGAGGGGACATCTGGCTCAGAGGAAGATGTTATAAAACCTTTAACTAAAATAATAAAAGATTGTAAAGGAAAAGTAATTGTTTCTACTTTTGCCTCAAATGTTACTAGGTTAAATACTTTATCTAAAATTGCCCACTCACTTGGTAGAAGTGTTGCTTTAGTTGGACTGTCTATGTGGAGAATGGTTGAGATCGCTAAAAGTTGCGGGTATTTATCTGATTTACCCGCTTTTGTATCTGAAAGAGATATTAAAAATATTGATGATGATAAAATATTAATTATATGTACGGGTTCTCAAGGCGAACCACGAGGAGCATTAAACAGAATTGCAAATGGCTCACATAGGGATGTTTCTATTAGTAATGGAGATACTGTAATATTTTCTTCAAGAGTTATTCCTGGAAATGAAGTTGGCATTTCAGAGATGCAAAATAAATTATCTGATCTAGGAGTCGATATTATTGAGTCGAGCAAAGATAGTTTAATACATGTAAGCGGGCATCCTGCAAAAGAAGAATTATCTCAAATGTATTCATGGGTTAAACCAAAATCTTTAGTCGCAGTACACGGGGAAACTAGACACATAAATTCACATGTTAAATTTGCATTAGAACAGCAAATTAGTAATGCTTTACCGGGGAGAAATGGTTCTTTAATTCAATTAGCACCTGGTGACCCTAGGTTTATAGGAGAGCTCGAATATGGTCGATTGATAGTAGATGGAAATGATTTAATAACCAGAAATTCAGAGGTGCTCAAGCAGAGACATAAAATGATGTATAATGGTTCAGTTCATGTTGTTTTGTTTATAAATAGTGATTATAGTTTAGTGACAGAACCTAATATAATGGCGGTTGGATTAGCAGAAATAATTGATGATGATAATCCAGAAGATTTTATAAAAGATTTTGTTTGTGAAGATATAAGATCGTATCACAAATCTAAAAAGTTTGATAAAAATTATGTTGAAGAAAGTATGACTCTTGCTTTAAAAAGAAGTATTAAGGTTCAATATATGAAAAAACCATTATTAAAGTTAGAAATTAATATTATTAATTGAGAAGGTAAAAAATGATAGGTAAGCTAAATCATGTAGCAATAGCAGTTCCATCCGTATCTGATGCTGCTAATCAATATAAAAATATTTTAGGTGCAAAGATATCAAAACCAATAGATTTGCTTGATCATGGAGTAAAAACTATATTTATTGAATTAGATAATACAAAAATTGAATTATTAGAACCAATTGGAAAAAATTCTCCTATAGAAAATTTCTTAAATAAAAACCCATCTGGTGGAATGCATCATATTTGTTATGAAGTACCAGATATTTTAAAGGCTTGTTCAAAGATGCAAGAAGAGGGAGCAACTATATTAGGTTCTGGTAAGCCATCTATTGGAGCTCATGGTAAACCTGTAATATTTATTCATCCTAAAAATTTTAATGGAACCTTAATAGAATTGGAAGAAGTATAGATGTCATTATTTGAGTATTTTATAGTATACATTGTTATATGGTGGATATTATTTTTTATATCATTACCAATGGGTGTAAAAAAACCAAATAATATTGAGTTAGGTCACGATTCTGGTGCACCAGAAAAGACTTATCTTTGGAAAAAGTTTATATATGTGAGCATAATTACTTTAATACTAACATATGTAACAGTTTTAATAATAGAAAGTAATATTATATCACTTTCATAAATTATTAATCTTTAGAGATATGTAAGGATTTATTATGAGACGCAGTAAATTATTTCTTCCAACTTTAAAGGAAAACCCATCAGAAGCTTCTATTACATCGCATAGATTAATGCTTAGAGCTGGAATGATTAGACAAGCTTCATCAGGAATTTATACATGGCTTCCATTAGGTTATAAAGTTTTAAAAAATATAGAAAATATAATTAGAATTGAACAAAATTTAATTTCACAGGAATTGTTAATGCCAACAATTCAAGATTCTGCAATATGGAAAAAATCTGGAAGATTTGATGATTATGGTAAAGAAATGCTTAAGTTCAAAGATAGGCACGAACATGAATTAATTTATGGCCCAACTAATGAAGAGTTGATAACAGATATCTTTTCTAAGAATATTATGAGCTATAAAAGTTTACCTTTATGTATGTATCATATTCAGTGGAAATTTAGAGATGAAATAAGACCAAGATTTGGAGTCATGAGAGGGCGAGAATTCCTTATGAAAGATGCTTATTCCTTTGATAAAAATAAAGAAGATGCAATTAAATGTTATAACAGGATGTTTTTAAGTTATTTAAGAATATTTAATAAGATGCAACTTAAAGCTATTCCAGTGGCAGCAGATACAGGGCCTATAGGTGGAGATTTAAGTCATGAATTTATTATTTTAGCAGAAACTGGCGAATCTGATGTTTTTATAGATAAAAATATTCTGAATGAAGATATTCCAGATATTAAATATGATGATAGTGAAGAAATATTAAAGTTAGTAAATAAGTTAACTTCATATTATACAGCTGCTGATGATAAGCATAATGAAAATGAATATTATAAAAAAGTTAATGAAGATGATAGGCTTCAAACTAGAGGTATTGAAGTAGGGCATTTATTTTACTTTGGTACAAAGTATTCAAAACCTTTAGATGCTTGCATTGCAAATATAGACGGTAATAATACTCCCGTAGAAATGGGGTCATATGGCATAGGTGTATCCAGATTGGTAGGAGGGATTATTGATGCTCATCATGATGAGAAGGGTATTTGTTGGCCAGAAAGTGTAGCTCCATATATTGTTGGTATTATTAACTTAAGAGTAAATGATAGTGCATGTATTGAATTGTCAGATAAAATTTATAATTTTTTAATAAATAAAAATATAGAAATTTTATATGATGATAGAGATGAAGGCGCAGGAATCAAACTGGCAGAAATGGATCTTATTGGTATACCTTGGCAGATTAGGATTGGACCGAGAGGAATAAATAATGGTTTTTTTGAGTTATTAAATAGAAAATCTGGTAAGATTATAGAAATACCTATTAATGAAACTGATAATATTATTAAAAATATTTTAGGATGATATATTGATATTTTCTTATGAGTTATGGATAGCGTATAGATATCTAAAAGCTAGAAGACAAGAAAGTTTTATATCTGTTGTTAGCTGGTTTTCTCTTATAGGAATTGCGATAGGAGTTGCAACTCTTATAATTGTAATGTCAGTTATGAACGGTTTTCGTGAAGAAATGTTGACGAGAATAATTGGTTTTAATGGCCATGCATCTTTGTTTATTAATGAAAATGCAAAACAATTAAATCAAAGCAATATTGAGGAAGTAGTATTAGATATAGAAGAAGTTAGAGATATAATTCCCGTAATTGAATCTACTATTATGGTATCAGCAGGTAAAAAATCTAAAGGTGTTTTTGCTAGAGGTTTTTCTTTGAAAGATTTTAAACGTAATGAATTATTATTTAATAGTATTTCTAGTGAAACTTTTAAAAATTTTACGTACGATAATAGTATAATTATTGGCCATAAATTATCTAATTATCTAAACCTTAAAGCAGGTAATAGTATTACTTTAATTTCTCCTATGGGGTTGAGTACGCCTTTTGGTAGCGCTCCTTTAGCCAAAAAGTTTAATATTGCAGGAACATTTGATCTAGGTATGTATGAATATGATTCCTCAGTTTTATTTATGAGTATAAAAAATTTACGTGATTTTATTGGATACAAAGAAAATCAAATTGATCACATCGAAATATTTTATAATAATCCTGATAATTCTGAGTTAAACTCTTATAAAATAAAGAAAAAATTAGACAATATTGAGAAAGGTAATATTATTATTCCTTGGACTAGTAGACATAAACAGTTATCAAGTGCTCTAGAAGTAGAAAGAACAGTTATGTTTATTATATTAACTCTTATAATAATTGTTGCAGCATTTAATATTATTTCTTCAATGATAATGCTAGTAAGAGATAAAGAGAGCAGTATATCTATTTTAAGAACTATTGGTGTTACAGATAAATCTATTTTAAAAATATTTATTATAGTTGGTTCTGCTATAGGGTTTATTGGAACTTTATTAGGTTTAATTATAGGCTTATTATTTTCTATTAATATAGAAAAAATTCAAAAGTTTCTTGAAGTATTTACAGGAACTAATCTTTTTTCTGCAGAAATTTACTTTTTATCTAATCTGCCATCTAAAATTATATTTTCTGAAGTTGTTTATGTGATATTAGTGGCTTTTGTTTTATCTTTTTCTGCAACTATTTATCCAGCATGGCGAGCTTCTAAAATAGATCCAATTAAGGTTTTAAGGCATGCCTAAAAGTGAAAATATTATATTAAATTTTAATAATGTCACTCATAAATTTAAACAAGGCAAAAGTATTATTAAAGTTTTAGATTCTGTAAATTTTGAGTTGAAAAATAATAGTATTATAGCTTTAATAGGAGCTTCTGGTTCAGGAAAATCTACATTTTTACACCTTGCTGGATTGTTAGAAAAGCCTAATAAAGGTAAGATCTTAATTAATAATAATAATACTAATAATCTTAATAGTTCTGAGAGAACTATGATAAGAAGAAATTCATTAGGTTTTGTTTACCAAAAAATTTATTTATTGCCTGAATTTACAGCCTTAGAAAATGTCATAATACCTCAAATAATTAATGGTATAAGTAAAAATAGGGCTATTAATGAAGGAAAGAAAATACTTAGCTCTATGGGATTAAAAAACAGATTAAATCATAGATCTTCTTCAATGTCAGGTGGAGAACAGCAGAGGGTAGCAATTGCAAGAGCAATGATAAATAAACCAGACCTTATCCTTGCTGATGAACCTACTGGTAATTTAGATAATTCTTCTTCTGAACTAATATCTAATATATTATTGGATAATATTAAAAAAACAAAAACTTCAGCTATCATTGCTACTCATAGTTCTGATTTAGCAGAAAAATGTGATTTAATATTTAAAATAGATAATGGTAAAATAATATAATTTATAATTTTATATAATAAAAAATTAAGTATATTATCTTAGTATGCAATATAATAATTTTATTCACCTTAGATGTAGATCATCCTATTCATTAGCTCAAGGGGCAATCAAAATTGATGACCTAATTGAGTTGTCTAAACAAAATGATATGCCTGCATTAGCTTTAACTGACAATGGAAATTTATTTGGTGCATTAGAATTCTCTATGAAAACGGCCAGCAATGGAATACAGCCTATCTTAGGTTCAATATTAGATATAGAAATAAAGCTAGATAATAATGAATATGGAGATGCTTTCAAATGCAAAATATTATTATTAGTAAAAAATAATATAGGCTGGAAAAATTTATCTTATATAGTGAGCAAATCTTTTTTAGACCAAGAGAATGGGCTTCAGAAACCTATTTCATTAAATGTTTTATTTAATCACTCTGACGGTTTAATTTGTTTGTTAGGCGGAATTTATGGGCCCTTGATGAAATATTTGATTTCAGACCAAATAGATGAAATTAATGATCTAATTCATTTATTTAAAGAAAACTTTCCAGAAAGACTTTTTATGGAAATTATGAGACATGGATTGGAAAAAGAAAAAATATTTGAGAATAGATTCTTAAGATTAGCCTCTGATAATTCTATACCTATTGTAGCTACAAATAATATTTATTTTGATACTGAAGAAATGTTTGAAGCGCATGACTGTCTTTTATGTATTTCTGATGGAAAAACAATTAGTGATATTAACAGAAATAGAATTACTAAGGAGCATTATTTTAAATCAAAAGAAGAAATGATTACTTTGTTTTCAGATTTACCTCAAGCAATTAGCAATACAGTAGTTATAGCTAAAATGTGTAGTTTTTTACTGGAGGAAAAAAAACCGTCTTTACCGTCTTATCCAGAAAAGTTGGATATGAGTGAGCATCAAGCGCTAATTAGATATAGTGAAATTGGACTTAAAAAAAGGATTACAAATTCAAAAGTAGTTAAAGATAAGGAAAATATTTATTTTGAACGTTTGTCTTATGAACTTGATATAATTTCTAATATGGGTTTTTCTGGTTATTTTTTAATAGTATCAGAGTTTGTAAACTGGGCTAAAGAAAATAATATTCCTGTTGGCCCCGGAAGAGGTTCTGGTGCTGGGTCTCTAGTAGCATGGGCCCTTGGCATAACAGACTTAAATCCTATAAAATATAATTTATTGTTTGAGCGTTTCTTAAATCCTGAGAGAATCTCTATGCCAGATTTTGATATTGATTTTTGCCAATCAAAACGAGATGAGGTAATAAACCACGTTCAAGATACATATGGAGAAGATCGAGTAGCACAGATTATTACCTTTGGCTCATTACAGGCAAGAGGAGCATTAAGAGATGTGGGAAGAGTACTAGAAATTCCTTATAGTAAGGTTGATGAACTTTGTAGATTAATTCCTAATAATCCAGCTTCACCTACTACTTTGAAAGAAGCTTTAGATATTGAACCAAAGTTGGCAGCTGCAATTAGTTCTGGTGAAGAAATATCTCAGTTATTTAATATTTCATTGAAATTAGAAGGTTTATTGAAAAATGCAGCAACACATGCTGCAGGTCTGGTCATTGGAGATAAGCCATTAGTTGAGATAGTACCATTATATAAAGATCCTAAATCTAAGATACCTTCAACACAATATAACATGAAGTATACTGAGCTTTCAGGTTTAGTAAAATTTGACTTTTTAGGACTAAAAACTTTATCCATACTTGATATGGCTTCTTCTTTATTAAGAAAAGAAGATAGTTCTTTTAGATTAGAGCATATTCCGCTTAATGATCCTAAAACTTATGAGGAAATTAGTACAGGCGAAACTATTGGGATATTTCAATTAGAAAGTCAAGGAATGAGAGATGTTCTATCAAAATTAAAACCGGACAGATTTGAAGATATAATTGCAGTTGTAGCCCTCTATAGACCAGGACCAATGGATAATATCCCTTCTTTCATAAATAGAAAGCATGGAATTGAAAAAGTTGAAGTATTACACCCATTACTAAACTCTATATTAGAAGAAACATATGGGATAATGATATATCAAGAACAGGTTATGGAAGCTGCTCAGAAACTTTCTGGTTATTCACTAGGTCAAGCTGATTTATTAAGAAGAGCTATGGGAAAAAAGATAAAATCTGAAATGGATGCTCAAAGAGAAAGTTTTATAGAAGGAGCTTTAAAAAATAATATTGATAAAAATTTATCGTCACAAATATTTGAGCTAATTTCTCGTTTTGCTGGCTATGGTTTTAATAAAAGCCACGCTGCAGCATATGCTCTTATTGCTTATCAAACAGCATGGTTTAAGACAAATTACCCAGAAATTTTTTTATCAGCACTTATGACATTTGATGCCGAATTAACAGAAAAGGTAAATATATATAGAAATGAGCTTTTAAGGTTGAAAATAAAATTATTGGGACCAGACATAAATTATTCTATGTTGAATTATAATTTAGAAAAGAATGAAAAAGGTACTTTTTCTATTAGAACAGGTTTATGTAGCATTAAGAATATTGGTAATAAAGCATTGAGTTCAATAGTAGAAGATAGAGAAGTAAATGGAAAATATAAAAATTTATTAGAATTTGCTAGTAGAATGGATACTAACTTGCTTAGTAAATCTCATTATGAGAATTTAGCATTAGCTGGCGCTTTTAACTCAGTTAACTCTAATAGAAAACAAACATTTATGTCCGCTCAGATCTTAGCTGATTTATCAGTAAGTTCTTCAGGAGAGAAACATAATAAACAAGAAAATATTTTTGGAGACACTATAAATCTAAATGAAATATGGAAGTTGCCAGAAGTTGAAGAATGGAATGATAAAGAAAAATTAGAAAAGGAAAGAAATTCTTTAGGTTTTTATTATTCTGGTCATCCTTTAAACTTGTCTAAAAGTATATTAGACCAAATTGGTATCAATGAAATATCAGAAATAGATCTAAAATCTGATACTATAGTTGATACAGTCGGAGTTGTTGTTCAAGTTAATGAGAGGTCTTCTAGAAATGGAAGATTTGCAAGGGTTATTATTTCATCTATATCTGCTTTGCAAGAAGTAATTATATATTCAGATGTATATCAAGAAAAAAGAAATTTGTTAGTGTCAGGAACAGAACTATATTTTAAAATTGCTATCATTAAAGAAGAAAATGGAAATAATAGGCTTTTGGTTAGAGATATGTGGTTATTAGAAGATAAGCTAAACAAATTAATTCACTCATTCGAAATAAATTTAAACAAAAATTTTGCTGTAGAAAAATTTTTAGCAGATTTGAAGTTAAATATCATAGATCAGAAGAATTATAAAAAATATCCCCTTCATATTATTTTTAGTGATCAAGAAAGCAATATGGTTAAAATAGAAATAAAACAAAACTTAAAATCTCCATTCTTGTTTAAAGAAAGATTAGAAAATTCTAATGAAGTTAGTTCTGTAAGGCCAATTATAAAAAATTAAAAAAGTTATTTATTACTTGCGATATTTATCTTTGAGTTGTAAAACTAACAAAATTTCGCACATGAAAGTGGCTTTTAAATATTCAAGCCTTCCGGTGCTGTTTACAGCTCAATTTTCATGGCGGTTTAACCGGATAAGGAGATAAATATGACTATGCCTAATTATACCATGAAAGAACTATTGGAAGCTGGAATACACTTTGGACATCAATTAAATAGATGGAATCCAAAAATGGAATCTTATTTATTTGGTGAAAGAAATGGTATCCATATTATTGATTTACAACAAACATACCCTTTAATACATAGTGCATTAAAAGTTATAAGAGATATAGCAGCAGGTGGAGGAAGAGTTTTATTTGTTGGTACAAAAAGACAGGCACAAAAAATTATTGCAGAAAGTGCAATAAATTCTGGCCAATATTATATGAATCATAGATGGCTAGGAGGAACTCTTACTAATTGGAAAACAATATCTAAATCTATTGTAAGACTAAAAAATTATGATGAAATATTAAATAAAGAAGATTCTGGACTTACTAAGAAGGAATTAGTTGGTATTCAAAGACAAAGAGATAAGTTAGAGGCATCGCTTGGAGGTATCAAGGATATGGGAGGATTACCAGATGCTTTGTTTGTTATAGATACTAATAAAGAGCATATTGCTATTAAAGAAGCAAATGTGCTTAAAATTCCTGTAATTGCAGTAATAGATTCTAATAGTAATCCAGATGGAGTAGATTTTCCTATACCTGGTAATGATGATGCTACAAGAGCTATAGCTTTATACTGCAGACTCGTATCAGAGTCTATTTTAGATGGCTTACAAGTTTCATTTAGTGAATCTGGTAAAGATATTGGAGAGTCAGATCAACTTAAAGAAGAATTAAATTTGGAAGATAAATTAGACGAGTCTGTTAACTCAAGTCCTGTAAATATTGATGCCAAGACAGATAACATTAAGAAAGATAATAATGAGAAAGTAATTAATGATGTTGACGCTGTTAAAGTAAGTAATAATGAAACTAATAATATTTCAGAACCTGATAATAAAGAAACAGCTAAATAAAAATTAAGTAGGGAGACAAATATGTCAGAAGTAACCGCGGCATTAGTTAAAGAATTAAGAGATAAAACTGGAGCAGGTATGATGGATTGTAAAAATGCGCTAGTTGAAACAAATGGAAATTTAGAAGAATCAATTGACTGGCTAAGAAAGAAGGGAATTTCTGGAGCTGAAAAAAAATCAGCTAGAGTTGCTGCTGATGGTGTGGTAACAGTTTCTGTTAATTCAGATGCTGCTGCTTTAGTAGAAATTAATTCTGAAACTGACTTTGTTTCTAGAAACCCAGACTTCCAAAATTTTGCAAAAAATATATCACATATAGCTCTTTCTTCGGGAGATAGCATAGAGGAATTAAAAAAAGCTAAATATTTAGATAGTGAAAAAAGTGTGGAAGAAACATTGACTGATTTAATTGGTTTGATTGGTGAAAATATAGTTTTAAGAAGAACTCATATATTAAAGAATACTAATAATAATATTTTTTCATCTTATTTACATGGACAAATTAATGAAGGCTTGGGAAAAATTGGTGTAATTTTATCTATAGAAAGCAATGGACCAATAGATAAAATTAATGAGCTTGGTAAACAAATAGCTATGCATATTGCTGCTTCAAAACCAATGGCTATAAATTCTGATGATGTAGACCCCAAAGTTATTGAAAGAGAGAGAAGTATTTTAATAGAACAAGCTAAAGAATCTGGTAAGCCTGATAATATTATTGAAAAAATGGTAGAAGGAAGAATTTCAAAGTTTTTTTCTGAAATCACTCTTATGGATCAAATCTGGGTAATAGATGGAGAATCTAAGGTATTAAAGATTATTAGTGACGCAGAAAAAGATTTGTCTTGTAATATAATTATAAAAGATTTTAAATATTTTATATTAGGTGAAGGTATTGAAGTAGAGAAAAAAGATTTTGCGACAGAGGTGGCCGAACAAATAAATAATTAATTCAAAAGTGGTTTTAATGAAATTAAACGATAAAAATATAAATAATAAGAAAAATATTTTTTCTCGTATTATGATTAAATTATCTGGAGAAGCATTACTAGGTAATAAAGAATTTGGTATAGATTCAGATATAGTTAATAAAATTACTCATGATATAGTTTCCCTATCTAAAACTAATACAGAAATATGTATAGTTGTAGGAGGTGGAAATATATTTAGGGGAGTTGCAGGAGCTTCTCAGGGAATAGAGAGAGGTACAGCAGACAGTATGGGAATGCTTGCAACTGTAATAAATGCTATGGCTATTCAAAACTCTATAGAAAGATTAGGTGTGGCTTCAAGAGTTCTATCTGCAGTTCCAATGCAAACAGTTTGTGAGCCTTTTATTAGACGTAGAGCAGTAAGACATTTAGAAAAGAAAAGAATAGTTATATTTGCTGGAGGTACGGGTAATCCTTATTTTACAACTGATACTGCTGCTGCTCTTAGGGCTGCAGAAATGAATTGTAGCGTTCTTATGAAAGGGACTCAAGTTGATGGCGTATATAGCAGTGATCCTAATATAAATAAAGATGCTAAAAGATATGATAATATAACATATTCTAAGGTTTTATCTGATAATTTAGGTATTATGGATGCTTCTGCTATTTCATTAGCAAGGGATAATAATATTCCTATAGTGGTCTTTTCTATAAATAAAATAAATGCTTTATCTTCTATTATTAAAGGAGAAGGAGTTAAAACTATAATATCTAATTAATGCAAAAGGAAAATGTATGGAAGCAATAGATTTAGATGATATAAAAAGAAGAATGAATAATTCTGTTGAGGTATTAAAAACAGAGTTTTCTGGTTTGCGAACTGGAAGAGCTAGTGCAAATATGTTTGAGACTATAAATGTCAATGCATATGGGCAAGTTATGAAGCTAAGGGATCTGGCAACAGTTTCTATTCCAGAGGCAAAGTTGGTATCAATACAAGTATGGGATTCAAGTAATATAGGCCTTATTGAAAAAGGTATACATGAATCTGGGTTAAATCTTAATCCACAAACAGAGGGAACAATCATCAGAATAATAATGCCTGAACTAAATGAAGAAAGAAGGAAAGAATTAGCAAAAACCGCTTCAAAATACGCAGAAAATTCTAAAATAGCAGTGAGAAATGTAAGGCAAGACTCTATGAATCTTCTAAAAAGACTTCATCAGTCTAATACTTACACTGACGATGAGCAAAGAGAAATGGCTGATAAAATTCAAAATTTAACAAATGAAGTAATTAAATCAATTGAGACTTTATCTCTTAGTAAAGAAGAAGAAATTCAGAAAGTATAAATCTTTATCTTAGGAGTATATTTATTGTATCCAGAACATGTAGCTATAATTATGGATGGGAATGGCAGGTGGGCTAAAAATAAGGGTTTACCAAGAATTTCTGGTCATAAAGCTGGCGTTGAGCGTTTAAAAGGTATAGTTGAATGTACTATTAATTACGGTATAAGTTATTTAACTTTATATGCTTTTTCTTCAGAGAATTGGAATAGGCCTAAAACAGAGATTAATGATTTAATGCATCTTTTAAGTTTATTCTTAGCTAATGATGCAAAACGATTTTTAAAGGAAAATATTAGACTTAGAGTTATAGGAAGAAGGGATAGATTAAAAAAGAGTATTGTAAAGCAAATTGAAGAAATAGAAATTAATTCATACAAAAATGATGGTCTCAATTTAATAATAGCTCTTGATTATGGAGGAAGAGAAGATATCAGAAGTGCAATAATTAATATATATAAAGAATTTAGTAACAACAATATTTCTATTGAAAGTCTAACTTTAAAAGATGTTGAAAAAAATTTAATGACAACGGGTATTCCAGATCCTGATCTTATAATTAGAACTAGTGGAGAGTATAGAATTAGTAACTTTTTATTATGGCAATCGGCATACTCTGAATATGAATTTATTAAATGTAATTGGCCAGATTTTGATAATAATATTTATATAAAAGTTCTTCAAAGTTATGGAAAAAGAGATAGAAGGTTCGGTAAGTTAAATGAATGATAGCTTTATTAATAATAATTCTTACTTAAGAATATTATCATCCTTAGTCTTAATAAGTATAGCTTTATATGGAATATTTATAAATGATAATTTTTTAGTATTAACTTTATGCATAGTTGTTTTTCTTATTACATATGAATGGGTAACAATTACAGAAGATATAAATTCTGCTATATTAAAATTTACTAAGTCTTTATTTAATGTCATTATTTTTATGTTAAGTATACTGAGTATACAGTTTAGTATATTATTTTTTATAATTATTTTTATCCTAAATATATTTTCAAAAAATTCATCTAGAAAAAGTAAATCTTTTATTTTATTTGGGCCAATTTATCTGTGTTTACCTTTTATATATTTGTATGAAATTAAACACTTTAATAATGGAATTGATATTATAATATGGTTTTTATTAATAGTATGGACTACAGATACATTTTCTTACATATGCGGCAAATTTATAGGAGGTAAAAAGTTATGGCCATTACTTTCACCTAATAAAACATGGTCTGGGTTTTTATTAGGTATATTTTTTGGAGTTATAGTAAGTTTAGTATGTTTTTATATAAAAGAATATTCTATTTACAAAGGTATATATTTTGGTCTTGTTTTATCATTTACAACTCAATTCGGGGATTTGCTTGAAAGTTGGATTAAAAGAAAGCATTTAATAAAAGATTCTGGAAGAATACTTCCTGGACATGGGGGGTTGCTTGATAGGTTAGATGGTTTAATGATTAGTAGTCTTTTTTTATATAATGGTAGTATTATATATGGATAAAATAAATAAAAAAAAATTAATTTCTATATTTGGAGTCACTGGATCAGTCGGTTTATCTACTCAACAAATAATAAAGATTAATAAAAGTGAATTTATAGTAGATACAATTGTATGTAATGAAGATGTAAAAGGTTTAATTGAGGCTGCAAGATATTTTAAACCTAATTTAGTAATAATAAATAATGAAAAAAAATATAATGAGCTCAAAAATAGTCTTAAAAGTTATAATATAGAAGTGAATTCAGGCGCTAAAGCTATTATAGCGGCTTCAAAAAGAAAAATTGATATCTTTGTAGCTGCTATATCTGGATTTGCGGGTTTAGATTCAACGTTTAACGCTATAGGTAATGCAAAATACATAGCATTAGCTAATAAAGAGTCAATAGTTTGCGCTGGACCTATATTATTAAATAAGGTTAAAAATTGTAGTACTAAAATTATACCTATAGATTCAGAACATAATACTTTGTATCAAATATTAGTTAATTCTAATATCAATAATATATCTAGATTAATTATTACAGGTTCTGGTGGACCCTTTAGAGGGTATTCTTACGATAGTTTGAATAAAGTATCTTTAGAAGAGGCAATAAATCATCCTATTTGGAAAATGGGAAAGAAAATTAGTATAGACTCTGCAACCTTAATGAACAAAGGTTTGGAATTAATTGAAGCTGCTTATTTATTTAATATTAATCAAAAGAAAATAGATATCATAATTCATCCTGAATCAATTATACATGGTATTGTAGAATATAATGATGGATCAATGAATGCAGGTTTAAGTATGCCAGATATGAAAAGTCCTATTTCATTTGCGCTTAATTATCCGAATAAAATTAATGCAAATGTGAAGAAATTAAATTTAAAACTTATTAAAAGTCTTAATTTTGAAGATGTAGATACATCAGCTTTTAATTCAATTGAGATTTGTAGATCAGCCCTTAAAGAAGGGCATGCTTATGTAATAGCATTAAATGCTGCAAATGAAGAAGCAGTTAAGTCTTTTATAGAAAAAAATATAAATTTTAATTCAATAATGAATATATGTGAAGAAACATTGAACAAAAATTATAAAAAAAAGATTAATTGTATAGAGGATGTTATTCTACTTGATTACGAGGCAAGAAAGATAAGTAATAATATTATTAATAGTGGTAAATTTAGATGACAGTTATATGGTTTTTAATACTTCTAACAATAATAGTATTTGTGCATGAATTAGGACACTATTTTATTGCTAGATTAAATGGAGTAAGAGTAGAAATATTTTCAATAGGTTTTGGGAAGGAACTTATCGGTTTTAACGATAAGAGAGGCACTAGATGGAAATTATCCTTAATTCCTCTTGGAGGTTATGTAAAGTTTTTTGGTGATGCAAATTTAAGTAGTAATATTCCAGAAGAAAGAATAAACAAATTATCTGAGAGAGAAATAAATGAAACATTTCACATAAAGTCATTAAAACAAAAATCAGCAATAGTTTTTGCCGGACCGCTAGCAAATTTTATTTTTGCCTTTATTATTTTATTTCTAATACTTATAATTAAGGGTTCCCCTTCTGGTATGAAATATTACCCAATAATAAATAATATTTTAGATGAATCTGCTGCTTATAATGCAGGTTTAATGATTAATGATGAAATAATTTCTGTTAATGGAACTAAAGTAGATAATTTTTTAGATGTAAGAGATTTCATAATTGCTAATCCTTCAAAAGAGATTTATTTTGAAATTATTAGAAATGGAAATGTTTATGATATTATAGCTAAGCCTGATGAATTAGAAATAATAGATGAAAATGGAGTTAAATCAATAATTGGGAGAATGGGTTTTTCTGCCAAATATGAGACTATATACAATAATGTAAGTATTAAAGTTGCTTTATCAAAAGCATTTACAGATACATATACTTATACAATTAGAACTTTTGAAGGTATTACAGATATAATTATTGGCAAAAGAAGTGCTTCTGAATTAGGAGGTCCTATAATGATAGCTTCTGTAGCTTCAAAAGCAGCAAATAGAGGATTAGAATCTTATTTGTTTATAATGGCAATAATATCAATCAATCTAGGACTAATAAATCTCTTTCCTATTCCTTTATTAGATGGAGGGCATTTACTTCTTTATGGGATTCAAAGTATTACTAAAAAAGTTATTAATGAAGTGTATTTGAAATATTACTATGGAATAGGTATGTTTATAATTTTTGCACTAATGATCTTAGTAAATTATAATGATTTAATAAAATTAATAAATTAGTGTATAATAAATTTATAATTATATGAAAGAAATTTAATGAAAATATTAAAAAAGTTAAAGTTTATATTAGTATTTATTGTATATATATATCCTATAAATTTTCTTTATGCACAGTCATCAGGTGATATTATTTCTAATATAATAATAGAAGGAAATCAAAGAGTTGAGCAGGATACTATATATTCATACTTAAATATTAATAATGGAGATTTTTTTGATATTGATAAATTAAATAATTCTTTAAAAAATTTATATTCAACAGGCTTTTTTTCTGATGTTAATATAATAAAAAATAATTCAGAGATAATAGTTCAAGTCATAGAAAATCCTATAATTAATAGAGTAGTATTTGAGGGTAATAAGAAAATAGAGGATGATGTTTTGCAAGCTGAAGTTTCAGTTAAGTCAAGAAACCTATTTACTCGATCTAAAATACAAGAGGATGTCCAAAGAATTTTATCCTTATATAAGAATGAAGGAAGATTATCTTCGACTGTAAAGCCAAATATTATAAGTTTAAACCAAAATAGAGTTGATATTATATTTGAGATTGATGAAGGAGAAAATACTATAATTAATTCTATTACCTTTAATGGTAATAAAGAGTTTTCAGATAGAAGATTAAGAGATGTGATAATTACAAGACAGACTAGATGGTATTCTATACTTAGTGCTAATGATAAATATGACCCTCAACAGTTACAAGTAGATGAAAATTTACTAAGAAAGTTTTATAAAGATAATGGTTTTGCTGATGTTGATATTAAATCAGCAGTAGCTCAGCTAGATAGAGAAAAAAATGGTTTTAATATTATATTTACTATAGATGAAGGTAATGAGTATCAATATGGTGAAATTATAATAGTTAGTAACATTCCAGAAATAGATACTAATTCCTTACTTGCTGAATTAAAAATTAATAAAGGCGATATATATAGTGCAAGTAAAATAGAAAAATCTATAAATATAATTAATAAATTAGTTAATGAAAAAGGTTTTCCATTTACCGAAACTATTCCTGAAGTAGATAGAATAGATAATAAAAACGAATTAACTGTATTATTTAGGATTAATCAGGCTGAAAAAAAATATGTTAATAGGATAATAATTAGAGGAAATGAAAGAACTTTAGATAAAATAATTAGAAGAAATATAAGGTTAGCAGAAGGAGATGCATATGTGCCTAGTTTATTAGCACGTTCTAAAACTTTAATTTCAAATTTAGGTTTTTTCTCTCGAGTTAATTTAACAGAAGCATCTACTAATAAAGAGGGATATTCTGACATTATGGTGGATTTGCAGGAGACTTCTACAGGAGAACTTAGTTTTGGAGGGGGGTATTCAAGTCAAGTTGGAGGGTTAATTAATCTAGGAGTTTCTGAAAGAAATTTTCTAGGTAAAGGACAAAAAATTTCTTTACAGTCTAAGTTTTCTGAAAGAGAAGCAGACTATACTGCTAGTTTTTCAGAGCCATTTTTTTTAAATAGAGATTTATATGCATCTACTAATTTATATAATAATAAAATTGATTATAAAGAAAGTAGTTATGAACTTGAAAGACAAGGTTTTAATCTAACTGGCAATTTCTCTACAAGTGAATATGTTAGGCAAAGTGTGAGGTATGGCCTAGAAAGTAGAAACTTGTTACCAAGAACAGGTGCATCAGCATCTATAATTGCTGAAAAAGGTGAGACTGTATTATCAGAAATTAGTACATCTATTAATATAGATACAACAGATAATAATCAATTGCCTACAGAGGGCTACACATTTTCAATTGCTTCTGCTTTTGCAGGCTTAGGTGGTGATAAAGATTTTCTAAGGATAAATAATAATGGAAACTATTATCATTCTTTTAATGATCAATCGATAATCATTAATTTTGAATATACTGCTGGTGTAATTATGGGTTTAGGACAGGATATATTGATTTCAGATAGGTATTTTCTTGGAGGTAATAGCTTTAGAGGATTTGACCAATCTGGAGTTGGTCCTAGGGATACAAATAATACTGATTCATTAGGTGGCAATCTTTTTTATACAACTTCTATAAAAACTAGTTTTGGTGTTGGGTTACCACCTGAATTAGGTATCAAAGCTAATTGGTTTGCTACAGCCGGAAGTTTAACTGGAGTAGATAAAAGTACAGTAAGTTATAAGGATGACTCTTCAATTAGACTTTCTTCTGGAGTAGGGCTTTCTTGGAACTCTCCATTTGGCCCGATAAGTATTATATTTTCTCAAGCACTTCTCAAAGAAGATTATGATAAGACTGAAAGTGTGTCGTTTGGTATTGGTACAAAATTTTAATTAACAAAAAGAATTGGATAATAAAATGGTTTTTAGAAATTTATATAGATATTTTAAAATATTAAATATTATATTATTTTTTACTGTAATTAGTAATATTTCTTATTCACAGGAAGAAAAATCAGAGATAGAAAATAATAATTCTTCTATAAATAATGAGACATTTCCTATAGCAGTAGTAGATATGCAAAAAATAGTAGGACAATCTTTAGCAGCCGTTAAGGTTAGGGAGTTTATTGAAAATAAAAAACAAGAATTTAGTAATGAACTTAAAAATGAGGAAGAAGAATTAAAAAAATTACAGGAAGATCTTGCTAACCAAAGATCAATAATGCCTCCTGATGAATTTTCAGCTTTGGAAAGTAATTTTAGAAAAAGAGTAGAAGGTCTGCAGCAAATGGTAGCTGAGAGAAATCAATTACTTGAAGAAATACTTTCTAAAAGTGTTCAAGTTATACAATTAGAGGCTATAAAAATTATTACTGAAATTGGAAAAGAAAAAGGTTTAGCTTTAACTTTAGATACTTCTTCAGTAGTTATCGCTGCTAATTCTATAAATATATCAAATTCAGTAATTGAGCTATTAAATATTAATCTACCTGAAGTAGATATGAATGCTATTTTAAGTAAAGAATAAATAATTATGATTATAGAATTGTATTATTATGGTTAATAAAATCTTTCATAATTTATCAGGCCCATTTAATATAAATGATATTGCTAAATTAATTAGTGCTAAAGTATTTAATATAAAAGATAATAATTTATTAATATATGGAGCAGCTGACGTTGATAATGCTATTAATGGTGAAATTACATTCATAAGTATTAGTAATACTCTAAATAAATTACATAATTCTAAAGCATCTGCTTGTATAGTTAATAAATATGATGAAAAAATTATTCCAAATAATATGATTTGTTTAGAGGTTGATAACGCTCATTTAGCATTCGCAATTATAGCACAAAAATTTTATCCTCAAGAAAAGTTTGTTCCAAAAATTAGTGAATCTTCAAATATACCAAAAATATATAGGAATTCCCTTTATATTAGAGTTGAGCCTTATGTATATATTGAAGAGGGAGCTATAATTGAAAAAAATGTTTGGATTGGTTCAAATAGTTTTATTGGTAAGGGTGTTAAAATTGGAGAGAACACTAGGATTGGATCAAATGTTTCTATAGAATGTGCTGAAATTGGAAAAAATGTTTTAGTTTATTCAGGAGCTAAAATAGGACAAAGTGGTTTTGGATTTGCACCTAGTAAAAATGGACACATTAAAATTCCACAAGTAGGTAGTGTTGTAATTGGAGATAATGTTGAAGTTGGTGCAAATACTTGTATAGATAGGGGAAGTCATGGAATTACTTCTATAGGAGAGGGAACATATATAGATAACTTAGTTCATATTGCACATAATGTTTCAATAGGAAAATATTGTGCAATAGCAGGACAGGTTGGTATTGCAGGAAGTGCAGTAATAGAAGATTATTGTATGTTTGGAGGACAAGTTGGTATAGGAGGGCATATTACTATTGGTAAAGGAGTACAAGCAGGAGGGCAAGCAGGTATTACAAGAAATCTTGATGCAGGTTCTAAAGTAAGTGGCACACCAGCAATTCCATTAAGTCAATATCATAGGCAAGCATTAAAGTTAAAACAATTAATTAGAGGTAAAGGTAAGTAAATTATGAGTCAAGATAGTATTTTAAAAAGTGTAAAATTAGTGAATATTGAAAAAATAATAAATATGATTCCTCATAGATATCCAATGTTATTAATTGATAAAGTTGAAGATATTATATTAGGAGAGTCTGCTGTTGGTATTAAGAATGTAACGGCAAATGAAAATTTTTTCACAGGTCATTTCCCTTCAAAAATGGTTATGCCTGGTGTACTTATGATAGAAAGTATGGCGCAAACATGTGCTGTATTAGTTATTGAAACTATTGGAAAAAGTGCAGAAGGTAGTTTGGTATATTTTATGTCTGTAGATGGCGCTAAATTTAGAAAACCTGTTATACCAGGAGATCAGTTAAAATTGAGTGTAAAAAAAATAAAGAATAGAGGTAAAGTATGGAAGTTTCAGTGTAGAGGTTATGTAGAAAACGAACTTGTGTCTGAGGCTGTAATATCTGCTATGATTATGGCTGAATAGAATGAATAAAAATATACATAATACTGCAATAGTAGATAAAAATGCAATCATTGATGATTCAGTTGTAATTGGTCCATATAGTATTATTGGTCCAAATGTTAAAATTGAGAAAAATTCAGTTCTTAAATCAAATGTTGTCATTGAAGGTTATACTGAAGTTGGGGAAAATTGTACAATATTTCCTTTTTCAGTATTAGGAAACCCTCCACAAGACTTAAAATTTAAGGGAGAAAAATCAAAATTAATTATAGGAAGTAATAATGTTATTCGTGAGCATGCTACCCTAAATCCAGGAACTGAGGGAGGAGGACTTATTACTAAAGTTGGAAATAATTGTTTAATTATGGTTGGAGCACACGTTGCACATGATTGTATATTAGGTGATAATATAATTTTAGCAAATAATGCATCTCTTGCAGGACATGTTCAAGTGGATGATTTTGCAATACTAGGAGGATTGAGCGGAGTTCATCAGTTTGTAAGAATTGGATCCCATGCAATGGTTGGTGGTTTGTCAGCTTTAGAAAGTGATGTTATACCTTATGGTTCAGTTATTGGTAATAGAGCATACTTATCAGGTTTAAATATAATAGGATTAAAAAGAAGAGGTTTTTCAAGAGAAGTTATTCATGACTTAAGAAAAGCTTATAGATTACTATTTGCTCCTGAAGGTACAATTCAAGAGAGAATAAAGGATGTTTCTGATGAGTTTTATGAAAATGAGGCCGTTATGGATATTCTTAAATTTATAGAGGGAAGTGCAAGTCGCGCTATTTGTCAGCCAAAAAATGGAAATAAAATCGTCTAAAATAGCTATTATTGCAGGAAATGGCAGTATTCCTTTTTATTTGATAAAGGAGTGTATAAAGCAAAAACGTGAATATTGTCTTATTATAATTGATGGTCATGGAAAAAAATTATCAGAAAAATTTAAACCAGACTTTATAGTTTCCTTAGCTAAAATGGGGAAAGCTATAAACTTTGTTAATGATCTAAAAGTTAAAGATATTGTTATGGTGGGCAGTGTAACTAGACCCTCTTTAAATAAACTCTTACCTGACTTATGGACTGCAAAATTAATAGCTAAAATAAGTACTAAAATTGGAGGAGATGATACTATTTTATCAAGTCTCACTAAAGCGTTAGAGTATGAAGGTTTCAATATAATAGCACCAGAAGATATATTGCCAAGTTTACTTTGTCCTGAGGGTACTCTTGGAGTTTATAAACCAAATGAGAATAACATGAATGATATTATAAAAGGTTGTAAAATTGCCAAGATAATTGGTTTAAATGATATAGGACAGTCTATAGTAATAGAAAATGGTCATGTATTAGCTGTAGAGGCAGCTGAAGGTACAGATAATATGATTAAAAGGTCTAAGGTATTAAAGAAAGAAGAAAAGGGTGGTGTTTTAGTAAAAGTTATAAAACCACAACAAGATAGAAGAATAGACAGGCCAGTAATAGGTATTGATACAATTAAGACAGCCTGGGAGGCAGGTCTAGACGGTTTAGCTTTAGAGAATAATGAAATTTTAATTTTAAATATTAATGAAGTTATAAAGTATGCAAATGAAAAAGGTTTGTTTATTGAAGGAATATAAAAATAAAAAATTAATTATTTTTATAATTGCGGGAGAATTATCAGGTGATAATTTAGGAGAAGGTCTTCTAAAAAATTTAAAAAGTATAACTAAAAATAATATTGAAATATATGGTATAGGTGGTGCAAAAATGATTGCTCAGGGCTTAAACCCAATTTTTGATATAAAAAATTTATCTATTATGGGTATATTAGAAGTTATTTCTAAAATTCCTAAAATTTTAACATTACTCTCTTTAACAAAAAAAAAGATTATAGAAATAAATCCAGATGTAGTTATAACTATTGATTCACCGGGATTTAATTTTAGATTACAAAAGAGTATAAAAGAATTAAATATAAAAAGATTTCATTATGTTGCGCCATCAGTATGGGCATGGAAAAGTTATAGAGCTAAAAAAATATCTAAATTTCTAGATCATTTATTTGTTTTGTATCCATTTGAAAAAAAATACTTTACGATTCATGGGTTAAATACAACTTTTACTGGGCATCCCATAGCTTTTGATAATAAATATATTAAAAATGAATATTTTTTTGATGACTCTTTAAAAAATAATTCTATTTTAAAAATTGGAATATTGCCTGGAAGTAGGTTAAGTGAAATAAAGAAATTATTACCAATATTTATAGAATCAGCCAAATTAATTAAAAACCATTATGATGAAGTCAAATTTTTTATACTTGCTGCTAGTGGTTTTAAAAATAAAATTATTAATTTATTTGATGAGACAAAATTAGATTATTATATTACTGAAAATCAAAGTGAAAAATATAATTTATTTAGTAATATTGATTTTGCATTATGTGCTTCTGGAACAGTTACGATTGAATTAGCAAAAGCTGGAACTCCTATGTTGGTGTTGTATAAGTTAAATTATATTACTTGGTATATAGTAAAAAATTTAGCTAAAGTTAAGACTGCAACAATTCTAAATATATTGTTGAAAGAAAACTTTGTTCCAGAATTATTTCAAGATCAGGTTAATAAAGAAAATATTTTTAAGATAACAAAAAGTTATATTGATAATAAAAATATTAGTCAAAACCAAATAAAAAAGTTAAGAAAAGGTATTAGTAAATTAAAAAATGTTCATGGGGATCCAAGTTATATTTTAGCCAAGAAAATTTTAAAACTACTATAAATGCTTTTATAATTTTAAATGAAAAGGGGGTATCATGTCTTCATCAGATTTTAAATTTCTTCATACTATGATGAGAGTAATGGATCTAGACAAGTCTATTAATTTTTATACTAGGTTTTTTAAAATGAATTTAATAAGAAAGAACGATTTTCCAGGTGGAAAATTTACTTTAGCTTTTTTAGGTTATGGCCCTGAAGATTCCAATACTGTTTTAGAACTTACTCATAATTGGGATCAAAAAGAGGATTATGATAAAGGAAATGCATGGGGTCATATAGCTATTGGTGTTAAGGATATATATAATCTTTGTGCTTCACTTGAAGCTGAAGGAGTGGAAATAATTAGGCAGCCAGGCCCTATGAAGCATGGAACTACTGTTATTGCTTTTATTAAAGACCCTGATAATTACAGTATTGAGTTAATTCAAAAATAGTTATTATATTCTACTTTTAATTTTTATAAAATCTCTTTCATTAGCCCCTGTATAAAGTTGTCTTGGTCTGCCAATTCTTTGTTCGGGGTCTTCTATCATTTCGTTCCATTGGGCAACCCAGCCAACAGTTCTTGCAACAGCAAATAGCACTGTGAATAAACTAGAGGGAAAACCCATAGCCTGTAATATTACTCCAGAATAAAAATCTACATTAGGGTATAATTTTTTTGAAATAAAATATTCATCTTCTAAAGCAATTTTTTCTAATTCTCTTGCAAGTTTAAACATAGGTTCATTTTCTTTTCCAACTGCTTTTAATACCTCATCTGCTGTTTTTTTCATTACTGTCGCACGTGGATCATAATTTTTATAGACTCTATGCCCAAAACCCATTAATCTAAATGGATCATTTGGATCTTTTGCTTTTTTTACATATTCATGTACGTTACCAGTTTTTTGAATATTATTTAACATATGAATAACCGCTTCATTTGCTCCTCCATGAGATGGTCCCCATAGTGATGCTATGCCTGCTGAAATACAGGCAAATGGATTAGCGCCAGAAGACCCTGCTAATCTTACAGTGGATGTTGATGCGTTTTGTTCATGATCAGCATGTAAAATCAATATTTTATCCATAGCTTTAGCTAATATGGGGTCGATTTTGTATTCTTCTGCTGGAACAGAAAACATCATATGAAGAAAATTTTCTGAATATGTTAAATCATTTCTTGGGTATATAAAAGGCTGACCTAATGAAAATTTGTAAGCCATTGCAGCTATAGTTGGAACTTTTGCTACAAGTCTATGAGATGCAACTAGTCTCTGACTAGGATCCGTTATATCTGTACTGTCATGGTAAAATGCACTTAATGCTCCAACTACACCGCACATTACAGCCATTGCGTGAGCATCTCTTCTAAAACCTCTAAAGAACAGTGCTAATTGTTCGTGCACCATTGTATGTGTAGTAATCTTATTATCAAATGCAGCTTTTTCAAGTTGGTTAGGTAGTTCTCCATTTAATAGCAAATATGCAACTTCTAAGTAATCACAGTTTTCTGCTAAATCTTCTATCCTATAACCTCTATGCAGAAGAACGCCCTTATCACCATCAATATATGTGATATCTGATTTACATGACCCCGTACTCGTAAAACCTGGATCATATGTAAAATGATCTGAGTCAGAATATAATTTTTTTATTTCAATAACATCTGGTCCAATAGTACCAGAGTGAATAGGTAATTCATATACATTACCATTTGGCAAAGATAATTTAGCTATATTATTTTTATTTTCCGACATGCTTTTTCCCAATAGTATTCATTTTAATATTCGAAATTGTATTATAGTTATCTAGATTAACTATGCAATATATGAAATATTTAATTATTTATATTTATAATTCTTGCAAGTGTTTCACTTTTTCCTAAAACTTCCATTAATTCATATAGCCCAGGTGAAACTGCTTTTCCAGTAATAGCTGCTCTTAAGGGTTGTGCTAGCTTTCCAAGATTAATATTATTCTCTTGGCAATACATTTTAATATCCTCTTCTATCTTTATTTTATTCCATTCTTCAAGCTTTAAAAGTTGTTTATAGTATAATTTTAGTGCAGATATATTATCATCGTTTAAAACTTTTTTGGATTTTTTATCGAGAGTAATCGGAGCTTTTTCAATGTAAAAGCTACACATTTCAGCCAGTTCATTAATTGTTCTTGCTCTTGATTTTAAACCATTCATTCCATTAAGTATTAAAGTCAAATCTTCATTATCAATATTAATATTTTTTTTATTAGTATAATAATTTTTGACAGCTGTAACTAAATCTTCATTATTTTTATTTTCTATATAATAAGCATTCAAACTAGTAAGTCTTTCAATATCAAATTTAGCTGATGACTTTCCAATTGAGTCAAGATTAAATAATTTTATAGCTTCTTCTCTTGATATTATTTCTTTGTCGCCATGTGACCAACCAAGTCTTAGAAGATAGTTTAACATGGTTTCTTGTAAGTAGCCCATATCATCATAACTGTCTACTCCTAAAGCTCCATGTCTCTTAGATAATTTTCCTCCATCCATACCATGAATTAAAGGAATATGTGCATATTTAGGTAGAGGCCAATTAAGAGCATTATAAATATGTTGTTGCCTAAAGGTATTTGTAAAATGATCATCACCTCTTATCACATGAGTTACTCCCATATCATAATCATCCACTACTACAGATAACATATAAGTTGGTGTACCATCAGATCTTAAAATAATAAAATCATCTAACTCATTGTTTTTTATAGATATATTTCCCTGTACAATATCATTAATTTCAGTTGATCCAGCTTGAGGACATTTAATTCTTATAACTGGTTTAACATTATTAGGGGCTTCGCTATCATCTTTATCTCGCCATTTTCCATTATATCGTGGTGCTCTTTTTTCTTTTCTTGCTTGTTCTCTCATTTCAGTAAGCTCTTCTGGTGAACAATAACATTTATATGCATGACCTAGTTTTAGAAGCTCATTACCTATTTCTTTATGTCTTTTAATTCTTTTTGATTGATATACTTCATCTTCATCCCAATCAAGTTGCAACCACTTAAGACCTTTTATAATAGCTTCTTTAGCTTCTTGAGTGGACCTTTTGACATCGGTATCTTCTATTCTTAGTTTAAATAACCCATTATTATTTTTGGCAAATAACCAATTAAACAAAGCTGTTCTTACTCCCCCAATATGAAGATAACCAGTAGGGGATGGAGCAAATCTAGTAATAACTTTCATGATATCCTATTTTATTTTATAGTAGTAAATTAATATTTTCTCATTAAACCTACTAAAATTCCTTGTATTTGAACTCTAGCTGGATCATATGATTGTGCTTGATATAAATCATTTGAAGGCATAAGTACAATTTTTGAAGATGTTTTTTTTAACTTTTTTAATGTGGCTTCAGTTTTATCAACTAAAGCAACAACTATTTGGCCATTATTTGCCATATTTGATTTTTTTATTACTGCTATATCCTTATCATTTATACCAGAACCTGTCATTGATTCACCAGATATTTCTAATGCATAATGCTCACCTCTTTTTAGCATGTCAGATGGAGTAGATACATTACCAGTCGAATTAGATATGGCTTCTATAGGCGTACCTGCAGCAATCTTTCCATAGAAAGGTATTTCAACATTTTTGCTATTTTTATCCTTTATTTGTATAATATTTTTATTATTATTTATAATTTCTATAGCTCTTGCTTTATTGGCTAGTTTTCTTATGAAGCCTCTTTCTTCTAAAGCAGATATTATTCTATGGATACCTGACTTTGATTTTAACTTTAGTTTATTTTTCATTTCTTCATATGATGGGGAAATACCATTATTTTTATTTACTATAGTAATATAATCTAATAATTCTTTTTGCTTTTTTGTTAGCATAAAATATCTCCAAATAATAAATAAGAAGAACAAAACATAAACATTTATTATAAATAATCAAAACAATGTCAAGAAAAAGATTTATATATTTGTGTGTATATCTGAAAATTGAATAAAGTTTACTTTACTACCTTTTTTCACTGATTTTGCTAAGGGTTCTCTTATTATTAAAGCGTTTGCTTTTGATAAAGAGCTTGTCATAGAGCTATCTTGTTTAGAAACTGGAGTTAGGTGATATTTGTTATTTTTTAAATAAACCTCAGCTCTAAGGTACTCTTGTCTTTCATCATTCGGAATTAAAGATTTTTCAGTAAAACCTTTCTTAATAGGAGTTTGAATATTAATTTTATAATACGAATTAATTAGCGGCTTCAAAAATATTAGAGAGCTTACATAGCTTGAAACAGGATTTCCTGGAAAACCTAATATGAGTGTATTTTTTAAAACACCAAATATTAAAGGCTTGCCGGGTCTCATAGCAACTTTCCAAAAAACTAATTTCATACCTAAATCATTTAAAACATCTTTAATCAGATCATGCTTTCCTACTGATGCTCCTCCAGTTGTAATTAAAACATTATATTTATGTATATTTTTTAATTTTTTAGCAATTGAAGATTTAGTATCTTTTGCTATTCCTAAATCGTAAGGTTCTGCTCCAAAAGATTGAATCATTGTTTCTAATAGTAATGAATTAGATGAAATGATTCCATTATTTAATTTGCTTCCTACTTTTTTAAGTTCATTACCACTTGCAAGAATTCCTATTTTAAGTTTTTTAAATACTTGAATATGCGTTTGATTAGATGAAATAATTAACCCTAGCGATCTTGATGTAATAAGATTATATTTTTTTAATAAAAGAGTATTTTTTTTAAAATTAGAACCTTTTTTTCTGATATATTGATATTTTTTAATATTTTGATTTGTTGCTATAATATAGTTATTTTTTAATTTTACTCTTTCTTGAAGCAATATAATGTCAGCACCTTTTGGTATTTCTGCTCCAGTATAAATTTCTATACATTCATTTTTCTTAATTTTTTCAGTAAAAGGTCTGCCGGCTGCAGATTCACCAATAATTTTAATAGGATTAGAAGATATTTTCCTGAGGCTAACTGAGTTTAATGCATATCCGTCCATTGAAGATACGTCCTGAGGAGGACTATTTATAGTAGCAAATACATTTTTAGAGGAAATTCTTCCGAGACATTTATTTATTCTTACTTTTTCATCTTCTAACTTTGTAGCCCTATTCGTAATAATTTTTATAGCTTCTTGTACACTAATCATTTCTATTAAATGTCCCAGATTTTCCGCCTGATTTAAATAAAAGTTTAGTTTCATTTATTATCATTTCCCTATCAACAGCCTTGCACATGTCATATATAGTTAAAGCTGCAATAGAAACTGCCGTTAGTGCTTCCATTTCGAGACCTGTTTTACCATTTAATTTACATTTAGATGTAATTTTAATAGTATTTTCATTATCTTTAATATCAAAATTAACGGATACAGAAGCTAGAGCGATAGGATGACATAAAGGTATTAAATCAGATGTTTTTTTGGCAGCCATAATGCCTGCTAATCTTGCTATACCTAGTACATCACCTTTTTTTGATGTACCATCCTTTATCATCTGTAATGTTTTTTTATTCATAGTAATTGAAGTTGAAGCAGTAGCTAATCTTTCTGTATTTTCTTTATTAGAAATATCAACCATTATAGCTTTACCATCAGCATCAAAATGCGTGAATACTTTATCTTTTTTCATTTAGCCCTCAATTTTTGTATATTAATTTTTTTGTAGCTTCTTCTATATTATCTTTTTTCATTAATGATTCACCTACAAGAAATCGCATAATTCCATTCTCTTCCATAATTTTTAAATCATTATTAGTATTTAAACCACTTTCACAAATTATATCATATTTTTTAGGAATTATTTTAGATAATTTTATAGAGTTATATATATCTATTTCTAATGTTTTTAAATTTCTATTATTTATACCAATTAAATCAGCATCAAGATTTATAGCTCTTTCTATTTCTTTCTCTGTATGAGTTTCTATTAATACATCCATACCTAAATTTTTAGATATACTTATCAATTCTTCTGCTAATTTGTTATCTAATGCAGCTAAAATTATTAATATGCAATCAGAACCTATACTTCGACTTTCATAAACCTGCCATGGATCAATAATAAAATCTTTTCTTAAAATTGGTAAACTTATATTCTTATGAATATCTATTAAATATTCTATGCTTCCTTTAAACCACTTAATTTCAGTCAGAACACTTAAACAAGCTGCTCCTCCATTATAATAATCTTTAGCTATATCTAAATGTTTGAAATTTTGTTTTATTATTCCTCTCGAGGGGCTTGCTTTTTTAACCTCTGCTATTAAAGCGTATTTATTATTATTTACTTTAGCAGTAAGAGCATTTTTAAAACCTCTTGGTTTTTCTTGATATTTAGATATTTCTGTTAAATCACTTTCTGAAAATTTTTGTTTTAGAGAATTGACTTCAATTCTTTTATTATCACAAATTTCTTTAAGGACTGACATTTTATTCATTACTTATTTTTTTTAATTGATTTAATGTATTTAATGCTTTTCCTGAATCAATTATAGATTTGGATAAATCAATTCCATCTTCAAAACTCTTTACTTTATCTGCTATTAGGAAAGTAGCTGCAGAATTTAAAATGACTATATTTCTATAAGGTCCTTCCTCTCCATTAAATAGATTGATCATTTTCATAGCATTTTCACTAGCAGTTCCTCCTTGTAAAGATTTAAGGCTACATGTGTTAAAATTATATTTTAATGGATTGATATCAAATTCTTTTATTTTATTATCAGATAATTCTGCTATTTTAGTACTTCCTGTCAATGTGATTTCATCCATACCATCAGAACCATTTACTACCCATGCTTTTTCGCTTCCATGAGCTTTTAATGTTTCTGCCATAATTTTTAAATATTTATCAGAAAAAACTCCTAATAATTGTCTTTTAGCTCTAACAGGGTTTAATAAAGGTCCTAACAAATTAAATATTGTTCTAAAGCTTAATTCTTTTCTTACTTTAGCAACATTTTTAAAAGCTTTATTGAAATTAGGTGCAAAAAGAAAACAAATTTTTACTTCTTTCAAACATCTATTTAAAAGTTTGTAATTAATATTTATATTAACTCCTAATTCTGTAAGTACATCTGAAGCACCAGACTTTGATGATACCGCTGTATTTCCATGTTTTGCTACATGTAACCCCGCAGCCGCAACTACAAATGCTACAGCAGTAGATATATTATATGTTTTCAATCCATCTCCGCCTGTTCCAACTATGTCAATAGTATTAATATTTAATTCAAGGGGGTTTAATACTAAAGGTTTTAAAGAATTGACAGCTCCGATTAGTTCATTAGAACAAGGGCCCTTTATTGATAGGGTTGCTAAAAAAGCAGCCATTTCAATTTCTGTAGCACTACCTGAAACAATATATTTAAAAACTTCTTCCGACTCTATAATAGATAAATCTTGATTAATTAATATTTTTGGCATTATTTTATTAAATGGGTTCATTATTTTTCACATATTTTTATAAAATTTTTTATTATTTTGCTTCCTAACTCAGTATCATAACTTTCAGGATGAAATTGTAAGCCATAAGCTTTAGCTTTAGTAATTTCTATGCCCATAATGTAGCCATCTAAGGATTCAGAGGTTATTAATATATTTTTTGGTAATGTTTCTCTTTCAACTATAAGTGAATGATAACGAGTAGCTCTAAAATTTTGAGGCATGTCTTTAAATAACGATTTTTTATTATGAGAAATTTTACTGATTTTTCCGTGCATTATATTTTGTGCTTTAATTATTTTAGCTCCATACGCTTGTGCTATAGATTGATGTCCAAGACAAATACCTAGAACTGGTATTTTATGAGATACTATATTTACAAGATCTATACAGATCCCAGCCTCATCTGGGGTCTTGGGCCCGGGAGATATAACTATACCTTTTGGTTTTTTATTGTATATATCGACAGCTTTAATTTCATCATTTCTATAAATTGCAACATCTACTTCATTGCTTTCTAAATAATGCCTGATTATATGCGTAAAGCTATCATAATTATCAATTAATATGTACATATTTACAAGATCTCATAAAATTAGTTATTTGCATATCTTAAAGCATCATTCGCTGCTGTAAATAAAGCTTTAGCTTTATTTACAGTTTCTTGATATTCATCAATAGGGTTTGAATCTGCAACTATGCCGCCTCCAGCTTGTACAAACATTTTGTTATCTTTTATAATAGCAGTTCTCAGAGTAATACATGTATCCAAAGTGCCATTAGATGAAAAATAACCAACACATCCTCCATAAATCTCTCTTTTAACTGTTTCTAATTCATCAATAATTTCCATAGCTCTTATTTTAGGAGCCCCGCTAACTGTTCCTGCAGGAAAACCAGATAATAGAGCGTCAATATAATCAATATTTTTAAGTTTTGTTCCTACTACATTTGAAACTATATGCATGACATGACTATACCTTTCAATTATCATTTTTTCAGTTACCTCTAAACTCCCAGTTTTTGTTACTTTTGCAACATCATTTCTTGCCAAGTCTAATAGCATTCTATGTTCAGCAATTTCTTTCTCATCATTCAATAATTCTTCGGCTAATAAATTATCATGATTAAAATTAGTTCCTCTTGGCCTTGTACCTGCTATAGGTCTTATAGTAACTTTATTATCTCTGACTCTAACTAGAATTTCTGGACTTGAGCCAATAACTGAAAAATCTCTAAAATTTAAATAATATAAAAATGGAGATGGATTTAATCTTCTTAGGGATCTGTATAAATTAAATGGTGGTAATGAAAATGGTCTCTCAAACCTCTGAGAAGGAACAACCTGAAATATATCTCCTTCTTTAATATAATCTTTAGCTTTTTTTATTATATTTAAATATTCATTCTTTTTAAAGTTAGATTTAATAATTTCTTTATTTTTAATATTTTTATTTTTTAATGTTTTATTTTCAATAGGTTGTTTAAGTAAATTAACTATTTTTTTAATTAACATACATGATTTTTTATAAATTTTTTCATAATCGTTCTCTTTATTATTACTTAAATATATTGGGGTAATTATAGTCATAGTATCTTCTACAGAGTCAAATATAATCATAATTTTGGGTCTAACAAACATTCCATCAGGTAAATTTAATGTGCTTGGATTACTAGAAGGTATATCTTCAATTAATTTAATAGTATCAAATCCCAAATAACCTATTAAACCCGCTGCCATAGGAGGCAGAGATTCAGGAAGATTTATTTTTGAATTACTTACTAATGTTCTAATTGATTCTAATGTATTTTTATCATCTTTTTTAAATTTATTAATAGAGCTTGATGGATTATAATTAATTTCTGCATTATTTCCATAGCATCGCCAAATTAAGTCTGGCTTTAAGCCAATTATGGAATATCTTCCTTTAGACTCTCCTCCTTCTACAGATTCTAATAAAAATGAGTAGGGCTCATTTTCACCAATTCTAAGCATAGCCGATACAGGTGTATCAAGATCTGCAACTAACTTAGTATAAACTATATATGACTTTTCTTTTTTTATCTTTTTTATAAATTTGTTAAACTCAGGCTTGAATTCCATAATTTTTAGCTATCATTCTCAAACAAGCTATTAAGAAGGTTTTCATTTATTTTAATTTTTTGATTATTTGATAAATGATTAATAAATAACTGTTCAATATCCCTTGAAATTGATTGAGATAATTCTGCATTAATACTTAAAAGCTGTTCTTCATTTCTATTCTCAACAGATATAATGTCCGTAACATTAAAGACTAAATAACTTTTATTACTATATTTAATAGGGCTAGATATACCTCCTTCCTTTAAATTAAAGGCTTCTTGAAGAGATTCTCTATCAAGGATGCCTTCTGCACCAGAACCATCTTTTGAGACATTACTGGTATCTAAAACAATTAAATTATATTTTTCAGCAGTTTTATTAAAATTATTAGCATTTACTTCTTTTGAAAATTTTTCAGCACTTTTGAGAGCAAGGGCCATGCTTTTTTCTAAGTTTATATCTTCAATAATTTGATTACGAGCTTCTTCAATCGTCATAATTCTCTTCTCTAATATATCGTTTACCTGAACAGCGAACATTGTATTTCCTATTGTGTTTACCAACTCCGATGATTCATTAAGTTCATTAGCGAATACTGTACTTAGTAATTCCTGATAAGGAGGTAAGTCATTTATAATTTTGCCATCTAAATCTTTTCCGTTAGAATCTACATAAGAAAATTCCTTAACTTCAGCGCCAATTGCAATAGCTGCTTGCTCAATTTGATTTCCTGCTGCTATTTCATCATAAAAGGTGTTACCTAATTCATACATTTTATCGAGTGCTTTAATTACTTTTAATTCCTTCTCAATAGAATCTTTAACATCTTGATAAGATCTTGAAATTGGTGGATTAATCTTAGAAACTAAAAATAATCTCCAACCAAATGCAGTTTCCTCAGGTCCTATTAATTTATTTATATCTGATTTAAATATAGAATCTGATATTTCTGATGGAAAATCACTATATTCAATTAAACCTAAATTAAGCTTTTCAGAGTCTAATTCCGAACTGTCACTTATAATTTGAGTAAATATATCAGATAAATTTCCATCATTATTATTATCCTTAATTAAATTTGCAATCTTAATAGCCTCTTGCTGATCATTAAAGTTTGCGAGAAACACCTCTCTTTTTTCTGTAGTATTATATTTTTCAGGATAGTTATCGTACTCATTTTTGATATCTGCTTCTTCAATTCTAATATCATCTAGAAGATCATCTGGTTTTATAGAAATATATGAAAAACTTCTATATTCTGGTTTTTGGTAAAGATTAGAGGCTTTATTTAGCTTATCTTCTATTTCTTGTTCACTAGGTAAATTTTCAATCTTAAAGCTTGATGCATTAAAAGTAACTACTTTTAAATTTCTTTTTTCATTTCTTATATCATAATACAAATTTTTAAAAACTGGAGATAAATCATTTCCATTATTAAATGGAGCTTTTATTTGTTCTCTTAAGACAGCTTTCTTAATCTCATTAAAATAAGTTTTTTCATCCATTCCTATTTGTCTAATAACATATTCAAATTGTTGTTTACTAAAAGCACCAAATTGGTCTTTGAATACATCAGAAGCCAATATTATTTTCCTTAAGTGTTCATCAGGTAAATTAATTTTTGCTTTATTAACCTCTATATCTATTAATTTTTCATTTATTAATTGTCCTAACGTTTGCCTTGGAACACCTAATGATTTAGCAATTTCTTCAGTTATTTGACCGTTAGTGTTGTTGTTTAAATCCGAAATTATTCTTTGATAAGTTTTTACGAAATCATCAGCAGAAACATTTAGTTTACCAATAGTTGCAACTGATGAATTATTATTTGAAGAAAATATATCGCCAACTCCCCAAAGAGCAAAACTTGCCGCCAATATTAATAAAAATATTTTTGAAAAAATTGAATTTATTTTATTCTTTAGAGCTTCAAGCATTATATTTTCCAATGTTTAAATTTATTTAATTTGTTTATTAATATTAATTTTTATTATAAATAAATATATATAATAATATATATATTTTTTTTTAGTATATTTATTTAAAAGTTTAAACATTTTTTGGATATCATTCTAGGAGATATAATTTGCTAATAGCTGGAAATTGGAAGTTAAACTGTAATATTAAAGAGGCTGAAGATCTTTCTAGTTCAATATTAAATAATTTGAATCATAATTCATATAAATCAGAAATAGCAATATTTCCTCCTACTATTTATATAGAAACGGTATCTAATATTATAAAAAATTCTAATATATCTCTTGGTGCTCAAGATTGTAGTATTAATATTTCAGGTGCCTATACAGGAGATGTCTCAGCACCTATGCTTAATGATTTTGGCTGTAAATATTCTATTGTAGGTCATTCTGAAAGAAGAAATGGTAAATATGAGTCAAACAAAGATGTATATTTAAAGGCAAAAAATGTAATGGAATATAATATGATTCCTATAATATGTGTTGGGGAAAACGCGAAAGATAGAGATGAAGGTAATGCTTTAAATATTATTAAAAATCAGCTTGATAAGTCTATACCTAAGATAAATAAAGAATTTATTATTGCTTATGAACCTATATGGGCTATAGGTTCTGGAAAAATTCCTACTTTAGACTCTATTAATGAGATGTTTAATATGATAAGACAATGGTTATTAAATAGTGGTATGAATAATAATATTAAGATTTTATATGGTGGCTCTGTAAATAAAGGAAATGCAAAGGAACTTTTTTCTTGTAAACATTTAGGTGGATTATTAATTGGAGGAGTATCTTTAAATCCAAATGAATTTTCAGAGATATGTATAATGGCAAGTTAATTTTATAAATACGGATAGGATTTGATATGGCGGAAATAGTTTTGGCAATCCATGTGCTTTTAGCATTAGGTTTGATAGTTTTTATTTTATTACAAAGAAGTGACGGAGGAGCTTTGGGTGGTCTTGGAGGAGGTATGTCTCTAAGCGGTATTATGGGTAATCAAGGTTCTGCAAATTTTTTAACTAGAATTACGGCAATTTTTGCTGCGCTTTTTATGATTACAAGTTTAATTCTTGCAGTAATGGAAAGTAGAAATAATAAAGATAGTTCAAGTATCTTAGATGGTTCGGTAGATACTGAAATGAATATACCATTAATAAATATTGATGAAGAAATGGAAAACCCTGCTCCACCAAAAGCAGAATAATACATGAAGAATTATTTTATAAAAACATTGTTAAAGGTGTTTTATGGCTAAGCCAAGATTTATATTTATCACAGGTGGTGTAGTTTCTTCTTTAGGTAAGGGTATATCAGCATCAGCAATTGGTGCTCTACTTCAAGCTAGAGGGTATTCAGTAAGAATAAGAAAGTTAGACCCTTATATTAATGTAGATCCTGGTACTATGAGTCCATATCAACATGGTGAAGTTTTCGTTACTGATGATGGTGCTGAAACAGATTTAGATTTAGGGCATTATGAGAGATTTACAGGAGTTCCTGCTAAGCAAAATGATAACATAACTACTGGAAGAATTTATCAAAATGTAATTAATAAAGAAAGAGAAGGTTCTTATTTAGGGAGTACAGTACAAGTTATTCCTCACGTTACTGATGAAATAAAGTCTTTTATAAATAAAGATATATCTAATTGTGACTTTATTTTAGTAGAAATTGGCGGAACAGTTGGTGATATTGAAAGCCTTCCTTTTTTAGAAGCTATTAGACAATTTGGAAATGAAATAGGTGAAAATAGGGCTATATATATTCATTTAACTTTAGTACCATATATTCATACTTCAAATGAGCAAAAAACTAAGCCAACTCAACACTCTGTGAAAGAATTAAGAGAAATAGGTATCCAGCCTAATATATTATTATGTAGATGTGACAGATCAATAGAAAGAAATGAAATAGATAAAATTGCTTTATTCTGTAATGTAAAATCTGAAGACGTTATTCAAGCACTTGATGTTAAAAATATATATAATGTTCCCATAGTATATCATAAAGAAAAATTAGATAGCCAAGTTCTTAAACATTTTAATATTAAGCCTAATAAGATTAACTTAAATAAATGGAAAAGAATTGTTCAATCTGCAAATAATGTCAAAAGCAATATTAATATTGGTATAGTAGGGAAATATACAGATCTACCTGATGCATATAAGTCATTAAATGAAGCTTTAGTCCATGGAGGTTTGGGTAATAATTTAGGAGTAAGTATTCACTGGATTAATTCGGAAAGTCTCAGTCAAAAATCCTTAAAGTCAAAATTTAATAATATAAATGGCATTATAGTTCCTGGTGGTTTCGGTGAAAGAGGAATTGCTGGAAAAATTAATGCTATTAATTATGCACGTTTAAATGGAATGCCTTTTTTAGGAATTTGTCTTGGTCTTCAGTTAGCAGTTATAGAATTTTCTAGAAATGTGTTAAATATAAAAAATGCTAATTCTTCAGAGTTTATTAATACAGAAAACAATGTAATAGGCTTGCTTACCGAATGGTATCGTGATGGTAAAAAAGAAGTTAGGTCTAAATCATCAGATGTAGGTGGTACTATGAGATTAGGTTCTTATCCTTGTAAAATTTTAAAAGGGTCTTTAGCTTATAAAATTTATAAAAAAAATACTATACATGAAAGACACAGGCATCGCTATGAAGTAAATTCAATTTTTGAGGATAAATTGAGTAAAAAAGGTATGATATTTTCTGGAAAATCTCCAGATTCTATGTTGCCTGAAATTATAGAAATTGATACTCATCCATGGTTTTTAGGAGTTCAGTTTCATCCAGAATTAAAGTCTAGACCATTTATGCCACATCCAATATTCAAATCTTTTATTTCTGCAATTAAAAAAATTAGGAAAAAATGAATAAAAATATGAAAGAAATCAGAGTAAAAAATTTCACTATAAGTAATAATAATAAATTTACTTTAATTGCTGGACCTTGTGTGATGGAGGGTGTCGACCACGCATTAAAAATGGCTAGTAAAATAGATAGTATCTGTAATTCATTAGGTTTAAACTTTATATATAAGTCTTCCTTTGATAAGGCTAATAGAACCTCTCTAAATTCCTCCAGAGGGCCTGGTATCCATGATACTATGGAGATATTTAGAGTATTAAAAGATAAAGTAGGGTGCCCAATAATTACTGATGTGCATGAAAAGGAACAAGTACCAATATTATCTGAAGTGGTAGATGTAATTCAAATACCAGCTTTTTTATGTAGACAAACAGATTTATTAATAGAGTCAGCTAAGTCAAATTTACCAATAATGGTAAAAAAAGGACAATTCTTAGCTCCATGGGATATGAAGAATGTCGCAGAAAAGTTATCACAAAATGGTGATGGTGGAGTTATGATTTGTGAGAGAGGTGCGAGTTTTGGTTATAATACTCTTATATCCGATTTTAGATCTATCCCAATCTTAAAGGAATTTGGGCATCCAGTAGTTTTTGATGCTACTCATTCTGTACAACAGCCAGGTGGATTAGGTGATAAGTCTAGTGGACAAAGAGAATTTGTTCCTACTTTAGCTACAGCTGCATCTGCAATTGGAGTTGCAGCTATATTTATGGAAACCCATGAAGCACCTGATAGCGCTCCTAGTGATGGTCCTAATATGTGGCCTTTGGATAAACTTAAGAGTTTGCTTCAAATTTTAATTCAGCATGATGAAATAGCAAAAAATTTATCTAGTGAATAAAGGTATAATGATGACAATTATAAATAAAATTATAGGAAGAGAAATTATAGATAGCCGAGGCAATCCTACGCTTGAAGTAGATGTGTTATTAGAAAATAACTTGATAGGAAGAGCTTCTGTACCTTCTGGAGCCTCAACTGGTGCTTATGAAGTAATAGAAAAAAGAGATAATGATTCTAGGTTTTTAGGTAAAGGAGTAAAAAAAGCAGTACAAATAGTTAATAATGAGATATCTAATGCTTTGAAGGGGCAAAATTGTCTAGACCAAGAGAATATTGATAATATTTTAATTGAACTTGATGGTACAACTAATAAAGCAAATTTGGGAGGAAATAGTATTTTAGGAGCATCACTAGCATGCTCAAGAGCGGCTGCAACTTCCAAAAACGTTCCTTTATTTCTTCATATTGGAGGTGAGTCCTCTGTTAATTTACCTATACCATTTATGAATATAATTAATGGAGGAGCCCATGCTAATAATAGTTTAGATTTTCAAGAATTAATGATTGTACCTTACGGCTTTGAAAGTTTTAGTGAAGCTTTAAGGTGTGGTGCGGAAGTCTTTCAGTCATTAAAAAACATATTGATAGAAAAAAATTACTCTATTGCTGTAGGAGATGAAGGAGGGTTTGCTCCCGATTTTTCATCACATAAAGAGGCTTTAGATTATATAATAATAGCAATTGAAAAGGCAGGTTATCTTCCTGGTAAAAATATATCTATAGCATTAGATGTTGCTTCAACAGAGTTCTATCAGGATAATAAATATGTATTAAATAGTGAAGGCAAGAAATTAGATAGCCAAGAATTAATAGATTATTTAAACAATCTTACTAAAGAATATCCTATTATTTCCATAGAAGATGGTTTAGCTGAAGATGATTGGGATGGCTGGAAGAGTATGACCAAGCAAATGGGCAGTAGTGTGCAACTAGTAGGGGATGATTTATTTGTAACTAATACAAGTAGATTAGAAAAGGGTATAAGAGATAATATAGCTAATTCTATCTTAATAAAATTTAATCAGATAGGTACATTAACTGAAACATTAAATGCAATAAATATGGCTAAGAAAGCTTCTTATACTTCAATGATTTCCCATAGGTCAGGAGAAACTGAAGATCATTTTATTTCTGACTTATCTGTAGCTACGAATGCAGGTCAAATTAAAACAGGCTCTTTGTCAAGATCAGATAGATTAAGTAAATATAATCAATTATTAAGAATAGAAGAATTATTAGGAGATAAGGCCTTATATAACAAAGATAATTATTTTGGTAATTAATATTGACTATTTTAAAATTAAGTGATTCATTATGTTATGTATAAAAAATTAAATTTTAAAAATAATAATTATATTTTTGTAAGAAATATATTTTTTAGAACATGTGTGTTTTTTACAGGGGCTTATTTTATTTTCCATTTTATTAATGGTAATATAAGTTTAAATCCATTAGAAAACAAAAAAGATTTAGTAGAACAGAATTTAAATATACTTGATAGTAAAGAAAAAGAACTAGTATTTAAAGAATTATTGGTTAGTAAAATAACTAATGTTCAAAATAATTTAGATTTATTAGACGAGCTGACTCGATCTAAGTTAGGCTATTCTTCAAAAGATGAAATTCTCATTTCTCTAGAATAAAATTATTTGACTTATTCTGTATAATAACTAAATTATTCTATATGTTAAAGGATAAAGATTATTCTAATATTATAGATGAGCTAGGTGGTGGAAGATTATTAGCAAAAAATCTCTCTAAATTTACTAATATTGTTTTAAATGAAAAAACAGTTTACTCTTGGAAGCAACAAGGCATACCAGATAGATGGAAACCTTCAATAATTAAACTTTTATTAAAAGCTGGAGGCACTATACCTCAAGGTTTTATTCCTCCTGGGATGTCTGTAAATAATTTTCAAGATAATTCCTCACTTAATACTGAATTACTAGAAAAATACGACAATTTTAATGAGAATGATATAAGTAATAAGACATTAGAATCCTTTTATGAAAAAATGCTTTACTTAAGAAGATTTGAAGAGAGAGTAGGTCAACTATATGGTTTAGGATTAATTGGGGGGTTTTGTCACCTATATATAGGTCAAGAAGCAGTTTCTGTAGGTATGGAAGCTGCAATTAATAAAGATGACAATGTTATTACTGGTTATAGATGTCATGCACATTTATTGTCACGTGGGGCATCACCATATAAATTATTATGTGAATTAATGGGAAAGGGAGATGGTATATCTAAAGGTAAAGGTGGGTCTATGCATATGTTTGACCCTAAAAATAATTTTTGGGGTGGACACGGAATTGTAGGTGCTCAGGTTCCAATAGGAACTGGTTTAGCCTTTGCTTCAAAATATTTAAATAAACCTTCTTTATCACTTACTTACTTTGGAGATGGTGCTGCTAACCAAGGGCAAGTATATGAATCTTATAATATGGCCTCATTATGGAAATTGCCTATAATATTTTGTATTGAAAATAATCAGTATGGGATGGGAACTTCTATTAAGAGAGCTAGCGCAGGAACAGATTTGAGTAAACATGGTGAATCATTTGGAATACCTGGCTTTGCTGTTAATGGTATGAATCCTATTTCTGTTTACCTTGCAGCACAAAAGGCCGTAAAATGGGTTCGAGAGGGTAATGGTCCTATTATACTTGAAATGAAAACATATAGATATAGAGGCCATTCTATGTCAGATCCAGCAAAATATAGAACCCGAGAAGAGGTTCAAAAAATGAGAGAAGAACAGGATCCTATTGAATTTATGAAAAAGAAGTTAGTTGATAAAAAAATATATAGTTCTAAAAAGCTTCAGAGCATAGATGATAAAATAAGGTCAGAAATAAGTAACTTAGCAGAAAAAGCTATAAATAGTAATCCTTCAAATGAAGATGATTTGTATACAGATGTTCTTTGTGAGGATTATGATGAGTAAATTTCCAGTAAGATCTGCAATTAGAGATGCAATGGCTGAAGAGATGAGATCAAACCCTAATGTTTTCTTAATAGGGGAAGAAGTAGGAGAATATGAAGGTGCATATAAAGTGAGTCAAGGTCTTATATCTGAATTTGGAAATCAGAGAATTGTAGATACTCCTATTACTGAGGCAGGATTTACTGGTTTAGCTGTTGGTGCTTCCATGGGAGGGCTTAGACCTATAGTTGAATTTATGACGTGGAATTTTGCATTTCAAGCTATTGATCAAATTATAAACTCTGCAGCTAAGACATATTATATGTCAGGAGGGTTAGTTAATATTCCTATAGTGTTTAGAGGGCCAAATGGCTCTGCGTTACAAGTTGCTGCTCAGCATAGTCATGACCTTAGTGCCTTATTTACTAATATACCCGGCTTAAAAGTTGTTGCTCCTTATGATAGTGCAGATGCAAAAGGTTTACTGAAATCAGCAATAAGAGACCCTAATCCAGTAATATTTTTAGAGAATGAATTATTATATAATGAAGTTTTTGAAGTACCTGAAATTGATTATTCAATTCCTATTGGTTCTGCTAATATTAAAAAATCTGGAAGTGATATTACTATAACTTCATTTTCTAGAGGAGTTCATGCAGCTCTTAAAGCTGCAGAATTATTAGAAAAAGAAAATATTAGTGCTGAAGTAATAGATTTAAGAACTCTAAGGCCATTGGACACTAATACTATAATTAAATCAGTAAAAAAGACTAATAGGCTCGTATCTGTAGAAGAGGGTTGGATGAGTTCTGGGATAGGTGCTGAAATAATTTCAGAAGTTACTTCAAAAGCTTTTGATTATCTTGATGCTCCCCCGGAGAGAATTGCAGCATTAAATGTTCCTCTACCATATGCGAGTAATTTAGAAAAATTGTGTATACCTGATCAAGATAATATATTTAAGTTATGTAGAAGATTATTTTAATAATTTATATAGTAAAGGCATATTGTGTTATAGAGATAAAAAAATATTGTTATATATTGCGTATAAATTAACATAATATTGTTTTTTGCAATTTATAATTTTAAATATTTTGTATAATTATTACTTTAAATACTAAGGAGTAAAAAAAATGGCAACAGCAATTCTAATGCCTTCCTTGTCTCCCACAATGACAGAGGGTAATCTTGCTAAATGGTGCAAGAATGTTGGAGATGAAATTAAATCAGGGGATATCATAGCTGAAGTAGAAACAGATAAAGCTACTATGGAAATTGAAGCAGTTGATGAAGGTATTTTAGATAAAGTTTTATTTAATGACGGAGAAGAAGGAATAAGTGTGAATGCATTAATTGCTGTACTAAGAAATAAAAATGATTCAGATAAGGATGTAGAAGAAGTATTAAATAAACATAAAACTGGAAATGATAAAAAACGTACTTCTAAAATTGAAAAGACCAATGATAAAGTTCTAGACAATAGTACAGAAATTAGTGGTTTAAAAGATAATAGTGAAGATAAAAATAAAGAACATAACGAAAATATTATAATTAATAATGATAATATTTCTCTCCAAAGTTTAGAAGAAGATTTGGTAGAAAAAAATACATTAGATTCCAGTTACATTGATAAAGGCCGTATTGCTATAAGCCCATTAGCTAAAAGGATAGCAATTCAAAATAAGGTTAATCTAAAATCAATTACAGGAACAGGCCCCAGAGGAAGAATTATAAAGAAAGATATTACTAATTTTATTAGTAATAATAATAACTTAATTAATTATTCTAGTATAAAAAATAATCCTGATATTAGAAAAAAAACTTCTTCTATGAGAAAGGTTATTGCAGAAAGGCTATCTAAATCTAAAAGAGAAGTACCTCATTTTTATTTATCAGTTAACTGTAATGTCAATGAACTCTTAAAAGGTAGAAGTTTTATAAATAAAAATTTAGTTCCTGAAAACAAAATATCCATAAATGACTTAATTATTAAAGCGCTTGCAATGTCACTTTCTAAAGTTCCTGATGCTAATTGTTCTTGGGATGGAAATGAGATTATACAATACGGCTCAATAGATATTAGTGTTGCAGTTGCAGTAGAGGATGGTCTATTTACTCCAGTTATAAAAAATGCAGATTATTTAAGGTTAAGTGATATATCTAAGAAAATGAAAGATTTTATAGCTAGGGCAAATTCAGGAAAACTCTTACCTCATGAGTATGAAGGGGGTAATTTTTCTATCAGTAATTTAGGTATGTATGAAATTGATAATTTTTCTGCTATAATTAATCCTCCACAATCAGGTATATTGGCTATTGGGAGTGTTTCAAAAAGACCAATAGTTATTAATAATAATATTGAAATTGCTAATATTATGACATGTCAGTTATCAGGTGACCATAGAGTAATTGACGGTGCAGTAGGTGCAAAGTTATTAAAAGAGTTTAAAGATATAATAGAAAACCCAATTAAAATGATTGTATAAGTAAAATGACAGGAAACAATTCATATGATGTAATTATAATTGGGAGTGGACCAGGTGGCTATGTTGCAGCTATAAGGGCTAGTCAATTAGGTTTAAAAACAGCAATTATTGAAAAGGATAAACTTGGAGGTATATGTTTAAACTGGGGTTGTATTCCTACAAAGGCACTTTTAAGAGCATCAGAAATTAAACATATATTATCTGAAACAAGTGATTTTGGCATAAAATTAGAAGGTATAAATATTGACTGGAAAAAAGTTGTTTCAAGATCTCGAAAGGTTTCTGAACAATTATCAAAAGGTGTTGATTACTTATTAAAGAAAAATAATGTTGATATTATTTATGGAGAGGGAAAAATTGCTGGAAATGGCAGGGTAACTGTAAAAAATAAAGATGATGAAACTTTATATACTACATCTAATATAATTCTAGCAACTGGTGCAAGGCCAAAAAATATTGAAGGTCTTAAACATGATGGCAAATTTATATGGAGTTACAAAGAAGCTATGATTCCTCAAGAAAAACCAGATTCTATTCTTATAGTTGGTGCAGGTGCAATAGGGATTGAATTTGCAAGTTTCTATAATGATTTTGGAACAAAAGTAACCGTTATTGAATCTCAAGATAGAATTCTTCCAACAGAAGATAAAGAAATTTCAGAATTTGCAAAAAAAAGTTTGTTATCTTCAAAAATAAAAATTTTAAATAGTACCAAAATTAATAAAATTGTATCTGATAAAAATGGGATTTTAGCTGATTATGTTGATGAAAATGGTAATAGGTATGAAAAAAAGTATTCTAGAGCGATTATGGCTATAGGAATTAATGCAAATATAGAAAATATAGGAATAGAAACAGTTAATATAAAAACTGAGGATGGAAAAATACTCACAGATAATTTTAATCAAACATCTGAAAAAGGTATTTTTGCAATTGGAGATTTAACAGGTGCACCTTGGTTAGCGCATAAAGCAAGTCATGAAGGAGTCAATGCTGTAGATTTCATACATAATCCCAAAATAAGTTTGAAACATAAAAGGATAATTCCAGGTTGTACTTATTCTAGGCCACAAATTGCCAGTATTGGCCTGACTGAAGAACAAGCAATTGAAAAAAAAATAAAAATAAAGGTTGGTAAGTTTCCATTAATAGGAAATGGAAAAGCAATAGCTCTAGGAAATTCAGATGGATTTATTAAGACTATTTTTAATAATGAAACTGGAGAACTTATAGGAGCGCATATGATTGGCCCTGAAGTAACAGAGTTAATTTCAACATATTGTATAGCAATGCAATTAGAAGCTACTGAACTTG
>JAURCJ010000009.1 GCA_030828505.1 Alphaproteobacteria bacterium | reverse complement strand
TGAGCATCTAAACTACATGGAGAATATAGGTTATAGGGTTTATGATATTGTAGAGCTTCATAGAGTAGATAATATTTTAATTCAAATTGATATAATTTTTATAAAAAAAGGTCATGATTTTGAGAGTAAGGTAGATTTAATTATTAAAAAATTAGGAAGATAATTTAATAATACTTATGCCAAATAGTCTCTATATAATTTATTTTTTGAAGGAAAATTATGATTATGTTTGATTTAAATTTAAAAAATAAAGTGGCTCTTATTACAGGAGGAAGTGACGGCTTGGGGTTTGCTGCTGCAAAACTACTGTCTGAACAGGGGGCCATAGTTGTAATATGTGGAAGAAGAAAAGATTATCTTAAAGAAAAAGCTAACATAATCAAAGAAGTAACAAAAAATGAAATTTTAGATATTCAATGTGATGTAACAAATCCCGACCAATGCGAAAAATTAATTAAAAAGGTTATTTCAGAACTAAATCATATTGATATTTTAGTTAATAATGCGGGTTCATCTGCTGCCTATAGTTTTGAGGATGTTTCTGACCAGGAATGGTTAGAAGATATTAATTTAAAGTTAATGGCATCAGTAAGAATGTGTCGCTTGGTTTTACCTAATATGAAATCAAGAAAATCTGGTTCAATTATAAATGCTACAATTGGAGGAGGTAAAGCACCAAAATCTTCACAACTCCCAACATCGGTAACTAGAGCTGCAGGTATAAATTTAACTAAATCTTTATCTAATGAATTTGCACCATATAACATTAGGGTTAATGCTATTTGTATAGGGTTAATTAAAAGTGCGCAATGGGAAAGAAAAGCTCATAATTCAGATTTAGAAAATTTTTATAAAGAATTATCTAAGAAAGTTCCCATGGGGAAAGTTGGAGAAGAGATTGATTATGCAAATTTAGTTGCATTTTTATCATCAGATAGAAGTGCATATATTTCTGGAACTGCAATCAACCTTGATGGAGGTATGTGTCCTGTAGTTTAAAACTAATATAACTTAAAGTGCTTTAATAGTAAGATTATTGTATGATATAATTATAATAAATTCTTATTTTTAGAAAAAGTTTTTACTAAAGTATTATTGTTTTTATTTCCATTAATTAACCAAATTGGTCTTTTATTATAATTTACACTATGTCCGTCTTTCTGGTTATGGTTTTTTGCCTTTCTATTAAATTTGCTTTTTGATGACATATACCTAAATACAATTCCTGTTCTTCTATAAGGTGAATTATTTTTATCAGAGCCGTGAATCAAATTAGAATGATGTAAAGAAAGTTGGCCTGGTTCTAATATAATGTGTTTTTTAATTTTATTTTTAATATATTTGTCGTCGATAGCTGCATTTAAGGCTGTTTTATTATTCTTAATTACATGTTTATAAGTTTCACTATTATGAGAACCTTCAATAACTGTTAAGCATCCATTAATTTTTGTTGCTCTATCAGCTGCTATCCAAACTGAACAAGTAGACATAGGTTCAATTGGCCAATAGTATGAATCTTGATGCATAGGCACTTCCATGCCATCAAAGGCAGGTTTACTGAAAATCTGACTGCCCCACAGTATTATATCATTGCCAAGAATAGGTTTGACCATATTTATAATTTCATTTGTATGAGCAAGTTTTAGAAAATATTTATAATTGCTATTATTTAATTCTCCTTTAGTACCTCCCTCAATATGAGGGCATACAATTTGTTCCGGTCTAATTTTTGAATTATTTTCAATAATTATGTTAATATTCTTTTTTAGATGATTAATTTGTTTTGATGGTAATTGCCAAGATGGTGTAACATATCCTTTAATTTTATAATGTTTTATTTCTGATTTAGATATGGTCATATTTATAAATAATCTTTATTGTCATTAAATTTTTTATTTTTATCTAAAACGCCTTCTCCGGGAACATAGTTTACTTCTAATCTTATTCCATCAGGATCTTCAAATAAAATATAGTAATAACCTGGAGCCCAATTACCATCTAACGGTCCTCGGATAATTTTAGCTTTCATTTCTTTTAGTTTATCATTTAGAAGATCTATATCTTTTTTATTTCTGGCTCTAAAGCAAAAATGGTGAAGCCCTATATTGTTTTGATTAAATTCTATACTTTTAGAATTATTATCAATTTCTTGAATCATTAATCCTGTTCTAGCTCCAACATGATAAACAGACTTTTTTGCTTCATGTACCTTTTTTAATCCAAGAAAGGGTAATAATTCATTATAAAATAATTTTGATTTCTCTACATTTTTTACAGATAAAGCAATGTGAGCAATTCCATTAATATTCAACATAGAGATTATTCCTTATAAAAATTTAATTTTTAAATAATTTATGCTTTAGTTATAATATATTTATAATATAAGGAAGTCATTATGAAAGTTTCTAGAATTGATACGCTAAGAATAGAAGAATTCCCGAATTTACTTTTAGTTGAAGTAAAAACTGATAATGGACTTGTAGGTTTAGGAGAGACATTTTATGGTCCTGCTTCAGCAGAAGCTCATATACATGAAATAATTGCGCCGTATTTACTAGGAAAAGATCCTTTAAATATCGAATCTCATCAGAAAAACCTAATAGGATATACAGGTTTTATAGGAGCTTCTGCAGAAAGAAGAGGGGCATCTGCAATAGATATTGCTTTATGGGATATATGGGGGAAATTTACTTCTCAGCCAATTTATAATCTTTTAGGAGGTAAGGTTAGAGATAAAATTAGGGTATATAATACGTGTGCAGGTCCGCATTATATTAGGAAGTTACCAACTCAAGGAACAAGTAATTTTGGATTAAATAGTAGAGAAAAATTTGAGGATTTAGATGCATTTTTAAATAACCCAGAAGATTTAGCGCATTCACTTTTAGATTCTGGAATAAATGCTATGAAAATTTGGCCCTTTGATTTTGCAGCTGAGAAATCACAAGGTCAGAATATTTCTGCTGAGGATATGAAAATTGCTCTTACACCATTTAATAGAATCAGAAAAGAACTGGGTGATAAGATTGATATTATGGCAGAATTACACTCTATGTGGAATAAACCACAGGCAATTAAAATATGTAGAGAATTAGAGGAATATAATCTTTTATGGATTGAAGACCCTGTAATTATGGATCATCTATCTAGTATAGAAGAAGTTTGTAATAATACATTGGCTCCTATAGCTGTTGGAGAAACTAGAGGAGGAAGAGCAGATTATAGATCATTATTAGAACTTAATTCGCTTTCTCAAATTATTATGGATATATCATGGGGAGGAGGCTTTTCAGAAGCTAATAAGGTTTCTTCTATGGCTGAAATATGGCATCTTCCTATAGCATTTCATGATTGTACAGGACCTGTAACTTTAACAGCTAGCACTCACTTGGCATTAGCGAATTCTAATTGTTATATTCAAGAAATGGTTAGAGCTTTTTATTATGGGTGGTATGCTGACCTAGTAAATACTTTACCCCCGGTTATAAATGGATTTATAACAGTTCCAGATGGGAATGGTCTGGGTATATCATTAAATAAAGATATATATAAGAGAAAAGATATACACATAAAAACAAGTAAAAATTAGTTCATCAAAATTTTATTATGAGCTTCTGAAATAATTCTATGATTTTCTATAGCTTCCCTATCTAAATCAAATTTTGGAGGTACTTCTTGGATAAAATTATTATATTTATCTTTTCCTCTTACCAAAAGAGCTGAGTCTTTAATTTTTATTGCTTTGGTTTGCTTAACTTCAGGAGTAGTGTACCTTATCGCAATACCAATTCTCCTATCCTGAGTGGTATTTATTTTAGATGAATGTGCCAATTTAACATGATGTAATGAAATTTCTCCAGCATTTAATGGCATTGCTATAGTGTCATGATTTGACGCATTTATATCTAATTCTTGTCCTCTACTTAATAAATTCTTTTCATTAAAAGTTTCATTATGATTTATATTTTTCCATTTGTGGCTTTTAGGTATAACTTCCATAGGGCCAGTATTAATATTTGCATCTGAAAGTGCGAACCAAGCAGTTACTACATCGTCTGGTTCAAGCCCCCAATATTCTGAGTCTTGATGCCATGATACAAAAGTATCTTCATTCGGTTCTTTGATAAAAAAATTAGAACTCCAGCATAATAAATTTGGACCTAATATATCTTCCACTATATCCAAAATTTTATTATTATTTACTATTTCGTTTACCCATTGAAATAATAAATGAGACTTATGACGTTCATTGCCAGAAATCAAGCTTCCTTTTGATTTTTCATATTTTTCTAGTTTGTTTCTATATAATAAAGTTTTTTCTTTTGACATTATTTTAATAGGAAATAGATAACCATTTTGATTAAAAAACTCTATTTGCGATTGATCTAAAATTTTTGTCATTTTATTTTATTTAAAAAATCCTCAATTAATCCTTCAGGGGAAGATATAATATGTTCTTTACTAGGAAATGCTCCTGACTTAACTTCATTTATAAATTGTTTAAATCCGTCTATTCTCTCTAATTGCATTTTTTGCTTTAATTTATATAGATTTTTATATTGCTTAGAATGTCTAACATATGGAGGTCCATTATTTCCTAATATATCATCAGCAAATAAAAATTGAATATCTCCACCTTTGCCTGCACCAATTGAGGATGTTAAAAGTGAAGTTTTTTTACTTATTTCTAATAAAAGATTTTCGGGTATCACCTCTACTTCAACAGCGTAAGCCCCAGCATTTTCAAAGTTTTTGATTTGATTGTAAATCCATAAAGCTTCTTTTAATGTTTTTCCAACAGCTTTTAAACCTCCTGTCCAAGTACTTTTTCTAGGGACTAATCCTGCATGGCCTTGAACAGGAATACCAGCTTTTGTCGCTGCTTCAATAAATTCAGGGCTCCATTGTGTCATAACCGCATCAGCTCCAATTTCCATTGCTTGATACCCAAGCCTGACCGCTTCATCTTTTGTAGCAGCAGCGATTAATGGGCATGAAAATGCCATAAAAGTATTGGGAGCTGCATTTCTAATCGCTATGGCAAGTTCTGGGTTTTTTGGGTCAAACCTTACTTTCATAGTATCAATTCCTGCTTCTTCAGCTGCAGAAGCTTCTTCTATAGAAAATGGTACAGTTTCTGTTAAGGTATTAACACCTTTTTGATCTCTTAAATCTTTAACTGTATAATTGCGGGTTCCATATTTACCCCCTACTGTCATAATCCGTTTAAGTCCTTTATTATTTGCATCTCTAGATGGTATATTGCCATCACCAGTTGCATGACTTGCCATAGTTTACTCCTCCTTAATTAATTATTCTGAAATTACTTCATTTACTCCATCAACTGTATCTTTTGCTGTTTCTTTTGTCCATTCGTATGCATCGTTAACATTTTGTTTTATAGAGTCATATGTAGAACATGAATTTACAAATAATAAACTCACTAATATAATTAAAAATTTCATTTTTTATTTCCTTAAAAATTATTTGTTATTTAAAATATACTAAGAACAATTTTTTATGATGTATAGGGTTTATTTAACTTAATCATATGCTTTTTAAAAATATATAATATTGATAATTATTAAAGGTAAATATTTATGAAAACAATTAGAAGAATACAAATAAATGATGAAGTTAAAGTTTTGAGTGGTTTTAATTTCTCATATAAAGAAATAAGCAATTCAGATAATAACTTATCAAGATATAAATTTTTACCACCTGTTGAACCCAAAGTTATAATTTGCGTACATTTAAATTACAGAAGTAGATTAAATGAACTTAAAAGAGTTCAACCAGAAGCACCTACATATTTTCTTAAACCCACCTCTTGTATTAATAGTCATTTAGGTGAAGTAATTCGTCCACCTGAATGCAAATTTTTAAATTATGAGGGGGAGATAGCTTTAGTAGTTGGAAAAAAGGCTAAAAATATAGACCTAAATAATGCAAGTGAATATATAATGGGGTATACAATAGCTAATGATTTCGGGTTACACGATTTTAGAGATACTGATGAAAATAGTATGGTTAGAGTTAAAGGGTCAGATACTTTAGGTTCTGTAGGACCTGATATAGCTATAAATTGGGACTATAGAAATAAAAATATTACAACTTACGTTGATGATACAATAGTTCAGAAATCGAATACTAATGATATGTTATGGTCTCCAGAGTATTTACTAACAGATTTGTCAAAGTCTATTACTTTAAATAAGGGGGATTTAATTCTTACGGGTACTCCAGAAAATTCTAGACCAGTAGAACCTGGATCAGTAGTTAAAGTAGAAGTAGAAAATTTAGGAGTTTTAGAGAATAAAATAGTAGAAGGAAAATTATTATTATCGCAGGGAGTAGGAGCTATGCCCAAAGATTCTAATCATATTAGGACTATTTCTCTTGGTTCTGATAATAAATAATTACGGAGGTTAAATTGTTAAAGATAAATTCAGATAACTATCTTAAAGTATGGAATAATAGATTAATGCATGAAAATATTGAATTATTACAAATTCCTCAAAACAAGTTGGAAGCATATAAAATTCAAGCGGATTATGAAAAACTAAGTAATTCTGATCTTTTTGGTTGGAAAATTGCTGCTTCTAGCATAGAAGGTCAGAAAGATATTGGAGTAGATGGGCCAATTGCTGGAAGATTATTGAAAGAGAGGTATAATAAGCCGGGTACTACTTTTTCATTAAAAAAAAATACAATGCAAACTGTTGAAGCAGAGTTTGCTTTTAAATTGTTAAATGATATTAATCCTAGAGATAACGATTATACGCTAGATGAAATAATTAAAAATATTGATTGCGTAATACCTGCAATTGAAATTCCAGACTCGAGATTCACAGACTTTAAAAAAACTGGCGCTAATTTATTAATTGCTGATAATGCTTGTGCTGGAGATTTTGTTCTTAGTAACAATGTCTTTACTGATTTTAAAGCAATAAATTTTAAGAATTTTGAAGTTGATTGTTATAAAAACAATGATATAGCTGAGAAGGGGATAGGTAGTAATGTTTTAGGAGACCCTCTTATAGCTCTTACTTGGATTATAAATGAACTAAGTCATCTACAAATAACCTGTAAAAAAGCACAAATTATTATGACCGGTACTTGCATTAAACCATTAAAAGTTAAAGTAGGTGATCATATAGTTATGGATTTTTTTGAATTGGGTAAAGTAGATTGTAATTTTATTTAAACTATAATACCCAATCTTTTACTATCTTTTTAATAGTATAATTTATTTTAAAATTAGTATCATTTTTTAAACTATCCCAATTCATTATTGGATATATAGATCCTTTACCAATATCATTAATTTTTAAATTTTTATTTTTATAATACTTACTAAATTCATTTACTAAGGTTTTAGAATTAGTTCTTATAGAAGGGCTATTATAAATATTTTTTAAGTTATAATTTTTATTAACCATATTAATAACTATGGCTGCTGCATCCTTAATGTATATTAAATCGAGTGGGCTAGAGGGCATTGTAATTTCATATTTTAATTTTTCGTTCATAACAGCTAGGGCCATATCTGATATTCCTGCAGCTACACCTCTATAATTTAAGCCTGGTCCTATGATAATAGGAAATCGAATACCAGTTATTTTCATTTTATAATTATTTATATAATAATTCGCTACTTGCTCTGCCATTAATTTGGTTAGCCCATATTTAGTAGATGGATTTAGAATTTCGTCTTCTTTTATAGACTTTTTAAAGTAATTTCTTTCTTCACCAAAAACTACAGTTGAACTTGCCCATATTATTTTGGTTTTTGTATTTTTTAAATTATTAAGTAAATTTGTAAAGCCACCGACATTTATATCTAATGCTTTATCGAAATCTTCATCAGCAGCTTTTAATAGACCATTACCTTTCCCTCCAAAGGCAGCTAAATGAATTAGATAATCCCATTTTTCAGAATTTAAAGCATTATTTGTTTCTTTTTTATCCAGAATGCTAAAGTTAAAATTATTTTTTATTTTAATATCTTTTAGAGCTTTAGTTTTAATATTAGGGTCAATAACAGATATATAATGATTATTCTTATTTAAACCTGATAGTATTTCTTGTCCCAGAAAACCATAGCCTCCAATAATTAATATATTTTTTCTTTGTAACATTATCTTTTTCTTTAAAGACTTTAATTGTATATTATAAATCATATATTATAATATTAATTAAAGTATGTATAATTCTTAAATAATTTCATTTATTATATATATTATTTGGAGGTATTAATGGAATTAGATGATATTAAACCAGATGAAAAATTAATTAAATTTAGAAAGTCTTATAGAGACCAGATTGATGGTTGGTATAATGGTTCTTTACATGTAGGAATTATTTATTCGATAGGTGCTTTATTATTATATTTTTATATAAGTAATTTAAGTAATGTAATTGGCTGGGAATTTATTATTGTGCCCATTACTTTTTTTATATGTAATATTTTTGAGTGGGCGTTACATAAATATGTAATGCATAAACCTCAAAATTTTCCAGGAGCCAGGGCAATTTATTCTAGGCATACTCAACAACATCATCAATTTTTTAGTAAAGATGAAATGCGTTTTGCGGGGGCACATGATTGGAGAGTTACCTTTTTTCCTCCTTATGCGTTGATAGTTTTTACTTTAATGTCTATACTTGGTCTATTAATTTTAGCTTGGCTTTTTACTCCAAATATTGGCTTTCTTTTTATTATAACTACAACATCCATGTATCTTATTTATGAGACAATGCATTTTTGTTGCCATATAGGAGATAATTTTTTTGTTAGGAATATGCCTTTTGTAAATACTTTAAGACGTCATCATGCAGCACACCATGATCAAGGGGTAATGACAAAAATTAATATGAATTTAACTTTTCCTATAGCTGATTGGATTTTTAATACCTCTGATTTGAATAGAGGTTTATTAGGGCACCTATTTAATGGCTATAGTGAAAAACATAAAAGGTAAAAAAAAATGCCAACTAAATATAAAATTATTTTAACTGCTTTGGTCATCTTTGTAGGTTTTGTAACTATAATTATTCAAAACCCTGATTTATCTAGGGTCGCTTTTTTATACGATTACTATTTATTACAGACTTCTTTATTGTTAAAAAAGTATGGTAATGTCTTAGTGATACTTATCATACAATTACTGATGATAATAGGTTTATGGGTATTTCCTGAGGCCAAGGGTAAAATATCTATTAAGGATGTAAAAAATGGCTGATATTTCTGTTTCTCAAGAAATTTTAGAGCCAGGAATTTTATCTGTTATTATTAAAAATCATAATAAACGAAATGCGTTATCCGATAACATTAAATTAGAATTAGAAAAGATAGCATTAGAATTAAGAACTAGGACAGAGGTGAAAGCTGTAATTTTATCAGGAGAGAAAGGTAATTTTTCTTCAGGTAATGATATTAAAGAAGATCATGCTTTTGGGGATGGATTAAATTTAGAAGAAGCCAGACAGAAAAATAGACTCGGATTACGCATGTGCGATGCATGGACGAATATACCTCAAATTACGGTTGCTTCTATAGAAGGGGCATGTATTGGAGGAGGAGTATCACTTGCCTTATCTTGTGATTTTAGATTTTGTGATGCTAAATCTTACTTTTATGTTCCAGAAGTAGAACTTGGCTTTACTTATGCATGGGGAACAATACCTAAACTTGTATCTATTCTAGGTCCTGTAAAAACTAAATTACTAACTATTACAGGTGAAAAACTTTATTCAAATTCTTTGATAGAGTGGGGATTATGTGAAGAAGTAATACAGAATCCTCTTAATTATTCCAGAGAATTTTTAAAAAAAATTATTTTAAAACCTATAGTGGCTCAACAAATGGTTAAGGAATCTATTAATAGACAAACTAATTTTAACCAAATATCTATATTAGAGCAAGACCAGGTTTTACTAACTCGTAAGTTTAATCAGTAATTTATTTTTTAGTATTAATTTGCCAGCAGAGTAATATTAATGTATGTTCTTTTAGCGGATTTTTAGTGGGTCAACTGGAGGCCAAGCCGCGCTGTATTATTACAGTTTTTTATGAAGAAAACTACCAATTGTAGTTATTTATGGAGTTTAGCACCAGTCGAATGTATGAATTTACAATTTTGATCTCCTAAATTATTAAGATAAGGAAAAAGATATGCCTGTAGGTATTGTTAAGTGGTTTAACCCTAAAAAAGGTTATGGTTTCATTAGTCCTGAAGATGGCGATAAAGATGCATTTGTGCATATAACAGCTGTTCAAGGCGCAGGACTTGATACTCTTAATGAGGGAGACAAATTAGAATACGAATTAGTAGAAGGTCAAAACGGTAAAGCTTCTGCAGATAATTTAAAAATTGTTTCATAATAAATAATTTATTCTATTATTATTCAGGGTTATACTTTTCATAGCCCTGAATTATTTTTCTTTAAAATCTTTTCTTAAAAAAAATATTGTTCCTATAATAATTAAACTACTTCCTACAATAATATTATAAGTCATTACTTCATCATAGTAATACCAGCCAACTAATGCTATTAAAGGTAGTCTTATGTAATCAATAGGTAGTATAATTGATGCATCTGATTTTTTTAATGCACTAGATAGAGACAAGTGTGCGAGTAGAGATGTAGCTGTAAGAACAATAATTAATGGTAGATCCTCTAATATTAAAAAATTAAGTTTACCTATTGTTAATGATCCTATAAACGATAAAGGCAATTGAATTACGGACATAAAAAATAGAATAGATAAAATGCTATCTGTTTCAGTAAGTTTTTTAGTAAAATTATGAGCGAATGCATATGATATGGCAGATATTAGAACTATAATATTATAAAAATTTATATTATTCGTATCAGGTAATAGTATTGTAAATGTTCCTATTAATCCAAGTACTAAAAATAATATTTTATTAAGATTTATTTTTTCTTTTAAGAACAATAGAGCAATTATAGATGCCCATATTGGCATGGTAAATTCTAAAGAAAATACTAATGCTAATGGAAGTACTGTTAATCCCCAAGTCCAGCAAGATTGACCTATAAAGTGAAATATATTTCTAATAAAATTATTTTTTAATTGATAACTTTTAAGTTTAGTGTTTTTTTTTACAAGAAAAATAAATACTAAAATTAATATACTAAAAATATTTCTAAAATTTTGAATTTCAAATGAGCTATACTTATGACTTAATTCTCTTATACATAACGCCATAATAGTAATGTTTAATATAAAACCAAACATCCACAATATACTTATAAAATTTTTGTTTATCTTTTTACTATGCATAAAAGTCTTATATCTTTATAATTATCAATCTTAAATTATTTTCATTGTTATTTTTTTAAATAATATTAGTCTTATAGTTAAATGGAGATAAAGCAATGAGTATTTTAAAATTAAGCAGGAAGGATAATTCTAAAAACTATATACTGATTAGTGCTATCAGTATAACATTTATAGTTATATTTTTATTATTGCTAGGTGTATATGGGTATAGATTTAATATATTTAGTGCAGGCTATTCTTTATTATTTTTAACTAAATACGCTATTTATCTCTCTATTATAGCTTTTTCCCTCACATTAATTTCTATAGGTTATAGTCTCAAATTAAATAAAAAAATTTTTAATTTTTTAACAGGTGCCTTTGTACTCTCTTTTAATTTAACGCTTATATCTTTTTTTTATTTTCAAGTATTAGATTTAAGGAGTAATCCATTAATTAATGACATTAGTACCGATTATTCAGACTTGTTAGAATTTAAGGTATCTTCCAGTCATATTTTGCCTGAAAACGACCATCATCTTATTCAGAAATATGGAGGTTTTAAATTACCTAATTATGATTTGAAACCTTTATTGTTAGGTGATGTATCAAGAGAGGAAGTTTTTAATAATTCTCTTGTAGTAATTGAAAAGATGGGATTAGAAGTTATATATCAAAGCTTAGAGGAAGGAAAAATTGAAGCCTTAGATAAGAGTTTTTGGTATAGATTTAAAGATGATCTGATTATTCAGATAGAAGAATTAATATCAGGAAAAATTATGATTAATGTTAGGTCTGCTTCTAGAACTGGAAAAAGTGATTTTGGAAAAAATAGTCAAAGAATAAGAAACTATTTTAATCTAATTAAAAAAGAAATAGCACTTATTAACAAGTAGTACATATATATTCTATTATATCATCTTCATCAGCATCAAATTTAAGTCCTGTCCATCTTCCTGCTTTGTCATAATTTATAAAATATTTTACTTTTCCGTCAACATACCAAGTTGTTTCATCAATTTGCTTGACCTCTATTTCTAAAACCTCACCATTTAAAGTATTTAGAAGATATTTACTATTTATTTCATATGGGTGCCAATGATCAGAAGGAAAAATATTATTTCCCTCGTGTATTGTTATTTCTTCATCTTCATTTACAATTTCAAGATTATTATCATTAATTCTTTTAATCTGAATAGAATAATCATTTCCATCATCATCAATATTGATTATATTTTCTTGTAGTTGTGAACCTCTCCAATATGAAGTTGAGGCATACTCAAATATATAATCTAAAAATAAAAGATACCTAGCTTTAATATAAGCACTTGATTTTACTTCATATCCATTATCAGTTTTATTAAATTCAACTTTATGCCAACCTACTTCTTTTCCATTTCTAATTATTATAAATTCTTGTTTTGCTTTATCATAGAGACAAAAAGGGAAATCATTAGATTTAATGCAGTCATCATTAAAACTGTATGCTTTATAACTTAGTATAAAAGTAAATAATGTATATATTATAATTTTCATATTTATAGTATACTTATCTTTATTATATTATTGTTTTAACTCTATTATTGATTACCATGAATAAAAACTAAACGGAATATTTATTTTTATGTTTAAACAATATTTATCATTAATTAGAGTACATCATTGGGTTAAAAATTTATTAATTTTCTTTCCCTTGCTATTTAGTTTTAATGAATATTCAGATGATAGTATTATTAATTCTATTTATGTATTCATTTCATTTAGTTTAATGGCTAGTGGTATTTATATTTTTAATGATATCCAAGACATAAATTTAGATAAGAAAAATAGCAGAACTAAAAATAGACCTATTGCAAATGGTTTAATATCTATGAATATTGGTTATACCTTATCTATAATATTGATAGTCATATCATTGGTTTTACTTCAGGTATTAGTTCCTATATGTCTAAATTACTTATTATTATATTTAATCATAAATATTTTATATTCATTATTATTAAAGTATGTAATTATTCTGGATATTATATCTGTAAGTTCTGGGTTTATTATTAGAATAATTATAGGTGGGGTAGCTGCAAACATAGAACAATCTTTATGGACATTATTAATAGTAAGTTTTGCATCATTAAGTTTAGCTTCTGGAAAAAGATTAGGTCAGTTAGTTATCAATAATAACTATTTATCTGCTAAATGGAATATAAACTTATTGAGAGTAATTGTATTAACATCTGTTTTTTTTACTATAGTATTTTATGGACTTTTTTCAATAGATAGTGATGTGGCAAAAAGACATGGAAGTGATATTATTTGGCTTTCATTTCCTATTGTGATAGCAATTTTTTTGAGATATCTATCTATAGCATGGAAAGGATTATATCTAGGTGATCCTACGGATTCAATATTAAAAGATAGGTTATTACAATTTTTAGCTTTTATTTGGAGTTTAATTATTTTTTATATCTTTATAAATTAAAATTATTAATTTATATATAATCATATTAGGGCGATTAACTCAGGGGTAGAGTGTCTCGGTGACATCGAGGAAGTCATTGGTTCAAATCCAATATCGCCCACCACTTATTAGAGGTATAAATGCGAGTATTTTTATATATATACATTCTTTTGATAATGCTAAATAGTCGTATTGTGTTCTCATATGACGAAAATGATGTAGAGTTTTTTATAGAAAATAGTAAATGTAATGAATGTGATTTGAGTAATTATAATTTTGAAAATAGCTATTTAGATCAATCTATAATAACTAATTCAAATTTAACGAATACAAACTTTAATAATTCTAAAATGGCTAATTCTAATATTATGAATTCTGATTTTTCAAATTCTTCATTTATTAATGTAGACATGCCAACTACTATCATAAAAAATAGTAATTTTTCTAATGTAAATTTTGAAAAAGTTAACATGACTTCATCTACAATAGATAATTCAGATTTTAATGGTGCAAATTTTAATCTAGGTAAAATGTATAGTGTTATTATTATAAATTCCATTTTAGATCAAGCCCAGATAACTAATGTTAATATTCAAAAATCAACTTTATCAACTTCATCTTTTATAAAAGCAAATTTTAAAAAATCTCTATTATCTTTATCTTTAATGGATTCCACTAATTTATCATATGCTAATTTATCTGAAGTAAAAGCTAGAGGTGTAAATTTTTCTAATGCTAATATGGAATTTGCAGATTTATCATATTCATCATTCAGGAGGTCTGTTTTTTTAAAAAGTAATATGAAAAATATTAAATATAAAGCATCTAATTTTTATAAATCTGTTTTTACTAATGCTAATTTAAGTTCTATTATGTCTGATAATGTACACTTTAAGAAGTCAATTTTGTGTAAAACCTTAATGAAAGATGTAATTATAAACAGAGATTGTAGAAATTAGTTAATGCTTGAAGTTATATTGTTTTGAATTAAACTATTAATTTCTTCGTCGTTATAATTAATTTCTTTCAATATTTCCCTACTATTTTCTCCTTTTAGTGGAGCTAACTGCTCACCATTGATAGGACTATCTGAGTAAATTGGTGCAGGTCTAGGAGATCTTATTGTTCCATAAATTTTACTTTCATGGAATTCTATTATTTTATTTTCAATAATCTGTTCATTATTTAATAGTTCAGTTCTACTTAGAATAGGGGCACTGGGTACTTCATTTGTATGTAATTTTAATAAAATTTCTTTAGAATTATGTTTTTTAATCTCTTGAGATATTATTAACCGTCTTTCATTTTTATTTTCAAATCTAGCTCTTGGAGTATTAAACCTTGTATCATCAAGTAAGTCTTTTCTTCCTAAAGCTTCGCACATACCTAACCATTCTTTATCAGTGACTGCTCCAGCAGTTATATATTTTTTATCTTTAGTTTCAAAAACAAGGTCTAATCCCATTTGTCCATCAGACGGATCCCCTTCTTCCCCTACAAATGATAATGAGGCGCTTCCTTCTGGCCACAAGTATGCAATCATAACATCAAGCATAGCGATTTTTATATGCTGGCCTTTACCATATCTTTCTTTATAGAATAGAGCAGAACTGATTGCTTGCGCTGTTGCCATTCCAGTAGTTTTATCTGGTATTATGGTCCTAACCATTTTAGGAAAATTAGTTTTTTGATCTCTTTGTATATCTGCTAAACCTGATAAAGCTTGTATAACGGGATCATAAACTCTGTGATTTGCATAAGGCCCTTTTTCTCCAAAACCACTAATAGAAGTATATATGATTTCTTTATTTATTTTTTGAACTTCTTCATAACTTAAACCCATTCTTTTCATAGTACCTGGTCTAAAATTTTGTACTAAAACATCAGCTTTCCTAATTAGTTTTTTTAGAATATTAATACCTTTTTCTTCTTTTAAATTTAATGTAATTGATCTTTTACTTCTATTTGCACATAAAAAAGATGTAGTCATGCCGTTTTTTGTCTTACCTACTTTTCTTGTAAGTTCACCAGTCAATGGCTCTACCTTAATTACATCAGCGCCTTGATCTCCTAACATCATTGTACATACTGGCCCAGAAATCATAGCGGTTAAATCTATTACTGTTATTCCTGATAAGGGCCCATTATTTTTCATATTTTGCTCATTTTTATTTTTTTTGATTAGACAATATATACTCTTCTAAAGTTGGCTGTCCATAACTTTCTATCATCGCATTTCTGTACTTTTTTCTTTTAACAGCTCTTTCATAATAGTCATTAATTTTATCACTTAGTATATCAATTTTATAGAGTTTAATAACTTGTAAACAACTCATAAACATTATATCAGCACAACTAGGATTGCTTCCAATTAACCAATTATTTTTTGGAACATCTCTATCACAAGCTAACAGCATTCTGTTAATGTGCTCTTTAGCTGTTTTACAAGCATTGGGTGCTTCACCATATAAATTAGCTAATCCATTATATTCTTCTAATTGATGTCTTCTCAATATATATACACCAAGTGCATCTAATTCCATTGCACACATATATGACCATTCGTCAATTTTTGCTTTTTCTTTTGCTGATGATGGAACTAAGAAGTCATTAGGAGGCTTAAAATTTGTAGCTATGTAATTCATTGCTGCTACACTCTCACTTATTCCTATATCATTATGCCTTAAAAAAGGAATTTTTCCCTTAGGATTCATATCTAAATATTCTTTGGTCTGTGTTTCACCAGTTCTAGAGCCAATTTTATAGCTTTTATATTGCAAATTAAATTCTTCTAAAGCCCAATAGATTCTAAAAGGTCTAAATGTCTTAAAGCCCCATACTTCTATTATATTTTTCATCATAGTTAGACCTTCTTAAAATGCATATTTGAACTCACAAATTAACAATTGTACTTATTATCAAGATGTAAGATTATATTATTATACATTTTAATAATAATAAAATGCTATTAGTAATAATTATATTAATACTACTTTAATGTTTTAAGTCTTTTTTACAAATCACTGGATAATATATATTGGCTAATATGAATTATAAAAATTTAGGAATGTTCCTAATAATATTATTTGGATTTGTTTTAAATGTAATAAGTATGCAAGTAGTTGGTTCTTCTATTAGAAACCTTCAGGGAGCGTTAAATATTGGACTTGATAAGGTTTCATATGTAATGTCAGCATATTTAATGGCGGAAGTTGTAATTATTCCTTTTGCAGGATGGTTATCAAGATTACTTTCTATAAGATTATTATTTTTGATTGCTCTTAGTGGATTCTTACTTGCATGTATTGGCGCTGCATCAACAAGTAATTTCTATGTAGTAGTTGCTTTTAGAATAATGCAAGGGTTTTTTGGTGGGGCGCTTATGCCTCTAATGTTTTCATGTATTTATATATTATTTACGCCTAAACAACTTCCATTTGCACTATCACTTACAGCGACAGTAGGTGTCTCTTCTATAGCATTTGGCCCGGCAATTGGTGGGTTTTTAACAGAGATGATTAGTTGGCAGTGGATGTTTTTATATAACTTACCAATTGGTATTATTATTTTAATATTAGCTTATATTTTTATTGATTTAAATGAAAGAGAACCAGAATTAGTTAAACAAATTGATTACTATGGTATTGCTTTATTGGCTATAGGACTTTTACTCTTACTGGTCACTTTACAAGAAGGAACTAGATTAGATTGGTTGAAATCTCTGGAAATAAGAGTTGCATCAATTTTATCATTTACTTGTTTAATACTCTTTTTAATTAGAGAGTTTACTGCAAAATTTCCTATTATTGATTTAAATATTTTTATGGACCGCAATTTTACAATTGGTTGTATAAATGTGATTGTATTTGGAGTATCAATTTATGCACCTATATTTTTATTACCAGTATTTTTAGGCGAAGTTAGAGGTATCGGACCTTGGGAGATTGGGTCTATGGTTTCAGTTATGGGGCTAGCTTGGATGGCTACAGGACCATTTGTAGGTGTTTTAATTAATTTATTAGGAGCAAGGTTTTTAATTTTTATAGGATGCTTATTTATTATATATGGAACATGGCTGATGGTTAATATTACTTCAGAATTTGGATTTGAAGAACTTTTTTGGCCACAAGTATTTAGAGGTATTGGTTCTCAGCTACTATGGATAGGTAATCAATATATAGCCATGTTATTTGTAAAAAAATCTGGAATTCAAAATGCTGCTTCGATGTTTAACTTAATATTACGATTAGGGGGAGCTGTATCAATATCTATTGCAAATATATTTTTAGAAAAATTAAGAGTTATGTATTATGGAGGTATTTCCAATTCTATATTAAGTGGCCCTCAAATAATAAATGGGTTAAATGATAAAATGGAGAGCATATTTGGGAGTTTACCTATGTTATCAAGTTTAGATCCAAATTATAGGTCTTTAATGGCCATTGAAATGTTAGGGCTTAGAGAAGGTTTTATAATGGCTATAAATAATATAACTTTTTTTATAATGTGGTTCGGACTAATTCCTATTTTATTATTACCTTTTTGCCGAACTATTAATGGTAAGCCGACAGATAGTTTTTCAAAATAAATTTATCCTCTTCTTGCCATATAACCTTGTTCTGCAAAAGGAGCTCTTTCTCTTGCCTCATTTTTAAATTTAGACCATGACTCATAAATTCTTTTATTAATATCTCCAGCGCTAGCTGTTTCTGCAACCACTTCGTTGCTTATATTGAACATTTCTTTATAAACGTCAGCAGGAAAATTACTAATATTGACTCCTAAATTAATAAGTTTTTTTTGAGCTACATTGTTTGCATATGTAAATTCTGATAACATTCTATTATTTTCTGACACACACGCATGTTCAACAATATTTTGTAAATATTTTGGAAGCTTATCATAGGCAGTTTTATTTACAATACATTCAGTATGTGTTCCAGGTTCATGAAATCCTGGCCCATAATAATTATTTGCGACTTTATAAAAACCAAATGCCAAGTCATTCCATGGCCCTACCCATTCTGTAGCGTCGATAGCTCCTGATTCTAGAGCAGGCATAATTTCTCCACCAGGAAGAGCTACTGCAGTGGCGCCCATTCTATTTATAACTTCTGCTCCTAATCCTGGCATTCTCATTTTTAAACCCTTAAAATCATTTAGTGTTTCAATTCTATTTTTAAACCAACCACCCATTTGGACGCCAGAATTTCCACCTAAGAATCCTTTAACATTAAATTCTGCATATAATTCGTCCCATAACTCCTGTCCACCGCCATAATGAATCCAAGCATTATGTTCTTGTGCAGTTAATCCTCCTGGGACAGCTGCAAAAAATGGTGTTGATTTATTTTTATTGATCCAATAGTAGCTGGCTCCATGACTCATGTGAGCAGTTTCTTGTCTAACAGCATCAAAACTTTCAAATGCAGGAACTAATTCTCCAGCTGCATATAGCTTAACGGTTAATTGTCCTTCAGACATATTAGTAATGTTGTCGGCTATTCTCTGGGCTCCGGTTCCAAGCCCTGGAAAGTTTTTAGGCCAAGTGGTAACCATTTTCCATTCTATTTTTCCAGTACTTTTGTTAGAAACTTTATTACTATTGTCCGAATCTTTACTGCAAGCAGAGGCCGCAGCTAATATAGTTCCAACGGCAGCAGTTTTAAGTAATTTTCTTCTATTCATTACTTTCTCCTATTATATTCCATAAGCCTGTGATCTATCTCTCATATAGCCATAATCACTATATTTTTGATATCTCATTGATTGATTTAGAAAATCACTCCAGCTTTTATAAATTTTAGCATGAAGTTCTCCAAGAGCAGCTGTTTCTTGAACTACTTCTTTAGATATATCAAACATTTGTTTAATTACATCTTTAGGAAAAGGCCTTACATCTACGTTATGCTTGTTAACTAGCACGTCTAATGATAATCCACTATTTGCGAAGTATTCTGCTGGTGCTTCAAGTGCTCCAGCATGACAAGCATGCTCAACTATAGCTTTTAAGTCTTTAGGTAAGGCTTCATAACTTTCTTTGTTCATTATTAATTCATTTGATGTCCCGCCTTCATGAAAACCAGGTCCATAATAATATTTGGCAACTTTATAAAAGCCTAATGCTAAATCATTCCAAGGACCTACCCATTCTGCAGCATCTATCACACCAGATTGAAGTGCTGGCATTATTTCCCCTGCAGGCATATTAACGGCCGTGCCTCCCATTCTATTAACTACTTCTGCTCCTAATCCAGGCATACGCATTTTTATACCTTGAAAATCTTCAAGTGAATTAATTTCTTTTTGAAACCAACCACCCATTTGTACACCTGTATTTCCGCATAGAAAACTTTTTACGCCAAATTCAGAATATAACTCATCCCATAATTTTTGTCCGCCTCCATAAATTATCCATGCTGCTTTTTCAAAAGCGGTCATACCACCAGGAACGGTACAAAAAAATGGAATAGCTTTATGTTTAGAGATCCAATAATAAGGAGCAGCATGACCACATTCAGCAGTTCCTTCTCTAACTGCATCAAATACTTCAAAAGCAGGAACAAGTTCGCCAGCAGCAAAATTTTTTATTTCCAGTCTACCATTAGAGGCATCAGTAATTCTTTGTGCTAACTTTTGCGAATGAGTACCTCCTCCTGGAAAATCTCTTGGCCAACATGTTATCATTTTCCATTGGATGATATTTTTAGATATTGATGCTGATTTTTGAGGGTTATCTGGAGTACCTCCATTTACACTTTCTTTACATGCTGAAAGAGCTCCTATTGTGCCTAGTGCCGTTGCACCGATTAGTATATCCCTTCTTTTAAATTTATTTTTATTAGTATTATTTTTCATGAAATCCTCCCAATTAAATTATTAATCAAAAAAGTCTTGCCATTTATTATTTGTTAATTTTTCTAATCCATTAAATTTACTTTTATAAGACATTTTTGAAGATTCTTTAATCCAATAACCAAGATATACATATTTTAATTTTAATCTGATAGTTTCTTCAATGTGCCAGTCTATAATCCATGAACCTAGGCTATTTTTAGACCTTTTGGGACTGAAGAATTTATATATTCCGCTTAAACCATCTTCTACTTTATCAGTCAAACTCGCAGCAACTAATGAATTATTGACATCTCTAAACTCATAAACGCATGTTTCTACTGGGGTGTCTTCTATCATAGCTCTGTATTCATTAAAAGTCATTTCGGCCATATCACTATCATTATGTCTGTAATTTTGATATTCAAAAAATAATTCATATTGCTCTCTAGTAGCTATTGGAGGTCTTTCTGAACATTCTATATCTAATGCCGCTTTTTTTGCTCTTTTCATTGATCTATTTGGTGAGTATTTAGCAACATTAATCCTTACTGGTATACAAGCATTACAATCATTACAAGCAGGCCGATAGGCTGTTCTGTGCGACCTTCTAAAACCTGCATTAGTTAACTTAAAGTTTAATTTATTAGAGTCTAGACCAGATATTTCGGTAATAATTTTCTTTTCATTTTTTTCTGGTAAATACGGACATACTTGAGGAGATGTACCATAGAATATCTGTAAAGGTTTTTTTATACTAATTGTCATATTTTTATTTTACAATAATTTTTAAAATTAATATAGATTATAATACCAAGGTGCAAACAAAGTAAAAGCTAACCAGCATATAATTGTTAGAGGAATTCCTCCTTTAATAAAGTGCTTAAATTTATAGTCGCCTGCAGCCATTACTAGTAAGTTAGTTTGATATCCGTATGGAGTAGCAAAAGAACAGTTAGCAGCTAATATTATTGTTATTACAAATGGAATTATATCTACGTTTAAGCTTGATGCTAAAGAAATACCTAATGGCATAAAAAGAGCAGCGCTTGCATTATTTGTTAAAAAATTCGTCATTAAAGAAACTGTTAAAAACAGCACTGAAAGAATAATCGCAGGGCTGGAATCTGGAAAATTATTTAACATACTAAATGCTCCATATTCTGCAAGTCCAGTAGCTTCAATTGCATGACTTAAAGCAAGCATAGAAACTATAGTTAAAAACACATGCCTATTAAGTGAATTTATTGCTCTTTCTGCACTTAAAACTCTGGAAGCTAGCATTGCTGCTGCCCCAATCATTGCTGCTGCGACACTAGGAATGATTCCTGTAGCAATTGTTATTACAGTAAATAAAAAAATTGCGAGGGATCTTCTAGCATACTTTTTTCTTGGTAAGAGTGATGAAGTATGATCAAGTAATAAAACTTCAGGGTAATCCTTTAAGTTAGCTATAGATGTTTTTGAACCTTGAATGAGTAAAACATCGCCACCTTCTAAAACTATATCTGTTATTTGTTCTCTATATATCTTCGAACTTCTTTTAATGCCTAAAACTATACAATTAGTTAGTTTTCTAAATCTGGATTCTTCTAAGTCTCTTCCTGCCATTCTAGAATCAGGAGATACAAGTACTTCAGATAAAATTTGTTCTCCAGAATTTATATTTTCTCCATTTTTCTCAAAATTAAAGGGGTCAGTATCCGATAGAGTAGGATGAAGTTGTTCACCATACTTAATTAAGGCTGCTTCAATAACTTTTCTATCAGCTGATACAACAATTATATCATCTTTTTGGATTTTTGTAGATTGATATGCTGATATTGAGTGTTCACCTCTTTGTATTAATAATATTTGCATTTCAGGGAGTGCATCAAATTTACCACTAACTGCTTTTTGACCTATTAAGTCACTTTCAGTATCAATTTCAATTTGTGCAATAAATTTATTTTGATCGCTTGATAATGAAGTAGATGTTTTATTTCTTTTAGGCATAAGTTTAGGAAGAACAAATATTACAAAAATTATACCAGGGATAGCTATAGCTAAACCAGGAATAGTAACACTAAAGAAGTTTATTCCTTCTACTCCTAGTTCCTTTGCTACTTCTGCACCTATAATATTTGTACTTGAACCAACAAGAGTAGTCATTCCACCCAATATTCCGGCATAGCTAAGAGGAATTAGAGCTTTACTGATAGATAAATTCATTTTTTCTGCAATTATTGATACTAATGGAATAAATATTATTATAATAGGTGTGTTATTCATGACACTTGAGAATAAGGCTACAATTAATAATAATAAAATTAACATTGTGCTTTTGCTAGTTTTAAGATCACGGTTTAAATGCATTATATTATCTACAAATGTATTAAGTATTCCTGTCGAGTATACTCCTTGAGCTACTACTAATAATGCCATAACAGTTAATAAACCATGATTAGAGAATCCTGCAATAAAATCATCAAAATTTATTCCATCTACAGGATAAATCTCAAAAATTAGAAAAAGTAATCCTAAAACGGAAATTGAAACAGCATCAATTGGAAATTTTCTAGTAGAATAACCAATAATGGCAAATATCATTAAGGATAAAGTTAATAGCATTTCAAAAGTAAAAGCCATGTTATTCCTTTATTTTAAATTCTTTTAAAATTTTTGATCTATTTTCATCTAGTGCAGGAACTTTTTGTCGAGATTTGGGATCATTATGTAAACTCATTTTAATAGGATTTCCAGCAACATAGAAATTATTAAAATTTTCATCTTCAATATTAACAACCATATTTCTGGCTTTAATTTGTTCAGAATTTACTGCTTGTTCTATATTATTTAAAGGTCCAATAGGTATATTTTCTTTTTCTAATACTTCTATCCAGAAGACTGAAGGTTTAGTAACAAAAAGATTTTCTAGTTCTTGTTTTAGACTAATGACATTCTCAACGCGTTTTGGGTTTGTTTTAAATCTTTCGTCTTCAATTAGTTCATCTTTATTAATAGCTCTACACATTCTTTCAAACATAGCATTATTTCCGCAAGCCATAACAATATAGCCATCTTTACATCTATAACATTCAAAAGGAGCTATTGCAGGGTGCCTAGATCCTCCAGGTGGAGGACTTTCGCCTGTAGCAAAGTAACGTGCAATTGCATTTTCTAGAATAGCTATTTGGCAATCTAGCATAGATACATCTATTGATTGCCCATTTCCATGTTTATTTTTGTCTATTAATGATGCTAATATTCCTATAGTTGTAAATAATCCTGCCGTTATGTCTCCTATAGATGTCCCAACTCTTACAGGTTCTTGTCCCTCATGACCTGTAACACTCATTAGTCCTCCCATACCTTGCACTATCATGTCATAAGCTGGTTTAGTTGCCCAAGGACCTGTTTGCCCAAAGCCACTACAAGAAGCATATATTAAATTTGGATATATTTTTGAAAGAGATTTATATCCATAGCCTAGCTTCTCCATGGTACCTGGTTTATAATTTTCTAGTAAAATATCAGCATTTTTAATGAGCTCTTCAAATATTAGTTTATCTTTTTCAGACTTTAAGTCTAATTTAATGCTTTCTTTTTCTCTATTTAAAGATGCAAAATATGCAGATTGATTATTTACAAAAGGACTAAATTCTCTTGAATCATCTCCAAGGGGAGGTTCTACTTTTATAATTCTTGCTCCTAAATCTGAAAGTATCATGGACGCATAAGGTCCAGCTAATACTCTTGTAAGGTCTATTACAACAAGTCCTTTTAAAGGGCCGCTTTTATTTTTTTCTTCCATTGATTAATTACCTAATTTAAAATTATTACTATAGTATTCAAATATAGTTTTATACCAAATAGTACTTTTTAATTATAGGTAATTATATTATATTTAAGCTATGAGGTATTTTTATTTATTTTTATTTTTTATATGTAGTAACGCATTTTCTGATAATCTAGACACGAGTCTATCTCTGCCATGCTTAGGTTGTCATGGTAAAAGTACAAATTTAACAATACCAAGTTTATATGGCTTAGATGAAGAGTATATTTATAATTCACTTATGGATTATAAATTAGACAACAGAACAAACTATTTAATGCAATTAATATCTAAAGGATATAGTGAGCAACAAATAAGAATATTATCTTATTATTTCTCTAAAGGATATAATAATGAATAGACGTAATTTATTAAAAAGAATGAGAAATTATAGTTTATTTTCATCTTTAATACCTTTTATGGATATTGCTGCGTCTAATGCTAAAAGCTCTGGAAAGGTAGTTATTCTTGGGGCAGGTTGGGGAGGATTAAGCGCTGCAAAAACTATAAAAAAAATTAGTTCAGAAGTCGAAGTTATTATTATAGATTCAAATAAAGAATTTGTATCTTGTCCAATGTCTAATTGGGTAATAGGTCAGTTAAAAAATATAGATGATATTACTTTTAATTTTGATAGTTTAAAAAATAATTATGGCATAAAATTTATCCATGAAACTGCAATAAATATAGATCCAGAAAAAAATATTATAATTACTGATAAACAAAATATAACTTATGATAAACTAATTCTTTCTCCTGGTATTCAGTTAGATTATTCATCAATTGAAAATTGGAATGAAAATTATATAGAAGATTTTCCTGCAGCTTGGAAAGCTGGAAAAGAAACTATATTACTTGCAAACAAAATAAAAAATCTTAAAAATGGAGGTATAGTTGCTATCTCTATTCCTTTAGGTCCATATAGATGTCCTCCTGGTCCTTACGAAAGAGCTTCATTAATTGCTTCCTATTTGAAGAAGAATAAAAAGAATACAAAACTGATTATTTTAGATTCTAATCAAAAAATTATTTCAAAAGGTACATTATTTATGGAAGCTTGGGAAGATCTATATCCTGATATAATAGAATATAGGTCCAACTCGGGTGTAGTAGGAGTAGATAAGTCTTCTTCAACATTTATGACAGACTTTGAGGATATTAGGTGCGATGTAGCTAATCTCATTCCATCTCAGAAAGCTCCTAATTTTTTAAAAGATGCAGGACTTATAAATAAAGGATCTAATTGGGCTGCAGTTAACTCTTATGATTTTAGTTCAACCATAGCAGATAATATATTTATTATAGGGGATGCTACGTCACAATCTAATGTCGGAAGAGTGCCAAAATCTGGATATGTTGCAAATTCAATGGGTAAAGTATGTGGTTTAGCTGTGGTTGCAGAATTATTTGGTTTAGATAAAGTATCTCCTTCCTTAATTAATACATGTTATAGCTTAGTTTCTAATGAAGAGGGTATTTCAGTAAGTGCTGTATATGATTACAACTTAGAAGAGAATAAAATTAAAAGTATTCCTGGTGCTTCTGGATTATCTCCAGCTAGATCTCCAATTATAAAAGAAAACGCTTGGGATTGGGCTACAAATATTTGGGAAGATATGCTTAGTTAAATTTTTATTTTTATAGGTTTTCCTTTGGTGTCTATGCTTACATAAACAAATTTTCCTTCCGTTACCATTATGGCTTGGTCTTTGCCTAATATATTATTTTTTCTAGTTACCATTGTTGTAATATCAATAGTTATAGAGGTGGTTCCTATTTTATTAACCTCTGTATAAAAGCTTACTATATCTCCTACCATAATTGGTTTATGAAATCTCATTTTATCAACAGCTACTGTCGTCACTCTTTTTTTTGTAATTTGACGAGCAAGAACACTTCCTGCTAAGTCCATTTGACTTAAAACCCAGCCTCCAAATATATCTCCGGAAGGGTTAGTATCTGCTGGCATAGCTACTGCCTGGATAGATGGAATTTTATATTTTTTAATATTTTTCATAATTCAAACTAAGTCATACAAATTGAAATGTAAATTTTTTTATATTTCTTATTAATATGATTAATATGATTAATATTTAATCATTTAAAAAAATTAAAGATTAAATATTAATCATATATTATTAATAAATTATAATAGCCTAGGTTTTTTCACACTAATAATGTGGCACGAAACATGCTTATTAAAAAAGTTATACTATTTATTAACAAATAATTAAGGAGAACAAATGAAAAATTTAAAAATAATTATTTTTGCAATGATCACATATATGTTTTCTATATTAAGTGCATCAGCTAATACAATTAAAGTAGGTGTGCTTCACTCGCTATCAGGAACGATGGCTATTAGTGAAACTACTCTAAAAGATACTGTTTTGATGATGGTAGAAGAACAAAATAAAAAAGGAGGTTTACTAGGAAAAAAACTAGAAGCAGTTGTAGTAGACCCTGCCTCTGATTGGCCATTATTTGCAGAAAAAACAAGAGAATTGATAGAAGTTCATAATGTTGATGTTATATTTGGATGTTGGACATCAGTTTCAAGAAAATCAGTTCTACCTGTTATAGAAGAATTAAATGGTTTACTATTTTATCCTGTTCAGTATGAAGGTGAAGAGTCTTCAAAAAATGTATTTTATACAGGGGCTGCCCCCAACCAACAAGCTATTCCAGCGGTAAATTACTTTATGGAAGAATTGGGTGTTGAAAGATGGGTTTTAGCTGGTACAGATTATGTTTATCCTAGAACAACTAATAAAATATTAAAGGAATATTTAATTAGTAAAGGAGTGGCTGAAGAAGATATTATGGTTAATTATACACCTTTTGGTCATTCAGATTGGCAGACAATTGTGGCAGATATTAAAGCTTTTGGCTCAGCAGGAAAAAAGACAGGAGTAATTTCGACTATCAATGGCGATGCAAATGTTCCTTTTTATAAAGAACTAGGAAATGTTGGAATTGATGCCACAGATATTCCAGTAGTTGCTTTCTCAGTAGGTGAAGAGGAGTTAGCTGGTTTAGATACTGGACCTTTAGTAGGACATTTAGCAGCCTGGAATTATTTTATGAGTGCTGACTCAGAATATAATGAATCATTTATATCCGCATGGCATGAATTTACTGGAGATAGTAAAAGAGTGACAAATGATCCAATGGAAGCCACTGTAATAGGCTTTAATATGTGGGCAAAGGCTGTTGAAATAGCTGGAACAACTGTTGTTGATGAAGTTAGACCTTCTATGTACGGATTAACAGTTCCTAATTTAACTGGTGGAACAGCTGTAATGAATACTAATCATCATTTAACAAAACCAGTGCTGATTGGAGAGATACTTGATGATGGCCAATTTGAAATAGTTTATGAAACACCAGCAGGAGTGATAGGGGATGCATGGACTGATTTTCTTCCAGAATCTTCAAATTTAGTTGCTGATTGGACTTCACCTATTTCTTGTGGAAATTATAACATTAAGACTGGTAAGTGTTCAGGTCAGAATTATTAAATTAATAATTATTAAATTATTTTGAGAATAAAATGAATATTTTTGTGAAGTTGATGATATGTGTATCAGTTGTATTAAGTTTAATTAATATTTCTTATGCAAACAATTTAGATGACATATTATCAGCTTTACAAAAAGCAAAGTTTTCTGAAAAAGAAGATTTATTGTCACAAATCGCGGACATAAAAAGTAATAGATCTCTTATAATTCTTCAGCATATAGAGAGTGGAAATTTATATTATACTAAAAATGAAAAAATCACTGTTTATGCAGAAAAAATTGATAAAAATTATAAAATTACAGACATTTTAACAGGAAACAATTTAGGTCAAGTAAAGAAAAATAAAATAAAAAGAATTAGCCTTAATAATAAATTACGTAAACATGTAAGGGTATTAATAGCTAAGGCTTCGCTAGTTTCAGAAGATAAGAATATCAGAATAAATGCAGCTAAAACTATATTTGAAAGTAGTTCTTTTGAACTTCTTCCTTTAATTGATAGATCTTTAGTTAATGAAAAAAACAAATCTGTTATTAAGGAGCTGTATAAAACACAAGCTCGATTATATTTATTATCTGGAGATAAATTATTAATAAATAAAAGTTTAGAATATTTAGTTAAAACTACGGATCCGGGAGTTATATCCGTAGTAAATCAATTTGTAGAAAAAAATAAAAATGAAAATAATTTTAAGTTGGAAGTATCTAAAGCAATTGAATTAATTAATAAAATTAATAGTAATATTAAATTTTATAAACTTCTTGAGAACTTATTCTTTGGTTTAAGCTTAGGTTCTGTTTTATTTATTGCGGCTGTAGGTTTAGCAATTACTTTTGGTGTGATGGGTGTTATAAATATGGCCCATGGCGAAATGATCATGATTGGAGCCTATACAACTTATGTTACGCAGTTAATATTTCCTAGCTTTATAGAATATTCCTTATTTATTGCATTACCATTTTCTTTTTTAATAGCCGGGTTTATGGGTGTTTTAATTGAAAGACTTATAATAAGACATCTTTATGGAAGGCCTTTAGAAACCTTATTAGCTACATTTGGTATTTCTTTATTTTTACAACAATTAGTTAGAAGTATTTTTTCTCCGATAAATATGCCTGTTAGCACTCCTCAATGGATGAGTGGAATGATTGAAATTCATCCAGCTTTATCTTTATCATTTGGCAGGTTATATATTTTAGCTTTTAGTATAATGATATTTATATTTTTATTAGTATTATTAAAAAAATCTCATTTTGGCATAGAAGTTAGGGCGGTAATGCAGAATAGATCTATGGCAAGATCAATGGGAATAAAAACTAACTGGGTCGACTCTCTCACTTTTGGTTTAGGTTCAGGAATTGCGGGTATTGCTGGAGTAGCTTTATCTCAGATTACCAATGTAGGACCAAACCTTGGACAAAGTTATATAATTGACTGTTTCATGGTGGTAGTATTCGGAGGAGTTGGAAACTTGTGGGGAACTTTATCTGGAGCTTTTATTCTAGGGATTGGCAATAAATTTCTGGAACCATATTCTGGAGCTGTATTAGCAAAAATTATTACATTGATATTCTTAATATTATTTATACAAAAAAGACCTAAAGGTATGTTTGCCCTCAAGGGTAGAGCAGCAGAAATAAATCAATGATTTCTAAATTTATAATTATTAATATTTTACAAGGGGATATAAAAACAAAAGCTTTTTTATTTTGTCTTTTTATTATTTCAATAGCAGTTCCAATAATGAATATTTATGTTTCAGCAGAAAGTATATTTCATTTAACTGATTATCATGTTGCCTTATTTGGAAAATATTTAACCTATGGTCTATTAGCTTTATCTCTAGATTTGATATGGGGTTATTGCGGAATATTAAGTTTAGGCCATGGAGCATTTTTTGCATTAGGTGGATATTGTATAGGAATGCATTTAATGAGAGAAATTGGGCCTCGAGGTGTTTATGGTGATCCTATTTTACCTGATTTTATGGTTTTTTTAAATTGGAGTGAGTTGCCTATAGCTTGGTATGGATTCGATAATTTTACCTATACTTTATTAATGATAGCTATTGTTCCTGGTGCATTAGCATTTATTTTTGGATGGTTTGCTTTTAAATCAAGAGTTACAGGAGTTTATTTTTCTATAATTACTCAAGCATTAACTTATGCATTAATGTTGGCATTTTTTCAAAATGATTTTGGATTTGGAGGTAATAATGGACTTACAGACTTTAAAGATATTTTAGGATTTTCATTACAGAATAGTAATACAAGAATATCTTTATTTATTTTGTCTGTTATAGCTCTAGCACTAGGTTACTTGTTTTCATTAAAATTAGTTAATTCACATTCAGGTCTAGTTTTAAAAGGTGTCAGAGATCAAGAGGATAGATTAAGATTTTTAGGTTATAGAGTAGAAAATTATAAATTATGCGCATTTGTCGTATCTGCAATATTAGCTGGTATAGCAGGTGCTTTATATGTTCCCCAAGTAGGAATAATAAACCCAGGAGAGTTTGCTCCATTAAAATCTATAGAGGTAGTGGTGTGGGTTGCATTAGGTGGCAGAGGAACATTGATCGGAGCTATTTTGGGTGGAGTAATAGTTAATTTAGCAAAATCTTTTTTTACAGTAAATTTTCCAGAAGTATGGTTGTTTTTTTTAGGTGCATTATTTGTCTTGGTTACATTATACCTCCCTAATGGTCTAATGGGTGTGATTAAAAAAATATTTATAATTTTAAAAAATAGAAGGAAAACTCAAATTGGATAATATTAATAAGAGTGCTAATTCTATTTTGTATATAGATGGAGTTACAGTAAGTTTTGATGGTTTTAAAGCTTTAAATAATTTATCTTTTACAGTCCCTCCTAAAAGTTTACAGGCTATTGTAGGCCCAAATGGAGCAGGAAAAACTACTTTTATGGATGTAGTTACTGGAAGAACTAAGCCATCTCAAGGAAGAGTAATTTTTAAGGAAAATATCAATTTATTTAAATATGATGAGTCATCTATTGTAGACTTGGGTATAGCTAGAAAATTTCAGCGTCCATCTATATTTCCTAATCATACAGTTCTTCAAAATTTAGAATTAGCATCATATAAGAATAAAAATATCTATAGTACTATTTTTTTTAATAATAAAAGTATGGATTCAGATTTAATAACAAAAATTGCTGTTCAAGTAAATTTAGATAGTAATCTATATGATGATGCTAATTCATTATCACATGGTCAGAAACAATGGTTAGAAATAGGAATGCTACTTTCACAAAATTGTAATGTATTAATGTTAGATGAGCCAGTTGCAGGAATGACTGATGAAGAAACAGAGAAAACTTCAAAGTTGTTTAAAAAAATATCTAAAGACAGATCATTAATTGTAATTGAACATGATATAGATTTTATTCAATCTTTAAATTGTCCTGTAACAGTTCTTCATGAAGGCGCAGTATTAGCCCAAGGAAATATGAAAGAATTGAAAAAAAATGAATCTGTAATTGAAGTTTACTTAGGAAGATAAATGTTAGAAGTAAAAAAAATAAATTTGTCATATGGAGAAAGTCATATTTTATTTGATATGTCTATAAATGTTAAAATTGGAAAAGTAACTACTATAATGGGAAGAAATGGAGTAGGTAAGACTAGCTTATTAAAGTCTATTATTGGTCTTGAAAAAATAGATTCCGGTATAATAAATTTAAATAAAATAGATATAACAAAACTTTCTTCTCCAGAAAGAGCTAATTCTGGGATTGCATATGTGCCCCAAGGTAGAGAAATTTTTTCTTTATTAACAGTTGAGGAGAATCTTCAAACAGGTTTTTCAGTTTTAAAAAGGAATGATAGAAAAATTTCAAAATATATTTACGATTTATTTCCAGTATTAAGAGATATGAAAGGCAGAAGAGGGGGAGATTTATCAGGTGGACAGCAACAGCAACTTGCTATTGCTAGAGCTTTAGTAATGAAGCCCAAGATTTTATTATTAGATGAACCTACTGAAGGTATACAACCATCAATCATAAAACAAATTGGAGAAGTGATACGATACTTAGCAACAAATGAAAAAATAGGTATATTATTGGTCGAACAATATTTTGACTTTGCAAGGAAACTTTCAGATCAATATTATATATTAAATAAAGGAAAAATAGTTTTATCTGGAAAAGGTAAAGAAATGAATAAAAAAAAGGTCCAAAGCTATCTTACAGTCTAATTATAAAAATTTACAACGAGCTAATGGCAAATTAAATATCTCATTTTCAAAAAATGAAATACAAGACCTCCATTACACAACTCCATTAAGAGCATTTACAAATGATGATGGAAACAATGACATAAGCTCTGTTGCCGTTGTTAATACATCTGGAGGAGTAGTATCCGGAGACAAACATAGTATTAATGTTAAATTAAAAAATAGTAATGCTATGGTTTTTTCTCAATCAGCTGAAAAAATTTATAAGAGTATTAATAATACTAAAGCAGTTATTAATAATGAAATAATAGTAGGTGAGAATAGTTGGCTAGAGTGGCTACCTCAAGAAACAATTTTATTTGAAAATTCAAAATTAATAAGAAATTTAAAAATACATTTGGACAAAAACTCTGAGTCCTTAGTAGGCGAGATAGTTATTTTAGGAAGGTTAGCTAAAGGAGAATTTTCTAATAACATTTATTTAAAAGATTCTATTTCTATTTATAAAGATTCTAATCTTCAATGGTCAGATATAGTTCTTTTAGAAGATGAAATATCTAAAACTAAACGTTCTATTGCCAGAATAAATGATGCTAATTGTTTTTTTACAATTGTGATGTCGGGTGGAAATGTAGAAAAATATGAGAGTTTACTAAATGATTATATAGAAAGTAATATTAATGATTTATTTATTAGTACTACTTTAGTTAATAATAATTTGATAGTCAGGGCTTTGTCTAAAAACCCTTTAGACTTAAGAAATTTGTTTTCAAAAATATGGATCTTTATAAGGTCTGAAATAAAAGGACTACCTCCTTTCTTGCCAAAATTATGGTGGGTCTAAAGAAATAAAAAGGAAAAATACAAATGAAACTTACACCGAGAGAAAAAGATAAACTGTTAATATCTATGGCAGCTGAAATTGCTAGAAAGAGACTAAATAGAGGGGTAAAATTAAATTATCCAGAAGCTGTAGCGTTGATTTCAGATTTTATAGTTGAAGGAGCAAGAGATGGTCGTAAAGTAAGCGACTTAATGTCAGAAGGAGCAAAAATTATATTTAAAGATCAAGTTATGGAGGGCGTTGATAAAATGATTAAAGATGTTCAAGTAGAAGCAACCTTTCCAGATGGTACTAAACTAGTAACTGTCCATAACCCAATCAAGGAGAAATAATATGATACCTGGAGAATATATATTACTGAATGAAGAAATTGAATTAAATGCTAATTCAGTTTCAAAAAAGTTAATAATAAAAAATTCTGGGGATAGACCTATTCAAGTAGGTTCTCATTATCATTTTTATGAAGTAAATGAGTTTTTAAATTTTGATAGAAAGTCAGCATATGGAAAAAGGCTTAATATTCCTTCAGGAACTGCAATTAGATTCGAACCAGGGCAATCAAGAGAAGTGGAATTGATAGAATATAAAGGTAAGAAAATAGTTTTTGGTTTTAATGCTTTAATCAATAGTAAGTTAAAAGAGGTATAGAATGGTAAATTTCATTAATAGAAAATCATATGCTGCAATGTATGGTCCTAGTGTTGGAGATAAAATTAGATTAGCAGATACAGAATTATTTATAGAAATTGAAAAAGATTATACTTCTTATGGCGAAGAAGTGAAATTTGGTGGTGGCAAAGTTATTAGAGATGGAATGGGTCAAAGTCAAATAAGTAATAAAAAAGGTGCTATGGATACAGTTATTACGAATGCTGTTATTTTAGATTACTGGGGTATTGTAAAAGCTGATATAGGAATAAAAGATGGATATATATTTAAAATTGGTAAAGCTGGAAACCCAGATATTCAGTCCAATATTGATATTATCATTGGACCAGGAACAGAGATAATTGCTGGGGAAGGTAAAATAGTTACAGCTGGAGGTATAGATGCTCACATACATTTTATTAGCCCTCAACAAATAGAAGAAGCTCTAAGCTCGGGAATAACTACTATGTTAGGAGGAGGAACTGGTCCAGCAGAAGGAACTAATGCAACTACATGTACACCAGGACCTTGGCATATATCAAGGATGTTACAATCAGCTGATGAATTTCCAGTAAATTTAGGATTTTTTGGAAAAGGAAATGCATCTAAAGAAGAAGCATTAATAGAACAGGTAGAGTCTGGAGTTTGTGGATTAAAACTACATGAGGATTGGGGGACTACTCCATCTGCCATTGATACTTGTTTAAAAATAGCAGATCAATATGATATTCAAGTTGCCATTCATACCGACACTTTAAATGAGTCTGGTTTTGTTGAAAATACTACGAAAGCTTTTAAAGGAAGATGTATTCATGCCTTTCATACGGAAGGAGCTGGGGGAGGACATGCACCAGATATTATAAAATTAGTAGGAGAAAAAAATGTTTTACCTTCTTCTACAAATCCTACAAGGCCATATACTATAAATACTATAGATGAACATTTAGATATGCTTATGGTCTGTCACCATTTAGATCCAAATATACCAGAAGATGTAGCATTTGCAGAAAGTAGAATTAGAGCGGAAACTATAGCTGCAGAAGATATACTTCATGACTTAGGGGCATTTTCTATGATTGCTTCTGATAGTCAGGCTATGGGTAGAGTTGGAGAAGTAATAATTAGAACCTGGCAAACGGCTGCAAAAATGAAAACTCAGAGAGGTTCTTTACCTGAAGATAATAAAGGCAACGATAATTTTAGATGTAAAAGATTTATTGCCAAATATACTATAAATCCGGCAATAGCTCATGGAATATCCTCTAAGGTGGGATCATTAGAAGAAAATAAACTTGCAGATATAGTTCTTTGGGACCCAGCATTTTTTGGAGTTAAGCCAGAGAAAATAATTAAAGGTGGTGCTATAAATTATTCTTTGATGGGTGACCCTAATGCTTCTATTCCAACTCCTCAACCTGTTCATTATAGACCTATGTTTGGTCATTTTGGAGGCTCACTATATAAAAATAGCGTTATATTTGTATCACAAGCATTTAACCAAACTTCTTTAAAAGACGAACTCGGAATAAATAAATTAACTGAATCAGTTGTTGGCAATAGAAAAATTTCTAAGGATGATATGTTATTAAATAATTATACTCCGGCAATAGAAGTTGATCCAGAAACATATGAGGTTAAGGCTGATGGTAAATTACTCACATGTGAACCAGCTGAAATATTACCTATGTCACAAAGATACTTTTTATATTAAAGGATTATTTATGCTGGTAATTTCATGGAGTAGAAAGGGAAAGTGGCCTAAGAATAAGGTAAAATATAAAATTACTTTAGATGCGCGTGATAGATTATGTAGAAGAAAAAACCTAATACTAGATAACGGAGTGAATATTTTATTAACTTTGGATAAGGTTGTTAATTTTAAAAATGGTGATGCGTTAGAATTAGAAAATGGCGATTGGGTTGAAATTATTGCCGCTAAAGAAAAGGTTGTTAATATTACTTCTATGGATAATGCACATCAATCCCTATTAGCATGGCATCTTGGAAATAGACACTTAGCTGTTCAAATAATTAGTGAAAAGAAAATAAGGATAGAATATGATCATGTTATTTTAGATATGCTAAAAGGTTTAAAAGCAAAACTAGAAGTTACAAAAGATATATTTGAGCCTGAATTAGGTGCTTATGGATCACATAGTCATTGAGTAAATATGAAAAATAATAATAGAAAATTAAACGAAAATATGTATTACTTACTGACTTGGTTTTCTCCGAGTTTTCCAATAGGTTCTTATGCTTATTCTCATGGTCTTGAGTATGCAATTGAATCTAAGATTGTTAAAAATACCTCAGATCTTTCTGATTGGATAAGTGATTTTTTACATTATGGAACTTGTTATAATGATGGAATAATAATTTCTAATGCATATGATGCAGTAACAAAAAATAATTTTAAAGAATTAGAAAAAATCTCTTTAATAGCAAAGGCTTTTAAGCCTACTAAAGAAATTTCATTAGAATCTTACCAACAAGGAGTTTCTTTTGCACATGCGGTATCTAAATCATTGAATTCTAAAAAATTTGATAAGCTTATAACAATTATAAATGAAAATATATCATATGTAATAGCTGTTGCTTGTGCAGGAGCTGTTTGTAATATTAATAAGTTAGATTTAGTAAATGCTTATTTTCATGCTTTTATATCTAATTTAATTTCTGCTGCATTAAGGTTAATGTCAATTGGTCAAACTGAGTCTCAAATTCTTATTATTAAATTTAAAAAGGAGGTTGAATTGTTAACAAATAAAATTTTATTAAATTCATTGGATGACCTAGGTTCTTCAGTATTAATTGGGGATTGGTGTTCTGCTAAACATGAGAAACAGTATTCAAGGTTATTTAGGTCATGAGTTTGCCATTAAGAGTTGGAATAGGTGGTCCAGTAGGCACTGGTAAAACAGCATTAGCAGTGGAACTATGCAAAATACTATACCCTAAGTATGATTTAGCAGTGATTACCAATGATATATATACTAAAGAGGACGCAGAGTTTGTTGTAAGGGCAGGGGTGTTGCCTGTTGATAGAATTAAGGGAGTAGAGACAGGTGGTTGTCCTCATACCGCTATAAGGGAAGATGCTTCTATGAACTTAGTCGCTGTTTCAGATATGAAATTACAATTTCCTAATTTAGAAATAATATTAATTGAATCTGGAGGAGATAATTTAGCTGCAACGTTCTCACCAGAATTAGCAGATATTACAATTTATGTTATTGATGTGTCTGCAGGAGAAAAAATACCCAGAAAAGGAGGTCCTGGAATTACTCGTTCAGATTTATTTGTTATTAATAAAGTTGATTTAGCACCAATGGTAGGAGCTAACTTAGATATAATGGAAAGAGATACTCTTAAGATGCGAGGAAAGAAGCCTTTTATTTTTAGTAATTTAAAAAAAGGGCAAGGGTTAAAAGAAATTTCTAATTTTATAATTAGTAATGCTGGTATATGAAGTATTTTATTATTAATAGACTTATAATACTCTAGACAAAATTTTGCTTAGATGTAGACTATTTTTATCTTTTTTGGAGTTACTATGACTATAGAAACTGAATGGCTTAGTTATGATGTTATTGTAGTAGGTTCTGGTGGAGCTGGAGCACAAGCTGCTTCTGCAGCTGCAGAATTAGGTGCAAGTGTTTTATTAGTTTCCAAAGATCCTTTAGGAGCATCTGATACAAAAATTTCAGAAGGTTTAGCTACAGTTAGGGAATCCGGTTCTGATGATGATATTGAAGAAGTATTGTCAGAAAATATTAAATTAGCTGGAGGTGACTTACCAATAAAAAAGCTTACTGATACATTTTCAAAATATTCTAAAGAAGCTTATGATAAATATCGTGAGCATGGACTAAGACCATCAATAAATAAAGCTAAAAATCGTCCACAATCACTTCCTTTGGCAATGGGTGGACATAATAGAAATAGATCTGTAGGCCATGAAAATCACGGAGTAGCTTTTGGTCATGCGAATTGGGATGCAATTATAAAAGAAAAGAATATTGATTATCTTGAAGATGCATGGTTTCTGGACTTAGTTGTTGATAGAAATAATAAAAGTACTAATCCTGTAATAATTGGAGGTCTAATATATGATGCTAGTAAAGGAGTTTTATTAGCAATAAATTCACCTTCGGTAATAATAGCCTCTGGAGGTTTATCTACTTTATTTTTCCCAAAAACTGATACTATGAGAGGAAATACTGGAGATAGTTATGCAATAGCTCTTAGAGCTGGAGCAGATTTAGTGGATATGGAACAACTTCAATTTTTACCTTTTTGTTTAGCTTCACCTCCTTCATATGAAGGTTTACTTGCTGGAGAACCTTCAACAGCAAGTTATTTAGGTGTTTTAAGAGATAAAAATGGAAAGATTATATTAAATGGAGTGCATTTAAGGACTAGAGCTGCCTGTTCGGAAGCAATAATGAGGGCTGTAGAGGATGGACGGGGAAGTCCAAATGGAGGGGCATTTTTAGATATGACTGCAAATAAAGAACTTCCAAAATCAGGCCCTTATTTTATGAAATATTTACAGGATAGCTTACCTACGGCTTATATAAATGCGAGGCAAGCTCTAGGTAAAGAGGCGGCAAAAGTAGAAGTTGCTTGGGAAGTTAGGCCCGGAGCTCATTATATGATGGGAGGAATAAGGGTCAATGATGATGGTGCCAGTGTAGGCGGAGATGATGAAGGTTCTGTAAAACACGGAATAAGTGGTTTGTTTGCAGCTGGACAAGCTATGGGAGGATTGTTTGGTGCAAATAGGCTGGGGTCAACATCTTTAACCGAATTAGCTGTGTTTGGCAGTAGGGCAGGAGTAGCTGCTGCAAAAAATTCATTAAATAATTCATTTAAAGTTAATAAAAAGCTATTTGAGTCATATATTAATGAATATTCTAGTTTATTCGGTCAAAAAGGTTCCATTGCATCAAATATTCTACGTGATGATATTCAAAAAGAAAGTTGGAAAAAAATTGGCCCTGTTAGAACTGCTAAAGGCATACAGGAGATGGAAGATAAAATAAAGGAAATTGAGACAAAACTTAATAATATATCAATACCTAATTATTTTATTTGGAATCAAGCTTTTATGGATTTTGTGGAATTGAAAAATATGATATGTTCTGCAAAATTAATTGGATTAGCTGCAAAAGAGCGAAATGGAAGTATTGGCGGTCATGTTAGGTTAGATGCAAAAAATATATCGATATTTTCAAGGCCTTATTCAACTGTAGTACATAAAAATAATTATACTTATTTAGTAAAAAAGTTAAATAGAACCAGAACGCCACTTAAGAACTTAATTTATTACAAAATTCTTGAAAAAAAGAGATTATTAGAAGCAAGGTTTTTATCTATGCTTCCTAAAAATATAAAAGATAAAAAATTAGAAAAAAAATATAAAGATATCATGTCAGCAAGTGGCAAAGCTCCAGAAATTATGCCAGGAGGGACTGAAGGAGCTATAGGGGAAACAACTTCAGCATGATAAAAAATACTAATTCATTAAATGTCAATATTGTTACAGTAAGAGATGGTAAAGAAAAAATAGTAGCTTTTACTTATAATAAGAGGGAAGAAAAAGAAAAGCCTATGGCTTTAGATGTTTTAATGCAGGCCCAATCAGAAGTTATTCCGGATTTAGCATTTCGTTATGGATGTCGAGCTAGAAATTGTGGCGTATGTACTATTGACATTAATGATAGGCCTAGAGTCGCGTGTAGAGCTAGAGTGAAAGATGGTGATAAATTAAGTGCAATTGCTACATTACCAGTATTAAGTGATTTAGTCGTACGAAGAGATGGTATTGCAAGACAGATGCGTGGATTAAAAACATCAGCTCAAGGAAATGATTTAAATGTTGATGCACCAGAAGTTTATCATGACTTAACATCTTGTATTGAATGTTATGCTTGTTTAGATAAATGCCCTATGCATATGAGAAATTTTGCGGATAAATTACCAAAATATAATGATAAAAATTTACCTAATGCTTCAGAGGGATATATCCACGGAAATCCATTTTCTTTACTGAAGCTAGAAAGGCTTCGAAATGACCCTCTTACCTCAGGTCAGGGAAAAAATATTGCTTTAAATAAAGCAATAGATTTAGGGTTAGATGCTTGCATAGAATGCCCAGGGTGTAAATGTGGAGTTGGTATAGACCTAAAAAATAAAGTTATTAAACCGCTTTTAGAAGCAGCAAAAGATAAGTTATAAACATAATTCTGTAATATACAGAATAATTTCAAAACAGTATTAAATTTGTAAAATATATTATTCAATATATAGTATTAATTTTATGATATTTAAGGGTTGTAAATATGTTAAAAGAGAACTTAGAATCAAAATGGATAGATTGCTTTGAAAAAAGTTTCTTATTAAGTGGTGTAAATAAAAATAATACAGTAGCAATTATTTCTGAAACTCAATCTAGGCAAGTATTAATAGATTTATCTATGCATGCATTATTAAGGATTGGAGCAAAGCCAATTCAATTTAATGTACCAACTCCAAAATTAAAAGATACTATTCCAGTTAGGTCTACTGGTTCCTGTTATTCTTTTGAAGGATATGATGCTATTTTGCCTGCATTAAGTTCATGTGATTTAATTATTGATTGTACTGTAGAAGGTATGCTCCATTCAAAGGAGCTTCAAACTATTATTAAAGGAGGTGGGCGTCTTTTAATGATATCTAATGAACATCCTGAAGTATTAGAAAGATGTATGCCTGATGAAAGTTTAACTCCTAAGGTTCTATCAAGTTTAGATATGTTAAAAACGTCTAAAATTATGAAAGTTAGTTCAGATGCTGGAACAAATCTTACAGTAAATATTAATGGAGCTCCTGCTAGAGCTGGAGCAGGTTATTTGACACCAGGAGAAAAAGTAGCATATTGGCCTGCCGGTTTGGCATTATTTTTTCCTTTGAAGAATACGGTTAATGGCAAAGTAGTACTGAATACTGGTGATGTTAATTTAACTTTTAAAAAATATATCGAAAGTCCTGTTATTTTATCTATTGAGAATGATTTTGTAACTAATATTGAGGGTGACGGGTTAGATGCAAAATTAATGAGATCTTATTATGAAGGATGGAAGGATCCTAATGCATATGCTATTTCTCATGTGGGCTGGGGGTTAAACCCTAATGCAAGATGGGATGCATTAACAATGTATGATAAGCAAGATGTAAACTGTACTGAATTAAGAGCATTTGCTGGTAATTTTTTAATTTCTACTGGAGCAAATGAGTTTGCGAAGAGGTACACTACTTGTCACTTTGATCTACCAATGAGAAATTGTGATATTACTATTGATGATAAATTGATTGTAGAATCTGGGAAACTAGTAGGTCCCTTAGGTTAATGCCTTTAGACAATATAAAACAAGGTTTTGTATCAGGTAAACCACTAATAAGTTTTAAAGAAATAGGAAATGGGCCTCCAGTAATATTTTTGCATGGTATAGGTGGAAATAGTGATAATTGGATATCCCAACTATATGCAATTTCAAATAATTTTACTTCAATAGCCTGGGATGCAAGAGGATATGGTGAATCAGATGATTATGATGGACCGCTTAAGTTTGAAGATTTTAGCAATGACTTAGTTAGATTAATGGATTTTAAAAATATAGAAAAAGCTCATTTGGTAGGTTTGTCTATGGGAGCTAGAATATTAATGAATTTTTTTCCAAATTATAAAGATAGAGTTGCCTCATTAGTTTTATGTGATTGTTTTTTTGATTACAAAGTACTCAGTAAAGATAAGCAAAAAGAATTTATTGATTTGAGACAAAAACCGCTAAAAGATGGAAAATCATTACATGATATAGCTCCTGCTTTGATTAAGTCTCTAGTTGGTCCATGTTGTTCTATTGAAGCAAAAAATAGCATAAAAAATAGTTTTTTAAAAATTCATATTAATTCTTATTTAAAAACTATAGCTGAAAGTATTTCTTACAATGCAAGCAATAACCTCTCAAAATTTGATGTTCCTACTCACTTAATATATGGAGAATTTGATAAGTTAACTCCTGTAGAAATAGGCCTAATGGCTAAAGAAAGAATAAAAAATTCATCGATGAGCATTATCAAGAATGCTGGCCATTTAAGTAATATAGAACAGCCAGATTGTTTTAATAGTATTCTTATAAAATTTTTATTGCAGCATAGATATAAAGCAAATTTTAAGAAAGTATAATGGTTATGAAAGAAGTTTCAGTTTTAATATCAGGAGGCGGGTCTGTAGGTTTATCATTAGCTGCGGAATTAGGTTGGAGAAATATTGATTGTATGATTATAGAACAATCAGAGGGTTTAAATAATCATCCAAGAGCTAACGCTGTCGCTAACAGAACAATGGAATATTATAGGAGGTGGGGAATTGATAAAGAAATTACAGAAGCAGGAATTCCTCCAGACCATCCAGCAGATTATTATTGGGTATCAAGTTTACATGGAAGACAGTTACATAGAATATCCTTACCTCCTTTCAAAAAAATTAGAGAGGTAAAAGATACAGGCGGTTATGTAAAAGAAGAACACACATGGTCACCTTATTTAAAAACTATAACAGGTCAAAATGAGGTTGAACAAGTAATATTAAACTATATTTATTCTCTTTCTAATATTGATATGAAATTTGATCACGAACTTAAAAATTTTGATCAAGACTCGAATGGTGTTATTTGCAAAGTTAAAAATATTAAAACAGGTAAAATAGAAGATATAAAAAGTAAATATTTAATTGCATGTGATGGTGGTAAATCCATGGTAAGAGAAAAGTTAAATATTGGCTTAACTGGAAGGGCTGATATGGCTAAATTTGTATCAATTTATTTTAAAGCTCCTGACTTCATGAAATGCCATAAATTTGGGACAGCTAACATTTTTTTTCCTCTTCATAAAGATTACGCAGGTTTTCTTTTAAATTGGGATGGAGGAACAACCTTTACCTATCATTTAATGTTAAAACCTGGGCAGTCTTGGACTGAAATAAATGCTAAAAATTCTATAGAAGCCGTATTAGGGAAGTCTACTAATATAGAAATTTTATCTATTCAACCTTGGTCTGCTCATGCTTTAGTTGCAGATAAATATCATGATAATCGAGTAATTATGGTCGGTGATGCTGTACATTTATTTACTCCAACAGGTGGTTTTGGAATGAATACAGGTGTATCAGATGCTATTGATATTGCTTGGAAGATTCAAGCTATGGTGGAAGGTTGGGGCGGAAATAAATTAATTGACAGCTATTTTGAGGAAAGACGTCCAATAGGTATAAGAAATACTAAAGAAGCAGCAGATTGTTTTGATCAATTAAATTCTGTAATGGTACATGGAGATATTTTAGATGAAGAATCTGAACGTGCGGATAAATTAAGATATGAGTTATCATTGAACCTAAAGGAGCAAGATAAATTAATAGCTTCATCTGGAACATTATTAGGCTACAGGTATAATAATTCATCTATAATTATACCTGATGGGACAAAAGAAACTTTAGATAATCCAAGAAAATATATACCAACGGCAAGACCTGGTCATAGAGCTCCTCATATTTGGCTTGAAGAGGGTGTGTCAATTTATGATAAATTTGGAAAAAATTTTACATTATTAGTCATTTCAAATGCTATTGGTAATGCTAATGTTTTGATAAGTGAAGCTAAAAATATTGGTATACCTATCAAATTATTACAGATTAATGATCAAGATGTTTTAAATCTATATAAAAATAAATATGTAATAATTAGACCTGATTTAATGGTAGCGTGGAGGTCTGATAGTATTCCTAATAAACCTATCGATATTTTAAATAAGATTACGGGTGTCATATAGTAAACTATTTTAAGTATAAATATTTTAAGCTTGAAATATATATCTAGTTAAACTAATTTTAAATTGTATATTTAATAATTAACTTGAATGGTGCGTAATGAAAATAGCTTGTATCGGAGGTGGACCAGGCGGTTTATACTTTGCAATTTCTATGAAATTAAAAAACCCTGAGATAGATATTGATGTTATTGAGAGAAATAGAGCAAATGATACATTTGGTTGGGGTGTTGTATTATCAGATGAAACATTAGATAATTTAGAAAAAAATGATATAACCAGTGCAAAAGCAATACGTTCTCATTTTGCATATTGGGATGATATAGCTCTTTTTTACAAGGATAAAAAATTAAAATCTTCTGGCCATGGTTTTTGCGGAATTGGTAGAAAAAACTTATTAATTATATTACAAGAGAGAGCCAAAGAATTAGGTGTTAATTTAAAATTTGAATCCGAGGTAGATGATGCATCAGAATATGCTAAAGATTATGATGTAGTCGTGGCTTCTGACGGACTAAATTCAAAAACCAGACTAAAATTTAAAGATATTTTTAAAGCTGATATAGATGAAAGGAAATGTCCATTCATATGGCTTGGTACAAATCAAAAATTTGATGATGCTTTTACTTTTATTTTTGAAAAAACTAAATATGGCTGGATATGGGCTCATGCTTATCAATTTGATTCTAATACAGCAACTTTCATAGTTGAATGTAGTCAAAAAACTTTTGATGCATTTGGATTTTCTAATTTATCTCAACAAGAAAGTATTAATATTTGCCAAGATATATTTTCAGAGTATCTAGGAGGTAATACTTTAATGACTAATGCTAATCACATTAGAGGGTCAGCATGGATAAAGTTTCCAAGGGTCTTATGTGAAAACTGGAGTTATAAAAATATAGTATTATTAGGAGATGCCGCTGCCACTGCTCATTTTTCTATAGGTTCAGGTACTAAATTAGCTTTAGAAAGTGCAATTTCTCTTGCTAATAATTTATTTAAGGAAAAAAGTTGTGATGAGGCATTTAAAAAATATGAAGAAGAGAGAAAATTAGAGGTTTTAAGATTACAATCGGCAGCTAGAAATTCTGTAGAGTGGTTTGAGGATGTTGAAAGATATTTATATTTAGATCCTATACAATTAAAATATTCATTATTAACTAGATCTCAAAGAATTAGTCATGAAAATTTAAGAGAAAGGGATCCAAAGTGGTTAAATGAAGCTGAAAAATGGTTTCAAAGCCAAAACTCGCTTAATAGTAATAAGATTGTTAGAGCGCCAATGTTTGCCCCTTTAAAAATAAGAGAAATGGAGCTAAAAAATAGAGTAGTAGTATCTCCTATGGCACAGTATAAAGCTATTGATGGTTGTCCTAATGATTGGCATTTAGTTCATTATGGAGAAAGAGCAAAAGGTGGGGCTGGATTAGTTTATGTAGAAATGACATGTGTTTCTCCAGAAGGAAGAATAACGCCTGGGTGTCCAGGTTTATATACTCACGAGCATGAAAAAGCTTGGAAAAAAATAGTTGATTTTATTCATTTAGAGACGGATGCCAAAATATGTTGTCAATTAGGCCATTCTGGCAGAAAGGGTTCTACGCAACTTGGTTGGGAAAAAATGGATGCTCCCTTAAAAGAAAATAATTGGCCATTAGTTTCTGCTTCAGCTATTCCTTGGAGTAATAGCAATGCTATTCCTGAGGAAATGACTAAAGATCAAATGCAGGAAGTATTAATACATTTTGTAGATTCAGTTAAAATGGCAAATAGAGCCGGTTTTGATATGATAGAATTACATGCTGCTCATGGTTATTTGATTTCTTCATTTATTTCACCAAAATCAAATATTAGAACAGACCAATATGGTGGTTCATTAGAAAATAGAATGCGTTATCCCTTAGAATTAGCAAAAGCTATGAGATTAAACTGGCCTAAAGATAAACCTATGTCCGTTAGAATATCAGCAAATGATTGGTTAGGAGATGAAGGTATTACGCCTACAGATTCTGTTGAGATAGCTAAGATGTTTAAAAATATAGAAATAGATATTATTGATGTTTCTTCGGGACAAACTTCAGAAGATGCTAACCCAGTTTATGGTAGAATGTTTCAAACACCTTTTTCTGATAGAATTAGAAATGAGGTAGGTATTAAAACTATGGCTGTTGGAAATATTTATGAAGCTGATCATGTAAATTCAATTCTTATGGCCGGACGAGCAGATTTAGTTTGCTTAGCGCGACCTCATTTGTCTGATCCATATTGGACACTTCGCGCCGGCGCAAGTATCGGCGACAGAAATGAAGTTTGGCCAAAACCATATCTTGCGGGAAGAGATCAGATATGGAGGCTTGCTGATCGTGAAGCCGAACAAGAGAAGGATAAATAGAATATGATTTTAGATAAAAAACATGCAGTAGTTTCAGGAGGAGGATCAGGAGTAGGAGAAGCTATAGCATTAAAACTTGCTGATGAATCTAACCTAGTAACTATTTTAGGTAGGAGGCAAGAACCACTAAAAAATGTAGCTAATAAACATAAAAACATATCTTGGAGAGTATGTGATGTATCTAACTCAGATGAGGTGAATAATTGTTATAAAGATATAAGGTCTGCATACGGAAATATAAATATTGTTGTTGCTAACGCAGGAGTTGCTAACAGCAAGCCTTTTCATAAAATGTCGGTATCAGATATAACATCCTTAATGGAGGTAAATTTAATTGGAGTTTTTAATACATTTCAACATGCATTCATGGATATGAAAGCAGATAATTGGGGTCGTATGATTTCAATTGCATCTACAGCAGGCTTAAAAGGATATTCTTATGTTTCAGCGTATACAGCCTCAAAACATGCTGTAGTTGGTTTAACTAAGTCTCTAGCTTTAGAATTAGCATCTAAGGGAATTACAGTAAATTCTATTTGTCCGTCTTATATTGATACTCCTATGACGGATAGAACAATAAAAAACATTACTGAATTAACACATATTTCAAAAGAAGAAGCTATTGAGGAACTAGTTAAATTAAATCCTCAAAAAAGATTAATAAAACCTATAGAGGTTGCTAAAGTTGTTTCGTGGCTTTGTAATAAAAACTCATCTTCTATTAACGGACAAAATATTCCAATTGCTGGAGGTGAAATATGACCAAATTAAAGAGAAAGATTTTATCTGGAGCTTCTAAAAGTAGAGTAAGAACTTGGTTGAAAATATTAAAAACCTCTAATTTAATAGAAAAACAGATAAAAGAGAAACTTCGTGATGAGCACAATACTACATTGCCAAGGTTTGATGTTATGTCTGCCCTTTATAGGTCTAAGCATGGTTTAAAAATGAATGAAATATCAGGAGCGCTAAAGGTATCAAATGGAAACATTACAGGAATTATAGATAGGTTAGTCAAGGAAGGAAATGTTCTTAGAATAGCTATAGAGGGAGATAGAAGAGCAAATTTAGTTAGTTTAACTAATAAAGGTAAAAAGCAATTTGAAGAATATGCCATTGCCCACGAGTCATGGATAAATGTTATGTTAAAAAACATATCGGAGCAAGATTCTCAAGTATTAATTGATTTATTAGATTCAATATCTCACATAAATAGGAGTTAAATATGAATATGATTAACTATAAAGCAAAACATTTTAATTATAACACTGACAATGGGATAGCTGTAATTAGTATGAAAGGGGCTGAACAAAAAAACCCTTTAACCTTTGATAGTTACGCTGAATTAAGAGATGTTTTTAGAGATATGGTTTATTGTGATGATATCCATGCAGTAATAATTGGATCTAATGAAGGAAATTTTTGTTCAGGAGGAAGTGTAAATGATATTATTGGTCCGTTAGTAAAAATGTCAATGAAGGAGCTACTAAATTTTACTCGAATGACAGGCGATGTGATTAAAGCGATGATTAATTGTCAAAAGCCAATTATTGCATCTATAGATGGTATCTGTGTTGGAGCTGGAGCTATATTAGCAATGGCGTCCGATATAAGGGTAGCTTCAACTAATGCAAAGACTGCATTCTTATTTAATAGAGTAGGGTTAGCAGGTTGTGATATGGGAGCTTGTTCTATTTTACCGAGGTTAATAGGACAAGGGCGAGCTGCAGAATTACTATATACTGGAAGAGTTATGAGTCCACAAGAGGGGGATAAATGGGGTTTTTATAATAAGGTAGTTACTCCTGAAGAGTTATTAAATTCAAGTATGGAAATAGCTATTAATATAGTTAATGGCCCTACTTTCGGTAATATGATGACTAAGACTATGTTAGCTCAAGAGTGGTCTATGTCTATTGAACAAATTATAGAGGCAGAAGCCCAAGCTCAAGCTATTTGTATGCAAACAGGAGATTTCAAGAGAGCTTATGAAGCTTTCATTGCTAAAGAAAAACCAAAGTTTGAAGGTAATTAAAAGGATTTAAAATGATTGGCCCAAGTGCACACATTGATACTTTTGCTCGTGATAATTTGCCTATAGAAACTCTTCAGCCAGATTTTTTATTAGATAAATTTAATTATCCACATTTTTTAAATATAGCAGAGGAATTAACTGATGTTATGGTAAAAAAAGGTTTTGGAGATAATATAGCTCTAATTGGTAATGGAAGAAGAAGAACTTATAAAGAGTTAACAGACTGGACAAATAGGTTAGCAAATACTTTAATTGATGATTATGGTGTTAAACCCGGCAATCGAATTTTAATTCGTTCAGCTAATAATCCTGCTATGGTTGCCTGTTGGCTGGCTGCTACTAAAGTAGGAGCTGTAGTTGTAAATACTATGCCAATGCTTAGGTCTTTAGAATTAGAAAAAATAATTAATAAAGCTGAAATTACTCATGCGCTATGTGATAGCAGACTGTTATCCGAGTTAGAGTCTTGTATAGTAACAAATAAATTTCTTAAACATTTAATCCCATTTGATGGTTCAGCAAATCATGCAAGTGATTTAGATGAAGCAGCTTTAGAAAAGTCTGTTAAATTTGAGGCAATTAAAACAGGGCGCGATGATGTTGCTTTATTAGGTTTTACGTCTGGAACTACAGGTGACCCCAAAGCTACAATGCACTTTCATCGTGATTTATTAATTATTGCAGATGGTTATGCAAAGGAAGTTTTAGAAGTCAGTGAAAAAGATATATTTGTTGGATCCCCCCCCTTAGCTTTTACTTTTGGCTTAGGAGGATTAGCAATATTTCCTTTACGTTTTGGAGCAACAGCAACATTACTAGAAGATGCTTCACCCCCAAACATGATTGAAATTATTAAAAAATATAAAGCAACAGTATGTTTTACGGCACCTACAGCATATAATGTTATGTTGAAGGCTATGGATGAAGGTGTTGATTTATCCTCGCTTCGCGCAGCAGTTTCTGCAGGGGAAACTCTTCCTGCACCAATATATAAAGATTGGCTTAAAAAAACTGGTAAACCAATGTTAGATGGAATAGGAGCAACAGAGTTGTTACATATTTTTATTTCCAATAGGTTTGATGATCATAAGGAAAGTTGCACAGGTAAGCCAGTTATGGGTTATCAAGCAAAAATTGTAGATGATAATATGAAAGAAGTAAAGCAAGGGCAAGTGGGTCGTTTAGCTGTTAAAGGTCCTACAGGTTGCAGGTATTTATCAGATGAGAGGCAATCACAATATGTCATTGATGGTTGGAATATTACGGGTGATAGTTTTTATAAAGATAAAGAAGGGTATTTTTATTTTACTGCTAGAAATGATGATATGATTATTACCTCAGGGTATAATGTAGCTGGCCCGGAAGTAGAAGAAACTTTACTATCTCATCCTGCTGTCTTTGAATGCGCTGTAGTAGCTTGTCCAGATAAAGATAGGGGATCAATAGTTCAAGCTCATATAGTTTTGAATGAGCAATTTACAGGTAACGATTTTATAATTAAAGAGCTTCAGGATCATGTTAAGAATACTATTGCTCCATACAAATATCCTAGGTCTATAATTTTTAAAAAATTCTTACCAAAGACAAAAACTGGAAAAATACAACGATTTTTATTGAGAGAGAATACAAACTAATAATTGGAACTAGAAATGAAAAGTAAAATTATTCACCCAAAAAACTGGAAGCCTGCTAAAGGTTATGCGAATGGCATATTATCCTCAAATGGTCATTTATTTATAGGTGGTCAAATAGGTTGGGATTCTCAGCAAATATTCAATTCAAATACTTTCATTGGTCAGATGGAACAAACTTTAACTAATATTGTTCAGGTTTTAGAAGAAGCTGGTGGTGAAATAAATAATATAGTTCGTCTTACATGGTATATAAAAGATAAAAAAGAGTATTTAGATAATCAAAAAAAAATTGGAAAAATATACCAAAAAATTATGGGAAATCATTATCCTGCAATGTCTATGTTAGTAGTTAATGATTTGATTGAAGATGCAGCATTATTAGAAATTGAAGCTACGGCTGTTATCTCTAAAACGTAAAAATGATATCTTTTATAACAAAGATAGTCTGATAAGATCCCCATAGTGATAAAACAAATAGTAATATTAATGTAGAATGCTCAAATATTTTATTTTTATATTTAGCTCCTATAAATTTATTTGAAGAGGTAATAATCCATAGAGATCCGCAAAGAATTGGTAATACTATTACAGCAGCTGAATTTGCAACTAAAGTTAATGTGATAAAACTTGGCATATTCGGAATACTCCATATAAGGGGCGAAAATAGGCACCATAAAATCACAAAGCGGTAAATTTTTGAATTATATATATTTAATGGTTTAGATTTTACAGTATCGTTTAATTTTATAACGTTGATACTATCTGTAATTAAGTAACCAAAACCTACAGCATTCCCAATAACTGAGCTATATAATACTGCGAAAACACCAATAAAAAATAATAGTTCTGCAAACTTACCTATTGATAAAGTTAGTAATAAGGCTAGGTCATCCAGATTATTAATACTAATATTATTCGGAAATAAAAGTTCAGCCCCTATAGTCCATATTGATAAATTAATAACTATTAAAACTGTAGTTCCAAATGCAAGGTCATATAATTGTGTTTTTCTGTATTTAGGGTTATTCCAACCTTTTTGTTGAATAAAATAAGGGTATAATAAATTTGAAATAGATCCACCAACAGCCCCAATTAACGAAGTTATAACTAAAAGAGTTCCAAATGAACCACTATTATTTGGTAATTCAAAAGCAAATATTCCCTTGGTCATTTCTACCGGATCAGGCCCAATCCAAATAGCAGTCCCAATTAAGGAAGTGCTTAATAATACTAAAAAGATATAAAATATTATTTCTATTTTATTTAAAACACCTCTAAATATTAATATAGAAGCTAATATAACCCAAAATATTGACCACATCCATGAATTACCAAAACCAAATATTTTTTGAGAAGATTCTCCAACTCCTTTGACCATATATGAACCATAAAAATGACCAAATAAGAGCGTAATTATTATTATAAAATAAGGTAAGTAAGGATGTAGTCTATTAAGGCCAGAAATTAGACTTTCATTATGTTGGTTACATAATTGATATTTAGCTATGATAGAAACAAATATAAATCTTATAAAAATAGCTAAAGCCATTGCCCACATTAATGCATATCCATAGTTACCACCAGCTACAGCTGAGTCAACTAAGTCTCCTGCTCCAAGCCAAGTTAATGCTACTATTATTCCTGGCCCCATTGATTTTAAATGTTCCCAGAAATTTTTAGGAATTGGAGGATTGCTCATCGTATTTAAATATTATTTTCTTTTATTAGTGTACGCAGATGAATTCTTGGTTCTTTAATAGGATAATCAACATTTACAGAATGTATTAGGCATCTATTATCCCATATTATTATATCACCAATATTCCATTTATGATCATATCTGTACTTGTTTTGTGTAATATGGTTATCTATTTCATCAAGTATTTGGTTGCTTTCTTTTTTTTCGTATCCAACTATTCTATCGGTTCTGTTTGCATTAAAGTATATGGATTTAATATTTGTTTCGTCATGTTTAAGAATGAGAGGGTGAATTACATCAGGAGTCTCTTTAATTTCAGATGCTGTCCTTTTAACCGGTCTTGCAGGCGCTCTTTCTGTATCATAGCAATGGACGGCATTTAAACTATTAAAAAATTTTTTTTTATTTGCGGGTAAATCTTGATAAGCTTTATTTGTATTACAAAATCTAGTATGGCCTCCATGAGATGGTATTTCATGAGCATGTAATATTGTAGCCTTAGGAGGGTCTATTTTAAATGAATGGTCAGTATGCCAGCCATTTCTTCTATTCAATTTTGGGTTTTTGGGCTTATCATTTAATTTAAGATAGGTACTATTTAAAATTGATATTTCGGGTACTTCTCTGTCCCATTGATTTCTTGTTACTTCTGTAAATGGAGTTCCAAAAGTTGTTGCCAAGTTATATAACTCTTTTGGAGAAAGTTTATTACTTCTTAGGCATAATAAATGATATTTTAAAAAGCAATCATATAAAAATTTTTTATGATGATCATTAAGCTTTTTTGAAAAATCTCCTCCTATGATCTCTGCACCTAGTGCCTCACTAAGAGGATTAGCGATTAAGTCCATAATATATATCCATAAAATAAGATTAATTATAGAGTAACTATAATAAGTATATTTACCTGCTAATAAATTATTTAAATTTTTTCTGAATTTGTAAAGTAATATTAATTATTAGGTTGAATAAAAAACTATACATAGTTTAATTTATAGTTTGTTCAGGAGATAGAATTGCTGATAGGGACTTATCAATAATTGCTTTGATTTTTACTTTATTCATTTTATTATTTTTTAAAGATTGAATCATTGAAAGTACAGAAGCTATATATTCATAAACATCTTCAGGTTTATACGATTCAATTATTTTTCCATAATTTTGCATTCTATAAATATAATTTTTAAATTCACTTTTTCTAAGTTTCTCAAACTGGTTCATTTCACTTATAGTTTTTTTATAGAGAAGATGCCTAACAATCTTAGCTTTTTCATATAAACATCCATTTGCATTTTTAGGTGTATTAAAGATAGCAGCATTTTTAATTTCCATAAATATTTTATTGTCAAAGGGTACACCAATATAAGAATATAAGTGATGTATTAGAGTTTGAATATTGTTTGAATTTTTATATTGCTCTAAAATATGTTTTTTTAATGCATTATTATATTTTTTTAATACCTCAGATTTTAAGCCATCTTCATCTATAAATTCTTTATATATCCCGGGTCTAGATACCGCAGCTAGATTAGCAATTTTAGATAATGATACATTGTTAATACCAAAGCACCAATATTCTTGATAAGCAATATTAATTAGTTTTTCTCTATCAAGGGTTTTAGGTCTGCCAACTGGATTTTTCATGATTATTATCCAATATATAATGCAAGTTCTGTATTACACAGAATATTAAAAATGTCAATTTAAAGAAGTTTTTAACATATAATAAATTATTTTGTTAATATCGGTGATAATGCTAAATTAAGTATTTGTTCTATTTTTGATTTATTTAATCGGTTTAATCGATTTATTTGCAAGATATTAAATAGAGCAAGTATATATTCTGATAAAAATTCTGGATTCAAATGTTTTTTAATTTTTTTATCAGCTTGGGCATTTCTAATATATTCTTGGAAACATTTTTTTCTATATTGGGTATATTTTTTCATTAAATCTTTAGTTTTAGGGCCGAGCAGATTACTATTTAATCTAGTTCGTTCCATTAGACAACCTATTGCTTTTTTAGGTCTTTTTATATTTAAGTAAGCTGGATCTTCCGTTAAATTCTTATTACCATCATTAATTATTGCATCAAAATGATTAAATAAATGATTGGGATAATTTTTATAATCAAAGTAATTTTTATGGCAAGGGTCAGCGGAAAGTCTAAGGTATTTATTTAAAACTTCTACTTTTAAATTATCTTCATCACCAAATTCTTTATATATGCCTGGTCTTGATACATTAGCTAGTTTAGCAATTTTTGATATTGATACATTAAAAATACCTTTTTCCCAATATTCATTGAAGGCAATATCAATAATATTCTGTCTTTCTAATATTCTAGGTCTTCCTACTTTTTTTTTCATCATGTTCATTACTTTTTATTCTAAATTTTTATTTCTTATATATAATTAATTTTTATTTGCAATCAAGATTTATTTAATACATAGTGTATTTAATATAGTTTCTTCCTAAACTTACTTAGTTAGTTTATATTGAGAGTTATAATTAGCTCTCAATATATTTTATATTCCATTTTCATGAGGGGCTAAAGAAGCATATACGGCCTTATTCATATTTGTGTTTATATTATGTTTTCTTCCAAGTTTGTCTATAGCTCCATTTAGAGCTGATACTTCTAATTTTTCCCCTTTCTCTAGAGCAGGCAGCATTGAAGCTTTCATAGCATTTGGTAAAGAATCTAATTGTTTCATAGTAATTTCAACTTGGTTATCGGGTAGTAATATATCTTCAGCTTTAGCTACTGCGACTACTTCTGAAGCTAAATTTTTCATAAGTATTCTAGTAGCAGGGTTTGATCGGCATTCTCCTAATGGAAGTCTAGTAAGACAGTTAACTCCTGCTAAAGTACAAATCATAACTATTTTTTGCCACATATCGGTATATATATTTTCAGGAATAGCATTATTAATACCTGCTTCATTGCATGCTGATTGAAAGGATAAAACTCTTTTTGTTCTCTCATTATTAAATTCGCCAAATTTTAACATTTGCATTGATGAATTATGCATAATTATACCAGGCTTATCTATTAAAGCGCTAATGGCTGCTACTCCTCCAATAACATTGTTTTTTCCAAGTATATTTCTCATAATCTCGACATGACCAATACCATTTAAAAAGGGAATAACAGCTGTATTTTTTCCTACCAATGGTTTAATAAGAAATGCAGACTCTTCAGTATCATAGGCTTTAACGGCAAATATTATAATATCAGCTATATTAAAATCTGTAGGATTATCACTTGCTTTCACAGGATGAATTAGCATATCTCCAGTTTCACTAATAATTTTTAAACCATTATTTTTTATAGCTTCTAAATGTTTACCTCTTGCAATAAAGCAAACATTATGACCAGCATTTGCTAGTCTAGCTCCAAAATATCCTCCAACTCCTCCGGTACCCATAACAACAATGTTCATATGAAGTCCTTTCATTCTGCATATTAATATTATTATATTTATAACTTATATTTTATACGGTAGTTACGTTAATGTAACAAATTAGTATTGCAGAACTCACATATTCATATTTTTTTATATTCATGAAACTAATACAAGAATATATTGTTTTAAAAATTTTTGGGATTATAATTAGCCTATGCAATATTTTAGAAAATATATATCCTATCTATTAATTTTAAGCTTCATAGCTATTAATAGTTTCGGTTTTGCTTTATCAGCATCGGCGAATCTAAATGGCGAAGAAGATATTTTAATATGTACTAATGAAGGCATTAAATACTTATTGATAGATGGTAGCATTAGCGATACCAAAGATAGCAATACTTTTCATAGTTATTGTAATGATTGTACTGTATGTGATTGTAAATTTAATAATAGCGATAGATTTAATTTTATAACGGTTAATTATACAAAACAAAGATTTATCTCATTTAAATCAAATTTTATTAAATACTCTTTATTTGATTATAATTCTATAAGAGGGCCTCCATTACTAAGTTAATTTTTACATTTTTACAATAATAATTAACAAATTGGAGACTAAAATGACTTTCTTAAATAAAATAGCTTTATCTATTTTAATAGTAAAATTTATACTAATTACTAATCTATATGCTCATGAAGATAAAATTATGTCAGGTGGAAGACCTGATGGCCATGCTCCCATTGGAGTTATGGGAGACCATATGCATAAAAAAGGCGAGTATATGATGTCATACCGATATATGAGGATGAATATGGATGGACTATTAGATGGAAGTGATAATGTAACGGAATCTGCTGCATTGAGTTATTCGAGAGGGGATGGAACTACTCATAGGGTCATACCGGAATCTATGGAAATGGATATGCACATGCTCGGCTTTATGTATGGCTATAATGATAATATAACTTTAATGGGAATGGTAAACTTTATTGAAAAGGATATGACTAATCATACTTATAATATGATGGGTACGACTAAAGTAGGAAAATTTTCAGCACATACTTCAGGGTTTGGTGATAGTTCTATAAGTAGCTTAATAAAACTCTCGAATGGAAAAATAAATTCTCATATAAGCGTTGGTATATCATTACCTACTGGTTCTACTTCAGAAGAAATAACAGCTTTAATGCCAAGTGGAGCTTATAAGGTAATAAGGGCTCCTTATGGAATGCAACTTGGATCAGGAACTTATGATGTGCTTTTGGGATATACTATATCACAAACAAATAAGAAATTTAGTTGGGGAGCGCAAATTAAATATAAAAGTGCTCTTGATAAACATAATGGTTGGCACTTTGGAGATAAATTAGAAGCTACATCATGGGTTAGCTATTTATTGAATGAAAAATTATCTACTGCAATTAGAATGCATGCTGTTAATGAAGGTCGTATAGATGGTCATGACATTTTAATAACCGGAAGAAACCCTACACAAGAAACCTCAAATTATGGTGGACGGTCATATAATTTGGGAATTTCATTAAATATGGTTGGCCAAAATGAGAAAATAAGAGGGCATAGAATTGCTATAGAACTTCTTAAACCTATAAGTCAAAACTTAAATGGTTTGCAAATGGAAAAAGGTACTTCTTTAATACTTGCTTACCAGAAAGCTTGGTAATTAATACAGAGGTTAAAAATATTAACCTCTGTAAAAGCGTTATAATTACTCTAAGTACCAGTTTGGGAATATTAGTAGGTTCTTAATATTTTATGAAACAAATAAAAGTAATATTTTTACAATTTGATTTTAATTGATTTTGGATCATACATAGGTTTAAGGCTTACATCTGCTTGAATTTTTTCTCCTGCAACATCTATTTCATAGTTAGAATTTAATATGTTTTCAATTTTTTCTCCAACTTTGTTACATTGTATATATCCTAGTCCTATAGCTCCTTTTAAATAATGCCCATAATCCTCCAACGGTATCATCAATTTTAAGTTTAGGGTATCGGTCTAAAATTTGGTTTGGAGTAATTTCTTCAATTTCAACTCCGAATGCTCTAGCCATTGCTGCTGATCTTCTTAATTCTTCCATTCTTTCATTATTTAATGCTACTGTAATCGATCCATTTCTTTTGAATCCAGTAGAAAGACCAGTTTCTTCTTCTAATTTTTGGTATAACTCTTGAGAGTATTTAGCGAGGCGTGTCATATTTTTTGTAGCCCTTAATTGAGCAATAAGACCAGCTGCGTGCCAGGTTGTACCACATGTTAGCTTTTTTCTTTCTAATAAAACTACATCTTTCCAGCCTATTTTACCTAAATGATAAGCAACAGAACAGCCTATGACCCCACCTCCAATTATAACAGCTCTAGCTTTTTTAGGTATGTCTATTTATAATCTCCATAGTGATATAATCTTAAAATATTTATTAAATAAATGCTTTAAAAATATGAGAAAATATTATGAATAACGATAAAAATAGTAAATCTAAAGCGCTGAAGCTTCTAGAGGGCGCTTATAATCTTAGGACACCTGCTGATAATATTTCATATTATAAAAATTTTTCAGATTATTATGAAGAAGTTTTTGCAATTGCATTAAATTATAATTATCCAAAAGGTATAGCAAATGAGTTTCTTAAAAATTATAATAACAAGGGATTGATTTGTGATATAGGATGTGGAACTGGATTAGTAGCACAAGAGTTAAAAAGCTTAAATAATGATTTCATAATTGATGGTTTTGATATATCTCCAGAGATGCTAAAAGTAGCTAAAGAAAAAAAGATTTATAACAATTTATATGAAATTGATTTGACTAAGCCAATATATAATGTGCCAAATAATTATTCTGGAATAATTAGTGCAGGTGTATTTACTCATGGACATCTAGGACCTGAAGTAATTAAAAAATTATTATCTATTTGTAGTGAAGGAGCAATTTTAACTATCGGCATTAATGCAGTTCATTATGAAAATAAAAAATTTGAAGATATTATTAATAATTTAGAAAATAGAGAAGAAATAAAAAAAATAAAAAAAGTAAAAGTTCCAATTTATGCTGATAGTAATTATTTAGATAAAAAAATAAACAATATGGCCGTTGTATGTACTTTTATTAAAAATTAAATTTTAATTTTTGGTTGTATATTTAATAACTTAATAATTTTAACAAAGTTTTTTAGTTTTTTTTCTTGGTATTTTTGCACATCTATGTTTTTCCAATTCATGAAACCACTCTCAGAAGAGAGGCCTAAATCGTTATTTTTTACATGATCTTTAACAATATTTGGCGCTGCGAATCTTTTTGATTTCATTGCTTTAGACATATAATTGCTTGCATTATTTAACGTATCAATTCCACCCCAATCTATAAATTCTAATAAACCTAGTACAGCAAACCTTAGACCGAAACCATAAATTACAGACTTATCAATATCTTCTGCTGAAGCAGTTCCTTCTTCTAATATTCTTGCAGCTTCATTCATAGCTAAAGATTGAATTCTTGGTACAATATATCCTGGAGATGGTTTGCAGATAATCGGAACTTTTCCAATTGAAATAAATATTTCTTGTATATTTTTAATATTATCTTTTGTGGTTTCTTTGCAAGGAGAAATTTCTATAAGAGGCATTAAATAAGGTGGATTTAACCAGTGGGCATTTAAAAACCTTTTTTTGTATTTAACATATTTAGAAAGATCAGAACTAAGTATGGTAGAGGTAGTAGATGCAATTATTGCTTTTTTATTAGATTTAATGCTTATTAAATTTAATACTTTACTTTTAATATTTAACTTTTCTGGTACACATTCAAAAATAATATTTGCTGTATTTATTATATTTTTATGTTCATTAAATTTTATAACCTCAACATTATTTAATATTTTTTTAATATTTGTTTTTTTTATTAAACTAATATTGCTTAGTATTTTTAAACTTTGAGATAAACCTGAGTTAGTATTAATTAATAATTCTGAGAAATCATTTTTTGATCTTTTTTTTATATCTATCAATTTTATTTTGTAACCAGCTAAAGCAAATGTAATAGCTATACCTTGTCCCATTCTCCCACAACCAATAATTATAATATTCATTTTTTTTCACTTAATATTTTTTGCAATTTATTTAAACTAAATCTAATACCTAAGTTATTAAGATTTCTTCCATTTTTTTTAAGGTCGCTCCCTGTAAAAGCAGATGCTATATTTAATATTCCTGAGGTTACAGGAGTATTGATATTTAATTTTTTTCCAATAGAATGCATAAATACTAATCCCTCTTTTATGTCTTCAATTATATATCTATGAGAATATAAATTAATATCTTCTCTCCAATCCTTAGAAGTTACAAGTTTGTCATGAGCTAAATTTCCATACATCCACTTTTTTCCTTTGTTTGCATAGTGATCTTTAATAGGAAAATGGGGTGCTCCATAACCTAATCTTTTTCTAATTTTAATTCTTTCTTCATCAAGTTTAAACATTACCTTATGGACGCTTTTTTGGGTGCCTTCATTATGAATGTCCCATTTATTAAAATGTTCTAGAGGAGCTGCATTTAAAATTATTAAGGGAGGGTGAATAATAGGGCCAGCATTCATGAGTGCTGCTGATAATATATCTCCACAATATATTATTGAAGAATAAATATTTTTAAGTTTTTTTATAATTACCTTATGATTAGTATTTGAATAAATACCTGTAGGTAGTCTTGAAGCTCTTGTAATTATAGCTACTGTATTAGAATTTTTTTTACGAGTAAGATAGGGGAGTGTCCCGGATTCCGCAAAAGATATAGTTTTATTTTGTGTTTGCTTTAAGAACATCCAGGAGCCAAAAGTTCCAGGTGGCAAAAATATTATCTGATTATCTTGCAGATAAGGTGAAATTTTTTTTGCCAGATATTTGTGTGTATAGGCAGGAAGCAAAATAACTATAATTTCTGTTTGGCGTATAGCAGTAACTAAAGATTTACAAATTTTATGTATTTTAATACTTTTTTTACCATTTTGATCTTGCATGATAATAATATTTTTATTTTTAATAAGTTCTTTTGAATTATTTTTTGATCTTTGCCAAAAATAGATTTCATGTCCATTATTTGTTAGGTCTGCAGCAGCAGCGTAACCTCCATTTCCTCCTCCAATAACAGCAATTTTCATATTAACCTCTTCATTCACTATTAGACAATAGTGACTCCACTATCAACAGAAATAACTTGTCCAGTAGTAATGTTTGATTCTTCTGAAGCTAAATATACAGCTAAGTCTGCCACATGTATAGGTTCACCTAAGCCAAGTAAATGTGTTTTTGAAATTGTTTGGATTTCAGTACTACTGTCTAATAGCTTTTTTACACGATCAGACAAAGTAACGGAGGGTGCTATAGCATTTACTCTAATTTTATTAGGTGCATATTCAACTGCCATAGACCGAGTCATAGATGCAATAGCGCCTTTTACTGCTGTATAACAATCACGGCCAGGTAATGCCATTAAAGCAACATTAGAGGACATATTAATTACAGAACCACCTCCAGCTTTAATAATTTCAGGAATAACAAATTTAGAACAAAGAAAAGTACCTAATAAATCAAGATTTATACATCTCCAAAATTCTTCTATTGGAGCTTCTGTTACAGGACCATCTTCTAATGTAGAGCCGCCTGCGTTATTATGCAGTATGTCAATTTTACCGTATTTTTTTATTGTCTCCTTTATTGCATTTTTTACGCTTTCCTCATCGCTAACATTTGTATTTATAAAAAACGCATCACCCCCAGTATTTTTGCCTTTTAAATGTGCAGCCTCCGCAGCTTTTTGACCAACCTTAGAGTCAATTTCTGCAATACAAACTTTTGCTCCTTCTTCTGAAAATCTTTCGGCAGTTGCGCGACCTATTCCGCCTCCGCCTCCAGTAATAAATGCAACTTTTCCTTCTAGTCTCAATTTAAATACCTTAATTGATTTTTTAATTAGTTTGAATTAGTTAGGTGTTTTTATCAAATATAAATTTATATATTTGGTAAAGACTTAAGAACATGCTTTGGGGAAGGAAAGAGATAAACAACTATATACATGTTCTTAAGCCCTTAGGGATCAATTATAAAATTGATAATTCTATTAATATTGCAACAACATGTATTTCAAATTAAGTATATATGCATTTTTCATGTATTTTCATAAATTTGAGTTATTAAATATTTAAATTTAATCTCTTTAAAAAAAAAGAGAGCTCTCATTAAGAAAACTCTCTTTATAAAATATATTATCGAAAATTAATTATTTATATGATTTTAATTCTTTTTTAAATTTTTCTTCTAAATGCCCAATCATAATTTTTCTCATATGATCTGCTTTATTGGAAGTCGTAAAAGAGTATTCCCTAATATCATTATTATCTAGCTTTATAGTAAAACTATAAAATGCTCCTACTTTTTTAATAGAACTAACATTTCCTGTTGCTATATTTTTTGGGTTTGCCCATGCACCCGTTTTTATTTTTATTATATTTGTCATTTTACATTTCCTTCTTAAATATTAGTTTTTAACATTTTAAATTAACATAGATAAAGCTTATAAACAAATAATATTATTAATTTAATGGCAAAAAAATAACCTAGTTATATCATGGGATTAAATGGCTCCGCGGGTAAGATTCGAACTTACGACCGATCGGTTAACAGCCGATTAACACCTTGCTCTGTAACCCTTGCATATCCTCAAAAGTCAATAGAATTTATTAAAGGGGTGTACAGATTTTGTACACTAAAAAACCGATTCCCCATAAAAATTGTTCACTAAATTATTAAAGCAGTTGTCCAGTTCGGATAATCTTTTATATATAAAATTATTTTTTTCTAAATTCTGTCTCTAATTCATTCCATATATTTAAAGCTTGATATTCTGGAACAAACCCTAATCCTTTAGTTGCATCAGATGAAATTATTGTAGAAGATGTTACAACATCAATGACTGATGGCGTATTTTTTATACCTAATTTTATTGCGTCTTTTAATTCATCAGGTTTTTCTACTCTTATTCCTTTAGCACCTAAAGCATTAGCTAGATTTGCATAATTACAATGTCTTAGTTTTGTTCCTGTTATTCTACCACCATAGTTAATTTTTTGATCATGTGTTTCAATATTCCAGCCAGCATTATTAGAAATAATAATACAAATATTAGAATTATTTCTTACAGCTGTATCTATTTCCATAGCATTAAATCCAAAAGAGCCGTCCCCAATTACACATACAATCTTTTTATCTTTATACACCTCTGAAGCTGCTATTGCATAAGGTATGCCTATTCCTAGGCAGCCAAAAACACCAGGATCTAGATAGTATCTTGAAGTTAAACCAATTCTAGCAAAACTTAAAATATCTCCACCATCTGCAATTCCTATAAAATCATTTGATAGCAATGATCGTATTTCTTTAAAAATTAAATTTGGATTAATTTTTCCATCTTTACCAAGTTTTTCAATAGTTTTTGAGTTTATTTTATTAATTCTATTTTTATGTTCTTCTTTAATCTTTTCTATCCAATTATTATCAAATTTTAAATTTGTTAAATGTGGAGTAATTTGTTTTAAGGTTTCAGAAGTGTCTGCTAATATTTCTGGAGACCCCCTCCTATTATCTAATAATTCATTAAAGTTATCTGATATTCTTATAAATTTAGCATTTTTAAATATCGCAGGAGAACCAAATGCTAATTGATAATCTAATCTTCTGCCAATAAGAATAATAAGGTCTGCATCAGTCATTGTATTATGTCTGGCAGAATATACATTATTTGGATGATCATTAGGAATAAGACCTCTGCTATCTTGTGTATCTAAATATAAAATATTAGTTTTATCAATAAACTCTAATAATTCTTTTTCGCAGTTCTTTGCCCCTCTTCCTGAGATTAGAAGAGGTTTTTTAGCATTATTAAGTGTATTTATAGCGTAAGCGATATCATCAGGGTTTGGATAAGCTTTATATTTTTCTTGAGCTTGCATCCATTCTTTAAGAATTAGTTTATTTTTTAATGTTTTTCTAAGTATGTTAGTAGGAATTTCAATATAGCTTGGTCCAGATTCACCTGTTTGTCCAATAGACGAAGCATAAGCAAGATCCAATTCTCTAATTAATTGTTCTGCAACTCTAGCTGTCCTGGAGTATCTCGTAATAGGTTTTAAAATTTCTGTACTGGGTATATCTTGTAAGCCACCCATGTTAGATTGTGGAGAAGGGCTGCAACCGCCAATTAATAAAATTGAATTTGATGATAAGCTAGCATTAGCAATTCCCGTTACTGTATTAGTTACTCCAGGGCCTGCAGTAACCATTGCTACACCAACTTTACCTGTAAGAATATTATAAGCTTGAGCCATGTGAACAGCTGCTTTTTCATCTCTAACATCAATAATCTTTACTCCTAATTTGAAACAAAAATCCCATATGGGTTGTATATGTCCCCCTTGTAATCCAAATATGAGGTCTACATTTTTTGCTTTTAAAAATTTAACTATCCAAGCAGCACATGAATTATTATTAGAGTTTTGATCATTAGTCATTTCTTAATTATTTCCCATATATTTATCAATTTTTTCCCTTAATTTCTTATGAAGTATTTTCCCTGTAGAATTTCTAGGCATTTCATAATTTTCTATAAAAAAAATCTTTTTAGGACATTTATAACTACTTAATTTAGTTTTCGCCCATGAAATTAAATCTTCTTCTTTTATACAATTTTTTTCGTGCAAAACAATAAAAGCACATACCAGCTCCCCCCATTTTTTATCGGGCATACCTACAATGGCAATATCTTTTATTTTTACATGACCTCCTAATATATTTTCTACTTCTGATGGATAAATATTTTCTCCTCCAGAAATTATCATATTTTTTTTTCTATCAACTAATTGTATATAACCTCGTTTATTTCTTAAAGCTAAATCACCTACTGTTACATAATCTTCTATAAATGATTTTTTTGATTTTATTTTATCCTTCCAGTAATATGAAAAGTTATATGGTGTGCTAGCATAAAGTTCTCCAATTTCTCCATCTTTAACTTCGTTTAAATTCTCATCAAGAATTTTTATAGGTTTGCTACCAATACATTCCTTACCTACAGAACCTAATTGCTCAAATTGATCCTCGGGTTGTAACATAGTTACCCATCCTGACTCACTAGATCCATATAATTCATATAAGTTCGCGGTTTTAAAATATTTTAGAATTTCTTTCTTTGTATCTTTTCTAGCAGGAGCAGAAGATATCATAAATGAGAACTTTCGATACATAGGTTTTTTTATATTGTTTTGTTTTAAATAATCTAAAATAATAATAAAATGAGTAGGAACTAATGAAGTAAAAGAAATATTATCTTTATTAATTAATTTA
>JAURCJ010000001.1 GCA_030828505.1 Alphaproteobacteria bacterium | reverse complement strand
CTAATTTTTTCATATTTTTATTCCTTATTGTTTTTTAATTAATAGATTTATATATTTTTTTACGCTTAGTATTAAATACTAACAATATGAAAAATAATGACTTTTTTTAATTTTTAAAATACTTTAGTTATGCCAAAATTATTGGCATATAATTACATTTATATTACTTTTTTATCGTAAAGGTTGTAGTGTTAAAATTTATTAAATATCTCTTTAAAGTAAGACGTTATCAAAAAAACATTTGTGAAAGGTTATAAATATGAAACATAGTAAATATAGAAAATTAGGAAAATTTGGTGCAGAAGTTGCTCCAGTTGGAATTGGTGCTATGTCATTTACAAATTTTTATGGGCCATGTAATGACAGTCAAGCTAATGATATTTTAACAGCAGCATTAGATATGGATTTAAAGCATATAGATACGTCAAATGTATACGGAGCTGGAAAATCAGAAGAGAGAATTGGTGAATTTTTATCTAAACAAGGTAATCTAGCTAATGACCTTTTTAATATTGCTACAAAAGCTGCAATATATACTGATCCAGAAACAGGTAAAAGAGGTTTTAATAATAGGGGTGAGTATTTAGAAAAGGAATTAGACAAGAGCTTAAAAAGATTAGGTGTAGATTATGTTGATCTTTTTTACGTTCACAGAAGAGATCATAATATTGAAATTGAGGAAGTAACTAATTCTTTATCTAATCTGGTAAAAAAAGGTAAAACTAAATCTATAGGCTTTTCTGAGATTGCACCATCTTCTCTAAGAAGAGCTTCTAAAATTCATCATATTGCCGCTATTCAATCGGAATATTCTCTTTCTACAAGAGCGCCTGAAATGGGCTTATTACAAGCATGCAATGAGTTAGGAACGGCATTAGTTGCTTTCAGCCCAGTTGGAAGAACCTTGTTAACAGATAGACCTCTAACATATGATTTTGCTCAATCTCTAGATTTTACAAAAGTAAATCCTCGTTTTAATAAGCCAAATTATGACCATAATATTAGTATAACTGACAAATTTAGAAATTATGCACAAGATTTAGGAGTGGCTTCAGCAACGTTATCAATTGCATGGTTATTATCTAAAGGCGATCATATAATTCCTATTCCAGGAACTCGCTCTGTAGAACATTTAAAAGAATTAATAGCTGCTATTCAATTTGATATGACAGATGAAATTAAAAATGAAATTGAAAATATTTTACCATTAGGTTGGGCTTATGGTGATAGATACTCTGCAGCTCAGTGGATTGGACCAGAACGTTATTAATTATTTGTAGTTTAAATATCAATATTTTTTCTTTATTTTATAGATAGAATTTTAATTAAATATAATTTAATATAATTATATATTTTTAACAAAAGGTAATAAAATGTCAGATAGAATTGAAAAAAATGGACTTAGTATAGATAAAAATTTAGTAACTTTTATAGAGTCAGAAGCTATTCCAGGAACAGGTGTAAATATTGATAAATTTTGGCAGGGTTTTGCTAATATTGTTGAAGAACTTGACCCTAAAAATAAAACCCTTTTGAAAAAACGTGAAGATATGCAGTCTAAAATAGATCAATGGCATATTGAACATAGAGGACAGGAAATTGATAAGGAGGCGTACAAGTCTTTTTTATTCGAAATAGGTTATTTAGTTAAAGAAGGTGAAGATTTTAAAATTGATACAAGTAATGTAGATGTAGAAATAGCTAATTTATGTGGACCTCAATTAGTGGTTCCTATCATGAATGCTCGTTATGCATTAAATGCAGCTAATGCAAGATGGGGAAGTCTTTATGATGCTTTTTATGGGACTGATGCTATGGGGGATGCGCCTCCAGAAGGAGCGTACAGTAATGAGAGAGGTGATAAAGTAATTTCTAATGCTAAAGCCCATCTAGATAAAGTAGTACCTTTAGATTCTTATAAATGGCATGAGGTTTCCAAAATAAACATAGTAGAGGGCCAATTATGTTTATCAGTTAATGAAGAAGAGGTTTCTTTAATTAATAAAGGTCAATTTATTGGTTATATTGAAAATAATAATTCTATAAAAGAAGTAATTTTATTAAAGAATGGTCTGCATATTCGTATTTTAATTGATCCTAGCCATGTAATTGGAAAAATGGATAAAGCAAATATATCAGATATTATTTTAGAAGCTGCACTTACGACTATAATGGATTGTGAAGACAGTGTGGCAGCAGTTGATGGAGAAGATAAAGTTTTAGCTTATAAAAATTGGTTAGGCTTAATGAAGGGGGATTTAACAGAAGATTTAGAGAAATCAGGTAAAAACATCACACGTAGACTTAATGCGGATATAGAATTTATAAGCCCTGATGGAACAGCTTCTATCTTAAAAGGTAGGTCACTAATGTTAAATAGAAATGTTGGTCATTTAATGACTAACCCTTGTGTACTAGATAGTTCTGGTAATGAGGTAGGAGAAGGTTTAATTGACGCAATGTGTACTACGTTAATAGCTATGCATGATTTATCAAAATCTGAGGGTATACGTAATTCTCTAAAAGGTTCAGTATATATAGTTAAACCAAAGATGCATGGCCCAGAAGAAGTAGCATTTACAGATGAAATTTTTTCTTATGTCGAAAGTATATTAGGTTTACCTGCAAATACAGTTAAAATTGGTATTATGGATGAGGAAAGAAGAACGAGTGCAAATTTGAAAGAATGTATTCGTGCTGCAAAATCAAGGGTGGCATTTATTAATACAGGGTTCTTAGATAGGACTGGTGATGAAATACATACTTCTATGGAGGCTGGACCATTTTTAAGAAAAGGAGATATGAAAACTACTGAGTGGATTAAATCTTATGAAGAAAGAAATGTAGATATTGGACTTAATTGTGGACTTCAAGGTAGAGCACAAATTGGAAAAGGTATGTGGGCAATGCCAGATTTAATGAAGGACATGTTAGAGCAAAAAATAGGTCATCCAAAAGCTGGAGCTAATTGCGCATGGGTACCAAGCCCCACAGCTGCAACACTTCATGCTATGCATTATCATATGGTAAATGTTTTTGAAGTTCAGAATAAAATTATTAAAGGTGGCTCTAGAGGAACTTTGGACCAGTTATTAAAAGTACCAGTTGCTGATGGGCACAATTGGTCTAATGAAGATATAAAAAAAGAAATAGAGAATAATGCACAAGGTATATTAGGTTATGTGGTTAGGTGGGTAGATCAAGGAGTAGGTTGTTCAAAAGTTCCTGATATTCATAATATAGGTTTAATGGAAGATAGAGCTACATGTAGAATTTCATCACAAGCATTAGCAAATTGGCTACACCATAAGATAGTGACTGAAGAGCAAGTTATGGAGTCTATGAAAAAAATGGCAACAGTCGTAGATGAACAAAATAAAAATGATGGAAATTATATTTCTATGTCTCCATCATTTGATACTGTAGCATTTAAAGCGGCTTGCGATTTAGTTTTTCAAGGAAGAGTTCAACCATCAGGATATACAGAGCCAGTTCTGCATTCACGAAGATTAGAGCTTAAAAGTAAAGAAAATATTAATTAGTAAGTATATTCATGCCTTCAGAAATTTTATGGACTCCTCAATCAGATATAGCTGAAAAATCAGCCTTAAGTAAGTTTGCTAATAAATTAGGGTTTGATAATAATTCTTATGAAGAATTACATGCTTGGTCTGTTAAAAATAAGGAGGAGTTCTGGAGAGAAGTATGGAATTTTACCAATATTATTGGCGACCCAGGTACTATTAGCTTCATTCCAAATGCAAAATTCCCAATGACCGGTGCCCAATTTTTTCCAGAAGCAAAATTAAATCTAGCAGAGAATTTATTGCAAGGTGATGATGATTTTATTGCTGTTATAGAAACTGATGAAAGAGGTACAAGACATGAATTTTCAAGAGGAAAGTTAAAAAATAAAGTTGCAAAGATAGCAAACGGTTTAAAAAAAATAGGAATAAAACCAGGAGATAGAATTGCAACTATATTACCTAATAGAATAGAAGCATTGGTAAGCCTCTTAGCAGCTTCTTCAATAGGTGCTATTTGGACATCTTGCTCACCAGATTTTGGAACTAAGGGTATTATTGATAGAATAGGACAAACAAATCCTAAAGTATTATTTACAACGTCTAATTATCGTTACAATAATAAAGTACATGATTTTTCATCACGAATATCTGAAATTATAGCCTCCTTAGGAGAGTTAGAATCGGTAATAATTGTTGATGATATAAAGATTAATAAATCAAATATAGCCTATGATTACACATTATTTGATGAATTTGGTTCTAAGTCGGAACTAGATTTTATAAGTCTTCCATTTTCTCATCCATCATACATATTATATACATCAGGTACAACAGGTGCACCTAAGGCTATAGTTCATTCTATAGGAGGCACTATTTTACAGCACTTTAAAGAACATAAATTACATAATGATCTCAGGCCTCAAGATAAAATAATGTGGTATACAAATATTGCCTGGATGATGTATCATTGGGTAGTATCTTCTTTGGGTTGCGAAGCAACGTTAGTTTTATATGATGGTGTTCCAATTATTAAAAAAAATAATAATATGGATGGTTCATTATTATGGAAAGTAGCGGAACAAGAAAAATTAACACATATGGGTATAAGCCCTAAGTATATGTCAACGCTCGAAGATATTAATGAAAGTCCTATGAATAAATACAATTTAAAAAATCTAAGATGGCTTATGGCTGCTGGTTCTCCTGTTGCACCTAGTCAGTTTGATTGGATATATAAAAATATAAAAAATAATATTGGTTTTGCTTCAATATCAGGAGGTTCAGAGTTACTTTCTTGTTTTATGTTGGGGTCTCCTATACACCCAGTTAGAAGAGGAGAATTAACTGTAAAGGGTTTAGGAATGGCTGTTGATATATATGATTCAAATAATAAATCATTACTCAATCAACCAGGAGATTTAGTATGTACTCAGCCTTTTCCATCAATGCCTATAACATTTTGGGGTAAGAACGGAGATGAACGATATAAAAAAACTTATTTTGAGGAAAGAGAAGAAATATGGACGCATGGTGATTTAGCTGAAATTAAGACCCATGGTTCTGGAATTATTTATGGAAGAACGGACAATACGCTGAACCCAGGAGGGGTAAGAATCGGTACTGCTGAAATATATAATATATGTGAAACCTTAAAAGAAATTGATGATTGTTTAGTTTTTGGTAACAGAATTGATAACGATGAGGAAATTATTTTGTGCATAAAATTTAATGAGCCTTATATTTTAGATGAAATTTTTGCAAAATCACTAAGAGAGATAATAAGAAAAAATACTTCTCCAAGACATGTTCCTCACAAAATTTATCAGGTAGAAGATATACCATATACTATGAATGGTAAGCGAGTAGAGGGTGCTGCAAGATGGGTATTAGCAGGTAAAGAAGTTCCTAATTTATCATCTTTATCTAACCCAGAATGCTTAAAAGAATATGCATTATTAAATACTAAAAATAATTTATAATTATTACATAAAAATATGTGCGGTAGATTTACATTAAAAAATAAAAAAGCAGTTAAAGAAAAATTAGGTATAGATATAAAACCTAATTATAATATTGCTCCTTCACAAAAAGTTTTAATATTTGATGGAAAATTATCTTTTTATATTCATTGGTCATATTCACCGGTATGGGCAAAGCAATCCCTAAATTTGATAAACGCACGCTATGAAACACTGCATATAAAACCTGCTTTTAAAAATAGTAAAAAGTGTTTAGTCATTGCTGATGGATGGTATGAATGGCAGAAGATAGATAATAGAAAAACGCCATTTTATCATTTTATTACCAATAATAATTTTTTTTACATGGCTGGTATTTATAATGAATCTGGTTGTGCTATAGTTACAAGAAGTTCAAATAATAATATAAAGCACATTCATCACAGGCAACCCTTAATATTAGATAAGCAAAATGTAATTAACTGGTTAAATAATATAAATTTAACTAATTTTAATGATGAAGAAATAATTAATTATTATCAAGTTAGTTCATTTGTTAATTCCCCATTAAATAATAATAATGAATGTATAAATAGAATTTAGACTTTTTAAAATTATAAAAGTATTATATTATCTCTCTTATGTATGAAATTAGGCCTTATAAATTATCGATAAGTAGTCAAGAAATAGAAGACCTTAATATAAGACTTGCTAATACGAGATTGCCAGACCAAGCCCCCGGAGATCCCTGGAAAACAGGAACTGATTTGGAATGGTTTAAAAAACTATTAAATTATTGGAAATCAAATTATGACTGGAAAAAGTCTGAAAGCGAACTTAATCAGTTTCCACAATTTAAAACTGAAATCTCCGGTATAGATCTGCACTTTATTCATTTCAAAGGTAAAGCAAAAAAAAATATACCATTATTATTAATGCATGGCTGGCCAGGGTCAATTTTTGAATTTCTTGATATAATTCCTATTCTAACTGATCCTAGTAAATATGGAATTAAGTCAGATTTTGCTTTTACTGTAGTGGCCCCGTCCTTACCAGGATTTGGTTTATCTTATAAAGCTTTTCAAAAAAGATTTGGAGTTGAAGAAATAGGAGAATGTTTTAAGAGTCTTATGATTGATGTATTAGGGTATAATTCATTTTGTATCCAGGGAGGCGATTGGGGAGCCATGATAGGAACAAGAATGGCTTATGCATATCCTGAATTAATAAAAGGTTTGCATTTAAATATGTTGGCTTTGATTAGGGAATATGATTCCAGTAAAATTTTATTACCTGAAGAAGAAGACTATATAGCACAGATCAAAAAATGGAGACCAGAAGGTATGGGTTATCAAGCTATTCAGGGGTCAAGACCACAAACCTTAGCTTATGCTTTAACTGATTCTCCATCTGGATTAGCTGCTTGGATTAGTGAAAAATTTTATGAATGGACAGATTGTAATGGGGCTCCAGAAAATTCAATTAGTTTTGATAAAATGCTGGCTAATATATCTTTATACTGGTTTAGTGGTGCCATAGGTTCATCTTTTTGGCCATATTATGCAAGAAATAGAAGACCATGGTTTGTGCCAATAGGTGAGAAAATATTAGTGCCAACAGGTTATTGTGAATTTCCTAAAGAAATGTTGAAACCGCAAAGACAGTTAGCAGAAAAAACATATGTAGAAATTAAACGGTGGAGTAAGATGAAACAAGGAGGACATTTTGCTGCTTTAGAAAATTCTGAAAAATTAGCAGAAGAGATGTTCTTATTCTTTAATTTATTGAGGTTGTAAAGTATTATTTTTTAAACTAATTGCGAATGCATAATCCAGGGCAATCTCTTCAATTTGACCATCTCTTCCTGACTTACCTCCATGCCCTGCTTCCATTTCAGTCTTTAATAATAAAATATTTTTATCTGTCTTTAATTCTCTTAATTTTGCTGTATATTTTGTAGGTTCATCGAATAAAACTCTATTATCAGAGAGACTTGTTGTTATTAGCATATTTGGGTAGTTCATTTTTTTAATATTATTATAAGGGGCATATGAAAATATATAATTAAAGTGTTTTTTATATGCTTTTGCATTACCAAATTCCTTGAATTCTCCTATTGTTAAGGGAAGAGAATGATCTAGATTTGTAGTTAATGAGTCAACAAAAGGAACAGCCATTATAATTCCTAGAAATAAATTAGGAGCTTGGTTTACAACAGCACCCATTAATAGTCCTCCAGCACTACCCCCCATTCCAATTATTTTCTTTTTAGAAGTATATTTATTTTTAATGAGATAATTTGCAACAGAAATATAGTCGTTGAAAGTATTTTTTTTATTTAACATTTTACCTTCTTTCCACCACCTCATTCCTTTTTCCATTCCTCCTCTGATATGAGCTGTAACCCAAATTATATTTCTATTTACCAAGCTTAATTTAGTTGAGGAAAAACCTGTTCCCATTGAGCTTCCGTAGGAACCGTAACCATATAATAAAACGTTAGCAGAACCATCTAGTTTTGTTTTTTTATGCCTAAGAACTGTTATAGGTATTTTTTTTCCGTCATTTGCAGTACATTCTAATCTTTCTACAATATAATTATTGCGTTTATGTCCTGAAGGAATTTCTTGTTCTTTTATAAACTTTTTGTTTTTATATTTTAAATTATAGGAATACACTCTTTCTGGTGTTTTTGGTGAATTATATGAGATATATATGTTATCTGTATTTCTATCTTTTTGTTGAAGTGAAATACTAGGACTATAAACTTTTTCTCTAGTAAAAATCAGCTCTTCTTCTTTATTATTATTTAAATTTCTTACAAATAATTTGGGTAAAGCATTAATTGTTTCTGATCTAATCATCCAATTATTCAACATAGTGAATCCTCCAACTAAAACTCCAGTTTTAGCAGGTATTACCTCTTCCCAAGTAATTATGTTTTTATGTGTGCATTTACATATTTTAAAATCTTCAGCTTTTTCATTAGTGTGTATATAAAAGTTTTCATTCCATGAATTGATAGAGTAAATTATTCCTTCTTTAGCTTTTTTAAATAGTTTCGGATTAGGATTAATTTCATTAGAAGCAAAGTAATGTATTTCACTTGTGGTATGGTCTCCAGAAGAAATTAAAAAAAACCTTTCATCTGATGTTAAGCTAATTCCTACAGTAAAGCGCGCATTTTTTTCTTTGTAAATAAGTCTATCATTTTTAATAGGAGTACCAATTTTATGTCTAAAAATTTTTTTTGGCCTATGATTATCATCTAGTTTAGAATAAAAAATATATTTATCATCTAAACTAAATATGACACCTCCAGAAGTATCTTTAATTCTAGAAGACATAATTTTTTTATCTTTTATGCGCCTAATAAATATTGTGTAATATTCTGAACCTTTTAAGTCTAAAGAATAGGCTAATAAATTATCGTTATTACTTACATTAATATCGCCGATACCAAAATAATTTGAATTAGATAATTTATATTCTTTATTTCCATCCCAATACGTTTCTATTTTCTTAGTATTTATTTTTTTTCTAAGTTTAATAGCATAATTTCCTGATTTAGTAGTTTTACTCCAATATTCATATTTTTTATCTTTAAATGGAAGACTAGTATTATCTAATTTAATCCTTCCTTTAATTTCTTTAAATAGAGTTTTTTGAAGTTTTTTTGTTTTTTTTAAATGATGTTCAGTATATTTATTTTCGGCCTCGAGATAATTTCTTACATCTTTATCTAGTTTTGAGCTATCCTTTAATACATCAAGAATATTTTTTTGATGAATCCAACTATAGTTATCTGACCATTTCCTGCCATGATATTCTTTAATTTCTTTTATTTTTTTAAGAGTAGGTGCTTTCATAATATTCCGTATATATTAATAATAATATTTTAAAATAGTCTAAATTACATTAATGTAAATATACTTTTAAACATTTGTAGAGGTTAATTATGAGATTAAGACAAATTGCTGTTGCTAGTTATAATTTAAATGAATGTGAAAGAATAATTAATAAAGAGTTAAAAATAAATACAGCTTATAGAGATGAAGAAGTTGAGCAATACGGTCTAAATAATATTGTTTGTCCTATAGGAGGAGAATTCTTAGAAGTTGTTTCTCCTTTTACGACTAATACTACAGCGGGACGGTTTATTGATAAAAAAAAGGGTCCAGCTGGTTATATGACAATTTTTCAGTGTAATGACTCTATAGAAAGAAGAAAATTCATAGAGAGTAAGGGTATACGGGCATTAAATTCTTTTAATAATATAAAGCATGATAATTATTTAATTAACCAATATCATCCAAAAGATTTGCAAGGAGCTTTAATAGAAATAGATTCAGTAAGTAATACTAATTATAAAGAGAAATATGCTGATTGGCCGCCGGCAGGAAAAAAATGGAGGCAATATATTAATGAAGATTATGTTGAAGGTATTGTTGGAGCTACGATTGCTGCTGATAACCCTAAAGAGTTAGCTAAAATATGGTCGCAAGTACTTGATAGTAAATTAATTACTAAAAAAAATAAACCATGTATAATATTAGAAAATGCAAGTATTAAATTTGTTCAATCTAAAAAAAATTATATAGACTTGGTAGGAATTGATATAAAAGCTTCAAAACAAAGGTTGAAATTGGGAAAAAATATAAGGATATTAGGGTTGGATATTTGTTTCGTTTGATTATCTAGTTGTACATTTATTTGTAAAAACTTGAGTCAGTAGTGATTCCTTGCATTTCTCCCATTCTGCTAATCCTTTATCGAAGGGATCAAAGTAACGTATAGTAATCAGTACTACTATCAAAATACATAGTATTATGCTAAATTTAGACATGTTTATAGTCTCTATTTTTTATTAAACAAATAAGATACAATATACAGGAGAACAAGTTAATGGTAAAATTTTCTTTTTTTATAGCTATTATTTTCAGTATTTCAACAGCACTTGCAGGGTCTAATTCAGAAATAGAAAAACTAATTAAAAGTATGGAGTGTATAGGTTGTAACTTTTCCAATCTTGATCTAAAAGGATCTAAATTTTGGAATTTTAATATATCTAATTCTAATTTTACAAAGTCAAATTTAGTGAAAAGTAATTTTCAAGGTTCTAATTTATCAGGATCTATTTTTAATAATAGTATTTTAATTTCTTCTCAGTTTCATAGTGTAAATCTAGATAACTCATCATTGTTAAATATCAAGGCTACTGCAGCTACTTTTATTGGAGCTTCATTTAGAAACGCAAAATTAAATAATTCAGATTTTAGAGGTGCAGACATGCAAGCTATTGAATTTAGCAACGGAGAAGCTAATAATGCAAATATGAAATCAGTCAACTTTACAGGTGCTAATTTATCAAATACTGATTTTAGTTATACAAACTTGACAGGAGCCAATTTCAATGGGGCAAATTTATCTGGCGCGGATTTTACTGGCGCAGTTCTAAAAAATGCAGATTTTTCAGGAGCCAACTGTTCCAATGCGCAATTCTCTGATTCTGTACTTGTTAATTCTCAATTTGTATTAAGTAATTTATCTAATGCCAATTTTGATAATGCCGATATATCTAATGCTAATTTTGAAGACATATTTTACTGTGGAAATAGATTATCTGGGCAAATTAATTTTAATTCTATATTAGATGGAATAATTATAGAAAAAAGAGAGGATAATTCACATATATTACAAAATTTATATTGTAATTAAATCATTTATTTTACAGATTTCAAATATCGAGATTCTATCCATTTAATTGTTTTCTCTAAAGAAGGAGAACTTCTTACTTTATTGTTTTGGTGATATGTAGTCCAAAGATTAAAATTATTAGATTTTTTTTCATAAATTATTTTATATATAGGCGTTTCAAAAGAGTGCTTATAAAAACAAAATATTACATTTTCTTTTTGTAAGGAAAAACTATAATCTTTCCATTGATTAGCTTGAAGCATTCTGGAAAACATTAACATTATATTATTAAAATCTTTATTTTTTATATAAGAGGTTATATTATTTTTAGTATCAATATTTTTTCCTGAAATAATAAATTTATTTTTTTCCAAATTTAATACCTTTTTATCAATTAAAATTTTTTATTTGTTTAATATATCAATCAATTATTAACATTTACTAAAATTAGTATATATATTAATTATTATTTTTTAATAGGAGTAAATTGTGAGTGATATTTTTCAAGAAGTAGATGAAGAATTACGTGAAGAGAAATATAAAAGTATATGGCATAGATATAAATATTATTTAATTGGAGGTATAATATTATTTATATTAGTTATAGCTGCTAATGCTTTTTGGAAAGATTATAGTCTTAAAGAAATTAATGATAGATCTAAAAAATTTTTTGCTGCTATTGAAACAGCACAAGATGACAAGAGTAACGCAATTAAACTTTTAGAAGATTTTGCAAATACAGAAGTTGATTCAGAGTATAATGTCTTAATTGCAAGATTTACAGAAGCGGCTATTAGAAGATCAGATAAAGATTTTAACGGCGCATTAGTCATTTATGAAGAGCTAGCTAATAATAATATATCTAATTTTTATTCAGATTATGCTAAATTATCCTCAGTTGAAATGCTTTTTGCTTTGAATAATAAAAAGGAAGCAAGATTAATTTTAGAGGATTTAGTTTCAAATGCATCTGATTTGAAATTTATTGCTATGGAATATTTGGGTTATTTAGAGATAAATGATGGAAATATTTCAAAAGCACGAACAATTTTTAAAAATTTAGCAGATGAAGCTGGAGTATCAGTAAATATGAAAAATAGATCTAGAGAAGTATTATCTATTTTACCTTAAATCGAATTATAGAGTACTTGATGAGAAGTAAATTTATATTAATATTTTTATATATAAGCATTGGATTATTTATTAATAATTGTTCCGTGTTAAAACCTTTGGATGTTTTTGATCTTTATGATTCATCAGATAAAATAAAATTAGAAGGTAAAAGATTAGATATAAGTGTTTCGTTAAAAGAAATAGAAATCAATCCTGATGCATCTAAAATTCCAATTGCTTTAAATAAAGCTATAAAAAATGAAAATTGGAACCAAAAAGGAAAAAATAATTATAATTCTCCTGAAAACTTAATAATTGATGAGAATACAGAACTTCTATGGAAAAAAGATATAGGAGATGGTGAAGGAAAATATAGTAAAATTTATGCTCAACCTGTTGGAAACAAATCAAATATATATGTTTTGGATGCTGAAGGAAAATTAGTTTCATTAAATATTAACAATGGTAATATTATCTGGGAACAAGAAATATTCCCTGTAGAAGAAAGTATAAATTCTAATATTGATGGTGGATTGGCTTTAACTGATGATAGTTTGATTATTTCTACATCATACGGTGAAATCATAAATTTAAATATTATTAATGGAGAGATTAAATGGAGAAAAAATATTTATAAGCCTGTACAGGGCTCTCCTACCATTAATAATAGTTTAATATATCAAATGACAGTTAATAATGAGTTGTATGTTTTAGATATTATGACCGGAAGTGAATTATGGAGATATAGTGCTTCACATGTATCTGCAATATCAAGTGGATCTTCTGCTCCAGCTGTTACTAATGATATCGTTGTTTTGCCAAGTAATACAGGAGAAATTATAGCTTTAGACTCTTTAACAGGATCATTAATATGGAATTCATCTTTAGTTATAGAGGGAGCAATTTCTGGATCTTTAGAATTAACAGATATAGATTCAGGACCAGTTATTAATGATGGTTTAATTTATGCTTCCTCGTTGTCAGGTAAGTTTGCGGCATTAGATTTAATAAGTGGAACTATAATCTGGGAAGTGCCTATCAAAACTTCCAATGACTCTATAGTTAATGGTGATTCAGTTTTTATTACTAGTAATGATGGGAGAGTTATAAATTTAATTAAAAGTAATGGTGAAGTGCGTTGGATTTCTAATATTTCTGATAATATTAATTCTAATTCTAGTATACCTATGTGTTCTACTCCAATTTTAGCTAGTGACAATATTATACTTACTTGTCATGATAGTGTATTTAAAATAAATAGTCATAATGGTAATTATGAAAAATTATATAACTTAGATGCACCAAGTTTTATATCTCCTATTATAATTAATAAACATATAATTTTTTATACTAAAGATGCAGAACTTATAGTTTATCGATAGGAATTGTAATGTTACCTAAAGTTGTAATTTTTGGAAGACCTAATGTAGGTAAATCTACTTTATTTAATAGGCTTATTAGGAGAAAAGCTGCTATAGTAGCGGATATACCCGGAGTTACTCGAGATAATAAAGGACTTAGAGCTAATCTTGGAAAATTAGAGTTCATGCTTTATGATACAGCTGGGTTCGATAAAATTGATAATAAAAATGAATTAAGTAAAAATATTATAGATAAGATAAAATCTATAGTAAATATTGCAGATATTATTATTTTCATGTTTGACGCTAGATCTGGTATAATGCCTTTTGATTATTCTTGTGCTAGTATTTTAAGAAAAATTAAATGTCCTGTTCTATTAGTAGGCAATAAAGTAGAATCAGAGACTCAAAAAAACCAAGCCTATGAGTCTATAAAATTAGGGTTTGGAGAGCCTTTAATAATATCAGCAGAACATGGAATAGGATTTGGAGTATTAGAAGAGAATTTATCTATATTAATGAAAAAAGCACAAAATATTAATAGTCAAAACATAACTGAAGATCATTCTAAAATTAGGTTAGCTATAGTTGGAAGACCTAATAGTGGTAAATCAACTTTAATTAATACTTTATTAGGTAAAAATATAGTTTTAACAGGAAATCAGCCTGGTGTTACTAGAGATTCAGTTATGTTAGATTTTATCTGGAATAATACAAATATTCAACTTATAGATACTGCAGGAATTAGAAAAAAAAGTAAGGTAACTGATAAAATTGAGAAATTATCTGTAGAATCTACAATTGACTCAGTAAAATATGCTCAAATAGTAATATTACTTTTAGATTGTAATGAAGCATTATCTCGTCAAGATCTATCTATAGCTGGTCATGTTATTGAAGAGGGTAGAGTTCTAATTATAGCTGCAAATAAATGGGATTTAGTAGTTAATAGGGAAGATGTAAGAATAGCGTTACGAAAAAAATTAAATAGGGCTTTGTCTCAATTAAGAGGTGTTCACTTAGTAGAAATTTCAGCATTGAATAAAAAAGGTATTAATAGATTGATGGAAGAAGCAATGTCTGTATATAAAAAATGGAATATAAAAATATCGACATCAAAATTAAATAAGTGGTTAAATATTATCCAAAAAGTAAATCCGCCTCCTTTAAAGTCAGGTAGAGTAATAAAAATTAAGTATTGTACGCAGACCAGTATAAGACCGCCTACATTTACTTTTTTTTCTAATTTAAATGGTGATTTTAATGAATCTTATCAAAGATATTTATTAAATAATATGAGAGATGAGTTTAACTTACAGGGTATTCCATTAAGATTTATTTTTAAAAATAGTAAAAACCCATATATTTATGATTCATAACTATTTTCTAAAAATTTAATAAATTTTTTTGCCGCTATTTTAGAAGTAGTTATATTTTTTTCATTTTCTCCGGGAAAAGCACTTTTTCTTAGTTTACTTCTAATTGGTCCTGGGTCATATGTAAAAACTTTTATATTGGTTTTTTTAATTTCTTTTTCCCAACTCTTAACTATGGATTCTATTGAATCACTACTAAATTTATAAGAACTAAAATATGGTTCTTGATATATTTTTTGTTTACATACGAAAAAATAACTTCTTCCATTTTTTGAAAGTCTAAGTAATGGATCAAATGCTCTAATTAATTGCCAATTAGCTGATATATTAGTATCTATTATTTTTTTAAATTCTTTAGGTAAAAAATGGCTTATAGGAGTTAATTTTGGATAAAAGGAGGAGCAATTTATAAGAATATCTAATTTTTTATATTTTTCAAATATTATACCTCCTAATTTATCTATAGATCTACCATGTTTAAGGTCTAATGGAATTACTTTTGGTCTTAATAAAGCTTTATCTATTATTTTATCATAAACTTTTTCTAATCTGTCAGTATTTTTCGCGACTAATATTAACTGAATATTTTTTTCTATTAAATTATTAGTAATAGCTTCACCAAGTGTTCCAGTTGCTCCAAAGATTAGTGCAATGCGTTTATCCATATTGCATTGCCTTATTTATCATTAAGCAAAGATAATTGATTTTCTAAAGCACCATCGTCTCTATCTACTAGGTTAGTAGGATAATCTCCTGTAAAGCAATGATCTGTATATTGGGGATTATTTTCATTTCTTTTTTGATGTCCCATAGATTTATAAAGGCCCTCTAATGAAAGAAAGTGCAAACTATCTAATTTTAACATTTTTCTTATGTCTTCTGTGGAATTTTTAGAAGCTATTAATTCACTTATACTAGGTGTATCAATACCGTAAAAATCAGGAAATTTTATTGGTGGACTAGAAATTCTCATGTGAACTTCTGCGGCTCCTGCGTTTCTAATCATTTCAACTATTTTTATAGCAGTAGTTCCTCTGACTATGGAGTCATCTATTAAAACAACCTTTTTATTTTTTATTATAGATTTATTTACATTATGTTTTAATTTTATACCTAATTGTCTAATTGTTTGCGTAGGTTCTATAAAAGTTCTTCCGACATAATGATTTCTTATTATTCCGAGATTGAATGGAATTTTAGAAGCTTCTGAATATCCTAGAGCTGCAGGAACCCCAGAATCTGGGACAGGAATAACTAAATCGGCATTAGTTTTAAGTTCTAAAGCAAGTTGTTGTCCCATTTTTTTTCTACAGTCATAAACATTTTTTCCGTTCATAACACTATCTGGTCGTGCAAAATAAATATATTCAAATATACATGGTCTGGCAGGAACATTTTTAAATGGCTTATAAGATTTTACTCCATTCTTATCCATTATTACAATTTCACCATTTTCAATATCTCTAATATATTTAGCTCCAATTATATCTAAGGCGCATGTTTCGGATGCAATAATTTTTGCTCCTTTTAACTCACCCATTACCAAAGGTCTAATTCCAAGAGGGTCTTTAATTGCTATTAGCTTTTTATTTGTTAATAGTCCAATACTATATGCACCCTCTAATTCAAATAGGGCATCAATTATTTTTTTTACCATAGTTGATTTTTTACTTTGGGCTATTAGGTGTAAGAGAGCTTCCGTATCTGTAGTAGATTGAAATATTGCACCTTTTTTAACTAAATTTTTCCTTAGTTCTATACCATTTGTAAGATTGCCATTATGTGAGCATGCAATACCACCTCCAATTAAGTCAGCAAATAAAGGTTGAATATTTTTGAGAGAAGTATTACCTGTGGTAGAATATCTAACATGTCCTAACGCAGAACTCCCAGGCAGTCTATCTATAACTGATGCTTTAGTAAAATGATCACCAACTAGCCCCATATAAGGCTCATTATTAAAGTTTTTACCATCAAAAGAAACAATTCCAGCACTTTCTTGTCCACGATGCTGAAGTGCATGTAAGCCTAAAGCAGTAAGTGCTGCTGCATCTGGATGCCCAAACACTCCAAATACACCACATTCTTCTTTAAGTTTATCATCATACATAGATATTAATATTTTCTATTTAATTTATATTTATTATATAATATTTAATTTTAAATACTTTCTAAAGTCTAATTGTTTTTATCTGAATTAATTGTCTCAATATTATTTAACCTATTCATTTGTTCAATTTCCGCTGGCGTATAAGAACTCTCATTTTCACTATTTATATTTACTTCAGGCTCATCAAATAACTTATTTTTCTCTATTAAATCATTTATATTTAATTCATTTATATTTATTGCCTTTATGTCTATAGCAAAAAAATCATTAGGCAAAATATTTTTTAAATTATTAGTAATAGAGATAATTATTGGATAACTATATGATTCATATATCCATTTAGGTAATGTGTTATTTACCCATATAGTCTGATTACCAGCTATAAATACTACTATTATTAAGAGAATAGCTCTAATGATACCAAAAACTATTCCTAATAACTTATCTAGTGGGGCAAGTAATGAATTTTTAATATTCTTAGAAATAAAGTTAGATAAAAATGTTAGAGTAATAATCGAAAATAAAAATAATATACCAAAAGAAATTGCATCAGCTATAATATTAGAATCTATAAAGTTTATAGTTATAGTCTTTAAATCAGAATAATATTTAAATGCAAGCCAAGCTGCTAATAACCAATTGATAATAGATAGGGTTTCTTTAATAAAACCTCTACTATATCCAATAAATAAAGAAACAATTATACTTACAAATAATATTATATCTAATAAATTGATATTTATATTATTTAATTCCATTAAAAAAATTTCTTATTAGTTTATATTTTATAATTACTTTATACTCTTTTAATTATAATTATACGATCATTTTAGGAATATTTTTTCCCATGTTACATAACATTTCATAAGGTATAGTTTTATTTTCTTTTGCAAATTTTTCTAAACTTCTGTTTGGTCCAAAAATTTCTACTAAATCTCCAGTTCTTATTTCTCCGTATGTAAATTTACTAATATCTATAACGGTAAGATCCATTGATATTCTTCCTAACACATTTATTTTTTTATTACCTATATATACTGATCCTTTGTTAGATAATAGTCTTGAAAAACCATGTGAGTAACCTAATGATATAGTAGCTATAATAGTATCTTTTTTCATTTTTACTGTTTGTCCATAACCTATGGATGAATTTTTAGATATTTTTTTAATTTGAGTTATTTGCGCATAAAGGGAAACAGCCTCTTTTAGAGGATTTTGTTTATTATTTTGAGGGTTTATACCCCAAAAAGCAGCGCCCGGCCTTACAAGATCAAGTATATATTTTGAGCCAAGCCATAACCCTGATGAGTTACATATACTAGACTTAATAGAACATTTAGTAATTTTACTAAGAATTTTTGCACATTTTTTAAATTCTTTTAATTGTTTGAGGTTTAAAATATTTTTTTTTTCCTCAGCGCAAGCCAAGTGAGTCATCACATATTTAATATTTAATTTATGAAATAATATTTTATTCTGTTTATCTAAAACTTCTGAGTAAGAAATGCCAAGTCTATTCATTGCCGTGTCAATATGTAAAATACAGCTATCTTTTTTTTGACTATTTTCTATCCATATTTTTATTTCTTCTAATGAATTAATAACTGGAATTAACTTATATTTTTTCAAAATGTTAGTATTAAAGGGTTTTCCTACATTTAATATATAAATTTCAATATTTTTAAATTTTTTTCTTACTTCTATTCCTTCAGCTATATTTGCTAAAAATATTTTTTTATAGCCTAATTCTATTAAAATATTTGTAATTGTTAAAACTCCCATACCATAACCATTAGCTTTAACTACGGGGCTAATTATTGCATTTTTAGATTTTTTTGAAATAATACTAGAGTTATATATTATATTTTTTTTATTTATTAAGAATAAATTACCACTTTGTAATAAGTAATTTTTATATTTATATTTAATATCTTCAATGTTTTTATTAATTGCCATCATCTTTCCTATAATCTTCTGCTAAATCAGAAAATTTAGTTAGAGATGGCTCAAAATGAAGCTTAATATTTCCAATAGGGCCGTGACGCTGCTTTGCTATTATAACGTCAGCTGTATTTTGTACTTTTTCTAGAGTTTCCTGCCATTCAAGGTAACGATTATGAAACTTTTCATCTGTTTCCATGCTAGTTTTTCTTGGCTCTGCTCTTTCTTCATAATATGATTGCCTATAAACAAACATTACAACATCTGAATCTTGTTCAATAGTTCCTGATTCTCTTAAATCAGCTAGCTGAGGCCTTTTATCTTCTCTTTGCTCCACGGCTCTTGATAATTGGCTCAATGCAACAACTGGAACATCTAGCTCCTTTGCAATAGCTTTTAGACCCTGGGTAATTTCAGAAATTTCTTGCACTCTATTATTAGAAATATTTATGGCGCTCATTAGTTGTAAATAATCTAATACGATTAATTTTAAACCACCATGTATTCTTTTTATTCTTCTAGCTCTAGTTCTTAATTGGGGTACAGATAAAGCAGGAGTTTCGTCAATAAATAATTTTCTTTCTTGAATATTTTGACTAGCCCTAACTAAATTAATAAATTCATCATTACTAAGTTGCCCTCGTCTAATTTTTTCAGACGATATTTTTGCTTCTTCTGCTAAAATTCTATTAGTAAGTTGTACACCAGACATTTCAAGAGAACAAAATAGAATAGGATCATCTTTTTCACTTTTAATTTTTTTTGCAGCTTGAAAAGCTATATTTGTTGCTAACGCAGTTTTTCCCATACTAGGCCTTCCTGCTACTATTATTAAATCTGACTTATGTAATCCACCTAATAATTCATCCATAGATTTTAAGCCTGTGGTTATACCTGATAATTTACCATCTCTATTATGTGCTATTTCTGCACTTGATATGGTTTCAGCGAGTGATTCAGAAAAAGGTAAAGGGCCTTGATTTATTTCTCCAGTTTCAGCAAGAGTAAATAATTTACTTTCTGCCATTTCTATTTGTGAATTAGCACTATCATCAATGTTAGGGTTAGCTGCTTTTGCGGCTAAATCTTTTGCTATCCTAATCAATTCTCTTCTAAGGGATAGGTCATAAATTAATTTTGCATAATGTTCTGCATTAGGTGCAATATCTGATGCCTCACTCAGTTTAACTAAATAATTAGTTCCTTCTATTTCGATAAGGGCAGGATCTTTTTCAAAATATTGATTAAGCGTAATTGAGTCAGCCATCTGACCATTATTTATTAATTTTTGAATTGCTTCAAATATTCTTCCATGTACAGGCACAAAAAAATGCTCACTCTTTAATGGTAGTTCATACGTTATTCTATTATAAATTTCATTATCAACTAATATTGATCCTAATAATGCTTCTTCAGCTTCAATGGAATGAGGTAAAGAATTTATGTTTTGCTTCTCATTATTGGAAGAGTTTATATTTTGAATATTATTCAACATATACTACTACTATCATAAAATAATAAAACCATTAGATGTGAATTACGTTAATTATCTTAATTATGTTAATAAGTATTTAATAAAAACAATATTTGTAATTTAATATTTTTAGTTATTTTCTTCAGTATTACTTTTATTCAGATTAGCTTTTTCATTCTCTTGAGTTTCTTTTAAAGTATTATCGATAGAAGATTCTGCATCATCTTCTCCAATATTAGTCTCTTTGAGATTTTCAATTTCTTCTGCTTTAAAAGTTAATTCTTCTAAAGTACGCCCAATATTAACTTTAATATTAATAATATGTTCTGGGTGAATTACTACTCTGACTTCGTGTTGTCCTACATTCTTAATAACAGATTTAAGTACTATTTGCTTTTTTTCAATTTGATGACCTTGATTATTCAGTTCGTCAGAAATGTCTCTAGTACTAACAGAACCATATAACTGCCCAGAATCACTAGCTTGTTTTATAATATTTATACTTACATTTTTCATATTTTTAGCTATTTTTTCTGCTGCTGATAACTTTTCCTTATTTAGTTTTTCATATTTTTCTTTTTCTTTTTCATAAACAGACAAATTTTCTTTATTAGCTCGAAGGGCTTTATTTTGAGGAAGTAAATAGTTTCTAGCAAAGCCATCTTTTACTTTCACTACATCTCCTAATTTTCCTATTTTTTCAATTCTTTCTAAAAGAATTACTTCCATTGTTTTACTCCTAATAGTAATTTTTTATAGACTTTATACTAATTAATTATCTAATCAATATTTCTATTAATTTTTTTTATATTTTAAGCCTCTAAAATTATATACAGATTCTAGAACTCCAATTGCAGTGATTATTGGAAGTGCTATTGGTACTAGAAAAATTAAAGTATATAATGTATAAATTAGAAAATCACTTACTTTTTTCTTTTGAAAAAATACTTGTATTACTCCTAATCCTTGGATAGTTAAAGGAATTGAATATATTAAAGCTAGGGATCTAAATAGAGTTCCATTATCGTTATTTAGTAAAGAAGCTGGCACTAAAAAAATCATAAATAATACTACTACCCATTTTTGTAATTTTAAATTTACTAATTTATCTGGAAAATTATTTGGCTTATTAAAGTATTTAGTCAATATTATTCTTGCAAGGATCAAATTTACAATTAAAACTATATTCCAAGAAAAAACCATAATTGAAGGTGCTAAGTCTAAAATTGATTGGTCTATAGTAATATTATTATTAAAACTATTAAAGTAATCACTTAAGCTTTTCGTAATATCTCTAATTTTATCTTTATACGTAAAACTAAAAAAAATAAATAATATTGAATTGATCAAGGTAATTTTAGATATGAAATTAAGATAACTAAGTTTATTTTTTGTTTTTTCAAATAATACCAAAGTTATAGGTAGAATATTTGTAATAAAAAATAATATTCCAACATAAAAAGATGTAAATGAAGTTATTATGAAAATACTACATATTGATGTAATAAATATTCCAGGTATTCCATAATAAAAAGCAGAAATAAATACTGGCAAAGAAGAAAAATAAGAAAGTAATATAAAATATACACCTAAATATTTAAAACTAATAGCAAACAGGCATGCAATAATACCTGCTAATATAGAAACTAATACAGCCTTTAACGGCATTAAACAACCCTATATAGCAATCTATCTTTCAAGATAAGGTATGAGGGCTAAAACTCTAGCTCTTTTTATTGCTTGAGCAAGTTTTCTTTGTTTGGGTGCAGAAACTGCACTTATTCTAGCTGGAATTATTTTGCCTCTTTCAGAGACAAATTTACTTAAAGTTCTGGTGTCTCTAAAATCTATTGGTATTCCTTCCGGCCCACTAAATGGACAAGTTTTTTTTCTTCTGAAAAAAGGTTTAGACCCAGCAGAATCATTATCTTCAAATTTTTTGTTATCTCTTTTCAAAATACTACTCCTATAATTCCTATAATTTTATGTATATATTAATTTTCTAACGCTTTTTTTGCCAAAATAGAAGGTTCAGTATTTATTTTTTCTGTTTTTAGAGACAAATACCTTATTACATTCTCATCTATTCTCATATTTCTTTCTAATTCTTCTATTGCAGGACCATTTCCATCTATCTTTAAAACTACATAGTGCCCTTTTTTATTTTTTTCAATTTTATATGCTAAATTTCTCAAGCCCCAGGACTCTGTATCAACTAAATTAGCATTATTTTTTTCTAATATTTTTTTAAAATTATCAACAGTATTTTCTAATTCTTTTTCACCAAGTTCTTGTCTTGCTATAAAGATGCTTTCATAAAATGCCATTTTTTGTCTTTCTCAATCAAATTTAACTTATATGGAGAATTTACGTAACCTAAAATTACTGTTTAGGCAAGCTTTCTTATGAATAAGTTATAAAAAAAGTATAAAGATTATAATAATTAGTTTAAAATTTTATCATTAATTAAAAATATTTAAAGGATTTACTTATGACTAATGCATTTATTTTTCCTGGCCAAGGGTCACAAAAAATTGGAATGGGAAAAGATTTATATGATAATTTTCAAGTAGCTAAAGAAGTGTTTCAAGAAGTTGATGATGCTTTATCTATAAGTTTGTCTCAAATAATGTTTGATGGAGATGAAAAAGAATTAAAATTAACAATAAATACTCAACCAGCTTTGATGACCGTCTCTTTTGCAATAGTTAGGGTAATAGAGGATATGACTGGTAAAAATTTATCAGAAATTGGTGATTTTACAGCTGGACATTCTTTAGGAGAATATTCAGCTTTAGTTAGCGCAAGATCTATAAAATTAAGTGATGCTGCCAAAATATTAAGATTAAGAGGCGAATTTATGCAAAATTCTGTTCCTGTAGATATAGGCGCTATGGCTGCTTTAATTGGGGTTGATATAAGTATTATCGAAAAAATTAGATCGAATTATGCAAAAGAAGACGATATTATAGATATTGGTAATGATAATGCACCAGGACAGTTCGTAATTTCTGGTCATAATTCTATTGTCGATAAAGTAATTAATGATCATAAGTCCTTAGGGATTAAGAGAGCAATTAAATTACCAGTTAGTGCACCTTTTCATTGTAGATTAATGGAATCAGCTAAGGAAAATATGAAAAAATTTATACATGATTTAGAAATAGTCAGTCCAAAATTAATTTTAGTTAATAATGTTGCTGCAAGTCCTTTATCTAATGTAAATGAGATAAAAGATAGTCTGATAGATCAAATTACTAGCACAGTTAGGTGGAGAGAAAGTATTAATAAAATGTGCGATTTAGGAGTTAATAGTTTTATAGAATTAGGCTCAGGTAATGTTTTATCGGGCCTAGTAAAAAGAATTAATAAGTCAGTGGAGTCTAGCTCTATTCAAAATATAAAAGATATTGAAAATTATATTAATATTCTTGAGGGTTAGATGATTTTAATATATAAAAAATCTAATGTTCAATTTAGAAAATAAAACTGCGCTTGTTACGGGAGCCTCTGGAGGTATAGGGGAAGCTATAGCTTCAGCTTTACATAAACAAGGAGCAGAAGTATGTATTACTGGAACTAACGAAGATAAGTTAACTAGCATTAATAAAAAATCTTCTATGTCTTATAGTCAGATTATATGTAACTTAAAACAACGAGAAGATTTAAAAAATTTAATAAACAATGTGGAAAAGAAAATTGGTAAAATTGATATTTTAGTCAATAATGCAGGTATAACCTATGACCAGCTTGCTATGAGAATGACAGAAGAAATGTGGGATGATGTATTAGAAACTAATTTATATGCATCATTTTTTCTTTCTAAATCTGTTATGCGTAATATGATGAAAAAAAAATTTGGAAGAATAATTCAAATAAGTTCTGTAGTTGGTTTTACTGGAAACCCAGGTCAGTCTAATTATGTTGCCTCAAAAGCAGCATTAGTGGGTATGACTAAATCATTAGCTTTAGAAGTAGCCAGTAGAAATATTACTGTAAATTGTATAGCCCCTGGCTTTATTAAAACATCCATGACAGATGCTTTGAATGAGGATCAAAAAAATGCACTTTTAGAAAAAATACCTTCACGAAAATTTGGGTTGCCAGAAGATATTGCTGCTGCTGCAGTTTATTTGGCTTCTGATGAAGCTTCTTATATAAATGGTTCTACAATACATTTAAATGGTGGATTAGCTATGATCTAGAAATTATTTATATTAAAAAAAAAAAAATACTTGAATATATATAAATAATTTGTGAGAACATAAATAATTATAGTTTGATAACTTAAATGAGGAATAAAATATATGAGTGACATTTCTGAAAAAGTAATTGATATAGTAATGGAACATCTAGGTGTGGAAAAAGATAAAATTACTGAAAATTCTAGTTTTATAGATGATTTAGGGGCAGATAGTTTGGATACAGTAGAACTAGTTATGGCATTTGAGGAAGAATTTAGTATTGAAATACCTGATGATGCTGCGGAAACAATTACTACGGTTAAGGATGCTATAAGCTTTATAGAGAGCCAAAATTCTTAATTTTTAGTTAAGGGAGATTTATTTTTATGAGAAGAGTAGTTGTTACTGGTTTAGGGCTAGTTACTCCTCTTGCAGGATCAGTTAATAAATCTTGGGATAAGCTTATAAATGCTGAATCCGGTATTGGTAAAATTGAAGGCTTTGATGTCGAAGATTTGCCCGCAAAAATCGCTGGACATGTACCTAGTTCAGAACAAGAGGATGGTTTTGATCCTAACAGGTGTATGGAATTAAAAGAGCAGAGAAAAGTTGATAGATTTATTTTATTCGCTATAGATGCTGCTGACCAAGCTATTAAAGACAGTAAATGGGAAATAAAAAGTGATGAAGACTCATACAGGTCAGGAGTTTTAATAGGTTCTGGTATTGGAGGGCTTTCTACAATTGAGCAGGCTACACTGGTTTTAAAAGAAAAAGGGCCAAGAAGGTTGAGTCCTTTCTTTATTCCTTCATGTTTGATTAATTTGGCTTCAGGACAGGTATCGATAAAGAACAAATTTAAAGGGCCCAATTTATCAGTAGTTTCTGCTTGTTCCACTGGGGCCCATGCAATTGGAGATGCAGCTAGATTAATTAGAGCTAATGAAGCAGACGTTATGGTTGCAGGTGGATCAGAGGCTGCTATCACTCGTTTAGGCATTGGAGGCTTTGCTGCAGCAAGAGCTTTATCAACTAGTTATAATGAAAATCCTATATCTGCATCTCGTCCATGGGATGAAGGAAGAGATGGTTTTGTTATGGGCGAAGGATCTGGATGTGTTGTTTTAGAGGATTATGATCATGCAAAATCTAGAGGTGCAAAAATTTATGCTGAAATATTAGGTTATGGTTTATCTGCTGATGCTCATCATATTACGGCGCCTGCTGAAGATGGAGATGGTGGATATAGAGCTATGCAAGCCGCAATAATTAACGGAGGCATAGATATAAATGATATTAATTATATAAATGCGCATGGAACATCTACGCCCTTGGGAGATGAAATTGAGTTAGGAGCCGTAAAAAAATTATTCCAAGAGAATATTTCTAATTTATCTGTAAGTTCTACAAAATCTTCCGTAGGACATATGTTAGGTGCAGCGGGAGCTGTAGAAGCAATATTTTCAATACTCAGTGTATATAATAATATAATACCTCCTACATTAAATTTGGAGAATCCTTGTAGTATTGCGGCGGGTATAGATTTGGTACCTCTAATGGCAAAAGAAAAAAAAATTAATATGGCCTTATCAAATTCCTTTGGTTTTGGTGGAACAAATGCTTCCTTAATTGTAGGAAAGGTTAAATAATTAAACTTAAAAAGCTCATAACTATAAAATTTAAAATTTCTATTATTTTTATTATTATATTTTTATGCGTTTTCTTATTAAGATTAGTGCTTTCTTATCCAAATAAATATTCTGATTTAAAAGTAAATGTTACTGTTGAAATACCTAAATCAAGTTCATTATTCAAAATTATTGATATCTTAGAAAATAATAATGTTATAAATAATCCATATAATTTTATTATTTATTCAATTATTTCGGGTAAATCAAAATCATTAAAAGCAGGAGAATATTTATTTGAAAAAGGAATTACTAATAGTGATATTTTGCATAAACTATATAAAAATGAGGTTAAATTATATAAAATTATAATTCCTGAGTGCTACTCTAATAAACAAATTCATACTTATCTTCTTAAATATTTTCCTGGTTTAAAAAGCTTTGAAAATTATGAAGAAGGAGACTTTTTTCCTAGTACTTATTATATTTCTAAAGATACAAAAATAAAAAATCTTTTAAATATTATGAATACTAAAGCTAAGGAAGAATATAGTAAAATTTATTCAGATTTTAAGTATAAAATCCCTAATGTCCTTAAAAATAAAAAAGAAGTACTTATTTTAGCATCAATAGTTGAAGCAGAAGCAAAATTAAGTAAAGAAAAGCCTAAAATAGCTTCTGTATTTTTAAATCGATTAAGATTAGGCATGAAGATGCAATCTGATCCAACAGTTATCTACGGTATAAATAAAACTGTATATAAAGAAAAGCCATTACAAAAAAGTGATTTATTAATAAGTCATAATTGGAACACATACAGAATTTTTGGATTGCCTCCTACACCAATATGTAATGTAGGTATAGATTCAGTATATGCAGTATTACAGCCTGATAAAAACGAAAATTTGTATTTTGTAGCAGATGGCAAAGGAGGGCATTTATTTTCAAAAACTTATAAAGAACATTTAAAAAACATCAAAAAAGTGTATAAAAAATAAAAATTGTTAAATTATAATTTTATATTTATAGTAGATTAAATGGAAACCTTAGGCAAAAATAAAGGCGTAATGCTTGTTTTATCTTCCCCTTCTGGAGCTGGGAAGAGTTCCATATGTAAAGCATTATTAAATCTAGATAAAAATTTATATTTATCAATTTCTACTACTACTAGAAAAAAAAGGCCTAATGAAATTTCTGGTAAAGATTATAATTTTGTTTCAATAAATGAATTTAAAAAAAAGCTAGATCAAAATGAATTTATAGAGCATGCTAAAGTCTTTGATAATTTTTATGGTACTGATAAATCTCTAGTTGCGACTAAAATTAATGAAGGCAAAGACTTATTATTTGATATTGACTGGCAAGGCGCACAACAACTTAGAGAAAAAATGAGAGAAGATATTGTATCTGTTTTTATATTACCTCCATCTAAAAAAGAATTAGAAATTAGATTAAAAAAGAGAGGGCAGGATACTGATGAAGTAGTTAAACAAAGAATGAGTGCAGCTACTTCAGAAATAACTCATTGGGCAGAGTATGATTATGTTATAATAAATGATGATCTAAATATAAGCGTTAGGACTGTATTAGGTATATTGCATTCCGAAAGGATGAAGAGGATAAGACAAGTTGGTTTAGGAGAGTTTATAAGAACTATAAGTCTTGATATTTAGAGACTAGGCAGGCTAATTTTTCATAATTCCCTAATGTTAATTCTTCTGGTCTCTGACTTGGCTTAATATTTAACAAATTACATATTTTAATTGGATCACCAAATTGGGATAATGTTGACTTTATTTGTTTTCTTCTTTTATTAAATAATATTTGAGTAACTTTTTCTAAAATATTTTTATTAAAATTTTTGTCTAATTTTTTTTGTTTAATTTGTATAATTGAAGAGTTTACTTTAGGTTTAGGAGTAAAAGCTGATGGCGGAATATTCATTAGAATTCTAGAATCAGTCATTATTCCTAATAGTATAGAAAGTCTTCCATATTTTTTAGTACCTGGTTCAGCAACAATTCTTTCTGCCACTTCTGTTTGGAACATTAATGTCATCTTATGTAATCCTTTTGGAAAAGGAATCCAATTTAAGAGAAGTTTAGTTGCAATTGAGTAAGGTAGGTTAGCAACTATTTCTGATTGTTGTATATTATGTTTTTCTATTAACATTTTTAAATCTATTTTAAGTGCATCTTCATTTTCTATTATTATTCTATTATTTGAACTAGTATTTAATAATTGAAGAGCTTTCAAAAACCTTTTATCTTTTTCTATAATAATTACTTTTTTTGCTCCATTTAACAGTATGGATCTAGTCAATGCTCCTGGCCCTGCTCCTATTTCAATAACTGTATTATTTTTAACACTGTCACTTAGTCTTACAATTTTATCAGTCAAATTCATGTCTAAAATAAAATTTTGACTAAGTTTTTTTTTCGCACTTAAATTATATTCTTTTATTGTAGAGGAGATACTAGGAAGTTTATTAATAGCATTATATATACCTTTATTCATAAACTATATTCTAACATCTATAAGGGCTTTTCTATTTAAGTCTAATAAATATCGCTCTTTTAAAGTTTCAGTAGACCTCTGTCTTAAACTATTTCTAATCATTTCTTTTAATGCAAATTCTTGGTTAATTTCTTCATTATAATTGCAAATCATAGTTACGTAAATCCCGTCATCAGATATTATAGGTTTACTTGGTTGGTTGATATTTAAGGATTTTAGCTCTTCAACAAAATAATTAGGTAAATTATTTAATAAAATATGACCCAGGTATTTACCTTTTTTATTTCCATGGATTTTAATAATTTCAGTCATTTCATCACAGTTATCTATATTTTCTGTTATATTTTTTATATCTTTAACGACCATATCAGTTTTAGTCCTATTAATTGGTAAATCAAAACTAATAAAAGCAATATCAGTAACAGTATGAGCAAGTTCTGGTATTTTAAATTCTCGTATATTGTCAATTTTGATAATTGAGGCTCCTGTATTAGTTATTATTAAATCTGAAATTTCATTTTTATCTAAATTATTTATCTTTGAATATATGTCTTTATTTATTTTATTAGCTAATTTCCAATCATTTTTTTTATACGTGCCTGTACCATTTTCATATATTCTCTCCCCAATTGAATCAAAATTATCCTCTTCTAAAATTTTTTTTCTTATTTGCTTTGCAATTAAAATTGTATCTTCTTTTTTTGATAATCTAGAAAAATTAAAAGAAATTTCTGAAAATTGATATTCCATTTTACCATTATTAGCTAATAAATTTTTATACTCATTATTTATTTCATTATTATTTATAATTATTTTGGGTTTAATAATATTCTGCAATAGTTTTTGCATTATCAAATTTGATTTTAACCTATTTGGAAGTGCAGATTTAGGAACACCATTATTAAATAAAGTTTCAATTAATTTATTTTCTTCCAAATTATTCTGTTTTTCAATAAATCTTATATTATTTTGAACTTCTAAATCTGTTACTCTAATACCTAATTTTTTTGCTTCTTGATTTTGTAATCTTTCGTTAATTAATGATTGAAGAACTTGACCCGATAAATTTTCTCTAGTTTCTAAGGTATTAGGTAGATTAGAAGTAATAATAATTAAACGTAGCCTTGCATCTAGGTCCATCATTGTAATTGGTTCATCATTTACTATAGCTACAATACTTAGTAAATTATTTGCTCCATCAATATCTTGCGATATCGAACTCTTGATACAAAAGTTAAATATACAAATAATTAGCAAAATAAGTTTTATTAACATTTAAATATTCCTATAAATTTAAAAACTAACTAAATTAAAATTTATAGAATATTCAGTTGCATCTGGAATATCAATTAAATTTTGATGTTTTCTGGAAGCTTCTAATCTTATAATTATGCATTCATTTTTAAATTCAATAAAACTAGAACTATAAATTGCATTACCCCAATTATTATTTCTTAAATCTCTAGTTTGCCTTAAATTACTGCTCCAATTATCGTTAATATTCCATGTAAGAGAAATCTGGGCTTGTTCTGATAAAATTGTTTCAGTTATTACTGGATCATCTCTAATCATAGTATAATCAATATTAGCAGATATAGGATTAGTATTGAATTCAACATTTAAAGTATCTCTTTGTGATCTAAAATTTAATCCATCTCTCCTAAAATGGTAACCCAAGAATATAGTATTTTGATAATCATAAATTATATTTCCTACTATATTAGATAGTTTTTTATTTAAACCCGTTCCAGATATATATTCATTTTGAGGGTTAATTGCACTCCATGACCTTCCTATTATACTGTTTAATTCACCTAATTTATTTAAATTTAAATTAGACTTAACTCCTAAATTAATTTTACTTCCTTCTTCTACTCTATCTAATCCAGGGAATCTATTTGATGAAAATAAATTATAGTCGCTTAATTCAATGTCAATACTATCTAAGTTATGAATAGAATCAGGATTGCCTCCTTTAGGAGCTATAATTCCTTGAATGATAGGTTCAATTAAAAAAGAATTATTATTATAATAACTTATGACTGGAAAACTAAGCATTGTCTCAAATTTAGGAATTGCTCTAAAACTAGTATGAGTTCCTAATTTACCAATTACTCTAGAATTATCTGTTTTTTTATTTCTATAAATATCTGTACGAGTAGAAAATGAAGATTTAAGAATATAACCATTTGGACTTATTTTATTTTTACTCCAAGATGATTTTAAAGAAAGTTTCTGTGCATTAGAGGCGTCTGGTTTAGTAATAATATAACTATCTAAGGAAATATGTCTTGATAAACCATTATCATATGTTTTATTCCATAGCATTTTTATATTCGGTAAAATGAGAGGAATATTTCTATTGCTTTTAAAAGCGTCAAGAGGTTGGAAATACATTCCTTCTACTTTAGTATAAAAGTTTTTATTGCTTCCTGTTAAATATATTCTTTGATTGAGACGGATATCACTTTCATTACCCATCTTATATCTTTGCATATAGGAAAAGTCACTTGCTCTAGTAGCATTAATCCCTAATATCCAGTCACTGCTAAGCCTTTCAGCTACTTTTATATCAATATGCCCTCTAAATTTATTATTTTCTTTTCCATCTATATTAGTATGGCTGCCTCTTGTAAAGCTTGCTTTTATATTACTAGAACCTCTTTTTCTCAGAGACCTATAATGAGATTCGACAATTGGACCTTCATTGCTTGTCATTGTAGGAGTTAATGTTAAATCATTATATTTTGATAGTGCAAAATAATATGGCTGAGAATAACTTAGGCCAAATATTGTATTATTGCTAAATTTTGGAGTAAGTAATCCAGACGAAATTTTTTTAGAAGGATCTGCATGACTAATATAAGGAATATATAAAATTGGAAACCCATACACATCAAAAAGCATATTTTCATAACTAATAATACCTTCTTTTAGATTTCTTTTAGATTTTAATGCTCTTATTTGCCATATAGGGGCATCATTTTCTTTTTCTTTACAAATCTTACATGCAGTATATTTAACTCTTTCTAAACTATCTCCTTTTTCTTCATCCCTTATAATTAAACTTGCAGATAAAAATGAACCATCACTTAATACGGAATTAAAATTTTTTATTACTCCTTTTTTTAAGTCTCCTTGAAGTTCCATTTCATTTGAGAAATAAATATTATTATCTTTATCGCTAAAACTTACGTTACCTTCTGCTAAGATATAGTCTTTATCTTGATCATAAGTTAATTTATCTGCCTTTAAAACCTGTATACCATTAATTATCTCTACATCTCCAATTGCAGTTACTAATGATATTTTTTCATGATATTCTATAAAATTTGCAGTTAAAAAACTATTTTTAGTAGCCATTTGATCAGCAACTGAAGGATAAATAATAAAAATCTGTAATATTATCATTAATAAAAACTTAATAAAATTATATTTTAGATTCAATTTATATTTATCCATCTTCTAAATAAAGCAATATGCTAGTACTAAGTAAAATTGGTACAAAAGCAGGAAGCCAAGCTGCTAATAGAGCAGGTGCCTGTGAGCCTTGACCTAAAGCAGCTATAACATCATTTAAGAAAAAGATAACAAATGCTAAAATTATAGCAATAAATAATCTTTTGCCTGTCCCATGTCTGCCTATTGGCTTTACACAAAAAACCGCTCCAAGAAGAACCATTCCAATAAAAAATATTGGCGAAGATATCATTTTATGAAAATAAATTACATGTTTTCTAGAGTTAAAGCCTGCTTTATCAATTATCTCTATAAATTTTAATGTATCCCAAAATGATATAGTTTCAGGTTTAGCAAAACTCTCTTTTATTTGTGAGCTAGTTAATTGTGTTGGAAGTTGGAGTTCAATAAATGGAGAGGTTTCAAGATTTTTACTAGTTTTGATGCCTTTACCAATTTTCCAGTACCCATCTTCTAATTTAGTTGTTTTTCCATCTATGCTTTCAATAAATTTATTATCTGATGTATATCTAAAAATCATTACATTATTTAAAGTCATGTTTTTGGGATCTATTTTATCAGCATGAATTATAGCTGTTTTATCTTCTTCTTTTTGGTGCAACCAAAACCCTCCTCCAGATAATTGAAGGTTATTATTATATTTATTAAGATAGTCACTTTCTAATTGGGATAATTTTTTTTGTGTAACCGCTGTAATTGAGCTAAATATGGTAATGCTAAATACTCCAATTACAAAAGCTAATATGATATGAGGTAAACAACAATACCATATATTTAAACCAGAAGCCCTAGCTATTGTAAGTTCAGAGTTTTTGGACAATCTTATCAATGACATCATTGATCCAAAATAGAATGAATACGGAAGTAATATTTGAATATTATGTGGCAATTTATATAAAGTCATCTTCAAACAAATATAAAATGAGTTTTCTATTAGATTGGGTATTTGTTTGCTATATTCAACTATTTCAATTAATGAAGCAATTAAGCACAGTATTGTGAGTACTGTTGTTAAATACACAAATGCATGTTTAGTAAAATAGTACATTAATGGTGATAAAATAAAATTCATTAAGCAGCTCTATTTTTAGAAAATAACTTATTTATACCGTTTGATATTAAAAATAATATAACTAAGTATAAGAAGAAAATTGAAAAATAAATTAATAATGATGAATAAGGATATTGCACTATTAATTGTGGAGATATGAGTAAATATATTTGCATAATTAAAGCCGAAGCAATTGGAAAAAAAAGTCTTTTAGTAGATGTTTTACGATCAAATTTTCCTATAACTGTTGCCATTGCACCAATTAAGACCATTATTATAATTATTAAAGGTGTATAAATCCTTTTGTGAGATTCTGCTATAAATTCTTTTTTATAAATTTCATTAATATTTTCCTCTGGTCTAATTAATTCGCTATATTTTCTTTCACTTGCCTCTTTAAACCTTGAAGTATTATTTTTATTATGGTTTTTAATATTTAATGTATACTGATCAAAATATAATATAGAAATATTTTGATTATTATTAATTTCTTGCCTATTACCATTAATTAGTAAAAATCTTACTCCTTTTGGAGTGGATACAATTTTACCTTGTTCAGCATTAATACTTATTTTTTTATTATTATCTCTTGCATCATGAATCATTATTCCTTCTAAATTACCTAATTGGTCTCTTTCTCTAATAAAAATTGTTAGCCCTCGAATAGGAGAAGAAAATATTTTTTCCTGAAATAAAGTAGATATAAAATTATTTCTTATATCATATTGTAAATTTTTAAATTTATTATATGCGTAAGGAGAGCCAACGTTTTCCAAAAATAAAGCAAGTATGCCCAAGCATATACCAAATATGAAAGCGGGAAGTATTATTGTTAAATTATTAATACCAGCAGCTTTCATTGAAATAATTTCTGAATCATTATTTAATCTTATATATGTAATTAAAGAAGCCAAAAAGCCAATGAAAGGGATTATAGTTACTAATAGTTTAGGAATAATTAAAATAGTTAGGTTGATAAATGTTTCTACAGGTAGCCCTTTTATTACAATTAAATCAATAAATCTTAAGGATTGTGTTAACCAAACAATCCCTGTCATAGCTATCATAATTAAAAAAAATGGACCTATTAATTGTCTGAATATATATAAAATGAATAAATTCAAAATTTTAAACCCGAAAAAAAATATTAGATTAATTTCAAAAATATGTTAGTTCTAAAATAAATATATATCATATTTTTATTTATAAGAATAATTAATACATTTGAAAGGAAATTATATGACGTTTAAGGTATCTTTTAGCTCTGAACTAAAATCTGATACAGATTTAACATTAATTATTTTAGATGAATCTTTAGAATTAATAGATCATATAACTAAATTAGATAAAAAATATGATGGTATTATTTCTGATACAGTAAAACTTAAAACAATAAGTAAAAAGGGTAGTAATAAAAGTTTATATTTTAAGAAAGGAAAAGAAATATTACTCTATAATATGGGTAATTTAAAAGAAGTAAGTATTGATAATGCTGATGTAGTAGGTGGAGAAATTTTTTCTCTACTACCTAATGATGCAAAAAGTGTAACAATATTTTTTAGCATTAATAAAAAATTTAAAATTACTCATGAAGAATTGGCTACGAAAATATTGCATGGAATTAAATTAAGATCATATACTTTTAATAAGTACAAATTAAAAAGTAAAAGTAATTATAAAAATTCGCTGAAAGAAGTTAAATTAATAGTTAAAGATATTAATTCAGCGAAAAAATATTATAGCCCATTAAAAGCTCTTGAGGAGGGAGTATTTTTAACTCGTAATCTGGTTTCAGAGCCTGCAAATATATTAACACCAAAAACTTTAGCGGAGCAGGCAGAACAATTAAAAAATTTAGGGGTTAAAGTCGAGGTATTAAAATTGCCTCAAATAAAACGTTTAAAAATGGGAGCTTTATTAGGGGTAGCTATGGGCAGTGCGAATGAACCTAGGGTTGTTAGCATGTCATGGAATGGAACAAATAAAAAATCTAAACCTGAGGTATGTTTTGTTGGTAAAGGTGTTACCTTTGATACTGGTGGTATTTCAATAAAACCATCAGGTGGTATGGAAGATATGAAATGGGATATGGGAGGTTCAGGAGTAGTAATTGGCCTAATGAAGGCACTAGCTGGACGAAAAGCTAAAGTTAATGTTTCAGCTGTTGTAGGTTTGGTAGAGAATATGCCTTCAGGAAAAGCTCAAAGACCTGGAGATGTAGTAGTTGCCTCTTCAGGCCATTCTATAGAGGTTATTAATACAGACGCAGAAGGTAGATTAGTTCTGGCGGATGCTATAACATATGCAATTAATAAATTTAATCCCAAGAGACTAATAGATTTAGCTACTTTAACCGGTGCGGTAATTGTTAGCTTGGGGCCTCAGCGGGCTGGCGTATTTAGTAATAATGATGAGTTAGCATCAAATATATTTAATTCTGGAGAGAAGACAGGAGAAAAAGTATGGAGAATGCCTGTAGGAAAAGAGTATGATGACGATATAAAATCAGCTATAGCTGACATGAAAAATGTAGGTTCCGGAAGAGGAGCTGGAGCTACATCAGGTGCTAAGTTTATTGAACAATTTACACAAGATATTCCTTGGGCTCATATAGATATTGCAGGAGTAACTTGGTCTAAAAGTAATTCTAAATTATATCCAACTGGAGGAACAGGTTTTGGAGTAAGGTTGTTAAATACTTATATTAAAGATTTTATTGAATAGGAGAAAGACTATGGAAAGAACATTATCTATAATTAAGCCAGATGCAACTAGAAGATCTATTACTGGTAAAATAAATGCTATGATAGAAGAAGCAGGGTTATGTATTATTGCACAAAAGCGAATCATACTCTCAGAGTCTCAAGCAGAAGAATTTTATGGTGTGCATAAAGAAAGACCATTTTTTAGAGATTTAGTTAAATTTATTACTTCAGGACCAGTTGTTGTTCAAGTTCTAGAAGCAGAAAATGCAATATCTTTATATCGTAAAACAATGGGTGCAACTAACCCCCAGGAGGCGGAATCAGGAACTATAAGAGCAGAGCATGCAGAATCTATAGAAGCAAATTCAGTTCACGGTTCAGACAGTATGGAAAATGCTAAAATAGAAATTAATTTTTTCTTTAATGAGAAAGAAATAGTTGGGTAATTTAAACTAGGTTAATTTTTCCATATTTGATTTTCATCAACTATGGTAATATTACTATTTTCAGAATTAATTCTGAGTTCTCCAATTAGAGAAGCTTTTTCTCCGTGTTTAATAAAATTGTTTAACACTTGGTCAGATTTGGATGGATCTACTATGACACACATGCCTATACCACAATTGAATGTTCTCAGCATTTCATTACTTTTAACATTACCAATACTTTTTAGCCATTTAAAAATATTATTAGGCTTAATTTTATCTCCATATATTACAGAAGTTAAATTATTAGGTATTACTCTAGGTAAATTATCTATTAAACCTCCACCAGTAATGTGTGCGCAGGCCTTAATATTATTCAGTCTGTGTTCACTTAAAATAGAGTTCACATAAATTTTTGTAGGCGTAAGTAAATTTAGTCCAATTGAACTTTCTGAAAAACCACTTATTTTTTCATTCATATTTATATTATTTTCTTGAAGTATTTTTCTAACTAGGGAAAAACCATTTGAATGTATCCCTGAACTTTGCAATCCTATTATAAGATCACCAGATTTAATAGTATTTTTTGGTAAAATATTGTCTTCTTCTACAGCACCTAATGCAAAACCTGCTAAATCATAACTATTATCACAGTATATATCAGGTAGCTCAGCTGTTTCTCCACCTAATAATGCACAATTAGAAAGTTTTACACCATGAGTAATACCTTTTATTATTTCTTTTGCTATTTTTAATTTTAATTTACCAGTAGCAAAATAATCAAGAAAAAAAAGGGGTTCAGCACCTTGTACTACAATATCATTTACACTCATTGCTACTAAATCTATCCCTATGGTATCGTGCTTATTTACTTCTTCAGCTATCAAAAGTTTTGTTCCCACTCCATCTGTCGCTGAAACTAATATCGGATTTTTATAACCACATTTAGAGAGATTAAATAGTCCACCAAACCCACCAATTGAACCCATCACACCTAATCTTTTTGTTGTCTTAACAAGGGGAGCTATTTCTTTAACAAATTTATTTCCTGCCTCAATATCAACTCCAGCATCTTTATATGTAATATTTTTTAAAGTATTATTTTTTATTTTGTTAACCATGGTTTACTATATTCCTGAGCTAATAATTTACTATGACGATACTAGATATAAATAGATTTGCAATTAAATGGTTAAAGATGAAAAAAATATAGAACAACTTATACATATTTGCAAAAGACTTAAAAGTTTTTTTATATTTATTTGTATATATTTCATACAAACTCAAGCTTATTCTATTGATTCTTTTGAGGTAGATAATATAAATATAGAAATTGTTTCTGAGGATATTAGTCATGCTAGAAGCGAAGCTAATAATAAAGCAATTCTTATTGGTTTAGACAGATTTCTTTCTTGGAAACTAGATAACAAAGATTATACTTATATAAAAAATGTTTTGAATAATGTTAATAAAACTCCAGATATAAAAGATTTTGTTGCTGGATATAAAATTCATTATGAAAAAATATCTGATATAAAATATCAGGCAGAATTTTCAATATTATTTAACATAGAAAATATAAAGAATTGGCTTGTTTCTAATAATATATATTTTTATGAGAAGTTAAATTCAAAAACAATTAATCTTAATGCTAATTTTAATAGCTTTAAGAATTGGAGAATAATTATTGATAATATTGAGAACATTAAAGAAGTAGTAGATTTTCAAGTATTATCTTTAACTTATAAAAATTCAATAATTAAGGTTTCAATTAATATAGAAAACGAAACTTCTTTATTTAATATATTTAATAAATCTAGAATAGATATACAAAAAAGATTAAATTCAAATTATGAATATAATATAAGTTTAATAGATTATAATAAAACAATTATGGATTCTTTTGACTCAAATGATAGAAATAATAAGAAAGATTCTTCCATTTTATTAACTGAGTGATAAGATTTTGTTTATGGAGCTTTGATGTTAAATAATAAAAATAATTACTTAATTATATCCATCCTTTTGTTTATAGCATTCTTGTGGCTAGCATCTTCAATATTACTTCCTTTTTTAATGGGTTTAATATTAGCCTACGTACTAAACCCTATAGTTATTAAATTAGAAAAAATTGGACTAGGACATTTCTTATCAGTTTCTATTGCGCTTATAATAAGTATATGCTTCTTCCTAGGAGGGTTTATATTTTTAATACCTGTATTATTAGACCAGCTTAATGATATAATTATTAAATTACCAATAATATATAACAAGATATTATCTTTTATAGAGGGCAGTTTTAGAGGTTATATTAATTATGATAATTATTTAGGTTCAATAAATAGTATCCTAACAGATAAAAGTGGAGAAATCATAAGTATTATTATTTCACTAATGAGTGGAGCTTTTTTAAAAGGTAAGGCATTTATAACCATTATAGGGCTTTCAATTATTACTCCAATAGTAACATGTTATGTTTTATATGATTGGGAAAAAATAAAAACTTATTTGACTAATCTTATACCAAAAAAGCAAAAAACACCCTTAAGTAAAAAAATTAAAAAAATAGATCATGTATTATCTTCCTTTTTTAGAGGTAAGTTTATAATTTCTTTATTTCTAATAGTTTACTATAGCGTTTTATTGACATTTATTAACATTGATGGAGCTATAAGTATTGGAGCAATAATAGGTGTTTTATCATTTATTCCCTATTTAGGAACTATTTTAGGGTTAATATTAGCTTTATCATTTAGTGTATTACAAACGGGGGCTTTCATAAGTTTATTATATGTATTTGTAATATTTATTGTAGGACAGTTTTTAGAATCCTATATTCTAGAACCAAAGTTTATATCAAAAAATGTTGGATTACATCCACTAGTTGGTATGTTTGTTATAATAGCAGGTGGAGCTGCCTTTGGTATTATTGGAGTTTTACTATCAGTTCCCATAACAGCTGTTTTGACTGTTATTCTTATAGAAAAAGAATAAAAGAGTATAAAAATGGATATGCATTATAGTAAACAGTTGCTATTAAATCTTAGAACATTACCGGCTATGGGAAGAGAGGATTATATTGTTAGCCAAGTGAATAAAGAAGTTGTTCTTTGGCTTGATAATTGGCCAAATTGGCCTGTTTTAGGGTTTATTGTTTATGGTCCAGCTGGTTCTGGTAAGAGTCATTTGGCATCAGCACTTCAAACATTATCAAAAGGTTACATTATAGAAGCTCAAAACTTAACAGAAAATAAACTAGATAAACTAGTAGAACATAAATGCCTTATTGTTGAAGATATTTATAAATTGAAATCTGAAAGATTATTATTACACATTTATAATATGTTGGCCGAAAGAAAGCATAATTTTATGTTCACTTCAAATATATCTATTAATGATATTAATTTTAAATTACCAGATTTAAAGTCAAGGCTATTGTCTATTCCACAAATAAACATCGGATTACCAGATGATGAGTTATTAAAAAGCGTAATAATAAAACAATTTTTAGATAAAGGGGTTTTGGTTGAATTTGAAGTAATAAATTATCTTATGAACAGAATTGATAGATCATTTGACTCAATTATAAAAATAGTAAATGAAATAAATAATTTATCTTTGGAAAAATCAAAAAAAATCACTATACCTTTTATTAAAAAGGTAATTAAACTATGAAATTAATAGGAGATTAAAAATGGATATGGGTATTAAAGGTAAGAAAGCTATAGTTTGTGCATCCAGTAGAGGTTTAGGTAAGGGTTGTGCACTTGCATTAGCTGAAGAGGGGGTAGATTTAATTATTAATGGAAGAAATAAAGAAGTTTTATCATCTACCGCTAAAGAATTAAGAGAAAAATATGGAGTAAATGTTATAGAGTTTTGTGCCGATATAACTATCAAAGCCGAACAAAGTAAGCTAAAAGAACTTTGCCCAGATCCAGATATTTTGGTTAATAATGCAGGAGGTCCTCCTCCTGGAGATTTTAGGGATTGGAATAGAGAAGATTGGACAAATGCCTGTATAGCAAACATGTTTACTCCTATTGAATTAATTAAGAACTATGTTGATGGGATGCAAGATAGGAAATTTGGAAGAATTATTAATATCACATCTAGTTCAGTAAAGGCTCCAATTGATATTTTAGGCTTATCTAATGGAGCAAGGAGTGGATTAACAGGTTTTGTTGCTGGTATTGCTAGAAAGACAATTATAAATAATGTGACTATTAATTCTATTCTGCCTGGACCTTTTGATACAGATAGATTGAGAAATAGTTTAAAATTTGTAGCAGAAAAAACTGGTAAAAGTATAGAAGAAGTGAGGAATACAAGAGCTGCAGAAAATCCATCTGGAAGATTTGGTACTCCAAGTGAGTTTGGAGCTGCATGTGCTTATCTTTGCAGTAGTTATGCCGGATATATCACGGGTCAAAATTTATTAATAGATGGAGGAGGATATCCTGGTACTTATTAAAAATTTAAATTAATCTATAATTATCGCTCCATTTTTAATTTTTAAGCTGAGTTTCCCTTCCATTAATTTTAAGGCTGAATATCCAAATATATCATATCTCCAGCCTTTAAGAGCTTTCACATTTTTTTCACCTTGAGCTATAAGCTTTAGATCCTCTTTATTTGCAATTAGCAGTGGGGAAATATTATGCTTTTCAGCACAGCTGAGTAATATAATTTTTAATAAATCAGTTACAGCTTTTGAAGCTATATTGGAAATATGATTGTTAGTTTTATTTATATTTTTATTATTTTTACCTATCTTAACACATTCTAAAATTAAATTTTTATAAGTATTATCAATATTTTTAATATTTATTCCGCGTAAATTATCAAAGTCTTTAATATCAATAGGAGGGTTTTTTGATAATTTAATTATAATATCATCTTTAAATATTTTATTTCTTGGTAAATTATATTTCTTTGCGAGATCTTCTCTAACTTTAGCAATTTCTCTAAAAATTGACATCGTTTCTATATTGGGGCTATTAAACTTAATTCTCTTCCAAGCATTATCAGAATCTGTTTTGTATAAATTTAAATCGTTAAACTTATTTATTTCTTCTTTTATCCAATCTGTTCTTTTATTTTTTTTCATATTATCTTTCAGATACAAATATATTTTAGAAAGATGAGTCACATCAGAAATAGCATATTTTATTTGCTTTTCATTTAACGGCCGATTTTCCCAATTTGTGAATCGTGCACTTTTATCTAATTTAATATTAACTATTTTGTTAACTAAAAATTCATAACTAGCTGAGTCTCCATAACCGCAAGTCATAGCAGCAGACTGAGTATCAAATATTGGTTTAGGGATTTTTTTTAAAATATTAAATATGATTTCAAAGTCTTGTCTTGGAGAATGCAATACTTTTAATATTTTTTCATTAAGTAACAAATCAAATATTGGATTTAGATTAATATCATTTACTAATGGATCTATTGCCCATCCATTACCTTTAGAATCACCAATTTGTATTAAACATAATTTTGGGTAATAATATTTTTCTCTAATAAATTCAGTATCTACACATATAAATATTTCATTTTTTAGTTTTTTATAGAGATCTTCTATCTCATGTGATTTAGTCAAAATAGTCATTTTTATAGAAATAGCATTAGAAACGTATATTATCAACAAAACTAAATATATTTTGATTTGAATTTTTTATAATTTTGTCTAAAAGGTATAGTATTATATATATTAATAATTAACTTTTGAAGGGTACTTATATGCATCTTTATCGATCACATAATTGTGGACAACTAACTTCTAATAATGTCGATAATATTGTTAAACTATCTGGATGGGTTGATAGAAAAAGAGACCATGGTGGTTTATTATTTATAGATTTAAGGGACCACTTTGGGATTATTCAAATAGTTGTAGACAGTGATAATAAATTTTTTAAGTTATGTGAAGATACTAGACTGGAAAGCGTAGTCACGGTTACTGGTAAAGTTGTTAAAAGGACTGAGGATTTAATTAATAAAAAGCTTTCTACTGGAGAAATAGAGGTGTCTGTGAAAGATTATATTATTGAGTCTTCATCTGACGTTTTACCTATGCCAGTATCCGGAGAGCATGACTTAGGTGAAGAGATAAGGTTAAGAAATAGGTTTTTAGACTTAAGAAGGCCTTCAATGCAAAATAATATGATTTTGAGATCAAAAATTATATCTTCTATTAGAAAGAAAATGACGGAATCAGGGTTTTATGAGTTTCAAACCCCTATTTTAACAGCATCCTCTCCAGAAGGTGCAAGGGATTTTTTAGTTCCATCACGTTTAAATCCAGGAAAGTTCTATGCTTTACCACAGGCTCCTCAACAGTTCAAACAACTAATAATGGCATCTGGTTTTGATCGTTATTTTCAAATTGCTCCATGTTTTAGGGATGAGGATGCGAGAGCCGATAGAAGTCCGGGAGAATTTTATCAATTAGATATGGAAATGGCTTTTGCTACACAAGAGGATGTATTTAGTACAATTGAACCTGTATTAACAGAAGTATTTAAAGAGTTTTCAGATTGGGATATAACGTCTAATCCATTTCCACAAATTACCTATAAAGATGCAATGTTAAAATACGGTACAGATAAGCCAGACTTGAGAAATCCATTAATAATATCTGATGTTACAGAAGCTTTTTTACACGAAGGAGTGACTTTTAAAGCATTTAAAGAGCAGATTAAAAAGGGAGCAGTTGTAAGAGGTATTGCTGCTTTGAATGTCTCTGATAAACCAAGATCATTTTTTGATAAATTAAATTCTTGGGCACAAGAGCAAGGACAACCTGGTTTAGGCTATATATTATTAAGCGAGGGAGAAGCTAAAGGGCCTATTGGTAAATTTTTATCTAAGGAGTCTGTTGAAATTATAAAAGATAAAGCTAATGCAAAAGATGGAGATGCAGTGTTTTTCATTTGTAATAAAATTAAAGAAGCAGAGAGTTTTTCCGGTAAGGCAAGAATGAAAATAGCAGAAGATATGGATATAATTGAAAAAAATGTTTTTAAATTTTGCTGGACTGTAGATTTCCCGATGTATGAAATAGATGAATCAACAAATTCTATTATATTTAGTCATAATCCTTTCTCAATGCCTCAGGGAGGCATGGACGCTTTAGAAAATAAAGATCCATTAGATATTTTAGCATGGCAGTATGATATTATTTGTAATGGTATTGAGTTATCTTCAGGAGCTATTAGAAACCATAGACCTGATATAATGGAAAAAGCATTTAGTATAGCAGGTTATACATCCGATGATTTAAAAAGTAGATTTGGGGCACTATATAATGCTTTTAAGTATGGAGCCCCTCCACATGGAGGAATAGCTCCTGGAATTGATAGAATAGTGATGCTTTTAGCTAATGAACCTAATATTAGAGAGGTAATAATGTTTCCAATGAATCAACAAGCACAAGATTTGTTAATGGATGCTCCATCTATAGTCAATAATAATCAATTAAAAGAACTCTCATTAAAGTTAAGTAATATAAATAAATTAGATAAATAATTACTCTGAAACTTTTATAAGTAGTTTTCCAAAGTTTTTTCCATTCATTAGTCCAATAAATGCGTCTGGAGCATTTTCTAGGCCCTCTACCACATCTTCTTTATAAATAATCTTTCCTTCTTTAATCCATTTTGCCATTCTTTCTATAGCAATGTGATATTTTTGAGCAAATTGAAATACTAAAAACCCTTCAGTTGTTGCTTGGTTGGTTAATATAGCTCTATGAGTCCTTAAGCCCGGTTCAGGAGCTGTTAGATTGTACTGAGAGATAACCCCACAAACAGCAACTCTAGCATAATTAGCAAGCTTATTTATTACAGAATCAGTTATGCTTCCACCGACATTATCAAAGTAAACATTTACTCCGTTTGGACAATATTTATCTAACATGTTATCAACATTTTGGTTTTTATAATCAATAGCAGCATCAAAATTAAGGGTATTTAATAAGAAATCACATTTTTCTTTTCCTCCAGCTATTCCCACCACATGACAGCCAGCAATTTTTGCAATTTGTCCTACAAGTTGGCCTACTGCTCCTGAAGCAGCAGATACTACTACAGTATCTCCTGGAATTGGTTTACCTACATACAAAAGACCAAAAAATGCAGTCATACCTGGCATACCTAATACACCTACTGCAGTTTGGATAGGAGCTAAATCTGGGTTTATTTTTCTTATAGAAGCAGGAGTTGTAATTGCATATGCCTGCCATCCTAATGTAAATCCTTCTACTATATCTCCCTCTTTATATTCATTAGTTTCTGATTTTATTACTCTTCCTACTGCTCCGCCTATAATTACATCCCCTTCATTTAATGATGCCGCATAACTTTTTGCTTTACTCATTCTACCTCTCATATAAGGGTCTAGTGATAGCCATAATATTTTAATTAATACTTCCCCATGTCTTATATCAGGTATATTATTTTCAATAATTTCAAAGTTTTCTAATTTAGGCATTCCTTCGGGTCTAGTTTTCATTATTATTTGTTTGTTTACGCTCATTTTTAATTCCCCTTTGTTTATATTGTAATAGTTATATTTATATTAAATTAATTAAAAATCTTTTGTTGGAGGGCTAGCCTTAGCAATAATATTTTTTTCCATTCTTCCTGATATATAGGCATTTCTTCCAGATATAACGGCTTGCTTCATAGCCTCTGCCATTAAAATGGGGTTACGAGCTCTAGCTATAGCTGAATTTATTAAAACGGCATCACAGCCCATTTCCATGGCAATACAAGCATCAGATGCTGTTCCTAGTCCAGCATCTATAATAACTGGCACTGAGCAATTATCTATTATAATTTTAATATTTAATTTATTTTGTATTCCTAACCCTGATCCTATAGGAGAACCTAAAGGCATTATAGCCGAGCAACCGTTATCTTCTAATTTTTGCGCAAGAATAGGGTCATCAGTACAATAAGCCATAACTTTAAAACCTTCTTTAACAAGAATTTCTGAAGCTTTAATAGTTTCTATCATATTTGGATATAATGTTTTATCATCGCCTAGAACCTCAAGCTTGACTAAATCCCAACCGCCTGCCTCACGCGCTAAGTTTAAAACTCTTATTGCTTCTTCAGCATTATAACAACCTGCCGTATTTGGTAGGTAAGTATATTTATTAGGATTTATAATATCAGTTATCATTGGTTCGTTAGGATTAGATATATTGGTTCTTCTAATTGCAACAGTAATAATTTCTGACTCAGCTTTTTTTAAAGCTTCAAGGTTTTCCTTAAAGCTTTTAAATTTGCCACTACCCATTATTAACCTAGATTTATACTCTTTTCCTGCAATTATCAGAGACTCTTTATTTTTATTTATATGATTTCCTCCCCCTATGAAATTGACTATTTCAATACAATCATTGGCTTCTATTATATGAGAATGATAATCTGATTTATTAATTATTTCCCGGTTTATTTCAACAGCAATATTATTCTTATTTAATTTAAGTAGATGAAGGAGTTTTTCAATTGATTGAGAAGTCTGTATCTGCTTAGCTTCTCCATTAACATATATATTTATTTCTTTTAAAGACATATTTATATTTTTTTCATTTCTTTTTTATTTACATTTATAATGTATATTATAAAGGAATAAATATATATTAAATGGATATATTTATAAATACTATTATAAGGATAATTTGTGAATAATATAAAGAAAATTTTAGTTATAAACGGGCCAAATTTAAATTTACTTGGAAGAAGAGAGCCCAAAATTTATGGTAATATAACTTTAGATGAAATAGAAAATAATTTACGAGGATTACAAAATAAATTAGCTGTAGGTATTGATTGTATTCAAAGTAACAAAGAAGGAGAACTGATAGAGATAGTTCAAGAAGCAAGTGAAAAGTATTCTGGTATAATTATAAATGCTGGAGGTTATTCACATACATCTATTGCTTTAATGGACGCTTTAAAATTTTTTGGCAGACCTATAATAGAAGTTCATATGTCAAATATATATGCAAGAGAGAATTTTAGACATGTATCCTTTATTTCTCAAGTGGCAAATGGAATTATATGTGGATTTGGAGAAAAAGGATACGAAATGGCAATAAATTGTATTATAAAATTAATAGATTTAGATTAAAATTAATGTTAGGAAAATTATATGGGTAAAATATCTATAGATAAATCATTAATAAAAGATCTTTCAGATCTTCTAAATGAAAATAATTTATCAGAAATTACTGTAACTCAAGGCAGAAATACCGTTAGAGTAGCTCGAAGTGTTGTGTCTAGTGGTTCTATTTTGAGTCATTCAAATATTAATCAAACAGAAAAAAAAATAGACAATGAATCAAATAAGGAAAATAATTTAGATCATCCTGGCACTGTTAAATCCCCTATGGTAGGGACTATATATTTGGCTTCTTCTCCTGATGCTAAGCCATTTATAAAAGTTGGCCAAAGTGTCAAAGAAGGTGATCAATTATTTATAATTGAGGCTATGAAAACTATGAATCCAGTCAAATCTCCTTTTGCAGGAACAGTTAAAGAAATAATTATAAAAAATGAAATGTCTGTTGAATTTGATGAACCTTTAGTAATAATTGATATTAGTTAAAGAATAATATTGTGATAAAGAAAGTTTTAATAGCTAATAGAGGTGAAATAGCTTTAAGGATAATTAGAGCGTGTAAAGAGTTAAAAGTAAAAACTGTGGCAGTACATTCAACAGTTGATGCTGAGGCAATGCATGTAAGACTTGCTGATGAAAGCGTATGTATAGGACCTCCTCTAGCGTCAAAGAGTTATTTAAATATAGCTGCAATTCTATCCGCTGCAGAAGTTAGTGGTGCTGATGCAATTCACCCTGGTTATGGATTTTTATCTGAAAATGCAAAATTTGCAGAAATAGTTAATGAACATGGATTAATATTTATTGGGCCTAAACCTCAACATATATCTGAAATGGGAGATAAAGTATCTGCAAGAACTGCAATGCAGAAACTTGGAATTCCGCTTGTCCCAGGTTCGAACGGAGCAATCAAAGATTTAAAGGAATTAAAAAAAGTTGCAAAAGAAGTTGGTTTTCCAGTTTTAATTAAGGCAGCGTCAGGAGGGGGAGGTAAAGGAATGAAAGTTGCTAAAAAACCTGCTGACTTGGAAGAGGCTTGGAATTTGGCTCGATCAGAGGCTAAATCTGGTTTTGGAGATGATACTGTATATCTTGAAAGATACTTGGCTAATCCTAGGCATATAGAATTCCAACTTTTTGCTGATGCTTATGGAAACGTGGTGCATTTTGGAGAGAGGGATTGTTCCTTACAAAGAAGACATCAAAAAGTTTTAGAAGAGGCTCCTTCTCCTGCTCTTACAAAAGAAGCAAGAGATGGAATTAGTAAAATTATTGTTAAAGCCGTAAAAAAATTGGGTTATCTTGGCGCAGGTACCTTTGAAATGCTCTATGAAAATGGAGAATTCTTTTTTATAGAAATGAATACCAGAATACAAGTTGAGCATCCTATAACAGAAATGATAACAGGTTTTGATTTAGTAAAAGAACAGGTTAATGTAGCTAGTGGAAAAAAACTTTCCATTAAGCAAAAAGATATTAAAATTCAAGGGCATTCAATAGAATGTAGAATAAATTCTGAAAACCCAAATACATTTACACCTAATGCAGGAACGATTAATAATTATCACACACCAGGTGGTCTGGGAGTTAGAGTAGATTCAGCTTTATACTCAGGTTATAAAGTCCCTCCTAACTATGATAGCTTAATATCTAAATTGATTGTTTATGGTAATAGTAGGGAAGATGCTATTTTAAAATTAAAAATAGCATTAAAAGAATATGTAATAGATGGCATAGATACCACTTTATCTTTACATGATAAGATAATAAGAGAAAAAAAATTCATATCTGGTGACTACGATATTAGATGGTTAGAAAAATTTTTAAATATTAATGATTAATAATATTCCCCATAATTATATTAAAATAGACTATAAAAATATATTAGATGCTTATCGCCACGGGATATTTCCTATGGCAGAAAATGTAAATAGCCTAGATGTCTTTTGGGTTAAACCGGTAAAAAGAGGTGTAATAGATCCATATAAAATAAATATAAGAAAGAAGCTTAAAAGATTTATAAATACCAATCCTTTTCTAATAAAGATAAATACTGACTTTATTGGAGTTATAGAGGGGTGTGCTGAAATTACTAATTACAGGGAAAACACATGGATTAACCCAAGTATAAGAGACGTATTTATAGATCTTCATTATAAAGGTTATGCCCATAGTATAGAGTGTTACTCAAATAATATGTTGGTTGGGGGATTATATGGAGTTGCGATTGGTGGAATATTTTTTGGTGAAAGTATGTTTAGTAGAAGCCCAAATGCAAGTAAAGTAGCTTTACTACATCTGATAGATAGACTTAAAGTAGGTAATTTTATTTTACTTGATACACAATTTATAACAGACCACCTTAAAACATTGGGGGCCTATGAAATTACTCAAGAAAAGTTTATGCTTATTTTAAAAAAAGCACTACATATTAATGCTGATTTTTATAAAATTGGTAAATCTGGGGAATTAAATATAAATTTATATCCCAAATCTTCCAACTATTAAATGAATTTAAAAGCATTTTATTAGTTTTAAATTATAAATAGGGTGTGATACTTGAGATAAACTTGTGTTTTTAGATAAAACCCAACCTTTAAATATAAATTTATCTTTTTTTCTATCTTTTAACACAAGGTAGGAAGCATAACTATTATAATCTTGTTCGTTCTTTATACATTTTTTTATTAAAATATTTAAATTCTTAAATATAAAAGTGATATTATTTGGTACTTCAATAACGTAAGACTTACTAGAAACTTTATCTATAATTTTTAGAGATGTATTTGAGTTTTCATTAGCACTTATATCAAAAGAAATGAATAATAAAAATATCAAAATTATAAGTAAATTATTAATGTTATTAATAGAAAATTTTAGAATTTTTTTAATTCCAATATTTTAATAATTACCTCAACTACCTGCTTAGGGTCTGCCCCCATTAAAATTGCATCTTCTAGCGCATCTTCTGCTATTTGGTTAATTTCTATAATATTTTCATTTAAAATTTTAATTTTTTCTGTACATGATATTTTTTCATCATCAACACCCCTCCAAGTTTTCGGAAGTATTGTTTTTTGTTTATTGGTCAATTATTTACCTCTTTTATTAGGCGACCAGGAATTATAAGAAGATATATCATCTTTTTTTTCTTCATTGCTTTTATTTAATATATAATTTATTCCTGTGCTATTGGGTTGATGTTTAATTTGCCATTTCTTTTTTTTATCTTTTATATTCGGAGTGTTTTTAACTGTATGCGTTAACCAAGCTTGCCATTCTGGGGGAACAGAGGAAGCGTCATTATTTTTAAAATATAGAACCCATCTTTTATTATTTTTATTAAGGTAATATATATTTCCAAAATCATCTTCACCTATTTTTTTACCAAATAAAAAAGTATTTATTATTGTTCCAAGATTATTTAACATATTTTTCTTTCTAAAATTATTATAATTATTTTAACGCATTAGCTATCGTTCAGACTTTCATTTATTATAGTTTTTAATTTATTAAGCTCTAAAGCTCCTGCATAAAGTTTACCATTAATAATAAAAGTAGGTGTTCCTCTTATATTTAATTTTCTCGCTAAATCCTCATTTTCTTGTAAGATATTTTCAATGTCTATATTATTCATATCCTTTTTTAATTTATTTATATCTATTTTTAAATTACTCGCGGCTTGAAATATTTTATCTTCATTTAGATTCCCTTGCATACTCATCAAAGCAGAATGTAGTACGAAATATTTTCCTTGTTTCCTAGCTGCTAGCGCTGCCTTAGCTGCAGTTCTGCTAGATGGTGACAATATAGGATATTCTCTAAATGAAACTTTTAAATCAAACTCTGATCTTAACAGTTCTGTAATAGCATCTAAAGATTTTTTACAATATCCACAATTATAATCAAAAAACTCAATAATAGTAACTTTAGGTTTATCTGACCCCATAAAAGGAATATTGGCATTATTAGCCATTTCTACAAAATTTTCTTCTATGAATTCATTATCTGTATTTGAATTTTCTTGCATTTTTTGTCTTAATTTATCTACAGATTCTAGAATTACTTCAGGGTTTTCCATAATATATTCATAAATATATTCGTTTAATTCTTCTCTAGTTAATTTATCTTCAGAAGTTGCTGTAGACAAATGTAAAATTAAAAAGATAAATAAAAGAGGTATTTTAATTAATAGTCTTTTAAAAGTAATCATCATAATGTTAACCAATACTATTTTATTATAAATTTGATACTAATTATTATTTATTTTCATTAACTTTTCCTTAGAAAAGAATATTATATCTAGTGCTCTTATATCACTAGGACTACCTTTTTTAAATGAAATTTTTGCTTTTTCAGCAAATTGTATAGCTAGACTATGTTGCCCCATTAAAAAATATGCTTCTGCGGATGCTAATTGAGCAAGTCCTAAATTATTATTTCTTGCTTCACCAATAGATAGCAGTTTCCAAGCTGCAATATTTTTAGGCATAATTTCCAAAACCTTTTTTAAATTAAGTATTGCTTCATTATTTTCTTTACTTTTACCATATTCTATTTGAGATCGAGCTAAAGATAATAATATTATTGAATTATTTGGTAAGAGCTCTGAAGATATTTTAAGTTGTTCTATAGACTCAAATATTTGACCATTTTCAAATAACATTTGTCCAAAAACCTCTGGAAAAAAAGGGTCATTTTTATCTATATGAATTAATTCTTTTATTTCTTTAATGCCTTTATCCAAGTCTGGTAGTCTTAGATAAGCTATTGCTCTTGCATATTTTGCATCAATTTGGGATGAATTTTTAGGGTAAAGTAATAATGTTTTACCAGGACTATTTGTAAAAGCTATAATCTTAGCAACTATTCTTTGAAATTTATTATTATCCAAAGATAAATCTTTTTTATAATTGATATTAATATTTTTAGTAGCTTCTACAATATCATATATTCTTTCTTGAGATATCGGATGTGTTCTTAAATATGGGTCTTGCCTATTTTCATGTAATAATTCCTGTTTACCCAGCTTTTTGAGAAGTTTAGTGAGAGGAATGCATGAGCGATTTACCGCGGTCATATACTTTATAGCTGCTGCGTCAGCATATTTTTCATTTTGTCTGGTATTTTTATAAAAATTTCTTTCTGCTATGCTAGGTCCAAGTGTAGCTAATTTTGCTAAACCAGCAGGTGTATCGAGACCCGCGGCTTTTGAAGCTGCCATTAGCCCTGCAGTTAAGATAGTTGCTATTGTGACTGTTTCTTGTGCTCTTTTCATGGAGTTTACAGTCCTATTTAAATGTCCTCCAGAAATATGCCCAATTTCATGTGCTAAAACACCTATTAAGGCATTTACTTCTTTTGCTGCCAAAATTAATCCTGTATTTATAAAAATATTTTGTCCTCCTGCAACAAAAGCGTTAATAGATTTATCATTAACTATATATATGTTTACAGAATTAGGGTTTAACCCTGCTACTTTTAATATTGGATTGATCCAATCTCTTATATATAATTCTATTTCAGCATCTTGAATTAAGCTGATGTTTTGAGCACTTGTTAATTTGTAAGTAGAAAAAAATAATACTAAAATAAATAAAATTAAATTTATAGTGTAAGATTTAATATATTTTATTAGTATGGTAATTATTTTTGGCATTAATTCCCGCTATAAAATTTTTTAGAATAATATAAATAAATTATATATAAAAATTAACCACTTATATAATTAATTATACAAAATTAGGAGTATCTTTCGAATGTTAAATTCAAAAAGGTCAAATATAGCGCCATTTTTAGCCATTGATATGCTTACAAAAGCAAATAACTTAAAGTTAAAAGGTAAAGATATTATTCATATGGATGTTGGAGAACCTGGTGTTAGCACTCCGAGCCATATTTTAAAATATGCAAAAGAAATAGTAGGTAAAAAAAAAATAGGATATACAGAATCAATAGGAATTCCAGAATTAAGACAAAAAATTTCAGACCATTACAAATTTTGGTATGATCAAGAAGTAAGTTCTGATTGTATTGCAGTTACTTCAGGAGCTTCAGGAGCATTTGTTCTTGCTTTATTAGCTTTATTTGATCCTGGAGATAAAATAGTAATGATGACCCCTTATTATCCTGCCTATGTTAATGCTATAAAAGCATTAAATTTAGATATTATTTTTATTGATGGGGAGTTAGATACAAGTTATCAACCGACTGTGGAAAAATTAAAAAAATTAAAAAATAATATTAAAGGCGTTATCGTAGCTTCTCCTGCAAACCCAACTGGCAGTAGTATAAAAAATACTACCTTAAAACAGATTGCTCAGTGGTGCATGAAAAATAATAAAGTTATAATATGCGATGAGATTTATCATGGCATTGAGTTTGATAAAAAGTCCAACACTATACTTCGTTATAACAAAGATGCAATTGTAATTAATTCTTTCTCCAAGTATTTTTGTATGACAGGTTGGAGGTTGGGGTGGATTATTGCTCCTAAAAATATAATTAATGTAATTGAGAAATTATCAATGTCTTTATTCCTGTGTCCTTCAACAATAGCACAAATAATAGCAACTAAAGCATTTGATAATTATGATCTTCTTAATAAAAATGTTTCTATTTATAGGAGGAATAGAGAGCTCTTAGTTAACTTTTTCGAAGATAAGGGTTTTCATAAATATGCACCAGCTGATGGAGCATTTTATTTGTACATAGATATATCAAATATAAGTAATGATTCTGACAATTTAGCCAATAGATTATTACAAGAAGCTGGTGTTTCTGTAACTTCAGGAAAAGATTTTGATTATAAATTAGGTAAAAAATTTATAAGAATTTCTTATGGAGACTCCAACGAAAACGTTATAGAAGCAATAAAAAGGATAAGAGGATGGATTAACTTACGAAACTAATATTTAAGTTTCTAATTTATTCCACCAACCTTTTTTAATAGGTCCTTTTTTCTTAGGTTTTACAACTTTAGTGCTTTTGGTTGTATTCTCTTTAAGAATTTTATCTTCTTTTTTTAAAGAATCAGATTTGTTTTCTTTAGCATTAGATTTCTTTAATTTCTTGTCAGAAGTAGATGCAGGTTTGTTTAAAGATTTTGTATTATTACTTTTCTTCCTATTATCAATTTTAGTATTTTTTTCTTTGTGAATTATATCTTTACCTTTGTTATTTATATTATTATCAGTTACATTTTTACTTTCATTTTGGGTAACATTTTCATTCTGTTCATTAGTTTTAGAATTATATTTTTTATACTTATTTTTATTATTAGGGCGTTTAGTTTTATTAGAATTTTTATTGGAGTTCTCTTTTTTATTATTTATATTTGATTTAGATTCGTTAATTGAGTCGTTTTCATAAATAATTTCTTCGTATTTCATTTCAGGATCAGGTATTATATTAATGATAATATTTCTTTTTTCTTCAATATTATTCAATTCTTTTCTTTTATTATTGAGTATATGTAAAGCCGTCTCTTCAGGTATTTTTATTGAAAGTGATTTATCTTTATAATTTGTAGCTTCTTTTTCAATTTTATGAAGGGCTTTTAAAGTTAGAGAATCCAGAGATCTTATTCTCCCATGTCCTAAACAATGATTACAAGTAATAAATTCAGCTTCATAAATGCTAGGCCTTAGTCTTTGTCTCGACATCTCTAGTAGCCCAAAATTTGAAATATTGCCTACTTGAATTTTTGCTCTGTCTGAGTGTAGCTTTTGTTTCAATACATTTTCAATAAATCTATTATTTTTACTTAAGAGCATATCTATAAAATCTACAACTATTAAACCAGATAGATCCCTAAGTCGAAGTTGTATTGCTAATTCTTCAGCAGCTTCTTTATTAGTTTGTAAGGCGGTTTCCTCTATATTCCTTTCCTTAGTAGCTTTACCAGAGTTTACGTCAACTGCTACAAGAGCTTCTGTTTGATTTATTACTAAATACCCTCCGCTTTTTAAAGTTGCGATTGGGCTATGAATTTTTTCTAATTTTGTATCTATATTATATTTTTGTAATAATGGAGTTTTTTCTTTGTATTCTTTTAAAATTTTAATTTTACTAGGCATCAAAGTTTTCATATAACTTTTTGCTGCCTTAAAAGCATCATTTCCTTGAATAATTATTTCTTCAATTTCTGGGGTAAATAAATCTCTTATACCTCTTTTAATAATATTATTTTCTTCATGAATAAGAGAAGGAGATAAAGATTTAAGAGTATTTTCTCTAATTTTTTCCCAAGTTTTATTTAAAAAATTATAATCTCTTTTAATTTCAACTTTAGTTCTTTTTGAGCCAGCAGTTCTAATAATAACTGCCATATTATTAGGTACATTTAAAGACTCAATAATAGATCTTAGTTTTTTTCTATCATTAGAATGTGTAATTCTTCGGCTGATTCCGCCTTTTCTGATAGTATTTGTCATTAAAACACAGTATCTTCCAGCTAGTGAAACAAATGTGGTAAGTGCCGCACCTTTATTTCCTCTTTCTTCTTTAGTGACTTGCACTAAAACTATTTGCCCTTTTTTTATTACTTCTTGGATTTTATATTGATTATAAAATTTAGTTTTAGGTTTTTTCTTATTAATAGAATTATTATTCGCTTCTCCTTCTTCAATATTACCATCTATAATATCACTATCATCTAAATCAGAAACTTCTTCATTTATGATATTCTCCTTATCTGCAATAGGAATTTGAAAGTAGTCTGGATGTATTTCGCTGAAGGCTAAAAATCCGTGTCGCTCATTACCATAATCTACGAAGGCTGCTTGAAGAGAAGGCTCCACTCTAGCTATTTTAGCTAAGTATATATTACCTCTATTTTGCTTTTTTGTTGTAGTTTCATGGTCAAAATCTTCAATATCATTTTCATTGGTTACTACTACACGAGTTTCTTCTAAGTATTCGGCGTCTATCAGTATACGCTTTGTCATTGATCAAATTACTCCAAGCCAGTGCAAGTTCATTATATTTTTCATTAAATTTACTATTGGCATTAATTATGAGTCTGGTTTTTATAATATCCAGACGTAAGTTTTTAAAAAAAATAGCAATAAATAGTTTTTTGTTTAGCTTTGAAACAGAGCTAAAGTTTTTATCTTTTGTTTTAATTCCTAAAACCATTTTATTACCTATAAGAAAATTCTATATATTCTATATTTTTATTTTTAAATTATATTTTTTACTTCACTATAATCATTATTTATATTGTATATGTTTATAACAATGTAAACATTTTGTAAAATAGCTAATTAAAATAAATTTTTAATGGTTTTGAGGAAATTAGATGAATACTTTTTTAAAGTTCCTAAATTCAATAGTTTCTATAATTATTCTTATTTTTGTAAATTCTATTTTCATACATGTATATGCAGATAATATTAATATTTATAGTATTGAAAAGGATAACTCTTTAAGGTTACTATTATCAAGTGAAAAAAAAATACTATCTAATTCTTTTATTTTAGAAGATCCCCCAAGACTAGTAGTGGATATAGAAAATATTGATAAATTCTCTAAGAATAATTTTGAATATAAATATATCAAAAAGATTAGAGCATCAAAATCTAATAATAAAGCAAGATTAGTTTTTGATTTAAAAGTTCCTGCTAAAAATTTTAAAAAAAATACCTTTTTAAAAAAAATTAGTGGAGAATATATTTTGTTAATAGATTTAAATTTATTCTCTATACAGAATATTGTAAACAAAAATGTAATAGTTATAGATGCTGGCCATGGTGGTCCTGATCCTGGAGCAGTTAGAAATAATATAAAGGAAAAGGATATAACTTTAGCGGCTGCTAAGATACTTAGAGAAGAGCTTTTAAAAAAGAATTTTACTGTTTATTTAACAAGAGGATCAGATAAATATATCAAGTTACGTAATAGAGTAAAGTTTGCTCGAAATAAATCTGCAGATCTTTTTATTTCTATCCATGCAGACTCAACTAGTAATAAAAATACTAAAGGTACAAGCATATATTCTTTATCAGAAAAAGCTTCGGATAAGTTATCACAAGCTTTGGCTGATAGAGATAATAAATCTGATTTAATAGCTGGTTTAGATTTAGATGATCTAGATAAAGATGTTTCCGATATTTTAATTGATTTAAGCAGACGAGAAACTAAAAATAGTTCTATAAGTTTTGCGGAGTTATTTATAGATCAATTAACACAACATAATTTTAACTTATTAAGAAGACCGCATAGACAAGCAGGTTTTGCTGTTTTGAAAGCCCCTGATGTGCCATCAGTGCTAATTGAAATGGGATTTATATCTAATAATGCTGATTTAAAAAAACTAATTAACCCTAATTTTCAAAAAAAGTTGATGAAAAATACAGCTAATATTATAGAAATATATTTTACCGCTTTAAAATAAATATTTATTTTTCTTTAGTTAAAATAAAAATACCTTCTGTAGATAATAAATTATTTAAGTAGCTTTTTGGATTTCTAATTTTTTTAATATTATTTTTAGTATTTCTATAGGATTCATTAATTGATATATTTAAATGTTCACATAAATTTATAAAATCTTTAATTGTACATAAATGAATGTTAGGTGTGGAATACCACGGTTCAGATAAAGTTTTTGTTACTGGCATTTTTCCATATATTAAAATTTGTAATCTGTATTTCCAATATCCAAAATTAGGAATGCAGATTATACATTTTTTTCCAATTCTAAGCATTTGCTCCAAGACTTTTTTAGGTTTGTGCGTTGCTTGTAAAGTATCACTTAAAATCACAATATCAAAAGCATGGTCAGGAAAATTTATAAGATCTTCATCAGCATCTCCTTGTATTACGGATAAGCCTTTTGACACTGATTCTTTAACTCCTTGGTGACTAATTTCTATACCCTGCCCTTGAATACTTTTATTGTCTTCTAAAAAATATAGTAATTCCCCGTTACCACAACCTATATCTAAAACCTTATCATTATGATTTATAAGGGAGGATATTAAGTTTTGGTTCAAAATATTAGTCATATTTACCTTTGCTATATATTTAATTTTTTTGCTGCTCCAGATATAAAGCCAGAAAGAATATCATAAAAGTCATTTACTTCAAGTAAGAAGCTATCGTGTCCTTTGTCAGATTCTATTTCTATATAGCTTACATCAGAAGCAGTTTTATTTAATGCTTTTACAAGTGATTGACTTTCTGAACTAGGAAATAGCCAATCGCTTGTAAAAGATACAATAAGAAATTTACATTTTGTATTTATAAAGGCTTGAGCTAAATTGCCTTTATGATTGTTTGCTAAGTCAAAATAATCCATTGCTCTAGTTATATATAAATAACTATTTGCATCAAATCTATCAACAAATGATGTTCCTTGATGCCTTAAGTAGCTCTCTACTTGGAAGTCTGCATCAAAACCCCAAGAAAGCACCTTACTTTGCATATCTCTTCCAAATTTTTTTTGGAATGCTCCTTCAGATAAATAAGTTATATGTGCAATCATTCTTGCCACAGATAGACCATGACGTGGTTTATTTCCTTTATTATAATAATGACCTTTATGCCATTCGGGATCATTCATAATTGCTTGCCTTCCTACTTCATGAAATGCAATATTTTGAGCAGAATGACGATATGACGTAGCAATTGGAATAGCGGAATATAACATATTAGGGTAACTTGCAGCCCATTCTAATACTTGCATTCCTCCCATAGATCCCCCAATAACTGAAAATAATTTTTTTATATTTAAACTTTCTATCAATTTAAGTTGTAAGTTAACCATATCTTTTATAGTAAAGATTGGAAATTCCATACCGTAAGGTTCAGATGTAGCTGCATTAATGGTAGAAGGACCAGTTGTTCCCATACAACCACCTAGTACATTCGTACAAATAATGAAATATTTATTTGTATCTAATATTTTATTTGGCCCTACTAAATTATCCCACCACCCTTTTCTATTTGTAATAGGGTTTTTACCAGTTACAAATTGATCTCCGGTTAACGCATGACAAACTAATATTGCATTCGATTTATGAGCATTGAGTTTACCCCAAGTATCATAGGCTAAAGTGGAGTTTTTTAATAAATAGCCTCCCTCTAGTTGTAAGTCTATTGGTCCAAAAGTATTATGTAACTTTTTTGTATTATTAGTATTATTAATTTTTAAATCTCTTCATTTTTTATAATTGAAATATTATAATATAATTTATTAAAATAATATTTACAATTATTACATGCTAATGGTTTTTTTCATATTAATAATATATATATATAATTTATTATTTTAAAAATAATTTGGATGTAATTATGCCATTAAAAAAAACTTCTATTTCTACAAAAGTAAAAAATACTAATAAAAATAAACTGTCTTTATTAAGCATAAGAAAAAAAATAGATAAAATAGATAATAAAATACATGATTTATTGATGGAAAGAGCAGAGCTAGTAAAAGATGTAAAAAAAGAAAAAAGAAAAGAAAATAATAGTGATATTATTATTTATAGGCCAGCTAGAGAATATGAAATTTTAATAAGATTAATAAAAAGGCATAAAGGTATTATATCCATAAAATCATTAATATCTATATGGAGAAGCCTTATTTCTGCTTATATATCTATTCAGGGTCAGTTAAAAGTAACTTTTACAGGTAATATAGATGAGATAGTAAGCCATCATTTTGGTTCTGATATAAAAAAAATAAAAAATAAAAGCAGTCTTAGTTGTTTAAAAAGTTTAGTCGATAATAAGTGCAATATTATAGTTTTACCTTTTCCTAATCAACAATATGATTGGTGGATTAATTTAAATAATTATCCAAATATTTTTGTAATTGGTGGCTTATCAGATAGCTTAAGTGGCGATATTCAAGCATTAGTGCTTAGTAAGCAAAATATAGAATATGCGTCAAATAATATTTCTCTATACACTTCTAAGATAGCTTCTAAAAATTTAAAAAAATATTCTGATTTTTTGACCACTAATGGGTTTGTATTAATTTCTGAAAAAATAATTACTTCCAAGTTTTCTATGATTTTATTTTCTATTATAGTTACCTCAGAATTTGAGAATAAAAATAAGCTAAAAATTATAGATAATTACAGGTTTGATGATAATGTAAAGCCAAGATTAGTTGGAGTTTTTTCAACAATTGATAAGGAAATTTTAAATGGAAAAGTTTAATAAAGTTTCGTTCATAGGTTTTGGTTTAATAAACTCATCTTTGGCTCAAGTATTTAAATTAAAAAAATTAGCTAATAAAACTTCTGCTTTTTCTAGACGAGAAGAAACAAGAGAAAAGATTAGAAATTTAAATATAGTCGATACAGTAAATGATGACATAGAGGACTGTGTTAAAGAAGCAGATTTGATAATTTTAGGAGTCCCTGTTGGAGCGATGGAAGGTATTATTAACGAAATTTTACCTTATTTAAAAAAGGGGGTGATTATTACTGATGTGGGTTCAATAAAAAAGAAACTTGTTGATACTCTTGAACCATTACTTCCTTTAGGTGTTAGTTTTATTCCAGGTCATCCTATAGCAGGAACAGAAAAATCTGGTCCTGATTCTGGTTTTGCTGAACTTTTTAATGGAAAATGGTGTATACTTACTCCTCATAAAGACACTCCTCAAAAATCTATAGATAAAGTAAAATTTATGTGGGAAAAAGCCGGTATGAAGATAGCAATAATGGATGCGGAATATCATGATCGAGTTCTAGCTATTACATCTCATATACCTCATTTAGTAGCATTTTCCATCGTAGGTACAGTAACAGAATTAGAAGACCAACTTAAAACGGAAGTTATAAAATACTCTGCTGGAGGGTTTAGAGATTTTACTAGAATAGCTGCATCAGATCCAATAATGTGGAGAGATGTTTTTTTAAATAATAGTGAGGCTGTTTTAGAGATGCTAGGTAGATTTATAGAAGACTTAACAGCCTTACAAAAAAGTATTAGATGGCAAGATGGAGAATCATTAGAGAAGCTGTTTACAAAGACTAGAGAAATTAGAAAAGGAATAATTTCAGAAGAACAAGATTAGTTAGAATTTAATACTTTAAAATTTGGTATATTTACTATTTTTATACCCATAAAACTAAGATAACCATTTTGAATATTTATTGAAAATTTTGGAATATTATTAGAAGAAATTTCTATTGCTTTAATTACTATACTTAATGTTTCAAACAATCTTTTAGTTAGAAAATTTTCATTTTTTAAAATTATTATTAAGTCATCTAATTCATCAGATTCTATAGATATAGAACTCTGTATATCTAAATTCTCATCTATCCCCAGAAAAGCATTTCCTTTAACTAATATTTGGTTAATATTTAAATTAAAAAAGGTAACATCTACTCCACCTTGGTTTGCAAACCAATTATAAAAGTTATTAAAATTAAATTCTCTATAATTAATTAATTCTCCATTAACCAATAAATTTCTTATTGAATTTTTTTCAGAAAAAACAGGAAGAAAAAACAGTTCCTTAATTTTTATTGAATATTCTAAATTATTATTATTTTTCTCTCTGATATAGACTTCAGGCTTACTTATTTCATGTATATATTCATCAATTATGATATGTATTTTTTCAAAATTAATCGATACCCTTTTTTCTTTATCTTCTCTTATTACTATTGAGCCTAATATATCCGGGAAAATAATAATGTTATTATTTAGATATAAAATATCAATTTTTTCAGTCGTTTTTATAAGTATATGCTTTAAGTTCCAAGGTTGATATACTATATCTAAGTTTTTTAAGAATATATCCATATTGTTAGTTTTAATTTTAACGGAGTCTAGTCTATTTACGACTCTATAGGGAAAGCCAGATTTCTCAAAATTTTTCCATGAAAAAATTATATTATTTTTCTGTAGTTGATTTTGAATAGTAATTAATTTGTTTTCAGCTAATTTTTCAATTTTCAAATAAAATAAATAATATAAAATTATGAAGAATATAAAAATAATCAACATTAAATAAATAATTATAAGTCCTGGCGCTCTATTATTTTTCTTAATACTAATTTTTAATCTTCCATCAACTATTATTTATCATAGATATGAGTTTAGTAGTACTTTGATTTTTTGTGAGGTCAATCCTTATTACAGATCCACCATTCTTTTTAATGAAATCAGCTCCTACTATTTCATTAATTTTATAGTCTGCTCCCTTATAAAGAATATTTGGTTTAATTTTTTTTATTAATTCTAGCGGAGTATCTTCTTTAAAGCTAATAACAAAATCCACCATTTCTAGAGATTGTAAAAGCTTTTTTCTTGCTTCTAGATTTAAAATTGGTCTTTTATCTCCTTTAAGTCTCTTGATAGATTGATCACTATTAACTGCAACAATAAGTTTATCGCATGATTCAGATGCTTTTTTTAACATATCTATATGACCAGCATGCATTAAATCAAAGCAGCCATTTGTAAAACCAATAGTATATTTATTTGCTCTCCAGTTATTTAAGTTATCTAATAAACTACTAGAGGAAAGTGTTTTTGCTTTTAAAATGTTTTTAGAAACTTCCAATATTTCACTTTGACTTACAGAAGTAGTACCTAGTTTTTTGACAGCTATACTAGCTCCTAAATTAGCAAAATGTGCTGATTCAACATTATTATTAGTTAAAGATAAAGCTGCAGAAAATAATGCTATTACAGTATCTCCAGCTCCTGTAACATCAAAAACTTCTTCAGCATTTGATTTTATATGATAAGTATTATTTTTAAGTATTAGTGATAGGCCATTTTCACCTCTTGTTAAAAGTATATTTTGTGCCCATTGCTTGTTAATAATATACTTTCCACACTTATCTGCTAATTTATTATCTCTGGGATCTATATGTGTAGCATTAAAGGCTTCTTTAGAATTAGGAGTAATGAAATATGCTCCTTTATATTTTTGAAAATTATCTCCTTTAGGGTCAACTACAATTTTTTTCTTTGCTCTAGCTGCATATTTGATAAGCTTTTGGCAAAAATTTTCTTCTATAAATATTGCTTTACCATAATCAGAAAAAATAACAATATCTGCTTGTTTTATAAAAAGTTTAAAATATTGAAAAATCTTTTTTTTAAAAATAGCGTTTAGTGGAGATACTGTCTCCTCATCAGTTCTAAATAGTTGTTGACCATTAGCAATATACCTGGTTTTTAATGTTGTTTTTCTATTATTGTCTTGTAAAAGAGCATATTCAACATTTTTAAGCTTTTTAAAGTGCGTTTTTAAAAATTTTCCAGATAAATCATTACCTATTATTGATATAAAAGAAGTCTTTATATTTAATGAGTTTAAATTTTTTATTACATTACCTGCCCCTCCTTCCAATAATTTAGTATTTTCTATATTAATAATTGGGATGGGAGCTTCTGGAGAGATTCTACTTACAGATCCAAAAATATATTTATCGAGCATGATATCACCTATAACTAAAACTTTTTTACTCTGAATATTAGTAATGATATGCTCAAGTTTTGATTGGTTTATCATTTAATGCTTTAAGCCCATTTATGTTTCTTTGGAATTAGCAATGTTTTCAAATAAGTTATTAATATTTTCATTTTCAAGATTAGATTCTAATTTTTCAACATGATCTTCTTTTCTAACTAGACCATATTTTATTCCAGAACCACTACTACTATCTTTATTCATCTCTGAATTTTGTTGCATTTCTTTCCATCTAGTTGTTCTGCGAGCTTTTGCTATAGCCGTAGCTAAATCGTTTTGTTTACATAGTCCTAGCATAACTGGATCTTTTGGAGATACATTTGAAATATTCCAGTGAGTTCTTTCTCTAATTTGGCTTATAGTTGACTTGGTGGTACCAATTAATTTAGAAATTTGACCATCAGACATTTCAGGATGAAATTTTAAAACCCAAGATATTGCATTAGGTCTGTCTTGTCTTCTAGATAATGGCGTATATCTTGGAGATTTTTTCTTTTTTGATGAAACTGTAGTGATTGACTTAGCAAGAATAAGTGACTTTTTATTATCCTGCTCGCATTCTTGTATATTTTCAAGAGTCAGTTCACCACTAGTAATAGGATTTTTACCCTTTATTCCTGATGCTACTTCTTCATCAGCTATACCTTGTACTTCTAAAACATGAAGTCCACAAAAGTCACCAACTTGTTGAAAAGATAGTGATGTATTTTCTACAAGCCAAACTGCAGTTGCTTGCGGCATTAAAGGAATTGTCATAATTTATCTCCTAATTTTTATTCATATTAACGCATAATTTAGATAGTTAGTATAATTTTTCCTATATGTTGACTAGATTCTACTAAAGTATGAGCTTTGTTAGCATCTTTTAAGTTGTAAGTACCATAAATCTGAGGTAATACCACTTTTTTTTCTATTAATGGCCATACTTTTTTATATAAATTTTTTGCAATTAATCCTTTTTCTTCAATTGAACGAGGTCTTAAAGTAGAACCAGTAATAGTTAACCATTTTGTTAAAATTGGTAGTAAGTTTAATTTATTTTCATATCCTCCTTGAAAAGCTATAATTAGCAGTTTTCCATTTTTTGACAATATATTTAAATTTTTATTAAAATAATTTGCGCCAATTATATCTAATATAATGTTTACGCCTTCATTATTAGTATATTCATTTATTATTTTTTCAAAATCATGATCATTATAGTTAATGGCTAACTCTGCACCAAGCTTTTTCATTATGGTACATTTTTTATCAGTACCAACTGTAGTAAATACTTTAGCTCCAAAGCTTTTAGCTAATTGTATCGCTGTAGTGCCAATTCCACTTGCTCCACCATGAATCAAAATTTTGTCATTCTTTTTTAATTGCCCTTTATCGAATATATTTGCCCATACAGTAAAGAAAGTTTCTGGTATAGCAGCTGCTTCAATGAAGGATAAACCTTTAGGGATAGGTAATGTTTGCTTGATCGGAGCAACGCAATAAGAAGAATAACCTCCTCCAGATACCAATGCACATACTTTATCTCCAATTTTAAAATCACTTTCATTTGAGTTTATGGCAACTACTTCTCCAGCTACTTCAAGGCCCGGAATATCGCTTGCACCAGGTGGAGGTGGATATAGTCCTTGTCTTTGCATAATATCAGGACGATTTACTCCTGCTGCTTTTACTTTAATTAATAATTCATTACTGTTAATTTTAGGTGCAGTTCTTTTATTTATTATTAGTTTTTCAGGCCCTCCAAATTCAACAATTTCCACAACATCAATTTCTTTAGGTATATTCATAATATTAAATCCTTTTTTATTAATAGATTTATAATAAACATTGTATAAAATATGAAGTAAATATATTCTAAAGGTGTAAATAATGGATGATGAAGATATCATAGAACCCAAAAAAGCTCAAGAAATAGGGTCTAATTTGGATGACTTATCTGTAGATGAATTATTAAATTATATTAAAATCTTAAAACAGGAAATAACTAGAGTTGAAAATGTTATACATGATAAATCCAAAGCTTTGGAATTAGCAAAAGAATATTTCAAAAAATAGTAAAGGTAATTTAAAATGTCAGATATTTGGCCTCCAATGCAGCCAGAAAGAAAAGATTATATATGGTGGTATGATTATAATACTAGGTGGAGTGATAACGATATATATGGTCATGTAAATAATAATATTTATTATTCAATGTTTGATACTGCTGTTAATTACTTTTTAATTCAATATGCTAATTTTGATCCTCTACAATCTGATTCTATTGGCGTGACTCCAGAAACGAGATGTAGATATTATAAATCAATAAAATACCCAGAAAAGGTAAATGTAGGAATAAATATTAAAAAATTAGGAAATTCAAGTATTAGATATGAAATAGGAATATTTAAAGAGGATGAGGAAGATCCTTGTGCAGTAGGTTTTTTTGTTCATGTTTATGTAAATAGATTTAATCAGAAGAAAATTGAACCTATTCCTAAAAATATATATAAAGCTTGTGAAAAATTATTAAATAAAAACTAAATTTTTAAGCCTGCAAACCTTTTATTAAATTTAGCAACTTGCCCAACATCATCCCTGACTACAGCAGGTCCACCTGTCCACGCAGGATGAGATTTTGAATCTATATCAAGTTTTAATTTATCTCCAGCCTTACCATAAGTAGAGCGTGTTTTAAATTCAGTACCATCAGTCATTTGAACTGTTATTTCATGGTAATCTGGATGTATATCTTTTTTCATAATATAATTATCCTAATTTCTATATATTACTTATTATCATATTTAAATAAGTGTAAAAACAGATTACTATTTACTAGAACTTTGATATTTATGCAAGTAAGGAAGTATAAAATGTCTATGATACAAAATAAAGATTTTCCACAACCCTATGAAAAATGTTTTCTTGAAGTAGGAGATGGTCATAAAGTATATGTTGAAAAAATAGGAAACCCTAAAGGGGTGCCTTTCATTTTTCTACATGGTGGACCAGGCAGTGGTTGCCAAAATAATCATCGATCATTATTTAATTTAGAAAATTCTAATGTTATATTATTTGATCAAAGAGGTGCAGGCAAATCTATACCTAAAAGGTCTTTATACAAAAATACCACGCAAAGCTTAATAGCGGATATAGAATTCATAAGAAAAAAATTTAATATTAAAAAATGGTCTATAGTTGGAGGTAGTTGGGGATCTACTCTAGGATTAGCTTATTGTGAAAAATTTAATGAATATGTAGAAGGGCTTGTATTAAGGTCAGTCTTTTTAGGGACAGATAGTAATGTTAGTTGGGCATTTGAAAAAGCTGCAAAGACTTTCAGGCCTGAATTATGGAATAAGTGGGTAGGGTTGTTAGATGTTGAAGAGAGAAAATCTCCAATTAAGGCATATGGTAAGCGTTTAGAGTCTGTAGACAAAAATATATCTAATTCAGCAGCATTAGCTTGGTCTTATTATGAATCTATTTTGTCACAAATAAGTAGTGATCTTATTTTCCCTTCATCATTTAAGGATAAAGTATTCTTTAATTCAACTTCTGATCCAAATACACCATTTTTTGAGTGGCATTATATAAAAAATAATTTTTTTTTAGAAAAAGATGAGTTAATCAAAAACGCTCATAAATTGAATGGAATTCTTGGTAGTATAGTGCAAGGTAGGTATGATCTGCTATGTCCTGTTACTAACGCTTATGAAGTCGCAATCAAATGGAAAACTTGTAATTTAATTATTGTAGATGAAGGAGCACATTCTGCAAATTCTAACCCAATGAGAGAGCAGCTCGTGAAAGCTATAAAGGACCTTACAAATAAATTAATATAGGTTTTAATAGCTAACTAAATGATGTAGATATTTACATAATATTAATAAATGGACCTAGGAAATATTTTTGGTTAAACTTATCAATATCATTTTTTTTATATTTTTATTTACTTTTGGCACATCTTTTGCAGAAGAAAGTTTGAATATTATAACTATTAAACTTAAAAAGGGTGATACCTTTTATAAAGTTTTTTCAGAAATGAAAATAAATAAAACTGACTCGAATTTATTTATTGGTTCATTACAAAGAAAATTAGATTTAAAAAGAATACCAACAGGTCAAAAAGTAAAGTTTTATTTTTTAAATAATTCTAATTCATTGATAGCTGTATCTGTACCTTTAAAAAAAAACACAACAGTACTAACTTGGAGGAAAGATGATAAAATAATTTCTTCAAAAATTAGTGATAGTTTATTAAATGATAGAGTAAGAGCAATACTTAACGTAAAAAACTTTATTCCTAAGCCTGGTATTAATAAAATAATTGTAAGAAAGGGAGATAATTTAACTAAATTACTATCAAATGCTGCAGTTAATATTAATGAAATTCAGAATATAATTCAGTTAGTATCAGAGGAATTAGATTTACGTAAATTAAAGCCTAATGATGTTATTAAATTATACTATATAGCTAATTCTGAAGGAGTATTTTTAAATAAAATTATTTTAACTATGAGCGCTAAAACGATAGTAATAAAAAAAGATAGCTTTGGAGTTTTTAGAATAAATGATAACTCACAACAGATAATAAATATAAATACTAAAGAGGAGGAAGTAAAAAATAATTTAAAATTTAGTGAAGATATAATTTTAGGCCAATTAAGAGAATTTGATTGGACTAAAAAAGAAGCCAGAGAAGCGCTGGATGCGTTTTCAACTGTTTATGATCCTCAAAAAATCAGTAATAATGCGGAAGTAATATTTCCTAAAAATAAAAGTGTAAAAGCATTTTCTATCACTATAGACAATAATGCTATGGTTTTAGTTCAAAAATTACAAAATGGTGATTTTTTAGCTCAAAAATTAACCTCAAATAAAGCTAGAGCCATAATTTCTAGTTTAAAAATCACTAAAATAATTGAGGCAAGAAATGATAATGAAAGTATTATAAAAGACAAAAATATAGAATTTGAAGAAGAAATAAAAACAGATGATTTATATTTTAAAACTAATTTAATTGAAGGTAAAATTATTAAAGGAGATACTCTTATATCTAGGTTATTAGCTTTAGGAGAAAAAAAATCGACTATAATAAAGGCTCTTGACTCTCTATCAAAAAAAATGAATCCGAACCAAGTAAGGTCTGGTAGTTCTTTAATAGTAGCATTGGATAAGGCACCAAAACCTATGCGAGGTTTTTTTATTTCTAAAAAAAGAAATGATGGATATTTAGTTATTCTAGATAAGAATATTTATAATGTTAAACGGTCTAATATTACAGAAGCTAAAATTGAATTGGCTAAATTAGTAAAGCCTAACCTAAGTCAAAGAAAGAGAATTGTTAAAGTTGTACCTGAGTGGAAAAATTCCAGTTTAGTAAAACCATTTAAACATAATGTTAAAATATTTACTTTCAAAAAAGGAGACACTTTATCTCATGCATTTTCAAGTATTAATGTTTCAGAGCGAGATAATTTTGGTTTTATAAATAAATTAAAAAATGAGTTTAATCCTAGAAAAATAAAAGTTGGAAATAAAATGAAACTTTATTTAAATAAAGAAAACTCTAAATTAGTTGAGGGTATTACTTTACATATAGATAAAGTAAGGTCTTTAGAAGTTTTTAAGATCGATAATAATTATATTTTAAATAAATATAAAGAACCAGTGATAGTAACTTTTCATAAAGTATCAGGTGAGATTAATAATAGTTTATATATATCTGCAAAAAAAGCAGGGCTTCCTATATCTGTTCTTATGGAAGTAGTGAAAATATATTCATTTGATGTTGATTTTCAAAGAGAAATAAAATCAGGAGATGCTTTCGAGATTTTATATCAAATCCATAATAATAAATCTGGAGAAGTAGTAAGAAGTGGCCCTGTTTTAAGATCAGTTTTAGTATTAGGGGGAGAAAGACTTCCCCTGTACAGATATGAGTATGAAAAGGACTATTTTGATTATTTTGACTCTGAGGCTAATAGCGCGAGAAAGGCTCTTATGAGAACTCCTTTAGACGGGGCTAGGATATCATCAGTATTTGGTAAACGTAAACATCCCATACTTGGCTATACAAAAATGCATAAGGGTGTAGATTTTGCTGCTCCTAGAAATACTCCTGTATTTGCAGCTGGTGACGGAGTAGTTGAGTATGCTAAGAGGAACGGTGGCTATGGCGAATATATCCGTATTAGACATAATTCAGATTATAAAACTGCATATGCGCATTTAGCTCGTTTTGCAAAAGACATACGACAAGGGCAAAGAGTTAAGCAAGGAGATATAATAGGGTATGTTGGAACTACTGGAAGGTCTACAGGTCCTCATTTGCATTATGAAATAATATTTAGAAATAAACAGGTTAATCCGCTAAAAGTAAGAATGCCTAAGGAGCTAAAATTAGATAATAAAGATTATGATTCTTTTATCATTGAAAGAAATAAATTAGATAATATTTGGGACAGTTTATAGTATATAAATTTATTTATTTTTAGTAACATCTGCAGAATCATTTTTAGATTCATTAGGATTACTTTTAGATGATGCATCTTCTTGATTTTTTATTGCATTTTTTTCATCTAGTTTAATTTTATCTTTATCATCTTCAATTTGATCTTTGTGTATATTTACGACATTTTTTTGCTTTTTTTCTATTTGATGATTTTGAGATAGTTTATGTACTCTATGATAATGTTCTGCATGCTGAAAATAATATTCGGCTTTAATTATATCTCCTGCGGTAATAGCATCTCTGGCTAGTGACTGATATTTTTCTTGAACTTGTATAGCGTTACCTTTTATTTTATTTTCCTTATTATTCTCATAGGGGTTCATTTTTTGAGAACCATTATTTCTTCTAGAATTATTATTTCTACTCCTATGTCTTTTGGGAGTATTTGATACTCTCATATTATTTTCCTTCTTTACAAATTGGTTTACTAAAATTAATAAACAGACTTAAAATTTTTTTCTGTTTAAAATTTAAGGGATTATTTCTAAAAAGATTTTATTAATTTAATTATCAATTCTTAGAAGTCTATATTCTATATATATATATATATTTGCCAAGTGTTTTTTTATTTAAAATGCAGTCGCAATAATTATTCTTTTATTTCCAGATAAATCTTTTATGATACTTTTTAATTCAAAATTATTTATACATAAAAGGTATTTTAACTTTTCTGATTGGTCGAATCCAATCTCCAGAGCTAATAAAGCATTTTTTTGCATTACGCTTCTTGCTAATGGTAAAAAACTTTTAAATGAATCTAATCCATATTTCCCTCCTTTTAACGCTAGAAGAGGTTCATATTTTTTTACATGATTGTGCAAGTTTTTAATATGTTCATTTGCTATATATGGAGGATTGCATGTTACAACATCAAATATATTATTCTTTATGCCTTCTGCCCAATTACAATTTATTAATTTATTTCTATGAGTAATATTTAATTTATTCAAATTTATATTAGCAACTTTTAAGGCGTCTATACTTATATCTGTTCCAACTCCATATGAATTTGGTAACTCTTTTAATAAACTTGCTAGTATTACTCCTGAACCAACACCTATATCCAATATGCGTAATTTTTTATTTTTATCTGGAATATATTTTAATACTTCTTCAACAAGTTCTTCTGTCTCAGGCCTAGGAATTAAGACATGTTTATTCACATAAAATTTATTTTTATAAAAATTAACAGATTTCACAATATATGCAAAAGGTTCACCTTTTGCTCTTCTCATTATTAGCTTAAAAATATTTATTTTTTGTTTTAGAGAAATATTTTTTTCAGATTCTAATAAAAATACTTCTAAACCAGAACATAAGACATGGCAAATTAGTAACTTAGATTCCCTTAAAGGGTCTTCAATATTATTTTTTTTTAAAATTTTCTGTGCTTTTAATAAAATATTAGATAATTTCATTATTTTTTTAATTACTATCAGAAAGCTGAGACAGTCTATCGCTTTCCTCTTGTGCTAATAATACATCTATTATTTCATTTAGACGAGTTCCAGAAAGTACTTCATCAATTCTATTTAAAGATAATTGAATTCTATGGTCAGTTATTCGGTCTTGTGGATAATTATAGGTTCTTATTCTTTCAGATCTATCACCTGATCCAACCAATAACTTTCTTTTTTCGCTCCTCTCGGAATCTCTTATTTCTTTCTCATTTGTATAAAGTTTTGCTCTAAGCATTTCTAAAGCTTTTGCCTTATTTTTATGTTGAGATTTACCATCTTGACATTGTGTAACTGTTCCTGTTGGAATATGTGTTATTCTTACGGCACTTTCAGTTTTATTAACATGCTGTCCACCAGCACCCTGAGCTCTATATGTATCAATCCGTAAATCACTTGTATTAATATCTATATCTACTTCTTCTGCTACGGGAAGTATTGCAACTGTAGCAGCAGAGGTGTGGATTCTACCTTGTGTTTCTGTTAGAGGAATTCTTTGAACTCTATGAACTCCACTCTCGAATTTTAATCTACCAAATACATTATTTCCCGAAATTTTTATAGATGCTTCCTTGCAGCCACCTATATCATTTTCAGATAAAGATAATATTTCTATATTCCATTTTTGAATTTCAGAATATCTAGTGTACATTTTTAATAAGTTGCTCCCAAATAGTGCTGCTTCATCCCCACCTGTACCAGCTCTAATCTCAAGTATTGCATTTCTATTGTCATCTGGATCTTTTGGAATAAGTAATTTTTGAGTTTTTTCACTTAGGTGCTCTAAGTCTTTTTTTAAGTGATTAATCTCAGTTAAGGCTTCATCTCTTAGTAACTGGTCAGTTTCTTTATCATCCAGTATTTCTTGTGCTCCATCTATTTCTTTTTGGCAGTTTTTTAAATCGTTGATAGCAGATACTATTGGAGATAATTCTGCATGTTCTTTAGACAAATTCATTCTTATATTAATATCTATTTCATTGTCAGATAATTGTGCTTCTATTTCAGAAAATTTATTTATAATTTCTTCAAGCCTATTTTTTAGAACTGGTATCATATTAAAGTAATATTTTCTCTATATATTCTATAATTTCTGCTAGTTTTATTTTTTTTTGTTTACCTGTTTCAAGATTACGAACTAATCCATAATTATTTCTAACTTCTTCTGTACCTATAATGATTGCAAAGTTAGAAGATAATTTATTAGCATTTTTTAGCCTTTTCTTCAAATTACCGGAATAACTCATTTCTGAAAATATGTTTTTATTCCTAAGTTTATGGGCTAAATCAATACATATATTATTATTTTCTTCACCAACTGGTATTATAGAAATATGTTTTCTTTTAATTTCATTTATTGTGGATAAAAGAATAAGTCTTTCAATACCTCCTGCCCAGCCAATTCCTGGGATATCTGCGCCACCCATTTGTTTCATTAGACTATCATATCGTCCACCTGCAATTATTGCACTTTGTGAACCTAATTTATCTGTTATAAATTCAAATGTCGTATCGTTATAATAATCTAAACCTCTTACAAGGTTTTCGTTTATTATATATTTAATATTTAAATTTTCTAATCCCTCTAAAATATTTTTAAAATTTTCATGTGAAAAACTATTAAGATATTCACTAAGTTTGGGAGCGTTTTTAATGATAGAAATGTCATCTTCAGATTTAGAGTCTAAAATTCTTAAAGGGTTTTTATTTAATCTCATTAAGCTATCTTTAGATAATTTGTTTTTATAACTTGATAGGTAATTAACTAGCGCTTTTACATATTTTTGGCGATCATCAATACTACCAAGACTATTAATATTAAGTTTACTGAATTTTTCGATATTTAATTCATCAAGAACTTGTTTAGCACATGCTATAACTTCAATATCTGCTTGTTCTTTTTTAACTCCAAGTAATTCTACCCCTACTTGATGAAATTGTCTTAATCTTCCTTTTTGAGGTCTTTCATATCTAAACATTGGGCCATGATAAAAAGCTTTAAATGGCATTTCTTGTGCAAGACCATTGGATATTATAGCTCTTACAATTCCTGCCGTTCCTTCAGGCCTTAATGTGATTTCTTCTTCACCTTTATCTTTAAAAGTATACATTTCTTTTGTAACTATATCTGAACTTTCTCCTAAAGTTCTTTTAAAAACATTAGAAAACTCGAAAATTGGTGTAGACATTTGCTTAAAACCGTAATTAGCAGATATAGAACATACTTTATTTACTATATAGTTATATTCATACATATCTTTATGAAGGTGATCATGAGTGCCTCTTACTGATTGCAATTTAGTATTCATCTATATTCTTATTCTTTCTGCATACTCTTCCACTAAATTAGTGATATGCTTAATAAAATCTTTTTGTTCCATTCTATGACTAATATTTCCATCTATATATATTTGATGAAATTTTTTTCCTCCGCCTGTCACACCAATATTAGTCTCTTTTGCTTCTCCAGGACCATTTACAACACACCCTATGATAGATAAAGAAATAGTTTCTTTTATATGTGATAGCTTTTCTTCAATAATTTTTACGGTCTCAATAACATCAAAATTTTGTCTTGCACAAGAAGGACAAGATATAATTGTTACTCCTTTATTTCTTATACCTAAGGATTTAAGAATTTGAAAAGCTGCTTTTACTTCTTCCACAGGATCTGCAGAAAGAGAGACGCGAATTGTATCTCCAATTCCCGACCATAATAGTTTACCTAATCCTATTGCTGATTGAACAGTTCCATAGTTTAGGCTTCCTGCCTCAGTAATTCCAATATGAAGTGGATAATCAGTTATTTCAGATAGTTTTTCATAAGAAGCTACTGCCAGAAATATATCTGAGGCTTTAACACTTATTTTAAAATTGGTAAAATCACCATCTTCTAGTATCTTAATATTAGCCAGAGCACTTTCTATTAAAGCTTCAGGGCATGGAGACTTATATTTTTCTAAAATATTTTTTTCTAATGAGCCTGCATTAACACCTATTCTAATAGAACAGTTATGATCTTTTGCAGCTTGAATGACGGATTTTATTCTTTCTCCAGACCCAATATTTCCAGGATTTATTCTAAGACATGCCGCGCCAGATTCTGCTGCTTCTATTGCTCTTTTATAATGAAAATGTATATCGGCAATGATAGGAACATTCACATTTTTTGTAATAGTTTTTAGGGCGATTGTAGATTCTTGATCAGGGCAAGAAACTCTCACTAGGTCAGCACCTGCTTCAGTTATCTGATTTATTTGATTAATCGTTTTTTTTACATCTGTGGTTAGAGTATTAGTCATTGATTGAACACTAATAGGGTTGTCACCTCCAACTGCAACATTACCTACTAATATGGTTTTTGTTTTTTTTCTTTTTATTATTCTATAAGGACGTAAGTTCAATATTATACCTTTACTCTTCTAAATATTTAATTAAATTTTCTAAATTTAAAGAAATATTTCTTTTAACTTCTCCAGATTTTCCGAGCGTATTTATAGTCTTATTATTTATTTTTATTACTATACCACCTGCATTACCAGTTACTAGTATTAAATCTTTTTGATAAGGCAACTTAATGGTTTCATTTTTTTTTACAATTTTACTCATTATAACTTTTGATTTTATATCTTTAACCTCTATCCAACTATCTTCTATGGCTTCAATTAATAAAAAATTTATTTCTTCAATTTCTTTTATATCCTCTATATTATTTATATCCTCTATATTAGTTGGGCTTATAGTTTTCTTTTCATAAATTGTATCAACAGTCTCTTCTTCCTTTTCAATAGTATCTATATCTTCTATTTTTTTTTCTTTAGATATATTTTTATCAACTTTATCTTTAGAGATTTCTGTATTATTAAAAACATTATCTTCTGAAATAATAATATTTTCTGTTTTGAGTTTATTAAATTCCCTATATATTATTATGATGAATAAAAATAAAATAATTGATATGCATAATATAAATTTCTTAGATAATTTAAATTTATATGGAACTATTATATTTTGTATTTCTTTATTTAAATTGACTTCTTTAATTTGATAATTATCAAATAACAATTTGGGGTCAATTTCTATTAAATTTAAATATGTTCTTATATGCCCCATAATAAATATATTACTATTAATTTCCGTAAGATCACCATTCTCTAATTTTTCTATAATAGTTTTTGGTATGTTTAGTATTTGAGATGCTTCTTGAATAGTTAAGTTCTTATTCTTTCTCGCATTGATTATATTCTGCCTAAATTCTTCTGAATAATTCTCATTTAATAATTTTTTATTATTACTCAACTTATTACTCTAAATATAATTCTTATTTTTTCTCAAGCTCAAAAATAGAATGAAGTATATTAATAGCTTTCTCAATATAATCTTCATCTATTAAAACACTTATTTTAATTTCAGACGTAGAAATAACATGAATATTGATATTTTGTGATGCTAAAGCTGAAAACATTTTATTTGCTACACCTGTATGAGTTCTCATTCCTAGTCCAATGATTGAAACTTTAGCTAAAGAATTATTTGTAATAATTCTTTCAAACTCTATGTTAGGTTTATTACTTTCCATAATTGATATAGTTTGTTCTAGATCTTTTCTAGAAACCGTGTAAGTGAAATTAATATTCTTTCCATTTTCTGAACCTGATTGAACAATCATATCAACATTTATATTAGCTTCACTTAAAGGGCTAAATATTTTTGTAGCAACGCCTGGTTTATCTAAGATGTTGATTAGAGTGAGATTAGCTTCATCTTTGCTGTAAGCAATACCACTAACTAATTCATTTTCCATTTTTTTATCCTCTTTTGTTAAAAATGTTCCTATATCACCTGTAATACTTGATAATACTTGTACAGTTACTCCATATCTCATAGCCATTTCTACTGATCTAGTTTGTAACACTTTTGCTCCTAAAGACGCAAATTCTAGCATTTCTTCATAACTAATTTTATTTAACTTTTTAGCATTTTTTACTATTCTAGGGTCTGTAGTGTATACACCATTTACATCAGTATATATATCGCATCTATCTGCAGCTATAGCTGCTGCTATAGCAACTGCTGATGTATCAGAACCGCCTCTTCCGAATGTAACAATATTATTATCTTCATCGATACCCTGAAAACCAGCAATAATTGGGATTTCACCTTTATTCATAATTTCTAGAATTCTTTTATCATCTATTCTATTTATTTTTGCTTTTGTATAATCTTTTGAACCAATTATTGGGATTTGCCACCCTAATAATGGTTTACCTTTTAATCCAATTTCCTTTAATGCCATTGAAATTAGAGAAATGGCTATTTGCTCTCCAGTTGAAACTATCATGTCAGATTCTAATTTATTATTTTTTAAGTCAAAATTATCAGCTAAACTTAATAATCTATTTGTTTCTCCAGACATAGCTGAAGAAACTACAGCTACTTGATTTCCATTTTTTACTTCTTTATTAATTAATGAACAAACATGCTTTATTTTTTCGATTGTTCCAACAGAAGTGCCACCAAATTTTTGGACTATTTTTTGCATAAAATTTAACCTTAAAGTATATATAAACGTATTAATACTTTGTCCTTAAAAAAGGTGCAAGATAGTTTTAATTTATAATTATAAAAAAGATATTGAAATAATATGCCATTAAGCACAGTTGATAAAGAAGAAATTATACAGTTTTCTAAATTAGCAAATGATTGGTGGGACGAAGAAGGAAGTATGTCTTTTTTACACTCTATGTCTGAGATTAGGACCAAATTTATAAAATCAGAATTAATAGAAAACTTTGAGCTTAAAGATAAGAAATATATATTAAATGGATTGGAAATTTTAGATTTAGGTTGCGGAGGGGGAATAGCTAGCGAACCTCTATGTAGACTGGGAGCTAATTTAACAGGAGTAGATGAGTCACAAAAACTAATAGATGTAGCTAAATTGCATGCCAAGAAAATGAAACTTCAAATAGATTATAGATGTAATAATATTGAAGCTATAAGTAAATTAAAAAAAAGGTATGATGTCATCTTAGGCTTAGAACTTTTGGAACATGTTAATAATATAGATTATTTTTGTAAGTTAATTACATGTTTATTAAAGAAAGATGGGATAATTATTTTATCCACAATAAATAAAACTCTATTGTCAAAAATATTTGTAATAGATATGGCAGAAAATATTCTTAAAAAAATTCCTAGAGGCACCCACCATTATGATAAATTTATAAATCCAAAAGAAATTAATAAAATATTTAGTCAATATAATTTTCACATTAAGAATATTAAGGGAATTAATTTTAACCCTTTATTAAATAAATGGAAATTAACAAATAATACTTCTATTAACTATATTACATCATTATCTAAGAAATAAGCTTACAGCTTTCTGTTCCAAAACAATGCTTATATTTTTTACCAGATCCACATGGACACATTTCATTTCTTCCAATTTTTTTTGACTTAATTGGAGCATTAATTTTGTTATTATTATCATTATTATTTACAGACTCTTTAATTAAAGTAACTTCTTCTTTTTTTCGTTCTGGAATTTCTGAGGTAATTTCAATATTTAAAAGTATTGTAGTTGTTTGATTTCTTATATTTTCTAGCATTACTTGAAATAAATTGAATGCTTCACTTTTATATTCATTTAATGGGTCTCTTTGAGCATATGCTCTTAAACCTATGCCTTGTTTTAATTGATCTAACTGTAATAAATGCTCTTTCCAATTTTGATCTACAACTTGAAGCATTACTTGTTTTTCTATATTTTGCATATTTTTAATACCAAAAATATCTATTTTTTGTTTAATTTTATTATCAGCTTCTTCTTTTATGTATTGTTTAAATTCTTTTTCTGTTACACCATCTTTTTTAGCCCAGTCATCAAGAGGTAAATTTAAACCTAATTTTTTTAGGGATATTGACAAACTCTTTAAATTCCATTGTTCGGCGTAGGCTTTTTCTGGTATATTGATATTTACTAAATCATCTATTATTTCATTTCTCATATTTGATACTGTTTCTGTAATATCATTCACCTGCATTAATTCTTTTCTTTGTTCATAGATAGCTTTTCTCTGATCATTCATCACATCGTCAAAACGAAGAAGACTTTTTCTAATTTCAAAGTTTCTTCCTTCTACTTTTTCTTGTGCTTTCTGGAGAGCTCTATTTACCCAAGTATGGATTATAGCTTCACCTTTTTTTAAACCTAATTTTTGTAAAACTGTGTCTAATTTTTCTGATCCAAATATTCTCATTAAGTCATCTTCAAGAGAAAGGAAAAATTTAGATTCTCCAGGATCTCCTTGTCTGCCTGATCTTCCCCTCAATTGATTATCTGTTCTTCTACTTTCATGTCTTTCTGTTCCAATTACTAATAAACCTCCACTTTGTAGAGCTATATTTTTATTTTCTTCTATATTACTAATTTTACTTTTACTATTTTCACTCATCATATCTATATTACCGCCTAGTTGAATATCTGTTCCTCTTCCAGCCATATTAGTTGCAATAGTGACAGAATTTGGAATACCAGCGGTTGCAATAATATTTGCCTCTTCCGCATGATTTCTTGCATTTAATACATTATGTTTTATCTTTTCTTTTTTAAGTAACTTTGACAGCATTTCAGACTTTTCAATACTAGTAGTTCCTACAAGAACGGGTTGGTGTTTTTTATTAGCATTTTTAATATTAGCTATTACAGCATTCCATTTTTCTTCTGCCGTTCTATAAACTTCATCATTATTATCAATTCTAATCATTTTTTTATGAGTTGGAACAGAAATAACTTCAAGATTATATATTTCCATAAATTCATTAGCTTCAGTTAAAGCTGTACCTGTCATACCAGCTAATTTAGGATACATTCTAAAATAATTTTGAAATGTAACAGATGCTAATGTTTGATTTTCATTTTTAATATCAACATTTTCTTTTGCTTCTAAAGCTTGATGTAAACCATCTGAAAATCTCCTTCCCTCCATCATTCTTCCTGTGAACTCATCAATTATTACGACCTTATTATTATTTACTATATAATCCTTGTCTCTTTCAAATAGTCTATTTGCTCTAATTGCTTGATTAATATGATGAACTATTCCTACATTTTCAGGATCATACAGATTAGGGCCTTTTAGAAGAGATTTTTCTTTTAAAATTTTTTCAATATTCTCATTACCTTGTTCTGTTAAAGCAACACTTTTTGTTTTTTCATCTATTTCTATGTCTTCTTCATTTAGAAGGGGAATTAATGTATTAATTGTTTTGTATAGTTCTGAATTATCTTCCGTTGGTCCAGAAATTATTAGTGGTGTTCTAGCTTCATCAATTAAAATTGAATCCACCTCATCTACAATCGCAAAATTAAATTCACGTTGAACCATTTGATCAAAAGAAAATTTCATATTATCTCTTAAAAAATCAAAACCTAATTCATTATTGGTAGCATAAGTAATATCTGCATTATAAGCTTCTTTTCTTTGTTCATCTTCTAAATTTGGAATAATACAACCCACGGATAACCCTAAAAAATTATAAATTTGTCCCATCCATTCGCTATCCCTGCTAGCTAAATAATCATTTACAGTTACAATATGTACTCCTTTATTTGTTAAGGCATTAAGATAAGCAGGCAAAGTAGCTACCAAAGTTTTACCTTCTCCTGTCTTCATTTCAGAAATTTTTCCTTGATGTAAAACAATACCACCAATGATTTGTGCATCATAATGTCTTTGACCGAGAACTCTTTGTGCAGCTTCTCTTACTGTTGCAAAGGCTTCTGGAAGAATAATATCTAAATTATTATTATTTTTATATAAATTTTTTAGTTTTATAGTTGTATTTTTTAATTCTTGATCTGTAAGTTGTGATATATTTTTTTCTAATTTATTTACTTCCTCTAGTAATAAATTAATTTTTTTTAAATACCTATCATTAGGAGTACCAAAAATTTTCTTTGCTAGGCTATTTAGCATATAAACTGTCCTATTTTTTAATTATTAAAAAAATTAATTTTTTACTGCATTTTTTTTTATCATTAGTCTATAAATTAATTACTTGTTTTATACTATTCTTTAATAAAAAGAAAGATATTAGATTGCCAAAGAATTTTAAAAAATCTCCTTTAGCGCCAAAAGTATTTCCAGATTTGCCAAATATTAAAGGAATAAAACTTTCCGCTATTCATTCAGGAATCAGGTATAAAGATAAGCTAGATTTAAGTTTAATAACAATGCCTGATAAAACTAACGTTGCATGTGTGGTAACAAAATCTACTACTCCTTCTGCTCCAGTTATGTGGTGTAAGAAAATTAGAAATGCAGGTAAGGCAAGAGCATTAATCGTTAATTCAGGTAATGCTAACGCACACACAGGTAAAAAAGGTTTAAAAGCTGTAAAAGATACAGTTAATCAAGTAGCTATGAATTTAAAATGTAAAAGTAATGAAATTTATGTGTGTTCAACTGGAGTTATAGGAGAACTCTTAAATAGTGATAAAATTACTTCTTCTATTCCAAAATTAATTCAACAAAAAAAATCTTCTTGGAAAGAAGTTGCTGAATCAATTTGTACTACTGATACTTTTATTAAAGGATCAAAAAGTAACTGTAAAATAGAAGATAATAACTATAAAATAGTTGGTGTTGCTAAAGGGTCTGGAATGATATTTCCTAATATGGGAACAATGTTAGCTTTTATTTTTACTGACTTTTCAATTCCTTCAAATATATTAAATATTCTTTTAAAAAATGCAGTCGAAAAATCTTTTAATTCTATAACTGTTGATGGAGATACATCTACTTCAGATACTTGTATTTTATTTTCTCTTAATTCTAAAAAATTAATTAAACCTATAAAATCTATAAAAGACGTGCGCTTAGAAAAATTTAAAAAATCATTAGATAAGGTTATGCAGAATTTAGCTCAGCAGATTGTATGTGATGGAGAAGGTGCAAGTAAGTTTATTACAATAAAAGTAAATTCCGTTAAATCTTATAAAATTGCTAAGGAAATTGCTCTATCAATAGCGAATTCTTCCCTAGTGAAAACTGCTGTAGCTGGAGAAGATCCTAATTGGGGTAGAATAATTATGGCTGTAGGCAAGTTAGGTAGTTCAGTAAAACAAGATAAAATTTCTATATCAATAAATAAGGTCAAGATTACTCATAAGGGATCCTTAGTAAAAAACTATAAAGAAGAAACCGTTGCCAATAAAATGAAATCTAAAAATATAGAAATAGAAGTTAATTTAGGAACAGGAAAAGAAAATGCAACGGTATGGACATGTGATTTAACTCAAGAATATATAAAAATTAATGCCGATTATAGATCATAAGTAAATATTACCTTCGCATTTTCCTTCTATTTTTATATCACTATATCTGCTTGTCATTTTAAATACTTTATTGGTCAGAGAATAAGTAAAGGATAAAGAACTTTTTTCTTCTGTTCTATTTTCCCATCCACCCATTCCTATAACTGTCCCAGCATTTCCTTTTCTAAAAGAAACTCTAGCTATTTTTTTAAGTTCATTAATCTTGAAATATATTTTATAAATGGAAATCCTTTTAATGACTTTCCATTCTGCATAATTTGCTTCTTTATTAGACCAATAAATACCTTTACAAAATAATTCCTCTTGATTAGATGCTTTCAAAATTGAGAACGGAAAAAGGAATAGAAGTAGAATTAAATAAAGAATATTTTTATTTAACATAATTTAATTTTTCCAGCCTGTTATAAATATGATATTATAAGGTATAAAAAATTCTATATTATTACTATAATTATCTTTCAAATAAATTTCTGCTTCTTTAAATATGGACTTAGGGGTAAATGTTTTTGGCCTACTATTTAAGTTGTTACATTCGTTAAAAGATCTAATATCAGTAAATAAATTACTTATGTTTTTATAACTTTTTACAATTTTTTCTTGATCTGCCATTGGCATTGTAAATCCTGCTCTTTGTAATAAACTTCCCATTGTTTTTATATCACAAAAAGGAAAAATTCTTTGGTATAGTCCACCTAATATTTTTTCATCAGCATATGCAAGCCCCTCAGCTAAAGGTGATAATGTGCCCGCTCCCCAAAATGCAGCAATAAATAAACCATTACTTTTTAGAGCATTATATATTTGTCTAAAAGTACCAGGAATATCATTTACTGTATTTAATCCTAGTACGCTGTAAACTAAATCTAAGGAATTATTTTTTATTGGAAGAAATTCCTCATCACTATAAAAATTAATTAAAGTGTTTTTTGTTTGAGAATGAATTATAGTTCTATATAAATTTTTAACTAGTTTAGTGTTTTCAATTTGTGTCCCAGTCGAAAGGGTTTTTGAATTTAATTCAAGTGCATATTCAAAATTTATATTAGTTTCTTTAATTCGTTCAGCTAATTCATTAGCAATTTGTTTATATAATTTATTAAATTTAAAATGATTATGTTTTATAGTTTTTCTATTGAATATTTCTGGTATAGAATTTTGTGTTTGACTAGTCATATAAGCCTAAATAATTTTGTTTATTTTTTTTATTCATATATATATTATTTATAATCTTATAACTAGAAATATTATTAGAGGGCAAAATGAAAAAAATGCGTATATATACAGGTTATTTATGTGGATATTGTTCCAGAGCTAAAAATTTATTAGAAGAAAAAAATATAGATTTTGATGAAATAAATATTCATAAAAACCCTGAAAAGATGGAAGAAATGCTTCAATTGTCTGGAGGAAAGAGAAGTATTCCTCAAATATTTTATGGACATGTACATATAGGTGGTTCTGATGACTTATATAGTATGAATGCTAAAGGAGAACTTGATAAACTTATCAGTGAAGAAAAAAAATAAATGCGAGTAGCACTAGTACAAATGACTTCTGTTCCAGATGTTCAGTCAAATATTAAATTTATAGAAGATAAAATAAAAAAAGCAAAAAATAATGGGGCAGATCTAATTTTATTTCCAGAGAATTGTGGATTTATGGGTAATGGTAAAGAAATGCTGTCCAATGCATTTTCTGAAGCTGACCACCCTGTATTTTTAAATGCAAAAATAGCAGCTAAAAATTATAATATTTATGTTTTATTAGGTTCTATTGCTGTATTTTCAAATAATGCTCATAAAAGTAAATTATCAAATCGTTCATTATTTATAGATAAGAGTGGCAATCTAACTGGTAGATACGATAAGATAAATATGTTTGATGCAAATTTATCAAGTAATGAAAAATATAATGAGTCTAATAGATATGATGCTGGATCTGAAATTGTAGTAGTAGAAAATGAATTAGGTAAAATTGGTTTAACTATTTGTTTTGATATAAGGTTTCCGGAATTATATAAAGCATTGTCTAATAAAGGTTGCAACATAATAACAATTCCCTCCGCATTTACAGTTAATACAGGAAAATATCATTGGGAAATTCTTTTAAGAGCTAGAGCAATAGAATCTAGTTGTTGGATTCTTGCTCCTGCACAAGTAGGTGAGCACTATCCTAACAGAAAAACTTGGGGACATTCAATGGTAGTTGATCCTTGGGGAAATATAATAGTAGAAGCTAAAAACAAGCAAAAACTTATATATGCAGATATAGATATAAATAAGTCGAAAGATATTAAAAAAATCTGGGGAAAACTCTAGATTTATATTTTTTTAGCCGAAATTCTTTGAACTGCTTTTTTTTGTTTGGATTTAGATATAATTATTTCTTCATAGCTTATAATTTTGAAATTATTTTTTAAAGCGTAGTCTAGTAATTCTTGAGGTTTTAGTAAATAATTTTTATTATTTGGTCTACCAAATACTGAATTTTCTTCAGTAAATGTTTCATATAGAAGTTTTCCACCGATATTTATACTTTCTAAAATATATTTAAAAATAGGTCTATACAAATAGTTTGTGACTATTATTGTTTCAAATATATTTTTTTTAAATGGCCAAGTATTGCTTTTCTCTATATCCATTTGAATAGGATTAATTAATTTATTATCTCTCAATTTAGTAAGTTTATTTTTATCGATATCTACACTAACTACTCTATGACCAATTTTTGCTGCATAAATACTATGTCTTCCAGCTCCGCAAGCTAAATCAAGTAAGTTTATTGAAGTGTTAGTTTGAGATAAATTATTTACGATCCACTGAGAAGGAGGTAATGAAAAATTATTATTAGATATTTTTAATTTTTTATTCATATTAAATGTATTATATATTGTTTTAAAAGTAAGATAATAAATAATTTTTTATTTTATTTAGGTAATTGTATGATTAAATATGATCTTAAATGTGGAATTTCTCATTCTTTTGAGGGCTGGTTCTCAAGTTCAAAAGATTTTGAAGAACAATCTAAAGAAGGATTAGTATCTTGTCCTATATGTGGAGATTTAAATGTTGAAAGAGCAATAGTTGCTCCTGCTATAAAAAAATCTGCCTTAAAAAAAGATTTAAAAAAGCAAAATATACTTAATATAAGTGAGATAGAACTAAAAACTAAAATTAGAAGTTTAACTAAAGAGATAGAAAAACAAACTATTGACGTAGGAGATAATTTTGCTGAAGAGGCAACTATGATTTATAATGGTAAGAAGAAAAGCAAACCAATAAGAGGTACAGCAACAAAACAAGAGGAAAAAAAACTTAAGAAAGAAGGGGTTCCTTTTATAAAATTACCATTGATAAAAGATAATTAATTTATTGAAAGGTTAAAATAAATTTATGAGTAATAATATTACTAGAAGCCTTAAAGATTGGGCAGATTTAGCAAAAAAGGAATTAAAAGGAAAAGACTCTGACACACTTATTTGGACAACGCCTGAAGGAATAGATATCCAACCTCTATATACTGAAAAAGATATAGAGGGTCTTAAACATATAGGAGGACTTCCAGGCTTTGAACCTTTCTTAAGAGGGCCTAAAGCAACTATGTATGCAGGACGTCCATGGACAATAAGACAGTATGCTGGTTTTTCTACAGCTAAAGAGTCAAATGAATTTTATAAACGAAATTTAGCTGCGGGACAAATGGGTCTATCAGTAGCATTTGATTTAGCAACTCATAGAGGTTATGACAGCGATCATCCAAGAGTGGCTGGAGATGTAGGTATGTCAGGAGTGGCTATAGATTCAGTTGAAGATATGAAATTATTATTTGATCAAATACCATTAAATAAAATGTCTGTTTCTATGACTATGAATGGAGCAGTATTACCTGTATTAGCTAATTTTATTGTGGCGGCTGAAGAACAAGGAGTTAAGGAGGAAGAGCTCAGGGGTACTATTCAGAATGATATATTAAAAGAATTTATGGTAAGGAATACATATATATATCCCCCCGCTCATTCTATGCGAATAGTATCTGATATTATCAGTTACACGGCAAGAAAAATGCCATTATTTAATTCTATTTCTATAAGTGGATATCATATGCAGGAGGCGGGAGCTAATCAGGTAGAAGAATTAGCTTTTACGATTGCTGATGGTTTAGAATATGTTAGAGCAGCAATAAATAAAGGATTAGAAGTTGATGATTTTGCTCCTAGGCTTTCATTCTTTTTTGCTATAGGAATGAACTTTTTTATGGAGATCGCAAAATTAAGAGCAGCTAGATGGCTTTGGGCTAGTTTAATGCAAAAATATTTTAGCCCAAAAAAACCTAAATCCTTAATGTTAAGAACACATTGTCAGACATCTGGAGTGTCTCTAACAGAACAGGACCCTTACAATAATGTAGTAAGAACTACCGTGGAAGCAATGGCTGCAGTTTTTGGCGGAACTCAATCACTTCATACGAATGCTTTTGATGAGGCGGTTGCTTTACCTACTGATTTTTCAGCGAGAATTGCAAGAAACACTCAATTAATTCTTCAAGAAGAGACAGGTATTACGAAAACTGTAGATCCTTTGGCAGGTTCTTATTATATTGAAGCGCTAACTGGAAGATTAATTGCTGCAGCTGAAAAAATTATCAATGATATAGAAAAGATAGGAGGCATGACTAAAGCTGTAGAGCAAGGCATTCCAAAACAAATGATAGAAAAGTCTGCAGCAAAACGGCAAGCTGCTGTAGATTCTTCAGACGCAATAGTAGTTGGTGTTAATAAATATAAACCTAAAGAAGATTCAAAATTTGATGTGTTAAAAGTAAATAATGAAGAAGTTAAAGAAGAACAAATTAATAATATAAGAATATTAAGAAAGAATAGAGATGAGATGGCTGTAAATAAAGCTTTATCAGCTCTTTCTGAAGGGGCAAAAAATAACATGTCTAATTTATTAGAGTTAAGTATAGAGGCATCAAGAAAAAGGGCCACTGTAGGAGAAATTTCTTATGCTTTAGAAAAAGTTTTTGGTCGTCATAGAGCAGAATATAAGGGTGTAACAGGTATATATGGAAAAGAGTTAAATAAGAATGAGAATTTTGTTTATGTAAGAGAAGCCATAAATGATTTTATAAATAAAAGAAGTAGAAAACCAAAAATTCTGATTGTAAAATTAGGTCAGGATGGACACGATAGGGGAGCAAACGTAGTTGCGAGTGCCTATGAAGATCTTGGATTTGAAGTAAAAGTAGGACCTTTATTTCAAACACCTAAAGAATCATCTGAAATGGTTAACTCATTTAAACCAGATGTAGTAGGTGCATCTAGTTTAGCGGGAGGGCACCTTACTTTAATCCCAAATATGATTAAAGAAATTAAAAATAGTGGTAATGATAATGTGGTAATAATTGCTGGCGGAGTAATACCTCAAGAGGATTACTTAGAACTAGAAAAAGCAGGTGTAGATGCTATATTTGGACCTGGAACAAATATAACTGATGCAGCAAGAAGAGTTTTGGGATTAATCGAACAAAGACCAGATATGAAATAAAACATATTTAAAAGATTTCTTGACTGATTTCATTTTCGGTTTTATTAAATTATTGATAATTATTTAAAGGATTAAATTAATGTCTAGAGTATGTGAACTAACAGGTAAAAAAGTGATGTATGGTAATAATGTTAGCCATGCCAAAAATAGAACTAGAAGAAGATTTTTACCTAATCTACAGAATATCTCTCTTTTTAGTGAAGTTTTAAATAAACCTGTTAAATTCAGAGTTTGCTCAAGTGCTATTAGAACTGTTGAAAAAAAAGGTGGAATAGATAAATTCTTAACTGCAGCTTTTGAAAAGAATTTATCAGAAAATGCAATTCACTATAAAAAACTTATTAAAAGTAAAGAAAATATAAAAAACTAATATATTAACTTTTCTGTTTTACTTTTCTCTTATTTTTATCGAATAAAATAGCAAGTTGGTTAGTAATAGCGCTACCAAGTTGATCCACTTCAATAATAGTTAATGCTTGTTTATAATATCTAGTTACATCGTGACCAATGCCAATAGCTAATAATTCTATATTAGAATTAGCTTCTGTTTTTTTAATAATTTGTCTTAAATGCTTATCTAAATAGCTTCCAGAATTTGTACTTAACGTTGAATCATCTACTGGAGCTCCATCTGAAATCACCATTAAAATTTTTCTTTTCTCAATTCTTTTATTTAACCTATCTGTTGCCCAAGCAATTGCTTCCCCATCAATATTTTCTTTAAGTATACCTTCCCTTAACATTAGGCCTAAATTTGTTTTAGACCTTCTCCATGGATTAGAAGCACTTTTATATATTATATGTCTTATTTCATTCAATCTACCAGGATTTGAAGGCCTTCCATTCTTAATCCACTCGTCTCTAGCTTTACCACCTTTCCATGAGCGTGTAGTAAAACCTAAAATTTCTACTTTAACTCCACATCTCTCAAGAGTTCTAGTCAAGATATCTGCACTTAAAGCTGCTACCGTAATAGGTCTTCCTCTCATAGAACCTGAATTATCAATTAGCAATGTTACAATAGTGTCTTTAAATTCTGATTCTATTTCTTCTTTATAAGATAAAGATTGAAGAGGATTAATGATTATTCTTGTAAGCCGCGAGGCATCTAAAACACCTTCTTCTAAATTGAATTCCCACCATCTGTTTTGTTGAGCCATAAGTTTCCTCTGTAGTCTATTCGCTAACTGAGAAATAATATTGTCCATATTATCAATTTGTTTATCAAGATTAGTTCTTAATCTTAAAAGTTCATCTTGATCACATAAGTCTTGAGCTGAGATAGTTTCATCAAATTTTTTAGTATAGGCATCATAAATAAAATTATCTTTTTCTTCTTGAGGAGGAGAGTAAAAAGGGTTGGCATCTTTACTATTTTCTGAATCTGAATTTTCATCCTCTATAATATCTGTATCCGTCTCTTCTTGTTCCATTGATAAATTTTCTTCTGCTTCGGAGTTTTCTTCATTTAAATTTTGATCATCATTTTCTTGATCTTGATTTTGGTCTTGATTCTCATTATCCAAATCTTCATCATTATTATTTTGATTATCTTCCTCAACATCTACTTCTGCTTGTATAGACTGTAATTGTTCTGCTAATTTTAATGAGATATTTGAGAAATCTTTTTGTTTATGCATATTTAATTGTAATTCTTCTATATTTTTATTAATTGCGGATTCAATATCATTTTTCCATACATCTACAATTTTATGTAAATCCTTGGATAATTTTTTATTTGTTAACTTTTCTTGGATAATTAGTTTTGCAGCATCTTCAATTGCTACATCATTTTTGTTTATTTGAATGTTTTTATACTTACTTTCCATATTGATTTCTAAATTATTTTTTATTCCTGAATATTCATTTATCCCAATTGCTTCATATCGAGCATCTTCAATAGAATCAAAAATTTTATTTATCATTTTGGAGTTTGGCTTTAATTTTTCATGCAGTTTTTTATCATGATATTTGAATTTTAGAGCAATACTATCAGCTATGCCTCTAATTTCTTTTTTTTCTATGTCTTCAAGCTTAATACTTGGTATTGGGAGAGTAACTACTTCATTACTAATTTCTTTCTCTGCTCCAAAATTAATGTAGATATCTTTTTTTTTAGATATAGCTTTGAGAGTTGAAGATATAGATTTTTTGAAAACTTCAATTTTATGGCTTTTATTAGTCATTATTAGGTTCTATGATTTGCTTTTCAATTATTGCTGATAACCAATCTTCTGGAAGGAGTTCTCCAAAACATCTTTGAAAATATTCACTTAAGGTAGCTCTTTCAGTTTCATCACATTTATTTAAAAAAGAGACTTTAAATGCGTAAGGTATATCCTTAAATATTATACTATTTTCAGCCCAAGATATTACTGTTCTAGGTGACATAACAGTTGATAAATCACCATTTTTAAATCCGCTTCTCGTTAAGTTTGCTAATTTCACCATATTATAAATATTTTCTTTATTTAAGAAGCTTTCATTTAAATTAGAAATTTTAGAATTTACAATTTCAGACTCAGTTTCTTCTGACAAATAATTAAGTGCTGTTACTACGTTCCAGCGGTCCATTTGTCCTTGATTAATTTGTTGAGTTCCATGGTATAAGCCAGTTGTATCTCCTAAGCCTACAGTATTTGCTGTTCCAAATAATCTAAAATATTTATGCGGACTAATAACTTTACTCTGATCTAAAAGTGTAAGTTTACCATCAGCCTCTAATATTCTTTGGATAACAAACATGACATCAGGCCTGCCTGCATCATATTCATCAAATACTAAAGCTGTAGAGGACTGAATAGCCCAAGGTAATATTCCTTCATTAAAAGTTGTTATTTGCTTCCCATCTTTTAAAATAATCGCATCTTTTCCAATCAAGTCTATTCTGCTTATATGGCTATCCAAATTTATTCTTACACATCTCCAATTTAGACGAGCTGCTATTTGTTCTATATGGGTTGATTTTCCTGTTCCATGTAAGCCTTGAATTAAAACTCTTCTATTAAATTTAAATCCTGCTAATATTGCTAATGTAGTTTCTTCATCAAAATGATAGTTAGGATCTATTTCAGGAACATATTGATCAGGTTGTGAATAACATGGCACATCAATATCTTTACTAATATTAAAGATTTTTTTTGCATTTATTATAGTGTCTGGCTCATCACGTATACTGTTTTTATCTATAATTTTATTCATATTTTTAAATTCCTGGTTTGATTTAGTAATTATCTATAATAGTTTTGTATGCTTCATTTATTTCAATTAATTTATTATTAGATTTATTATTATTATTATTAGTATCTGGATGGTATTTCTTGACCAAAACTTTATATTGTCTTTTTATATCTTGCAAGGAAGAATCTAATGTTAGATTTAATTTTTTAAATGCATTAGTAATTTTATTGTTTTTAATCTTAGTCTTTTTATTTTTTTTATTGCTATTTGTTTTTAATATATCTAAATCATCTTCAATATTATATTTAATACTTTCATTCATAGGCCAAGTAGGTAAGTGCCATGTAAAATCTGCCTTAAGTTCTTTTTCTATTTCTTTTTGTGACAGTCCTGAAAAATAATTCCATTTTTTATTATATTCTCTTATATGATCTAAACAAAACCACCTAAATTCTCTTAAATTTTCTCTATTTTTAGGAGCTCTATAGACACCTTTATTATCACAATCTTTCCATTCGCAATATTTTATTAATTTAAGATTTTCTGATTTATTCTTCATATAGCTTTTATTTATTTACCGTGCGTTTCATTTTGTAGTATTTATATTATAATTATTACTTTCTTGAAAGGTATTATTTATGATAAATAGTAATAGAAAAATTAGAATAGAAAAATTAATTAATGATAATTTAAGTCCTACTTATCTTGATGTAGTAGATGATAGTAATAGTCATAAAGGTCACTTTCAAGCCCCAAATTCTGGAGAAAGCCATTATAATGTTACTATTATTAGTAAAGTTTTTACTGGTAAGAATAGGTTAGAAAGAGAGAGAATGGTTTATAGCCTTCTTAAAGAAGAATTTGACAATGGCTTACATGCTTTATCTTTGAAGCTTAGTAATAATTAATTATTCATTTTTCTATATAAAAATTAGGAAAATATTTTTTTATTACTTCATTGCTTTCACTCCAACTATGACATGAATTTATTAGGCTAGGCTTATCAGCAGAGTATTTTTTATTATTATTTTTATTCATTTTGTAGGAGTAAATAGTTTGAAATGCAGTTGTAGCTATAGGAAATAAAAGTTCTACCAAATGTGTACAGCCTTTTGTACCTCCAACTTTTTCATAAACATTTTTTCTAAAGCCTTTTCCTATAGTTAATCCAGTCAATTTTTTGAAATTTGGAGTAATTTCAGGGCATATACTATAGGGGTGACTTTTCATAATAGTATTAACATCCATAATAACTAAATCATCATTTAAAGTAAGCCTGATAGTCATATCATGAATTGGCGTACCGGTCGTAACTTCTCCTCGGCTATCACTCTTAAAACTATAAGTTTTAGTGTCTGTAAGATGCCCTTCTATATCCCAAAGCCCGTCTTCTCTTAAAAAACCCTCACATTTTACATTTCTATTATGAATTTTTTTTCTTTTCACTGTTTTATTTTTACTCATTGATTTACTCATTATTTTTATAAAGTTAAAGTTAAGAATATGGTTATAGAAAATATTGAAATTATAGTTGAAGTCATTAGATAATTTGATACTTTTTCTGGTTGTACATTAAATTGTGAGGCAAATAAATAGGTAAATATTGGAGCCGGTAATACTGCCTGTAGTAATATTATATTTTTTGCTATGCCACCAATATTTAATAAAAAGGTAACTAAATAAGCTACAATAAAAGCAATTAAAATTCTTAAAATTACTAAAAATATGATTTTATAATCTAGCTTATAAGATATTTTATTAAGAGAAATTCCCATAGTAAAAAGCAGTAAAGGAATAGTTATGCCCGCAAGTATAGAAGTTGTATTAGTAATAGTTTTTGGCAACTCAATATTTAAAAAATTAAAACTTAATCCAAAAATTACAGCATAAATTACCGGAGTTTTTAATAAGAACTTAAAAGACCATTTTCCTGACCAAATAGAAATTCCAAGTGTAAAATGTAACATAGATGTTATCATAAAAACTATGACTGCTAATTCTAAACCAATAGATCCATAGGCTAATAATGCTAGAGTCATGCCTAAATTACCACTATTAGAAAAACTCATAGGGTTAATAAAAGTCCTGATAGGTAATCCAATAATTTTGAGTGTTATGTATGATAAAAAAAACATTGATATAATTATTAAAATAGCTGCAATCATCATATCTTTTAATATAACAATAGAAGACTCTAGCTGAATAAGAGTATTAAAAATTAAACAAGGTGCTCCAATCCAAGTAATTATATTTGTTATTTCTTTTTGATTAAGATTATTACCTATTCTATTCCATGCATATCCTATAAAAGTTATAAGAATAATAGGAATTATAATAGGAAATAATTGAAAAAAAATATCAATCATTTTTTGTATATCAATCTATATTTAATGGTTTTATGTTTATTTTTGTTATTCTTGTTCTTTGTCTTTCAAGAATGGTAAAATTAAAATTATCTATTTTAATAGTTTCATTAATAGAAGGTAATTTTTGTGCAACATCAATAACAAGTCCTGCTATTGTAGATGCCTCTTCGTCTTCTAGTTTCCAATCCATTAATTTATTTAAATCTCTTATAGTCATTGCTCCATCAACTATAACACTTTTATCCTGTAATATTTGAGGTCCTGTAATTTGTTTATCAAATTCATCAAATATTTCACCTACTATTTCTTCAAGTATATCTTCTAGAGTAATTAATCCTTGTAGGTCTCCATACTCATCGATTACAAATGCCATTTGAATGGTCTCTTTTTTAAAGTTATTTAATTGTTCTGATAGAGACGTATTTTCAGAAATAAATTGAGGGCTTTGCATAATTTTATTTATTTCTACTAAATTATTATTATTTTTCGCTCTCAGTAGATCTTTTATATGAAAAGTCCCTATAATATTATCAGCATTTTCTCTCCATAAAGGAAGTCGAGTAAATCTGCTTTTTAAAGCTAAGTTTATAATAACATCTATATTCTCATTAATATTAATCCCTTCAATATTTTTTCTATGAGTCATTATTTCGCTTACTTTCACTTCATGTAAATCCAAAATGCTCTCTAACATAATTCTATCTCTTTTTCTAACATCACCTTTATTATTTGCTAGTAAAATAGCTCCTCTTAAATTTTGCTTCCAGTCATTATTTTTGGTTTCTTTATTAGCAATATTTAGTATTGAGCTAACTAAATTTTGTACGATATAATTTATTGGTGACAAAATTATAGTAAAAATTTTTATTATAGGTGAAGCGTATAATACTAATTTTTCTGGTTCTCTGATTGCATAGGTTTTTGGGAGAACTTCAGAAAAAACAAATATAAGCGCAGTCATAATTAAAGTTGCATAGATTATACCTTTATCACCGAATATACCTATTAAAATACTAGTGGCTAGAGCTGAAGCTAAAATATTAACTATATTATTACCTAATAGAAGTATGCCAATTATTCTTTCTCTAGATTTCATTAATTCTTTTGCTTTTTTATATTTTTTATTTTTATTTTCACCCCATTGGTATATCTTCACATCCGATATTCTAGTAATTGCTGTTTCAGAAGAAGAAAAGAAAGCTGAGAGAAAAAGCAGAAAAAATATTCCTATAATTTCTATTATCATTTATTATTTAAACCATTCTTTATTAAATATATAAAAATTCACTTTTTACGAGAAACCATTATTTTTTAAAAATACATTAAGTTTTTTTTCATTAATTTTAGCACTGATAAATGCGTCACCTATACCTTTTACTAAAATAAGTTTTATTTCGCTATTAATAGTTTTTTTATCTAATTTCATAGAGTTTATAATATCTTCTGCTTTAACGCTATCTTTAAACAAATGACTTATTTTACTCGGTAATTTTATTGCATTAAAATGATTATGCACTTTATTTAAATCATCTTTTTTACATAAATTGGACTCATAAGAAAATTTAAAAGCTAAAATCATTCCCACTGATACAGCTTCTCCATGAGAAAAACTTCTAAAATTTGCTAATCTTTCAAATGCATGACCAAAAGTATGACCAAGATTTAATAACGCTCTTTGTCCTTTTTCTTTTTCATCTTTTTTAACTATATCGGCTTTTGATTTGCAACATATATAGATAGCTTTCTCAAGGTCTTTCTTATTTTTTTTTATAATGTTTTTTCCGTTTATTTCTAACCATGAAAAAAACTTTTTATTATTTATTAATCCATATTTAATCATTTCTGCATATCCAGATATCATTTGAGTTTTGGGTAGACTATCTAAAGTATTAATATCGATTAAAACTAATTTAGGTTGATAAAATGCTCCTATTAAATTTTTACCAAAAGAACTATTGATGGCAGTTTTTCCTCCAACTGAAGAGTCTATCTGTGATAAAAGAGTGGTAGGAACTTGTACATAATCTATACCTCTCATATAAGTAGCTGCAGCGAAGCCTGCTAAATCTCCTATTACTCCTCCACCAAAAGCATAAATAACTGAATTTCTATCAACATTATTAGAAAAAAGACTGTTATATAATTTATATAAACTTTTTTGAGATTTACTTTTTTCTCCGGAGTCAATAGAAATAATGTTTATATTTTTTCCTAGCTTTTCTATTAGCTTTTTGAAATAAACTGAATTTTTTAGTATTTTATCATAGATCACTATTTTTGATCTATGATTAAAATATTCTTTATGAAATTTATCTATATTATTTAAAATTTCTGTGCCAATATATATATTATAGGGATTGTCTTTTATATTAACTTTAATTATTTTTGACATTACTGTTTTTCACCAAATATTTTTCTATTTCTAATAATATTTTATTTCTCATTTCATTTTTTGAATAATTTTTTGAAATAATAGTTAATTTTGCTTTTGAATAAAATGGATTTCTTTTTAATAATAAGCTTTCAACATAAGTTTCAATGTCTATATCTTTTAATAATGGTCTATTATTTAAATTTTTTTTTAATCTCTCAATTATATTATTTTTATTTGTATTTAACCATATAGTTAATCCTATATCGTTAAGTATACTGTAGTTTCTCTCAAAGGTAAAAGCTCCTCCTCCTGTAGCAATAACATTATTAGCATTACTATTAATATTTTTTATTTCTTCATACTCTATATCTCTAAATTTTTCTTCTCCGTATCTATCAAATATTTCATATATTTTCATATTGTAACGATCTTCAATATTTTGGTCTATATCATAAAATAATCTTTTGAGACTCTTAGCTAGAATTTTTCCAATTGCACTTTTTCCTGCTCCCATCATTCCTACTAAAATTATTGGTTTATTCTTATGGTTAAAATTTATATAATTAATTACTTCACTTAAATTTTTATTGACTATTTTATTCATAGTACTTATGTCGTCCTTGCATTCATTATCTTTAAGGTTAGACTAATAAATATATTGTAGATATTAAGCAGTTTTTAATTTAATCTTAACAATATGAATATAATATAAATGTATATTAGAATTAATATAAAGGAAAATAATTTATATGGGTAAGTTCTTAAGAATTTTTCTGTTAATATTGTTTTTGGCAATTTTAACCAGTGTTTTTATAATTATGTATAAAGGAGTACCTGTATCTCCTTATACTATAGAGAAGGAAATAAAAAATGATAAGCTATAAATATATATTTAAATCAATATATATATTATTATTTTTTTATTTTTTTTCATTTAATCTTTTTGCTCAAGAAGATATAGGTAATGTTGAAGTATCTCCACAAAATATAGTACCAGAAATAAATGAAGATGAGATTATAGAAAAAGTTACTATACAGAATGATATAACCAATGAAATTATTATTGACGACCTGCCAAATGATAATCCTAGTTGGATAGGAAACCTGTCTCTAGAAGAAGGTGGATTAGGATGGAATATGTGGAAGGGAACAGATTCTTCATTTGCTAAAATTTTATTAGAGGCTTTGCCAGTGGATGCGCCATCTCCTGCTATGAGAGATTTAGCGAAAAGATTACTTATTAGTGAAGCTTATCAGCCTATTGCAAAGAAAGAAGATGGATTAAAAGCATTAAGCCCTAATGGTCAACCTTTAGAAATTATTGAACTAGATGCAAAATATTTGTCACTAAGATTTAATAAATTAGCCAGTTTAGGAGCAAAAAATGAATTATTAGATTTAAGTAAATCTGTACCTATAGAGAATATGGTTGGAGAATTAGCAAAAGATGCAATTTATGCTCGACTATTATCTGGCGAGACAGATCAAGTATGTAACGAGGTAATAGCTTTATCTCAGAGGACAAATGAAACTTATTGGAGGAAAGCGCTTATAGTTTGTCAGTTAATTTTAGGTAAGAGAGATGCTGCCTTATTAAGTTTAGAATTACTTCTAGCAGAATTAGATAGTGAAGATAATTTTTCAGAATTAATTTATGCGTTAGCTGATGAAAGTAATGAGATAGAATTTGATCAGAATAGTATTTATTTTAAAATTCTTATAGCTGTACTACCTGGTAAACAACTAGATAAACATAGATTAAGTTTAGATCCTGCCGGTTTAAGTGTCGTAGCCCAAAATATTAATTTACCATGGGACATAAGAATGCAAGTTGCGGAAAAAGCAGTTTTAGCTGGATCTTTAAATAGTAAATATCTAGGAGATTTAGCTTCACAATATAAATTTGATGAAGAAATATTTTCTAGGGCTGCATCCGAAAGTCATTCTATGGAAGGATATAAGGCTAGAACGTTGCTTCTTCAAGCAGCAGCCTTAAATACTTCTCTTATTGAACGAGCAAGGTTTCTTAGGCTTTTATTAGATAGTGCAGATAAAGATTTAATTTTTCAAGTATATGCTGGAGTATCTATGCCTATTCTATTGACGATAAAACCTAGACCTGATCTCATATGGTTTGCTTCTTCTGCTGCCAGGGCAGCAATAGCCGGAGGGAATTATCAATTAGCATCTGAATGGATATCCGTATTAGGAAAAACAATCGACTTAGATTACGAATCTTCAGGCAGTTTGTTGAGGTTACTTCCATTAATTGCTATATCTGGTGAGCCTTTACCTAGTCCATTTAATAGAGAACAAGCTACAGATGTATGGTCTGGATTATCAGATAATTTTACTAGGGCTGATAAAGAAAAAAGAGCTAGTAGGCTATTAGTTTTATTAAGCGCAATGGGTATTGAGTCCAAAATAGGAGTATGGAAAAATATAATTAGTATTAATAATCTATACGTGAATGAAAAAATTCCTTCTACTGCTTTACGATATCAACTGCATGATGCCGCTAGATATAATCGAATTGCAGAAGTCGTAAGTATTAGTCTAATTATGTTAGGTTCTGAGGGACCTTCAAAATCTGGATTAGTAACCCTAAATGCTGTAATTAGAGCCTTAAGACAGGTAGGACTTGAATCTGATGCTAGAAAAATAGCAATTGAAGCAGCAATTTTGTATGTAAATTAATTATATGGAAGATGGTTTAGATTTATTATTATTATTTGAAGAAATGCTTTTATCAGAGAAGCTTTCTTCAAGAAATACTCTCAGAGCCTATAAGTCAGATATTAAGTCATTTATTAAATTTATTAATATTAATTATAATTCTCCTATATCAAGTGTTGAGACAAAACATATTTCAGATTGGTTAATATCTCTTTCTGATAATAATATAAATAGAAATAGCTACTTAAGAAAATTATCCTCTATAAAGGAATTTTATAAATTTCTTCATGTTGAAGGTATTATTAAGCTAGACCCAACAAAAAGCATAGAAGCACCTAAAAAAATAAATAATATTCCAATAGTATTATCAATAAAACAGATAGAAGAAATTATTGAATATATAAAAAGAGAACTTACTCCAAATAATATTAGACTTTTGGCTTTAGTAGAAATTATGTACTCAACTGGTTTGAGGGTTGAGGAGTTAGTTAGTATGCCGTTGAATGCTATTAATTTTAATAATAATTCTATATTTATTATAGGAAAAGGTGGTAGAGAGAGGATAGTTCCATTTGGAGAAAATGCCTGTGGTGCTATAAAAAACTATTTAGAGGTGAGGTCATTATATTTAGCTAAAGGACAAAGTTCTGAGTATTTATTTCCTTCATCTGGCATTAAGGGTTATTTAACTTCAAGAAGATTTGCACAGTTATTAAAAAATGTTGTTGCTAAAACAAGTGTAGCACATTTAAGTATTTCTCCTCATATTTTAAGGCATACATTTGCTACTCATATGTTGTCAGGAGGAGCAGACCTTAGAGTATTACAAGAAATGCTTGGTCATGCAGATATTTCTACTGTTCAAATATATACACATATTGTAGATGATAAAAAAAAATTAGCTCTAAGTTCTCATCCTATGGAAAATGGATGAATTATTATTTAAAAATTATATATAAAAATTACTTTTACAAAATTATATTTAATTAGTATTAGTTAACCATAAGAGGAGTAATTATGCATTTTTTGGATTTTGAGCAACCTATTATAGAACTTGAAGCTAAAATTAGAGATTTATCGCTTTTAGATAATAAAAATAAAGAAGTTTTTTCAATGCAAAGAGATGTAAATAGTTTTCTTAAAAAAACTTATGCAAAATTAACTCCTTGGCAAATAACTCAAGTGGCTCGACATACTAATAGGCCACATGCAAGTCATTATATAAATGCTCTAATTAAGGACTTTCAGGTTCTGTCTGGTGATAGAAGCTATTCAGATGACAAAGCAATAATTAGTGGATTAGGTTATTTTCATAATGAAACTGTATTAGTAATTGGACAAGAGAAGGGTTCTGATACTGAATCACGCTTAAAGCACAATTTTGGAATGGCAAGACCAGAAGGATATAGAAAAGCAAACCGTTTAATGAAGCTTGCAGATAAGTTTAATATTCCTATAATTACTTTTGTAGATACGGCAGGAGCATATCCTGGAGTTGGTGCAGAAGAAAGAGGGCAGGCTGAAGCAATAGCTTCTTGTATTCAAACATCATTAGAAATAAAAGTTCCAATTATAAGTATTATTATTGGAGAAGGAGGGTCTGGAGGGGCTATTGCATTAGCATCAGCTAATAAAGTGTTAATGCTTCAAAATGCTATTTACTCTGTAATTTCTCCTGAAGGATGTGCCTCAATTTTATGGAGAGATAATAATAAAGCAGAACAAGCTGCAGATTCATTAGGTATTACAGCTAAAATTCTAAAAGAAAATAAAATTATAGAAGAAGTTATAGATGAACCAATTGGAGGTGCTCATAGGGATCATACCTTAACTATTAAAAATGTAGAAGATGCTATAAAAAAATCATTAGATGAAATAAAAAATTATTCACAAGATAAATTATTATTTTACAGAAAAGAAAAATTTATTCAGTATGGTAGGTTTTTCAAATGATATTAACTATTAATTGAGATAATTAATTGGTACCTCTATTATTAGTAGTTGTTATAGATCTGATAGGTTTTGGTATAATTATTCCATTGCTTCCTTTTTATGCAGAAACTTATGGGGCTTCTCCTCAAAAAGTTACTATGTTAATGGTGACTTTTTCTTTTTTTCAGTTTATGGCAGCACCAATTTGGGGGTATTTAAGTGATAAATATGGTAGAAGAATAATTATATGGATTACCTTGTCAGGATCAATTATTGCTTATATTTTATTGGCTTATTCACAAACATTGTATGGATTATTTTTTGCTAGGGCCTTAGCAGGCTTTATGGCAGGAAATATTTCAACAGCCCAAGCTTATATAGCTGATATTACAGATAAAAATAATAGAGCTAAGGCAATGGGGCTATTTGGTGCAGCATTCGGTATAGGTTTTATTCTTGGGCCTGCTATAGGAGGAATATTGGCTGGCTCAGATCCAAAGAACCCAAATGTTATTTTGCCTCCACTTATTGCTGCATCATTATCATTTATAGCTTTAACTTTATCTTTGTTGATATTGAAAGATACTAAACCTTCTAAAAATAATAACAAAAATAGACGTATATTAAGTCTAATAGAAGCAATTAAAACACCTAATTTAAGACAATTGATTTTAATATCATTTGCAGTAACTGTTGTTTTTGCATCTATGGAGTCCACATTTTCTCTTTGGTCAGAAAGAACTTTTAATTGGGGAGCAGAACAAAATGGATTTATTTTTGCATTTTCTGGAATATGTGGAGTTTTAGTTCAAGGTTTTTTAATAGCGCCATTGGTTAAGCGATTTGGTGAATCATTTTTATGTATTTCAGGAATGATATTGATTGCTTCTGGAATGCTTTGTATAGCGTTGTCTTATTTATATTATCATGCTTATTTATCTATGGCATTAATAGCATTTGGTTTAGGTCTTTTTATGCCAACAATTTCTACATTAGTAATAAATATTGTTTCTGAAGATAGAAGAGGTTGGGTTTTAGGAGTAAATCAGTCAATTTCATCTCTTGCCAGGATAATTGGACCAGCTATGGCAGGAATCTTATTTGAGTTTTATGGAAAAAACAGTCCTTATATATTTGGTGGTTTAATTTTATTTTTATTTTTAATTATTTTTAGAAATTTTATTAAGAAAGCTTCTGTATAATTCTTATAACTTACCTAATTTTATTAAATTTTCTAAAGCTTTTTTTTCAGGCTGTGCGACATTATCCTTATTAAATATTTCTTCGGAAGTTAAGAAATCTATAGTAATATTTTCATTTTTTGGAATAAGAATATTACCCTTTGTTTCTATATAAAAATATATAGGAGTATATAGCTTATTATTCCATGGAGATAATAACGTGCCTGGAGAATAAAGTCGTAATTTTATAGAACATTCTAAACTTAATTCTTCCTTTATTTCTCTTATTAGTGCGTCTTCAGGAGTTTCATTTTTTTCGACTCCTCCTCCAGGAAACTTAGTTGCATTAAAATTATTTATTTTTTCATTACAAACTAATATTTTTTTTTTTCTAACTATGAGCCCATAAGACCTTATATTTTCTTGCATATTATTATTTAATTATTTCTTTAATTTCATCAAGAATAGACGCGTCATCAATAGTTGCAGGAATTTTATAAGGTTTATTGTCTACTATCGAAGCTATTGTACTTCTTAATATTTTACCTGACCTAGTTTTTGGAAGTCTCTTTAATACTACAACTTTTCTAAAAGAGGCAACAGGGCCAATTTCATTTCTTACCATACTTATAGTTTCTTGAATTATTTTCTCATTAGATTCTTGAGTGCCAGCATTAATCACTATAAAGCCCATAGGAATTTGTCCTTTTAATTCATCTTCTATCCCTACAACAGCGCATTCTGCAATATATTCGTGTTTAGATAGAACTTCTTCCATGGCTCCAGTTGATAGTCTGTGGCCTGCACAATTAATTATGTCATCTGTTCGTGACATAACCCATATATACCCTTCATTATCAATATAACCTGCATCTGCACTACTATACCAACCAGGATAATCTTCCATATATGCTTTTTTATATCTAGCTTTATCTTGCCATAATGTAGAGCTGCAACTAGGAGGTAAAGGTAATTTAATAGCTAGTGATCCTATTTCACCAATTGGCTTAATTTTTCCATTTTCATCTAAGCACTGTACATCAAAACCTGGCGAAGCTTTACCTGTAGAACCTGGTTTAATTTCAAATAAACCTAGGCCAGCAAAATTCCCCGCAATAGCCCAACCTGTTTCTGTCTGCCACCAATGATCTATTACTGGAACATTTAGATGTTTTGAAGCCCATTCTATTGTCGTAGGGTCTGCTCTTTCCCCTGCTAAAAACTGCATTCTAAAATTTTTAAGACTATATTTATTAATTTCCACTCCATTTGGGTCATCTCTTTTTATAGCTCTTAAAGCAGTTGGAGCAGTAAACATTACTGCAACATTATATTCACTTATAATTCTCCAAAAAGACCCAGCATCTGGAGTACCTGTCGGCTTACCTTCATATAATATTGAAGTACATCCATTTAATAGAGGTGCATAAACTATATACGAATGACCAACTACCCATCCAATATCAGATGCTGCCCAAAAAACTTCACCTGGCTTTAAACCATAGACCATACTAATACTATTTTTTAAAGCAACAGCATGACCTCCATTATCTCTAACCATGCCTTTCGGATCTCCTGTCGTACCTGAAGTATACAATATGTATAGAGGATCAGTTGATTTAAGTGGAACAGGTTTAGCAATATCAGAATTATCTATTAACTCTTGTAAATTAAAATCTCTTCCACTAATTAGTTTTGCTTCACAAATTTCTCTTTGAAAGATAAAACATTTTTTAACTTTATAATTAGCAATTTCAATTGCTTTATCTAGCATGGGTTTATATTCAATTATTTTGCCTGGCTCTATTCCACATGAACCTGCAATGATAATTTTAGGTTTAGAATCATTAATTCTAGTAGCTAGTTCATTAGGTGCAAATCCTCCAAAAACTACAACATGAATTGCACCTATTCTTGCACAAGCAAGCATTGACGCAACTGCCTCTGGAATCATTGGCATGTAAATTAAAACTCTGTCGCCCTTTGTAACTCCGTGATTTTGAAGAGCTCCAGCTATTCTTTCCGTTTTATTTAAAAGTTCATTATAAGTATAGGTAATTTTAGTTTTTGTAACTGGACTATCATATATTAAAGCATTTCTATTGCCATTCCCATTTTCAACATGAATATCTAAACAATTATAACAAGTATTTAATACTCCGTCTGGAAACCAGCTCCAGAAAGGAGAATCTGATGAGTCCAATACTTTTTTAGGTTTTTTATACCAATAAATATCTTCAGATTTTTCTTTCCAATACTTAGTTGGTTCGTCTTTCCAATTTTTATAATTTTCTTTATAAGACATATTATTCTTTCTCAATTATTTATCTATAAAAAAAGGCGCTAATTAATTAAATTAACGCCTTTAAATTTTTATATATATATATTAATTTTTAACGTCTATTGCCTAAAAGCATTAGAAGCATAATAAATAGATTTAAGAAATCAAGATATAGTTTTAAAGCACCCATAATTGCTTTTTTTACTTGAGTTTCTCCATTTTCTCCTTCTACATACATTTCTTTTAAAGTTTGTGTGTCATATGCTGTTAAACCAGTAAATATTAAAACTCCCAACACACTAATCATAAATTGCATCATTGTGGATTGTAAAAAAATATTTACTACCATCGCAATTATAATACCAATTAGGCCCATCATCAGAAAAGAACCAAAATTAGCTAAAGATTTTTTTGTAGTATATCCATATATACTAGCAGCTAAAAAGGTAGATGAAGAAATAAAAAATACACGAGCAACAGACTCACCAGTATAAGCTAAAAAAATTGATGCCAATGATATTCCATAGCAGCCAGATAAAACCCAAAACATCGTTTGAGCAGTAGAAGCTTGCATTTTTTGAATTCTCATAGATAGCATCATAACTAAACCTAGTGGCGCAAGCATAAATATAAAGCCTAAAGGAGAGGCAAATAAAGCTTGTCCAAGAGCTGTATATTGACCGTTTTGATCTATTGATGCTCCTGAAACTAGCCACGCGATTAAACCCGTAATAGCAAGGCCAACAGTCATGTAGCCATAAATTTTTTGCATGTAAGCTCGTAAACCTACGTCTTCTGAACTTAAAGAAGCAGCCCTAGCTTGCGTTTGAGGATTAGAACTAAAATGACCAATTTTCATATTAAAAAACTCCAATTATTATAAAAACAAAAAATATTTTTTGCTTTAAGTTATATTTTTAATTGTAATATATATTATATATTGTAAAAAATCTATATTTTACAAGCTAATTAATATAACTTTTTATATAATTTTGTTTATTTATTAGTATAAAATAAAACTATAATAGTAATGAAAAAGTTATAATATGAAGTTAAGTCAAAAAGAAATTACAGAAAAATTAAAAAGTTTACAGGATTGGCAACTTAATAAAGATACGAAAGTAATTTTTAAGAAATACAAATTCAACAATTTTAAAAATGCTTTTTTATGGATGGCAAATATTGCAGAAGAAGCCGAAAACTTAAATCATCATCCTGAATGGAAAAATGTATATAATACGGTTGAAGTAGTTCTTACAACGCATGATGTTTCAGGTTTATCCGACAAAGACTTTACTTTAGCTTTATTGATGGATAGAGAATTTACAAAATTCCTATAGTGGAAAATTTATAATGTTTAAATATTTTTCGTTCCTTAATATATATAAAATACCAATGGCGCCGTTAATATTTGGTCTAGGTGGCACTTTACCATTTATAATATTATCTCTCGTTATTTGGTTGGGTCCATATGAATTAAAATTGATGGCTTTATTTAATTTGATTAACTATTCAATTATAATTTTATCTTTTATTGGAGCAGTTCATTGGGGCGCTGCAATGTTAAGGAAAGATAAATTTTTTAAGTATTATTTAATATCAATTATTCCTGCACTTTTAGGTTGGTTTTTGATAATGGGTTTTATAGCAAATTATTTAACAATATTTGTTTTACTGATGATATTATTTCTTCTTATATTTTTTATAGATGTCAAAGCAGTAAGGAATAATATACTTCCTCAATGGTATTTACCATTAAGAAAAATTATAACTATTATAGTTTTTTTATGTCTAGGGTCAGTCTGTTTGGCTCTAAATATAAAAGTATTATAAAATTATTTTTTTTTAATTTGATCTAATAAAAGAATTATCATAGTTGTTGCTATTATTATTATAGATCCAATTATTTCATTTAAATATGGTACTTCATTAAATAATATAAAACCATAAATTCCAGCAAAAATAAGTCTGCTATAATCTGCAGGCATTACAACTGTAGTGGTGCTATTTTTTAAACCCCAAATTGTAAGCATCTGTGCAATAGTTCCACATATAGCTGCTACGAATATAAGTAGTAAACTAAAGAGGCTTATTGAGCTCCAAAAAATTATACAAGGTATCAATAATGCAATTGAAGAAATTATTCCATAATATAGCTGTATAGTTAATGTGGATTCGGTCGAGGTTAATGATTTAATAGTTAATTTAACGCAGCTTACAAAAAATGCTCCAGTTAAAGCAATAATAGCTGAATAATAAGTAATACCAGCTTCATTATTGGGATCTATTATTAATATTACTCCTAAAAAACCTAATATTATTAAAGCAATTCTTATAAAATTAATTTTTTCTCCAATAAAGAGTATTGCTAAAGGTACTAAAAATAATATTCTAGTATAGCCTAAGGTTACCGCAGTTGCTAAAGGCATCATAGATAAAGCAGTGAAGCCAGCCATGATTGCTCCTACACCTAATAATCCTCTTATAACGTGCAATTTTAATCTATCAGTATTTAATATTTTAGATAAATTATCTTTCAAAATAATTGGAAAAAGAATAAATAAACCAAAAAAACAGCGAAAAAAAGCGAGTTGGAAAGGGTGGAGTTCAGCAGTCAAATATTTGATTATTGTTCCCATAATAGGAAAGGTAGCTGAAGCAAGCAGAATAAATATAAAACCTTTCGTATTTGGGCTAAATGTACTCCAAGTATTTTTTAATTTATACATTCTAGGCTAATTACAGCTAAGAATAATTTTACCAGTATTAGACCTACTTAATAAATAATTTAAAGCCTCAGTTGCATCTTCTAATTTAAATATTTTACCGATTTTTGGTTTCAATTGCTTGTCTTTATACATTTGCATCAATTTATTAAAAGAGTCACCTATAAGCTTTGGGTTAATAAATGCGTATTGCCCCCAATAAAGCCCAATTGCAGAAGCACTTTGTAGAAGTAATCGATTTGCAGGAATTTTAGGTATTTTACCTCCTGCAAATCCAATTATTACAAATTTTCCCTCCCAATTGAGGTTTTTTACTGCATCTTCCGCAAATTCTCCACCTATCATATCAATTACTAAGTTAACACCATTTGGTGCTAATTTTTTTAAACTATGTCTAAAAACTCCATCATTATAATTTATAGTACTAATTGCCCCATGAATTTTACATGTTTCACATTTTGCATCACTGCCTGCGGCCGCTATTACATTAGACCCATATGCTTTCGCAATTTCAACGCATGCTAAGCCAACACCTCCTGCCGCTCCGAGTATTAAACATGTTTGATTATTTTTAAGTTGGCCCTTCCATTCTATTGCCCCATACGCTGTTCCATAGGCAACTGGAAAAGATGCAGCAGTGATAAAATCCATGCTGTCGGGAATCTTATATACATTTTCAGCTGGCATGACTATTTCGTTACAATAACTTCCATATTTTGCTATACCAATAACTCTATCATTAATATTTAAATTTTTAACTTCTTTACCTAACTCAATGACAGTTCCTGATAATTCCAAACCTGGAGAAAATGGAGGTCTAGGTCTCTCTTGATACCTACCCTTAATAACTAATGTATCTGCAAAATTGACTCCGATATTTTCTACTTTAATTCTTACTGATAGATCTTTGATATCAGGAGGAGAGCATTCTTCGAGAAATAAATTTTCTGGCCCACCATATTTATTCACAATCATTCTTTTCATAGAAATATCCTCAAAATTTATTTAAAATCTGTTTAAGTAAATATATATTAATCTTTTTTAATTCTAAAATATTAATTTCTTAAACGATTTGTCTTTTTGCTTCATAATATTATATATTCTTATTTTATAATTAATTAATTTTTATTTTAATAGAAATAACATATGTGCAATTTATTAATAACTATTTTTACTTTTCTCTTTTTAGTCCAATCATCTGTGTGGGGGCAAGCAACTAATGATTTAGGAACATATGGTGACTGGCAGGCTACATATTGGAAAGATGGGGAAGGGATATGTACAATGATGACTCTTCCCAAAAAGGAAGAAGGTAAATATTCTAAAAGAGGTGATGTGTATGCACAAGTAGTTAAAAATAAAGGTTCTAAAGATACAGGTGTTGTTAATTTTGTAGCAGGGTATATTTTTAAAGATAATTCTGAGGTGAACGTTTTAATAGATAATAAACATTCATTTGTTTTATTTACTAATAAGTCTACTGCTTGGGCACAAACTGAAAAAGATGATGCTGCCTTAATAAAGTATATGAAATTAGGTAATACAATGATAGTTAGAGGTATCTCATCAAGAGGCACTAATACAAAAGATACTTATTCACTAAAAGGGTTTGTTGCTGCTTATAAAGCTATGAACAAAAAATGCCAATAATGATAAAAAATGTTCCTATAAATTCTTTTACAAAAGATGAGCTTAATAAATATATTTTGAATTTAGGAGAAAAACAATTTAGAGCTAAGCAAATATGGAAATGGTTATACGTTAATGGTGTAAAGTCGTTCAACGAAATGTCTGATATAGGAATAAAGTTAAGAGATAAATTGCACTCTGATATAGATAATATTAGATTAAATATTGATCAACATCAGATATCTAAAGATGGCACACAAAAGTGGTTGTTTAAGCTAAGTGATGATAGAAAAATAGAAACCGTATTTATACCTGAAAAGGATAGAGGTACTTTATGTATATCATCGCAAGTAGGCTGCACTTTGTCTTGTTCTTTTTGTCATACCGGAACGATGCCTTTAGTAAGAAATTTGTTTACATATGAAATAATAGGCCAAATTCTTGCTGCTAAAGATAGCTTAGGAGACTGGGATATAAAAAATAGAAAAATCACTAATATTGTATTTATGGGTATGGGTGAACCTTTGTATAATTATCATGAGGTAACAAGAGCAATAAAAATTTTATTGGATAATGAAGGCCTATGCTATTCTAGACGTAAAATTACTTTATCTACTTCAGGTGTTGTTCCTATAATCAAAAAACTTAAATATGAATTAGATGTTAGTTTAGCAATAAGTCTTCATGCGGTAAATGACGATATAAGAAATGAATTAGTACCTATAAATAAAAAATGGCCTATTAAAGAATTACTGTCTGTATTAGAGGTTTATCCAGGTGTAAATAATTCAAGAAGAATTACATTTGAATATGTTATGTTAGACGGAGTAAACGATTCTATTCAAGATGCCAAAAAGTTAGTAAAACTTCTGGAACCAATTCATGCTAAGGTTAATTTAATACCATTTAACCCGTGGCCTGGAAGTATTTATAAATGTTCTTCTGAGAAAACTATTAAAGATTTTGCTGATGAAGTTTGTTATAATGGAGGCATTACTGCTACTGTTCGTCATGCAAGAGGGCAAGATATATTAGCAGCTTGTGGTCAATTAAAAAGTAATAGTGTGAGATTAAGTAAGGAAAAAGTTGCAAATATTAAATTTGCATGAATTTAAATATTTATTGGAAAAAAAATGTCAAAAGTTAAAAAAGTAGTTTTAGCATATTCTGGTGGCTTAGATACTTCTGTTATTTTGAGATGGTTACAAGAGGTATATGATTGTGAAGTAGTCACATTCACTGCGGATATAGGTCAGGGTGAAGAAATTGAGCCAGCAAGAGTAAGAGCCCAAGAAATGGGTATTAAGGAAATTTTTATCGAAGACTTAAAAGAAGAGTTTGTAAGAGATTATGTTTTTCCTATGTTTAAGGCGAGTACTATATATGAAGGAACTTATATGTTAGGTACTGCAATAGCTCGTCCGCTAATAGCAAAAAGACAAATAGAAATTGCACAAGAGACAGGTTCAGATTCTGTCTCTCATGGGGCAACAGGAAAAGGTAATGATCAAGTTCGTTTTGAATTAGGTTATCTTGGCTTAAACCCAGATATAAATATTATTGCTCCTTGGAGAGAATGGGATTTAGATTCTAGAACTAAATTGATAGAATGGGCAGAAAAAAGAAATATATCAGTACCAAAAGATAAAAGAGGAGAGCCTCCATATTCAACTGATGCAAATTTATTGCATATTTCTTATGAGGGTAAAGCTCTTGAAGACCCTTGGGTTTCAGCGAGTGAAGATATGTTTACAAGAACTGTATCACCATTAAATGCTCCAGACGATGAGGAAGAAGTAATTATAGAATTTATGGAAGGGACGCCTATAGCAGTTAATGGAAAAGTGTTAAGTCCTTCAGCTTTACTAGAAGATTTAAATATTAAAGCTGGTAGGCACGGAGTGGGAAGAGTTGATATCGTAGAAAATAGGTTTGTAGGGATGAAATCGAGAGGAGTTTATGAAACCCCTGGAGGAACTATATTGTATATAGCTCATAGAGGAATAGAGCAATTAATTCTAGACGGACCTGCTATGTTATTGAGAGATGAACTTATGCCCAAATATGCATCTTTAATTTATAATGGATTATGGTTTTCTCCAGAAAGAGAAATGTTGCAGTCATTAATAGACGAAAGTCAAAAAAATGTTTCTGGAGAAGTTAAAGTAAAACTCTTTAAAGGAAGTTGTAGTCTAGTAGGAAGACGTTCTCCTAAAAGTATTTATAATGAAGGTATAGTTACTTTTGAAGAAGGTAAAGATTACGATCAAAGAGATGCTGGCGGCTTTATAAAATTAAATGCTTTAAGATTGCAACAGAGAAAAAAAGTGAAATAGTTTACTTAATAGGGACTTCCTAAAAATAGTTCAAATAAAAAATTTCTAGCAAAATGCAAAACTATTATGAGTATTACAGGTGAAATATCTATTCCACCTAAATTAGGAAGTATTTGTTGTATTGGCGAAAGTAAAGGGTTTGTTAATTTATGTAATGCATAATTAATCTGCCAAATTAATCTATTATGCGTATTAACAACATTAAACGCAATTAACCAACTCATGATTACTTGCAATATTAAAGTCCACACGATTAAAGTAACTAAGCTATCAATTAATATTAAAAGGGATTGCATTTCATTCCTTAACTTATTTGTTATATCTATATTAAATAATTTATATCTTAATATATTATTTTTGCCATATTAATCATTTTTTTTACAAATTTATTTTCAGAATTTGAAAATGAAATCATCATTGAGAAATGATTTTCATTTTCTAAAATTGAAAAGTCTAAGTAATCACATTTATTTATAATATTTTTAGTATATAACTTTGTTTGTTCTATCCAGCCTTCAGGCTCTTTTTTTCCTACACAAGTTAAGATAATAGGAATATTTTCTTTAGGATATTTTGGTGAATTATTAATAGCTTCTTGCTTAGTTAAATTAATTTCCTTATTTACTGAAAGGTTTAAAACTAATTCGGGTTCATATATTCCGCTTATTAAAGCTGCTCCCTTAATAATGTTTTTAGGCACATCATAGTCTTCCCATTTATTTTCTAATATCATAGCACATAGATGCGCTCCTGCCGAATGGCCAGAGATAGTTATTTTGCTGTTATTACCACCATATTTAGAACAATTATTATAAATCCAGACTATTGCAGAGGTAACTTGTTTAACAATTTCACTGAGAGTAACTTTTGGACATAAATCGTGGTTGATTGAAAAATATAATATATCATTTTCTACAAAAGGTTTTGCCAATTGACTATGATCAGATTTATCAAGTGCTCTCCAATATCCTCCATGAATAAAAATATGTACATTGGCATTTTTAAGTTTATTTTTTCCAAATATATCAAGTGTTTGAAGAGGAGTGTCTCCATAATTTACATCTAGTATACAAGGCAGCTCTTCTCTATGTTTTTTTGCTAAAATTTTATATTCTTCAATATAATCTGAAAAATTAGAAACAGCTTCTCTGGGATTAAAGTTTTGTTCTAGATCATTTAAAGATAAATTTTTCCAATTAAACTTCATTCACATTCCTTATGTTAAGTTTATTATTATAAATTATATGTTAATTTTTAAAAGTTAAATATAACATTACAAACTATTTAAAATATGATATTTTTGATATTGATACAGATGGGGAAAATTTTTGAATTTAATTTCTAAAATTAATATTAAGGTATTATACGTAATTTTTACGTTATTTATACTGAGTATGTTAATATTCCCAGTATTTTCTTTAGCCAATTATGCAGAGCCACTTATTTTTGGAATGCCATTTATAATGGTATGGGTTTTATTTTGGATAATGATAGAATTTTTAGGTTTAATAGTTTTCGTAACAATAGATAAAGATATAGAGGAATAATATGGTAGCTTGGCAAATTGCACTTATAGCAATGTCTTTATATTTGATAATTGCTTTTGCTATTGGCCTTTCTGCAGGAAGAGGTAGATCGTTCTTTTCAATTTCTGAATATGCTGTTGGTGATAGGGGCTTTGGCTTATTTGTAATGTGGTTTCTTATGGGAGGGACTATATTTTCTGCATTCGCCTTTTTAGGTGGGCCTGGGTGGGCATATTCTAAAGGTGCGGCATCTTTATATATATTAGCTTACTGTACTCTAGGTTTATTGCCATGGTATATTATAGGACCAAAAATGGCACGGTTAGGAAAAAGATCTAATTATATTACGATGGGTGATTTTTTAGGTGACCGTTTTAAATCAAAATTTTTAATAATTATAATTGGTGTTGTTTCACTTTTAGCTTTTATTCCTTATTTAACTTTGCAAATAAAGGGAATGGGATACATATTTAATGTGTTAACATTTGATAATATTTCTTATAATTTTGGAGCATTGCTCGCACTAGGAATAGTAGTCATATATGTTGCAACTAGTGGCGTAAGAGGTGCTGCTTGGAGTGATGTTTTTCAAGCAATATTAATGCTTATAGTAGCCTGGATATTAGGTATATATTTTGTAGAATCTTTACATGGTTCACTAGGAAATATGTTTAGTAAAATTATTGAAAATGATCCCGATTTTCTTACTATTGGAAATGAAGGCTCAAAAATTAGTGCTGCCCGTTATAGTAGTAATATAGTAGTTTCTATGCTTGGCTTCGTTATGTGGCCCCATTTATTTACTAAATCGTATACTACCACTTCTCGTAGAATAAAACTTACAGTTTTAGTGTATCCAATATTTGCTGTATTTTTATTGCCTGTACTTTTTATAGGTTTCTCTGCAATTGGTGTGGTGCCAGATGATGCATTAGGTAGGCCTGGAGAGGTATTACCTTATTTGATTACGCATCATTTAACAGAATCTGGAATATTATATGGTATAGTGGGAGCTGGAGCACTCGCTGCAGCAATGTCTTCCTCAGATGCGATTACTCATGGAGCTTCTGTGTCTTTTGGAAGGGATATTTGTAAAGTTATTTTTCCTTCTTTAAAAGAAAATCAAGAGCTTTGGATCATGCGTCTTGCTGTAATTGGAGTTGGAGCTATCGCTTATTGTATAGCAATTTATGGAAGTGATGGCTTAATAGCTTTGCTTTTAGGTGCATATGGAGCAATTGTACAACTTGCTCCTGGAGTTTATTCAGGCCTATTTTGGAAGAAAGCTTCAACATTAGGAGTAATAATCGGCTTAATTGCAGGAGTTGTAGTTACTATTTATTTCCAATATATAGCTAGTTTTAGCCCTTATGATCTTCATCCGGGTTTAATTGGTGTATTAGTAAATATAGCAATTGTATTTTTTGTGAGTGTTATTCAACAACAAAATGAAGAAAGCTTTATTCATGCCTCAAAGTTTGTAGATGAATAAGGTTTAATAATAGTTTCTTCTTTTGAATTTTTATCCATTGTTAGCCATTTCTCTTGCATTTAAGTATCCTAATTCTTGGTATTTTGTAATATCTATAGCTTTTTTTAAGAAATCTTGATAATTCAAATGTATTTTCATTGCTGCAGGGTCTTTCTCAGCATTATCTTGAACTACTTCTTTAGCAACTTTTAAAAACTCTTTCATAATATCTAATGGAAGTATTTTAAACTTTACATCATGTTCTTTAACTATGATTTGATAGCTAATAGCATTACGGTTTATATATTCATTATAAGAGTCATTATTTACATTATTAGCTGAAATTCTGATAATTTCTTTTAAATCATTTGGCAAATTATTAAATAGTTGCTTATTAATTAGCATTTCATTCATTGATCCAGGACTATGTATTCCAGGCCCATAGCAAATCTTTGCAATTTTTGGAAAACCAAAAGCTAAATCCATCCAAGGTCCTCCCCACTCAACAGCGTCTACTACTCCTGATTGAAATGAACTCATGACCTCTCCACCTGGAATATTAACTGCAGTAGCCCCCATTCTGTTAAGAATTTCATTAGGAAGTCCAGCCATTCTAATTTTTAGGCCTTGAAGGTCTTCTAAAGAATTTAGAGTTTTTTTATACCAGCCAAACATTTCTGATTGTACAATACCTGCTTGAAAAGGTTGAATACCATATGGTTCTAGTAGTTCTTCCCAAAGTTTTTGTCCTCCTCCATGCATTATCCAGGCACTTTGTTCAGATGGACTTAAACCTCCAGGAATGCCACCAAAGTAAGCTAAACCAGGGTTTTTAGATATCCAATATCCAGGCCAGCCATGCCCCATTTCTACGGTTCCTTGGCGTACAGCATCAAAGACTTCATATGCTGGAACCATTTCTCCTGATCCATAAACTTTGATTTCTAATCTACCATCCGAAGCTTTTGTTATAGCTTCTGCAACTTTTTCAGCAGTTGTACCAACGCCAGGAAAATTTTTAGGCCATGTAGTTGCCATCCTTAGTTGCATTATATTTTTAGAAATAGAAGATGCACTTTCAGGATTTGATGGCGTTCCTCCTTTTATATTTTCTTTACATGAAATTAATAAGCCTGCTGTGGTTAAAGCTGATGCACCTAAAAGAATCTTTCTTCTATTAAATTTATTAATTTTTTTCATAACAAATACTCCTAAATTATTTAATTTTATTTATATTTTTTTTCCAATTTTTTCCATCAAACTTTATTATCTTTATTTTTTTTACAGTATTAGAATATATACAATTAAGATTTACACTTATTGAGTCAGGGTGAGACCTTGGAATATAAAATGATTTAATACCGCATATTTTACAAAATATATGTTTTGCTGTTTTGGTATTAAAAGTATAATTAGACAGTAAATCTTTACCTTTAATTAATTTAAACTTAGATTTATCTACAATATAATGTTTATAGTTGACTATAGAACAGATAGAACAAGTACAATTTAAAATTTGAATGTTTTCTTCACCTAATACCTCAAACTGTATTTGTTTACAGTGACAACCTCCCAAATGTGTTACCATATTTTTACTCATATAAATATGGTAAATGGTAAAAGATAAAATGTGTAATATTTTTTTAGAAAAATATAATGTTTGATAGAGATCATATATTATTAATTTCAGTAATTTTTTTACTTTCTGGTTTTGTAAAAGGTATTTCTGGTATTGGATTACCTGCAATCTCTCTAGCATTTTTAACTATGTTTATGGGTATAAAATTAGCAATAGCTTTAGTTGTAATGCCTGGTCTATTTACAAATTTTTGGCAAGTGTTTGGTAAATATAAAGTAGGGAATATTATTATAAGAATTTGGCCATTATTAATATTTTTATTTATATTTTCTTTAATAGGAGCGAGAGTTCTAGTTAATTATAGTGATATTTTTACATTACTTTTAGGTATAATATTATCTCTTTACTCATTGATAAGTCTTATACATAGAAATAAAATAACTATCCCTGTAAAATACGAAAAAATATTAGGGGTATTTGCTGGAGCTTTAGGAGGGTTTTTTGGAGGGTCTACAGGAACTTTTATTTTTCCATTAGCGTTTTATATATACTCACTAAAAATGAATAAAAATGAGTTTTTACAAACTATAGCTTTAGTTTTGATTTCGGCTAGTTTATTTCTTGGTATTGCTTTAACAGGAAATAAATTATGGACATTAGATCTATTTTTATACTCCAGTTATGCTGTTATACCCTCATTTATAGGAATGTACGTAGGAAGAAACTTACAATTTTTATTTAATGAAGATCTTTTCAGAAAAATATTTTTATATGTCTTAATGATAATAGGATTATTAATTATAAACAAAGCTATTATTTAAACTAAGGTATTATACTATTAGGAAGAAATAATGTAATTGCTGGTATAAATAATAAAATAATTATTCTAATTATATCCATTGTTACAAAAGGTATTACTCCTTTAAATATAGTTGTCAAATGTATATTATCTTTAACTATTGTTTTTAATACATGTACATTAAGTCCTATTGGAGGGGTAATTAGACTTATCTCTACTGCAACAACTACTAATATTCCAAACCATATTAAATCGCCACCCATATCTTGAACAATTGGATAAAAAATAGGAACAGTTAATAACATCATAGATAGGCTTTCTAAAACCATACCTAATATTATATAAATAATAAAAATTCCTATTAGAAGGGTATAAATATTTAAGTTAAATAAAGATAAAAAGTTTCTTAGGTCATTGGGCAGACCTGCTAAATTAATAAAGTTTGAGAATAATATTGCTCCGAACAATAAAAAAAATAGCATAGAAGTAACTTTTGCTGTTTCTATCAGAGTTTCATAAAAAGAATTTAAAGTTATTTTTCTTTTTAATAAAACAATAATTAAGGAACCAAAAGCTCCTACTCCTGCAGCTTCAGTTGCTGTAAAAACTCCAGAATAAATTCCTCCCATGACTAAAATAAATAGAGATATAATTCCTAAAACGCCTTTTAATGATTTCACTCTATCTACTAAAGGGAGAGCAGATTGAGTTTTGAAAGATTTTTTATTAGTTGATACTGAAATTTTTACTGCAACAATATATCCTAATATTCCTAATAGACCTGGAACAATACCTGCTAAAAATAATTGCCCAATATCTTGGCTAGTTATAATGCCATATAGAACAAGTATCATTGAGGGTGGTATCAAAATACCTAAAGTTCCACCTGCGGCAATAGCTCCCGTCGCTAAAGAATCAGGGTAGTTATATTTTTTCATCGATGGTAATGCTATCTTAGCCATAGTTGCTGCTGTTGCTAGAGATGAACCACAAACAGAGCTAAAACCTCCACATGCAATTATAGTAGCCATAGCTAAACCACCTTTTTTATGTCTGAGCCAAGCATTAGCAGAATTATATAGTTCATCAGCTAAACCAGCCTTTACAACAAAATTACCCATCAATAAAAATAAAGGTAATATTGATAAAGTGTAATTCATTCCATTATCAAAAAATATTTGCCCTATCATTGCTAGTGCTGGATCAAGGCCTATTAAAGTAACTAGACCTAAAAAACCGACTATTAACATTGAAAATGCTATAGGTAGACCCAAAGCTATCATTAAAACTACTAATATTAAACCTATTATCCAAATAAACATTTTTTAAATACTTTGTTTATCTGTAGTTATAGATCTTTTTTCAAATATATAACTAAGCATATTCAATACTGTATTAAAAGAGGCTAATACTGTTAACAATGCCATAGCAAAAGCTATAGGAGCTTTCGGAATTTCTAGAAAAGTAGTTACTTCTTGATATGATTTGAGATCTATGCCATGAAGATATAGTTGTCTTGCAATTACTAATAATAATAAAGTAACAATAAAGTTAACTAATATTTTATGAATAATTTTCAAATTATTAGAAAGATAATTTGATAATAAAGACACAGAAATATGTTCTTCTTTTTTTGAAATATACGGTAAACCAATATATATCAAAATACCTAAAATAATTTCTGTAATTTCACTTGTGCCAGACAAAGGAATTCCAAGTAAATACCTTCCAAAAACATCTGCTACAGTGATTAAAACTAGTACTGATAAAGATAAAATACAAAAACTTAAAAGTATTTTGTTTGACGTATTAAAAAGTAATTTTATCATAATTTATGATTATTCGTTTTTTATTAATTTGATTTCTGCAAGAAGTCTTGAATAAATATTTTTTGCATTTATATTTTTTTGTTTAGAAATTTTTTCAAGAGTATTTTCTATAATAGGAGTGAGTAACTTTCTTACTTTATCTTTTTCATTTTCTGATAATACTTTTAGTAATACTCCATTTTTAATTGAAGCATCAATACCATTTGTATCTGCTCGATCCCATGCTTTGCCAGCCATTTTAGCAAGAGCTTCTCCAGAGACTGATTTTATTGCTTCTTTATCTTCGTCTGATAGTTTATTCCATTTCTTCTTATTTATAACTAAGAACATACTTACATTATATAAACCTCCATCAAACATAAATCCTTGTTTTATTATTCTGTCTAACTTAAAAAAAGAAATACTTTCACCGGGCAGTTGTATACCATCTGCTACACCTCCAGATAAAAGTTCATATGCTTTTGTAACAGGTGCTTGTAAAGGAACTAAACCTAAAGCCTTAGCAGAGCTTTGTGCTATGCCTCCACCAATTCTTACTTTTAATCCTTTGATATCATCTAAGGTTTCATATTTTTTATTAAACCATAATTGCCCTGGACCATGAGTAAAAACACCTAGCAGGTGTGTACCCTTATGTTCTTCTAGGTGCATTAACTCCTGTTCATATATTCGTTGCCAAGCTACAGATAAAATTTCCGAACTATCACTTAAAAATGGAAGTTCAGCTATTTGAGTACTAGAAAATCTTCCTGCAGTGTAATTATGAACTCCATAGGTAATGTCTGCAATGCCATTAACGGCAAAGTTAAAATGAGCTGGAGGAGGACCAATAGGAGCACTTAATAATTGAATATTTACTCTACCATTTGTAGCAGTTTTTACATTTTCAATCCATGGTATCATAATATCTAATACCCATGGGTGTTTAGGCGGAAGCCAACTAGCCATACGTAAGGTTGTCTCAGCATAACTTTTTATAGGCATTATAAATAATAATATTATAAATAATAATTTAACCATTATTATTTTACTTTCTTATATTTTTTTATATTTAGGGTTTTATAATACTCTTTTAATAATTTATAATCAATTTTTCCAAGAGCATTTTTAGGAAGTTCTTCAATTAATAATATACTTTTTGGTATTTTATAGCTTGCTAATTTTTTTTCTAAATTATTTTTACAATTAGAAAAATTAAATTTCAATGTACTATCAATTTTTACAAAAGCAATAGGAATTTCTTGCCATTTTTTATCAGATATTCCTAAAACAGCTGCTTCTAAAATATTATTTTCTTGATTAAGTATTTTTTCTACTTCAGCAGGATATATATTTTCTCCACCTGATATAATGATATTTTCTTTCCTTCCCACAATGTAAAACTTATTATTCTTATCTTTTTTTCCATAATCTCCAGTCATAAACCAACCATTTTTAAATGCATATTTTGATTTATATTTATCGTTCCAATAGTAAGAGAATAAATTTAGGCCTTTAATTCCAATTTCTCCAATACTACCAGTTGGAGTAGTTTTAAAATCTTTATCAAATATTTTAGCTTTATTATATTTTGCTACTGTTCCAACATTACCATAAGGGGACCTACCATTAGATATTCTTTGGCAAATTGCTATAGGAGCGGTTTCTGTAGAACCATAAACTTGTATAATAGGAATTTTTTTCTTTTCATAGGCCCTAATTAAATCTGAAGATACTATTGTAGACCCGGTTGTAATAGCTTTTAGTGACGAAAAATTACTTGTGTCCCATTCTTTACTTTTTATTAATACGTCTAAGATAGTTGGCACAAATACTGAATGAGTGATTGATTTACTTTTAAGTTCTTTAAAAGTATTATTGATTTCAAATTTTTTATGAAGAGTTACTTTTGCTCCTATATGTAATGCAGGTATCGTTTGTATATTTAAACCTCCTACATGAAATAATGGAATAACTGTTAAGACATGGCTTTTATTATTAAATCTGTGCATATTAATACTATTGAGTATATTATAATATAGAGCACTCTGAGATAAAACAGCACCTTTAGGAGTTCCAGTTGTGCCAGATGTATAAACTATTAATAAAGGTAAATTATAATTTTTAATACATTTTCTTTTATAATTAATAGTTTTTTTGAATTTAATTTTATCTAAATCAATTATATTAAAATTATTTATCTTATTTTTTATTGTTTTTAACGTTTTTAAAAAATCTGTGTCTGAAAATAAATATGTTGTTTCTACATCTTTAAGTATATGAATTATTTCAAAGCTTGTTAGCCGCCAATTTATGGGTGTTAATATTATTCCTAATTTAGCACAGGCATAGAATAGTGATAAAAACTCTACTCTATTGTATGCAAGTATTGCAATTCTATCACCTTTTCGAAGACTTAAAGTATAAAACAAATAATCTACAAACAGATTTATATTATTTAGAAAAGAAGAGTAAGAAATTTCATTATTCTGAGATCTTATAGCTATATTATTAGGAAATTTTAATGCGTTTTTTTCAATATGGATATATAGATTATGTTCCATGAGAGGTATTAATCTTTCTCTCCAAAATTATAAAGTGAAGTTTTTCCTATCCTGTCTAGACAAATTTCAGCAGTCCACGGGAGCATAAGAGACCCACATCTTGAGTCTCTAAATATTCTTTCCAAAGATAATGACTTTAACATTGCTTGACCTCCGCAAGTTCTTATAGCCAATTGTGCAATTTTGTGAGCACCTTCCATTACAGTATATTGTGTCGCGTAGGCTCTTTTAATTTGTTGAGGACTTGGATCAACTCGTGCCTCAGATATACTTTGAAACCATATTGTTTTTATATTTTCCATTTGAATTTGCATTTCTGCAACTGTTAACTGCTTTGTTGCATACATTCTTCTTTTTATTGGGGGGGTATTAGGAAGTTCTCCTCTTAAATACTTAATAGTAAAATCTATAGCAGCTTGAGCTAAGCCTACATATGTTGGAGAAAGAGTTAAGAACATATGAGGCCATCTTTTAGCTGCTTCATAATATTTTCCTTTGGGCATTAAGGCAGAGTTTTTTGGCACAAATACATCTTTAAAAATTAAAGTTTTTGAAATAGTGCCTCTCATCCCTAATGGATTCCATTCTCCTTGCACACTTACTCCTTCTGCTTCAGCAGGAATAGCAAGGTATAATGTATCTTTCTGAGAAGATAACTCATCAGGCTTCTTTTCTGTACATAATATTCCATAATATGATGCATGACCTGATAAAGAAGCAAATATCTTTTTTCCATTTACTATCCAACCATTTTTTGTTGGTTGAGCATTAGTTAAAAAAGGAGTAGCTCCTGCTGCTCCACCTCCACCCTCTGAGAAAGGCTGAGAATAAATAGCACCTTCCTTAATAATTCTTTTATAATGCATAGATCTTTTTTTATTATGAGTTTCTTGCATTTTTTTTGGCATTTTTAGGTCATCAGCTAAAATACCTGTCCATAAAGTTGAACATACATGCATATTCCAAGTCAGAGCAGTTGCTCCACAATATCTTCCTATTTCTGCAGCTGCTAAAGCATAACCTCTAAAACCTGCGCCAAGCCCCCCTTGACTTTTAGGTATACATATACCTAAAAAACCTTCCTTATATAAATCTTTATAATTTTCTATAGGAAAAACTGCATCATCATCATATTTAAAGGCCCTATTAGCAAATTTTTTTATTCCTAGCTCTCTTGCTTTCTTAGATAGGCTTTCTTCAAGCTTATTAAGTTTAAAAGCTTTTGTTTCAAAAATAGGTTCATCAATATTTTGCATTAAATTTTTCCTTTTAAAATATTATAAATTTAATATGAAATCTTTAATACTTTTATCAAATATTTCAGGTTTTTCTAAATGTATCAAGTGTCCACAATTTTTAATTTCTATGTATTGGCAATATTTAATTTTTTTTGACATGCTTTTCATAGTCTTAGATGGGGCTTGTTTATCTTTCTCTCCAGAGATCAATAATGTTGGTATAATAATATCTTGTAGCTTATGTCTTAAATCAAATCCAATTAATGAATGTATTGCTGATTTATAGGTATTTTTTGAAATAGACCCCATTATTTTACTGGCAAAATTTATAGTTTTTTTATGAGGGTTTGGCGCCATTATGTTTGTAATTGATTTTGTTGATATATCTTTCATAGATTTACCTTTATCTAAAGGTTCAAGTCGTGAAGATATAAAATTGTTTTGCCAAGATTCATCATTACTGCCAAATTTTGCACTAGTAGCTATTAAAACTGCTGCTTTAGCAAAACTTACTTTTTTAGTTATTATTTCTTGAACTATCATACCTCCTAGTGAATGACCAATAAGAATTGGTTTACTAATATTTTTTGATAATAAAAAATTGTAAATTATATCAGCATATTTGCTTATAGTAATATTTTTAATTTGTGCGGATCTTCCATAGCCAGGAAGGTCTAAAGAAATTATAGAAAACTCTTTTTTAAATAGTTTTATTTGATTCTTAAAAGTTTCTGATGTGCTTGCTATTCCATGAATAAATATTATATATTCTTTATTTTTAACTGCATTACTTATAAAGCTTAACATCTAAACTCTTTCATATTTATTATACTTTTAATTATAACGTTGTTATTATTTTTATTACTAATATATATTGTTAATAAATAATTTTAATTTAAAATAAAATTTATTTAAATGACCTTAGGTTAATTATGAAAAATAAATCTACTAAAATTTTATCCAATAAGTCTGCTGCTGCAATCAAAGCAGAACTAAAAAAATATTCTGATACTTTTAATGTAAAAGAGACTCAAAAAATAGTGGAAGAAGTTGTTGTAAAAGTTACGGAAGATTTATTAAAAGAATGGATAGACGGTAATATAGATAAAGTTGTTAAAAAGGCAATTAAAGAAGAATTACATAGTATAGCGAAGAAGAAATTATAATATATTTTTAATTTTTTATGTCTTTTTTTCTATATGCTAACATACAGTGGTCTAAACAATATGGTTTTCCTATTTCTTGTCTTTTACCACAAAAATGAAATTCATCAGTTCCAGGGTCTCCAAATGGCCATCTGCAACCTTTGATTTTTAGATGAAACATCTTATCAGTATTATTAACTTCAGCAGGCTTTTTTTCTTTTTTAGTTTCATTAAGGCCTAGACGATTGGCTTTGCCTATGACGGCATTTCTTGTTATTCCTTCACCAAGCTTTTCAGCAATATCTCTAGCTGGAATATTTTTACCCCAAAGTTTAGCTAATTTTTTTACTTTTGCTTCAGTCCATTTGAATGCCATTTTTTTTTGTCCTATACTTTAATTAGTTGTTAATAATTTTGGATGAGTTGTTTGCTAACTCTATTATACTGTGCAGTAATACCTCCGTGCCTCTAATTGCATCTTCTTTGTAAATATCCTCAATTTCGTTATGACTTATTCCATCAATACATGGGATAAAGATCATTGCAGTTGGAGCTATAGAATTAATGTTAACTGCATCGTGACCAGCACCTGAAATAATCTCCTTATTAGTATAGTTAAGATTATTTGATATATCCTTAATCGTATTTACTATAGACTTATTAAATGAATTTGATTTTAATTCAAGTATCTGTTTAATTTCAATTTTAACTTTTTTATCTTTTTCTATTAATTTAATTTTTTTTCTAAGCTCAATTTCCATTTCTTTTAAAGACTTGTCATTTGGATGCCTAAAATCAATGGTTAAAAAACAATTTCCTGGAATTACATTTCTAGATGGATTAGCAATTTCTAAAACTCCACATGTAGCACATCCACCGGGTTGAAAACTATTACCAATTGAATTTACTAATAAAACAATTTCTGCAGAAGCAACAAGCGCATCTTTTCTTATTGACATAGGTGTAGGGCCTGCATGTGCCTCCATTCCAATAACATTAATTTCATACCATTTCTGAGCCTGAGCTCCTGTAACTATTCCAATGTTCTTATTTTCTATTTCGAGTATTGGTCCTTGCTCTATATGAACTTCTATAAAGCCTGAAATGGGACGGAAGGCGCACTTTGTGGACCCATTATAATTTATTCTCTCAAGTTCTGAGCCAAGAGTAATTCCAGATGGATCTTTTATAGATAAAGCATCATTTAAATTATGTAATCCAGAAAAAACGGCAGATCCAGTCATTGCAGGTGGAAAACGACAACCTTCTTCATTGGTCCACATTACTATTTCAATAGGTGCTTCCGTGATATAATTAAATTCATTTAATGTTCTGATAACCTCCAGAGCACTTAATACTCCAAGAGCGCCATCATATCTACCTCCCGTGGGTTGCGTATCTAGATGACTTCCGCTCATTATAGGAGGTAAATTATTATTTTTTCCATCTCTTCTTGCAAAAATATTTCCCATTTGATCTATATTAATAGATAGGTTTTCTTGTTTGCACCAACTTATAAATAAATCTCTAGATTGTTTGTCTAAATCTGTAAGTGCTTGCCTGTTAACACCGCCTTTATCCGTAGCTCCAATTAAGGCCATTTCATTAAGACTATCCCATAATCTGTCTTCATTTATTTTAATATTTGTAAGCATAATGAATCCATAGTATTAATTTAATATTTTATTGTAGTAGTATATCATAAAAAATGACTTTTTTTAATTTTTTGAATATAAATATTTTTAAATATTTTTTCTAAAATAATAAAGCTTATAAATTGAGAGGGGTAAAAAATGCCAACCAGTTTTGTTTTTCAACCATCAACTACTATTTGTAATATATTAGATAGCAATGATAAATTTCCGGTAAGAAGGATTCTTTGTGTGGGTGCTAATTATGTTGCACATGCTATAGAAATGGGGCGAGATCCGTCTAGAGAGCCTCCATTTTTCTTTGCTAAACCTTCAGATGCGATTGTAAATGCAGATAGAGGTTTAAATATTCAAATTCCTTATCCTCCTCAAACAAATAATTTTCATTATGAAATGGAGATGGTAGTAGCTATAGGAAAGATTGCTTCAAATATTGAAGCAGATGAAGCTTTAAGTGCTATTTGGGGTTATGGGGCAGGAATAGATCTAACTAGAAGAGATTTACAAAAAGCGGCAAAGGATAAAGGGCGACCATGGGAATTAGGAAAAGGATTTGACAATTCTGCAATAATTAGCTCTTTATCTCCAGTCTCTAAAATAGGTCATCCTGACAATGCTAGAATATGGTTAAGTGTAAATGACATAATTAAACAAGATTCAAATATAAAAAAATTAATATGGTCTGTTCCAGAAATGATTTCAATTTTATCAAAGACTATGACGCTTAAACCGGGGGACTTAATATATACTGGGACTCCAGAAGGGGTAGGACCAATAAGTAAAGGCGATAAAATTATTGGAGGTATTGAGGGTGTAGGCGAAATAAGTATAGAAATTTCGTAATGGAGTCAGCTATGATAGAAAAACCTATACTTTATAATTATTTTAGAAGTTCCACTTCTGTAAGAGTACGTATTGCCCTAAATCTTAAGGGTATAGACTATGATTATATAGCGTTACATTTAAGAAAAGAAGAGCATAAAAAAGATGATTACTTACAAATAAACCCATATGGGTTATTACCAACTTTGAAATTTCCTTCAGGAATTATTTTAAATCAATCTTTAGCTATTTTAGAATATTTAGATGAAGTATATCCTACACCATCAATTTTACCTTTAAACCCCATTGAAAAAGCAAAAGTTAGGTCTATGGCTTATGCAATAGCATTAGAAATTCACCCATTAAATAATCTTCATGTTTTAAATCATTTAAAAGATGACTTTAACGCGACGGAAGAAAAAATAAAATCTTGGTTTTCAAGATGGGTTCATAAGGCATTTGAGCCTCTTGAAAAAGTGTTAGGTAGAGATCATGATACAGGTGCTTATTGTTTTGGTGATACACCGACTATAGCTGATATTTGCCTTTTTTCTCAAGTTGTAAATAATACTAGGTTTGGTATAGATTTATCTAAATACCCTAAGATAAATAGTATATATGAAAACTGCTTAACTATTAGTTCTTTTCAAAAAGCTTTACCCAAGAATCAACCAGATGCTGAATAACATATATTTATTTAAGAGATTTTTTAAATAAGTTATTTATTCTTAACCAATGAGTTTCAGCGCCTTTTTTATGGTATGTATGCCTGTCTGGAAAAGCAAATCCGTGTTCTGTACCTTTGAAAATTTCCATTTTAAAATTTTTAGTATTTTTTTCAAAATGTTCTCGTATATTTTTTAATGCTTGGTCATCGACCCAGCTATCTTTTTCAGCAAAAGCTAAGTAAAGATTAGCTTTTATTTTTTTTGCCCCTAAGTGAGGAGAGTCCTCTTTGTTTGTCATGATTTTAACTCCATAAAATGAAGCAAGTGCTGAAAATTTAGAGTTATATTTAGAGGCTATAGACACTATATATTGTCCGCTCATACAATATCCAACAGCTCCATAGCCATGGTGGGATATATTTTTCTTATTATCTAAAAAATTTAGAATATATTTAGTATCAGATACTATTAATTCATTTGTGGTATTATCCATAGTTTTTATCATAGCTGTAAAGTGACTTTTATCTTCTCTGATTTTTGCAAATGTAAATGGGTAATTTCCCTCTTTACCTACTCTATAGAATAAATTTGGAAGTAATACATAATATCCCATAGTAGCTAATCTTCTGGCCATATCTCTAAGTTCTTCTCTTATGGCAGGAGCATCCATATAAATAATAATTGCTGGAAATGGACCTCCTTCATCAGGAAAAACTTCAAAAGTATCCATTTGACCGTCTTCAGTCTCAATATTAATAAAATTTTCAATCATAATATTTCCCTTAGTTTAATTATTAATTTTATATGTGTCCTGATATATTTTTTGGCTGGTAATGTTTTTCTAGAGATAAAATTTGTTTTTTAGATAATTGTAAAGTCATACTATTTAGTAGAGTCTTTAGTTGTGTTAATTTTCCAGGCCCAATTATTGGAGCAGTAATTCCTTTTTTTTGTAATAGCCAAGCAAGAGCAACTTCAACAGGCTGTCTATTTTCTTGTTCAGCTACTTTTTTAACAGAATCTAAAATTTTAAAATCAGCTTTATTATAATAGTAATCATCGGCAAGCACATCATTTTTAGCTCTGTCAGTTTTTCCTCCTCCATTTTTAGTTCGGTTCCCTGCTAAAAAACCTCTTGCAAGTGGGCTCCAAGGAGTAATAGCTAAATTATCATTTAAACAAAGTGGTATCATTTCTCTTTCTTCTTCTCTGTAAATTAAATTTAAATGATTTTGCATAGAAATAAATTTTGTCCATCCATTTTTTTCCGCAGTTTCTTGAGCTTTAGCCAGTTGCCAAGCAAACATGCTTGAGGCACCAATATATCTGGCCTTACCTGATTTAACTACATCGTGCAAAGCTTCCATAGTTTCTTCTATAGGGGTATCATAATCCCATCTATGAATGATATATAAATCAACATAATCCATTTTAAGTCTTGATAGAGATGCATCTATTGCATTAAAGATGTATTTTCTAGATAGGCCTTTTTGATTTGGACTTTTACCCATAGGATTATAAACTTTTGTAGCTAATACAATTTCATCTCTATTTGACATTTCTCTAAGAAGCTGTCCTGTAACTTTTTCACATGAACCATTTGAATATATATCGGCAGTATCAAAAAAATTTATTCCAGATTCTAAAGCATACTTAAAGACTGGGGTAGCTTCTTTTTTTCCTAAAGCATAATTTCTCCAACCTTTTTGCATTGCAAACATCATTGTTCCAAAACAAATTTTGGATACTTTAAGGCCTGATTTACCAAAACGTACATATTGCATTATATTTCCTTAAATAATTATAAGAGCAATATTCTACGTTTATTTTATTGCATGCGTCAATTTCATTTATAATTACTAGTTAGTATATATTTGTATAATTATATAAAATGATGCATTTTTTTATAATATATATATTCTTTTTTATATAGAAATAGAGGTGTGCTATGATATTATTTAGAATTATTTTTATTCTTTTTTTATTAAAGAATTTTTCATATGCAAATGATTTATTAGTATATGAAGACAAAAGTAAAACTGTCATTAAAGAACTAGCTTTTAGTTTAAAAAAATCTCTAAAATCAGTTCTTAAAGAATCAGGCCCGATAGCAGCAATAGAATATTGTAATATTGCTGCTCTAGAAATTACTAGTGATATATCAAATTTAAATGAGATTTCTATAAAACGCACAAGTTTAAAATTAAGAAATAAAAGTAATATGCCAGATAAATGGGAAATAGATGTTTTAAATAGTTTTGAACAGAGAAAACAAAATGGAGAAAAAATAGCAACTCTTTATTATCAAGATATTTATGCAGAAAATAATAAAATATTTTATAGATATATTAAAGCAATACCTACGATTAAAGCTTGCTTAACTTGCCATGGCTCAAATAGAGATCCAAAAGTAGTTAGTAAAATCATAGAATTGTACCCAGATGATAGAGCTTATAATTATGAAAAGGGTGATATTAGAGGAGCTTTTTCTGTTAAAATACCTATATCTAATTAAAGTGAAAAAATTATGATACCTATATATGATGATAATCCTGCATTAGGTAAACCTTTATTAGTAGTTGCCACAATATCTGTTTGTGTGATGATTTGGTTTTGGCAGACTGGTCTAGGTTATCAAGAGAGTAATGAAATAATATTAAGTTTTGGATTAACTCCAGCAGCATTTTTAGGAAAGATGGAGCAAGTTGGACCATTAATTTCAATTTTTACATTATTTACATCCATGTTTTTGCATGGAGGTTTTATGCATCTAGCTGGGAATATGCTTTATCTTTGGATATTTGGAGATAATATAGAAGGAGCCTTAGGTCATATACGTTTCATTATTTTTTATTTAAGCTGTGGATTAGTTGCAGCATTTTCTCAAATAATATCAGCTCCTGATAGTACTATTCCTATGATTGGGGCTAGTGGTGCAGTTTCTGGTGTTTTAGGTGCGTATTTAATTTTCTATCCGAGAGCAAAAATTAGAACTTTTGTATTTTTAGGAATATTTATTACCTTTCTTAGACTTCCGGCTATTTTACTTTTAGGTGTTTGGATTTTAGGGCAAATTATTAGTGCTAGTATTTCCAATCCAAGCTCTCCAGGCGTAGCTTGGTTTGCTCATTTAGGAGGTTTTTTTGCTGGAATGGTATTGGGTCCTATACTAAAAAAACCTAATATTGGTATTTTTCAAAAGCCTAGAGCTAAAGTTAAAGAAAAACCTATTAGGATTCGTTTCCGTAAATAATTTTTTTATTCATAGAATTCTTGTTTATCAGGAATTCTAGTAAAAGCTATTCTTGTTCCAGAAAAAGATTTTATTTTATTTGGCAATCCTCCTAATGTTATACTATCTCTGCCAAAACGAGTATTAATATTATCCATAGTGTTTGATAGTGTTTCAAAACGATTTGTATTTAAAGTAATTTTTTTATTAGAACTTTGAAATAACTCAGGATGTAAATCAGATTTTTTTTTGAGGTTATATAGTGTAATACTTATTTTTTTTATTTGCTTAAATTCTTTTTTTTTAGTTAATTGACTCCATATTTTTGTAGCTTCTTCCTGTAATTTATTATTATCACAAGCTCTATAAAATTTACTTTTTCCTACTAGTTTTATGTTTTTTTCTGTTCTTATACTGAGAGATAAACAGCTACAATAATAATCCATTCTTCTTAATCGACTAGCTGCTTTTAATAATAAGCGAATCATAACTTTTTCAGCTAATTCTATTAGTCTCCATTTAGGTTCTAATACATGACTATGTCCTATAGTTTTTCTTTCTGTTTTTATATCTGCAATTTCTTTTCCTCTTAACATATACCAAAATTTTTCTCCTTGAACGTTGCCCCAAATTTTTCTCATATGTTTGGGGGATATATTATATAGTTCTTGAATAGATAAAATTCCTGATCTATTTAATCGATATTCCATCGCTTTACCTATTCCTGTAAGGTCAGAAAGTTTAAAGTGTTTAATACGATCAGGAATATCTTTGCTGTAAAGCACTTGTAAACCATTAGGTTTTTCTAAATTACTGGCAGTTTTTGCTAGAAATCTGTTGGGTGCAATACCTATGGAACAACGTATATATTGACCAACATTATTTTTTATACCTATTTTAATATTCTTCGCAATTTTGCGTGCCTGTTCTTCATCTTTTTGACTACCAATTAATTTACACGCAACTTCGTCTATAGAGGAAATAATTTCTATTGGGATATGCCTACCTATTTCTGCTAATATTATATGATGGTATTTAACATAGTTTTCATGGTTGGCTTGAACACATATTAGTTTAGGACATATTTTTTTTGCCTCGTAAATCATAGTTCCAGTTTTAACTCCATAGGCTTTGGCCTCATAGCTTGCAGCTATAGCACATGTTGCATCAGTCATTGTTGGAACTATTGCAACTGGTTTGTTTTGTAATTTTGGCTGTAGTTGTTGTTCAACACTTGCAAAATAGCTATTTAGATCTAAATAAAGCCAATTTAATTCCATTTTAACACCTAAATTTTGTTCATGTTTTGTTCTAATTAATTGTGTTTCTAAAGTCAATATTATTATTAGGTTTTAATGAGATAATTTAAAAATATTAACAGCTGCAGTAGGAAAATGATTTGAGGAATAAATAATTTTATTCAATTCATCTAGGTTTGGTTTTTCTCCATATTTGATATTAAGTGTATGAGATAAAATACCACTAGTAATTAATATAGTATTGATATTAACAGAATTTCCTCCTTTAATATCTGTTTCTAATCCATCTCCAATAATTGAAATATTATCTATATTTATATTTGGAGATAGTTTTTTTAAGTGCTTTAAAGCTTCATCAAAAACTTTTTTATATGGTTTTCCAAATTGTAGAATATTTCCGCCCATATTTTTATAGATTTCTGCAATAGCTCCAGCACAAAAAATTTTTTTTCCTGTTTGTCTTACAACAATTTTATCCGGATTTGCACAAATCATAGTTAATTGATTATCCAAGCATTCTTGTAACTCAGAAAAATATAATTCTAAGCTATCATCAAAATTACGGGGACCAGTAGCAAGAACAAAATCTGCATTTTGAGGTGATGTTGTTTCCTTAAATTTAGTATTTTCAAGTAAATCATTGTCTTCTTTTAATCCGATAAAATGATATTTTGAGCCAGTAACTAAATTGTTATTAGTTATAAGTTCATTTCTACATACATCACCAGACGATATAATCTTTTCGTATAAGTCTGGTTGAATACCAATATTATCTAATTTTTGGGCAACTATTTCAGATTTTCTTGGTGCATTAGATAGCAAAATTATAGGGATATTGTTTTTTCTTAGGTTTTTAAGGGTTTGTAATGCTTCTGGGTAAACTGTAATTCCATCCCATAATACACCCCATATGTCTAAAATTAGGCCTTCACAGCTATCAATCATAAAGTTCAAATCATTATAGAAAGGGATATTAACCTTATTATTCATTTGGATAAAGCCCTTTTGCAATTTCATTAGCTTTACTACCTATTATACTGGTTATATTATTTGTTTTATTTTTTATATTTAATTCTTTAACAATATCATTAATTAATTCTGGACCTTGAAATGCTAAACCAGTGTATATTTGTAAAACAGTAGCTCCAGCAAGTAGTTTCATATAAGCATCATTAGCATTAGTAATTCCGCCAATACCAATAAATTTAATATTATTATTAGCATGAATATAAGCTTTTGCTAAAATTCTTGTAGATTGAGAAGCGAGAGGTTCACCAGAAAGTCCTCCATTTTCATTTTTATGAATAGATTTCAATTTTAAAGGCCTATTAATTGTAGTATTAGAGATACAAATAGCATCAATATTATATTCTATTGACGTATCAATAATCTTTTTTAATTCAGTATCATTTAAATCTGGAGAAATTTTCAACCAAATTTGTAATGCTTTACCTTTATTATTTTCTAATATTTTTCTCTTATTATCTATTTTGCTTAATAGCTTAGGTAGTAACTCATTAGTTTGCATATTTCTTAACCCTGGGGTATTTGGTGAAGAAATATTAATAGTAATCCAGTCCGCATATTCTCCTAAAGTTTCAGTCAATTTTGCGTAATCATTAATTTGGTTTTTTGTATCTTTATTACATCCTATATTTATACCTAGAGGAATATTATTATTATATTTTTCAAGACGTTTTTTTACATATTCTGAACCTTTACTAGGAAATCCTAGTCTATTTATTATAGCGTTATCCTTAGAAAGTCTGAAAACTCTTGGTTTGGAATTTCCTGTTTGTAATTTAGGAGTAATAGTACCTATTTCCGTGTGAGATAAACCTAATTTATCAATTTGATGAAAAACTTCACCATCCTTATCAAATCCAGCTGCAAGACCCACAGGGTGTTTAAAATTAATATTACCTAATTTTATATTTAGATTTTTATAATTACTTAAAGAATTATTAAAAAACAAACCTTTACTGATTAGTTTGAGAGTAATATTGTGCGCAAGTTCGGGTGATAATTTATGTAAAAAATACCTTAATAAAAGGTTATTTAAATATTTCATTTTGTGCTTTCTATTGAAAGATTTAATAAATTATATAATTTTTTAATTTATATAACTATAAATATTTTTAAATATATTCATATATACTTGCATTAATTAATGAAAATGCATATATTACTTCGCTTTCCTAATAAATTAGTTAAAATATCATATAAGGATAGCGGATGTTAAAACAAAAAAAGAATACTGATAAAGTAGGAGTAATAATGGGTAGTCAATCTGATTGGGACACCATGAAGATGACTGTAAAAGTTTTAGATAAATTATCTGTTCCTTATGAAGTTAATATAGTTTCTGCCCATAGAACACCTGAAAGACTTTATGAGTACGCCAAGTCTGCCAAAAATAAAAATATAAAAGTTATTATAGCTGGAGCAGGAGGAGCCGCACATTTACCAGGTATGGTTGCATCTTTAACTCATATCCCCGTGTTAGGAGTTCCAATTATGAGTAAAGCATTAAGTGGAATGGATAGTTTATTATCTATTGCTCAAATGCCATCAGGTATTCCTGTTGGTACACTAGCAATAGGTGATGCCGGTGCTTGTAATGCGGGAATTATGGCAGCCCAAATATTAGCTTTAAATAATAAAAATATAGAAAAAAAAGTGAAAAATTATAGATTAAAGCAAACTAAATCTGTAAATGAAAAACCGGAAACCTAAATTGAAAAATAAAATATTAGGTATAATTGGCGGTGGTCAATTAGGAAGAATGACGGCATTAGCAGCGGCTAAATACGGGATAGAGTGTCATATTTTTGATCCAGATCATAACGCACCTGCTTTTCAAGTTTGTTCAAAATCATTTATCAATGATTATGAAGATCTTAAAGCAATAGAAGAATTTTCTTCAGGAGTGGACGCGGTTTTATATGAATTTGAAAACATACCTTTAACTTCTGCTAAATATATTGAAAAATTTTGTTTGTTAAGGCCTTCTTCTTTCATTCTTTCAGTTTCACAAGATAGATTAATCGAAAAAAATTTTTTATGGGATAAAGCTAAAGTTAAAACTGCCCAATTTTATAAGTGTAGCTCTTATGAAGATTTAGAAAATTCGTTTCATGAAATTAAAGGATTATCTGTATTAAAGACTCGACGTTTTGGATATGATGGAAAAGGTCAAATCAAATTAGATAAGCATTCAAATTTAAAAGAAGTTTGGGAAACAATAGGAAGTGATGAGTTAATATTAGAAGAATTTGTTCCATTTAAAAGAGAATTAAGTATTATTATTGCCAGAGATGATCAAGGTAACGTAAAGCTTTATGAGACTGTAGAAAATAAACATAAAAACCATATTTTAGATCAAACAATTGCTCCAGCACCAAATATATCTAATGATACCAAAAGTAAGGCAAAATCTATAGCCATAAAAATTGCAACTGAATTAGATTTAATAGGTCTTTTAGCTATAGAATTATTCGAACTTAATAATGGTGAATTATTAGTTAATGAAATTGCACCACGTCCTCATAATTCGGGCCATTGGACTATGGATGGATGTATAACAGACCAATTTGAGCAAGCAGTTCGTGCGACTATGGGTATGGAGCTAGGCAATACTGAAATAATATTTAGTGTAGTTATGCAAAATTTAATTGGAGAAGATATTACTATAGCAGATAAATATATTAATGATTCAAATAGCAGAGTACATATTTACGGAAAGAAAGAAGTACGTCCAGGAAGAAAAATGGGACATATTAATCATATAAAATTTGAAATTTAAGTTTTAATAGATTTTAATTCTTTAATTGTAGTAATTAATTTATTTGAAATATTTAAATTAGATAACTTACTTTTTACGTTAGCAGATTTTTTACCAAATTTAAGAACTTCATCAATTCTTCTGTTACAAAATAATTTGGTTTCTTTTAAATTTTTATCTTTATCATTAAACCAGCATAGTATGGTAGAAAGATATACCCAGGATAATAAAAGTCTTTTAGTATAGTGATTATAATCTGTAGAATTATCACCTGCGGCTCTCCAAATTAAATCTGCTGTATTCCAAAGGTTTTTAAATGATTTTATAGGAGTTGATGCCTCACTAACAAATATATGTTTCACAGCGTCTTTATTTTTTTGAAAAATTTCTAATCTGATCATAACTCCGTTATATATTTTATCTCTAATCCTAATACTATCATCATTAGCTTTATTTAAAATTTTTATCATTTCTTTATCTGTTTCATAAAAAAATAATTCTTTTAACTCATACAAACCTTCAGGAAAGAACCTTCCTAAGTCACCCTCAGACAAATTACAATCTGCTGTTACTTTTATCAGCATTGTTTTATTTAAACCATAATTTTTAATTTCTTTTAAAGATCTTTTTAAAATTTTAATTCTTTGTTTTTCAAATTCTATTTTTTTATTATTCATTTTTATTAACCCAATGTCTTGCTTCACTTACAAATTGTAATGATGATAAGTCTGTCATTCTATACGGATATAGTATTCCAAATAAATGATCACATTCATGTTGTACAACTCTAGCATCAAATCCTTCAGCAACAGTTTCTATTTTTTTTCCATCTAGACCTAAACCTGAGTATCTTATTTTATTTGGACGAATTACTTGTCCTCTTAACCCAGGAACAGACAAACATCCCTCCCAATCTATATTTGTTTCATCCGTTAAAGCTTCGATTTTAGGGTTAATTAATGTTGTTAAAATTGGTTTTTTACTTTCATTTGAAGAAGTTTCAAATATAACAACTTGAAGCGAAACATGAACTTGGGGTGCGGCTAATCCTACACCTGACCCCCCTAAGTCCGCTAATGTTTCTAACATATCATTCACTAATTTTTTAATTTTAGGAGCAGTAGGATCTTCAACTTTATCAGCTTTTTTTAAAAGTACCGGATGTCCCATTTTAGCAATTTTTAATATAGCCATAATATATTAACCAGTTATAAATATTTTATTTTATAAATAAATTTCTTATTACTTCACTTATGTTTATTCTTATGCTAATACCACATTTTAAATGTTAATAATATATAATATTATTATATTAAATGTAAGGCGAGGAGATAGAAGTGCAAGTAATTGTTAGAGATAATAATGTAGATCAAGCTTTAAAAGTGCTTAAGAAAAAAATGCAAAGAGAAGGCATGTATAGAGAAATGAAAAAGGGTAGATCCTTTGAAAAACCTTCAGAAAAGAAAGCTAGAGAAAAAGCAGAAGCAGTAAGAAGATGGAGAAAATTACAAAGAAAGAAAGAAATGACTGAAGAGTAGTTATTATTTTTTAATTTACTACATTTTTAATTCTTTTATTATCATATAAATTTTCTAAATTATCACAAATAAATTTAAAACGTCGTTCCCATAATTGACTACTCCATGCAGAAGCGTGAGGAGAAAAAGTAATATTTTCTAGCTTATGTAAAGGGAATTTAGAAGGATATAACTTTTTTTTAATATTTTTCTTTGGGTAATTATACCATACATCAATAACAGCACCTCTTATCAGCTTATTTTTTAATACGTAGTATAAATCTTCCTCATTAATTATCGGGCCTCTAGCGATATTAATAATTACTGAATTTTTATTCATTTTTTTCATTAAATTTAAATTTATTAAATCTTTGGTTTCGTCGTTTAGTGGACAAGCTATAATTAGGTAATCAAATTTATTAATTTCTTTTTTTATATTTTTCATAGACAAAAAATTTATATAGCTATTAGAATTATATTTATCTGTATTTCTTACTAATGCCGATATTTTCATATTAAAAGCTTTAGCTCTTTTTGCAATTTCTTTTCCTATATGACCGTAACCAATTATTCCGAGTCTTTTATTAAATAGTTCACCATGAAACGAAGAACTTGCAAAATATCCATTCCAATTCCCTTTTTTTAATTGTACATCCATTTTATTTAGGTTTATTTCTGCTTCTAACATAGATAGTAGACAATATTCTGCAATTGGAACTTCATGTTCGAATGTGTTGCTTACCTTGCAACCCTTTGGAACAGATTCAAAATGAATATTATCGAATCCTGCAGCAGGTATTTGTATTAGTTGCAATTTTGGAGCAGTTATTTTTTTATTTGGCCAACGGGTAGTAATAAAGACATCTGCATCTAATAATTCTTTTGATAGCTCTCCTGGTTTTTTTGCAACACTAACTATTTTATAATTTGATAAGACCCCTTTAGATTTAAAATTATTTTCTAGATACTTTTTAAAATCTATATCTAAACCACCAGGTATAACTATTTTAAGTTTCTTTTTAGTCATTTTTTTCCTAAATTTGTTATATAAATTGTTATATATATAAAAAATTAACTTTTGTAAAAGCATTGTTAGGAGGAGCTAGATGATAGTAGAGCAGATATGGACTGGAAATGCTTATAGAAACTATAACTATTTAATTGCTTGCCCTCATACTGGAGAAGCTCTTGCTATAGACCCATTAGAGTCTCATATGTGTTTTAATAAGGCAAAAGAAAAAGGGTGGAATATTACAAAAATACTTAATACACATGAACATGGAGATCATACTGGAGGAAATATTAGTTTGGTTAAACTTACTGGAGCAGAAGTTATGGCACATGAAGGTGCATCTACAAATATTCCAGGAATGACGACTGGTTTATCAGAGGGAGATGTAATAAAAATTGGAAAAGAAGTTGAATTAGAAGTTTTAGATACTCCGGGTCACACGATGACTCATATATGTCTCTTATCTAAAACTGATAAACCAGCTTTATTTTCAGGAGATACTTTATTTAATGCAGGTGCAGGTAATTGTCATAATGGAGGACATCCAGAAGAGCTGTATGAAACATTTAATAAAAAGTTTTGTAATTTACCAGATACAACTCTTATATACCCAGGGCACGATTACTTAAAAAATAATCTAGAATTTACTTTAGATAGAGAACCTAATAATGATCAAGCTCTTAAATTATTAAATTCTATTAGAAATTCAGAAGTTGGAAGTGTAATAACAAACTTAAAAATGGAGAATGATATTAATACTTTTTTTAGGCTGTCTAATAATACAATAATTGACAGATTAAGAGAGAATTTTCCTGAATTATCTAGTAATCCATCACAAAAGGAAGTTTTTTTATTGCTTAGAAAGTTAAGAAATAAGTGGTAGTATAAATTTTACTATGATTTTGATGGAATAAAAATGGAAAGATCTTTTAAAAAAGAAATAGAAGCTTTAAAACTTGGGGAAGGTGATGTATTTGAGGGTGAAGGAATACTAGCTGTAACAAAAGCATTATTGCAGTCAGGAGTCTCTTATGTAGGAGGTTACCAAGGTTCACCAGTTTCAAATTTGCTAGATGTAATGGTCCAAGCTAAGGACTACATGCAGGATTTAGGTGTTCATGTTGAAGCATGTGCCAACGAATCTTCAGCTGCTGCAATGCTAGGTGCTTCAATAAATTATCCTGTGAGAGGTGCAGTTACTTGGAAATCAATAGTTGGAACTAATGTTGCCTCAGATGCATTATCTCACTTAGCTTCGGTAGGAGTTCTTGGGGGAGCATTAATTATAATTGGCGAGGACTATGGTGAAGGATCTAGTATTATTCAAGAAAGAACACATGGGGTGGCTTTGAAATCAACTATTTGGCTTATGGACCCAAGACCAAATCTAGAAGTAATAGTAAGAACTGTTCATAAATCATTTGAGCTTTCCGAGCATTCTCATACGCCTGTTATGATGCAACTGAGAATTAGAACTTGTCACTTACAGGGTAAATTTATTTCTAAAAATAATATTAAACCCCAAATTTCCAATGCAAATAAAGTGAAGGAAGTAGCTCCCCATAATTATGACTTAATAGCACATCCACCTAGTACTTATGCACAGGAGAAACTGAAATATGGACAAAGAGCAAAATTAGCAAAGGCTTTTATTTCTAATAATTCTTTAAATGAAATTTTTGAAGGTGAAATTGAAGAAATTGGATTAATTGTTCAAGGTGGTCTTTATAATAATTTAATATCCGCTTTAAACGAAATGAATATGTCTGATAGTTTAGGCAACACCAAGATATCAATTTATGTTCTTAATATTGTACATCCCTTAATTCCAGATGAAGTACTATCATATTCTAAAAAATTTAAGGCAATCTTGGTAATTGAAGAAGGGCAGCCTCAATATATAGAACAAGAAATAGGTTTATTATTTCATAAGAAAAAAATTGAAGTTAACTTGGCTGGCAAAGATGTATTACCTATGGCAGGAGAATATACTTCCGAGGTTATACATAAGGGAGTATTAAATTTTATTAACAAGTATGTTCCTGAATTCTCTAATTTTTCTAATTTAGATTATAATACAGAGGTAGATCAGTTAAGAGAAAAAGCATCTTCTTCATTAGGAGAAGTTGTTCCACCTAGACCTCCAGGATTTTGTACTGGTTGCCCTGAAAGACCGTTTTTTTCTGCATTAAAAATGATAGAAAAAGATACTGGTAAAATTCATATTTCAACAGATATTGGATGTCATTCTTTTGCTACTTTTCCACCTTTTTCCTTTGGACAGTCTATTTTAGGTTACGGAATGAGTCTAGCAGCAAGTGCGGGTGTGCAGAGTTTTTCATCAAAAAGGCCAATAGCAATAATGGGGGATGGAGGGTTTTGGCATAATGGGTTATTAAGTGGCGTAGCTTCTAGATTGTTAAACAATTCTGATGGTATTTTAGTAATTCTACAAAATGGTTATACTTCAGCTACAGGAACACAAGACCTGATTTCAACTCCTGAGTCAGAAAATAGAAAAATTGCTGCTTCTTCCAGTTCCACTAGTACAGATAAAACAATTGAAAAAGCTTTAGAGGGGTTAGGTGTTAAATGGTTGAAAACAGTTCATACTTACGAAGTTGGCGCAGTAAAAAAAGTTTTAAATGAAGCAATAGAAAGCTCTTTTAACGGATTAAAGGTAATTATCGCAGAGGGTGAATGTCAGTTAGAAAGACAAAGAAGATTAAAGCCTATTAAGAATAACGCTTTAAAAATGAAAAAACGTTTTGTAAGAGTAAAATACGGTGTTGACGAAGATACGTGTACAGGAGATCATTCCTGTATTAGGCTTTCAGGTTGCCCAACTCTTACAGTTAAACCATCTAATGATCCTCTCAAATTAGATCCAGTTGCACATGTTACAGATGGTTGTGTAGGATGCGGTTTATGTGGAGAAAATGCAGTAGAAGCAACATTATGTCCTTCGTTCTATAAGGCTAAAATAATTAATAATCCAAATATCAGAGAGCGATCAATTGCTTGGGTTAGAAATAAAGTGATTGGCCTCTTAACTTGAGTGATTATAAAACATTATCAATCTTGATTACTGCCTTAGGTGGAGAAGGCGGAGGCACATTAATGAATTGGATATTAGAATGTGCTAGAAGTCAAAAACTATTTGTACAAGGAACTTCTGTTCCTGGTGTAGCTCAAAGAACAGGCAGTACGAGCTATTATATAGAAATATGTGATAAAAATTTTGATAATGAAAAAGAACCTATCCTATCGTTATATCCTAAGCCAGGAAGAGTGGATATTGTTATTGCTAGCGAATTATTAGAAGCCGCTAGAGTTTTAGAAAGAGGATATATAAATCCAGATAGTACTACATTAATTACATCTTCAAGTAGAATATATACAAATTTAGAAAAATCTCATTTAGCAGATGGAAGGTTCAGTCAAGAAAAAATACTTAATACATGTAAAAAAATGTCTAAAAATTTTATATGCTTAGATTTAAATACTATGGCTGTTGATCATTCTACAATAGTATCTGCAACTATGTTTGGAGCTTTAGCAGGTTCAGGAGTTTTACCTTGGAAAAAAACTATTTGTGAAAATATTTTTCAAGATAATATTTTTGGAAAAAATAGTTTATCAGGTTTTAATTTTGCTTATGAGCAAGTAAAGGCTAATTCTAAATATATTATTACAAGCAAAATAAATAAACAGCTAAAGGAAGATAATTCAATAAAGATTATAGATGATTCTATATCTAATGAATTTTCTAATATTATTAATATTGGAAAGGAAAGATGTATTGACTATCAAAATAAGAAATATTCAGAAGTATATATAGAAAGAGTAAAAAAAATTTTATCAGTAATAAATAAAGAAGATCCTAAAGTATTATCTATTGCAGAAAATATAGTGAGACGTTTAGCTTTGTGGATGACATATGAGGACATACCAAGGGTAGCCCAATTAAAAATAAAACCAGATAGGTTTAAAAAAATAAAAAAAGAAATTAATATAAAATCAAATCAAATACTTCTTATACAAGATATTTTTAAACCTGGGTTAAATGAAATAGCAGCAATGCTTCCAAATAATATTGGCAGATGGTTTATTAAAAATAAAAAAATAATGATTCGTTTCCCTCTTATTGGTAAAGGAATGAAAATAAATTCCTTAAGTATATCAGGCTTTATTCTTTTAAAATTTTTATCCTCTTTTCGTTATATTAGGCCTATTTCTCTTAGATATAAGGAAGAGCAAAAGAACATAGATATATGGATTGATAATTTGGTTTTATCATTAAATAAATCTCTCTCTTTTACTGAAGGGTTAGCTGATATGCCACAAATCCTTAAGGGGTATGGAGACACTTGGGATAGAGGTTTAAAAAAATATAATAAAATTAACGATGCATTAGTAAAAAATAAATTACATCTTATAGATGAAAAAGATGGAGTTATATTAAAAGAAGCAGTTTTAATTTCAATGAATGAAACTGAAACAGAAAAGTTAGATGTTTTTCTAAAAAATAATTTATAATTATTTTTTATTTAATCTAAAGCTTGAACTATTTTTTCTAACATTTTTTTTGCGTCATCAAAAAGCATCATAGTATTTTCATTATAAAATACATCATTATCAATTCCTGCATATCCAGGAGATAAAGATCGTTTAACAAACAATACAGTTTTGGCTCTTTCTACTTCTAAAATTGGCATTCCTGCTATAGGACTCGCAGGGTCTGTTTTAGCTGCTGGATTAGTCACATCATTTGCACCTATTACAAATGCAACATCAGTACTAGCAAAATCGCTATTTATATCTTCTAATTCAAAAACTTCATCATAAGGTACGTTAGCTTCAGCTAAAAGAACATTCATATGACCTGGCATTCTTCCTGCAACTGGGTGGATAGCATATTTTACATTAACCCCTGAAGCTTTTAATTTATCAGTCATTTCTCTTACTATATGTTGAGCTTGTGCTACAGCCATTCCATAACCAGGAACTATAACAACATTTTGTGCATTTTGCATTATAAAGGCAGCATCTTCAGCACTTCCTGCTTTTGTATTTTTATTTTTATTTCCTGTTTTTTCATCTTCTACTGTAGCTCCAAATCCTCCTAAAATAACACTTATAAATGACCTATTCATTGCTTTACACATAATATAAGATAATATTGCACCAGAGCTTCCAACTAATGCTCCTACAATTATTAGAGCAGTGTTTTGAAGTGTGAAGCCTATTCCAGCGGCAGCCCAACCAGAGTATGAGTTTAACATAGAAACTACAACTGGCATATCAGCACCACCAATAGGTATAATTAAAAGTATACCTATAAGTAAGGCTAGAATAGTCAATATATGAAATAAATTAGGATCTTCATTTTTAGAAAATAATATAATCATAATGAGCATGACTATACCTATAGCTAAATTTAATATATGTTGCCCTTTAAAGACTAAAGGTGCTCCACTAATAATTCCTTGTAGTTTCCCAAAAGCTATTATTGATCCAGTAAAAGTAATTGCTCCTATTGCAACCCCTAAGGACATTTCTATTCTACTAGCGGTCTTTATAGTACCTATATTACCAATCCCATAAGATTCTGGCGATAGTAAGGCCGTATATGCGACAAGAACTGCAGCAAACCCAACTAAACTATGAAATGCTGCCACTAATTGAGGCATTGCTGTCATTTCAATTTTTAAAGCAATAGATGTTCCTATTACACCACCAATAATAATTGCAGTAATAATTAAAAAGAAATTAGAGGTGTCAGGTTGTAAAATAGTGGTTAAAATAGCAATACCCATTCCAATAATACCAAAGTAATTACCGGTCCTAGCACTAGTAGGACTTGAAAGACCTTTAAGAGATAATATAAATAATACGGAAGCTAATAGATATAATAGAGCTGAAAAATTAATACTTATCATTTATCTTTACCCTTATTTTTTTTGAACATAGCTAACATTCTCCAAGTAACGACAAAGCCACCAAATATATTTATAGATGCAATAATAATAGCAATAAAACCTAGCCATTTAGAGATATTTGACGTTTCACCACTTGCTGAACCAAGAGCAATTAATGCTCCAACAATTATTATTCCTGATATTGCATTGGTAACTGACATTAAGGGGGTATGAAGAGCTGATGTAACAGACCAGACAACAAAATATCCAACAAATATAGCTAGAATAAATATAGTTAAGTCTATAATAAAAGGGTCTATCATATTATTTTCCTTTAATTTTATATATTACGCACTTTTCCATCAAAACTCACACAAGACTTTTCTAGAATTTCGTCATTCCAGTCAATTTCAATTTTATTATTTTTAATCATCAATTTTACAAAGTTTAATAAGTTTTTTGCATATAAATTACTAGCGTCTTGAGATAATTTACTAGGAAAATCAGAATAACCAATAATTTTAATACCATTTTCAACAACTATTTCATTTAATTTTGTAAGCTTGCAGTTTCCCCCAGCTTCAGCTGCTAAATCTACTATAATAGAGCCAGCTTTCATTTCCTTTACCATAGAATTAGTAATCAGTTCTGGTGCTTCTTTACCTGGAATTAATGCAGTAGTAATTACTATATCTTGACTTTTAATAGTTTGTTGTAATAAATTTTGTTGTTTTGCTTTATAGTCTTCTGACATTTCTCTAGCATAACCTGACTCAGTCTCATTATCTGATTCATTAGTATCATCTGAATTAACTTCAATAAATTTTGCACCTAAACTTTCAACTTGTTCTTTAGCTGCTGACCTCACATCGAAAGCTGAAACTATTGCACCTAATCTTCTCGCAGTAGCAATAGCTTGCAACCCAGCTACCCCTGCACCAAGAATTAAAATTTTTGCAGGAGCCACAGTGCCAGCTGCAGTCATCATCATTGGAATTGCTTTGGAAAATTCTGAAACTGCATCTATTACAGCTTTATAACCAGCAAGATTTGATTGTGAAGATAGAGCATCCATCGATTGAGCTCTACTAATTCTAGGAATAAGTTCAACAGAGAAAGCATCAATATTATTATCTGCTAAATCTTTTATTTGAGCAGGGTTTTGTAAAGGTTTCAAAAATCCTATAATTTTTGTGCCTTTATTATATATTTTGAGATTATCTCCACCTTTGCCATCTTTATGAACTGTATTTACTTTAAAAACTATATCAGCAGAAGATACTAAAGTTTTTACATCTTTAACTATATTTGCCCCAGCATTTATATAATCTTGATCAGAAAAAAAAGAATTTTCTCCTGCTCCTTCTTCTACATCTACAGAGAAACCAATTGAAATAAGCTTTTTAACTGTTTCAGGAGAAGCAGAAACTCTTTTTTCGTATTTTTCCACTTCTTTTATAATAGCAACTCTCATGCACACTCTCTTTTTATAAATTGAACTATATTGGAATATAATTATTTTTTAAAATTTTTATAACTTTTGTGATAATGGTTTTCATAAGTTACATTTTGTTTTTCATGCTTATTGTCTTCATGATGTCCATAAGATGAAGAGATAAAAAATAAACTTATTAAAATTAAAATTAATGATTTCATAATACTTCCTTAAACTTCAACATTATCTTATTTGTTTTTGAAATACAAATTTATTTTTTAAACTGCCCAATTAGGTATTTTATTTAGTTCAACTCCAAATACAGGACCTAAAATAAGAGCAATAATAACTCCTATAATTAATAAGGATATTATATTTAACCATATTCCTGCCCTTACCATATCAGAAATTTTAATATGACCAGAGGCATATGCAATTGTATTGGGTGGAGTCGCTACAGGCATCATAAAAGCACAACTAGCACCTAGTGTAGCAGGTATAATTAATAAAAGAGGGTCTTGTCCAAGACCTAGAGCAGTAGCTCCAAAAATTGGAATAAATGTTGATGCTGTCGCAGTATTAGACGTTAATTCAGTCAAAATTATTATTATAGCGACACTTAAAATGACAATTAAAATAATAGAAATACCTTCAAAATTGCTACTTAACTCTCCAATCCAAGCGGCTAAACCAGATGAACTTATTACACTTGCTAGAGCTAAACCTCCCCCAATTAGTATTAAAGCACCCCAGGGAATTTTTTGTACTACACTCCAATCAATTAGTCTGCTATTATTATCTTTGCTAGAAGGAAGTATAAATAAAATTATTGCTGCTAATATTGCTATTGAAGAATCGTTTAGACCACCGTTTGGTATTAAAGTCTCTAATAAAGATGAAATCCATTTTCTTGAAATCCATAAAAATGCAGTAATAATAAAAACAATACCAACTAAGATTTCGTCTTGAGTAATTTTTCCTAATTCTTTTATTTTATTATTAATTATATTTGTTTCAACCATAACATTTGAACTGATAGGAAAACATACATAAGTTAAAATTAACCAGGATATAGGTAAAAGCAATAGTGAGGTTGGAAGACCAATTTTTAACCAGTCAATAAAACTGATTTCATAACCATATAATTCTGATAACATTGCAGCCATTACTGTATTAGGTGGAGTCCCAATTATTGTCGCTATGCCTCCTATAGTAGCAGAAAAAGCAATACTTAATACTAACGCTTTATCAAAATTATTATTTTTTGGATTAACTTTATTTTCATTTAAAACTGTAATTATAGATAATGCAATTGGTAGCATCATGATCGCTGTTGCACTATTACTTATCCACATTGATAAAAATGCAGTGCCAGCCATAAAACCAAAAATTATAGATCTCGGACCTTTTTTGAACTTGGAAATAATATAATAAGCTATTCTTTTATGTAGTCCTGTATGTTGCATTGCAAGTCCTATTATAAAACCGCCCATAAAAAGAAATATAATAGGGTGGCTAAAACCTTGTGCAGTTTGTTTTATAGAGCTTACATTTAGAATAGGAAACATTACTAATGGTATTAAACCTGTGGCAGGTAATGGTATGGCTTCAGTTAACCACCAAGTGGCCATTAACAGAGCCACCCCTAAAGTTAGCCAAGCATTAGAGTTTAATGAAGAAGGTGCTGGTAAAATACAAGTCACTAAAAAGAATATTATACCTAGAAATAAACCTATATATTTTTTTTTATTTTTTTTTATATTATTCATGTTTTTATAAATTAACTATGTTAATTAAAGTTATATCTTTATATTTAGATTAATCAAAGTAAATATGTTCTGAAAAGGAGACTGATATTATGAGCGATAAGTATGTGTTCGTAATGAAAGAATTAAATAAAACTTGGCCAGGTGGAAAGCAAGTTATCAAAGATGGTTGGTTGTCATTTTATCCAGGTGCTAAAATAGGAGTTCTTGGATCGAATGGAGCAGGAAAATCTACATTATTGAAAATTATGGCTGGTTTAGATGAAGAATTTTCAGGAGAAGCATGGGCAGCTGAAGGAATAAAAGTAGGTTATTTAGCTCAAGAACCTATTTTGGATAATGAGTTAAATGTTTTTGAAAATATTATGTTAGGTGTCTCGGAAGTTAAAGATGCTTTGAGAGAGTTTGAGGAAGTTAGCTTAAAGTTTGGTGAAGTTTCTTCCGATGATGAAATGAATGAACTTTTAGTAAAACAATCAGAACTTCAAGAAAAAATTGATACTATTGATGGGTGGGATATAGATAGACATATTGAGATAGCTATGGATGCTTTAAGGTGTCCACCTGCAGAAAGTAATATATCTGATTTATCTGGAGGAGAAAAAAGAAGGGTTGCTTTATGTAAATTGCTTTTATCTAAACCTGACATGCTATTACTAGATGAACCAACAAATCATCTGGATGCGGAGTCCGTATCTTGGCTAGAAAGAACATTAGCAGATTTTTCTGGTACAGTAGTGGCTATTACTCATGATAGATATTTTTTGGATAATGTAGCAGGATGGATACTAGAAATAGATAGAGGTAATTTAATTCCATTTGAAGGTAATTATTCTAATTGGTTAGAACATAAACAAAAAAGACTTCAGCAAGAAGCTAGAGAAGAAGTTTCTATTCAAAAAACAATTGCAAATGAATTGGAATGGGTTAGACAAAACCCTAAAGCTAGACAATCTAAGTCTCAAGCAAGAATTAATGCATATGAAGCTTTAGTTGCGGAGGCTCAAGCAAGAGAAAAGGGACCATCTCCTCAACAGATAGTAATTCCTTCCGGGGAAAGATTAGGTTCTAATGTAATTGAATTGAAAAATGTGAGTAAAGCTTTTGGAGATAAATTATTAATTGACAAACTTTCCTTTAAAATCCCACCTGGAGCAATTGTAGGTATAATAGGACCAAATGGCGCTGGAAAGACAACTTTATTTAATATGCTCTCAAAAAAGGAAACTACAGATACAGGTATTATTTCAATGGGAGATAGTGTTAACCTTGGCTACATAGATCAAAATAGAGATTCATTAATAGATAAAAACACTGTTTGGTCAGAGATTAGTGGAGGTGCTGAACAAATAGACCTTGGTAAACGCAGCGTGCCAAGTAGAGCATATGTATCATGGTTTAATTTTAAAGGAGGAGATCAACAAAAAGTTATAGGACAACTTTCTGGTGGAGAGAGAAATAGGGTTCATCTTGCTAAGATGTTAAAATCTGGTGCAAATGTTTTATTGCTGGATGAGCCAACTAATGATTTAGATGTTGAGACATTAAGAGCACTTGAAGAGGCGCTGACTGCATTTGCAGGGTGTGCACTAATAACAAGTCATGATAGGTATTTTTTAGATAGAATTGCAACTCATATTTTAGCTTTTGAAGGTTCTAGTCATGTAGAATGGTTTCAAGGTAATTATGAGTCTTATGAGGAAGATAGAAAGAGAAGATTAGGAGATTTATCGGATAGACCTCATAGAATAAAATATAAACCAATTTCTAGATAGTTAATTATTTTGAGCATTCTTGGTTTCTAAATCAATTATTAGGGCATGAAGGCCGCCTTTTTTTATAGAGGCGCCGAAATCTGCTCTTTTTGTAGCCAATAAACTTACACCTTCAATAGCTATATCAATAATCTTTGTTCCTTGTCCTCTATCGCGAAGTCGCCAGTCTATTCTTAATGGCGGAGCAGTTTCATGCTCAATATGAGATGAAACAATAGTATCTTTTTTACCTTTTTTATAGGCTTTATCTATAATAAACAATTGATTTGAGTATACTCCTAGCTGAGAAGCATAAACTTTTACTATATGTTTATCAAAAGCTTCTCCAAATCTTATTAATTGTTCCTTTGAAGCTCCTCTGGAGGCTTTTCCCAGTACGGCTCTATGAATTAATTTTCTATCAAAATTATTGTAAAGCATCCTTTCAAATAATAATTCTCTTTTTTCTAAATTATCAATTGGAGTTTTTAATATATTTATTGCTTGTTGCCCAACATTTTCAATATATTTTATTGCTTCTGACTCATCAATAGAATAACTAGGCTTTAATATGCAAAATATAAGTGCTAAAGTAATAGGTATAATTTTTAATATTTTAATCATATGATATCCTATACATTAATCTAATAACATCACATCTATATCTATACCATAAATTGACGTATCTTCAGATTCTTCATTTGCAATTAATCTAGCTCGTCTTTGTAAATACATAGTTCTCATTATTGCATAGGGGTCTAAGGAATTTTCTCTAGTGCCTTCTATAACGCCGTCTAATTCTACACGGGTATCTAACGCTTTAGTAATATTAGCGGCTAATAAAAAGTCTTCATAATCTTCTCTAATTAAGTAAAGGCCTACAGGGTCTACTAACCAATCTCCAACTTTGCCACCTAAATCTCTTGTAGATGTAGGACCTAGTATAGGTAAAATTAAATAAGGGCCAGATTCGAATCCCCACGCTCCCAGCGTTTGACCAAAATCCTCATCAACTGGATCTAAACCTATATAATTTGCTACATCAAATAAGCCTAAAATACCTATAGTACTATTTACTGAAAAACGACCTATTGCTGTTAAACCCCTTTCAAAATCTCCTTGCAAAGTTGCATTAATAGCACTCATAGGTGTCTTTAAATTAAGAAGAAAGTTTCTTATACTATCTCTTACTGGGTCTGGAAAAATATCTCTATATGCATGCGCAATAGGACCTATAACATATTCATCTGCACCTTCATTAAATGAATAAATTTGTCTATTAATAGACTCAAAAGGGTCATTTTCTTGTTTGCCAGTAGTATCTGGACTAGAAGCGCATCCATTAAATAATAATATGGGTAGCAGTAAAATAACAATTATTCTAAAAGTATTTTTATTCATGTTTTTTCCATATATAAAATTACTATACTATATATACGACTATCTTCAAGTTTGTGTAAATAAGTTAATTTAAAGTGTTGCTTTTTTGCCATAGCCACCACCGCCTGGTGTTTTAATTATTATAGCTTCACCTTTTTTAATATTAATTGAATTACTAGAATTTAGTTTTTTTATTTTATAAGTTTTTGTTTTTAATAAATTAATTCCTTTTTTACCATTATCCCCATTAAGAATACCTTCAGGAGATACTTTTCTTCGATTAGACAATATTACGGCAGTTAAATTTTTATTAAATTCAATTTCTCTAACTACTCCATTTCCTCCCTTAAATAAGCCTTTACCCCCACTATTTTTACGTATTTCGAATTGATTTACTTTAACAGGATATCTCAACTCTAATATTTCTGGATCTGTTAACCTTGTATTTGTCATATGACATTGTACGGCATCAGTTCCATTATGATCTTTGCTAGCGCCTTCTCCTCCACAAATAGTTTCGTAGTAACCAAAGTTTTTATTTCCAAATGTAAAATTACTCATAGTTCCATAGCACGCTGCTTGAACTTTTAAAGCACAATTAATAGTGTCTACAATTGTTTGACTTGTTTCCACATTTCCAGCCACAACAGCTGCAGGAAATTTAGGGTTAAGTATTGAGTTATTAGGAATGATTATTTTAATTGGATTTAGGCATCCATCATTTAATGGAATTTTTGTATCCACTAGTGTTCTTAATACATATAGTATCGCTGATTTTGTTACTGCTTTAGGCGCATTAAAATTATTAGTTACCTGACTAGAAGAACCTGTAAAGTCAAATACTGCATTTTTTTGTTTTTTATTAATAGTTATTTTTAGTCTAATCTTTGAACCATTATCCATTAATGTCTCATATTTTCCATTTTTTAATTTAAGTAGAATTTTTTTGACAGAGTCTTCTGCATTTATTTTTACTTCTTTCATATAAAAATTAATGATAGGTAATGTATATTTATCAACTATTTTTTTTATACTGTTTTTTCCAGAGCTTGCTGCTGCTAATTGTGCCTCTAAGTCAGCTAAATTAGATTTTGTATCTCTAGCAGGGTAAGTTCCTTTATTAAAAATTTTTAAAATTTTTGATTCTTTTAGTTTTCCTTTACTAACTATCTTTTCGCCATTAAAAATAGCTCCTTCTTCATTTATATGTTTAGACATAGAAGGCATAGAACCAGGAGTTATACCTCCAATATCTGAATGATGTGCTCTGCTTGCGACGTAAAAGTTAGGACTTTTGTTATTAGAAATGAAAATAGGAGTAATTACTGTGATATCAGGTAAATGTGTTCCACCGTTATATGGGTTATTATGAATAAAACTGTCACCATCAAACATATTATTCTTATTGTTTTTTATTACGGATTTTATGCTTTCGCTCATTGCTCCTAAATGTATTGGAATATGAGGTGCATTTGCTATTAATCCTCCTTTTTTATCGAATAAAGCACATGAAAAATCTAACCTTTCTTTTATATTTACAGAGTAAGCTGTATTTTTAAGAACAGTTCCCATTTCTTCTGCAATGGACATAAACATATTATTAAATATCTCTAGACGAATAGGATCTACTGTTTTTATGTTTTTAACTTGTTGAATAATTTTTTTTGATTTTGATATATTGATTTGATTGTCTTGATCTATATAACCTTGCCAGTTATCTGAGATAAATATTGATGAATCTTCTTCGAAGACTATTGCTGGTCCATGAATATAGTCTCCATGTTTTAACTTATTTCTTTTATAAATTTTAACACGTTTAAAACTATTTTTAATAAATGCTCTGCAGTAGCCATCATTTTTTACATTGAAATTATTTTTGATTCTATTTTTTTTAATATTAGTATATTTGTTCTGAATGGACATTTCTAAGGATATATGATCAATAATAATATTTTTTCCCGTATGCAAAAAACCATATCTATTTTTGTATAATTTTTTAAAATTTTTTAAACATAAGGATAAGTTTTTCAGAGGAACGCTTATGAAACTATCTGTATTCTCATATTTGAGGCTAATAATTTTATTAATTTTAACTTGTTCTATTTTTATAGATGGTTCGTCATTAGATAATTCTTTAAATGCTAAATTTTGAATTACTAGAAAATCATTAGAAATTTTCTTGAAATAGGTAGTAATGTTTTTTTCAATTGTTCTATTTTTAATACTTTTTATTTCTGCAAAACCCATCCCATAAGCACTTAGTACGCTTGAAAATGGGTGAATAATTATAGTTTTAAGGTTTAAAGTCTCTGCTACTTCGCATATATGTTGGCCTGCAGCTGCTCCGTAACCTATCAATGCATGATTATTAATGTCATGACCTTTTTCTATTGAAATATTCCTTATGGCATTAGCCATATTTTCATTTGCTATATTTATACTTCCAAGCGCTAAATTTTCTAAAGTCATTGTTTTATTAAAATTCTTTTGTATTTTTTTTAAGATTACTTTTAAGGCTTTTATGGAAGCATTAATATTTAGATAACTCTTTCCATTCTTACCAAATATTTTTGGAAAATTAGAAGCTTGTATGTATCCCAAAACTAGATTGCAATCAGTAATAGTAGCTGGTCCTCCTAACCCGTAACACGCTGGTCCAGGAATCGCTCCAGCACTTTTAGGGCCTACATTAATTTTTAATCCATCGAAACTGATCACAGACCCTCCACCAGCAGCAATGGTATTTATACTAAGCATGGGGACTTTTATTTTGTTTCCTGCAATACTATTTTCTATAGACCTCTCATAATTACCTTCATAATGAAATACGTCAGTTGATGTGCCTCCCATATCAAGGCCTATAAGCCCGCTATATTTTTTATTATGTTTATTTATCTCTACGGCAGCAATTACTCCACCAGCTGGCCCAGATAATACTGCATCCTTTCCTTGAAGATTTTTAGAAGATGTTAACCCACCAGAAGATTGCATATAAAAGATTTTTGAATTCTTTAATTTTTTATTAATTTCAGATGTGTATCTTGATAATTTAGGTGTTAAATAAGCATTAATTACATTAGTATCTCCTCTACTATTTAGCCCAATTAAGGGAGCAGTTTCATGACTTAAATAAATATTTTTAAACCCCAATCTTTTTGCAATATTACCTAGTTTTTTTTCATGCTTTGGATATTTCCATGAATGCATCAATACAATTGCTATCGATTTATAACCTTTCTTAATTATTTTTTTTATTATTGATCTAGCATGACTTTCATTTAACTTTAATAATGTTTTTCCCTTTGACGATAATCTTTCTTCAATCTCATAAACATTTTCATAAAAACTTTTTTTAGAAAATATTTTCCTTGCAAATATATCTGCCCTTGTTTGATCGCCAATTTGAAGAGAGTCTTTAAAACCTTTTGTAATAAGAAGGCAAGTTTTATCTCCTGATCTAGTAAGTAATGCATTAGTGGCAACTGTCGTTCCAATTCTTACTTCATTAATTAAATCTGCATTAATAGTTTTTTTTGGCTTTATTTTTAAAAAATATTTTATGCCTGCTATAATGGAGTCTTCATAAAATAATGGATTATGAGATAATATTTTTTTTTTATAAAACTTTCCAGATGGGTCCTTAGCAACAATATCTGTAAATGTTCCTCCTCTATCTACCCAGAAATCCCATTTCTTGTTTATTTTTATGTTGCTCAATTAATTTCTCCTAATAAATATATTAATATATTTTAATTTTTATTATAGTTTAAATATTAAATGATTATTTTATAAAGGGTAATTTTATGAGTATATGGGGAAAACTTTTAGGAGGAGGAACAGGAATGGTTCTGGGCGGACCATTAGGCGGATTGTTAGGTTTAGCCTTAGGCCATAAAATTGATAAAATAAGAAAAAGAGATTCTAAATTAGTTAATGAAGATAATGATTCAAATAATAGTAATATTTATGAACAATATAATGAAAGCGAAAAACAACTAGCTTTTGCAACAGGCGTAATTGTAATAGCAGCAAAATTATCTAAAGCTGATGGTAAAGTGACTGATAATGAAATAATAAAGTTTAGAGAGGTTTTTGACTTTGATCCTAAAGATGAAGGGGCAATTGGTAAAATTTTTAATAATGCAAAAAAAACTTCGGAAGGTTATGAGATATATGCAAAACAATTAAAATCTGTTTTTGGAAATCAGCAAGAATTATATGTTGAGTTTATAAATTCTTTATACAAAATTGCTTTTGCTGATGGAGAGCTTCACTTAAATGAAGATAAAATGATTAATGATATTGCATTAATTTTCAATATGCCAAATGAGGTTTTAAACTCAATAAAGTCTCAATTTGTTAGTATTATTAATAAAATGGATTTAAATAATGATTATAAAATTTTGTTGTCTCATCCTTCTGACTCTGATGCAGAAATAAAAAAGAAATATTTTAAATTAGTCAAAGAATACCATCCAGATACTTTAATTTCAAAAGGTTTACCTGAGGAATTTTTAAAATTTGCTAATGAAAGATTGGCAAATATTAATAAGGCATATGAAAGAATTGTTAAATTTAGAAAAGATAAGAATTTATGAATTTAACAATTAGTAAAAATTATAAGTCACCAAATTATAGTTTAAGAAAAAGCTTAAATATAATTGATACAATAATTTTACACTATACTGGTATGGATAGTGCAAAATCCGCATTAAGTCATCTATGTAATGAAAAATCTAGAGTAAGTACCCATTATTTTATTAATGAAAAAGGAAAGCTTTGGCAATTAGTAGAGGATGATAAAGTTGCATGGCATGCAGGCGTATCTAAATGGTTGGATAGAAAAAATCTTAATGAAACATCAATAGGAATAGAATTAGTTAATCCTGGACATGAACATGGTTATAAAGAGTTTACTTTTGAGCAATACGAAATATTAGAGAAGTTAATAAAATATCTTATTAATAAATATGATATAAAAATAGATAGAATACTTGGTCATTCTGATATTGCTCCATCAAGAAAATTAGATCCAGGTGAAAAATTTAATTGGCAAAGACTTGCAAAAAAAAACTTGTCTATTTGGCCAGAAAATATATTAAATTTACCTGTTGCTGAGGACCCTGATGAATTATTATATAATTCATTATTGAATATTGGTTATGATGTGAAAAGTTATTATGAAGATAGTATCTTTGCTTTTAAAAGAAGGTTTACTCCGAATAACTTATTGATAAATAATAGGAATGATTTGCTTAAGATGGTGTATTCTGTTTACAAAGAGTTTAGTAAAATTAGATCTTCTTATTGAATATTCATAAAAATATTTTATAATATATATATCAGGTAGCTAAGTGACTGCTCTTTAGAGAGGAAAGTCCGGGCTCCATGGAAACACAGTGCCGGGTAATCCCCGGCGGAGGCAACTCTAGGGATCAGTGCCACAGAAAATATACCGCTTAATTTATTTAAGTAAGGGTGAAATGGCGAGGTAAGAGCTCACCGCATTTTAGGTAACTAAAATGGCAAGGTAAACCCCACTGGGAGCAAGACCAAGTAGATACAACAAGCTATTTAATTAGTAGCGATGTTTTCAGCGTGTTGTTGGGTAGGTTGCAAGAAATATTTGGTAACAAATATTCAAGATGAATAGTCACTCTAGACAGAACCCGGCTTATAGGCTACCTGATATATTTTTAATTAGTATCAAAATAATTAATCTATGTTTGACGAACCATATATTCCCATGTTATTACTATAAAAACCCATAATTTTCCAAATTTGGAGTAAACTTTATGGTAAGGGTAAAACAAAGTGTCAGATTTTATTGGTAGATATTTAAATAAGGTGGATAAAAAAGGCAGAGTTTCAGTACCAGCTGGATGGAGACCAAGTTTAATAAGTAAAGATTTTTCTGGTATAATTGCACAATCATCACTCTCTGAGAAAGCAATTGATGCTTTTCCTCGGAATTATTTTGAATTACTTCAAAATAAATTAGATTTAAATGATCCGTTACTTGAGGAAAATGAATATGAATCAACAGTTTTGTTTGGGGGTTCTGTTTTATCATTTGACTCAGAAGGAAGAGTTATTTTATCAGATTCTCTAAGAGATGAAATTAATATTGTTTCTGAGGCATTATTTGTAGGAATGGGAAGAAGGTTTAGAATTTGGAACCCTAATATATTTGACGAATATTTAGATAGAGCAAAATCCTATATGGACAAAAGAAGAAAAAATAAATCATAAATTATTAAGGATGAAATTGTGGTAAAAATTATCTCTCATATAAACACTCAGAAAAATATTCATACACCAGTTTTATATAAAGAAGTTTTAGAAAATTTAAATATCAGAGATGGTCTTACTTATGTTGATGGAACTTTTGGAGCAGGAGGACATACTAAAATGATTCTATCATCTGCTAATTGTAATGTTGTATCTATAGACAGGGACCCAACTGTAAAAACTTTAACTAAAAATATTAAAAATAACTTTCCAAATAATTTCAAATTTATTGCAGGTAATATAGGAAGATTGAAATTTCTTTTACATAGTAACGGTATATCTTCAATAGATGGAGGTATATTATTTGATCTAGGTGTTTCTTCTATGCAAATTGATAATGCTGATCGAGGTTTTTCATTTAAAAATGATGGTCCATTAGATATGAGAATGGAAAAAATTGGAAAGTCAGCCGAAGATATTGTCAATAAAGCTGATGAAAAAACATTAAATGATATAATCTATACTCTTGGTGAAGAGAGAAAGGCTCGCCGCATAGCTAATGCAATAGTTAGTTATAGAAAAAATAAATCAATAACATCAACTCTTGAGTTAGCAAATATAGTTAGAAAAGCAATAGGAAATAATCCTAAACTTAAAATTGATCCAGCAACAAAAACTTTTCAAGCCTTGAGGATAAAAGTTAATGATGAGCTTGAAGAGATAGAAAATGCATTGAGCGATGCTGAAAATTTATTAGCTCCTGGAGCAAGGTTGGTCGTAATATGTTTTCATTCTTTAGAAGATAAAATAGTAAAAAATTTTTTGAGAAATAAAAGTGGTCTCAATTCTAATCCGCATAGACATTCGGTAAATATATATTCTAAATCAACTGAATTTAGGCCTTCTTTTAAGCTTATTACAAAAAAGGTTTTAGTAGCTAGTAATGAAGAACTCGAGTCTAATTATAGAGCTAGATCAGCCAAGTTAAGATCTGCAGAAAAAATAAATAATATGGATGATGCAGCATGATGCGATTTTTAACAATTTTTATTATAATTTTTTCTATAAGTGGAACAGTTTGGTCTATGTGGTTAAGTAATGAATTAAAAAATGAAGAATTAAAATTAAAAATTATTAAAAATAAAATTACAGAAATTGATGAAAAAATTAGATTGGTAGATGCAGAATGGTCATATCTTACTAATGCTAAGAATATTGAGTTTTTAAATAACAAATATTTAAAACTGAAACCTATACCTCTTAAAGATATTTCATTTATCAAAACTAAAAATACTATTTTATCCAAAAAATTAGATAACGTTAATTCTATCTTAAAGGAGGTAAACTAATAATGGTTTCAACTTTGTTTAGTAATAATTTTAAAAATAGACAATTTTATATTTTAATAGAAATGGAGAATAAATATGTCAATTAATATTAGTGTGCCTCCTACTCATGAGCTAAAGCCAAGGATAACAGTTATTGGAGTTGGTGGAGCTGGATGTAATGCAGTCAACAATATGATTTCCTCACATTTAGAGGGAGTTGAATTTATTGTTTCTAATACAGATGCTCAATCTCTAGCAAATTCCCAAGCTCAAATGAGAGTGCAACTAGGAGCTAATGTAACGCAAGGTTTAGGTGCTGGAGCGAGACCTGAAATAGGACGAGCTGCAGCAGATGAATCATTAGATCAAATATTAGAACATATAGATGGAACACATATGCTTTTTGTTACTGCTGGAATGGGAGGTGGAACTGGAACGGGGGCAGCTCCAGTAATTGCAAAAGCAGCAAGAGAAAGAGGCATACTTACTGTGGGTTGTGTAACAAAACCATTTCAGTTTGAAGGAAAGAATAGAATGCGCTTAGCAGAAGAAGGGATTAATGAATTACAAGAGTCAGTAGATACTTTGATTGTTATTCCTAATCAAAACTTATTTAGAGTAGCTAATGCCCAAACTACTTTTTCTGATGCATTTAAAATGGCAGATAAAGTTTTATATTCAGGCGTAAGGGGAGTAACCGATTTAATGGTAATGCCTGGACTAATTAATCTAGATTTTGCAGATGTTAGATCAGTAATGATGGAAATGGGTAAAGCTATGATGGGGACAGGTGATGCTGAAGGGGATAATAGGGCCTTAGATGCAGCTGCTGCAGCTATAGCAAACCCACTTTTAGATGATGTATCATTAGCAGGTGCTAGAGGAGTATTAGTAAATATTACTGGAGGTCCAGATTTAACGTTATTTGAGGTAGATGAAATAGTAGATCATATTCGTCAACAATCAGATGATGATGTAAATTTAATTTTTGGAGCTTCTCAGGATGATAGCATGCACAATAGTATAAGAGTGTCAGTTGTAGCAACAGGGATAGATTCTCCTAAAAAACCTGACAATGTGGAGAATATTATTTCAGATATTAATACTAATATACACAACAATATTGAAGAACCTCCTATTAAAAATATAGAAGACACTCTAAAAAATAATAATAATACTATATTTTCAGAAAAAGAAGATAGCAGTATAAGTATTAAAGACAAAGATATTGAAGAAGAAGTAAAAGTAACTCAAGAGTCTTTTATTCCTCCAGAGCCTGAAATTATTGAAGATGAAATTAAACAAGAAGAAGTAATTATTGATCCTTTTACAGAAGCTGAAGTTTTAAATGCATCAACTAATTTAAAAGAGGAAGTTATAGATAATAAAGAAGCAGAAATTAAGCAGCCAGAAGGAATAATCAAGAGATTTTCAGCAAAGGCACTTTTTGGAAATACCATTAAAAAAAGTGATAATTTAGACTCTAATACTGAAGATTTAGTATCTAATAACAAAGATAATCATCATGATCATAAAATAGAAAAGAAAGAGGAATTATCTCTTTCTCAAAATATTTCAATGAAAACTGCTGAAAAAAATAGTAATGAAGATACACTAGATATTCCAGCTTTTTTGAGAAGACAAAAAGAGTAATTTTTATTAAGAATGAGATAAATTTTGATAAATGCTGACAAAAGCATTAAAGTTGATGGTTTAGAAAAATCAATAATAGATAAATGCAAGCAAAGAATAATAGCGATAGCCGTAATATTCTTTGTTGCCTTTATAACTGTTAATATTAAGCTAATAGAAGTATCCAAACCACTTAAAGCCAAAGATTATTCAAATAAAGCTATAAAAATAAATAGTAAAAGAGGGGATATATTAGATCGAAATGGAAATATAGTAGCCGTTTCTATGCCTTCTTGGTCATTATATAAAAATAAAAATGAAATATATGATAAAGAAAATACGGTAAATGTTTTATTAAATTTAATACCTGAATTAAATAAAAGTAAATTGAAAAAAATACTTACTGAAGATAAAAATTTTCAATACATTGCAAGGCATCTGTCTCCAAATATTGCAAAAAAAATTAATAAAATTGGTGAGCCCGCCCTTAATTTTGAAAAAGAATATTTAAGGGTATACCCATATAATGAGGAAATTAGTCATATTGTAGGCTATGTAGGCACAGAAAAAGATGGTTTGGCAGGAGTAGAAAAAAAATATAATGATATTTTGAATGAAGGAAAAAATATTAATTTAACGATAGATACAAGAGTTCAATTTCGCGTATACCAAGCGTTAACAAAAGGTATAGAGTTATATAAATATAAAGCTGCTGTTGGTATAGTTTTAGAAATAAATACAGGAGAAGTTATCGCTGGCGTTAGTTTGCCAAGTTTTGACCCTAATGTTTATGCAAGTTTTTTACCAACAAAAAACCAAATTACTAATAGTGTATATGAAATGGGGTCTATATTTAAATCTTTTACCGTAGCATCTGCATTAAATGATAATCTAGTAACTAATGAAAGTAAATTTGATGTAAGAAAACCTCTACGATTAAGAGGTAAAACAATAACAGATTATCATGGAGAAAATAGGATATTAGATTTAGAAGAAGTTTTTACTTATTCTTCAAATATAGGAACAGCACAAATTGCACAAAAACTTGGTAAAGATAGACAGTATAGTTATTATAAAAATTTAGGTTTTAATAAGTCATTAGATACAGGAATATTTGAATCTGTAAACCCCGTTGTCATACCTCAGGATAAAGTAAAAGAATTAGATTTAGTCTTAATGTCTTATGGGCACAGTATTAATATCTCTCCAATGCATGCAATATCTGCATTAGCTGCAACGTTAAATCAAGGAGAATATATAGAACCTATGGTAGTTAAAGACGATCAATATGCAAATAGACCTAGAATTAAAGTATACTCAACAAATGTAACTGAGATAATGAAAAAATATTACAGGAATGTTGTTGTTGAAGGTACAGCAAAGAAAGTACAATCAAAATTATATAAAGTAGGTGGTAAAACTGGCACTTCAAATAAATTTATAAATGGAAAACAAAACCATAAAAAGGTAGTTTCTTCGTTCATATCTTTTTTTCCTATTGATGAGCCAAAATATGCAGTATTTATTCTATTAGATGAACCAAAGGCTTTAGAAGAAACAAGGGTATGGGGAAGAACTGCAGGGTTTAATGCAGTGCCAATTACAAAAGAAATTATTACCAATATTGCTCCTATATTAGGTGTAAAAAGTAATAATTATAACGAATTATAATTCTATGATTAAGTTATATAATTTAATTCCTGATTTAAATAATAAAAATATCATGAATATTGCAATAAGTGGGATCTCATGTGATTCAAGAAAAATCAAAAAAAATAATATATTTGTAGCTTTAAGTGGAATAAATAATAATGGAATAGATTATATTCCTCAAGCTATTGAAAATGGCGCAGTTTTAATTATTACAAGTCATAAAGACTCTAAAGCTATTAAATCTTGTAATATAGACATTATAATTCATAAACAACCAAGAAAATTATACGCTCTAATATGTAATAAATTTTCAAATTATAAGTTTAAAAATTTAGTTGGAATAACAGGAACGAACGGAAAAACTTCAGTTGCTTGGTATGTTCATCAACTTTCAAAACTAGTATTTGGTAAAACAGCTTCTATTGGAACTCTTGGTGTTCATTATAAAAGAATTGTAAAAAAAAGTAATCTTACTACACCTGAATCAGAAGTATTAGTTTCTGAATTAAATAAGTTATATTCTAAAAATATAGAAAATGTAGTTATTGAAGCCTCTAGTCATGGCTTAGACCAGTATAGATTAGAAGGCATAGGTTTTAATATAGTTGTCATTACTTCTTTATCGAGAGACCACTTAGATTACCATAAAAATTTTAAAAATTATAAAAATGCAAAAAAAAGACTTTTTTCAAATTTTGCTAAAAATGGAATTGCTATTATTAATGATAATATAAAAGAACATGAAGAATTTATAGAAACAGCGAACTTAAATAAGATGAATGTTATTACAATAGGGCAGTCAAATAAGTCAATATTCAAATATAAATTATTAAGATTAAAAAATAAAACTTATGAAGTGGAAATATTATATAAAAAAGCTAAAAGTATTATCTTTTCCAGTCTTATAGGAAATTATCAAATAAATAATCTAGTAACTGCGGTTTGTATAATGATAGAAATGGGGTTTCAAAGAAAAGAAATAGAAGAGTTAGCCAGAATTATTAAGCCTCCACCAGGAAGAATTGAATTAATTAGAAGTATTAAAGGTGCTGATATATATATTGATTATGCTCATACTCCTGATGCTCTTAAAAATGTCTTACAGTCACTAAGGCCTTACGTAAAAAATAAATTATATTTAATTTTTGGCTGTGGAGGAGATAGAGATAAAGGTAAAAGAAAAGAAATGGGAAAAATAGCACACCAATTTTCTGATAGAAGTATAATTACTGATGATAACCCAAGATTCGAAAATCCTAAAAATATAAGAAAAGAAATATTAAAATATTGCCCTAATGCAATAGAAATTGGGAACAGAAAAAAAGCTATAATTAATACAATGCAGAAACTTGTCGAGGGAGATATATTACTTATAGCTGGCAAAGGGCATGAAAGTATTCAAGAAGTTAGGGGTAGACACTTATATTTTGATGATGCAAAAGTAATTAAAAAAGTACTTGTTGAGGATTAATGTCTTGGTCTTTAAAATAGATAAAAATTTATGGAGTGTTGATGAAATTTCTAATATTTTTAATCAAGCAATAGTAAATGATTGGCAATGTAATGCAATAGAGATTGATAGTAGAAAAGTTAAGCCAGGTAATATGTTTCTCGCAATGCCAGGTACTAAATTTGATGGACATGATTTTATTCCAGAGGCAATTAATGCTGGAGCCAAATCCATAATCGTAGGAAAGCCATATAAAGTATATGAAAAAAAATTAAATGTAATTCAAGTCAATGATATCTATAAAAGTTTACTTATTTTAGCAAAAAAATCTAGAAAGCGTATTCATAATTCAAAAAAAATAATAGCTATTACAGGAAGTTCAGGAAAAACTTCTACAAAGGAAATGATAGGTCAAGCGTTTTCATCTTTAGGTACTACATTTATTAATCCTGGAAGTTACAATAATCAAGTAGGAGTTCCATTTTCATTAGCAAATATGCCAAGAAATACAAATTATGGCATTTTTGAAATAGGAATGAATAATTTTAATGAAATCAGTTTTTTAAGTAAATTAGTGCAACCTGATATAGCAATTATTACTAATATATCTGAAGCTCATATAGGAAATTTTAATTCTATAAATGATATTATAAGAGCAAAAGCAGAAATATTTGATGGATTAAAAAGTAATGGGCATATACTTATTCATAATGATAATTACTTAGATGAAATAAAAAAATATATCAAAAAGTTTAATAAAAAAAATATTTTAACATACGGAATAAATAAAAACGCAGACATACGTTTACTATGTAGAAATCCTTCTAATAATGGACAAAAAATTACCGCCGAAGTTTCTGGAAAGGTATATAATTACAATATATCTCTCGATGGTCAACATCAAGCAATAAACTCTTTAGCAGTAATAGGAAGTTTATTGATCTCTGATTGTAATATTAAAAAAGGGCTAAAAAACCTAACAAAGGCCAGCCTTCCTTCTGGAAGAGGAACAAAATATAAATTAGTAATAAAAGAAAAAAAAACTATTTTAATAGATGATACATATAATGCAAACTTAAGTTCTATGATTGCTTCACTTGATTCTTTTAATGAAATTGCAAAAAATAATAGAAAGGTATTAATCTTTGGTGAAATGGGTGAGTTAGGTTCTTTTTCTGAAAAATTACATCAAGAGTTATATAATTATTTAATTAGATATAATGTAAGTTTAGTTGTTTTCGTGGGAAATAAGACAAAAAAATTATATAAGTTATGTATTAACGTTATTAATTGTATTTGGTTAGAAAATCTGTCTAAGTATGGAGAAGATAAAATAATTAATTTGATACGACCAAAAGATTGTATTTTGGTTAAAGGGTCTAGACATATGAAAATGGAAAAAATTGTAAAAAAGCTAATTTCTCAATATAAAGGTAAATAAATTGTTATATTACTTATTAACTTCATTAATAGAAGATTACAGTTTTTTAAATATAGTTAGATATTTATCCTTTAGAAGCGGAATAGCTTTGATAACTTCATTATCAATAGTGTTCCTATTTGCGCCTAAAATAATTAATTGGCTGAAGTTCCATCAAAAAGAAGGTCAGCCAATAAGAACTGATGGTCCAAAGTGGCATCTTGAGATGAAAAGAGGTACTCCTACAATGGGGGGTGTAATCATATTAGGAGCCTTAATAACATCTACTTTATTATGGGCAGATCTTTCAAATTTGTACATTTGGATAGTTTTATATATTACATTTGGTTTTGGTTTAATTGGTTTTATTGATGATTATTTAAAGGTTTTGAAGAAAAACCATAAAGGGTTATCTGGTAAATTAAAACTTATATTTCAGATTCTAATAACTATTGTAGCGTTAATTTGGGTTTATTTTATTTCAGATATTTCTTTAAAAGGAATGTTAGCCTTTCCTTTTCTAAAAGACACTACTTTATATTTAGGTTTTGTAATATGGTGCATTTTTTCTATTATAGTAGTTGTTGGGTCTTCTAACGCAGTCAATTTGACGGATGGGCTAGATGGATTAGCTGTCGTTCCTATAATCATAGTAGCAGGAGTTTTTGGAATTATAGCTTATTTAGCGGGCAATAGTATATTTTCTAATTATTTGAACCTCTTTTATATTGAAGGTAGTGGAGAATTAATAATTTTATGTGCCAGCTTTGTAGGTGCCGGAATAGGATTTCTCTGGTTTAACGCTCCTCCAGCAAGTGTATTCATGGGAGACACAGGTTCTTTATCAGCTGGAGCAGCTCTAGGAATTATAAGTGTAATAATTAAACATGAAATAGTGCTTGCTATTGTTGGAGGATTATTTGTCTTAGAAGCAGCTTCAGTTATAGTGCAAGTATTATCTTTTAAGTTAACAGGTAAAAGAATTTTTAAAATGGCGCCATTACATCATCATTTTGAAAAAAAAGGATGGTCAGAGTCTACAATAGTAATTAGGTTTTGGATTATAGCTGTAATACTTGCGCTAATAGGTTTAGCAACTTTAAAATTAAGATAATATGTATAATTTTAAAAATAAAAATATTGGAATAATAGGTTTAGGTTTAACTGGCATATCTGCAATAAATTTTTTTAGAAGTAATTCTAAAAAAATAATAGCTTGGGATGATACAAAAGAAAAAAGAAACAATATTATCTTAAATGAGATTGAGGTATTAGATTTAAATCTTACTAAAAACTTAAAACAAGTTGAATTATTATTTGTAAGTCCAGGTATAAAACCTAATCATAAAATTTTAAAATTAGCTAAAAAGTATGATATAAATATTATTGGAGACTTAGATATTTTTTGGCAAAAAGAATCCAAGAATAATAATAAATTTATTTTTATTACTGGTTCAAATGGAAAATCTACTGTCACAGCTTTAATTCATCACTTACTAACTTCAGCAAAAATAAATTCTACTGTTGGAGGTAATATAGGAGTTCCAGTTCTAAACTTAAAATCTGGATTAAAGTCAAATATTTTCATAATAGAGGCTTCTTCATTTCAGCTAAATAGTATAAAAAATATAAAGCCTAATATGTCAATATTGACTAATATTTCTCCTGACCATATTGATTGGCATGGTAGTTATGAAGATTATATAAGTGCAAAAGAAAATTTATTTAGTAAACAAGACTCCAACGATATTGCAATAATAAATATAGATAGTGAAGATGCTTTAAAAGTATGTAACCGAATTAAAAACCGTAAAGTTAAGCCTAATATTATACAAATATCTTTAAATAAAAAATTGAAAAATACTATATATTTTAAAGAAGGTAAGGTATTTGATAATTTAGACAATAGAAATGTTTTAATTGCAGATATAAAAAAATTAACATTTTTGATTGGGCAACATAACGTTGAAAATATTTTACTTTCTATAGCAAGTGTTAAGCATTATGGAGTGACTAATAAGCAGATTATAAAATATTTACCTTCTTTTAAGGGACTTAGACATAGACTTGAGTTAGTTTATAAAGATTCAAAATTAAAAATAGTTAATGACTCGAAAGCTACTAATTTAGTATCCTGCAAAGTTGCTTTAAATTGTTTTGAGAATATTATATGGATTGCAGGTGGGATAAGAAAAGATGATAAATTTTCTTATTTAAAAGATAATATAAGCTCTATAAAGGCAGCTTACTTCATAGGAGAATCTGCAGATGAATTTATAAGTTATTTTGGAGATCATTTTTATTGTAAAAATGCTAAAAATATAAAAAATGCAGTAAAATATGCAATAAATTATTCTAAAAATATACGAGAAAATTCAACTATTTTATTTTCTCCGGCATGCGCATCATATGATCAATTTTTAAATTATGAAGAAAGAGGAATTTATTTTTCTAATGAGGTTAATAAATACTTAAATTAAAAGGTTAGTATGTTTTTTATAGCTAGAAATGATAAAAGTTTTTTATCAAGATGGTGGTGGACTATAGACCATTGGAATTTAATTCAAATTCTAATATTAGCAATTATAGGTTCAATTATGGTATTAGCTGCAGGATCATCGGTAGCTTTAAGAAATAATTTACCTGAATTACACTTTTTCATTCATCATATGTATTATTTATTTATATCTATTACTGCTATGATATTTGCAACATTTTTATCTAGCAAAGGTATTATTAGATTAAGTATAATAGGCTTTATTTTATGCCTTATATTATTAATTTTTGTAATGTTGATGGGGCCAGATATCAAAGGAGCAAGTAGATGGTTAATAGTTGGAGGTTTTTCTATGCAACCTTCAGAATTTATAAAACCTTTTTTTATTATTATTACTGCCTATCTTATTTCTAATCAATACAAGCCTATTAAATTTGTTCCTAAATTTATAAGTAGATTACATTTTTCTTTAATATTACTATTTTCTATTCTCTTGTTTTTGCTTGAACAACCAGATTTAGGTATGTCTGTAATAATAATTCTTATCTGGTCAGGGCAACTATTTTTAGCCGGTATATTATTAAGATGGTTTTTACTATTATTTAGTTTATTAGGTTTAGGAATCTCAATCGGTTATTACATATTTCCACATGTTAAAAGAAGAATTGATTGTTTTTTAAATTCACCCTGTGATAGCTCTGATCAGATAAATAATTCTTTTACAGCATATGAATCAGGAGGTTTGTTAGGAAATGGCCCAGGCGATGGAGTCATTAAAAATAAGATATCTGACGCACACACAGATTTTATATTTCCTGTGATAGCAGAAGAATTTGGAGCTATATTTTGTATTTTAATATTATTATTGTCATGTTCTATAGTAATAAGAGGGTTAATTAGAGTATATGTAAAAAATAATTTATTTTCTCTGTTAGCCGTGGGAGGTTTATTAATATTATTTGGCATACAAGTATTACTTAATGTTTCTGTTACTTTAGGAATTGTACCTACCACAGGAATAACTTTTCCGTTTATTAGTTATGGTGGCTCTTCTTTATTATCAATTTCTATAAGTATGGGTATAGTACTGGCTTTGACAAAAAAAGACTATAGTAGGCAAAAATATGAAAGATATTAAAAATATATTTATTATAGGAGGAGGGACTGCCGGGCATGCTCTTCCAGCTATTCAACTTAGTAGAGAACTTATTAAATATAATTTTAATGTAGTTTTTATTACAGATTTTAGAATGTTTAATTTTGTTTATAATAATTTTAAAAACAAAAATTTTAAACTTTTATGTATTAAGGGTAGGGGAATATATAAAAAAAATATCTTCAAAAATTTAATTTCTATGTGTTTATTTTTGTATGCAATTTTTCAATCATTATGTTTTATAATAAAATATAAACCAGTTTTAAGTTATGGTTTTGGAGGAGGAATTACCGTTGCTCCAGTAATAATGTCTAAAATTTTTAGTATTCCAATTATATTGCATGAAGGTAATTCTGTTTTAGGAAAGGCTAATAAATTTTTATATAGATATGCTAATCATTTAACAACTTTTTTTCCTTACTTAGATAATAGTGAACACTATAAATATAGTGTTGTTGGTATGCCAGTTAGAAAAGAAATAGAGAATATAAGTAAAAAAAATTATATGATTAAACAAGAAGAATTAATTAATATTTTAATCACAGGAGGAAGTTTAGGCGCTGAAGTAATGGCGACTAAGATTGCTAAAGCTTTATGTATACTTCCAAAAAATTTGCAAAAAAAAATATCTATATTACAACAAGTAAGAAAAGAAAATTATTCTTACTTAGAAAAATTATATGATCAAAACTCTATTAAATTTAAATTAGAAATATATATTGAAAATATTCCTGAAAGTTTGAATTGGTGTCATTTAATTATTTGTAGAAGTGGAGCAGGTACATTGGCAGAAAATTTAATTTCGGGAAGACCATCAATAATGGTGCCATTAGAGATATCTGCAGATAATCATCAAATGAGGAATGCTTTAATATTAGATAAAATCGGAGCAGGATGTATTATAAGTGAAGCTGAGTTAGATAATATTGATGAGCTTATGTATAAGCTTAAAAGTATTATTTTTAATACTCAATCTTTATATAATATGTCAAAAAAAGCTAAAGAAAGCGCAATGCTAGGCAGCAGTAATAAATTAGTTAAATTAGCTTTAAATATTTTAAATGGAAAAAATTAGAATGAAAAATTTTTCAAAGGATATCGGTATTATTCATTTTATAGGCATAGGTGGTATTGGAATGAGTGGTATTGCAGAGATATTATTTAATTTAGGTTATAAAATTAGTGGCAGTGATATCACTAAAAGCTCTAACGTAGATCGCTTAAAAAAGATAGGTATAAAAATTTTTATTGGTCAAAAAGCAAAAAATATAAATGATGTAAGTATTATAGTTATATCCTCAGCAATTAAAGAGGATAATATCGAGTTAGTTGCAGGTGCATTAAATAAAATACCAATAGTGCGAAGAGCAGATATGTTGGCCGAATTAATGAGATTTAAGAAATCAATTTCTGTAGGTGGCTCTCATGGGAAAACTACTACAACTTCTCTTATAAGCTCATTATTAGAAGGAGCAAAGTTTGACCCTACTGTTGTTAATGGAGGGATAATTGAAGCATATGGAACTAATGCAAGATTAGGGAAAAGTGATTGGATGGTTGTAGAAGCTGATGAAAGTGACGGTACTTTTATTAAGTTGCCATCCACATATGTGGTCATTACTAATATTGATAGAGAGCATATTGATTTTTATAAAACTTTTGACAATTTAAATAGAGCTTTTAGAAATTTTGTAGAAAATATTCCTTTTTATGGCGTTGCATTTATATGTATAGATTCTCCTGATGCAGAAAATTTATGCAAAGATATTAAATATAGAAAGGTAATAACATATGGTTTCAATAAAAAAGCTGATCTTACGGTATCTAATATAAAAATTATAGATTATATTACTTATTTTGACATTACAGTTAATAAAAGCCATTTATCAAAAAAAAGGTTTATTAAAAATATAGCAATTTCATTGCCTGGAGAGCATAATATAAGAAATGCTTTAGCAGCAATTTCGGTGGCATTAGAATTAGGTATAAAAGAACAAGTTATTAAAAATTCGCTCTTAAATTTTAAAGGAGTTGAAAGAAGATTTAGTTTTGTAGGTTCGGTCAATAATATAAAAATTATAGATGATTATGCACACCATCCTACTGAGATTAAAAATACTTTAAAGGCAGCAAAGTTATTATGTAGAGGTAAATTAATAGTTGTTTTTGAACCCCACCGTTATTCAAGAATAATTGATTTATATGATGACTTTATAAATTCTTTTTCAGATGCAGATTTTCTTTATGTAACAAAGATTTACAGTGCAGGAGAAAAAAAAATTAAGGAAATAAATGAAAAAATAATTGTTAGTTCTATAAGAAAAATTGGTCATAAAAATGTGTATTATTTTAAAGATGAAAATTATATGGAAAATGAATTAAGTAAAATAGCCTTAAACAATGATTTTATAATTTTTTTAGGAGCAGGGTCTATTTCTAAAAAAGCAAGAAGTATGCAAAAGTCCATGCTAAAATTAATTAAAAATAAATTATAGAAATGATTACTTTATGTCATTATCGTTAAAAAAAATTCCAAAAGTAAGAGGAAATTTAATTCCTAATGCGGATATTTCTTCTTCTTCATGGTTTAAAGTAGGAGGCCCTTTTGAGTTACTTTTTGAGCCTGAGGATGAATTAGATTTAGTTCACTTTATTGAAAACCTATGTGATAGAATTCCTATATTTATAATTGGGGCATTATCCAATACTTTAATTAGAGATGGAGGAGTAAAAGGTATAGGAATTAAACTAAATGATAATTTTAGTAAAATAAAAATTTATAAAAATTATATAGAAGTAGGAGCATCTTTATTAAATATGAAATTTGCTAGATATGCTAAAAATAATAATTTTTATGGTTATGAATTTCTCTCAGGTATTCCAGGTACAATTGGAGGAAGTATAAAAATGAATTCTGGATGTTATGGTAAAGATATGTCTGATATTTTATATGAAGTAAAAATTTTAGATAGGACTAAAGGTTTAAATAATATTAAGCGCAATAAATTAGATATGACTTATAGAAAAACATCAATTAATGATGAATCTATTATTCTTTCTGCTAAATTTAGATATTCTTCTGAAAATAAAGATAAAAAAAATATTTTAGATCTTAAACAACAAAGAAAAAAAACTCAGCCTATTAATAAACTAACAGGAGGCTCTACTTTTAAAAACCCTAGTGGCTATAAAGCGTGGAAGCTCATAGAGGAAGCTGGGTGTAGAGGTTTATCTTTAGGAGGAGCAAAGGTATCCGAAATGCATACTAATTTTATTATTAATTATAATAATGCTACAGCAAATGATATTGAATCATTAGGTAATATTGTTAAAAGTAGAGTTTATAAAAATTCTGGAATAAAACTTGAATGGGAAATATTGAAAATAGGGTTTTCAAATAAATAGGAGTATAATTTGAATATATTATTACTTTCAGGAGGGTATACGGAAAGAGAAGTTTCTTTAATGTCTGGAAATGAAGTAAAAGATTCTTTATTACGAATTGGGCATAAAGTAACTAAAATAGATATCTCTAAAAATGAATTTTTAAATTTATCATTAGATAATTTTGATTTAGTTTTTAATGCATTACATGGTGGAATTGGAGAGAATGGAGTAATACAAAGTATTTGTGAGTTTAAAAATATTCCTTATACTGGATCTCCTGTTTTACCTTCCTCAGTAGCAATGAATAAAGCACTTGCTAAAAAAGTATTTGAATCAGTTAATATAAATATTGCTGAAAGTATTGTCAGTAATATTTATGAGTTAAAAAATAAAGAACCTTTTAAAAGACCTTTTATTATTAAACCTATAGATGGAGGATCAAGTTTAGGAGTGAATATTATTTATAAACAAACGCTTTTAAATGAACTTAAATTTAATGACCGAAAATTTTTAGTTGAAGATTATATTGAGGGAAAAGAAGTCGCAGTCGCAGTTTTAAATAATAAAGTTTTAGGCATGATAGAGATTAAATTTGAAGAAAATTTTTATGACTACAAATCTAAGTATGAGAGTAGTAAGACAGAGTATGTTATACCAGAGGATTTAAGTCAAAAACAGAAATATTTATTGGAAAATTTTGCTTTATCTGCTCATATTACTCTAGGTTGTAAAGGGGTTACTCGATCAGATTTTATAGTGCCTAAGGAAGAATCTTTAAAGCCAGTTATGTTAGAAATAAATACACTGCCAGGCCTAACTAAACATTCATTAGTTCCTAAAATTGCAAAAAATAATGAACTAAGCTTTGATAATTTAATCACTAAAATTATTGAAGATGCTCTAGTTTAATGCAAATTTTAAAAATAATAGTATTTGTTTCTCTAATATTAGGATCATTACTTATTTCATTTAAAAAAGAATTTATTTTCGATATATATGATAAGGCATTAATAAAATTCTCTTTATATACAGATAATGTTTTAAAGGAGGTATTTTTATCAGGTAGAATTAATGCAAGTAAGTCTGATATTATAGATGCTATAAATATATCTATTGGTCAGCCACTTATAAATATAAATTTACAAAATATAAGACAAGATTTAAATAAATTACCATGGATAAAAAATAGTAGTGTTTATCTGCTTTCTTTAGGGCAATTAGAGATAGAAATATATGAATATAATCCTTTTGGAAGGTATATAGACGAAACTGAAGCAATTTTTTTAATTAATAAAAATGGTGTTAAGTTTAAACAAATTGAAGAAAATGAATTTAAAAATTTATTCAATTTATATGGAAAAGATGCATTATTAAAAATAAATGAACTTCCTTTAATTATAAAAAAATTACGGTCTTTTAATCTTGAAATTTCTAAAATAGAAAGGATAGATTCAAGAAGATGGAATATATACTTAAAACAAGGATTTTTTATAAAATTACCTAATAATAATGCAATAAATTCTTTGGATGCTTTATATAAATTAGATAATAATATAGATTATAATAATTTAACTTTTATAGACTTAAGAATACTCGATAGAGTTAGTTTGAAGTATAAACAAGTTGACTGAAAATAGTTATGACAAAATCTAGGTGGTTTAATTATTCTTACTTTTCTAAAAGCCCTATTGTGGCAGTCTTAGATGTGGGCTCTAGTAAAATTTGTTGTCTCATAGCAAAATTGGATAAAAATAATACTATTTCTATAGTTGGTGCAGGTTTTCAAGAATCTAGAGGTTTAGTATCAGGAGTCATAACTGATATGAGTGCACTGGAAAATTCAGTTAGAAATTGTGTTGCAAGTGCTGAAAAAATGGCTTCTATCAGAATTAGAAAAGTTATTGTTGGCTTTTCATCTGTAAATATTGACATAGAAAATATAAATATTGAATTGGATTTAAAAGGGGCGTTGATTAGTCAAGGTGATCTTAATAAGGCTCATAATTTTTTATACGAAAAACATAATACAGAGAATAAATCTATTTTACACATAATTCCATTTCAGTATTCAATAGACGGGAATAAAGGAGTTAAGAGTCCTTTAGGTATGTTTGGAGATAAGTTAGGAATTGATATTAGTATTATTAGTGCAGACACAAATACATTAAAAAATTTTGCAAACGTTGTTAAAAATTCTGATTTAGAGATTGAAAAATTTGTTTACACTCCCTATTCAACTGGAGTTTCTTTACTATCTCAGGAAGAAAAAGAGTTAGGAGTAGCTTTAATAGATATTGGTGCAACTTTATCATCTATTTCAATATTTTATAATGGAGCAATGTTATATTCAAAGGTAATACCCTTAGGCGGAAATATGGTAACAAATGATATTTCTAGAATATTTTCATTATCTATATCAAATTCAGAGAGAGTTAAAATTATCAATGGACAATTAATTGAAGAATTGGAAAACTCACTCTCTACTATTGAAGTTAATGCTTTAGGAGAGGATAGTGAATCTATTGAAATTACAAGAAGAGATTTAATATCAGTAATAAAACCTAGGATATTTGAAATAGTAAATACTATTAATGAGCTCATTCAAGCAAGTAATTATAATAAGGTAATTGCAAACAGAGTAGTTATAACTGGCGGTGTTTCACAAATGGATGGACTATTAGACTTTTCTAGCAAAATTTTTGATAAAAAAGTTAGAATAGCAAAACCACAAAATATTACAGCTTTACCAGAAAATATGAAGAGTCCTTCTTTTTCAGTAGTATGTAGTTTATTAAATTTTGCTGTCATAGAAAACAATGATATAAATATAAATTTTCATAATAAAACGAAGAATTCTGATAGTTATTATGTTTATTTACAAAAAATAAAGAATTGGTTTATAGAAAATTTTTAGTTATATTTTGTTACAAATGTTACAATATTTGATTTCTTAAATATGTTTATTTTTGGTATAAAATATTAAATTATAGAGAAATATTATTATGCCAGATACTTTAAATATTGCTAGATTAGGTTATCAAAAAACTTTGAAAGAAGAAGTTGTTTGTGAAGGCGTAGGTTTACATTCAGGAAGTAAAACACAAATAAAGATACTACCCGCAGAAGTAAATTCGGGTATAACTTTTATTAGGGAAGATCTAATTAAAGATAGAAAAATTATAGCTTCTTATAAAAATGTATGTGATACAAAACTAGGAACAACTATACAAAATAATGCAGGGCATAAAGTTCATACAATAGAACACTTAATGTCAGCTTTTATGGGATTGAGAATTGATAATGCGGATGTAGTGTTATCTGGAAGTGAAGTTCCTATAATGGATGGAAGCTCAAAAATATTTTTAGATAAAATAAATACAGTAGGAATAAAAGAACAATTTGCAAAAAAGAAGGTAATTAAAATTTTAAAGGAAGTATCTTTTTCTCAAAATAATAGTTCTATAATAGCGATTCCTTCCGATAATTTTTCAATTGATTATATGATAGATTTTGAAGATCCAGCAATTGGTATACAACGTCAAAAAGTAACTTTATTAGCTGATAATTTTGATAAAGAAATTGGCTCAGCGAGAACATTTGGTATGCTTGATGAGGTTGAGTATATGCATAAAAATGGTTTAGCTTTAGGTGGTTCTATAAATAATGCCATAGTAGTTGATAATGGAAAAATATTAAATCCCGGTGGTTTGCGTTATAAAGATGAGTTTGTTAGACATAAAATACTAGATTTATGCGGCGATATATATCTTTCAGGGTATCACATATTAGGAAGTATAATTGCAAAACGTGCTGGCCATGAAGTAAATAATAAATTTTTATGGGAACTATTTAGTGATAAGAGTAATTACGAAGTTATTGAGGAAAATAATATTATTTCTCAAGAAGAAATTAGTTTTGCAGTAGCATAAAGATACAATGATCTTAAAATATATATATCTGATAATTATATTCAATATTATTATTGCTAAATCTCTAATAGCTGAAGATACAATTATTAATTTCGAAGATGGCAGTAGCTATAAAGGCGGCGTGGTAGATGGAGTAATGGAGGGAAGAGGAGTATTTTTATCTTCAGAGAGAACTAATAATACAATATTAAAATATGAAGGCGATTTTAAAGATGGTAAATTTCACGGTACAGGCACTTTAGAATTTAATAATGGAGATTTATATAATGGTGGCTTTGCTCTTGGATTAATGCATGGTAAAGGCACCTTAAAGTATCAAAATGGCTCTATTTATGAAGGGCTTTTTCTAAATGGTAAAAAAGACGGCAAAGGTAAACTCACATATAGTGATGGTGTTGTTTACACTGGAGATTTTATAAAAGATAGAATAGAAGGCATAGGTAAAATAGTTTATGAAGAAGGTAATGAATATACAGGAGAATTTTCAAATAACTTAATGCATGGTAATGGAGAGATTACATTTATAGATGGAAGTTCTTATAAAGGAGAATTTATGAATGGTAATTATCACGGTAAGGGAATTTTTACTTTTCCTGATGGAACATACTATGATGGTGAATTTATAAATGGTATACGTGAAGGGAAAGGATTACTAGTTTATATTGATAATACTAGGCAATCAGGTTTTTTTAAAAATGGAAAGTTTATAGGGGAAGTTGTAACTACTTTTCCAGATGGAACAGTTCAAAAGAAGACTGTTAAAGAATAGCATTATTTACATATTAGGATAGTTAGGTCCTCCTCCTCCTTCTGGCGAAGTCCAGTTAATGTTCTGTGAGGGATCTTTAATGTCACATGTTTTACAATGAAGACAATTTTGAGAATTAATTTGTAGTTTCTTACCATTATTATCCTCAATGATTTCATATACACCTGCAGGACAATATAAACGCTCAGGAGAATTATATATAGCTAAATTATGGTCAATAGGAGTTTTTATATTTTTTAGTTCTAAATGGCAAGGTTGATTTTCTGAGTGATTTGTTCCAGAAAAAGATAAATTAGTAAGCCTATCAAAACTTATAATGCCATCAGGTTTATCATAATGTACTTTTGGACATTCGTCCGCCGGTTTAGTAGCTTTATGATCTGCATGACCTAGTTTTATTGTCCAAGGAGCCTTTCCATTAAATAATACTTGGTCTATTCCTCCTAATAAAGTACCTAGAACTAATCCGTACTTAAACGCGGGTCTAAAGTTCCTAGCACTTCTTAATTCTTTTCCTGCCCATGAGCTATAAAAGTTATCTTCATATTCTTTTAAAGACATAATTTTTGAAGAATCTTTTTCCAAATTTTTAAAAATAATTTCTGACGCAAGCATACCTGACTTCATTGCTGTATGTGTTCCTTTTATTTTAGGAACATTTAAAGTGCCTGCTTCACATCCAATGAGTGCACCACCAGGAAAGTAAAGTTTAGGTAGAGATTGGTAACCTCCTTCATTTAAAGCTCTAGCACCATAAGCGATTCTTCTTCCATTTTTAAGAATATTTTTAATATCTGGATGAGTTTTAAATTTTTGGAATTCTTCGTAAGGACTTACATTAGGGTTTTTATAATCAAGTCCCATAACAAATCCAATAGATATTTGATTATTCTCCATGTGATAGAGGAAAGAACCTCCATAAATGTCATTAGTTAAAGGCCATCCTGCAGAATGCATAATTTTACCTTCTTTATGAATTGCACTATCTATTTCCCAAATTTCTTTTAGTCCAATGCCATATGATTGTGGAGATTTACCTTCATTTAAATTATATTTTTTTATTAATTGTTTACCTAAATGACCTCTACAGCCTTCAGCAAATAAGGTGTATTTTCCCAATAACTCAATACCTGCCTCAAATGCTTCAGTCTTTTCAAAATCTTTATTTACACCCATATCCCCTGTAGCGATACCAATGACAGAGTTATCATCATTAAATAAAACTTCTTTAGCAGCAAAGCCTGGATATATTTCTACTCCTAATTTTTCTGCCTCTTCCGCTAACCATCTACATATATTAGCAAGACTAATTATATAATTTTTATGATTTTTCATAGTCTTTGGTAAGAGAAAATTTGGTAATTTTACACTTTTATTTTTATTCATAAAAACAAACTTTTCTTCAATAACGGCTGACATTTTGGGGTGAGACATTTCTTTCCAGTTTGGGAATAGTTCACTTAGAGCTCTTGTTTCTAAAACAGCACCAGATAAAATATGTGCTCCAACTTCAGGACCTTTTTCAACTATACAGACAGACAATTCAGAATTATTTTCTTGTGATAATTGTTTAAGTTTAATTGCTGCAGATAGCCCGGCTGGCCCAGCACCCACAATTACAACATCATATTCCATTTTCTCTCTATCAGATCTCATTTTTTACTCCAAAACCATATTAATATAATCATTTACATATTTTCTATAATATCTGTAAAGTATTTATAAGTTTCTATATTTGCTGCAGCTATTACTGATCTATCTGATGCAGCTTCTGTCTTATTCCAGGCAGTAACAATTCCTCCTGCACCTTCTATAATTGCTCTTGCAGCAACTATATCCCATATTTCTAAATCTTTTTCTAATACTAAGTCTATTGTTCCTCCTGCACACATAGCATATCCCCAACAATCTGTTCCATGTCGAACGTATAATGTTTTATCTACAACCATATTATATATAGCTTTATCTTGATCATTTTCAATAAACATAGCTGGGTCAGTTATTGCGCATATAGTTTCATCAATAGACCTAAAATCTCTAGTTTTTACTAATTTATTATTTAAAAAACTACCTTTTGCATTTCCCCATATTCTATCTTTTGCAATTGGCTGGTCAATTAAACCTAATATGGGTTGTTCATTTTTAACTAAACCAATCATAGTACCGAAAAATGGCAAACCTGCTACAAAAGCTTTTGTTCCGTCTATCGGGTCTAATACCCACACATATTCTGCATTATCATTTTCAGAGCCTAATTCTTCTCCTATAATTCCATGATGAGGAAAGTTTTTATTAATTAGTCTTCGCATTATTTTTTCTGCATTGAGGTCTGCTTCTGTAGCAATTTGAGGTCGCTTATTGTTTTTAGTAGGTTTGATTTCCCAGTTACTAGTCTTACGAAAGTAACTTTTTATTTCGTCATGAACAGAATCTGCAAGTTCGTGGGCAAATTTCATATATTTATCATCAGTATTAGACATTTTAATCCCATTTTACATTATAATAATTTGGACATTTGCATGATATTGTAATTATAACAAGGATCAAGTTAAGGATTATAAATTTTTATTAAATTATATGAATCTCTTATGTTATAATTTTATAAAATTAACAGCTTGGAAATTTTATGACTAACTTATTTTCTATAATATTAAAATTTTTTATATTCATCTTATTATTATCAACTATTTCATGCTCATCTAACATAATTAAGAAAAAAGAAAAAAAAGTAGCTGAAAGGAATGTAGAAGAAATTTATAATTCAGCCATGGATTATATTGATGATAATAAGTTTTTAACGGCACATGACGAATTAATTGAAGTAGAGAGGCTTCACCCATATTCAATCTGGGCTACTAGATCACAGATAATGATGGCCTATGTAAATTATAAATTATATAAATATGATGATTCCATAGCTGGAGCAAAAAGATATATAGAATTGCATCCAGGTGCTAATGATATAGATTATGCATTTTATCTAATTGCCCTAAACTATTACGAACAAATTAACGATTTTCGAAGAGATCAAACTTTTACAGAAAATGCACGAGAAGCTTTCAATAATTTAATAAGAAGGTTTCCTAATTCTGATTATGCAAAAGATGCCAAGTTAAAGTTAGATTTAGTTAATGATCATCTTGCTGCAAAGGAAATGGATGTAGGAAGAACATATCAAAAACTTGATAATTATGTATCTGCAATAAATAGATTTAAGACAGTTGTTGATCTATATTCAAAAACTAGTCATGTACCTGAAGCTTTGGCTCGTTTAACAGAGATGTATTATAAATTAGGTTTATACCAAGAAGCCAAAGTATATGCTTCTGTTTTAGGTTATAATTACCCAGAAAATAAATGGTATTTATATTCTTATTCATTATTTCAAAAAGAAAAAGAAATTTTGATAAATAATGAAGAAAATTCATACTTAAATATTTTGGATGAGTTTTTAGATATATTTGGTAATTAAAAATTAAAGGGTATCTTTATGTTAAATTATATTTCTATAAAGAATATAGTTTTGATTGATAAATTAGAATTAGACTTTAAAGACGGCTTTACTGTGCTTACTGGAGAAACAGGGGCAGGTAAATCAATTATAGTAGATGCAATAAATTTATTACTTGGTCATCGAGCAGATAAAAGCCTAATTAAGAAGGGAGAAATCGAAGCCAGTGTTTCTGCCTTATTTGTAATAAATAAGGATCATGAGGTAATTAATTTACTAAATAAATATAGTATAAGGTTTGAAAATGAAATAATTCTTAGAAGAAAAATACTATCTAGTGGAAGAAGTCAATCATTTTTAAATGATGAATTAATATCACTTAATATTATGAAAGAAATTAGTAATTATTTAATTGAAGTTAACGGCCAAAATGATCAAGTTGGTTTGTTACAAAATTCAAATCATATAAATATATTAGATGAATGGGGAAATTTAAAAAAAAGAACAAAAAATTTATCTATATCCTTCAAATCATATAAGGGTAAAGTTAAATTATATAATGAATATAAAGAAAAATTAGAGCTAATAGCAGATAAAAAAAAGTATTTGATAGAAGACTTAGATGAGATTAACAAATTAGATCTTAAAGAAAATGAAATTAATAGTTTAATTGAAAAAAAAAATTATTTAACATCTATAGAAAAAATCAAAGAAAGCTTGGGAAAAATTAATTTTTTACTTAAAGGGGATGTAGACTCTCAAGGAGTTTATGAAAATTTAGTCCTTTCAAAGAAACAAATTTTTTCAATTTTGCCATTTAATAAGAAATTATTTAAGAAACTTGATGAATCAATAGAAAATACTTTGATTGAGTATAAAGAAACAGAAGCTATATTAGAAGAATGCTTAGAAAGTATTGATATATCTAATTTAAATTTAGATGATATTGAAAATAGAATTTCATTAATAAAAAGAATAGCTAGAAAACATAATATAGATGAATCTGAAATTAATAGTTTCAGCAATGAACTTGAAAAAAATTTAAGTAATTTCGCTAATTCTCAAAATGAGTTAAAAAAACTAGAAGAAGAAATAAATATTCTGAGACAAAAATATAAAGAAGAGGCGGTAAAATTAACTAATCTTAGATATAAAGCTTCTAATAAACTTTCAGAATATGTAAATAAAGAATTTCCAATATTGAAACTTGATAATGCTAAATTTAAAGTGTCATTAAGTTTACTCGATGAAGATAATTGGAAATCTAATGGTATGGATAATGTTACTTTTAAAATTGAAACTAATAAAGATACAGGATTTAATTTTATAGATAAAATAGCTTCAGGTGGGGAATTATCAAGGATCATGCTAGCTATTAAAGTTTCTTTATCTGCAGATAGTAAAAACAACTTCATAAAAACTTTAATATTTGATGAAGTAGATACAGGGGTTGGAGGAGCAGTAGCCGATGCTATTGGAAAAAGATTAAATTTACTAGGTCAAAGTAACCAAGTTTTAGCAGTTACCCATCATCCTCAAGTAGCTGCAAGGTCTAAAAATCATTTTAAAGTTAATAAAAGTAACAAAAGTACTTTTTCTACGACTAGTATAATAAGTTTAAATTATGAGCAAAGGTTAGAAGAAATTGCTAGAATGTTATCCGGAGAAAAAATAACTGAAGCTGCAAGAAAAGCAGCAGAAAGTCTAATGAAAGATAATTAAAATATATTATTATTAGGTATAGTAAATGAATAAAGAAGAAATAATAAAAAAGCTTAAACATCTGGCTAGAGAGATAGAATATCATAATAATTTATATTATAATAATGATAACCCAGAAATATCGGATGCAGAATATGATCAACTCAAAATTGAAAATGATAAATTAGAAAAAAAATTTCCTGATTTAGTACTTGATAATAGTCCATCAAAAAAAGTTGGTGCTGAATTAATTTCAGAATTTAAAAAAATTGAACATAAGGTCCCAATGTTATCTTTAGGAAACACTTTTACTAAAAAAGATGTAGAAAACTTTATAGTTAAAACTAAACGGTTTCTTCAAATAGATAAAAGTATAAACCTTGAATTTTTAGCTGAGCCAAAAATTGATGGTTTATCTGCTACCTTAATTTATAAGAATGGTAAGCTTGATGTAGGTGCTACGCGAGGAGATGGAAGGAAAGGAGAGAATATTACTGAAAACATTAAGTCTATTGAAGGAATCCCTCTTTTTTTAGATGGTAAATTTCCTAGTGAAATAGAAATTAGAGGTGAAATCTATATGTCAAATATAGAATTTGAGAAACTCAATGCTTCTAGATTAAAAAATGCTCTACCTCTTTTTGCTAATCCTAGAAATGCAGCAGCTGGTTCAGTTAGGCAACTAGACCCTAAAATCACTGCTTCTAGAAAGCTAGGGTTTTTTGCATATAATTGGGGTGTAATCTCAGAAAATATAGGTGTAACTTTATTAGAGATTAGAGAATTTATAAAAAGTATCGGTTTTAATCTAAATCATCCAGTAAAACTTTGCTCAAATTTAGAGCAAATGATAGATTTTTATAAATATATTTATGAGAATAGATCTAAATTAGATTTTGATATAGATGGCATAGTGTATAAGTTAAATGATATAAGTTTTTATGATAGACTAGGCTCTACAGATCATTCACCTAGATATGCAGTTTCACATAAATTTCCTGCAGAATTAGGAATAACTACTTTAAGAAATGTTAAGTTTCAAGTAGGCCGAACTGGAGCAATTACTCCTGTTGCAGAATTAACGCCTGTAACTATTGGTGGAGTAAGAATTAAAAGAGCAAGCTTACATAATAAAGATGAAATTCATAGGTTAGGCTTGGTCATTGGGGATACTGTTTCAGTAAAAAGAGCAGGAGATGTTATTCCTCAAATTGTTGATTATAATCATAAATTAAGACCTTTAAAATATGAAAATATAAGTTTTCCAGAATATTGTCCATCTTGTGGTAATCCTCTTAAAATTGATAAAAATGACCCTATTATTCGTTGCTTAAATCATATGAGTTGTAAAGAGCAAATAGTCGGACAATTAATTCATTTTGTTTCAAGAAATGCTTTTAATATAGAGGGTTTAGGTGAAAAACAAGTAATAGAATTATTTAATACAAAATTGATAAGGGAACCTGCAGATATATTTGCACTAGCTTTACCAGATGCAATAATTAAGCAGGAAAAAATTTTAAGTTTACCAGGTTGGGGAAAATTATCTGTAACCAACTTAATAAATTCTATAAATAAATCTAAAATACAAACTTTGGATAAAATTTTGTATTCACTTGGCATTCGTCATTTAGGCCTAGGGACAGCAAAATTGATAACAAAAAATTATACTAGCTCAGCGGATTTGATTGATAGAATTTTAGGTTTAGATGAAGATAATAAATATAAACTAATTAATGAGTTGGAGAATATAAATGGCATTGGAGAAAAAGTTATTATATCTTTAATATCCTATTTTAAAGAAAATAAATTATTGTTTTCCAATTTGCTTAAATATTTAACTATAAATGAATCCTTATTTAGTGCTGATACATCACATTATTTATATGGGAAAAGAATTGTTTTTACGGGTAAATTTGAACATTTATCAAGAACAGAGATAAAAAATAAATCTGAAAAAATTGGTGCTTTAATATCTTCTCAAATATCAAATAAAACTGATTTTTTAGTTGTGGGTTTAAAACCTGGTTCAAAAGTTAATAAAGCTCAACAACTTTCAGTGAATATATTGACTGAAAAAGAATTTTTATCTTATTTTTAATTTATGATTTTAAATAAGGAGCGCATACATTTTTAAGCCAATTTTTATTATCTTTTTCTAAGCTATTTGATATTTTTTTTAATACCTTTTCATGATAACTATTTAACCAATTAATTTCTTCATGATTTAATAAATTATAATTAATTAAGTTAACATCAATTGGCGCTAGAGTAAGTGTTTTGAATGATAACATATTTTTATTATTTTTATTTTTAATTTTCTTAACAAGCATAAGGTTTTCAATTCTAATGCCATATTTATTAGTTAAATAAAAACCTGGTTCATTTGAAGTTATCATACCGGGTTCTAGTTTTATGAAAGAACCCTTAGAGATTCTATGTGGTCCTTCATGTACACTAAGACATGAGCCTACCCCATGACCAGTTCCATGTCCATAATTCATATCTTCTTTCCATAGTGGTAATCTTGTAAGTAGGTCTAAATCATTACCTGTCGTTCCATATGGAAATATAGCGCTTGCAAGTGCTATATGTCCCTTTAAAACGGTTGTAAAATGGTCCTTCATATTTTGTGTAGGCTTTCCAATTGCTACTGTTCTAGTCACATCAGTAGTTCCTTCTAAATATTGACCACCACTATCACATAAATATAGATTATTGTTTTTAAATTTTTTATTACTTTTATCAGTCACACGATAGTGAACTATTGCTCCATTTGAAGCAAAGCCGCTAATAGTTTCAAATGAGGTGCTAATAAAATTTTCTTGTGTTGATCTTAAATTATCTATTTTATTTGCCGCAAGTAATTCTGAGTTAAGTGAAGTTTTATATTTATGTAACCAAAATAAAAATTTAGATAAAGCTATACCATCTTTAATGTGACAAGAAATAGCTCCTTGAATTTCTGTTTTATTTTTTATTGATTTTAAGTGTTCAATAGGACATTTTGTTTCTATCAGAGTGTTTTTTTTAATATCTTGGATTAATGCATAAGATACATAATTAGGATCTATAAGAATTTTATTTTTTTCTTTTGATATTTTTTTAATTTCAGTAACTATATTTTTTTCAGGTAAAATTTTAATTTTAATACTTTTAAAATGGTTACTAACATTTTTATTAATACGAGTAGAATCTATAAATAAATATATATTTCCATTATTAAATAATATGGCTCGAGTTAAAATTATTGGTGTATGTTTTAGATCTAAACCTCTAATATTTAATAACCATGCAATAGCATCTGGTTGATTAATAATATAGGCTTCAGCTTTTAATTTTTTTAAATATATAGATAATTTTTTTATCTTTATACTTGAACTAATACCTGCATATTTAAGGGGATGAACTTTTATTGGAGAGTTAGGGGGGCTATTTCTATTAATAGACCAAAAGTAATCTATAGGGTTTTTTTTCAATGGTACAAATTGACTATTAATTTTGGTTTCAATATTTTTTATATTTTGAATATAAGAGTATGAATATAACCATGGATCAAAAGCAATCTTTGTAAAATTTTTTATATTTTTTAATATATACTTTTCTAAAGATTGCTTAAAAGAAAGAATGATTTTAATTCCTGTATTTTTAGTTTCGTGTTTTGCCTGGATTGTATATCTACTATCAACAAATAAAATAACCTTTTTTCTTAGAACTAATATTACACCTGCAGAGCCAGTAAAACCACTTATCCATTCTAACCTTGCATCACTTTTAGGGACATATTCGCCTAGATAACTATCTGCTCTTGGTTGAATAAAGCCATCTAAATCATTATCGCATAAATAATTTTGAATAAGTTTTATTCTTTTAATTATAGAAGTTTTATTTATCATAATATAATTTATATAAGGTTTCTTATTATTATTACAAAATAAAGTTAATTATTTTTTTTAGCCATGTATTTATATCATATCTAAGTTGCTATAAATGAGGGCATAATTAAATATTTTATCTCAGGTATGCTTATATTAAAAAAAAACAAGTTTTGAATGCATATTTTGCATAGCTTAGTTGTAACAATAATGTTTTTAATTAAATAAATATTATTTTATATAATTAATTAATAATGATGGTTTGATTTTCCTCTCCTGGTGATTTTATATCAATATTTCAAATCATTATTAGTTCAAGAAATAATGGCAGTTTGAGTATTCTCCTCCCCATATGAAAGTCAAACTGCCATAAAAAAAAATAAGGATAAATTTATATGAAGTATGAAGTTCTAAAAAAATCTTCTTTTCTTAAAACAAATAATTTACAAATTAGTAAAATTGAAAAATTTGAATATTCTATTGAAAAAATAATTTATGGAAAAAGACTGCAAAGTAAATATTTTAAATCTTTTATTAATTTTTTAATAGATAATTTAAAATTAAAAAATAAAAATAATGTATTTTATAAAAATAATTATTCATCTGAAAACTATTCAAAAGATTGGTGGTTAATATAAATTATTTATTTTTTTATCAATAAAGTTATCCACCCATCAATAATATATTCTGCTTCTAATATTAAACCCATTGTACGTAATTTGTTTAATATCATGAATTTTTGATTTTTAAGAATTCCCGAAAGTAGAACTCTTCCATTTTTATTTAATTTTTTTTTAATTAATTTTATATTATTCATTATAGTATTAGCTAGAATGTTCATTACAATAATATCATAGTTTGGTTTATTAGTTTTAATCAAACCATTACCTTTGTATACTTTAATTAGTGTATTTACATCATTTAATTTAGCATTTTCTTTTGATGTTTTTACTGATTGCTTATCTATATCGATTAACTCAATTTCCTTTTTCCATAATTTAGCCATAGTAATTCCTAATATTCCTGATCCACAGCCAATATCAATAATATTTTTTCTTGTAATATTATTTTTTAAATAAACCTTACATAACATATAGATGTTTCCTTGTGTTGAAGCGTGATGCCCTGTTCCAAATCCTAGACCTGCTGGAATAATTATATTTTTTTTAATTAAAAAATTTTTTTTGTTTTTGGATTCTGAATATTTAAAAGAACCAATATTTATTGGCTGCAGAGTATTAGAATGTGCTTTATATATTTCTTCAATCTTAATTTTTTTTAAATTTATTTTATCGCACTTAATACCATAATTGAGTAATATAAATTTAATTAGATCAACTTTAGGCTTTTTAATAAAAAATGCTGAGGTAGTATATAGTTCTGGTTTAAGTAAATGAGAATTCTTATCATCCTCTATAGATGTAACAGTTGCATTTAAAGAAATCAGAGATGCTTCAATTTCTTCTCTAATTTTTTCAGAGACTTTAAGCTTTAATACCCATATAAAGCTCAATTTATTTTATATTTTTTCTATAAAGGTAAGTATTAATTTTTTTTCTCCTGCCTTTTCAAAATTGATAGTTGCTTTATCACCATCAATTTCTATTATTTTTCCATAACCAAATTTTTGATGAAATACTCTTTCCAATAATTTAAACTGATTAGTTTTATTCTCATAAATATTCTCTTTATTATAATTATTAGCTATTTTATTATTTTTATTAAACCATTCAGATGCTATTGAAGAATTAAAACTATAATTATTTGAATATGAAGATAGTTTATTTATATTTTCCTCAGGTAATTCATCAATAAACCTTGAAGGGATACAATCTATCCATTGGCCATGAGTTAGTCTAGAATTAGCATTAAATATCCAAACTTCATTTTTTGCACGAGTAATACCTACATAGGCTAATCTTCTTTCTTCTTCTAATCCACTTTCTCCATTTTCATCAATAGATCTCTGATTAGGAAATAACCCTTCTTCCCATCCAGGTAGAAACACAAATGGAAATTCTAAGCCTTTAGCGGCATGCAAAGTCATTATTTTAGCAGTTTCTATATCTTGGTTATTAGCTCCTTCCATAACTAATTGAATATGTTCTAAAAAGTTTTGGAGTGATTCAAATTCATTTATTGCATTAACCAATTCTTTAAGATTATCTAATCTACCAGGAGCTTCTATTGAACGGTCTTTTTTTAACATTTCCATATAACCAGATTCTTCTAAAACGATTTCTACTAATTCACCTAGTTTATTACTAGTTAAATCTATTCTCCATTTATCTAATTTTTTAGAAAGAAGTCTTATAGACGCGGACGCTTTTGAAGAAAGTTCATCTGTTTCTGCTAATTTTCTTGCAGCACTTTCTAAGTTAATTTTACTTGACCTAGAATATTGTTCTATTTGTCTAATAGTTTTATCACCTAGACCTCTTTTAGGTTTATTAATTATTCTTTCGAAAGCTAGTTGGTCATCTGATGAATTAATTAGTCTTAAATAGGCAATTGCATCTCTTATTTCTGCTCTTTCATAAAATCTTAATCCACCTACTACTTGATAAGGAAGACCTATCTTCAAAAATCTTTCTTCAAATGTCCTAGTTTGAAAGCCAGCTCTAACTAATATTGCTACTTTATTAATACTATTATTATTTCTTTGATAAGCTTCAATTTCATCGCTAATATATTCTGCTTCTTGTTTCCCATCATAAACTGATCTTATATTAATTTTATTTCCCATCTCTCCAGTTGTCCATAAAGTTTTACCTAGTCTACTTTGATTCTTAGATATTAATCCAGATGCTGCAGCTAGAATATTTCCAGTAGAACGATAGTTTTCTTCTAGTCTTATAGTTTTAGTGTTTTTGAAGTCTTTCTCAAAATTAAGAATATTACTTACATCTGCTCCTCTCCAGGAATAAATAGATTGATCATCATCACCAACAGCACATAAATTTTTATGTTCTTCTGCTAAAGTTTTCAGCCAATAGTATTGAGAAGCATTTGTATCTTGAAATTCATCAACTAAAATATATTTAAATTTATTTTGATATAATTTTTTAATAGTAGAGTTTTTTTGAAAAATGGTAATTACATGAAGTAGAAGGTCTCCAAAATCGGCAGCATTAAGTGTAATTAGACGGTTTTGGTATAATTTATATAATTTAATTGCCTGATTATTTGCAAAATCAGTTCCAGTATGAAATGCATCTTTTACTTCTTCTGGATTTAAGCCCATATCCTTCCATCTTTGTATTATAGATAGTAAGCTTCTAGCCGGCCATCTTTTTTCATCTATATTTTCTAGTGATAATACTTGCTTTATAAGCCTAATCTGGTCATCAGTATCTATAATTGTAAATGTATTTTTCAAATTCACTAATTCAGCATTTGATCTTAATATTCTCGCTGCTAAAGAATGAAATGTTCCTAGCCACCAGCCAGCTATTGAGTTTCCAATCATATTTTCAACTCTTATTCTCATCTCATTTGCAGCTTTATTTGTAAATGTTACAGCACAAATTTCTGATGGATGGGCTATGTTATTTTGTAAGATATAAGATAGCCTGGAAGTAAGTACTTTTGTTTTGCCTGTTCCAGCTCCGGCTAAAACAAGAAGTGGACCATTAACCGTTTTTACAGCTTCTTGTTGAGCTTTATTAAGTTCAGACATAAGATATGTGTTTTTATTTATCATAAGTAACCGTTTTTAAATTGCTGACCATCCACCATCTAACATAAGCGTATGTCCAGTTACTATTGATGATGCATCAGAGGCAAGAAATAAAATACCTCCTGCCATTTCTGAAACTTCAGCTAATCTCTTTAATGGAGTTCTTTCTATTATATGAGCTAATTTTTCTTGATTTGCATTTAATTCTTTTATTAATCTAGTTTTTGTATAAGTTGGGCCAATAGAATTAACTCTTATTCCTCTTTCACCCCATTCATTAGCTAAGGACCTGGTAAGGTTAACGAGCCCACCTTTTGATGCATGATAAGGAGAATTAGGTGCTGGTCCACCACCTGTGACTCCCATAATTGAAGAGATATTAATTATTGAACCCTTATTATTCTTGAACATATATTTAGATGCAGTTCTACAACAAATAAAACTGCTGGTTAGGTTAAGTTTAATTATTTTTTCAAAATCTTCTGTTTTCATATCCTCAGCAGGGCTTCTTTTAGCAGTTCCAGCATTATTTACAAGCACATCTAGAGAGCCAAAATGAGATGATATTTCAGCAAAAACTTTTATAATGTCATCCTCTAATATTACATCTAATTCCCAAGACTTTGCATTAATGCCAGCGTTTTTTAATTCTTTTTCTAGGCTATTTGCAGCATTAATATCTTTATCAGTAATAGCAATATTACCTCCTGCCTTTCCACAAGCTATAGCTGCTACTCTTCCTATTCCTTGAGCAGAACCAGTGATCACAATAGTTCTATTTTTTAAGCTAAATAAATTGAATACATCAAATTTTGATGCATTAGGCATAGCAAAACCAGATTCATCATCAATTATTTCATCATATTTCATCGATAGGTCCTTATTTTTTAAAATTTACCATATTTTAAGTAGGCTTCCTTAGGGTCTATACCATCTAATATAGCTGCACGCATTTTATTTTCTGAATTTAGATCATTTTTAGCTTTAATTAAAACTTTATTGATTAAGTGTTTTGGTATAATTACTATTCCATCTTCATCTGCTATCAGATAGTCATTTGAATTAATTTTTACATTGCCAATAATTATAGAAGTTCCCATTTCTTCGACCATCCACCTACCAGCGACATCCTTTGGAGTATTAAAACGACAATATACAGGTAATTTAATTTTATCTTTTATTCTAGTTACATCTCTGCAACCACCATCAGTAATATATCCTTTTATATTTTTAAGTTTAAGTGTTTCTGCAGATAATTCGCCCATTAATGCTATTTCATGATTATTTGGCTGGCAAACAACAATAGAATTATTTTCTGCTTTAGAAAGAAAATTAGTCCAGGATAATAGAGTTTCTTTTTCTGAAGTATCTTTTTTTAAAGATCCAGAGATAGTCCATATTTTCCCAGCAATTGGTTTTTCAAAATTTAAAGGTTTAATTTCATGGGGAAGAGTTTGATTAGAGTATTTTTCTATTCTTAGTGCATCATGCACAATTGAAGAGTTTAATAATAGTAGCTCATCTATAATTTGTCCTTCATCTAACATTCATAAACTTCTCGTTTAATTATTTTTCTGTTGGGTCAGGAAAATCTGCTTCTATACTACAGCTATTAGTGTTAGGATCAAAGTCCCCTGAACATAATAGTTTAAAGGGGTTTAATTCGTTGAAAGAATAATCACTACAATTAGCTAAAAATAGCAATACAGTAATCATAAAACTTTTATTTAGAATAAGCTTAAATTTGTCAATAATGAAAATACTCTTGTATCCTTTAAATCAAGTAGTTTAAACTAGAAAAATAGCCATTAAAACTACAAGAGCAATCACTGCTATAGTTCCATAAGCACTTAATTTAACAAAAGTTTTCCATGTACTAACATGTTCTTGAAAATATTTTTCTTTATCATACGCCATTAAATTCTCTCCATCTTTATAAGAATATAAACTATTTTAAAAATATAATATAAAATAAAAAAAAATAATACATTATTATTTATTTTTGAATTAATATATTTTCTAATTTAATTAATTTTAATTTATAATAACCTTGATTTACATTTAATAGATTGCTAAATGATTAGGGTAAATATTATTTATTTTAAAAAATAAATAATAGGTAATTTAATTTTACTTAAGAGGGTCTACATATGTGTTTTATAAAAACTTTCAAAATCACCTTAAGCTCAGTTTTTACATTTTTTATTGCAAATAAGGCTTTTGCTGCAGAAAATATGGGTGCCGCTCATCCATGGGGGTTAAATTTAAGAGAAGCTTTTTCTCCTGTTATGGCTGAGATGGTTTCTTTTCATAATGGATTAATCTGGCTCATAACTATAATATCTTTAATTGTTTTGGCTTTATTAGTTATAGTTGCTGTAAAGTTTAATACCAAAACAAACCCCAAGCCTAGCAAAACAACTCATAATACATTCTTGGAAATTGCTTGGACTGCAATTCCTGTTTTAATTTTGGTAATTATGGCGGTTCCATCTTTTAAATTACTATATAAAAGTGATGTTATTCCTGAAGCACATATGACAGTAAAAGCAATTGGTCACCAATGGTATTGGTCTTATGAATATCCGGATCATGGAAACTTCACTTATGATGCTTGGATGGTCCAGGATAAAGAAGATATTGAAGGAGAAGATAGACCATACACAAGGTTGTTAACAACAGACACAAGAGTTGTTGTTCCGGTCGGTAAAGTAATAAAAGTTCAGATGACGTCTTCTGATGTTTTACATAGTTGGGCCGTTCCCTCACTAGGTGTTAAGAAAGATGCAATTCCTGGAAGACTTAATGAACTATGGTTCCAAGCAGATAGAGAGGGCATATTTTATGGGCAATGTTCTGAATTATGTGGAACAAACCACGGTTACATGCCTATAGAAGTTCATGCAGTCTCTGAAGAGGAGTTTTTAGCTTGGATAGAAGAGGCGAAAGAAAATTATGCTAAAGTAGGAGAAGATCTTAATTTAGCCAAAGTAAAAGAATAGAGTTTTAATTTAATTAGAAGAGGTAATATTATGGCTACTACAACTGATGCACATGATCATACACCAACGGGTTTTCGTCGTTGGGCATATTCGACAAATCATAAAGATATTGGTTCAATGTATATTATTTTTGCTGTTATAGCAGGTGTTATAGGTGGAATTATGTCGATGATTATGAGAACAGAATTGGCATATCCTGGAGATGGCATTTTGGGTGGGGATTACCAAATGTACAATGTTTTAACAACTGCTCATGGTTTAATTATGATTTTCTTTATGATTATGCCTGCAATGATAGGTGGTTTTGGAAATTGGTTTGTACCTATAATGATAGGTGCTCCTGATATGGCTTTTCCTAGAATGAATAACATCAGTTTTTGGTTATTAGTACCTGCTTTTATTTTACTATTGTCTAGTCCTTATGTTGGCGGTGGTGCGGGTACAGGGTGGACTATATATCCTCCTTTATCTTCTACAGTGGGCCACGCTTCACCAGCAGTGGACATGGCTATTTTATCACTTCATTTAGCTGGTGCGTCTTCAATATTAGGAGCTATTAATTTCATTACTACAATTTTTAATATGAGAGCTCCAGGCATGACTCTACATAAAATGCCATTATTTGTATGGTCAATTCTTGTTACAGTATTTTTACTAGTTTTATCATTGCCAGTTTTAGCTGGTGCTATAACAATGCTTTTGACTGATAGAAATTTTGGAACTGCATTTTTTGCTCCTGAATTAGGAGGGGATCCAATGTTGTTTCAACACTTATTTTGGTTCTTTGGTCACCCTGAAGTTTACATACTTATTTTGCCAGCTTTTGGAATCGTTAGTCACATAGTTTCGACTTTCTCAAACAAACCAGTTTTTGGTTACCTGGGTATGGCTTATGCAATGGTATCCATTGGTTTTGTTGGTTTTGTGGTTTGGGCTCACCATATGTATACTGTTGGAATGGACGTGGATACTAAAGCATATTTTACTGCTGCAACATTAGTAATAGCAGTTCCTACAGGCATAAAGATATTTAGTTGGATAGCAACTATGTGGGGAGGGTCTGTAACTTTTAAAACACCAATGTTATTTGCAGTAGGATTTATATTCTTATTCACTGTTGGAGGGGTTACTGGCGTTGTGTTAGCTAATGCTGGTTTAGATACTGTAATGCATGACACATATTATGTAGTCGCTCACTTTCACTATGTATTATCATTAGGAGCAGTTTTTGCACTATTTGGTGGTTTTTATTACTGGTTTGGAAAAATATCTGGAAGACAATATACCGAATGGATGGGTAAAGTTCACTTTTGGCTACTATTTATAGGCGTAAACCTAACATTCTTCCCTATGCATTTTTTAGGATTACAAGGTATGCCTAGAAGAATTCCTGATTATCCAGATGCTTATGCTGGTTGGAATTTAGTAGCATCAGTTGGGTCTTATATTTCAGCAATTTCTGTTATTTGGTTTTTAATTATAGTTTTTAAAACGCTATATTCAGGAGCAAAATGCCAAGATAATCCTTGGGGTGAGGGAGCAGACACTTTAGAATGGAAAACAACATCTCCTCCACCTTTCCATACTTTTGAGGATTTACCAGAAATTAAATAGGCTAGAAAGAATATTTTTAATATATGGTGGCCTGCAGTGGAAGTGAAAAAATAAAAATGAATATTGATGACTCAGCTGCAGGTGTATCCGATTATTTTGAGTTGCTAAAGCCAAGAGTTATGTCTCTCGCCATTTTTACGGCTATTATTGGTTTACTTCTTACTCCAAACGATATTCATCCTCTGTTAGCTACATTTTCTATTATCGCTATTGGTGCAGGAGCAGGGGCAGCTGGGGCTATTAATATGTGGTATGATAGAGATATTGACTTAATTATGGATAGAACCAAATCTCGGCCTATCCCTTCGGGAAGAGTTAAATCTGAGGAGGCTTTAACATTAGGCATAGTTTTATCTATTTTCTCGATTATTCTTCTTTTTGTTGCCTCAAATTATTTAGCTGCAGCTTTTCTCTTTATCTCAATAATGTTCTATATTTTTATTTATACCATATGGCTGAAAAGATATACACCTCAAAATATAGTTATTGGTGGGGCAGCTGGGGCACTTCCTCCCGTAATTGGATGGTTTGCAGTCTCTCAGGAATTTAGTTTATTGCCAGTAATATTGTTTATGATAATATTTATGTGGACTCCACCACATTTTTGGGCTTTATCTTTATATAGATCAGAAGATTATCAAAAAGCAGGAATACCTATGTTACCTGTAGTTAAAGGAAAAAAAATAACTAGAAATAATATAATTTTATATTCTTTATCATTAATAATAATATCACCATCTCCTTGGTATTTAGGTTATCTTGGAAATATTTATGGTATTACTTCTTTTTTATTAACTATTATTTTTATATATTTTTCATGGAATGTTTATAAAGGGAAAATAGGAGCAGAACCTATTTTATTTAAATATTCTATTTTGTATTTATTTCTATTATTTATGATAATGCCAATAGATAAATATATATATTTGTGGATAAGTTAATATGAAAAATAGCATTAAAAAAAATTCTAAATTAAAGAAAAAGAACTGGATGATAGCAGCTTTAATCATATTTATTATACTAAGTATATATATAATATCATTTATAAAAATGGGCGCTTAGTAAAATGAATAAAAATACTAAATTTACAGCTGTATTAGTCGTTTCTGTAGTTTTAGGAATGATAGGTTTATCTTATGCAGCCGTTCCTTTGTATGACTTATTTTGCAGAACAACTGGATTTGGTGGTACGCCAGTTGCTCTTAAAGAGGAAGTTATAAAAAGTAATTTACCAGCAGTTAATATAAAGGTGCAATTTAATTCAGATGTAGCAGGAGGATTAAATTGGAATTTTATTCCAGTAAATAGAGAAGTTGTTGTAAAAACTGGAACAAATAACTTAGCTTTTTATACAGCAAAAAATTTATCAGAATCAAAGATTACAGGAATTGCAACGTTTAATGTAACTCCTCCCAAAATAGGTAAATATTTTTCAAAAATAGATTGTTTTTGTTTTGAAGAACAAACATTAGAAAGCGGTGAAGTCGTAGAAATGCCTGTAAGTTTTTTTATTGACCCTGAAATAGCTACTGATCCAAATACGCAAGAAGTTAAGACTATAACTTTATCATATACTTTTTTTAATTCAGGAGAAAAAAGTGAAAATAAAGGTAAAATAAATAAAAATTCTAGTGCAAAAAATTAATAAATTAATATAATAGAAGAAAAAAATAGGGAGTTAAATAATGTCATCTAAAGCTAATCATCCATATCATCTAGTTGATCCCAGTCCTTGGCCATTAGTAGGAGCTATTTCGGCACTAGTATTAGCTGTAGGTGCTATTATGTATATGCATGAAATAGATAATGGTATCGTTATGGCTATCGGTTTAATTATGAGTCTTGGTACTATGGCTGTTTGGTGGAGAGATGTTATTAGAGAAGGTGAGCATGAAGGACATCATACAACAACAGTTCAATTAGGCTTAAGATACGGGATGGTTTTGTTTATTGCCTCTGAAGTAATGTTTTTTGTAGCCTGGTTTTGGGCCTTCTTTGATGCAAGTCTTTATGCAGATGAAGCAATTCAAATTGCTAGAGTTGAACATACTGGAGGTACATGGCCACCACAAGGAGTAGAAGTATTTAATCCCTGGCATTTGCCACTTATTAATACAATAATTTTGTTAACATCAGGAACGACAGTTACATGGGCTCACCATGCATTAAAAGAAAATAAAAGGGGTGGTTTAATTTGGGGGTTAGTTCTTACAGTATTTCTAGGTGTATGTTTTACTGCGGTGCAAGCTTATGAATATGGACATGCAGCTTTTGGATTTACAGATGGAATTTATTCCTCAACTTTCTTTATGGCTACTGGTTTTCATGGTGCACATGTTTTAATTGGCTCTATCTTTTTAATCGTTTGTTTGGGAAGATCTCTAGTAGGCCATTTCAAGCCAGACCACCACTTTGGGTTTGAGGCAGCTGCTTGGTATTGGCATTTTGTTGATGTAGTATGGCTGTTTTTATTTTTTGCGATTTATTGGTGGGGTGGATTAGGTGGCACAGTCCACTAAAGAACTACAGGAAGATAAAAAAGCTAATAATATTTCTTTATTTAAGAAGGTTGTATACGGGCTATGTCCTAGTTGTTCTTCAGTTAGTATTTTTAAATACTATATAAAGTTATTAAATAAATGCCCTAAATGTGGATATAAGGTAAACTATAATAAAATAGGAGATGGAGCAGCATGGTTTACAATGTTATTAACCAGCATAATAGTTGCTGTTGGAGTATTTATATTAGAAACTATCTTTAATCCAGATTTATTGGTACATATAATTATTTGGTTTCCCATTACATTCGCACTTTCATTCATAATACTTAGGCCGTTTAAAGCATTAATTCTATGCATTTCAAACAGAAATAATATATAGAAAATGAGTAATAAAAAATTATTTACATCTCTAATTTATAGCTCTGTAGCTATAATAATCTTACTATCACTAGGAACTTGGCAGTTAGAGAGGTTAAGATGGAAAACTGAAATATTAAATACTATGAGAACAAGTCTATCACTACCCCCATTAGAAATATCGGATGAAATAATTAAGAATATTAAAAATCATAGTTATAGACAAATACAACTATCAGGTCATTATTTGTATGATAATTATATAACTATATACTCTAAGGTATTCGATAAAAAAGTTGGAAAACATTTAGTTATCCCATTTAAAACTCAATACGGAACTATTTTAGTTAATAGAGGGTTTATTCCTAAAGATTTTAAAATACTAGATAGTAATAACTCTGAAAGTATTAAAATTAATGGGATAGTAAAATTTCAACAAAATATTAATTACTTCACTCCAAATAACAGCATTTCTAAAAATGAGTGGTATTATATTAATATTAATGAAATTAGTGAATATATTTCAATACCGTTGTTAGATTTTTTTATAATAGAAGAAAATAATATTGAAGAAAAATATCCTGTCGGTAGTCAATATAATATTAATATTCCTAATGACCATTTACAGTATGCAATTACTTGGTTTTCTCTAGCTTTAGCCCTAAGTATATTTATGAATATATTTTGGAGAAAAAATGTTAAATAATATTTCTAAAGATAGAATAATTATATTACTAAAGATATTCTCTGGTTTGCTAATAGTTGCAATATTTTCCCAAATATCTCTAGGCTCTGCTGTAAGATTAACTGGATCAGGTTTATCTTGCCCGGATTGGCCTTTGTGTTATGGTTTATGGTTTCCTGATCCAGAAAAATTATCTACTATTTCTGATGTTAATTATGAATTTTACCAAATAATGCTAGAATGGATTCATAGGCTTAATGCTGCTATATTTATAGCTCCTTTAACACTTATTGTTTTTATAATAGGTTTAAAACTACATAATTCAGGTATTAATCAAAAAACCCTTTATGCAATATTAGTATTATTGGTATTACAAGGGTTAATGGGGGGATTTACTGTATTTGATAGTAATTCTCCATGGTCAGTTGCTGTTCATTTAGGCTTTGCATTAATTTTATTACTATTCGTCATAAGAATATTCATGCAATCATTATATTTAAATTATAATGTTAATATTCCATATAATAAACGCAAATTATCTACCTTAATAATATCTCTCATCTTTATAATGCTTACAATGCTAATGGGGGCAATTGTTTCAAAAAGTGGATCTTCTTTAGCTTGTGATTTGTGGCCATTATGTTCTGACGATGGTTTAAGTATTTTTCAGCATAATAAATTTTTACACCTTACTCACAGAGCTTTAGCTATTATTTCCGCAATTTGTATTTATTTTGTCTTTAGGATTTATAAGGATATTAGGCATAATAAATTAATTTATAGAGTACGGAATATATTAGTAATTGTTATAGTATTTCAAATTGTAATTGGGGCTACTGTAATCTTTACTGAATTAAACATGTATATTGCTATGTTTCATCAATCTTTGGCAGTTATATTATTTATGATGCTTTCTTTTTTATTTTGGTTTACCTTACAAATTAATTATAAGAATTAATATTAATAATATTTTAATTAATATATTTTGGGTAAATTAATGAATTATATTTCTACCAGAAATAAATATCATATTTCTGATAATAATTTCAGTAAAATTACTATGGAAGGTCTTGCACCTGACGGAGGTCTGTATATACCTGAAAATTTTCCATTTTTAAATTCAGATGAAGTATATAAGATGGCAAATCTAAGTTATACTGAATTATTTACAGAAATAATTTATAAATTTTGTGGTAGTTGTATAAATAAGTCCGAAATATATCAAATTGCTATAAATTCATATAAAGATTTTGGAAGTGGAGACCCAGCTCCTTTAACAAATTATAATAATAATATAAAAATATTAGAGCTATATCATGGTCCTACATTAGCATTTAAAGATTTTGCCTTACAGTTTTTAAGTAGAATATTTAATTTATTTTTAGATAGAAATAATAAAAATATAACTATAATAGGAGCTACATCCGGTGATACAGGCTCTGCCGCTATAGAAGCTTTTAAAAATAATCCAAGAGCTAATATAATCATATTACATCCTAAAGATAAAGTAAGTGAATTTCAAAGAAGACAAATGACTACTGTTAATGCTGATAATGTTTTTAATATCGCATTAGAAGGTAATTTTGATGATTGCCAAGCAATAGTCAAAACATTACTAGTTGATAAAGAATTTAATAAAAAGCAAAACCTTGCATCAATTAATTCTATAAATTGGGGAAGAGTCTTAGCTCAAGTTGTTTATTATTTTTACTCAGCACTAAAGGTTTTAAAATTCAATAAATTAAAAAGAGTAAATTTTTCTGTTCCGACTGGAAATTTTGGTGATGCATACGCTGGTTATATTGCAAAGAAAATGGGGTTACCAATTAATAAAATTATTATTGCGACAAATAGTAATGATATATTGTCTAAATTTTTTCAAACAGGTATTTACAGAGTATCAACAGTAGTGCCAACTTTAAGTCCATCGATGGATATACAAGTTGCAAGTAACTTTGAAAGACTTTTATTTGAATGCCTAGAATATAATCCGGCATTAGTAACAGAATATATGACCAAGCTTAATACTCATGGCTCCTTTGAGATAAGTAAAGAAATATTATATCAATTAAATAAAACTTTTATAGGTGTAGGTGTAAATGACGATATAACATTAGAGCGAATGAGAAGCTGTTATGAAAAAAACATTATTGTTGACCCTCATACATCTGTAGGCCTCCAAGCTGCCTGTACTGCAAATTTAGACGACTTATGCATAGTATTATCTACAGCGCATCCAGTAAAATTTTCTTCGGCCGTAAATAAGGCAATAAATAATTCACCTAGCCTACCAAATAAATATAAAAATATTTTTACTTTAAATGAAAAATATAAAACTATGCCTAATGATCTTAGTGAGATAAAAAATTTTATATCTTCTAATTCAAGTTTTTAATTACTTAAATTTAGTATTGAGTATTTAATATGAGCAAATATAAATTTAAAGTTATAAAACCTAAGTCCTTCAAAGGTAATAGATTAAAAAAAATAGCTTATGCATTTAGAGGTTACTTTCCTCATAATTATATTGAAAGTGATAGAATAATTATTCGGCATCCTAGAAGAAGAGACTGGAAGTATTGGGTAAATTTAAGAAAAGAATCATATGAATATTTATATAAATGGGAGCCTTATTGGAATATTGAGCACTGTAATAGAAGTAATTATATGAAGCAATTAAGGTTATACAGATCTAAAGCTGCTTATGATCAAGCATATTCTTTTTTATGTTTTGAAAAAGATAGTAAAGAATTGGTAGGAGGGATAAATATTTCTAATGTTCAAAGAAGTGTGATGCAAACTTGTAATATTGGTTATTGGCTAGGGGAGCCTTACATAAAAAAAGGTTATATGGAAGAGTCCATGCGTAGCATTATTCCGTATATTTTTATGAATTTAAAAATTAATAGAATTCAAGCATTTACTTTAAAAAACAATATAAGTTCTAGAAATCTTTTAGAAAAACTAAATTTTAAGTACGAAGGGGTTTTAAGAAAAGCAATGAAAATTAATAATGTATGGGAAGACCATATATTATACGCTCTTTTAAATACTGATAAAAGCTAATTTTTATATTTTCTTATATCTAAGCAGCATGAAAATAATTTTGTATTCAATATTAAATCTACTATTCTTTACTTTAGTAAACTTCACTTATGCTCAAGATTATAATTCATTCACAGAAGAAATGGTCGAAGTTAAGTTCATTTCATCTGTTACAAAAGTTAAGAAGGAAAATTTTTATATAGCTTTAGATTTTAGTTTAAAACCAGGATGGAAAATATATTGGAGACAACCGGGAGATTCAGGTTTACCTCCTAATTTAGATTATAATAATACTACTAATTTAAAATCACTTGAAATAAAATGGCCATTTCCTTCAAAGGAATATGAAGCAGCAAATTTACTAACAAATGTTTACAAAGATGACGTTATAATCCCAATTGAAATTGCCGTCAAAGATTTTACTAAACCTCTAAATTTAGAAACAATACTTAATTTTCAAGTATGTAAAGATATTTGTATTCCATTTGAAACAAATTTATTTCTGCGCTTAGATTCTGGAGAATCAAACTATACTAGTTACTTTTACAAAATAGAAAGAGCTCTATCAAAAGTACCTTTAAATTATAAAAAATTAGGTATTAATAGTATTGTTATTGACAAAGACTCAGAAAATTCATTGTTACTAACCTTAGATAGTATTTTAGATTTTCCAAAAGGCGATATTGAAATATTTTTAGAACATAAAGATGAATATATTAAAACAATTAATATTACTGTACTCGAAAACTTAAATAGAAAAATTACAGCAAAATTATTATTAGAAAATGAGGTACCAGATATTAGTAATTTAGATATAATCTTTGTTAAAGGTGATTTAGCTGTATCTGGTCGTAATATATTCATTAATAATACTAAAAAAAATAGCCTTTACATGTTTATATTTTTTGCATTTATAGGTGGATTAGTTTTAAATTTTATGCCGTGCGTACTGCCGGTTTTATTATTGAAAATAAATAGAATACTTAATACAAATTACAATGATAAATCTACTATTAGGCATAATTTTTTATTAACAGTTTTAGGTATTATTTTTTCCTTTATTTTTCTAGCTTTTATAACAATTTTAATTAGAGAAATTTCTGGTCAAGTAGGTTGGGGAATACAATTTCAACAGCCAATTTTCTTATTATTTTTAATATTTGTATTAATTATATTCTCTTTGAGTTTATTTGATAAAATAAATATTAATCTTCCTATTAAATTAAGTAGTAGTATCAATAAATATATAGGAAAAAAAAAGAATGGGGTTGCTTTTTTTGAAGGTGCTTTAGCTACTTTATTAGCTACTCCATGTACAGCTCCTTTCTTAGGAACTGCTGTAAGTTTTGCATTATCTTCAAATATATATATTACTTTATTAATATTTCTCTTTTTAGGTATAGGAATGTCATTTCCGTATTTATTATTTATTTTATTTCCTTCTTTAGTAAGATTTCTACCTAAACCTGGTAAATGGATGCTTTATCTAAGGTATTTTCTTGGAATTGGGTTATTTTTAACTGCAGTTTGGTTGAGTTATGTATGTATTTCTATAATTGGTTTAGCTATTTTTCTATACTGTCTATCAGCAATAATATTATTTTTATTAATTATTAATAAATTATATTTAAAGAAATATTATCTTATGCTTATTACATTTTTATTAATGGGAAATATTTATGTGTCATATGATACAGGTTTTTTTAGTAATGAATATACAAAAGAACATGAAGATGACTGGATTAATTTTAGTAACAAAGAATTATTAAAATTGATTAATCAAGGGGATACAGTTTTTATAGATATAACAGCTGATTGGTGTATTACTTGTAAAGCAAATAAAATATTAGTTTTAAATAGTAGTGAATTTAAAAAAATAATTATAGATAATAAAATTATTTTAATGAGAGGTGATTGGACACAACCAGACAAAGACATTACTGATTTTTTGCATAGTGCTAATAGATATGGAATTCCATTTAATGCTATTTTTAATGCGAATTTACCTAATGGATTTTTATATTCAGAGTTATTAACATTAGAAGAAATAAGGCAAAGCCTGAAAAAATTGTATAGTAATAATATGCCATAATTAAAAAATAATTATGGATATATTCCTCTATATCTAGTATACATACATATTAATTAATTAGGAGATTTTAATGACCATATCTAACGGAGATAAACTACCATCAGCTATATTAAAGAATTTAACTTCAGATGGCGTAGTTGACATAAATGTAGAAGAATATTTTGCAAATAAAAAGATAGTAGTTTTTTCTGTTCCTGGTGCCTTTACGCCAACTTGCTCAGCTAAACATTTACCTGGATTTGTTGAGTATTCAAATGATATAATTAGTAAAGGTGTAGATGAAATAATTTGTATTTCTGTTAATGACCCTTTTGTAATGAATGCTTGGGAGAAAGATCAGAATTCTAAAGGAAAAGTTACTTTACTTGCTGATGGTAATGGTGATTTTACGGAAGCTTTAGGATTATCATTTGATGGTTCTGGTTTTGGCTTAGGAAAAAGAGGAAAAAGATTTGCAATGATTGTTGAAAATGGCTCTATAATACATTTAGCTATAGAAGAAGCAGGAGCATTTAGCGTATCTAGTGCAGAAAGTATCTTAAAGGCTTTAGATAATAATTAGTTAGTTTCTATGGCTTCCGTGGCTAATTTATCAGCAATTTCATTTTCTGTATTACCAGAATGCCCCTTTACCCAAATCCATTTTATATTATGTTTTTGAGATAATATATCTAATTCGACCCATAGGTCTTTATTTTTAACTTCTTTTTTTTGACTATTTTGCCAGTTATTTTTTTTCCATCCATGGATCCATTTAGTAATTCCATCTTTCACATATTTACTGTCGGTAAACAAATTAATATCTGATTGCGTACTAATAAATTGCAAAGCTTTAATAACTGCTACCATTTCCATTCTATTATTCGTAGTATTTTTTTCTGGACCAGAAAGCTCTTTTACTGAATTATTATATTTAATTAAGGCTCCCCATCCTCCAGGCCCTGGGTTACCTGAGCAGGCTCCATCTGTCCATATATTTATGGTTGTTGTATCTTCACTCATAATCTATATGCAATCTAAAGTTAATTATATTATTAAAAAATATAAATTTATTTATATATTCATTAGGGTCTTTTGTTAAAATTTTACTTTTATCATAATCATTATTTATAGCTAATAGCCGAGTAAATATAAAACGCATACAGTAAATTTTGCATAAAACTAATAAAGAGTCTATCTCATTTACTTGAATTTTTCTTAAACCATTATAACCTTTGAGTAAATTATTGATTTTATTATAATCTAATACATACTCATTTTTTTTATTAGTTTTAAAACACCAAGATATAATTACAATAGCTAAATCTGCGGCTAAATAATTATAATCTGAGAAGTAAAAATCAAGAAAACCTGAAATTTCATTTGTATTTTTAAAAAAGACATTATCTGGGAACAGATCTCCATGTATTATAGCTTTTGGTAAATTTAATTTACTTAAATTTTTATATTCATAGAGTGTTTTTTTAAATATTTGAATTAATAAGGAGTGTTTTTCTAAAAAATAAGAGTTATAGTCTTGAATAATTTTATTAAAAAAATTTATATCAAATCTCATTTTTATTTTTTTATTAAAACTATTAGTAATTAAATGTAGTTTAGCTAATTCTTCCCCTACAATTTCAATATTAAATATATTATTAGTAAACGATTTACCCTCTAGGAAGTTAAATATACAGCTTGGCTTATCATTTATATAGTATATATAACTATTATTTTTATCTATAATGGGTGATGGACAATTAAATTTATTATTATTACAAAAAGATAATAAATTTAAAAAAAAATCAATATTATCTATTACGTATGAATCTTCAAAAATTGTTAGTATAAATTTTCTATTTTTAGTATTAATAATATAATTACTATTTTGAATGCCGTCATAAATAGGGGTGATATTTATAAAATCTATAATATTATAATTTAAGATAATTTTATCTATATTAGATTGTTTTAGTTCAGTTAGATGTGCCATAAATATATAATACTAGATATAATAATTTTAATAAATTAATTAAATAAAGGCTATTGAATGTTTACATATATTAGACGTATAAATTTATTATTTATTATAATTTTTCTTACGGCATGCAGTACTTCAATAGATAAAATTAATAGTATTCATAATGAAATACTTAGCGAAAATATTGAAATAGAATGCCCCGATGTTAAATTTATAGAGAATTTAGATAGGCTAAATATCAATCGTCAAAATAAAAATATATATAATGTTAAATTTTATGAAGTGAAATGGAAATGTTATAAGAGTAGTGATAAAAATAATGCAGATAATATTGACTTATTAGTAAGCTTTCTAATTGAATACGAAGAAGATATAAAAGATTTTCAGGTTGAAAATTTTAGTTTTATAATAGCTTTAATCAATGAACAAAATAAAATAATAGTTAATAAAAAGTTTAACCGTTCTTTTTTGAGCACATCAAAAACTGAAATACTAGAAAGCAAGGAAAGTTTAATAAACATTAAAGTCAAGAATAGTAAAGATCAACTATATAACCATAAGTTATTATTGGGGTTTTATCAGAATATAAAAGATAAAAATTTATGATTTTAAAGCTTTAGGAATATCAGAAATAAATTTTTCGTATATTTCATTCGATTTAGTATCTTTTAATTCATTTCTAGCTATATCCTCTACAGCTCTTAATGTAATACTTGTAATTTTATTTTTAATGTGGGAGGCAGCTTCAGTATGCATATACTGGATTTCTCTTTCTGCAGAAATAGTCTTTCTTTTTATCTCTTCCTGAATTCTATTTGCATACTCAGCAGCTGATTTCTCTGCTAAATCTTTTTTCTTATTTATTAAATTATTTGATTCATTTTTATGATGCGCTAGAGCTTGCTGACTTTCTCTTAGTAATGTTTTTGCCTCAGATAAAGTATTTTCTGCATTATTAATTTTATCTATAATAATATTGGACCTATTATCTAAAGCTGAATTAGTAGCATTTATTGCCTTTTTACCAACTAATATTAAAAATAGTATAAATGCGATAAGAACCCAAAATTTTTCATCTAATGTAATCCCTAGAAAATGCTTGTAATTTGTACCGTCAGCGCTTATTGCAGGTGTAGATATTAAAATAAATAATAATATTGTAGTAAAATTAAAATTTTTATTTTTAAATTTATTCATTTTTATAGCTTTCTGAATATTTATTTATAATTTTTTTTAAATTATTATCATTTGGTTTCACGTAATACATTTTTTCTATAATTGATTCCGCAGCTTCACAAGAAATTTGTTCAATATTTTTATTAAATTGATCTACTTCTTTCTCAAGTTTACTTTTTTCTTCTTCAATTTTTTGATTAATATTATTTTGACATTCTTGCAATTTTATTTCGGCCTCTTGATTACTTTTTTTGTTTATTTCGTTCACTAAAATTTTAATTTGATTATTAGTTTCTTCTAAAGCTTTTTGGTGCTCTTTATTAGTTTCTTCAATCTCATTTTTGATTTCTTCTGCTTTCTCTAAATCATTAACAATTTTCATATCTCGATTGGTAATAATTTCTGTTATTCTTGGTAAAGCGATATACTTCATTGAGAAATATAATATAGTAAAAATGATAACTAACCATACTAATTGAGGCATAAAATCAGGAATAACCATTTGAGGCATTCCTGTACCTTCAGCTGAAATAGAAGGATAAGTAAAAAAGAAAACACTACTTAGTAATGTAATAAATTTTATATATTTATCATTTAACATATTTTACTTAACCTTCTATTTATAGAATTAATTTTTGATTTTTAACTGAACATAATTAAGAAAGCCATAACTAAGGCATAAAGAGCTACAGCTTCAGTTAAAGCAAATCCTAGCAACACATTGCCAAATACTTTGGATGCTGCTCCAGGGTTTCTCATAGATCCAGCAACATATTGACCAAATATATTACCTATACCTACTCCAGCTCCTGCTACTCCAATAGTTGCCAAACCTGCTCCTATTAATTTTGCTGCTTCTATATCCATCTTTTTTCTCCTTTTTTAATGTTCTGGGTGAAATGAATCGCTCAAATATAAGCAGGTTAATACCGCAAATACATAAGCTTGTAAAAATGCTATTAAAGTTTCTAAAATATATAATAAAACTATAAATAGAAATGGTGCTATTCCAAAAATACCTAAGGCTACTACAAAACCTGCAAATACTTTTATCATAGTGTGTCCAGCCATCATATTAGCGGCTAATCTAACAGCAAGGCTTATAGGTCTAGAAATGTAAGAGACAATTTCTATTGGAACAAGTAAAGGAGCTAAAAATATAGGTACTCCCTTAGGTAGAAATAGTCTCAAATATTTATGACCGTGCAGAACAAAGCCTAAAACTGTAGCAAGCAGAAATATTCCAAAAGCTAGAGCAAACGTGACAATAATATGACTAGTTACTGTAAAACTGTAAGGCACTAAACCTAACATATTACAAAGTAAAATAAACATAAATAAAGAGTATACTAATGGAAAAAATTTAACCCCATCTTTTCCTAGATTATCTTTGGTTGTATTATAAATCATTTCATAACTCATCTCTGCTAAAGATTGAAGTCTTCCCGGTATTACAGACTTTTTCTTTGTAGAGTAAATTAGGAAAATATTTAAAATAGCTAAAACTATAATCATCATAACAGATGAATTTGTGAGGGATATATCAATACCTCCAATCTTCATTTCATAGATCCTATGTATAGCAAACTGGTCTAATGGAGAGTGTTTTTCTGACAATTTATATCCTTACATTATACTTAAAAATTAATAATATGTTCTTCAATATTTTGCAAATTTTTTTGACGATTTATATGAAGTGTAAATACCCGAAATAAATCCAATTATCAAAAATATTATTAAAAAAATTGGTTTTGTATTAACAAAATAATCCAATGTCCAACCTATAGAACCTCCTACTAAAATATTTGCAAATAACTCTGAAACAACCTTGAATGCATGAGCAAAACCTGTAAATTTTTTATTTTTATTATTATCATCCTCACTATCTTTTTTTGCTCTAATATTATCTAGTTTTTTAGATAACTTACTCAAAGAATCATCTAAATCATTTATTTTTTTTTGCTTGGTCATAATAAAAAAAACCTTAAAAAATCATGATTTTTGCAAAACATAGAGTATACCTACATTACTGTCAAGAACGTGAATTAAATATAATAAGAACCTTAATTTATAAGACATTTTCATATTTTTCTGCCTCTTTTAAAGACACAGAAACTAGTTGTGAGACACCAGGTTCTTGCATTGTTACTCCATATAGTCGATGCATTCTAGCCATTGTTAGTCTGTTGTGACTAACAACTAAAAATCTAGTTTTGGATTTTTCTGATATTGATTCGATGAGGTCAAGAAATCTATCAACATTCGATTCATCTAAAGGTGCATCAACCTCATCTAATATACATATTGGAGAAGGCTTGGAGAGAAAAACTGAAAAAATCAGCGCCATAGCTGTTAGCGCTTGTTCTCCTCCAGAAAGCAAGCTCATTTGTTGAAGTTTTTTACCAGGAGGAGATGCCATTAATTCAAGTCCAGAGTTTAAGGGGTTATCTGATTCGGTTAAAGCCAAATAAGCTTCACCTCCACCAAATAACTCAGTAAATAATATTTTAAAATTAGTATTTACTTTAGTATAAGCTTCCATGAGTCTAATTTTTGCTTCTTTATTAATGGACCTTATACTGGACCTTAATTTACTTATCGCATTTACTAAATCTTCCTTTTCATTTTCAATATCATTTAACTTTTCAACTAATTTTTCTGAATCTTCCTCTGCTACTAAATTTACTGGCCCGATTCGTTCCCTTTGTAGTAGTAGCTTTTCTAATTCTAAACTTGCTTGTTCTGAATTAGGTAAATTGTCATTAAGATCTATCAATTTATGAAAATCATTGGGTTCAATATTAAGTTTTTCAGAGATTATAGCTTTATCATCTTTTTGTTTTTCATTTGCCTGATGAAGCAAACCTTCTAATCTTGCTTTATTTTCTCGTTGTCTAATTAATTCATCATTATAGGTTTTAAGTTCATTATTTATTTCTTTGCTGTTTGTTTCTTTAATTGATAATTTGTTTTCAATATCAGATAATTCTATTTTTATTTTTTCTATTTGATTTAAAATATGATTTTTATTTTCTTTTATTTGATTGGGTTTTAATTCTAAGTTTTTAATATTTTTATCTAATGATTCTTTTCTGATTTTTAGCTTATTTACTCTTTCCAAAATATTATCTGATTGATTTAATAGTCTACTTTTTTCATTATTGAATTGTCTAATTTGCTTTTCAATATTTTCAATAAAACTTAGCTCTTTTTGATATATAGATATTTGATTCGCTAAATTTTCTTTTTTATTTTTATTTTTTAGTGATATTTTATCAATATTATCTTGCAACAAATCTTCTTTTTTTAGTGATTGTTTTTGTTTTGTAATTTCATTAATTGATTTTACTAGTAATTGATTAGTTTGATTATATTTTTCTATTGATGATTCTAAAAGTGCTACTTTTGTATTTTCTTCGCTATTATTTTCAATATAAGCTGCTAAATTATTCTGTTCATTCTCTATTTTATCTCTTGTGCTTACTTTTTTATTATCTATCTCCATTAAAATATCATTAAATTTGTTTTTAGCTTTTTCTTGTTCTCTTATTAAAACTTCTAAATTCTCTATATTTTGTTTAGTATTATCAATATTACTTTGAGTTTTCTTAATTTTAGAATTAATCTCTATAAGATTAGACTTATTTTGTAATATTTGATTAGCAGGTGTTTCAGCTTTTTCATTATGAGTGTATCCATCCCAGCGCCATAATCCTCCATTTTTAGTGACTAATTGTTGGCCTGGCTTAAGTTTAGGTTGAAGTTCATCACCTTCAGCAGTTGAATTTACAATGCCAGTTAATTTTAATATATTTATAACCTCAGGCACACCTTTAGCATATTGGCTTAAATTATTAATATTTTCTGGCAGCTCAAATAGAGATTTTTGCTCTATATGTCTCCATTCTATATCTGATTTTTCAAGAGAAGCTTTTAAACCATGTCCCAAACTTGCTTCTATAGCTTTTTCATATCCTTTAGGAAATTTTAAAGAATTGATCACAATATTATCATCTTCACTTTCAAATAATTTTGTTAAAATATTTTTTGATGCATTATATTGTTCGATATTTCTATAACTATTCTGCAAAATTATATTTTGTTTAGTAATTTGAGTTTCATATTCATTAATTTTAGCAACAGCTGTATCTCTTTTTTTTATAAAGTCTTTCTCTTCATTATTAAATTTTTGTAAATCGTTTTTATATTTTTCTATATGTTTAATAAATGTATTTTTATTCTCTTTTTCTAGAGGCCCTTTTTTTATTAGCTCTAATTCTTTTTTAGAATTTTTTATATTGATGGTATTATCTTCTTTTTCTAATTTAAGTTTTATTATTTCTGCTTCAAAATTCTTTCTTTGTGATATATTAATATTTAAATCTTTCTCGGCTGCTTTAAGCTCTTCAGAAATAGAATCTTCTTCATTTTTTGCGTTTTCTAAACTTAGTTTAAGTTTACTTAGCTTAGATGTATCATTACTATTATTTAAGTTATCTATTTCTTTTGATAATTCATCTGCTTGTAATTTTAGGTCTTTAAATAATTTATCATCATTTAGAATTTCTGTTTCTATATATGAAATATTTTCATTTATATTTTTCTGCTCGGATAATAAGTTATCTTCTTCATTTATAAGAATATTATATTCAACTTGAAATTTATTTAATAAATTAGAGTATTTTTGTTTCTCTGATCTTAGCGCAGGAAGATTTTCTTCTATTTCATTTTTGACTAGTTCTTTTTTCGAAATATTTCTAGTAATATCATTTACTTTTTCTATATATAACCGCAATTCATCTTTATTTTTTTCAATATAATTAATTGTATCATTCCAACGTTGATAAAGAATAATAGCTTCCATTCTTCTTATATTTTCAGAAATATCTTTATATCTTTTTGCTTGTTTTGTTTGCCTTGATAATTCTTTTAATCTTAATTGATCATTATATATAATTTCCTCAAGTTTATCTAAATTTGTTTCAGTGGATTTTAATTTTAGCTCTGTTTCATGCTTTCTTGCATGAATACCAGAAATACCTGCTGCTTCTTCAAGAATTTTTCTTCTTTCTTGAGGTTTAGAATTAATAATTTGTCCAACTTGTCCTTGATCTACAATTGCATTTGACCTAGAACCTATTGCTAAGTCTGCAAATAAAATCTGAACATCTCGTTGTCTTACTTCTTTATTGTTAATTGTATATGTTGAGCCTTCGCCTTTATCTATTTTTCTGGATACTTCTATTTCATTATTATTTTCATATAATTTTAATGAATTACTATTATTCTCAATAGTTAGAACAACTTCAGCTGAGTTTCGGGATGCTCTACCTTTAGTACCAGCAAATATTAGATCATTCATTTCTCCAGCTCTTAACCTTGAAGGACCAGCTTCGCCCATATTCCATTTCATTGCTTCAACAATATTTGATTTGCCACATCCATTTGGTCCGACTAGACCTGTAAGCCCTTCTTTGATATCTAATTCTGTAGTATCAACAAAAGATTTAAAGCCGGTTATTTTTAGTTTAGTAAATTTCATTAAGAAGCCATTAATAATAGATACTATATATTGTATTATAATATTTTAAATACACAAAATATTCTTTTCATTTCTTTAGTTATTTTAAAAGTTCTTTTAATTTTTTTAAATCAAACTTTCCTTCTACTTTTTCACCATTAACAAAGAAAGTAGGCGTAGCTTCTACACCTTTAATATCAATTGCATATTTTCTTCCTGCTAATAGAGATTTCCAACGATTTTGATTTATTTCATTTTCCTCCAAACATGACAAAATTCGTGTTTTATCTAATCCTAAAGGAGCTAAAATATCATTTATCGATTCTAAAAGGTTATCACTTTGTGTCCATTCAATTTGTTTTTGAAAAAGTCTAGTTAAAACAGGAAAAAACTGATTATCATTCATACATTGGGTTATCATTGAACCTATCATAGCTCCTCTATCTAAAGGGAAGTCATAAAAAACTAGTTTAGCTTTACCTGTATCAATAAATTCTTTTTTAATCTTATCAAGAGTATTGTTATGAAAACTTGCACAATGACCACATGACATAGAAGCATATTCTTCAATTATGATTTGGGCTGACTCGTTACCTAGTATTCTTCCGGGAAGAGGTTCTGACATATCTTCAGAAAAAGCACGAAGAGGAAATATTAAACTAAATATTAGCAATATACGGGTAAATATTTTCATTTTAAACTCCTTATATATTTTCTTTAATCTATATTTGAGAAAAAAGATTTAGAAAAGTTAATTAATTTATTTTTTAAATTTTTATTTTTTATTTTAGAGAATATCTTTTTTAATTCTTCTTTATTTTTATTAGATAGGGTATTTTTCTTTCTACTGATAGTTTTATTTTTACTTATAACATTACCTTGTTTAATTCGAATATCTTTAACCGCATTATATCCCATCATTAAACTAATTCTTTCAATAATTTTTGGGATATGATATTGAAATTCTAGAGCATATGAACTTTCACACTTAATTATAAGTAATTTATTTTGTGTTAATGATTCAGGGATAGTATATAAATTAATTTCTTCACCAACAATATCTTTCCAATTTGTAATTACTTTTTGTTCTTTGAAGCCTCTTTGTTTAAAAATTTCTTTTGTAATACTTTTTGATATAAAACTTATTCTTCTAGGGTTATTTATTTTTTTTAAATTCATATCTATAATTTCATAGTAAAAGTTATTTATATGATTATGAAAGATCTCAGCTTTGGATACAAATAAAATTATTTTAAACTGGTATGATTTAGAAAAAAGAAGCCTACCATGGAGAGAACCAAATAAAAATAATATAGATGTTTATAAAGTATGGATTAGCGAAATTATGCTTCAACAAACAACTGTTACGGCAGTTATTCCATATTTTAAAAAATTTATTTCTCGATTTCCAAATATAAATATATTAGCTGAATCAAATATTGAGGATGTATTAACTTATTGGGCTGGTTTAGGTTATTATTCAAGAGCTAGAAACTTACATAAGTGTTCAAAACAGATTGTTGAAAAATTTAATGGTATTTTTCCAAATGATATAGAGATATTGATTAAACTTCCAGGTATTGGAGATTATACTGCTTCAGCTATTTGTGCTATAGCTTATAACCAGCATAAGGTAGCATTAGATGTAAATGTCAGAAGAGTTATCACAAGAATAAATAACAAACATAACTTATGTAACACATCAATCAAAAAACTTGCTGAAAATATATTACCTTTAGATAGGCCAGGTGATTTTAATGAAGCAATTATGGATATTGGTTCAAAATATTGTAAGTCAAAATTTCCAAAATGTTCAATTTGCCCAATAAACAATATATGTAAAACTTTTAGATTTAATAAGTCTGCATTAACAAACTTTAATACAATAAAAACAAGTAAAAATAAAATAACTAGGTACGGCAATTGCTATTTAATTAAGAAAAAAGATGACAATAAGTTTCTTTTTGTAAGAAGGCCCAATAAGGGATTACTTGGAGGCATGCTATCTTTTCCATCCTCTTTATGGGTTTTAGATAAAAATGATATTCCAAATGATAAATTATTTGAAGATTTAATTAAGCATGAAAATATAAAAGATTATATACATCATACTTTTAGCCATTTTAATCTGATACTAAATGTATACTATATTATAGTTATTAATAGAGTTGATATTGAAGGTGAGTGGCTTGATATTGGTAATGCTAGAGGCCAGCTACCTTCTTTAATGAAAAAAGTAGCAAATTTGGTTTAATTAGTATTATCTTTTGTCGTTTTATTTTTTCTTATTTTTTCTCTAAGTTTATTAATAGATATGAGTTCACCATTTTTTTCGAAATACCAGAATTGCCAACCATTACAGGCATTATGACCCTGTATTTTTGCACCAACTGAATGAATGGACCCTTCAACTTTTTGATCTGTCATTAAGCTGCCATCTGCTCTAATTACAGCTTTATGCTTTTTATTAATATCATGAAGCTTACTTCCAATTTTAAGCAACCCATTATCTAGTAAATTTCCAAAAGGCACTTTAATTTCACTTTTAAGGTTTTTAGTAATAGTAATTGCCTTTTCATTTAAAATATTTGTTTTTTCTATTCTTTTTTTAGCAAAATGCATATACTCCTTACTTTGCTCTATGCCTATAATTTTTCTAGATAGTTTTTTAGCAACAACTCCGGTTGAACCTGTTCCAAAAAAAGGGTCTAAAATACAATCACCTTTTTTAGTAGAAGAAATTATAATTCTATGAAGTAAGGCTTCAGGTTTCTGAGTGGGATGTAAAGTTTTACCTAATTTTTTGACTCTCTCATTACCAGAACAAATTGGTAATGACCAATCTGAACGCATTTGCTTATCATCATTTGCAACCTTCATAGCTTTATAGTTAAAGGTATACTTAGAAACTTTACTTTTACTTGCCCATATTAAGGTTTCATGTGCATTAGTAAATCTATTGCCTTTGAAATTAGGCATAGGATTAGTTTTATTCCATATTATATCGTTTAAAATCCAAAACCCTAAATTTTGTATTTTTGAGCCTACTCTAAATATATTATGATAAGAGCCTATAACCCATATTGTTCCATCATCTTTCAATAATCTCTTGCATTGACTTAGCCATTTAGCTGTAAACTCATCATAAGCCTCAAAACTATTAAATTTGTCCCATTTATGGTCAACCCCTTTAACATTCGTTTGATCAGGCCTTAACAATGTTTTGGATAGTTGTAAATTATATGGTGGGTCTGCAAATATCATATCTACTGACTTATCTTTCATTTTTGACATTTCTTTAATGCAGTCACCTATTATTAATTTTTCCATATATTTATTCTTTACTTTACGTTTCTAATAATTAAATTTTTATTTAAATAATTTAAAAGATCTTCTATGATACTTAGTTAAGCCATTCAATAGTATTGATTGATAGTGTTCTTTTGTACCATATCCAACATTATTTTTAAAATTATATTTTGGATATTTATTTCCAATTTCTTCCATTAGATTATCTCTATATGTTTTTGCAATTATTGATGCTGCGGCGATCGATATACTTTTAGAATCACCTTTAATAATATTAACGGTTTTGCAGTTTATTGTTGGAGAATGAATGCCATCTATTAGCGCAACTGCAATTGGTATAGTTAAATTTCTATAAGCTCTTTGCATTGCTAGAAGACTAGCATTTAATATGTTTATTTTATCAATTTCAAGACTGTTAGCCTCTCCTATTGCTATATCTATTGCTTTTATTTTTAATTCTTTAGAAATTAAATTTCTTTTAATTTTAGATAATTTTTTAGAATCATTGATTCCTATTGGTATAGAATTAAAATTTAAAACCACTGCTGCAGCCACTACTGGCCCTGCTAGGCATCCTCTTCCAACTTCGTCTATTCCACAAATATAGCCACTAATTTTATCTTGATATGATTTTTCAATAATTATATTAGGCAAAATTTTAGGCATTATTTTTGTTTATTTTGTTTCTCTGTACCAAGATAAGAAAAGTAAAACTAAACTTAAAATAAGAACTAAATACCAAGGAGCTAATGAGGATTGTTGCAGACTTTTAATGAAATATTTTTCATTTTTTATTAAATTTAGATTATCGGTGTCTTCAGTAATTTTATTTTTAGCTAAATATTTTATATTAGGTATATTTTTCTCATTATTTATCCAATTGATTGAACCGGAAGTAAATTTAACTAATGGTTTAACTATATTTTCAGTAGTTCTTACATCTAAATATTCTATTGAGTTACTATTACCCACTATCAATGAGATTTTAGAGTTGCCAGAAGAAAACTTCCATATTCCCTCTTCAGGAGATAAAATTTTACCTATTTGCTTACCTTTACCTATATCTTCTAATAGAATTTCTTTTCTTATATTATCTGGAGATATGCTAATAATTGGTTTTTTATCTATAGTAAGTGAATTCTTGGTAATTATTATAGTATCATTATCTACTCTTGCAGATAATTCGTTTTCCTCCAATTCTGGCTCTTTCATCAACCAATGAACTAGCCTCCTTAGCAGATCTGCTTGTGGTCCTTTATTTGAACCAGGTTTAGTCCATACCCATGATTGATCAGATAATATTTGTGCTACTCTTCCTTGTCCCACTCTATTGAGAACTAGTAATGGTCTTGAATTGGGGCCTTCTAATAATACATCTCCAGCGATAGTTAAACCTTCAACCATTCTATACCATGGTCCCCAGTTAGCACTGCCATTATCTCTTAGATTTGCTGTTACGGGATGCCTTTCTCCATATGAGGTCATAGTTGGGGTAAATTCCTGAACTATGACTTCTCCTGTAGGTTCAGTCGGTAATATATTTTGTAAAGGTGACAGAGATAAACTATAAGGTCCTGCATATGATGGGCCAGAAGCATCTAATAGTGCTCCTCCATTTACTACATATTCCACAACATTTTTTAAATAAAACTGAGGCAAAATACCTCTAAGATGATATTGATCAAATATAATTAAATCAAAATCGTTTAAATTTGCTTGAAATAATTCGCGTGATGGAAATGGAATAAGCGAAAGTTCACCTACTGGAGTTAAATCTTGTTTATTAGGAGGTCTTAAAATTGTAAAGTGAACTAAGTCAACTGAGGGATCTGAATTAAGAAGGTTTCGCCAGCTTCTTAAGCCCATATTAGGTTCTCCGGATACTAGCATTACCTTCAATCTTTCGCGAATAGCATTTATTTCTACAACAGCTTTATTATTTTGCAGAGTTAATTCTTGATCTCCAGGTTCAACTTCAATATTTAAAGAGGTGATTCCTGCTCTTTCTAAAGGCATAGTGATTGTAACAATTTCACCAATAGGTATAGATCTAGATTGTTCTATTTCATCATTCATATTTATGGTGACTAAAGCATTAGGTATTTTTGCTGAAATATCTTCAACTTTAATATCAATATTAATTTCTTCTCCTACAATGCCAAATCTAGGCGCAGACTCTACTATTAGTCTTCTATCTTTCTCTTCTTTTTCTCCAGTAAGTAAAACATTTATAGGTGCTTTAAAATTATGATTTTTTTCAATGTTTGGTGCATCAATAATTTGGCCATCTGTGATTATGATTGCGCCAGCTAGTCTATCATTAGGAATATCTCCAACCATAGCATTTAATGGTTCGAATACTTTTGAGCCTTTTTCTCCATTAATTGTCTTAAATCTGACATCCAAATTATCTATTTTTTCAAGTTCATTCTTAACTGTATTATAAGCTTTTTGAGCAATATCTTTTCTATTATTGATGTCTTGACTAGGACTAAGGTCTAATAGAACTGCAACTGTATCCGGAATATTTTCTCTATTTTCCGATATTATTGTTGGATTAGCCATAGATAAAATAATCAAGCATAATAATATTGTTTTAAAAATATTTCCAGGAGCTTTGAGCCTAAAACCAATAAATATAACAATTATGCTTAGTATTATTAAAATTATTAATAAATTGCTATTAATTAGAGGATAAAAATTTAGACTATTCATAATGTTTACTCACTATTTTTTTGGCTTTTATTATTAAGTCTTTTTAATATAGATTTAATATGCACTTGGTCTGCTTTATAATTACCTGTCATCGCATACATAACTAAATTTATGCCAAAACGATAAGAAAATTCTCTTTGTTTTTCACCTCCTGGTATAACGGTGTATATAGGCTTGTTAGAATTATCTTTTGCCCAAGCGGCTGCCCAATTATTTCCACCTATAATTATTGAAGAAACACCATCTTTAGAGTTTCTAGCCGTTGCTTCGACCCAAACACTTCCTCCTGTATATCTTCCTGGAAGATCATTTAATAAATAAAATGATCTTCTTAATACATGATTATCAGGTACTTCTATCAAAGCAGGTAAATCTAAAGATTCTAATATTTCTTTTAAATATGCTTGTTCTTGGCTTATTTTTTTAGTTATTATATTATTAGGACTTTGATCTCTAGTATCAAATATTATTAGACCACCATTTTTCATATAAAGTTGAATTTTTTTTATGGTTTCATCGTTTAAGATATTATCATTTGCTATAATTGGCCAATAAACTAATGGATAGAAAGAAATATCATCTTTAGTAATATTTATGGCTATGGGAGGACCTGCTTCAACAGACGTCCTTTCTTTTAAAACCTTTGTTAGTTCTGTTAAACCTAAATAAGAGGTGGCATCTATTTCCTCATCAAGTGTTAGAATATATGCTAAATGTGTTTCTAAAGCAGATGTTTTACTTTCAGCTTCAGCTATATTTGAGTTAAGAGATATCTGAAAAATTGATAATAGAATGATTAATTTTGTTAAACCAAACATTTTATTTATATTAATTTTTCCTCTAATATTTAGACTTATGAAATAATCTAAAAATACTAAAATTAATAATAAAACTAATAAATATGATTTAAATTCAAATGTATTTTTGGAGTAAAAGTCTTCAATAATTGTTTCATCTGAGAATGTTATTTTTTGAGGTGATAATGATTCTAATGAATTCCCTAAGTTAAGTGATCTCATAAATAATTCATTTCCATAAAAACCAGGGGCATGTCCAGAAGAAGGTATTACATTTTCGCTAATAAAATTTGTAGGAAGAGCGTCGTTGGAGGGTTCAACTAACCTTCCAAACCCATCTAATACACTATATGGTGGTAACGGAATATTATCTGAATTATCCATAGTTCCTGATGCCATATTAATGATTTTATCCAATATTTCTACAAAAGTAGCTGTTAAGGGCAAATTTGACCAATCTGCGTTAGCAGTTATATGAAAAAAAACGTTCCATCCTTTTTCATATTTTTCCCCAGTAATAAGTGGCGTTCCATCCTCAAGTGTAGCCCATGTTTTAGAAATTAAATCTGAGGATGGTTCTGCTATAACTTGTTTTTCGATGAGAATATCACTATCTATATTAATTCCGAACAATGGGGAACCTTTAGGGAAGTTTTTAATAGTTACCGGTTTAGACCAACTTAAAGCACCACCAAATGATCTAGAATCAACAGATCTTAATTTTACTGGAAGTAAATCAGTATTTGATCCTTCCAAGTTTGGTCCTGCAAATCTAATTAATATTCCCCCATTCTTAATCCAATTTTTTAATTTTAAGTTGACTTCATCCGCCAGAGTACCAACACCTGGTAAAATTATTACAGACAATTGGTTTTGGATAAGTTCTTCTATTTGAGAAATTTCAACTTTGTGAAAAGAATTAATGGCTCTATCTAAATAATAAGCGGGAGATAGAAGCGGCTGAGTCCTAAAAGTTTCTTTATCACCATAAATACCAACATTTCTCTTTCTCCATTTTTCATCAAATAAATAAACTGCTCCCGCGTTATTAGTGTTTTCAATTGAGATAGTTATTAATTCCTTTCTTAATTCATTTGGTATTAAAAAATCAGTATTAATAATTCTCTCATTTTCTTTAAAAGAAACTTTTTTTCTATTAAGTAGTTTACCATTATTACCATTTGCTCTTATAAATATTGTTTCTTCAACTGAACCAACATTTCTCTGAATTTCTATTAATAAATTGTTATTAGAAGTATTGCTTACATTTTTTATTATTTTTACAGGAGAGTTATTTAAAAAATCAATAATATTTAGGTGGCCAATGTCCTCTAATTTTTTAGAAAATATTTGGGAGCTATCATCATTTTCATGATCAATGCCATCCCACAACCAAACAATATTATAATCTTTACTTTTAGGTAAATTCTCTATTTTCTTGATAAGTAATTTATAATCTGATGGCCATGGATTAGGCGTTAAAAGTTCTACATAAGATTTAGCACCTGCCGCATCTAAGAGTAATAATTTATCTTCTAATAAGTTATTTTTGGGAGCGGTAGGGAGAACTATTATTGGTATTTTTTGTTGTTCAGCTCTATCTATATATTCTAATAAATTTTCTTTTCTTTTTTCCCAATTAATTGAGGATGACCAACCATTATCAATAATTAATAATAAGGGGTTATCATTTAAAAATTTCGGTTTAGCATTATAAACTGGTTGTGAAAAAGCTAATATTAATATTATAACCAAAAAAATTCTAAATAATAACAGCCATAAAGGAGTATTGCCTGCAGTTTCTTCCTCATTATTAATATTATTTAAAAACCGCATAGCAGGAAAATAAATTATTTTTGGTGCTGGTGGATATATTTTTAGTAGCAACCAAACACCAGGAATAGAAAGCAGGGCCCATAATGCTAGAGGGTTACCAAATGACAATGCTAATAAAAAAGACATATTTATGACCCTAATACTAATTTATTAGAATTAGTCATTAAGTTGCATATTTTATTTAATGAAGCACTCGGTTCTTCATTTGAAGTGTCTATGAAATATTTCCAGGAATATGAATTAGCTAGTTTATTCAATTTTTCAATATGTACTTTTAACGCTTTTTTATAATTACTGCGGACCGACTCAGCTTTCCCTATAAGTATATTTTTTTCCCCCTCAAGACCATTAAAATTTATCCTACCATTATAAGGAAAGTCAATTTCAGCTGGATCTAATATATGAATTAATATCCCGTTTATACCTCTATTAGATAACTCCTTAATAGTTTTTTCATTTTCTTTTATATTATTTAAAAAATCGCCAATTAATATTACATTAGAATTGTTTTTAATATCGTTAAGATTTGGAATTGATTTATAACTACCTTTAACTTCTTTAGTAATTTGATTTGAAATAAAGCTTATTGCCTCCTTACCCTTTAATAATTTTGAATTAATTCCGTTTAAGGCAATATTTTCTCCAGATTTAGACAAAATTATAGTTAAAGCTAATGTAAATAAATTTGCTCGATCTTTTTTTGTGTCAATAGTATCTGAGGAGCTAAAATTCATTGATTTGGAAGTATCTCTCCATATAAAAAAGTTTTGAAGAGTTTGTAATTCTTTTTCTTGAATAAATGTTTCATTGGATTTCGCAGTTTTTTTCCAATCTATTAAGTGTGCAGAGTCCCCATATTCATATTTTCTAAATTGCCAAAAATTATCTCCTACCCCATCTTTATTTCGATTATGCAAACCTTCCCAAATAGTATTAGCTATTCTATCAGCTTTAATATATAAGGTGGCAATTTGACTTGATAATTCTTCAGCTTTTAATCGCATATTTTATTACTAGCTTATTTTAGAAGTTTAGTTAATTCATCTATAATTTTATTAAGAGAATTACCATCTGCTCTAGCAGAATAATTAAGATTCATTCTATGTTTTAAAATAGGTTCAGCTAAAGCTATAACGTCATCTACCGAAGGAGACAGCCTTCCTTGTAACACAGCTCTTGATCTACAAGCAATCATCATAGCCTGACTGGATCTAGGGCCTGGTCCCCATGCTAAACTATTTTTTACTGATTTTATTTTTGACGTTTCAGGTCTCGCGCTTGTAACTAAAGTTAAAATAGCTTCTATAACCTGCTCTCCAACTGGAATTGATCTGATTAAATTTTGAGCTGTAATTAACTGCTTAGCTGTAATTAATTTCTTAGGCTTTATTTCTTCTATACCAGTTGTAGCAATTAGCATTTGTTTCTCTGCTTCTTTATTTGCATAAGTAATATTGACCTGCATTAAAAATCTATCTAATTGAGCTTCTGGTAAAGGATATGTTCCTTCTTGCTCTATAGGGTTCTGTGTGGCTAAAACATGGAATGGTTCAGGTAAATCATAATTTTTGCCTGCTATAGTAACTCTTCTTTCTTGCATAGCTTGAAGTAATGCTGATTGTGTTCGAGGACTGGCTCTATTTATTTCATCGGCAAGCAGAAATTGAGAAAAAACAGGACCTTCTATGAATTTAAACCCTCTTTTCCCTTTTATTGATTCCTCTAAAATTTCTGATCCTAAAATATCAGTAGGCATAAGGTCGGGGGTAAATTGAATTCTTTTTCTCGTTAAACCCATAATTGTTCCTAAGCTTCTTACTAATCTGGTTTTTGCTAATCCAGGAAGACCTACTAAAAGTGTATGTCCTCCTGATAGTAATGAAATAATGATTTTATCTATCACCTCATCTTGACCAAAAATAATTTCTTTTACATGGTTTCTGACTTTAGCTAGATCAATATTAAGTTTTTCTATTGCTTTAATTTCTTTCGATGATTTTTTTACCATTATGAACTATCCTGATATGTATAAAAAAGACTATGTTAGTATACGGTTGTTATCATAGTTTCAGATGAAATTAAATTAAAAATTATATAATAGATTTTTTTTGTAGTTTTAGCTAGATATTTATTATGAATGAAGCTCCCTTTTTAATAGACCAGAATGGTGATTGGTATTATCAAAAATCTAAAATTACTCGTCACTCAATGGTTAAACTTTTTTCTACTATTCTTGTTAGGGATGAGAATAATACTTTTCATTTAAGAACTCCTGTAGAAGATGTTCTGGTTAAAGTAATAGATGCGCCTTATATTATAAAAGAAATGCATTTAAAACATAAAGATAATTTTTCATATATTTACTTCAAGACAAACGTTGATTATGAGTTTATGCTTTGTAAAAATAACCCCATATGGCTAGAACAAAAATATAATTCTAATGAATTACTTCCTTATGTTTTGGTAAAAAAAGGTTTAATAGCAAAACTATCGAGGACTATTTATTACCAATTGGTAGATTTATTGGTAGTGAAAAAAATTAAAAATATATCACACTATGGTATATGTAGCGGAAAAGATTTTTTTATATTTGATGAACCTTCTTTAAGAGAAGAGTATTTAAACTTGGATTATAACTTTGAATAATTTTTATTTAAAAATTGAAAAAACACTTTTGCATAGAGAAGAATTACTAATAGCTGATATGTCATTAAGTTATAAAAATAAAACTGAATTTACTGACAAAAAAAAATATAAAATTGCAGCAGTTTTGTTTCCGTTAATTGAAAAAAAAGAAAAAATTAACGTAATTTTAACTACAAGGTCTAAAAGTGTAGGGTCACATCCTGGGCAGGTTTGTTTTCCTGGTGGAAAACTTGATAAAAATGATAACAGTATAATAAGCTGTGCTAAAAGAGAGGCTTTTGAAGAAATTGGTATTCAAAATACGGATATAAAAGTTTTAGGGCAAATAGATCAATGTATTACGGGAACAAATTATAAAGTAACACCAATAATTGGTTCTGTGAGTAATAATTTTATACCTAAAATTCAAGCGTCAGAAGTTGCAGATATTTTTGAGGTTCCATTAGACTTTTTTTTGGATAAAAATAATCTAAATAGAAAAAATGCAGAGTATAAAGGTAAGAATTATTCATATTATGAATATAATTGGAAAGATAAAAGAATATGGGGATCTACAGCAAGAATGATTGTTAATTTTTGCGAAATAATGAAATTATATTAGAATAAAAATATAAAGGAAACATTAAATGAGTGTATTTATTATCAGATTCTTACCAATAATAATATTTTTATTATTACTTTTGTTATGGTTTTTATTTACTAGAAAAAGTAAGAATGAAAATGGTACCCAAAAAGCTCCTTGGTTTATTTTTATTATCATTGCTATAATAGTATTTGGAATAATTTTAGTCTCATTTAGGTTTATTCAATTTGGTGAAGAGCCAGGCGGTAAATATGTACCTCCAAAGCTTACAGAAGATGGAATAGAACCTGGTCATGTTGAGCGTTAATTTAAATAGAAATCCTCCATGGTCCTCTGGTGTTCCCCTTAAGATATTACAGACTCTGGGTGGATCAGATAAAACTATGATTGTTGGAGGAGCTGTAAGAGATTGGCTTAGTGACGAACCTGTAGATGATATTGATTTTGCAACAAAGTTATTACCAGAAGAAGCTATGAAAATTCTATTAGATTCAGGATTTAATGTTAAACCTACCGGAATAGAGCATGGAACTATTACTGTATTTAAAGATAATAAATCATATGAAATAACTAGTTTAAGAAAAGATATTCTTACAGACGGTAGACATGCAAAAGTTGTGTTTGGTGGCACATGGGAAGAAGACGCTAATCGAAGAGATTTTACTATTAATGCTTTATATTCTGATGAATATGGATCAATATTAGATTTTACAGGTAAGGGTTTTAAAGATTTAGAAAATAAAAAGCTAAGATATATTGGAGAACCCAGTAAAAGAATAAAAGAAGATTACCTAAGACTTTTAAGATATTTTAGGTTTTTATCAAGATACTTAGATAATATTGATAAAGCTTCAATGGATGCGAGTATTTTGTTAGCAAAAAATCTTAATTTATTATCTGCTGAAAGATTATTATTAGAATTTAATAAAATTTTATTAAGTAAAAATGCTATTAATATTCTTGATAAAATAATAAAAAATGATGTTTTAACTAATATATTTATTCCTGTATTAATTGATAATTATCAGTTAAATAAAAGTTTGTTAAAAAATATTTTAGCTAAGTTAATAAATTATAAAGATAGATTGAATTATCCTTTTGTAATTTATGTTTCTTTTTTAATAACTTCCATAGAACAAAAAGAAACTAATAAAAATAATATAATATCATTAGTTATAAAAAAATTTAAATTATCTAGGGAAGATAAAAGATTATTAATAAGAAATATAGATTGGCTATTAAATATAAAAAAAATAAATAAAATTACTATAATTAACCTTTGGCTTGATTATGGAGAATTAGAAGTTATGGATTTTAAGGATATATTAATAATAAATGATATTAGTATAAAAAACGATTTAAAGAACGCTTTTAATAAACCTCCCCCTAAATTTCCTATTTCTGGGAAAGATTTGATTAAAAAAGGCTTAAAAGAAGGGAAAGAAGTTGGTCAGGTTCTAAACCATATCAGAGATTGGTGGATATTAAATGATTGCAAACCATCATATAGTGAATGTTTAGATAAAATTAAAAACTTTGACAATTAAATGTTATAAATTATTAAGATTTTTTAAATTTTTATTTCCAGGAAACTTGGGGAGGCAATGACATAAATATAGCATCAATATTGCCTTCAGTTTTTAGTCCAAATGCAGTTCCTCTATCATAGAGCAAGTTAAACTCTACATAACGCCCTCTTTTAAAGAGTTGATCCATTTTTTGTTTTTTAGTCCAAGATAAATTAATTTTATCAGATACTATTTTAGAATAAGTTTTTATAAAAGTCTGACCAATATCTTTCACAAATTCATAATCTTTATCAAAATCATCTTCAAGATAATCAAAAAATATTCCACCTAATCCTCTTTTTTCTTTTCTATGGGGCAGGTAAAAATATTCATCACACCATTTTTTATACTTAGGATAGTATAACGGATTATAATTATCGCACGTTTTTTTTAAGCTGTTATGAAAGAAATTACTGATAGCCTTCGATTTATTTGCATAAGTAGGTGTAAGATCAGTTCCTCCACCAAACCAATTTTTTGTGGTCCTAATAAATCTTGTGTTAAAATGAGCTGCAGGGATTAAAGGAGAATGCATATGAGCAACTAAGGAAATTCCAGTTGCATAAAAATTTGGGTTAGATTTAGCGCCAGGTATTTTATTTTTCATTTCTTCAGAAAAAGATCCCATTACAGTAGAAATATTAACACCTACTTTTTCAAAAACTCTTCCGTACATTAAAGACATTACTCCGCCTCCACCTTGAGTAAAACCTTTGTCTGCTTTTCTTTTCCATGATTTTTTCTTAAATTTACCAGGCTTTAAATTATTATTTGAAGAATTTAGTAAACTATTTTCTATATTTTCAAATTCTAAGCAAATTTGATCTCTGAGATTAAAAAAATTTTTCTCTATAAATTTATATTGATCATAATTACTTTTATTTTTATTCATAGGGCACTATATATAATGGTAAATTTATATCCATAATTTAAATTAAAAATTTAGCTTGAAAAAAGCTTGTCTAATAATATTTTAATCTGTAGTAAGTACATAATTTAATTTAATTTATAAAAATGTCAAAATTATAAATGAGAGTTCTTTCAAAATTATAGATAAATATTTTTTTATTTTTATTAATAGAGGTAAATAAATTGAAAAATAATCCAACTGATGAAAAAAAAACTAGAAGAGATTTTATTCATATAACTTCAGGAGTTACTGTCGCAACTGGTATAGCAGCAGCAGGGTGGCCTTTGATAGATCAAATGAATCCATCTGCTGATGTATTAGCATTAGCTACTGTGGAAGTTGATCTAGAACCTTTACAACCTGGCCAGTCTATTAGTGTACTTTGGAGAGGCAAGCCATTATTTATTAGATATAGAACAGAAGAAGAAATTTCTAAGGCTAATGATATAGATCTTAACGCATTAAAAGATCCGCAACCAGATGAAGATAGAGCTAAAAATTCAAAATATTTAGTCATGATAGGAGTTTGTACTCATCTTGGCTGCGTTCCTTTAGGTCAGGAGGGAGAATATGGGGGATGGTTCTGTCCATGTCATGGTTCTCATTATGACACCTCAGGTAGAATTAGAAAGGGGCCAGCTCCTACTAATTTAGAAATACCTCCTTATGTTTTTTTAGATGAAACTACTATTAAAATAGGATAATTAGATGAAAGGCTTTTTTTATGAGTAATATTAAAAACGGTAAAGGTGTTATAGGATGGATAGATTATAGACTACCTATATTTAGTACGCTACAACATACTTTAATCGATTACCCTACACCCAGAAATTTAAATTATTGGTGGAATTTTGGATCATTAGCAGGAATATTTTTAATGATTCAAATTATTACAGGTATCGTTCTTGCAATGCATTATACTCCAAGTGTTGAAGGAGCTTTTGCGAGTATTGAACATATAATGCGAGACGTAAATTATGGTTGGTTGATCAGATATATACATATGAATGGAGCATCATTTTTCTTCATAGTTGTTTATATTCATATATTTAGAGGTTTATATTATGGGTCATATAAGTCTCCTCGGGAAGTATTATGGTGGTTAGGTTTAATAATATTATTACTTATGATGGCTACTGCTTTTATGGGTTATGTTTTACCTTGGGGGCAAATGAGTTTTTGGGGTGCAACAGTTATAACAAATTTATTTTCCGCTGTTCCTGTGGTAGGTACTGCAGTAGTTGAATGGCTTTGGGGAGGATTTGCGGTAGATAATGCTCTTTTAAATCGTTTTTTTGCATTACATTATCTTTTTCCATTTTTAATTGTTGGCGTTGTTATTTTACATATAGTAGCTCTTCACACGCATGGATCTAACAATCCATTAGGTATAGATAGAAAAGGTCCTCAGGATTCTATTCCTTTTCATCCATATTACACTATTAAAGATTTGTTTGGGCTTAGTTTTGTATTAACTATTTTTGCTGCAGTTGTTTTTTATGCTCCAGATTTCTTAGGGCATCCTGACAATTATATACCTGCTGACCCTTTAAAAACTCCTGCTCATATTGTTCCTGAATGGTATTTTTTACCTTTTTATGCAATTTTAAGAGCCGTTCCAGATAAATTAGGTGGAGTGATTGCCATGATCAGTGCTATTTTAATTTTATTTGCACTCCCATGGTTAGATACTTCAAAGGTTAGATCTGCTACATTTAGGCCTATCTATAAAAAATTCTTTTGGTTTTTGTTTATAGATGTGATTATTTTGACATGGGTAGGTGGTAGTCCAGCAGAAGGACACTTTATTTTAATTGGACAATTGGCGACAATATATTATTTTGCACATTTTATCATATTTATGCCCATAATAGGAATAATAGAAACTCCTAAACCACTACCTAATAGTATATCTGAGTCAGTTTTAAATAAACCTATAAAAGATGGAACATAGCTATGAAAAATTATTATCAAATTATTAAGATATTTTTTATATCTTTTATTTTAATAAATGCTTTTTTAAGCAATGTTTTTGCCGCTGGGTCAGATGCCAAAATTACAAAGATGAATTTTTCGTTTGACGGTATTTTTGGAGTAATTGATAAAGCTTCAGCAAGAAGAGGATTACAGGTTTATAATGAAATATGTGCGGGATGTCACAGTTTAGAACATGTTTCATATAGAAACCTAATTGATATTGGTTTTTCTAATGAACAAGTAAAGGAATTTGCATCACAATTTGAAGTTATGGCTGAACCAGATTCAGATGGTGAAATAAGCATGCGTCCAGCTATTCCATCAGATAGGTTTGTCAGCCCATATCAAAATGATAATCAAGCTAAAGCAATGAATAATGGAGCTATCCCTCCAGATCTGTCTCTAATAATAAAAGCAAGGGCAGGAGGGGCAAGCTATTTTTACAGTCTTTTAAAAGGATACGAAGAGGCGCCTGAAGACAAGGAGTTGTCAAATGGCTATTATAATATTGCCTATCCAGGAAACGTTATAGCAATGCCACAGCCTTTATATGGAGATGATGTAGAATACTTAGATGGTACAGAAGCTAGCATGGAACAAGAAATAGTAGATTTAATTTCATTTCTTGCATGGACTGCTCAACCAGAACTTAATGATAGAAAGTCTATGGGATTTAGAGTTTTTCTTTTTCTAGTTTTTATGACAACTGTTTTATTTATTTCTTATAGAAAAATATGGAAGAAAATTAAAAGCTAGCTAAATCTTTTTAGTATATTCTGCAACTTATTTTTTGCTTCTTCAGGCCTAGCTTCTTTAGGTGTAATTAAAGCATAATCTAAAGCACTATATGCTGGGTCATTCCAGTCCCAATCTATTTTTGCAATATTATTTATAATATTGTTTAATAAATTTTTAGCATTTAATGAATTAGTATTAAGCACTTTTATAATGCTATCAACAGTAACTGCATCATGATCAGGGTGCCAACAATCATAATCGGTTACCATTGCAATAGTTGCATAAGCAATCTCAGCTTCTCTTGCTAGCTTTGCCTCTGGCATATTAGTCATACCTATAACATCACAGTTCCAAGATCTATATAGATTAGATTCTGCTAATGTTGAGAATTGAGGACCTTCCATAGCTATATATGTTCCACCATTGAGAATATTTATATTATCAGGAGCTGATTCAAATATAATATTTCCAAGTTTTTTTGATGTAGGTTTGGCCATAGATACGTGCGCAACAATTCCATCATTAAAAAAAGTTTTACTTCTTGCAAATGTTCTATCTATAAATTGGTCAATAATTACAAAGTCACCAGGTTTAATATTTTCTTTAAGACTTCCAACAGCAGACAATGATATTATATCTGTCACTCCTAATGATTTTAAACAGTCAATATTAGCTCTATAATTTATATTAGATGGAAGTAAATTATGTTTTTTTCCATGTCTAGGCAGAAAGGCTATATTTATACCCTTTATAAGGCCTGTTAGAATTTCATCAGATGGATCTCCAAATTTTGAAGATATATTAAGCCATCTTGAATTTGATATATTATCTAAATCATATATACCACTTCCGCCTATAATTCCTAAATAGGGTTTCTTTTTCCGCATTTATTATCGCACACCTAATAAAATAATTTCAAAAATAAGAGTAGAATTGGCTGGAATTAAACCATTTCCTACTGCTCTATTACCATATCCCATTGAAGGAGGAATTACTAAACATCTTTTACCATCTTCCTTCATTCCAATTAGACCTTCTTCCCATCCTTGAATTACCATGCCTTGTCCTAGAGATAACTGAAATGGCATACCTCGCTCTATAGAAGAGTCAAATTGACTTCCTTTAGCATCACAATAATTAGTAGCTTCTTTTTTTGAATCAAATAACCAGCCAGTATAGTGGACAGCAACTTCTTTCCCTTTAACAGCAGTTCTTCCATTACCTAATTCTAAATCGGTAATTATTAGTTCTTTTGGTCCATCCATAGCATATGTATTATTACATATAATAAGTAAAATAAAAGTAATAAATAATAATATACTTTGTTGTTTAAATATTAAATTAAGTTTCATTTGAGGCTCCTATCTATATTATTACAATGAATCTTTTAAAAATTCTATTGTCCTTTTAAATGCTAAATCTCTATTTTCTTTATTAAAGTTTTTTCTTTGGTCGCAAAAAAAGCCATGATCAGCATTTTTATAATTATGAATTATTATAGCTGGTTCTTTATTTTTAGAAAATTCTATTATTTTTTTTTGGTCTTCTTTATTTATTGTAGGATCTTCCTCAGCTAAATGAACTAAAGTGGAACATCTGGGGTTTTTATCTAAGAAACTAGCAATTTGGGAGCCATAAAAACATACAGATGCATCTAATCCATAAGCTGTACAAGCAGCTCTCCAAGACAATGAGCCTCCATAACAAAAACCAATTGTGGCTACATTATAACTTACTTTAAGGTTAGCTATACAGCTTAATATGTCCATAGTGGGTAAATCCCAACCTAATTTCTCTTTAAGACTTTTCCCTTTTTTTATTTCATCAGTTGAGTATCCAAGATTAACATCATCTTCAATTCTAAAATAAATATCTGGCACCCAAGTGACAAATCCTTCATTTGAAAACTTTTTAGCAACATCCTTAATATGATCATTTACTCCAAAAATTTCTTGAATTAAAACAATTGCTCCTATCCTTTCTATAGATGGCTCATATATATAAACAGGTATATCCTTATCATCGGCTGATTTAATTTTTATTTTATTACTCATCTTACATTCCTATATACTTTTAAACGTTAAACCTAAATACAATAATATCTCCGTCTATTACAACATATTCTTTTCCTTCTGTTCTAACGTAACCATTTTCTCTAGCTTGTTGCTCTCCTCCAATTGTAACGTAATCTTCAAATGCAATAGTTTCAGCAGCAATAAAACCCCTAGAGAAATCATTATGAATTTTTCCCGCAGCCTCTTTTGCGATTGTACCTTTTTTAATAGTCCATGCTCTAACTTCCTTGGGACCTGCAGTAAAATATGTTATTAAATCTAAAAGGCCATAGCCTGCTTTTGATAATTTCTCTAAACCTGATTCTTTGAGGTTCATTGCATTTAAAAACTCTTTTCTTTCTTCTTTGTCAGCTATTTCTGAAATTTCAGATTCTAATTTAGCTGACAGTGTAATTGTTTTTATTCCTTTAGATAGCCCAAATTCAGTTAATTGTTGAGAGTAAGTATTTCCTTTAACTGAAGCATTTTCATCTACGTTTGCCACGAACAAAACTGGTTTTATTGTTAATAAATTCAGCTGCTTTACAATTATAAAATTTTCTTTTGAAAATTCTATTTCTCTTGCTGGGATTCCATTTTCGAGTTTTATAATAATTTGTTTCATTAATTCCATAGTTACTTTAGATTCTTTATCTCCCCCTTTAGCTTTTTTCTCTATAGAGGTTATTCTCTTACTAAGGCTTTCTAAGTCTGAGAGCATTAATTCTGTTTCTATTATTTCAATATCATCAAGAGGGTCTATTTTATTATTAACGTGAGTAATATCATTATCATCAAAACATCTTATTACATGACAAATAGCATCTACTTCCCTGATATTTGCTAAAAACTGGTTACCAAGTCCTTCTCCTTTACTTGCACCTTGTACCAAGCCCGCTATATCAACAAAATCTATAAAGGTAGGAATAACTTGTTTAGGATTATTTATTTGAGCCAATTCATCTAATCTATTATCAACTAATGCTACACGTCCTATATTTGGCTCTATAGTACAAAAAGGGTAATTTTCTGCATTTGCAGAACTTGTTTCTGTAAGAGCATTGAATAGAGTCGATTTTCCTACATTGGGTAAGCCTACAATGCCACAGTTGAAGCCCATTTTATTATCCTTTTCTTATAATTTCTGAAAGTGCTTGAGATAAATTATTAATATTATTAATAATATATTCTAAATTTGAGCTTAAATTATTAATAACTGGACTTATTATAGATAATTCGTTTTTATTAAAATCTCCCAAAACATAGTTATTAACTAGTTGCCTATCTCCAGGATGACCTATCCCAATTCTTATTCGAATATAATCTTCACCAATATGATTATCAATACTTTTTAATCCATTATGCCCGCCTGAACTTCCTCCAACTTTAGCTCTAATATCTCCAACTTCAAGATCTAAATCATCATGAATTACAATAATCTGCTCATTTTTAAGTTTATAAAAACTTTTTATAAGACTTAAGCTCTGACCAGATAAATTCATAAATGTTTGAGGTTTAACTAGCGTTAAAGGGTGGTTATTAATTTGACATTTTATGATATGAGATTGAAATTTATTTCTTAATGGAGAAAAAGAATATTTTTTTATTATATTATCAATAGTAATAAACCCAACATTATGTCTATTCATTCTATACTTAGTTTCTGGATTACCTAGCCCAACTAAGAATAACACTGCTTTGCTTCCATTCTATAAATTAATTATTCTTCTTTTTTATCATTTTCTTCTGCAGTTTTTTCTTCACTAGAACTAGTATCTGTTTCAGCTGCATCTCCCTCACCTTCTTCTCCTTCAGCACTTTCTGCTGCTTCTTCCTCTGAAGTAAGAGCTGCAGGGGCTACGACACTAGCAATAATAAAATCTCTGTCAGTAATAGTCGGAGTGACTCCATCCGAAACATCTTTGATATTACTAAAACGAATAGAATCTCCTAATTCAAGACCAGTAAGGTCAATAATAAAGAGTTCTGGGATATTAGATGCAGGACAAGATACTTCTATATTATATCTTACAATATTTAATATACCCCCTTTTTTAATTCCAGGACATTCTTCTTCATTTTCAAATTTTACTGGAACCTCAATTGTGACTTTAGTATTATCACTAACTCTTAAAAAATCTATATGTTCAGCCTTATCAGTAACTGGATGAATAGAAATTTCTTGAGGTAAAACTTTTATATTTTCTTTTTCTATCTCTAGATTACATAACCTATTAAAAAATCCTTCTTTTCTAAGTTCAGCATTTAAATCTCTCTCTTTTATTGAGACCGCAATAGGCTCTATTTTATTACCATAAACAACAGCCGGTATTCTTCCTTCTCTTCTTAACTCCCTTGATTTACCCTTTCCGACAGATTTTCTTGTTTCTGCTGAAAGGTTAGATGTCATTACCATTGTTTACTCCTATTAATAATTAAATAAATATTCTTATTTACAAAATTTAACATTAGTCAAATAAGCTAGAAACTGAACTATCTGAACTAATTCTCCTTATAGCTTCTGCTATTAGTGGGGCTAGGTTTAATATACGTATGTTACTTGCGTCAAGGATTAATTTACTTGGAGCTATACTATCTGTAATTACTAGCTCATTTAATTTAGAATTTTTTATTCTTTCTATAGCTGGACCAGATAAAACTCCATGCGAAATATATGCTGAAACACTTTTAGCGCCTGCATCAATTAAAGCCTCTGCTGCATTACATAATGTACCTGCTGTATCCACTATATCATCTACTATAATACAATCACGGTTATTTATATCTCCTATTATATTCATTACTTCTGATTCGTTAGCTTTATCTCTTCTTTTATCTACTATAGCTAGATCACCGTTAATTCTTTTAGCTATACCTCTAGCTCTTACAACACCCCCTACATCTGGAGAAATTATTACTAAATCCTTATTTTTATAGTTTTTTATAATATCTTTTGTAATTACTGGAGCAGCATATAAGTTATCTACAGGTATATCAAAAAAACCTTGAATTTGTCCTGCATGTAAATCTATTGTTAAAAGTCTATCTATACCTGCCGTAGTAAGAATATCCGCAATTAATTTAGCTGATATAGGTGTTCTAGGACCAACTTTTCTATCTTGTCTAGCATATCCAAAATATGGAATAATAGCAGTAACTGTACTCGCTGACGCCCTTTTTAATGCATCAATTGTAATCAATAATTCCATTATGTGGTCGTTTGCGGGCATAGAGGTTGATTGAATTACAAATATATTTTTACCTCTAACATTCTCATTTATCTCAACAAATACTTCTTGGTCTGAGAATCTAGTAACAGTTACATCAATAATTTTAACTTTTAATTCTTTACTAATTTGATTTGCAAGAATTGGATTACTATTACCTGAAATTATATGCATATCTGAGCCTTATAAAATTATTAAAGATAAATATATTATAAACATAAATTTGCGTAATATATATGATAATAAATATATTAAATCCATTTATTATTATAGATTTATCATCATATTAAGCTCTGTTATTGACATTTCAATAATTTTATTTGAAATTTCCTCCCACGCATAGTTAAGGATGGATTTTTTTATTATATTTTCTTGTTTAATAGAACCTATAAAATTTTCATTTTTATCTAATATTTCCCAATTAATACTAATTTTTATTTTATTATTATCAATATTATTAAAATCAAAGAAAATTTTGATAAAAAAATAGTTGGCAAAGTTTTTATTTACAATAGTTTTTTGGTCTATAACCTGTATCGAATTTTGAGAATAGATTTCTTTTAATTTATTAAGAAAAATATTTTCAAGTTTTTTATTATTTTTTAACCCTTTTAATTCTATAATTTTTAAATATTTTTTTTTATTTAGTTTTAGAACTACTGTCTCAATAAAATCAGCTAATTGAATAGATATTAAATTTTGAATATCATTGTCATTAATACTTTTTTTAGATAATTTCATTTCTAATTTATTAATCTTTTTCTCTGAATTAGAAATATTAAAAATTATTTTTTTTAAATTATCTTGTGGGTAATTAATAAGTGTTGAAGTAATTATATAACTTTTTTTATTAAAATATTTATGACTGGCTAAAATATTTTTTTTTATCAGTTCACTTTGAATTTTATCTTTCAAAAATAGATTGGTTTGATTATTAAGACCAATAATATTTTTAATATATATTACAGAATTAATTGAGTCATAAGTTGGGGCAGAGGTTTTTGAATTTTTAAATGGTTTATCTATAATTAAGCAACCAGTAATTATGAATAAAAAATATATATATATTAAATACTTAATCATTATATTTCATTGATAGAAATAGTGGATATCATTCTACCACAATCGCCTACACCTTGTTGAAAATTTCTTCTGAAACTAAAAAACATATTTTCTTCTAGGTAAGTATCTCTTCTTGAATTAGAAATATTTTTTAAATTTATACCATTAACTAACGCCTCATCTTTTATATAATCTGGTAAGTTAAATTTATATCCTTTGTTATAAAAATTAATAAAATATTTTTTATTATTAATATTTTTACTTATAAATTTATTATAAAAATCTTCTTTAACATCATAAGACTTAGGCCCTATACATGGACCTATAGATAATTTTATATTAGCTGTTTTTGATTGAATTTTTATAAAGCTATTAATTGTATTAGTTAAAATATTTTTTAACGCGCCTTGCCATCCTATATGGACTGCAGCAATTATATTTTGTACAGGGTCAAATAATAAGACTGGAGCACAGTCCGCAGTTAAAATCCCTAAAACTATATTAGGTTTATTAGTTATTATTGAATCTGCTTCTATTTCAGACGTTTGGACGTTTAAATTATTTATAAAAAGGATTTTGCTGCTATGAACTTGTTTAACTGTTTTTAAATTTTTAATACTTAATTTATGATAGTTGCAAATTAACTTTCTATTATTATATACGTTTTCTTTATAATCATGCGAATTAAAACTACAATTAAGACTGTAATTATTATTGTCTGAATAACCACCATTTTTAGTAAAAAAGCCATGAGTAATATTTTTAAACTTTAGATTATTACTTAAAATTGGTTTCAATTTATTATTATGCATTTTGGAAACCTGCGGGCTGCAATTTTTCTTCAGAAGTTATTATTATGGCTTCAAATAAACTTCCCATTTTATCATTTGATATCAATCTATAATAATCATTTAATATTTCTTCTTTTTTATTAGGGTTGTTTTTTATTAGCTGTTCACATCTAATATCAATACCTAAATTTTTTAAAAATATATTCTGTTTTATTGGACCGTAAACATAAGCCTTAAGTTCTTTTGCAATATTTTTTATAAGTGCAAAATCTACTTTTGTGGATAGATCACATTCGCCTGGATATAGAAGGGGGTTTATATATTTATGCTCTTTAACAGCTTGAAAAGAACCATATAAATCTTTTTTATCTAGTGCGTAATCAATAATTAAAAAAGCTCCTCTTTGCTCCAAAACTTTTTTAATTATTGAAGTAGTGATATTAACAATGGCAGGGCTAAATTCAATTATAACATTATTTTTTAAATATTCTGGTAAAATATATTCATACGGGGACGGATTTATATCATGAATAAAACGCAGATCATTTTTTGAATCAATGTCTATAAGTCGTTCATGCCACTTATCATTTACTTTAATAAATTGATGAATTGGAAGTGCATCAAAAAATTCATTGGCATAAAGCATGGTAAATCCTTTTGGTATATCATTAATATCGGTAAATGATACAGACTTTGGGACATTTAGCTTTTGTTCTTCTGATAATTTTGAAGATGCTTCTATAAAAATAGGTTGGATTTTTTTTGAAAGAATTTTATCTACGTTATTTATTGCTCTTAAAGCATCTTTCATCATAGTTCCTCTACCTCCTCCTATATCGATTAATATTGGAGAATCAGGTTTATTACATTTATACCAAAAGTCTACAAACGCTAACCCAACAAGTTCTCCAAATATTTGACTTATTTCTGGAGAGGTAATGAAATCTCCTTTAGCGCCAATTATATTATTTCTATTATAGTAACCATATTTTGGAGCTAACAAACAATCAGACATATAATCTGCAATTGTAATTGGTCCTTGTAATTTTATTTTTTTTATAAAATGTTCTTTCAAAATTTATTCTTTTTTAATTATATAGTGAGCTTGCGAGTACAAATAAATACCAAGAATGATTAATGGTACAGACAATATCATACCCAGAGTATAATTATTAAAAAATACTCCAATGTGTCGATCAGGTTCTCTATAAAATTCTATTAAAATTCTAGAGTAACCATACAATATACAGAATAAGCCTGAAATTTTTCCTGGTTTGTCTAACAATTTATTTTTCATTATGCAGAAATATAATATCACAAATATCAAAAAACCCTCAAAAAAGGCTTCATATAATTGACTGGGATGTCTAGTATTAGGTCCAGCGCATTTAAATGCGATAGCCCAAGGTAATTCTGATTTTTTCCCCCAAAGCTCACCATTTAAAAAATTAGCAATTCTTCCTAAAAATATTCCTATTGGTGCTGCAGAACAAATTAGATCAGTAAGCGATAGTAAACGTAAATTATTAATTTTTGTAAATAAATATGAGGCAATTATTATTCCAATAAGACCTCCATGAAAGGACATACCTCCTTCCCAAACATATAATATTTTCATAGGATTTAGAATGAAATATGAAAAATTATAAAATATTACATAGCCTAATCTTCCACCTATAATAATTCCTATCATTGCCCATAATAAAAAATTTTCAATATGTTCTTCTTTAATAAGTGTATAATTATACTTAATTATATTTTTTAAATAAATTTGTCCCAATATTAGTCCAAATATATAAGAAAGGGCATACCATCTAATTTCTAAAGAAAATATAGAAAAGCCTGATGTAAGTCCTATGGAACATGAGGTTTCAGTTAGTCTTATAAATTGATCAATCATATTTATTTATATTTATCTTCTGATAGTAGATAATTGGTAACATAATTATAAATGCCTTCTTCTAAAGTTAATGCTTTAATTTTATACCCCTTATTTCTTATTTTACTCATTTGAGCTTTTGTATAATATTGATATTGTTTTTTTATATTTTTAGGCATTTCTATATACTCAATTTTAGGAGGAACGTTTATTGCCTTAAACATTGCCTTCACTAAATCTTCAAAAGTTCTCTCAATACCAGAACCACAATTAAAGAGACCAGAAATATCTTTGTTATCTATAAGCCAGTTTATTAGAGCTATACAATCATCAATATAAATAAAATCTCTAGATTGTTGACCGTCTTTATACTCATTATTATAGGATTTAAATAAATTTACTTTACCTATCTTATTATATTGATCTAATGCGTGTTTTACGACAGATTGCATTTTTCCTTTATGATATTCATTAGGGCCATAAACGTTAAAAAATTTTATTCCTACCCATTGTGGAGGATGAATATTTTTTTTAGCTTGTTTAACAGCATATCTGTCAAACAGATATTTGGACAGGCCATATATATTTAGTGGTTTATATACCTTATTATCTGAGTCATCAAAACCTCTAGAACCGTCACCATAAGTTGCAGCTGAAGAAGCATAAATAAACCTAACTTTAATTTGAGTACACCATTTCCATAGTTTTTTCGTAAATCTTGTATTATTATCATATATTAATCTAAAATTAGTCTCTGTAGTAGATGAATTTGCTCCCATATGAATGACAAGATCAATATTATTATTTTTAGTTAAATACTCAAAAATGTTTTCTGGAGTTATTAACTTTTCAAATCTAAGCTTATTTAAATTATTTTTTTTACTGGGATGATCTAACCAATCACAAATAATTATATTATAAAACCCTTTTTTATTTAATGCTGAAACTATATTTGAACCTATAAAGCCTGCCGCTCCTGTAACCAATATCATAATTTTATTACCTTAGTATTATTTGATTTAAATTTTTAAATACTTAATTATATTAAGATTATATATAGTACTAAAAAAATATGTAACTTTTTATAAAAAACTAAGGATAAAAAATGTCTAATAAAGAATTTATAAAAGAAGATATTATTAAATTACTTGGAGGTGCTACCTCAACTTTAGGAATATTAAAAGAAGAAATTGAAGAAAAAGTTAAAGATAGGGTTGAAAAGTTAATATATAAACTTGAGTTAATAAATAAAAAAGATTTTTTAATTGTTAAGGAAATGGCAGAAAAATCTAGAATTGAAAATGAAGAATTATTAAAAAAAATAACTCAGTTAGAAAAAAAAATATTATTATTAAATAAAAATAATAAAAAAAAATCGGCTAATATTAAGTGATTCTGCTTAAATTTAAAAAAATATAAATCATATTATGTATTATTTTAAAAAATATTAATTTTATTAATAACTAAGTCATTGATTATATTGCATTATTTTATGTCTTATTAAATATTTTATGATTGATTTGCACTTTAAGTAAGCTTTTGAGACTATACTCTATATAGATGTTATTTTTTATAAAGTACTATATTTAGTATAATAAGGTTTATTGATGAGAGCTGTTTTATCAGATTTAGAAAATAATAACTTAAATCCACTAGATTTAATAGAAGATGTAGTTGTTTCAAATGATTGGCCTCATAATAGGGCTGATAATGATACTTTATATGTTGAGGTTGGTGGAGAGTGGTGTGATTATCAACTTACTCTAGCTTGGAGTAATGATCATAAATTATTGCAGTATACTTGGACTTATAATTTAAAATTCCTATAAAAAAGTATAATCAATTATATTCTTTATTAAATAAAATAAATTTAAATATTAGTGCAGGTCATTTTGAATTATGGGTTGATGAAGGTTATTTAATGTACAGGAACTCACTTATAAGTTTTGATTATTCGTCAATTACTCCTGAAAAAGTAGAGTATATTTTGTCTTCGTCATTGTCAGATTGCGATAAGTATTATCCAACTTTTCAATTTTTATTATGGGGAGATAAAACCCCGATTCAGGCTATGGAAGCTTCATTATTAGAAACTCAAGGTGAGGCTTAGTAAATTCCGTGATTAAATTTCCAGTTTTATTTATAGGTTGTGGAAAAATGGGTACCGCAATCTTGGATGGTATATTATCTAAAAATATTTTAAGTAATAATGATATATTTGTTTTAGAACCTAATACAAATCAAAGTATATTATTGAAAAAAAAAGGTATATGTGTATTTAAGAGTATTACTAAAATTAATATAAAAAAATTAGGCATTAAAGCATTATTAATTGCAGTAAAACCACAAATTCTTGAAGAGGTGGCATTTGAAATAAAAAAATATATGGATATAAAAGTTCCTATCATTTCTATAGTAGCTGGAAAACGTATAAAATTTTATAAAAACATTTTTGGAAAAGAGTCATCTATAATTAGAGTAATGCCAAATACTCCTGCGACATATGGAAAGGGTATAAGTGCTATTTATCCTTGTAATAAAACAAAAAATTCACATTTTCAAAAAACTATAAAAATATTTTCGGCTGTAGGAAAAGTAATATCTGTAAAAAAAGAAAATGAAATGGATATCATTACAGCTATTTCTGGAAGTGGACCAGCTTATGTGTTTTTATTTATAGAAACTTTAATTAAGTCTGCAATCAATAATGGCCTAGATAAAAAAACAGCAAAAGAGTTAGTTGTAGAAACCTTTTTAGGTTCAAGCCATATGGCAGCTATCTCCAATAAATCAGCAGAAGAACTTAGAATAGATGTTACAAGTCCTGGCGGGGTAACTGAAGCTGCCCTAAAAGAATTTAATGAAAATAATATATTTAAAAATACTATTGATAAAGCTATTAAATCAGCAGTAAAGAAATCTATTATGTTATCCCATTAATTTAATTATGATAGTTACTTGATACTTTTTCATATAGAAGTATTTTATATTATAGATTTTTTTAGGATAATATTATGAGTGCTAGTGCATTAAGAAATAAATTAGTTTCGATTGCTATTAAAGAAATTTTAGCAAATAGATGGGATATTTTAGATATGAAAAAATTATCAAAATTAGCTAAAGTTCCATTAGAAAAAGTATTATTGGAATGTAGTTCCAAGCAAAACCTTATTGATTATTGGTCCGATGATATAAATTCTGCAATGGTAGAAAATTTATCTATAAATGAATTAAAACAAGTCACAAAATCAGAAAGGGTACTAGAATTAATGTTATGTCGATTTGATGTAATACAATCAAAAGCTAAAGAGGTTAAGGCATTAATTAAAATATCAAAAAAAAGTATTATAGAATCTTCATATAACTTTAATAGGACTATAAAAGGTATGAAATTGATATTAGATTATTCTGATATATCAACAAAAGGGTCATATGGATTAATTAAAATTAAGGCTTTAACTATAATATGGTTATTAACTCTGAGAGAATGGAGTAAAGGTGAATTAAAAAATGAAGAAGCTATAATGGCTGTATTAGATAAACGTTTAGTTATGGCTGAAAAACTTAATCATATTTTTATCTAAATTTTATATTGGTACGGATAAAATTGCTCGAAGTCCCCCTAAATTAGATTTTTCTAATTTTATTTCTCCTCCATGGCTTCTAGCTATATCCCTAGCAATAGTAAGCCCTAACCCTAAACCACCTGTTGATAAATTCCTTGAACTTTCTATCCTATAAAATGCTTTAAATACTGATGAATAATCTTTTTCTTTTATACCAGGGCCATCATCATCAATAATAACTAAAGCGTTTTTATCTTTTTTAATTAATGAAATTTCAACTATTTTACTTTCCCTACATGCATTAGATGTTAAATTAGTTATTGCTCTTCTGATGTCGTTTATTCTAACTTTTGCATCTAAAGTCTCAATATTTTTTGGAATAATTATATCTCCATTTCTTTTGGCATCTAATATTATACTACCTATAAGTTTTGAAAGGTCTGATTTAACTCTTATTTCCATTTCTTTTTCTTTAATAAATGATAAGTAAGCATCTAACATTTGTTCCATTTGTGTTACATCTTCCTTTAATCCTACTTTATCTTCATTTTCTGCAAGCATTTCAATTTGCAGTCTCATTCTAGTAAGCGGGGTTCTTAAATCATGACTTACTCCAGCTAACATATTTGTTCTTTGTTCAATATGTAATCTAATTCTTTCTCTCATATCTAAAAATGCATGAGTAACCTGTCTTACTTCATCAGCTCCTCTAGGCTTTAATGCAAAAAAAGTATCTCCTTTTCCAAAGGCACCAGCCGCATTAGACAATTCCTTTAATGGACTAATTTGTCTTCTTAAAAAATATATAGCGAAGCCTAGTAAAAATAATGATGAAAAAACCATGACAGCAATGAAAATATAAGTTGTAGAGCTATACAATCTTTTTTTTGAAATTTCAGTGAGTAAAACTTTATTTGGAAGTTGAACGTATATGAGAACTTTATTTAAGTTTTTAATAGTATTGAATGTATGTGGAAATTTTATTCTTTCTTTTAAAGACTTTGATAATGCTCTATCTAATCTTGATTTTTTAGGGTGTAATAATTCAATATTAGTAAGATTATAATTAGGTATAATTTTAAGTTTTGCTCCAAAATAATTTGCAGCATCCTCAAATATTTTATTCTCTATATCAGGATTATTTTCGGCTAATATAATGTTTTCTGAAATTAATGCTATTTCTCCTGCTACGGCTAGAACTAGTCTTCTACCTACATCATCCCAATGTCTTTCAAAGAAAAAATAACCTAGAAAAATTTGTAAAAATATTATTGGTAATCCAACAATAAATAAAGATCTTCCAAATAAACTTTTGGGCATAATATCTCTTAGTCTCATTTAACATCCAATAAGTTTTTAGGTAAGGTATAGCCCTCTCCTCTAATTGTAATTATATAGGAAGGAACCTTTGGATTGTTTTCAATTTTCTTTCTTAATCTACTTATTGTTATATCTATCCCTCTCGCACCTAATTTTAAATTATTAATTAATATGTATCTATCAATTGTTTTTCCTGCATCATTAATTAAGATATTTAAAAGTTCATTCTCTTTAGAGGTTAATGTAATTTTATTTTTATTTTTCCAAATTATAGATGATTCTGGATCATATAGAATATTCCCAAATTGAATTAAATTATTACTATCTTTAATAACCAATTTATTTTCCTCAGTTCTTCTCAAAATAGCTTCAATTCTAAGAAGTAATTCTTTTGGCTCAAATGGTTTTCCAAGATAGTCATCTGCACCTATTTCAAAACCAATTATTCTATTCTTGGTTTCATTCATTGCTGAAAGCATAAGCACTGGTGTATTATAGTTTTGTCTTAAATATTTAAGAAAATCTAGTCCATTTTCTCCGGGCATCATTATATCGAGAATAATAATATCATATGAAACTATAGCAATTTTTTTTCTTGCCGATTTTGTATTTTGCGCTGTGTCCACACAGTGGTTATTATCAACAAGAAACTTTTCTAATAACTTATTGAGTCTTTTATCATCATCTACTACTAAAATATGAGCCGTAAAATTTTTATTTTTATCTTCCATTATGTTAATTTAACTTTAATTTAAAACTTAAGTCTATAAAGTAATTATTTAAATTTTAATTTTTTTTATGATTTGGTTGATATATTTATGAACAAATAATAGTCTACATTTTTTTTATATATTGTAAGCTATTGCTTGGGAGATTTTTATATGGAAGATTTTAGTTTAAATGAAGGTTTCATCTGGTTTGATGGAAAATTGGTAGATTGGAAAGAAACTAAAATTCATGTACTTACCCATGGATTACATTATGCATCTTCTGTATTTGAAGGTGAAAGATGTTATGAAGGTAAAGTCTTTAGAGAACTAGAACATACAAAAAGGTTACATCATTCAGCAAAAACTTTAGGGTTTGAAATTCCATATAGTATAGAAGAAATATGTGATATTAGAAAAATGGTACTAGAAGCGAATAATATAAAAAATGGTTATGTTCGTCCCATTGCTTGGAGGGGAAGTGAAATGATGGGTATAAGCGCACAAAAAAATAAAATTCATCTTGCTGTAGCAGCGTGGGAATGGCCTAGTTATTATACTCCTGAGGCCAGATTAAAAGGTATTAAATTACAATTAGCTAAATGGAAAAGACCATCTCCCGAAACAGCCCCAGTTTCTACAAAGTCTGCTGGACTTTATATGATATGCACACTTGCGAAACATGAAGCTGAAAGAAATGGCTGTGAGGATGCTTTAATGTTAGATTATAGAGGATATATAGCTGAAACAACTAGTGCCAATATATTCTTAGTAATTGATGGTGAAATACATACACCTAAAGCAGATTGTTTTCTAAATGGAATTACAAGACAAGAGGTAATAAAAATAGCTAATAACAAAGGTATTAAGTTAGTAGAAAGACACATTAAGCTAGATGAGTTATCAATGGCTAATGAAGTTTTCTGTACAGGTACAGCTGCAGAAATTACTCCTGTAAGTAAAATTGATAATTATACTTTTACGCCAGATAAAATATGTAAATTAATGATAGAAGAGTATAATAAGGTAACTGGACAAATATAAATCATTTACCATTTATTAGCAGCACTTATATCGCTAGTTTTTTCTTCCACCCATACATTACCTTCATCAGACTCTTCTAATTTCCAAAAAGGGGCTTTTGTTTTAAGCCAATCTATTAAAAATTCACAAGCTTTTAGAGCGTCATTTCTATGCTCAGAAAAAGTGGCGACTAACACTATTTGATCACCAGGATAAAGTTTTCCATAACGATGAATTATTAAACTGTCTATAAGGTTCCATCTAGTTTTTGCTTCATTATTAATTTTCTCTAACTGCTTTTCTGTCATTTTTGGGTAATGTTCTAATGTCATAGACTTTAAGTTTGAGTTAATTCCTTCTCTTACATTTCCTATAAATATTCCTGTCCCTCCAATATTTTTATTTAGCGAAGTAATATTCTTAATTTCTGAGTTAACATCAAAATCCTGTTGTTGAACTTTTATCATATTTTAACCACCGGTCATTGGAGGAAAAAATGCTATTTCATCATTATTATTAATCTTTTGATCTAAATTAGTTACTTCCATATTCACAGCACATCTTATTATTGAAGTATCTTTAAAAGCTTTATTATAGTTTTCACTCTTATTTTTGAGATGATTAATTAAATCTATAACTGTTTCTATGCCATCATTGAGAGTAATATTTTCTGTATCAACTCCGATTTGTTCTTTAACCCATGAAAAATACTTAATTTGCATTTTTTTCCTTCTCTATATTTTTTAAGGTAATAATACTTTTTATAACATAATTATATCCAGTATATATAGTTAAAATAGTTGAAATATATAAAATCAATGTGCCTATTTGATAAATTTTTAACGAGTATTCTATACTTAAAGGCATTAAAGTTAATATAAAAATAGCAATAAATTGAGATGCAGTCTTAATTTTTGATAAAAATGTTACGTTTAATATTTTAGACTGACTATAATTAGCTAGAGCTTCTCTTAACCCTGAAATTACTATTTCTCTAATTATTATTATTGTAGCTATAATAAAATTAACTCTTGTATCTGATACAAAAGTTAACAAAACAGTGCAGGTAAAAATTTTATCTGCAATAGGGTCTAAGGTTTTACCAATTAAAGTTTCGCAATTAAATTTTCTTGCTAAGAAACCATCAAAATAATCACTAAATGCAGAATATGTTATTACTATTACTAAACAATAATAATAATTATAGTAAAATAATATTAGCCATATTGGGCATAAAAATAATCTACTGAAAGTAAGAAAATTTGGAATTGTTTTTAAATTTATCATTAAATATAACTTATAAGTTCTTTTATTTTTGCTCTAATAATTATATATTAATTGTTTTTTGTCGATTTAAAATAATTAAATATTTCATTTGATAAATTACTGCTAATTCCTTTTACTTGTTTTAGTTCTTCTAAACGAGCTTCAGAAATACCTTTTACAGAGCCGAATTGCATCATTAAAGCCTTTCTTTTTTTTGGCCCTATACCTGGAATATCACTTAAAATTGATTTTTTTACATTTGATAAATGCTTTTTTCTCTGAGAAGTTATAGCAAATCTATGTGCCTCATCTCTAAGTCTTTGAATAAAATATAAAACTGGATTGTTCTTATCTAAAATTAGAGGATTAAAATTGGGGTTATTTTCTATTCCTGCAGGAATAAATGATTTAATCTTCGAAAAATGTATTTTTTCATTACCTGAATTTCTTTCTTTACCTTTAGATACTCCTATGACAGTAATGTTCTTTATATTTAATTTTTGTAAAACATTGCAGGCTATATTAACTTGTCCTTTTCCTCCATCTAATATTATTAAATCAGGAAGTGATAAATATTTACTTTTTTTAGGAGTAATATTGTTAAACCTTCTATAAAAAACTTCTTCAATCATTCCATAATCATCATTACTTTTAAATAATCTAATATTATTTTTTAAATTAAATTTTCTATATTGATTTTTTTCAAAACCTAAGTTTGATGATACAACCATTACGCCTATCATATTGGAGCCATTTAAATGAGAATTATCATAAATTTCAATTCTATTAGGTATTTTAGGCATTTTTAGTGAGCTTGATAAAGAATTAAGTAAATTAGAATGTGTTGTGAACTCAGACATTTTTTTTGCAAGGGAACGTTTAGCATTATTTATTCCCATATTAATTGCTTTTTTATTTTCTCCTTTAATAGGACAAATAATTTTTATTTTAGCTTTATGTTCCAGAAAAAAGGCCTTTTCAATTAGTTTATAATCATCTGGTAAATGACTTACTAATATCATAGGAGGGGGAGTTTGATTTACATAAAATTGAGGAATAAAACTGCTTAAAATGGAGTTAATTGAGGTTTTATCAATAAATTTTATATAATGTGTTCTATTACCAAAATTTTTTCCTGATCTAAAGAAAAATACTTGTATAGCAAAATAAATATTACTTTTATTTATAAAATCTTTATTAAAATTATTATTTTCTATTGAAGTAATAGCAAATATATCAGCGTCTTTAATATTTCTGAAATCTGCTCCCTCCGCTTTTTGAATAAAATTAAGAGCTCTTATTCTATCTCTTAATATTGCCGCTTCTTCATATTTCATATTACTTGAAGCTAGTTCCATTTCTTTTTCTAACTTTGGCTGTAAGTTATTATTTTTGCCTAATAAAAATAATTTTGCATCTTTTACTATCTTTAAATAATTGTTCTTGCTTATGAGTTTTACACATGGTCCTGCGCATCGATTAATTTGATATTGAATACATGGTCTTTTTCTATTATTAATTTCATTATCACTGCAAGTTCTTAATGGAAAAGCTCTTTGCATTGCATTTAAAGTTTTATGAACTGCATCTACTGATGCAAATGGTCCAAAATAGTCTCCTTTATTTGGTAATTTATTTCCTCTTGCTTTAACTATTTGTTGCCAATTATGATCTTTCCTTAATAATATATAAGGGTATGATTTATCATCACGTAATAATATATTATATTTGGGTTTATGTTTTTTTATCATATTTGCTTCTAAAATTAGAGCAGAAGCTTCATGGTCCGTTGTTAAATAATCAATAGAGTCTATATGGGATACCATTCTTTGTATTCTGACGGACATATTTACTTGTTTAGTATAAGAACTAATTCTTTTATACAGGTTTTTTGCTTTACCTATATATAAAACAGTTTTATTTTTATCATACATAAAATATATACCTGGGGAATTACTTACCTTTGGTAAAAATTTTTTAACAATTTCTGAACCGTGCTTAAAACTAGAAGATACTATCATAAAAAAACCCTATTTATATATCTAATAATATAATTGTAATTATAAAATATAAAATATCTTTATTTTTTTTATTGACTATTTTTATTATTAAAAACCAATTGTTTTTTATCTTAAACCTTGGAAAACAGCCATAAAAAAAGTATCCACCGAATCTGTGGATAAGTAGGTGGATATAGTAAGTATTTATACTAAAAATTGTTAGAAATTAAGGGCGCTTATATAAATTGCTTATTTTTTAATCAGGCTATTAAAAATAGCAGAATTCTGGCATTTTTTATAATTTTTATATAAAAATAATATACATAATTTATATTATTTTAATTAATTTTAGCAAATAATTATATTTTGTTGAAAAAAAAACTTACAAATCAGTAATTTATGTAAAAATTGAAATATAAACGTTAAATTACTTGTTTAATTTTACTTCTACACCTACGACTGTTTTGCCAGAAATAATATCTGGTTTTTTTAATGACACGTGTACAGATTTAGCTGTATCTAATTGAAGGCATTTTATAGCAATATTTTCTGCAACGGTTTCAGCTAAATACTTATGATTTTGTTTAGAAATACTATTAATTATCTCTATAATTTTTTCATAAGACAGTACGTTTTTAATATTATCGTCATGAGAATTTACATTAACTTCTAATGAAACATCTATAATAACTCTTTGCGCTGTAATTTGTTCCTTAGCGTAGACTCCAAGTTTCATTAATGTCTCAAAATTATTTACTTTTACCCATCTATGCATATTTAAATCTGACATTTAATCTTCCTTGAAATTATTATCTTCATTTTGTGACCATCCTAAATGTTGCCCTCCATCTAAAGCTATCATTTGCCCTGTCATAGATGGGCTATTAATTATTAGTTCGATAAAAGATGAAATTTCATCTAAACTAGTAGGAACTTTTAAAGGCATACGTTTATATTGATCTCTAAATTGTTTCATAGATTGCATTTTACTTTTTAAGGTAGGGCCTGGACCAATAGCATTTACCCTTATTTTTGGGCTTAGAGATAGAGCTAAAGTTTGTGTTAAAGTCCATAATGCTGATTTAGAAAGTGTATAGGTTGTAAAATGAGGAGTTAGGTTCCATACTCTTTGGTCTATTATATTTATAATATTTCCTTTAAATTTCTTATCTAAGTTTTTAGTGAAACTTTGACTAAGAAATAATGGTGCTCTAATATTTGTATTTATATGCATATTCCAGCTTTCTAAAGATGCTGTTTCTATTGAATCATATTCAAAACTAGCGGCATTATTAATTAGACACGAAATAGGGCCTATATTATTTTTTGCTAGAGGTATCAATTTGTTAATTTGGCCTAAATCATTTAAATCTGCATGTAAACATATGGTTTTAATTTTATATTTGTTTTTTAATTCTTTAGATAATAGCTCAGTTTCTTTTTTAGATTTATTATAATGTAAAGCTACATTCCAATTTTTAGATGCAAAAGACTTTGCTATAGAAGCTCCTATGCGTTTTGCCGCGCCAGTAACAAGTACATTCTTATTTTTATCAATCAATTTATTTTACCTTTATTTATTATTTAATTAATTCCTAATTCTATATTCTCTAATCTTTTTATTTCATCTCTAATTTCAGCAGCTTTTTCAAATTTTAATTCTGTAGCAAAAGTTAACATTTCTTTTTTTAGCTCTTTTATATGCTTATTAATATTATGTTTAGCAGCACTTGATTTATTTTTATTGTCTATAACTTCTTCTTTTACTTCCAAATCTATAATATTATTAATATTTTTTATAATTGATTTAGGTACAATATTATTAGCTTTATTCCATTGAATTTGTTTATTCCTTCTTCTTTCTGTTTCTTTTAAAGCAGTATCAATAGATTTAGTTATAGTATCTGCATATAAAACTACTCTTCCATCAACATTTCTAGCTGCTCTTCCTATTGTTTGAATTAGTGACCTATGAGACCTTAAAAACCCTTCTTTATCAGCATCACAAATTGCTACTAAGGCACACTCTGGAATATCAAGACCTTCTCTTAATAAGTTTATGCCAATCAGGATATCATATGTACCTTTTCTTAAATTTTGAATTATTTCTATTCTTTCTAGAGTATCAATATCAGAGTGCATATATTGTACTTTAAGACCTAGATCATTCATGTATTCGGTTAAATCTTCAGCCATCTTTTTTGTTAAAACAGTAATTAAGCATCTGTAACCAGATTTAATAGTTTCTTTGCATTGGTATATTACATCATCTATTTGATTAGTCGCCGGATGTACTTGACATTTAGGATCGGTAAGCCCTGTAGGCCTGATAATTTGTTCTATAAATTCACCATGAGTTTGCTCTAATTCCCAGTTACTAGGTGTTGCAGAAACAAATATAGTTTCGGGTCTCATTTTATCCCATTCTTCAAATTTTAATGGTCTATTATCTATACAACTAGGTAATCTAAAGCCAAATTCTGATAAATTAGATTTTCGACTATAATCTCCTTTATACATTCCATTAATCTGAGGAATAGTTACATGACTTTCATCAACAAATAATACTGTGTCATTTGGAAGGTATTCAAATAGGGTAGGTGGAGCTTTTCCAGGAAGTCTTCCAGTTAAATACCTAGAATAATTTTCTATTCCAGAACATGTTCCAGATATTTCTAACATTTCTAAGTCAAAATTAGTTCTTTCCTCTAATCTTTGAGCTTCAATTAATTTTTTTTCTTGTTTAAATTCTTTAATTCTTAACTGTAAGTCATTTTTTATATTTACCATTGCTTGTTCTAAAGTAGGTCTATTAGTAATATAATGACTATTAGAATATATTTTTACTTGTTGATGATCAGTTATTTTATGTCCTGTTAATGGATCAAATTCTGATATAAACTCTATTTCATCTCCAAATAAATCTATTCTCCATGCTCTATCCTCTAAATGAGAGGGAAAAACCTCAATAATATCTCCAATTACTCTAAAATTACCTCTATTAAAATTATGATCGTTTCTTTTATATTGAAGAGAAACTAATGATTTTATTAAGTTTGTTCTGTCACAAATATCATTTCTATTAATATCAATTATCATTTTTGAATAATTTTCTACTGGTCCTATTCCATATATACAGGATACGCTTGCAACAATTATAACGTCTTTTCTTTCAAATAAAGATCTTGTAGTAGAATGTCTCATTCTATCTATTTGCTCATTTATTGAGGCGTCTTTTTCTATATAAGTATTTGTTCTAGCTACATATGCTTCAGGCTGATAATAGTCATAGTATGAAACAAAGTATTCTACAGCATTTTCAGGAAATAAAGTTTTCATTTCTCCATATAGTTGAGCAGCTAAAGTTTTATTTGGAGCTAAAATAAGAGCCGGCCGTTGTAATTTTTCTATTGTTTTTGCCATTGTAAAAGTTTTACCTGAACCAGTTACTCCTAGTAAAACCTGATTTAGGTAATTTTTTTTTAAACCTTCACTTAATTTTTTTATAGCTTTCGGCTGATCACCTGAAGGTTTAAAATCTGAGACAATTTTAAAGTTTTTAGAAATTTCCATTATTTATATATATATTATCCCCATTTATTTTCTATAGCATATTCATGTATTCTATTTAGTGCTTTTAATATATTACTTTGTGAATTTGCATATGAAAATCTAATATAACCCTCTCCATATTCTCCGAAGCTAGTTCCTGCTACTGTGGCGATTTTTAATTTCTCTAAAAGAAGTGTTTCCATTTCTTTTGAAGATAATTTAGTTTCTTTAATATTTGGCATAGTATAAAAAGCTCCTTCTGGCATTTGCGAGTGCATACCAGGAATTTCATTAGTTTTTTCAACTATTAAATTTTTTCTTTTATTAAATTCATCAATCATTTTTTTTACTTGGTCTTGAGGGCCTTTTAAAGCTTCTATAGCAGCATATTGAGTAGCAGCATTAGTGCATGAGACAGAATTAATATTTAATCTTGTAGCTTTGTCGGCTAATTTAAGAGGCCATATACCATATCCTATTCTCCAACCTGTCATAGCGTAGGTTTTAGACCAACCATCTAAAATTATCAATCTGTCAAAGATAGAATTATAGTTTAGCATTGAGTAATAATCATTATCATATAAAATATGAGAGTAGATTTCATCTGATAAAATGCTTACGTTGGGAAACTCTTCCAATTTTTTTACAAATACATCTAATAATTCTTTTTTTATCATTCCTCCAGTTGGATTAGCAGGCGAGTTTATTATTATTAAACTTGTATTTTCATTAATTAATGAAATAGTTTCTTCAGGATCAAAGGAAAAATTATTTTTTTCTAGAAGTGGAATAGGTACAGCTTTAGCACCAGAAAACTTTATTGCACTTTCATAAATAGGAAATCCAGGATTAGGATATAATATTTCTTTTCCTTCTCCTCCAAACATCAATATACAGTTCCACATGGTTACTTTTCCACCCGGAACAATCACAACTTGATCAGGGTTAACATCTACATTATGTCTATTGAAAATATCTGAGGCGACCGCTTCTCTGAGTTCTAATATTCCGTTACCAGGTGTATATCCATGATGACCGTCTTTAAGAGCTTTAATTGCAGCTTCAACTATATTATCAGCAGTTTTAAAGTCAGGTTGTCCAATTCCTAAGTTTATAACGTCATGACCCTGTCTTTCAAGTTCTGCTGCCCTAGCCAGAACTACAAAAGCATTTTCTGTTCCTAAATTTAACATATTTTCGGAAATTTGATAATTAGACAAAATTTACCTCTTTCTTAATTTATTATTATATTTATTTACTTTTTAATTGAATTTAGACATATAACTATATTTATAACTTAAAATAATTTTTTTAAAACATCAATTTGCTTGAGAGAAAAATATAATGACTAATATGAACACTTTAATCGCTGAAAGGATGTCACTTATAAAACCTTCACCTACTATGGCTGTAACTAAGCTGGCTGCCGAAATGAAAGCTGCAGGAAAGGACGTTATCGGTTTAGGGGCAGGTGAGCCAGATTTTGATACTCCTGATCATATTAAAAATGCAGCTATTGAGGCTATTAAAAATGGTGAAACTAAATATACAGCAGTTGATGGAACTCCTGCTTTAAAAAAAGCAATAGTAAAAAAATTTTCTAAAGATAATAATATTGAATATAAGATTGATGAGGTAATTGTTTCAGTTGGAGGTAAGCAGGTATTATATAATGCTCTTATGTGTTCAATCAATCCAGGAGATGAGGTCATTATTCCCGCACCTTACTGGGTTTCTTATCCAGATATGGTTTCTTTAGCAGGAGGTACGCCAATTATAGTAGAAGGAAAAGAAAGTAATAATTTTAAAGTAACGTCTGAAGATATTAAAAATAAAATTTCTGAGAAAACTAAATGGATTATAATTAATTCACCTTCTAATCCGACGGGATCTTCATATACTAAGAATGAGCTTGAAGACTTGGGAAATTTATTATTAGATTTTGAAAATATTTTTATTATGTCTGATGATATATATGAAAAAATTATATATGATGACTTTAAATTTTTTTCCCTTGCAGAGGTTGTTCCTAGATTAAAAAACAGAATTTTAACTGTTAATGGAGTTTCTAAAGCTTATGCTATGACAGGTTGGAGAATAGGATATGCTGGAGGTCCTAAAGCGTTAATTTCGGCAATGGCAAAATTACAGTCACAGTCTACATCAAATCCTTCTTCTATTAGTCAAGCGGCTGCTTTAGCAGCTTTAGAGGGGCCTGAAGAATTTTTATCAGAAAGAAATGATAAATTTAGAATTAGGCGTGATATGGTTGTTGAAATGTTAAATAATTGTGTTGGATTATCTTGCCTTAAACCATCAGGGGCATTTTATGTATATCCATCTTGTTCTGGAATTATAGGAAAATCTACTAGTAATGGAAAAATAATTGCAAATTCTATAGATTTTTCTTCTTATTTATTGGAATCTGAAGGTGTTGCAGTAGTGCCAGGTAGTGCTTTTGGTGCTGATCCTTTTTTTAGAATTTCTTATGCTACTTCGGACGCAATTCTTGAGGAAGCATGCAAAAGAATTAAAAATGCCTGCGAACAATTAAATTAATATTTAGTTTTTTTATAGTCGTTATTATGCATAATAATATAAATTTTAATAAAATAATTTAATGGTTATATAATTGAAAGAAAATATCAAATATAATTTATCAGTCAGTGCATGTCCTCATGATTGCCCTAGTACATGTGCTTTAGAAATAACTCATGATAATAACAATATATTTAAAGTAAAAGGTGCAAAAAAAAATACATACACTTCTGGGGTAGTATGTGCAAAAGTAAGTAGGTATTCTGAAAGAACTCATCATCCCAATAGATTAAAAAAACCTTTAATGAGAATTGGTAATAAAGGGTCTGGAGATTTTAAAGAAATAACATGGGAAAATGCTTTGGATGAAGTTGCCAATAACTTTCTCACAATTACTCAAAAATATGGTTCGGAGGCAATATGGCCTCATTATTATGCAGGTACAATGGGTTTAGTTCAACGAGACGGAATAAATAGGTTAAGACATAATTTAAAATATTCTGGTCAGCATTCAACAATATGTAATACTATTACTGATAGTGGATTCAAAGCGGGCGTTGGGAAATTTACAGGACCTGACCCCAGAGAAATGGCAGTTGCTGATATAATTTTAGTTTGGGGGGGGAATCCGGCATCAACGCAAGTTAATGTGATGAAGCATATACAAAAAGCTAGAAAAGATAGGAAAGCTAAATTAATTGTCATCGACCCATATTTAAACAGAACAGCTAAAGTAGCGGATATTCATTATGCTATTAAACCTGGAACTGACGGTGCTTTAGCCTGCTCATTAATTCATATTATGTTCAGGGATAATTATGCTGATAGAAACTATATGCAAAAATATACTGATGATCCTATAGGTTTAGAGAAGCATGTAAAAAAATTCACTCCAAAATGGGCTTCTAATATTACTGGCTTGTCTATTATGGAAATTGAAGAGTTAGCTAGAATATATGGAAGTACAGAACGAGTTTATACAAGATTGGGATATGGGTTTGCTCGTCAAAGAAATGGGGCGTCAGCAATGCATTCAGTAGTATCACTTTCCACTGTTTGCGGAAAATGGAAATATCAAGGAGGTGGGGCATTTTATAAAAATGCAGATATTTACAAAATTGATAAGACTTTAATAGAAGGTTTAGATGTAATAGATAAGAATATAAGAGTTTTAGATCAATCTAGAATTGGTAGTATATTAACTGGAGATAAAGAAGCTTTAAAAAATGGTGAAAATATATATGGTATGATTATTCAAAATACTAATCCTTTAATTGTGTCTCCAGAGAGTGCACTAGTTAGGCAGGGGTTTAGTAGGGACAATTTATTTATATGTGTTCATGAGCAATTTATGACTGAAACTGCAAGATATGCAGATATTATTTTACCAGCTACTACATTTGTTGAACACGATGATTTATATATTGCTGGTGGCCATCAACATATTACTTTTGGACCTAAATTGATTACACCAGTTGGAGAGTCAAGGTCAAATCATTTTGTTTTAGTTGAATTAGCTAAAAGATTGGGGGCTAATCATAAAGGCTTTAAAATGACAGAAAGAGAGATAATTGATGATACTTTAAAAATTTCAAAACATGGAAGTTTATTAGAATTAGAGAAAAATGGATGGAAAGATGTACAACCTGATTTTAATAGTTCTCATTTTATAAATGGTTTTGGTCATGATGATAAAAAATTTCATTTTAAACCTAATTGGAAAAAGATTGGGCCTTACCATAGTCAAATGCCAAAATATCCAGATTTTCAAGATACTACAGAAAATATTTCTGAAAAACATCCATTTCGCCTAGTGACGGCACCTGCTCATAATTATTTAAATAGTTCTTTTACAGAAACTTTTTCATCAAAAAAGAAAGAGGCAAAGCCTCGAGCTAAAATTCATCCATTAGATTTAGAAAAATTAAATTTGTCAGATAATGATGAAATAATATTAGGTAATGATAGAGGTAAAGTAATATTAAACGTAGAATCATTTGAAGGACTTCAGCAAGGTGTAGTTATAGTAGAAGGAATATGGCCCAGTGAAGCCTTTATAGGTAAAGAAGGTATTAATACTTTAGTAGGTTCAGACCCTGTCCCTCCGAATGGAGGAGCTGCATTTCATGATACAGCAGTTTGGATAAAAAATAATAGTAAATAATTCAATGGGAAAAATATGTTATTAAAAAAGAATAAGGAATGGGATATTTATAAAAATGTAACTCCTGAAGGAACATATATTAATAGAAGAAGTATATTAAAAAATTTAGGCTTTGCTGCTCTTTCTTCAAATTTATTAATGCATTCTGCCCAAGCAGCTCTAAAACCTTATAGAGAGAATTTATATCCAGTTGAAGAGAATAAAAAGTATTTTATTCAGGAGAATGATATTAAAGGCGGTATTAGAAAGTTAACTGATGAATATAAAGCAACAAATTATAATAATTATTATGAGTTTGGTACTACAAAAAATATCAAAAGAAGTGCAAGTAAATTAATAACAAGTCCTTGGAAAATATCTTTCACTGGCATGATAGATAAAGAATTTGAAATAGATATTGATGATTTGACAAAGAAGGTGGCTTTAGAGGAGAGAGTTTATAAGCTTAGGTGTGTTGAAGCTTGGTCAATGGTTGTTCCCTGGAGTGGTTTTGCTTTAAGTGACATTATAAAAATTGTGCAACCAAAATCAGATGCCAAGTATTTAGTAATGAAAACATTTTTTGATCCTGATAAAGTCGCATCGCAAAGACAAAATTGGTATCCGTGGCCATATACTGAAGTTTTAACAATAGAAGAAGCAAGTAATGACCTTTCTTTTATAGCAACAGGAGTTTATGGAAAGCCATTACCTAATCAAAATGGATCACCTTTAAGATTAATAGTACCTTGGAAATATGGATTTAAATCCATTAAATCCATTGTTTCATTTGATTTTGTTAGTGAACGTCCCAAAACATTTTGGGAAGCAATTCAGCCGAAAGAATATGGATTTTGGGCTAATGTTAATCCAGATGTTGCTCATCCTAGATGGAGTCAATCCAGAGATAAAGATATTGGTACTAATAAAATGTATGATACAAAAATTTATAATGGTTATGAACAATGGGTAAGATATTTATATAAAGATATGGATATGTCTGATTCTTTATATAGATAATTATTTAAAAATCGAAATTTTTTACTTTTTCTAAAATAAAATCTCTAAATGCAGTTACTCTTTTTGTGGCTCTCAATTCTGCAGGATAAACAAAAAATGCTTCTACAGGAGGTCCTTCTATATCTTGTAGAATTTGTGTACAAGAACTTATTTCTCTTACCATTGCAGTTGGAAGAGCAGCTATTCCAATTCCACTTTCTACTGCTCGGATCATTCCAACTATATTATTTATAGAAAATACTGGCTGAAAATTAACATCCAATTTTGATAACATATCTGTAAGCCAGTTAGTTCCTGGAAATGGCATATTGATTGTATCCCCATAACTAACTATTTTATGATTTAATAGATCATAAACATTATTAGGTGATCCATTTTTTTTTATATATTCATTTGATGCAAATATTCCTACATGTGCAGTAAAAAGATGTCTTTGAATTAAATCTGGTTGCCTAGGTGGAGACAACCTAATAGCTATATCAGCTTCTCTCATACCCAAGTCTAATTCTTTATCTCCTACCATTAAGGTAAGAGAAATCTCAGGATATTTTTCTAAAAACTCATCTATATATTGTGAGAGCCATACAGATCCAAATGTAATAGTAGTAGCTACTCTCAGTGATCCTTCAGGCTCTTCTTTATTAATTGTTAGGGCATTTTCAGCAGCATTTATTTTATCAAATACTTCATTCGCATATTTTAGCAATGTTTCTCCTTGTTCAGTTAATAAAAGACCTCTTGCATGTCTATGGAATAGCATTACTCCAATATCTTCTTCTAATTTTTTTATTTGTCTACTTGCTGCTGACTGACTTAAATTTAATTTAACACCTGCATGAGTAAAACTTTGTTCATGCGCAACAAATCTGAATATTTTTAATTTTTCCCAATCCATATAATTAGTCTATAAAGATTTTTCTTTTAAAGAAAGATATTTTTCTGCTTCTAAAGCTGCCATACAACCATGACCGGCTGCTGTTACAGCTTGTCTATAAACTTTGTCCTGAACATCACCTGCCGCGTAAACTCCTTCAATGTTGGTTTTTGTGCTATCATTTGCAGTTAGAATATAGTTTTCTTCATCCATATTTAGCTGATTAACAAATAATTTTGTGTTAGGATCATGACCAATTGCAATAAATATTCCACTAATATTAATCTTCATAGTTTTATTATTTTTTGTAGATTTTATGATTGCTTGGTTTACAATTAAGGGATTATCAGTTCCTATAACTTCTTCTAAAACATGGTCCCATATAATACTAATTTTTTCATTTTTTAATAATCTATCTTGTAGAATTTTTTCTGCTCTAAGCTCAGACCTTCTATGAACTAAAGTTACTTTTGAAGCAAAATTAGTTAAGAATAAAGCTTCTTCTACAGCAGTATTCCCTCCTCCTATTACCATTACTTCCTTATTTTTATAAAAGAAACCATCACAAGTAGCACATGCACTAACTCCAAAACCTCTATATTTTTTTTCTGAAGGTAAATTAAGCCAACGTGCTGAGGCACCAGTTGCAATAATACATGAATCAGCATAATAAATTTCTCCATTATCTAATTCAAGCATTATAGGCTTCTTAGTAAGGTCACATTTAACTACTGTACCATTTATTAATTGTGTTCCTACTAATAAAGCTTGTTTTTCCATTTGTTCCATTAACCACGGACCTTGAATTGTTTTTTCATACCCAGGATAGTTGTCTACATCAGTTGTTATAGTAAGTTGTCCACCTGGTTCCAAACCACGAATTAACACTGGTTTTAAAGCAGCTCTCGCAGCATATATTGCTGCAGTACATCCTGCTGGACCTGAGCCTAAAATTATTAGTTTATGATGATTATTAGTCATAATTTTTTCCTTTAAATCTATTAAATTAAATATTTATTTTTAATTATATTTGCTATATTTTCTGATTCATAAATAGGTTTGTATATAAAATTATTTAAATCTTTTATTTTGAAGTCGTCTAAATATTTTGCAATACCTTTTTCAATTAATAACTTATGAAATTTATTATGTTTGTTTATAGTAATATCTTTAGGAGCATATATTAGTAGAGGTTTGCCAGCCGAACATACCTCTGAACAAATAGACACTGAATCTCCTGTTACTATAATTAAATCGGCATGAGCTAAAAAGCCACGGTATGGGTTTGGTGTATTGTCCTTTACATCCCAAAAAATAGTTTTAAATTTAAAATCTTTAATTTCTTTTTTTATTTGTATTAGACTCTCTTTAGAGGTTCTTCTGCTAGAAGATATCATAACAGACCCTTTATCAATTAATATATTGTTAATATTTTTAAATAAAACTTTAATATGATTTATGCTTAATTTATGCTTTTTTGTATCTCCACCGATAATAACTGAAATTTTGGGTGAAACTAAAGCTCCAAATTTATTATTCCATTTATTATAAGATTCATATATCAATTTTTCATTAAAAATATTAGGTGCTGTCAGGATTTCAATCACATTATTTTTATTTTTAATTTCATCATGGTAAGGAGTAAAAACAAGATCAATGTTTTTATAAGGATAAGATGGCCACATTATCTGAATATATTTAGAATAGTTATTGCTTTGTTTTTTTATCCATAATCCAATAGGTGCAGATTTTCTTCCACAACCAATTATTACTTTAGGCCAGGGGGCTTTAAATTGTTTTCTATCTGAAAATTTAATATGTGCTATAGTATTTTGTAAAAATATATTTGGAAGCCTTGATAGAAAATTATATTGGAATTTTTTTTTAATACATTTAATATTTAAAGCCTGTTCAATTCCTAAAACTTGCGAACAATTACCATCTCTATCATCTAAAAGAAGCCAAATGGAATTTTCTCTGTTTAAATTATTCATAATAAAATATTATTTATATTCAATTTTTAGAATTTCATAAATTATTTTACCGCCTGGAGTATTGACTTCTGCGACATCTCCTACACTTTTACCCATTAAAGATCTTGCTACTGGAGAGCTTACAGAAATTAGTCCTTTTTCAACATTTGTCTCATCTACTCCTACTATTTTAAATGTTGTTTCTGAATTATTAATTTCATCATATAAATCTATTGTTGCCCCAAAAATTATTTTATCTGATTTAATTAAACTTGGATCAATAACTTCCGCTCTTCTAAGTTTATTTTCTATTTCTAAAATTCTTCCTTCAATGAAAGATTGTTGTTCTTTCGCAGCATGATACTCAGCATTTTCTGACAAATCTCCATGTTCTCTTGCTTCAGAAATAGCTTTTATTACATTAGGTCTATCTTCAGATTTTAGAGTTTTTAGCTCTGCCTCAAGCAAATCATAGCTATTATTTGTCATTGGAACTTTATCCATTAGCTTTACCCTTTATTTAATTTATTATTAATACATAAGCTTATTATAATATTAAAATCAATAAGATTGAATAGGTTTAACTGTTAAATCATCTTTATTTAAAGAAATTATTGCTTCTGTTGCTGCTTTACTGCCTGCTAAAGTAGTATAATAAGGAATATTAGCAGATAGTGCAGCTCTCCTTAATGAAAAACTTTCTTTAATTGATTGTTCTCCTTCAGTAGTATTAAATATAATATTAACTAATCCATCTTTTATTGCATCCACTAAATGTGGGCGACCTTGACTTACCTTATTAATTCTAGTGACTTTTATACTATTTGCTTCTAAGTATTTTGATGTTCCTTTAGTAGCAATAATATCAAAACCTAGACTGATTAGATTTTTACAAATAGGTAAAATTTTTATTTTATCTGAGTCTTTTACAGAAATAAATAATATACCAGATTTAGGGAGATTTGATCCAACGGCCATTTGAGATTTAGCAAATGCTTGTCCAAAATTTTGAGCTAATCCCATAGCCTCTCCAGTCGATTTCATTTCTGGCCCTAAAAGGGTGTCTACGCCAGGAAATCTTCCAAATGGAAATACTGCTTCTTTTACTGAAATTTTATTTGTTTTATACCATGGTGTAATTTTAAAAGAAGATAACTTTTCTCCAGCCATAATTCTAGCTGCTATCCCTGCAAACTGGTTATCTGTTGCTTTTGCAACAAAGGGAACTGTTCTACTAGCTCTAGGATTTACTTCTAATATATATATATTCGGCTTATTTTTTTCTATATCTTTTATAGCAAATTGAATATTCATTAATCCTATTACTTTTAGGGCTTTCGCAAGTGTATTAGACTGTTTTTCAATTTCTTTAATTGTTGCTTTAGGTAAACTATGAGGAGGAATTGTGCATGCCGAGTCTCCTGAATGTACGCCGGCTTCTTCTATATGCTCCATAATTCCAGCTACTATAGATAAATTTTTATCAGCTATAACATCAACATCTACTTCAATAGCATCGGATAAAAATCTATCAATTAAAATTGGATTTTTTCCAAAAGTAGAAATAATACTATTAATGTATTGATTTAAAGTATTTTCATTATGAATTATTTCCATAGCTCTACCACCCAGTACATAAGAGGGTCTTACTAAAACTGGATAACCAATTTTTCTAGCTATATTTACTGCCTCACTCGATGAATTACATATTCCATTAGGAGGTTGTTTTAATTTTAGTTTTTTTAAGAGTTTTTGAAATCTATCTCTATCTTCAGCTAAATCTATCATATCAGGTGAAGTTCCTATAATAGGAATGTTAGCTTCTGAAAGAGCTTTAGCTAGTTTTAAGGGTGTTTGCCCTCCATATTGAACTATGCATCCTTTTAAATTACCTTTAGAATTTTCATTATATATTATTTCTAGCACATCTTCTTCAGTTAAAGGCTCAAAATAAAGTCTATCGGATGTATCATAATCAGTGGAAACTGTTTCAGGATTACAATTTATCATAATAGTTTCATAACCTTGAGAAGATAATGAGTATGCAGCATGAACACAACAATAATCAAATTCTATCCCTTGTCCTATCCTGTTTGGTCCTCCTCCTAAAATGATAATCTTTTTTCTATCTGTTACTTCAGATTCATTAAAATATTCTTTGCAAGCGGCGTCTTCATATGTCGAATATAAATATGGAGTTTTAGAATTAAATTCACCTGCACAGCTATCAATTCTTTTGAAAGTTGGTTTCACTTTATATTTATCTCGTAAAGATTTTATTTTTTTTGTTTTGGTTTTAGTAAGGCTAGCTATTCTTTTGTCAGAAAAACCTTTTGATTTTATAAATTGAAGTTCATCAAAACTTTTTGGTAATCCATTAGCTTCAATAGCTTTTTCAATCTCTACAATTTCCTCAATTTGTTTCAAAAACCAAGGGTCTATTTTACTGCAATCAAAAATTTCATCAATATTAAAACCTTCTCTAAAAGCTTGAGCAACATAGAGTATTCTTTCAGGTGTAGGTCTAGATAGAGCTGCCGATATTGAAGATTTATCTCCACCTTTTTCATATCCTGGAATTTTAATATTATTAAACCCATCAAGGCCCGTCTCTATAGACCTTAAAGCTTTTTGAAAAGATTCTTGAAAAGTTCTTCCTATTGCCATTGTTTCTCCTACAGATTTCATGGCAGACGTTAGTGTATCATGGGCCCCTTTAAATTTTTCAAAGGCAAATCTTGGTATTTTTGTAACAATATAATCTAGTGTAGGTTCAAATGATGCTGGTGTTATTTTAGTAATATCATTTTGTATCTCATCTAAAGTATATCCAACAGATAAACGAGCTGCTACTTTTGCTATGGGAAAACCTGTTGCCTTAGATGCAAGAGCAGATGATCTTGAAACTCTAGGATTCATTTCTATAACTACCATTCTTCCATCATCTGGATTTATTGCGAATTGAACATTTGATCCCCCAGTTTCAACTCCTATCTCTCTTAAAATTGATATAGATGCATTTCTCATCATCTGGTATTCTTTATCTGTAAGAGTTAGTGCAGGAGCTACTGTAATAGAATCTCCTGTGTGAATACCCATTGGATCAATATTTTCTATTGAACAAATTATGATCACGTTATCAGCTTTATCTCTTACTACTTCCATCTCGTATTCTTTCCAACCAATAATAGATTCTTCAATCAAAACAGAATTTACGGGTGAAGCATCTAAACCACTAGATACAATTTTATCAAATTCATCTTTATTGTATGCTATTCCGCCCCCAGTTCCTCCTAAAGTAAATGAAGGACGAATTATTAATGGAAGCCCTATGATCTTAAGAGCATTGTCAGCTTCTTTTTTATTCTCTGCTAAAATGCCTTTAGGAGTGGTTAAACCTATTTTTTGCATAGCTGATTTAAAGAGTTCTCTGTCTTCGGCTTTTTTTATAGCTTTTAGCGATGCTCCTATAAGTTCAACATTATATTTTTTTAGTATGCCAGATTCTGCTAGACTCATTGCAGTATTTAAGGCTGTTTGTCCACCCATAGTAGGTAAGATAGCATCTGGTTTTTCAGAAATTATAATTTTTGTTACCATCTCAGGAGTTATTGGTTCTATATAAGTAGCATCTGCAAAATTTGGATCAGTCATTATAGTTGCTGGATTTGAATTTATTAATATTATTCTGTAACCTTCTTCTCTTAATATTTTACATGCTTGCGAACCTGAATAGTCAAATTCACAAGCTTGCCCTATTACTATAGGTCCAGCTCCAATAATTAAAATTGATTTAATATCACTTCGTTTAGGCATTTTTTTTCTTTATTTTGTTTACAGCATTATAGAATGAATCAAAAAAACCATAGGTATCATGAGGACCAGGAGATGCTTCTGGATGGTATTGAACAGAATATATTTGCTTGTTTTTTACTTTTATTCCTTCTACTACTCCATCAAATAAAGACGTATAAGTTTCAATTGCAAATTCTGATAGAGTATTTCTTTTAACAACAAATCCATGATTTTGACTGGTAATTTCAACTTTATTATTTTTATTATATTTTACTGGTTGGTTTGCTCCTCTATGACCGTTTCTCATTTTTTCTGTTTTGGCACCTAGCGCTAATGCAATAAGTTGATGACCGAGACATATACCGTAAATAGGCAAATTAGTATTAAATAATTTAAGTAATAAATCTTTGACTATAACGCTTGTAGCTTTTGGATCTCCTGGTCCATTAGACAAAAAAATACCATCTGGTTTTAGTTTTAAAATTTTATTTAATGGTGTAGTTAATGGTACTACTATCACATTAAAATTTCTATCTGCAAGCATTCTCAAAATATTTTGTTTAACGCCAAAATCTATAACTATTACATTTTTTTTACTATTTAATTTAAAATTACTATTTTTAATGTTGAAATAATTTTTATTGAAATAACTCTTATCTTTCCATTTATATTGTTTTTTACATGTAACTACTGATGCTAAGTCTGCTCCTTCTAAGCCTTGCCATGATTTAATTGATTTTATTGCTTCTTTTATATTTAAATCTTTTTTAACTTGGTTTATAATCATTCCATTAATGTAGCCGTTTTCTCTAATTAAGGATGTGATTGATCTAGTATCAATCCCTTGAATACCTATGATATTTTTATTTTTTAACCATTCACTTAAATTTAAATCAGATCTAAAATTGGAGGCAACTGTAACATTAGCTTTTAAAACAACTCCTTTAGCAACAGGCGATTTGGATTCATTGTCATGAATATTCGTTCCAGTGTTGCCAATATGTGGAAATGTAAATGTAATAATTTGTTCTGCATATGAAGGGTCAGTTATAATTTCCTGATAGCCTGTCATTGAAGTATTAAAACATAATTCTCCAATAGTTTGTCCTTTTGCTCCAATACCATTTCCCCAATAATAATCTCCATTTTCGAGTATTAAAATAGCATTTTTTTTATTAATTAGATCTTTCAAGAGTTTAGGTTTGGATGATTTCATTTTTTAATAAAATTCCACTTTTAGTAATTTTTTATAAATTTATTATAATTGTCTCTTGGAAATCCACACTAATCAAATCAAACATTTTGGTCAAGAAAAGTAATAATTATTATTTAAATTATTTAAATATTTCATGTATTATAAAAACATTATTAATTAGGAACTTTAAAAGTGTTAAGAAATAAATTTAAAAATGAATTATCAGAAGCTATGAAAGCAAAAGATTCTATAAGGTTATCAACAATTAGACTAATATTAGCTGCAATTAAAGATAGAGATTTAGAATCAAAAAGAAAGGGTAATGGAGATTTGATTACTGATTCTAGTATCTTAGATATTTTAGCAAAAATGGTAAAACAGAGAAATGAAACGGCAAAAGTATATGAGAAAGCCGGAAGAAATGAATTAGCAGAATCAGAATATAGAGAAATTGAGATTATCAATGCTTTTATGCCTAAAATGTTAACTAAGCTAGAACTAGAGAAGGTAATAGAAGAAGCTATTAAAATAATTGATGCTAAAACACTTCGTGATTTAGGAAAAGTTATATCAAAGATTAAAGAAGACTATACTGGTAGATGCGATTTTGCAGATGTTAGTCAAATAGTAAGAGAGCGTTTAGAAAGATAACAGAGTTATTATATGGCTTTTTCAGACAACTTAGTAAATACAATTCATGATAAAATAATATTATCTGAGTACATAGGAAGAACCGTAAATTTATCAAAAAAAGGTAACGACTTTATTGGTTTATGCCCATTTCATAATGAAAAAACTCCGTCATTTACAGTTAGTAATGATAAAGGTTTTTTTCATTGTTTTGGTTGTGGAGCTCATGGAGATGTCATTTCTTTTGTAATGCAAAAAGAATCAATAGATTTTAAAGAAACAATCCAAATCTTAGCTTCAGAAATAGGGGTTAATGTAAATAATTATACATACAAAGATAAAAAAGTTCATGAAGAAGAGGCGAACTTTAGAAATATATATGAATTATCTAAAGTTTATTTTTACAATAATTTCAAAGATAAATCTGCAAATAGAGTAAAAAATTATCTTCAAAATAGAAAAATTTCTATAGAGGCAAGTCAATATTTTGAATTAGGTTATACACAAAATAATTCAGACAATTTAATTAGGTTTTTAGAGAGTAAAGGTTATTCTACTGAGAAAATTATTGAAGCAGGATTAGGAAGAAAATCTATTAAGAATGATAAATATTATGATTTCTTTAGAAATAGACTTATTTTCCCTATTCATAACTCAAGAGGGGAAGTTGTAGCTTTCGGAGGAAGGTCTTTAGATTCTACAGAGCCTAAATACCTTAATTCACCTGATACTATTTTATTTAAAAAACGAAAGTTAATATATAATTTTCATAGAGCAAAAAAATATGTTCAAAAGCATAAAATGCCCTTCATAGTGGTTGAAGGTTATATGGATGTTATTGCTTTATATCATATAGGGTTATACGGGGCAGTAGCACCTTTAGGAACATCACTATCTGAAGAACAATTATTATTGTTATGGAAAATTTCAGATGAACCTATTATTTGTATGGACGGAGATCAGGCAGGCTATAGATCTGCAATAAGGACTCTTAATATAGCTATGAAATTATTAAAACCTGGAAAGTCTCTAAAATTTGCTTTTTTAGAAAATGGAGATGATCCTGACAATCTAGTTTTTAAGGGTAAAAAGCAACAACTATTTGATATGATAGAAAATGCGATTTCTATGTTTAATGTTTTCTGGGATAGTGAAATTTTAAATATAGATTTAAATACTCCAGAAAAAAGAGCTGCTTTTAAAATAAATATGGAAAAAAAAATATCTTTAATAGATGATAAAAATGTGCAAAAGGAATATAAAAAATCATTTTATACTAATTATAATAATTTATTCCCGAATAATTATTATAATTTTAAAAAATATAGTTTTAAAACTAATAATAATGAAATAGATAAGTTAAATGCAGTTAGAGTAAAGAATAATACTTCTGCATTGCTTAGAGAAAAAAATCTTATAGAAGCTATACTTAATAATCCAGGTATATTAAAAAAGGTAGAAGAAGATTTTGCTATTTTAGTTTTTTCTAATAATGAAATAGAGACGTTGAGAATAGCTTTATTAAACATATATAAAAAAAATGGTGATATAACAGACATGAGCATTAGTGAGATTAAAAATGATTCAAAGTATAATTTTATTATTGAAGAGATATTTAAACCAAAAGATTGGGCAACAACCAGGTTTATTCCTGAATTTGTGAAAAAAAATGATGATCTAAATTATGTTGTAAAGTGCTGGAAAGAGGCAGCAAATTTACAAAAAAAGTGGTATAAAAAAGAAAATATATAGTGAATTTAGTTTAAGTTATTACTTGATAATTGCTTAAACAAAATATAATTAGTAGTATAATATTTCAAATTAGGTTTAGTAGAAAATAAATTATGGTTAAAAAAAGTAAAACAGTTACTAACAGTACCGATAATTCTTCTGTTGCAGATGAACAAATATCTGATATCAGCGAAGTAGAAGTTAAAAAACTTATTTCTAAAGGGAAAGATAAAGGTTATTTAACTTATGATGAATTAGCAAAAGTTCTATCTCCTGAGAAATTTTCTTCAGAAAAAATTGAAGATATTCAAGCTATGATATCAGAACTGGGCATTAGTTTAGTAGATTCAGATGATGATTTAAATGATGTGGAAAATGAAAATAAAAATCAGACAATAAAGGAAGATAACCCAAAGGATAATGAATTAGGAAGAACAGATGATCCTGTAAGAATGTATTTAAGGGAAATGGGAAATGTGGAGCTACTATCTAGGGATGGAGAAATAGCTATTGCAAAGAGAATTGAGGCTGGAAGAGATTTAATGTTCAGAGGAATAAGTAGGAATCCCTTAACATTAAGAAGTATATCTAAATGGAATGTAGAATTAAAAAAAGAATTAATCACTTTGAGAGATGTTATTGATTTAGAAGCAACTTATGGTTCTGGTCCGGATGGCGCAACTGTTAATAATCCTCTTGCAACTGCAAAAGTAGCTGCAACAATTCAATCTAATGAAGTGAATGAGGAAATAGAATCTAATGATAATGAAGATTCTAATATTGAAGGTTTTAATAATGAAGAAGAAAATGATAGTCATGATGGAATGCCATCAATTTCTGCATTAGAAGAAATATTACAGCCGCAAATTTTATTAGCTTTTAAACAATTATCTAAATATTCAAAGTCTATGGATAAATACTGGCAACAAAATATCAATAATTTGATTGCTGGTATAGAAACTAAAGATAACGATAAAAATAAATTTTTTAGAAGTCAGCATGAGGTTTCTAGTATTATGCGAGGCTTACGTTTAGATACCAATAGAGTAGAAGAGTTAATTGATGAATTATATGGAAAGAATAAGAGGTTGTCTTCCCTTGAAGGAAAGTTGATTAGACTGGCTACAAAAAATAAAATTAAAAAAGATAAATTTTTAGAGTTGTATACAGGTAAAGAGATTCAAAAAGATTTATTAAGAAAATTATCTTTGAATAAAGATAAAAAAATTAAAGAGTTTATAAAAAAAGAAAGACCTCTAATTAAGGAGATATTAGCAGAAATTAAAGAGACAGCTGAATACTGCAGCTTGGGTATTACTGAGTTTAAAGTATTGGTTAAAGCTATAGAACGTGGAGAAAGAGAGTCAGAACAAGCAAAAAAAGAAATGATAGAAGCTAATTTAAGATTAGTAATTTCAATTGCAAAAAAATATACAAATAGAGGATTACAATTTTTAGATTTAATTCAAGAAGGTAATATAGGGCTAATGAAGGCAGTAGATAAATTTGAGTATAGAAGGGGATATAAATTTTCTACTTATGCTACCTGGTGGATAAGACAAGCTATTACTAGGTCGATAGCTGACCAAGCTCGTACAATAAGAATCCCAGTTCACATGATAGAAACTATTAATAAACTAGTTAGAACGTCTAGACAAATTTTACATGAAATTGGTAGAGAGGCTACTCCCGAAGAATTAGCTGAGAAGTTAGCTATGCCATTAGATAAAGTCAGAAAAGTAATGAAGATAGCGAAAGAACCCATAAGTTTAGAAACGCCTGTGGGAGATGAAGAGGATAGCCATCTAGGTGACTTTATTCATGATACAAATGCAATTATTCCATTAGATGCAGCAATTCATGAGAATTTAAAAGAGCAAACTACGCAAATATTAGCATCTTTAACTCCTAGAGAAGAAAGGGTGCTGAGAATGCGTTTTGGTATTGGTATGAACACTGATCATACTTTAGAAGAAGTTGGTCAACAATTTTCAGTTACAAGAGAAAGAATTAGACAAATTGAGGCAAAAGCATTACGAAAACTAAAACACCCATCTAGATCAAGAAAATTAAAAAGTTTTTTAGATGAAAAATAGTTAATTTTTGGGCCCGTAGCTCAGTTGGTTAGAGCAAACCGCTCATAACGGTTTGGCCGTAGGTTCGAGTCCTACCGGGCCCACCAAAAAATATCTATTTAAGTTTGCTTTCTTGCTACATTTAAGGTTAGTTTTAATATATAATAAATAATATTGTTTATTGGGGGAGGATTATAAAATGGATGCTAAAGTAATTTGGCTACTAGTATTTGTAGGATTATATTGGGCGTATTGTGTTTATTGGGGTATTAAAGGTCATTTACAGGCAAAAACTGCTAGTGATTATTTTTTAGCAGGAAGAGGAATATCCATTTGGGTTTTTATCTTGGCAGCTACTGCTACATCATTTTCTGGGTGGACATTTATGGGGCATCCAGGCTTGATATATCGGGATGGTTTTCCTTATGCATATGCTTCCTTTTATGCAATTACTATACCTTTTACTGGAGTAATGTTTTTAAAGCGACAGTGGATGTTAGGAAAAAGATTTGGTTTTGTTACGCCAGGAGAGATGCTTTCAGATTATTTTAGATCAGACTTCATAAGGATTTTAGTAGTTCTTGTCGCTTTAGTTTTTTCAGTTCCTTATTTGGGTATTCAACTAAGAGCTTCTGGCTTTTTATTTAATGTTTTAACTGATGGAATGTTCAGCGTAAATGTAGGAATGTGGGCATTATCTGCCGTTGTATTCCTTTATGTGGCAACTGGAGGACTTCGAGCTGTTGCATATGTTGACACCATGCAGTGTATACTTTTAGCCGGCGGAATAATGGTGATTGGGGTTATAGCACTAATAAATATTGGAGGATTTGGAACATTAGTTGATGGTATAGCTGCTCTATCTCAAAATGATAAAAACCTTACTCCTGATGGTTATAGCCATTATATAGCAATACCGGGAGTTATTCAATATGTTAAGAGTGGAGCCGAAGCTGTGGGTGGGGCATGGACTGGAATAATGATATTATCATATATGTTTGCGCTAATGGGTATTCAATCTGCTCCTGCATTTACAATGTGGTCCTTCTCAAATAAAAGTACAGTGCCATTTGCTCCCCAACAAGTATGGGCATCTGCATTTGGAATAGGTTTAATCTTAATGAGTTTTACAGCTATACAAGGAATAGGAGCGCACTTTTTAGGGGCTGATGCCTCTATGTTAGCTGCACATCCTGAGTTAGTTAATAATGTTATGGGTGCGGGTCTTCAAGGGCAAGATATAATGGATACTGCAGGTAAGCAAGGAATGTTAGTTCCTCAATTAATATACTTAATGTCGGATAGTGCACCATGGCTAGTAGGTCTTTTATCTGTGTGTGCTTTAGCGGCTATGCAGTCTACCGGAGCTGCATATATGTCAACAGCTGGTGGAATGCTTACAAGAGATTTAGTAAAAAGATTTATTTTACCTAATGCATCACATAATATCCAGAAAATTCTTGGAAGGTCAGGTGTTGGACTTATAGTATTAGCTGCATTATTGGTTGCAACAGTATCTAAAGATGCACTAGTTCTATTAGGTGGTTTAGCAGTAGCATATGGTTTTCAAATGTGGCCTGCGCTAATTGCGATTTGTTGGTGGCCATTTCTTACGAGAGCTGGAATAACCATCGGATTAATTGCCGGTTTAGTTGCAGTCACTCTTACAGAAAGCATGGGCAGGGACGTCTTTGGAATTACAGCTTGGGGAAGATGGCCATTAACTATACATTCAGCTGGTTGGGGTATAATATTTAATTTAGGTTTTGCAATATTAATATCCTATTTTACTCAAAATAAATCTGATACTGAGCATAAAATGAAGTTTCATTCATTCTTGAGAGAACATTCATCTTTATCTGATGAAAAAAAGAGATTAATTCCAACTGCTGTTATTATAACTTTACTATGGTTTTTCTTTGGAATAGGTCCGGGTGCAGTAATTGGAAACTGGATTTTCGGAAGTCCACTTGATCCAAATACATGGGTTTTTGGTATACCTTCAATTTGGGCTTGGCAAATATTATTCTGGATATTGGGAGTATATATGATGTGGATGCTCGCTTATAAGATGGAGATGTCGACTCCCCCTAAACCATTTGAAGCATTAACAGATGATATTGGTGATAAATAATTATATTTTGGATTATATACAGGTAAAAGTTTTAATTACCTGTATATAATATAGATGTTGAATGCTTAATAATTTTTATGTTCTTAGTGTTATAATATTATCTTTACTTTTATATTATCCTGTTAATAAATTAATATTTATTTTAAGTATTAGAAGATTAGAAAGAAAAACTGGTAAGCAATTGGATAATATTCAAAAGGCTGGTCAGTTAAGAAGGTCTAGGTTTGTATCTATCTTTTTAATTCTAATTTTTTCGTGTTTATTTAACATTAATATTCTTGATATAAAGTAGGAATAATTTGAGCTCATATAAAATAAAGCAATCAGACTCTGTTTATAATATTTTAGTGAAAATTAGTATTATTTTATTTGTTTTATTTACTACTTGGCTTCTTTTTGAACATTTTGTAAATAGACCTCCAGAATTAAGGTATTATCTAAGTGGTAATACAGATTTTAAAGATAAAAGATATGATAGCTCTCTCAAAAATTATCTTAAGGCTTATAGTTTTGATCAGAATGATGTCTATATTATAGAGGGTATTGCTCGTTCTTATATGGAGCTAAATGATTTTAATAATTCTTTTAAATATTTTGATTTAGCAATAAAGACTGATAATCAGTTTGCTCCTGCTTATGCAAATTTAGGAGTTCTGTTTGATAGGAACAAAGATTATGTTAATGCAATTAAATATTATGAGATTGCATTGAGATTAGACAATGAATTATCTACAGGTATGCATTGGATTGATAGATTACTATATGATGTAAGAGAAAAACCTCCAACAATAATGGATCGATTAAACTATTTAAATCAACAAATGTTGTTAAGTGAAGATGAAAGAATATTATCAATAGAAGAAATTAATGATAAACAAATAAATTTTGAAAAATAATTAGATTATTTTTAATATATCTACAGTAAAAACTCTTATAAAAAATATTAGTGCAATGCAACCAAAAAGGAGACGAACAAAATCTTTTTCCCCATCTTTATCTTTAAAAGTAATTCCATGCCAGGCAACTATGCCTGTAGCAAAAACAAAAACCCAATTAAATAAATCTTCCATAATTAAAATTGATAAACCTAAAAATTAATAATATATTTAACTACTATGATTTTAGATAATATACTTTTAAAAGGCCCAAAAGAAGGAAAAAATATATTATTATTAGCTCATGGAGCAGGGGCTCCAATGGATTCAATATTTATGCGAACAATTTCAAAGGGTTTAAATGAAAATGGAATTATTACTATTAGATTCGAGTTCCCCTATATGGCTAAAAGAAGATTAGGCAAGAAACCATTTCCTGATAAAATACCTGTGTTATGTGAATTTTATACTAGTTTGTATTATCAAATAAAAAAATTATACCCAAATAAAAAGATATGGTTATCTGGGAAATCAATGGGGGGAAGAGTTTCCACTATTGTAAGTAAATCCATAGAAGTTGAAGGAGTAGTGGTATTTGGATATCCATTTCATCCTATCAATAACATAGATAATATTAGACTTGATAACTTACAATTAGATGGTCCACCAATTCTGATAATACAAGGTACAAGAGATAAATTTGGAAATATTGAAGAAGTAAAAAAATATAATATAAATAAAAAAAATTTCATATACTGGCTTAATGAAGGAGATCACTCATTCAATACTCTTAAAAAATCATCAATAAGTACTCAAAAGTCTATTCAAAAAGCTTGTGACATAGCATCCTTATTTATTAAGAGTAAAAGTATTAATGGTATTATAGATTGAATTTTTTAAGTATTGATTTTTGTCTAATATCTAATTCTTCTTCATCAAAATTTTCTATTAGTTCTTCAATAATTTCATGCCAATTTAATTCAGCATTCAGATGCATAAAAACTGACCCTAGCCCAACAGCTGCTCTATCTATAAGAACAAATTCTTTTGGTGGAGCAACACCTCCTAGTTTTTTTAGTTCTTTATAAACATTAGAAGCTACCTCTTTACCATTTTTTAGAGCTTTAGGATCTTGAATTTTTCTTTTTTTATTTTCTAATAATGGCCCATAGATATATAGGGCCCAAATATTTAGTACTTCTATCAAATCTTTAGATAAGTCATTAAAACCCCATGATTTATAAGCGTTTATAGCTAACTCTGTATTATTATCTCTCATAGCTATATATAAATCTATAACTCCCTTTACAAATTTTGCTGGAAATATTCTAATGCAACCAAAGTCTAATAAATTAATTTTTGGCTTATCTTTATTGGTGTTATCTACTTGATAGTTACCAGGGTGAGGGTCTCCATGTATAATTCCGTATTTATAAAAAGGAATGTACCAAGCATAAAATAATGTTAGAGCAAGGTGATTTTTAATTTTAGGACTTGATTTTTTCCATTTCATAAATGACTCACCGCTTAACCAAGTCATTGAAAGCAATCTATCAGTAGATAAATCCTTTATTGGCTTAGGAACATTAATATATTTTTGATTTTTAAGTATTTCATAAAATAAAAGCATATTTTTAAGTTCTCGTTTATAGTCGAGTTCTTCTTTAAGCCTGTCAGATAATTCATCGTAGATATCTTTAGTTTTAATAGTCTTATCCCAAGTTCCATAAAGAGAAAATATTAATTTTAACTGTTTTAAATCAGCAGCAACTGTAGATGACATGTCTGGATATTGTAATTTACAGGCTATAGTATTTCCTTTGATACTTGCTTTATGAACCTGTCCAAGTGAAGCAGCATTTTTTGCATTATTTTCAAAAGAGTCAAACTTTTTTAACCAGTCTTTACCTAATTCACTAGCCATTCTTCTTTTTACAAAGAACCAGCCCATAGGTGGTGCTTCTGCTTGAAGTGTTTGTAACTTTTCAGCATACTCTTTAGGTAAGGCATCAGGTATAGTAGACAATAATTGAGCTGCCTTCATCAAAGGTCCTTTCAAACCCCCGAGAGCATTTAAAATAATATCAGCATTTTTATTTAAATCGTTTTTTCCTATTAGCTTATTACTAGCTATACGAGCTGTAGCCCCTGTTAATTTACTGCTAACTTTAGCATATCTTTTAACTTTTCCAGTAAGAGTAGATTTATTTTTTTTCATATAGAATAAATTTCATAACTTTCTATATATACGATTATTTCTAAACCTTAGATTTGTATAATTTATTCTGCAGCAATAGCTGAAGATGGTTTATCTTCTTTAGAATTCCATATTCCTAATAATTCTTTTCTTTTTTGCTCAGCTTTTTTCATATTTTCTTCTTTAACATGTCCGTAGCCTCTTATCATTTCGGGAATAGACGCTATTTGCACTGCTAAAGAAATATTTTTTGTATCTAATTCATTTAATATTTTTGTCAGGTCCTTCTTATATTGATTAATTAATAATCTTTCCATTTTTCGTTCTTTAGTTTTTCCAAAAGGATCTAATATAGTTCCTCTTAAAAATTTAAGTTTTGATAAAACTTTAAATATTGGAAGTATCCAAGAACCTACAGTTATTTTTTTTAATTTTCCTGTATTAGGATCTTTAGGTGCGAATAATGGAGGAGCAACATGAAACTTTAATTTAAGTTTGCCTTCAAACGCATTACTTAATTTTTCTTTAAAATCTCCATTTGTGTATAATCTTGCTACCTCATATTCATCTTTATAAGCCATTAATTTATATAAATATTTTGATACAGCTATAGATAAGTCCTCTTTACCCTTATCTATTTTATTCTCACTCGCAATTGTTTTATTAACAAAATCTATATAACTATTTGCATAACTTTCATTTTGATAATTTTTAAGAAAGCTCTTTCTATCTTTAATTATATCCTTAAGTCCGTATTTATCTTTATCAATTTCTATATTACTCATAAATGGAGCAGCTTCTTTTTCTACGTAGCTGAAATCATGTGCAGCCATTCTTCCCCATCTAAATGCTGATAAATTCATAGATACGGCAATATTATTTAACTTGATTGCTTCTTCCATGCTTTCTGGTAGAACTGGAATAAAGCCCTTTTGCAAAGCATAGCCAGTTATAAACATATTTGAAGCTATAGAATCTCCAAACATTGCTGTAGCAATTTTTATTGCATTTATAAAGTTTGTTTCTTTTGAAGACTTTTCTATAATTTGACGGATACGTTTCCCCCCAAATGAGTGATCAGGATCTAAGACAAAACCCGCTACTGGGGTTTCATGGTCATTTATAATAGAGTGTGTAGTATTAATATTCATTAATTCTCTTACAGGAGAGGTAGTTACTACTACCATATCACAACCCAAAATTAAATCTGCACTTGTTTTTCCAACTTTGACAGAGTGAATTTTTTCAGGTGTTGATGCTACTCTAATATGACTAAGGACAGCACCCCCTTTTTGTGCTACTCCTACTTGATCTAAAACACTAACGCCTTTATTCTCTATATGAGAGGCCATTCCTATAAGCGCTCCTATTGTAACTACTCCTGTGCCACCTATACCAGTTACAACTATATCAAAAGGTTTGTCTAAATTTATTTCTTTTGGTTTTGGCAATTTACTAAATATTTCTATTGGAAGGTCAGAAGCAGAAGAATTTTTTCTTTTTCTAGGAGTTGCACCTTGTACAGTTACAAAAGAAGGACAAAAGCCATCCACACAACTAAAGTCTTTATTACATGTGGATTGATTTACTTTACGCTTTCTTCCAAACTTAGTTTCTAACGGTTCAACAGAAATACAATTAGATGCTTTAGAGCAATCGCCACAGCCTTCACAAACAGCATCATTTATAAAACTTCTTTTATCTGGGTCTTCCATTAACCCTCTTTTTCTTCTTCTTCTCTTTTCAGTAGCGCATGTTTGATCATAAATCATAACAGTCACGCCTGGCCAAGCTCTAAGTTCTTTTTGTACTTGATCAATTTCACTTCTATGATTTATAGTTGTTCCTTCAGCAAAGTTAGCATTTAAACCATATTTTTCTGGCTCATCTGAAACAACTGCTATTCTCTTTACACCTTCTCCATATAATTGATGAGATATCCTAGAAGGAGTAGGAACGCCTTCCGCAGGTTGTCCACCAGTCATGGCAGTAGCATCATTAAATAATATTTTATACGTTATGTTAACTTTAGCAGCAACCGCTGCTCTGATAGCAAGTATCCCTGAATGCGTATAAGTGCCATCTCCTATATTTTGAAATATGTGTTTGTCTTCAACGTATGATGACATTCCAATCCAGTTAGCACCTTCTCCTCCCATATGAGTAAAAAGGTCAGTATCTCTGTCCATCCATGCTGCCATGAAATGACAACCAATACCTGCCATAGCTTTACTACCTTCAGGAACTTTAGTAGAACTATTATGTGGACAACCTGAGCAAAAATAAGGAGTCCTATTGGCAATTCCTTGAACGGTAGTTGTATCAGGCTCATTTTGTTTAATAATTCTTAATTTTTTTAATAAGTTTTCATCTTTATTATTTCTAGTTATTCTGTCAGCGATTATTTCTGATACAAAGTCAGGTGTAAGCTCACCAGTAGAAGAAATTAAATCTTTACCTCCTTCATCTCGCTTACCAACTATTCTTTGGGGTCTATTAGTTTTATTAAATAATATTTCTTTTATCTGATCTTCAACTAAAGGTCTTTTTTCTTCAAACACTAATACTTCTTCCATACCCTCACAGAATTCAATTATAGAAGACTCTTCTAATGGCCAAGGCATACCTATTTTAAATAAATGTAAACCAATTTTATTTGCATACTCTTCATCTATTCTAAGATCTGATAGAGCTTGTCTTACTTCAGCATACCCTTTACCTGTAGCGATAATACCAATATTTTTTTTACCACTAGACCAAACTGGGTGATTTATTTTATTAGCTTTAGCAAAGGCTTTTACAGCAGGTATTTTAATTTTATTTAAGCGAGCTTCTTGTCCTAAAACGTCATCAGGCCATCTAATATGAACCCCTTCATCAGGAATAATATAGTCAGGAGTATTTATCTTAATGCGATCTAAATCTATATTAACGGACGCTGAACTATCCATAGTTGCTGTCACACATTTCATAGAAACCCAAACTCCAGCATATCTAGATAGTGCTATACCTATTAAACCGTAATCTAAAAGCTCCTGAACATTTGAAGGGTTAAGAACTGGAATTTGAGCATCAACCATAGCATATTCACTTTGATGAGCTAAGGTTGAAGATTTAGCAGTATGATCATCACCTAAAAGAGCAAGTACGCCACCATGAGGAGAAGTACCAGCTGAATTAGCATGTTTAAAAGCATCTCCAGATCTATCCACTCCAGGTCCTTTTCCATACCATATTCCAAATATACCATCTTTTGTAGCTTTAGATATTAAACCAGATTGTTGAGAACCCCATACTGCAGTTGCCGCTAGGTCTTCATTTAAGCCGGATGAAAAATTTATATCATTATTATTTAAAAATTTTTTTGCTGTCCATAGAGTCTTATCGTACATGCCAAGAGGTGATCCTCTATACCCTGATATAAAGGCTGCTGTATTTAAATTATTAATTTTATCTTTTTGTCTTTGTATAATTGGTAATCTAACTAAAGCTTGAGTACCCGTTATATATACTCTTCCTTTATCAAGAGTATATTTATCATCTAAAGAAACTTTATTTAATTTTAATTCCATAATATATACTCTATTAAAAAATAATATTAAAAAAAACAGTTATTATTGCAAACCTGAACTGCAATAATAGTTACACTAAAAGTTTTTCTATTATATACTATTTAAAAATAATTTAAAAACAAATTTATTTAGTTTTCTTTATTACTGATTTTTAAATGAAGCTAGATATAAATAAACTAGGAAAAATTATCAAGATATGACAATTTTAATTACTGGAGTTGCTGGCTTTATCGGATCAAATTTAGCAAGAAACCTTCTTGACAGAGGAGATAATGTTTTAGGGATAGACAATATTTCTAATTATTATGATGTTAATTTAAAATATGATCGATTAAATAATTTAAAAAAATATAAAAACCTTAATTTTGAAAAAATTGATATTTCAAATTATTCAGATTTAGAGAAATTAGTAAAAAAGCATAGAATTTCAAAAATATGTCACCTTGCAGCACAAGCAGGAGTTAGATATTCATTAGAAGCCCCTATGGAATATATCAAGAGTAATATTATTGGTCATTTGAATGTATTAGAAATATGTCGAAATTTTAAAATAAAAAATTTAGTTTATGCATCCTCCTCTTCTGTTTATGGGGGAAACACAAAAGTTCCATTTTCTGTTGAGGATAGAGTAGATACTCCAGTTTCTTTATATGCCGCAACGAAAAGATCTGATGAGCTTATGTCATATACTTATAACCATCTATATGGAATAAATACTATAGGCTTAAGGTTTTTTACAGTTTACGGTCCTTGGGGAAGGCCGGATATGGCCACTTGGATTTTTACTAAAAAAATTATAAATGATGAGCCTATTGAAGTATTTAATAATGGAAATATGGAAAGAGATTTTACTTATATAGATGACATAATTACAGGAACAGTATCGATATTAGACTCTTGTAAACAAGATACTTATGAAAACTTTTCCAAAGTTTATAATATTGGAAATAATAAACCAGAAAATTTATTAAATTTTATATCAATAATAGAAAAAAGCTTAGGAAAAAAAGCAATTAAAATAATGAAGCCTCTACAAAAAGGGGATGTAACAAATACCTATGCAGATATATCTGAAATAAAAGCAGATTTTAACTTTAATCCAAGAACTAAATTAATTGAAGGTGTTCCTAAATTTATTGAGTGGTTTAAAAACTATCATAATTTCAATTAATTAATGTTTATGAAATTTATCGTTTAGCTTTGAAATTCTTTCACTGGATTGCTCAGCTTGATATTTTTCTTTCCAATCTTTGTAAGGCATACCATAAACTATTTCTCTAGCATTATCATAATCTATATTGTTTCCATTTTTTGAAGACTCTTCAGAGTACCATTTAGATATACAATTTCTACAAAAATCAGCTAATTCCATTAAATCTATATTTTGTACATTTGGGTTTTCTTGAAAATGTTTTAACAGTCTTCTAAATGTTGCTGCTTCAATTTTTTCTTTGGTATTATTATCCATGTTTATTCTCCAATTTTTAATATTTTAAATTAAGTTAATCTTTTTTGCAAAAATATTATAAGGTTCACCTAATTTAAGTTGTGAATAATAAATTGCATTACTAATTTTTAAATATAGTTCATTTAACTTAGTTATATTTTTTTTTTCAAATATATCATTTCTAATTTCTATAGAAATAAAGTGTCTTTTTTCATGTTCACCATGACATGTCATAGTGTAATTTACATCTTCGAAACCACTATAAGGTTTATTTTTACCAATTTTGTATTCAGTATTATCACTTAAATATTTTAATATAGGTTCATATAATTTTTTATCATGTCTGTAGAGTAATCCTATCTCCCAAGGTCGCTTTATTTTATTATGTAATGATGGCGTAAATGAATGAATACAAATCAAAGCAGTTTTACAAGAGAAAAAATTATCCATTTTTTTTAAAGTTAAACTTAATTCATTATGGTAAGTCAGATGAAAATTTTTTATTCTATATAGTTTTTCTGACTTTGATAAATTTTTATTACCAGGAATATTAATTTCATCGCTCTTTTCAGTAATGCAATTTACATGGTTTTTATCTCTATTCAAATCTATAAAAAGTCTGGAATATTTTCCTAATATTGCATTTGTGTTAAATGTTGATGTCAGTTTCTTAGTAATTGATTTCGCTCCTATATCATATGCTATATGGCTTTGAAGTATATTTTCTTCCAAGCATAGTTTTTTATATTGATTAGGTATTAAATTTGAAGCATGATCGCAGCTAAATAAGATGGGAAGTGAAGGACATTTTTTCTTTATATTTATATAATTATTAATTGTCATAATTATCCAAAGTAATTAATTGTATCTAACAAAAAGATATAATTAGATGAGAGAATAAGTCGAATGAAAAATAATCATTATAAGAAATTTTTGTTAAAAATGTTTGATGAAGCTGTACTAATTTCTCATCCAAAAAACTTAATGAAAAAATATATTCCTAATAAGCAGCCTTCTGGAAAGACAATAGTAATAGGTGCTGGTAAAGCTTCTGCCGAAATGGCTAGAGTGTTTGAATTAGCTTGGATTAGTAAAGGTTATAAAAAATTAGAGGGTATTGTAGTTACTAGATATGGCCATAAGAGGAAATGTAAAAATATTAAAATTATAGAGGCTTCTCATCCAGTCCCAGATAAATCAGGTTTGGATGCAACGAATGATATTATTAATTTATTAAAACCACTTAATTCTAAAGATCTAGTAATAGTATTAATATCTGGAGGAGGTTCTTCATTACTAGTTTCGCCTATAGACAAGATAAGTTTAAAAGAAAAACAAGATTTAACAAATGAATTATTAAGAAGTGGAGCTACTATTTCAGAAATTAATGCAGTTAGAAAACATTTATCTAATGTTAAAGGAGGAAAATTAGCTAGTTTTGCTTATCCTGCTGAAGTAATTACCTTAGCTATAAGTGATGTTCCAGGAGATGATTTTGGTACGATCGCTTCAGGTCCAACTTACCCTGATCATACTACTAATAAGGATGCTATAGAAGTTTTATCTAAATATAATATTGTATGTTCTAAAAATATTGATGATGTTTTAAGGTCTAATAAATATGAAACTCCCAAGCAGAAAGATAAAATATTTAAAAATTCAGAATTTAATATTATTGCAAAACCACAGAATGCTCTTTTAAAAGCTGCAAAAGTTGCAGAAAGAAAAAATTTTAATACTTTAGTTTTAAGTGATTCAATAGAAGGAGAGTCAAATGATGTAGGGTTAGTTCATGCAGCAATTGTTAAGCAAGTAATTAGATTTGGACAACCCGCAAAAAAGCCTTTATGCATTTTATCAGGAGGAGAGACAACGGTTACAATAAATAAAGAAAATGGAAAAGGAGGAAGAAATACTCAATTTTTACTTTCGTTAGTTATTGCTTTAGGTTCATCTAGTAATGTTTATGCAATCGCTTGTGATACTGATGGTATTGATGGTAGTGAGGATAATGCTGGAGCTATTATATTTCCTGATACTCTTGAAAGAGCTTATAGTAAGGGTTTAAATCCAAAAAATTATTTAGAAAGAAATGATGCTTATTCTTTTTTTAATATACTCGGGGATATAGTAAAAATTGGTCCAACTCATACTAATGTAAATGATTTTAGAGCAATTTTAATTACAAATGATTAAAATTAACCTTGTCTTGCTTTAAGCCTAGGATTCTTTTTATTTATAACAAAAGTTTTTCCATAACGCTTGATTACTTTGCAATCTTTGTCACGGAGTTTTGCACTTTTAAGAGATTTTAAAACTTTCATAATAATTTCCTACAGTTTAAATAAGAGGCATATTTAAACTTAGTTATGTTTGATGTCAATAATATCTATTATTTTTTATCTATTAATCTTTTAGAAACTAGAATAAATACTGCTGCAGCTAATATTGCAGATATACCTTTTGGTCCTAAAGAATTAGCTATTTCAGTAAAGTTTGCTGCTACGCTAATAGGAAACGCACCAGAGTTATCTCCTAACAGAAGAAATAGTACAAGTCCTGCTATTGCTATTGCTAAACCTAGTTCGGATAACTTCCAAATAAACTTACTAAGAGAGGTAACTTGAGCAGAATATTTTTTTAGAATGTTTTCCATGATTTAATCCTTTTTATATAACGCTCTATTTTATAATAAACTAAAAAATAGAGCGCATATAAATAGAAAAAGTTATAAAATAATTTTTATAACTTTATACTTATTTTATTTTTTTCCGAAAAGCCACATAATAATGCCAACCGAAATCAAACCGGCTAATCCAGCATTACCGAGCTGATTTACTAGCGAGATAACATTTGTTACTACGCTTCCGAAAAAAGACATGTTTCCTGAGCCAACTAGAAGTTGTGCTGCTATAGCTAGCGCTAAGAGCATAATAGCTAGTTCAGTTAAAGCACCGATTGTGCCTTTTATACTATTTATTAGTGACATATAAAACTCCCCTTGTTTATTAAGTCGATCTACTTTGAAATATTTTAAGTCAAATGTCAACATATAGTAGTTTTATTTAATTTTTATACATTCCCTAGTAAAATGTGGATAAGTATATTTATTATTTTATTGATATAATAATTTTTTATATTATTTAATAGTATTCTATATCTTAAATATTGGATAATTTATTTATGATTAAATTAAAAAAATTACATCATAATGCATATCGGTGTATTGATTCTGAGGATACCAGACAATTTTATGAAGATTTTTTAGGCCTGCCTTTAGTAAAAGCTTTCGAGATTTCTGAAACGGCAACCGGAGACAAAACAAAAGTATTACACACATTTTATTCTTTAGATGATTCTTCTTCCTTAGCATTCTTTGAGGTTTTAAACGATCCTTTACAATACAAATCTTGGCATGATTTTGATCTTCATATTGCTCTCGAAGTAGAAGAGACAGTTTTAATTGATTTCTTTAATAAAGGAAAAAAATCTAATATAGAAACAAGAGGAATTTCTAATCATGGCTTTATAAAATCTATCTATTTTAGAGATCCTAATGGTTATGTAATTGAATTAACTACTCCATTAGAAACCAAAGAAAATTATAATAAAAATAAGCCAAGAGAAATTTTAGATGAATGGATCTCTAACAAAAATGAAAAAATTATATAAATATATTTTTTGTACTTTAATAATAGCTTCAATAAATTTCAGTTCTGCAGCTGATAATAGTAAATGGTTAAGTATTAATAAAAAAGGTATGCAAGCGTATAAAGAAAGAGATTTTGATAATTCTGAAAAATATTATATAGAAGCAATAAATGAAGCAAGAAAAGTAAATTTAGGTCCTGAATTATCAGCTACACTTAATAACTTAGGCTTACTTAAAATTGAATTGCTTCAATTTGAAGAAGCAGAGGTTTTAATTAAAGAATCATTAAAATTACGGCTGCAATTTTATGGCATTAATCATAGATATGTAGCACAAAGCTATAATAACCTAGCTAGAGTTTATGAATCCTCTTTAAAAATGGAGGAATCTATAGATTTATTCATAAAGGCAATAGAAATTTATGAAAAATTAGGTGAGAGGTACAATATGCTTCTTGCTAGAACTTTAATCAATTTATCAACGGTACAACTTAAAATTGAAGAATTGCAAATTGCACAAATGAATTTAATAAGAGCTCTAACAATTTCAAAAAAGTATAGTGAGGATAATTCAGTTAGTTTGTCTGCAATGCAGAATTTAGCGGCATTATTTACACAGGTAGGTAATTTTATAGAAGCTGAGGAGATATATCTTAATTTAATAAATATAAGAAAAAATAATAAAAAAGATAATTCAGTTAGTTTTGCTAGAGTTCTAAATAATTTAGCGGTATTATATAAAAAACAATGCAAATATGATTTAGCTTACCCATATATTTCTGAAGCAATTATTATATGGAAAAACTTATCATCTTCAGATTATTCAAATTTTGCAGCTGCTTATCATAATCAAGGCGAATTATATAAAGCTCAAGGAAAATATGATTTAGCGATAAAATCTTTTATAAATGGCCTAAATGTAATAGAGAGTTCTAAAAATACATTTTATAAACAATACATAGAGCAGTCTTTTTCTTTAATAAATTTATACTTAAAGATCGGTATGAATAAAAAAGCAGATGAAATTATAGACATCATAAATACTATGAGATCTAACAAAGGTGAAGATAAAATTACTACTGATAATCTTCCTGATGAGATTTATGAAGAATGCTCTTCTTCTGATATTTAAATATTATTTTTTAATCTGTTTGATTATAATATCTATTCTTTTTTGAGCTTCTCTGATTTCATTTGCTGTCATTTGAAGAGATATAGAATCATCTCTTTGAATTGCTGCAGCTTTATTACCATATAAAGATGCAATTGTGAGCCATTTATATGATTCAATTAAATCTTTTTTTACTCCAGATCCAAGAGCATATAATACTCCTAAACTTGCTTGTGCAGTGGAGCTTCCTGCCATAGCAGCTTTATGCCACCAAATTGAAGCTTCTTTAGGGTTAGCTGGAACACCCAGTCCTGAAAATAATTGAGCTCCTAACATCTCTTGAGCCTTAAGATGATTAGATTCAGAAGCGATTCTAAACCAATAAACTGCTGTTGAATGGTCTGGAGGATTCTTAGTTTCTAAAGCTAAACGACCAAGCATATATTGAGCATCGGCATCTCCTGCATAAGCATCTTTTGTAAGTTCTTGTTTCCTTGTTTCTAAATTAATTATTTCATCATTTGCCAATATATTTTTCGAATCACCAAATATGAAAAATATACAAAAATAAAAAATTGGAAATAAGTGCTTAAAAATATGAATTTTCACAGAATTTAGCCCCCTTATTATACAAGTATTAATTAAAATTATACATATATAATAAATATTTGTATTTTTTTCTATGGATTTTTTAAAAAGTATAGTTAAATAGTATAATGGGAATAGGTTTTTCAAATATATCATTATTAATATATTCTAATTTATTTCTAAATTGTTAACTAACTTAAAAGGGAGGAGAGTTTATGACTCTTTTAATTAAAACATTTTTGGGAATGATAGCTTTAGTGTTTTCTTTCCAAAGTATGGCTAACGATTGGTCATGGTATCATGGGGATGATAACGGTACTCGTTATTCTACTCTAGACCAGATCAATAAAAGTAATATTGGAGATTTAAATGTTGCTTGGATTCATCAACCGGGTGCTATTGAACAAGGTCTTGAAGCTACTCCAGTAGTTATAGATGGCGTGATGTACTATGCAGGTTCTTATAACCGTACATTTGCAATAGATGCAGCTACTGGTAAAGAAATTTGGCATTATTTTCCAGATTTAGATCCAATTGTTGATGAATTATTCTTTACACCTTACACACGTGGTGTAACTGTTTCTAATGGTAATGTTACAATGGGTACTCTTGACGGACGTGCTATTGCACTTGACCAAAAAACAGGTAAAGAAGTTTGGTCAGTACAATTAGTTGATACAACAAGTTGTGCTTGTAACTTTACTTCACCTCCAGTTATGGCAGGTGATACATTAGTTTATGGTCAAACAGCTGGTGAATATCCAATTCAAGGTAAAATTTTTGGATTAGATCCTAAAACAGGTGAATCTAAATGGGTATTTAATACTATTAAAGACGATCCAGACTCATGGGGCGGAGACTCCGGTAAATATGGTGGCGGTGGATCATGGATGCCAGGTACATATGACGCATCTACAGATACATACTTCCTAGGTACTTCAAATCCTGCACCTGATTATGACTGGGGTGCATCACCAGATGGCGTTGCTACTGATGGAGCAAGACCAGGTGATAATCTTTACACTTCTTCAGTGATAGCTCTTGATCCAAGTACTGGAAAAATTAAATGGTATCACCAAGAAATTCCTCACGACGACTGGGACTTTGACAGTGCAATGGGTGAATTCTGGTTATTAGACCGAGATAATAAACAATTAGTAGTTCACCAAAATAAATCTGGTTTTGTGTTTGTTTACAACCGTGGTGATGGACAAATTGAAAATGTTTGGCCAATGAATGAGAACTACAATTGGGTTAAAAGTATTAATCCTAAAACTGGTGAGCTAATTGGAAGAAATCCTCCAAATATAGCTGAAAACCAAGACATGCTTTCATGCCCATGGATTGCTGGTGGAAGAAGTTGGCAATCAGGTTCTTATAGTCCAAGAACTGGATTATGGTATAACTCTGCAGCTGAAGCATGTCAGATTACAACAGTACGAAAAGAAGACCCAGTAACAGAGCCTATCGCTCAATTGTTCTTTGGTGCTGACTTAGCTGCTGCTGATCTGCCAAATGGTAAAAAAGCGCATGGTCGTTTAGATGCTCGTGATCCAGTTTCAGGTGAACGTGCTTGGGCTTATACTTATAAGTATCCACCATTAGGTAGTGTAGTTGCTACAGCTGGTGATCTGGTATTCCAAGGTGGTATCGATGGTACATTCCGTGCTTTTGATGCTAATAATGGCGATGTACTTTGGTCATTTACTGCTGGTTCTGGCTTCCGTGGAGGTCCAGTATCATACAATGCTAATGGTCAACAATACATAACTGTACCTTCAGGCTTAGGTTCATTAGTGATGGGTCTTTTCCCAACATTATGGCCAGAAGTTGCTGATTTCCCTGCAGGTGCTGCTATGATTGCATTTACTCTTAAATAACCAATAGGTTATTAAGTATAAATTGGGCGGGAGATTTATTTCTTCCGCCTTTTTTAATATATTTTTTATATTTTTGAATTATAATGTTTTTAAATAAATTTAATAATATTCTTATGGAGAAAATAAATAATGATTATTCGAAGAAATTTAATTCGAGGTATTGGGGCTAGTTTAATAGGTTTAAGTGCACACAATATATTAAAGCCAGCATTAGCTGCTAAGTCTTTTAAAATTGAAGAAGAAAATATTTGTGATAATGACGATTTTGTAATTCACCATGAACCAGTTAATGATGTAACTGAGGTTCAGATGGCAGCAGTGGATGATGTTGTCCATATGTTAAATGTGGGCCCTAATGGCTCAAGGTTTAGATATGACCCTATGCTTTCAGAAGTAGAAGTAGGGGGTAAAATTCTATGGAAGGCAACTACAAAAGGTCACAATGTAGAATTTATGGTTGCCCCTAATGATATTAAATTTAAATCAAAAATGCATAAAAGTGCAGGCTATACATTTACGACTCCTGGAATATATACTTATAAATGTACTCCACACGTTTCTGCTGGAATGATTGGTGTTGTAGTCGTAGGAGGTGATTTATCTAATATTACAGAAGCTATGGATAATGTAGCATATTATGGTCAGGCAAAAGATTTAATTCAAGATATATTAGAAAGGTTTTATATTAAATGAGATCTTTAATATTTTTAAGTATTTTTCTCTCTTTAATTATTAGTTCTAAAATAATATTTGCTGGTACTATAGAGGAAATTAATAAAAGAGGAGCACTAAGAGTTTGTGCTTTATCAGATCGTCTACCTTTTTCTTCAAGAGATACGAGCGTTAAAGGTTTTCAGATAGAACTAGCAGAAGAAATTGCTAAGGAACTAGAAGTTTCTCTTGAAGTCACTTGGTTAAGATATAGATTCCATGCACGTAAAGCAGGATGTGATATGATGATGGAAGCTGTATCTAGGAAAGATGATGATGAAAATAAAAGAGATATAGAAGGAGCTAAACCATTAACAAGAGCTAGCGATAGCGAAAAAAGAAAATTTCCGCCTACAGCGTCTATTCCTATTATAAGATTGGAAACTTATCTAGTAGGTCCTAAAGAATTAATAGATGGTAATAATACCTTAAAGTCCATAAAGCGTATGAACATTGGTGTTATGCGAGGTACTTGGGCTCATATGTTGATGCAAAAAGCTAAGATTAAACATAGAACAAAGTTTGTTACAGAAGCTGAATTAATACAGGGTGTAGCTGATGGCGAAGTAGATGCAGCATTTATTTCTTCTCCAAATTATTGGTGGTTTTTAAAGAATAATCCTTCAATATCTCTAGGTGCTGTTAGAGATTTTAATTTTACAAGAGATGTATCTTTGAATGTAGGTGTTTTGTTACGAGGGGCGGATGAGGCAACAATAGATAAAATCAATTATGTATTGAAGGATATGCTTAGTAGAAATGTAATCCAAAATATCTATTCTAACTATGGAATAGAATATGTTGCTCCAAAATAAATTTATATTACTAGGCATATTATTTTTTAATTTGATTAATTTTTCTTTTGCTGAAGATTTAATATCTATAAGATCAGGTGGGAAAGCTATTCATTGGACATCAGAAAAATATCCTTTTGTAACTAAAAATATAATAGATGATATAAAGGAAACATATTGGGTGTCATCTGGAAATACTCTTCCTCATGTATTAACATTTTCTTTACCAAATAATAAACGTTTTGAGTCATTATCCTTTATTACAAAAAACAATCATAAACCCGGAACTTGGGCAAAACACATTAGAATTTCTTCTGCAGACCCATTTCCTCATATGGGAGGGTGGGAAGTAATTGCTGATCTCAATTTACCTATAACAGGAGTAGAAAAAATAATAACAATAGAACCTAAAAGAGGAAGGTATTTTCGTTTAGAAATTTTTTCAACACAAGATGAAAATGCTAAAGAAGCTTCTTTTACTCAGCTTAAAGTTTTAGATGTTCCAAAATAAATAATTTTATTTACTATTTACTTTCTTCTTCTTCGCCATAAGCAGGTTGCTCAGCTTCCTGGTCAAAGTTTGTAACGGGAAGTTGTTCTCTGCCTTTTTGGGCCATAGGCTTAGCTGGAGAAGTATAAATTAATCTTTCACGATCTTCTTCATCAGCATTGAAAAATGGATTTCCGATTTTAACTTCTTCATTTTTTTCTTCGCCTTCTTCTATAGCTTGCTGAAATTTTTCTGCTTCTTCTCTACTCCAGGGTAAAATATATAACCTTGGTTCTTCTACTCCCGGTATTTCTACCAAAATATATAACGCTACTTCCTCTTCCCAAGAAGCATGTAATAAAACTACTTCAGGAACATCTTTATAAAATAGCTCCATGTGTGCTGGCTTCGGACGACTTAATAATTCTAGTATAGCTACATAAAGTATTGTTATTAAACCTAGGCCAATAAAAAAAGCACTTAACCTCCACTTAAATGGCCTTCTTGACCATATAGTAATAGAAATTAATAGTGCTGCTAGAGCAGTTATTACGATATAGAATATATTCAAAATTTCCATTTTATTTACCTTCTCAATAAACTTTTCTTAAGTGCATGAACACTATTAGGTTTTAATTTGCCATTATTAGATAAAGTCCATCTGGCGACTGTAATTTCTTCATTAAACTTTTTTAAAATAACATCTTTTTTTATTATTGCTGTTCTTGCTCTTTGGTCAGGTTCTACAACACTAACAATAACTTGTGCATTTATTGGTGGCCCTCCATCTGTGGCATACAAATGTAAATTTGCTTGATATTCTCCTGCAGCTATACCTCTAGAATAACTAATTTCATAATTTATTGGGGTTGTGTCAAATTTAGTTCCTCTATCATCTCTTAATAAATTGAAGTAATATCCTGCCATATTAGAGAATCCAACTGCTGCATCATCCGGAGATTTTACCCAAAGATCTACATCTACATCTCTATCATCCGGCCACAATACTTCTACAATAACGCTTCCCGCAGGTTCTTTAGTTGCTTCATCTTGGGCGACTATGTTTAACCAGGGCAAAAGAAGTAAAACAATTATTACAAACCCAGATAATGCTAACATAGTCATATCTCTGAAAACTGTATCAGCTGTATCTAGTTCATTTTCCTCTTCAAATGGATTATCCATGAATTATCTTTCAGACAACTCTATAATTTGGGATACTAAATTTGAAGTACCTGTTGCTAACATTTGATATATTAATCCTAACCAAACACTTAATATAGATCCAACAAGTGTAGTGTATAAAGCAACAGACATTCCTTCGATTAATTGTGCTACCATTGGACTAATTGCACTTGGATTAGATGCTACATCAGGGTCTACACCGGATAAAGCTATTATAAATCCTAATACTGTTCCAATTAAACCTAAAACCGTCAAGGAGTTAGAAATGTACCTAATATGAACAATTCTAGAAAAAAGTTTCAACCTTAATGCTTGAGCTATATTTGCTCTACTAGTTGCATTTTTACCTTTAGTTTTTTTTAAAAAATCAGAAGCTCTAGATCTTTCTTTAGGATTAAAATTATAGGCTGCATTTAATTGTTTACTAACTTTCCAAAGCCTATATCCAGCTAATATAAGTCCTATTAAAAATACCACACATATCAAAACAACCATATTAGTGACATCAGCATTTATTACTCTAGCAACTAGACCTTGAGCCCAAGCAGCTCCTAATAAAGCAAAAGCTACTAAATTTACTAAACCAAATCTTAATAATAGTAAATATTTTAATCCCATAATTATTGTGCTCCTATTAATATATATTTAGATTATTCTTATAATTTATATGTTTTAATTGTATGTACCCTATATATTCTATAAAAATAAACTGAAAAAAAGCATGCTATCAAAATTAAAAAACAAAGTAAAATTTATTATTCAAAGTTCTCATATATGTGTTTTAATAATAATTTCTATCTTTTTAAATATAAATTTTTCTTTTTCAAATGAAGATTTGTGTAGTCTAAAAAAGCCTAATAGTAATATTAATGAAACAGCAAAAATAGAATTGGGTTCTGATATTAATTGTATAGAAAAAAGAGTAATAGATGTTTTAATAATATATGATGAAAATATAATATTAAATAATGTTTTAAAAGATAATATTGAGAATAGATTTAAGGAAGTAAATGAATTTTATACATTTAATTATAAAATAGAGTGGAAAATAACTAATTATCAAAAATTTAAATTTAATAAAAGTATTGATAATTTATCTAGTCTGTTTTCATTACATAAAGATGATATATCTCAACTTACTAATAATATAAAAGCAGAAGTCGTTTTAGCTTTAATAGAGAGAGATATTAAGGGTATAGGCATAGCGGCAACTTTTTCTAATGTAGCAATGGTTGCAGATTCATCAAGTTTTAATAATTATATAAATAGTGTAGTTATTGCACATGAATTTGCTCATTTATTTGGAGCGTGGCATACGCAAAGAAAAAAAGATTTTATGTTATTTAGTGGTGCCAATAATTTATCGGCTAGTAGAGAAAGTAATGCTATTCTGAAGCTTATGAGAGATTATAATTTTGACCCTAAAACAATAATTAATGAAGATACAATACTAAATAGGATTTCAAGACTATATAAGCGTCATCATGCCAAAGGTGAGATAGACCCTGTTGCAAGATTATTAACTGATGCTGGAAATAGTTTATACCAAGAAAAAATATATAATGAGTCAATAAAATTATTAATAAAATCAAATAAATATTATGGCCGATGGGGTAAAACGCGAATGATTTTATCTAAAAATTATTATGAACTAGATATGCTCCAGGACTCTTTTACTGAGTATACTAGAGCAATATTTTTTGGATCAAAACCAGATAAAAAGCATGAAAATAAACTTAAGAAAAAATTTATTGACCTACAAAAAAATGATCCTAGTATAAAGAATCCTTTTGAATTGAATAATTAAAGGTAATAAATATGAAAATTTATATAATTCTAATTCTATGTTTTTCTTTTATTTGTCCAGTATTTGCAAGTGATATCGATGATAAAGGTTTAGAATGTATTTATAATACGGATAGTAAAAGGCCAAATGAGTATTATTGGTTTTTTGAAGAGCAGGTATATAAAGTTTGGTTTGATAACAAAGAGTCTATAATTAAAAAAAGTACTTATCCTGCTTATTATAAGATAACAGAAGAATATGTGCGTTTTTACAGAGTATTTGTTTTATTAGGAAATTTAGAATTTACAGATAAAAACAATAATATTTTAGGAAAATGTAGATTTATTGACAGCTTTGATGCTTTAGAAAATATTATCAAGTCTAAATTAAATTAGAATAATTATTAGTTAACCTTGCTTCAATCAAGGGGAGCTGTTCTCTTCCCCAAAAAAGTTCATTTTCAATAAAATAACTAGGTACACCAAATACTCCATTTTCATGTGCCTGATTCATTATTAAGTCTAGTTCTTTCTTGCCTTCATCTATTGCCCATTCTTTAAAGCTATTAGAATTTATACCTATATCTTCATAAACTTTACATATCTCTTCATAGCTTTCTAAATCTAATTTTCTATTCCAAAATTGTTCAAAGACATGGTTAATAAATGTAATAGTAAACTCGCTATAGTTTCTTTTTATCCAGAGTAATCCTATTGATATTAATTGTGTATTCCATATTTTTTGCGGCCCTCTAACTGTCATATTTCTTAAATTAGCGTATCTTCTGCAATCCATATATGAATACTTGACTCTTCTCCATTGATGGGCATTGCGTTCACTTTTTATTATATTTCCATTATTATCAACTTCTGCACTTCCTAAATAATCAGGAATTTCTAATATATAAGGTATCCAATTAATAATTAGTTTATTTTTTTCAGCAAAAACAATACTTGGAGCAATAGATAAGTAAGCATATGGGCTTTTAAAGTCTATATAAATATCAATAGATTTTTTATTCATATTTTTTTATTTAAATTTTTAATCTTTTGTTTTGTTTGATTAACTAAATCTTGGTCATTAATTGATAATGCTAATTTTATTAATTCTTCATAAATCTCAATAAGCTGACTTTTATCTTTTCCTAGAGTATTATAAAATATTTTTGAAGAAGTTTTTAAAAGTCCAATTGCATCGTTAAAATTTTTATTTTTTATCTCTATTAATGCTTTAGTATGTAGTGCGCTTGCTTTAAATATTGCGCCTTTTCTACTTTTTTCATTGATAGCATGAGGATTAGATTTTGTTAAAGACCTCGACATTACTAGCAATGCTTCATTATGATAATTAATAGCAGCATTATATAGAAGTAATTTTCTATTTGTTAAAGCAATATAATTAAGCGCTTCTGCTATATCAGTATGATCTGGATCAAGCGTTATTTTTCTTATTTCTAGTGACTGTAGAAAGGATTTTTTTGCATCTTCATACAATAATAATTCATATTGAATAATACCTAAGTTTTCTATTAAGGTGGCAGTATAATAATGATTCTCACCAAAATCATTATTAGAATACTGAATAGCATTTATCGCAGATTTGACAGCCTCATTTAATTTACCTTCTTTGTATAAAGTTTTTGTATTTTTAAGTGATTCCCTTAATTCTAAGGACTGACTATATGTTAAGTTTATATTTAAAAAATAAATTAACAAAATTATTATAATTTTTTTAGATATATACATATTTAAATACTAGCATTTAAAATTATAAAATACATTTATTTAGTAATTTCTTTTTTAAAATAGTGATAATAAGAGCAATCATCTTGTATATCAACTCTAATTACTTCAATAAGTTCCCAACCCTCTCTTCCCATATCTAAAAGAGGAAAGTGAGATAATAACTCTTTAGGCATATCTTCTAAATTAACTTTTAGTATTTTATATTTGAATGTTTTCATTTAATAACAATTATTTTGATCCAGACCTTAATTGGACAAACTCATTATTAAGGCTGTCTTTATTTAAATTGCCTTCTTCATCCAGTTTAAATCTAAAAATAGTTAGTTCTTTTCCAATTTCATCAAGTAAAACGGTAGATTCTAAAAGTTGTTGCCGTACTTTTGTATTTGGATTAACAACTGTTACGACTACTTTAGCTTCAAATGGGTCAAATGCAGAAAGATCTTCTCTATATAAATGAAGGTTCACAATATGTTCACCAGGATTAATTCCTCTGCTGTAAGCAACTTCATAGTTAATAGGAGTTGGATCTTTATAAACACCTAGGTCATCTCTTAATAAATTAAAAAATAAACCACCTCTATTAGAGTACCCTACTGGAATATCATCAGGAGCTTTAACCCATAAATCTACATCAACATCTCTGTCTTCAGGCCAAAATACTTCAATAATTACATTACCTGGAGGATCAGATTTTGTTGATTCAGTTTCCGCTGGAGGGTTTATAAATGGCATTAACAATACTACTAATGATACAAACCCAGCTAATGCCAGCATAATAGTATCTCTAAATACAGTACCAGAGTTATCATCTCCAGATCCATATAAATCTTCTGACATTAATTTTCCTTCTTAAATAAAGTTTTTTTATTGTTAAAAAAATATGTTATTATTGAATGAATTAAAATTTAAATGCAAACAATATATCAGATTAACATAATTGGAAATAGTTTTTTCAAATGAATATTCAAGATAAAGCTAATATTTTATATAAAAATTGTAAAAATCTTTCGCCATATTATTTGGATAATAATATAGATATAAAAAATATTGATGAAGCTTATTTAATACAAGACGCATTCATTGATTTGAAAAAAAAGGATATTAATGGAAATATTGGAGGCTGGAAAGTAGCTTTAACTAATCCAGAAATGCAAAAATTGGTTAACGTAGATACTCCTGCAGAAGGAGCAATATTAAAGCCTTTAATTTATAAAAATAATGTATCGCTTCAGTTATGTGATTATTGTCATTTAGGAGCAGAGGCCGAAATTGCTCTAAAAATACATAAAGATATTCCATCAAAAATTAATGGTTTTAATAATAAGGAAGAAATACTTCCTTATTTAAAAGAAGTTATGGTTGCTTTAGAGATTGTTGATGATAGAAACTATGCAGCTAAAGGAACTTTTGGTAGCCTTATAGCTCAAAATTCAATGAATCATGGATGTGTTATTGGAGATGCAGTTGAAATAGACTTAATGAATTTAGATTTATTGGAAGGAGAATTATTAGTTTCCGATGTATTATTTGGTAAAGGTACAGGAAAAAATGTTTTGCAACATCCTCTTAATTCTGTTTTATATCTAATTAATAATTTACTTAAGAGAGGTAGAAATATATTTGCAGGAGATATTGTTTTAACTGGTTCAATTAGCACAACTTGTTGGCCTGAAAAAGGCGACAATGTAAAGGCTAAAATTGATAAATTAGGCAGCGTCTCTTTTAATGTTTTCTAAAATAATCATTGGATACAAAAAATAAAAATTCTATAGCTTGGTTTAATGGGAAATGGAGTGACGGTTCTAAGCCTATTATGTCGTCTATGAGTCAATCTTATATGCACGGAAGTACTATTTTTGATGGAGCTAGAGCCTATAATAACTCTATTCCAGATTTGCATAAACATTGTGAAAGGTTAATAAATTCATCTAAGATATTTGGATTATCCGTTCCAATGAGTAAGAATGATTTAATAAGTTTATGTATAGAAGGGGCAAGTTTTTTTGAAAATAATGCTGAGTTATACATCAGACCAAGTATTTTTTCTGAAGAGGGTTTTCTAATTCCTGATGCTAAATCTAGTAAATTAGTTATAACAATTTTTAGAGCTCCAATGCCTTCTATTGATGGCTTTACAGCAATGTTAAGTTCATATAGAAGGCCTCATCCACTTATGGCACCTACTTTAGCGAAGGCATCTTGTTTATACGCTAACACTTCGCTCGCTCTATCAGAGGCAAAGTCTAATGGTTTTGATAATGTAGTTATGCGTGATGGAGAGGAAAATGTAGTTGAGTTTGGAAGTGCTAACTTATTTATTGTTAAATCGAACAGGGTTATTACTCCAGAATGGAATAAGACTTTTCTTAACGGAATTACAAAACAGAGAGTAATTTCTTTATTAAGGAAAGAGGGGATAGATGCCTTAGAAACTAATGTTAGTGTAAGCGACTTACTATCCGCTGATGAAGTATTCAGCACTGGAAATTTTGGAAAAGTTCTTCCTGTAAGAAAAATCGATAAGGTTGAATATGAAATAGGTCCAGTTTGTAGCAAAGCTATTCAACTTTATAAAAAATATGCTTCAACTTATAAGGTTTAAATTGAAGCATAATTATTACGTTTGATATTTATCTAAAAATTTATCTTGATTCCTAGACTTAATGTTCTTCCATAGGATCCAGCTGTATCGGCTTCAGAATATTTCTGGTCTAATAAGTTATCAATTTTGAAATGAAGCTTGCTATTGGAGTTTAAATTATAATTTAAATTACTGTGTATGAGAGCATATCCTGCTATATGACCACCAGAAAATGCTCCATCTCTAGCATTGGAATGATATTCTATAGATGAGTTAAAGGATAAATCAGAAAAATTCTCTGGATTATAACTAATTGAGGTTTTACCAGAGTGTTTTTTTCTCCTTGATAAAGACCTACCATTATTATTAGTTGTTAAATAATTATAATGAGAGTTTATTATAATCTCTTTTGTTAAAGTATAATTGATAAAAAACTCTAGCCCTTTATTTTTTGCACTACCCTGATTTGAAAATTTATAGCCAGGTGCTGGGCCATAACCTATAAGATTATCAATTTGTGTAGCAAAAAATGTTAGATCAGCATTAATATTATTATTTGAGGAAGTATATTCTAACCCAATATCTCTGCTTCTACTAGTCTCTTCTTTAATTAAAACACTTCCGTATGAACCGTAAATTTCGTCTAAAGTAGGTGCTCTATAACCAGTTCCATAACTTGAATGTAATCTAAAACCTGAATTAAATATGATATAGCTTCCCGCAATTCGATAGGTGGAAGATAGACCAAATAGGTCATGATGGTTACTTCTAAAACTTGCGTCAATAAATAGGTTTTTTATAGTATTGTTTGAATATGAATAAAAAGTTGATGAAGAAGAGACTTTAAAGTCATAGGCATTGTACTGATCTTGCGTATCCATATGTGAACGTTCTGTATCTACTCCAAAAATAAACTTTTCTTTATTATTAAGAGGGATATCAAATTTTAATTTTGCTGAATTAAGATCAGCAATATACCATCTAAATTTTCTATCTTCATTAAGCTGGTATCGGCGAGCTTTGGCTGTAGACATTATTGCTTCTAAAGTGTAAGAACCATAATCTTTATTTAAAGAGACAGCGGATTGCCAATCTAATAAATTAGCTTGCCTATCTGCATCAATAAAAGGCCCTAAAGGAGCATCATCTTCTTCTATTTCTGATGTAAAAACTCTAGAAACTAAAGAAATTTCTGTTGTAGAATTAAAATCATAATCTATAACTAAGTTAGTACTATCTATATTGTAGCTATCGTTTTCATTATATCCTAATGATTTTTCAGCTGCCGAAATACCAGGTCCTTCCGAGTGATGATGGTTTAATGAAAAATATAAATTATTGATATTTCCGGATACACCTGTATCTATATTTTTATCTAATCTGTTAGATAATTCTATATTAAGAAATTTAATTTGTTCTTTAGTACCCCTTTTTAAAATTATATTTATTACGCCGCCTATGGCTTCAGATCCATAGAGAGCACTCTGTGATCCTCGTAAAACTTCAATTCTCTCCACACCATTTAAATTAATTCTTTCTAAATCTATAGATCCTCTTCCAGTTGATGAATCAACTATTTTCATACCATTAATTAATATTAAGGAATGATCAGTTTCATTTCCTCGAAGAAAAGCTCTAGTTAATGAATGAGGTCCACCACTTTTATAGTCTTGATAGCCGGCCGTTGCATTAAGTATTTGGGATACATAAGACATTCCGCTTTTTTCTATGTCCTTATTTGATATAATAGTTACGGCGGATCCAGTTTCTGTTAATTTTTTCGGATAATAATTTCCTGTTACAGTTATATCTTGAAGAATATTAGTTTTTTCTGCCGTTGCTACATTACAAAAGAGAAAAATTCCTTTTATAAAGATTAAATAAATTAATTTATTAGGTTGTATTAACAATATTTATTTCCAATTCAAAATTGCACAAAAATGATTATTTTTTTGTGTTAAATAATAAAATATTGCTTTGAGATTTTAAAAACCTTAAAACAATGGCTATATTCGCACCATCACTTTAAGTAAGCTCTATTGAACATCCCCTTTCAATAGTCGATAGCACTTAATTAGGCAGGTCTCCTGGCTCATTGAGTCTTTGATCATCCAACCTTCCCGTAAAATTTATACAGTGGTAATATGGATTTTCTCTTCAATAACAGTTGCGGGGGCAGCTGAGACAATTTACAGAAAACATCTCATTCCCTTTTCACCTATTAAAAGGCACCTAATTAAAAAAAATCTTATTTTATAATAACTTTTTGTCAAATTTTAATAGATTTTTCTTAATAAATAATTCATGTTTGAAAAATGTTAAGAAATATTATTAGATTTGCAATACGAAAGGCTGCTTCAGACCCTAGAGTTAGAGCTAAAGCAAAAGATGCTGCTAGAAAAGTAGCTAAGGGAGCGGGAGAAATAGCAAGAGATCCAGAACCAGCTAAAAAGTTAGGTAGACTAGCAGGAAAAATAAAAAAGAAGATTATCAAAAATTAATTATTTTTATAATAATCTGGACCGTATTCCATGCAATTTTCTATGAGTGTAGCTCTTTCTTCTCCGGTGCCACCATATTTGGGATCAGGTAATTTAAAACCTCTAATAAATTTAAGAGCTTCTTTTAAGGATTTTTTAGATTTTTCATCTTTCATTAAGGCAAATTCATGAGCTGTCCAGCAATCAACTTCTAATTCATTTCCGCTTTGTAAAACTATGTGACCATATTCATGGAGTATAAAGAAGTCTACAGCTCCTGGAAAGTTCCAATCAATATTAGCGATTCTTTGTGCACAATAATATATTTTACCATCCGGAGTAGCTGTAGCTACGCCTCCTTTAGTCATGCCACAATGTGGAATTAATTCTGCTTCAATTTTTTTATCGATACCATAAGCTATATTTAAATTAATTATAAATCCAAAAATAGTTATAAGCCATTTAAACATAATATGATATCCATCCAAAAACTATACGAATACGTAATATAGGTGATTAAGTGTGGATGTAAACGAATTTGGAATATAATGGAAAAAAATATTAATATTTTATGGTTTCGTAAAGATCTAAGACTTAGAGATAATCCTGCTTTAAAGGCTGCAGCTAAAAATGCTGATGTATTTCCTATTTATATTAATGATGATAATAACGAGCGGCAGATGGGTGCAGCAAGTAAAGTTTGGCTTCATAAATCATTAAAAGCGTTAAGTTTAAGTATAGGAAATAAACTGAATTATTTTAATGGAAAAGCTGAAGATATTATATTGCATTTAATTAAAAATTATAACATTAGAGGTGTTTATTGGAATAGATGCTATGAGCCATCTAGTATTTCTAGAGACACTAAAATAAAAAGAATATTAATGGATAAAAATATTAAGGTTGAGTCTTTTAATGGTTCTTTAATTAGAGAACCTTGGGAAGTATTAAAGGATGATAATACTCCATACAAAGTTTTTACTCCTTTTTTTAAAAAATCTTATTTAACATTAGAAAATTTTAAGATTAAAGAATTTGATGTATCAAAAATAAATTATGTATCTGAAACTAAATATAGTGATATAAAATCTCTTAAACTTTTAACTAACTCGGCATGGGAAAATGAAGTAATAAATTTATGGAAAGTGGGTGAAGCAGCAGCAAGTCAAAAGGCAAAAGACTTTTTTGAAGAGGGTATTTTAGAATATAAAGAAGGTAGAAATTATCCTGCTAAAAATAATGTTTCTCGTCTTTCTCCTCATATACACTTTGGTGAAATTTCTCCAAAAAGACTATGGGTAGAGACATGTGAATTAGAACAAAACAAAAATACGATTCATTTTTTAAGTGAAATATGTTGGCGAGAGTTTTCTTATTATTTACTATATCACTTTCCCTCTCTTCCTAAGAAAAATTTACAAACTAAATTTGATAATTTTCCTTGGGTTGATAATAATGATTATTTTGAAAAATGGAAAAAAGGCGAAACCGGCTATCCTATTATAGATGCAGGTATGAAAGAGTTATATTCAACAGGGTATATGCATAATAGAGTTAGAATGATTGTGGCATCTTTTTTAGTAAAAAACCTCTTAATTCATTGGCGTAAAGGTGAAAATTATTTTTGGGATTGTCTTTTTGATGCAGATCTAGCTAATAATAGTGCAGGATGGCAATGGGTTGCAGGATCTGGAACAGATGCTGCTCCATATTTTAGAATATTTAATCCTATTGCACAGGGAAAAAAATTTGATGTGGATGGTTCCTATACAAGAAAATTTTTACCTGAACTAAAAAATATGCCAAATGAGTATTTATTTAATCCTTGGGAAGCGCCAGAATTAGTTTTAAAGGAAGCAAATGTTACTCTTGGTTCAAATTATCCTAATCCGATTATAGATATAAAGTTATCCAGAAAAAATGCACTTAATGCTTATGAAAAAATAAAATAATAAAGTGATCTATTTTTTAAATTTTTGCGTACTTTTAGGTGGAGGGTGTAATGTTTTTAGAAAATACTTTTGAAACTGCGAATTTATCAGCTAAAATGTCCTATATAAATTATAAACAGGATAAAACTTATAAAGTGTTAAAACCAGCAGTGAAAGATGAAGAGTTAACTAATTTAATAGGATTAGTAGCTACTAAAAAAGATAAAACTGCTTTTAGCAACCTTTTTAAGTTAGTTGGTCCTCGTATAAAAGGATATTTAATGAAGTTAGGTTCTAATGATATTGTAGCTGAGGATTTACTGCAGGAAGTTATGTTGACTGTTTGGAGAAAATCTGAAACTTTTGATAGGAGTAAAGCTGCTGTAAGTACATGGTTGTTTACGATAGCTAGAAATAAAAGAATTGATATGCTAAGAAAAGAAATAAGGCCACAACTTGATCCTATGGACCCAATGCTCACTCCTAATGAAGAGGAATCTGCTGACGATGCTTATGGCTCTAAACAAGAGTCACTAAAAATCACAGATGCAATTAACTTATTACCAGATGAGCAATCTATATTAATTAAAATGACATATTATGAAGATAAATCACATTCAATGATTGCTGAGGAGCTGAAAATGCCCCTTGGTACAGTTAAATCTAGAATTAGATTAGCATCAACGCGTTTAAAAAAACTATTAGAAGGAAATATACATGATTAAACACCATTTACACCCTGAAATTTTACTTTCATATGCAGCTGGCAATACTTCTTCTTCTGAAAGCCTAATAGTTGCTTCTCACATAACTGTTTGCAGTAAGTGTAGACGGGAAGTTGAAACTTTTGAAAAATTAGGGGGTAAGCTTCTAGAAGAGTCTGACTCAGTTGATGTTAATGCTTCATCATTAGATAGTATTATGTCTAAAATTAGTGACCATGTGTCAGTAGATAATGCAAGTGATGTAGTATCAACTAATGCCGTTTTTAAAAACATACCTTCGGTTTTAAGAAAATACTTACCTGATGGTAGTAACCTTACTGAAAATTGGAGCAAAGGTATAGGAGGTATAAAGTATTTTGACATTGATCTTGGAAATTCAAATCAAAATACTCGTGCACGAATGTTATCTATTCCTCCAGGGAAAAAACTCCCTCATCATGGGCATGAATCACAAGAGCTTACTTTAGTTATTCAGGGTGGATTTTCTGATGAGAATGGTAGCTATGATGTTGGTGACGTTGCTATAGAAGATGAAAAGAATATTCATACTCCTATTTCAGATTCTAAAGAAGGATGTATTTGCTTGGTAGTTTATGAAGGAAATTTAAAATTCAAAGGACCTTTAGGGCCCATTTTAAACTTTTTAAAGATTTAGATGCCTAAAAGTTGCTGGATTACAGGCGCATCTAGCGGTATAGGTAGATTTACTTCATTACGCTTTGCTAAAAATGGATATATCGTTTTTGCAAGTGCTAGATCCTTAAAAGATCTAAATAGTTTAGTTAACGAGTCACGTTCATTAAACTTAAAGGGCAAAATAATAGCTTTACCGCTTGATGTAACTGACACTGATGAAATTTTAAAATGTTCAAAGTTTATTTCAAAGAATACAAAAAATCTTGATTTTGTAATTTTAAACGCTGGCACCTATATTAGAGAAGATTCTAAATTCGCAACTATTAAATCTACAAAAAAAATGATTGATCTTAATTATACTTCAGTTTTAAATCATATTATTATATTACAACCTTTCATTTCAACTTTAAATATAAAGCAAATAGCGACAGTTTCTTCTATTGCTGGCTGGAGAGGAATGCCAATGTCTGCAGCATATTGTTCTTCAAAAGCGGCTATTAAGACTGCTATAGAGAGTTTTGCAATAGACTATAATAATACTGGAGTTCGTTTTAGAATATTTTATCCAGGTTTTGTAAAAACACCTTTAACAGACAAAAATGAATTTAAGATGCCATTTATAATAGAAGCAGAAAAGGCGGCAAATATAATTTATAAAAAATTATTATTCTCTAATAAATTTGAAGTAAGTTTTCCTTTAAGTTTTGCAATAATAATGCGATTAATAACTATGCTTCCTTGGTCATTATATAAGCTATTAATGTCAAAAAAAAGATAGTGAAATGTATAAATTAATGTTTTCTATAGAATAAAACTACTGTTCCAAGTTTTATACCAAATTTTTTCATTTTTGCCTTATTAATAATTACGTCATTATCTTGCAGATACATCCAGTCATCAAAATTAACTCTAGTCTTACGTCCAAAAAGTGGAAGCTCAAAAGTATATTTCCAATGAAAAGTATTTCCTGAAGTATGACCTATTGCTTTCCCTATAACATTATCAGTAGTGCCTTCATAACTATTATTACCAGTTTTAACTAAATTCCAATTTCTTTTTTCATTAACACCGTCATCATAAATAAAATTCTCAATGATATTTAAGGTATTACTTTTTTCATCCCAGTTTCCATTAATTTCGCATGTAAATCTTTTTCTAACAATGCCGCAAGGGTCCTCAAAAAGTCCCCAAGCTAAAATTTTTCCAGAAAAAAAATTTTCTAGTTTTAAGATAGGTTTATTATTTTTATATCTTTTAACTCTCATGCAAAATTTACGAATAATAGTTACTAAATGGATTAATTTTATTTATTTAAAATTATTTGGTGAACATTAATGGAGCTGGATAAGAAACCAGCCTCACAATATGCAAGATAATATTCCCACATATTTTTAAATTTAATATCAAATTTTTTTTCTTTAGATATTTCATCCCAATTTGAGAGAAAAGTATTTCTCCATATAGAAAGTGTATTTGCATAATCATGTCCAAATGATTTTTTAACCCTCATTTTCATTTGATATTTAGATGTTATAGTTTGAAGCGACTCAATAGAAGGTAAAAAACCTCCAGGAAATATATATTTTTGTATAAAATCAGCGTTATGTTTATAACTAGTGTATAGGTCTTCTTTAATACTGATTAATTGTAGCCCAATCAATCCTTCATCTTTTAGATTATTTTTTAGTTTTTTAAAAAAAATAGGCCAATATTTTCTTCCAACAGCTTCAAACATTTCTATTGATATAATTTTATCATATTTTTTATTTATTTCTCTATAGTCACATATTTTAACGTCTATTAAATCTGATAAACCTTCTTTATGAATTCTTTTTTTTGCATATTCAGCTTGTTTTTTAGATAGGGTTATAGATGTAACCTTAGTTTTATATTTTTTTGCTGCATATTCTGCAAAACCTCCCCAACCACAACCTATTTCAAGAATATCATCTCCTTCTTTTAAATTTGTAATCTTGCATATATTATTATATTTATTATTTTGCGCAGAAGTTAGGTCTATTTTTCTATTATCAAATAATGCTGAAGAATATGTCATAGAAGCATCTAACCATTTTGAATAAAATTCATTTCCTAGATCATAATGATAAGAAATATTTTTTTTACTTCCTGATATAGAATTAGGTTTAATAGTATGTTTAAGATAATTCCATAGGTTGTAAATCTTTTTTCCATAAATAATATTTTTATTATGATCTCTATTTAGTGAAAAAAGATATATTACTTTTGATATATTTGGACTTGATATTTCGCCATCTATGTATGCTTCAGAAAAACCAATAGAACCAGATTTAATAACTCGGTTAAAAACAGTATTAGAATGAATATTCAAATAAGCGACTATGTTGGATTCTTTATTACCAATATATAATTTTTCTTTATCTGAAAAAGTGATAATTAATAAACCCTTTTTAATAGAAAATAATTTACTTAAAATATTTTTGTTAATTCTTTTTATCATCTTTTTTATCATCTTTTTTTAGAGTTTTGCTAAATGATATTATATCTTTACTAGGTATTGGTCTATTAAAGAATTTAATACCTTTGATCCAAAGTAATAAAGCTTGGAAATGAATAGAATATATAACTTTTATTGTCATTAATGGATATATAAAGAAACATAGCAGTAAATTTTTATCATTAAAGTTAGATTGCTCCCCATAAAAAATTGCATTAAGCAATTTAGTTTTATCTTTTTTATTATACTTTATTTCAATTTTTAGAGATTTATTATTAAGTTTTGTATTAAACTCATATTCTCCTTCAATTTTAAAAAAAGGAGATACATGAAATACCTTATCTACTTTTTCATTTACATTATTATATTTGGTTACATAATTATGTCTATCTCCAAAAGTATTATGAACTTCATATATTATTGCTTTAATATTATTATTTATATCGACACAAAAATACGTAGTAAGTGGGTTAAAAACATAGCCTAATATTCTTGGATAACAAAGAATAAATATTCTGTCGTTTATAGAGTAAAGGCCTTTACTAGCAAATATATTTTTTGCCCAAAACAGAGGGTTTTCATATGGTTTATCAGTATGATCCTTATAAAAAAAACTGAATAAATTAAATTTATTAATAGAAAATAACTTTGTTTGATTTTCAATTTTTTCTAATTTTTCTAAATTTATTAATAAAGAAAATATCCTATATTTAAAATTATGTATTTTGGGATAAAATCTATAGTGACTAACAAAACCTTTATAAATATAAATTTGTTTTAGTAAGCCCATAATAAGTGCCTTTATGTATTAAGTATTATATATTTTTCTTTTTTTGATTTATTATTTATATCCCATGGAATTTTACAGCCTAGTTTTTCTGCAATAGCTATTCCAGATTTTATTCCATCTTCATGAAAACCATATTTTGTCCATGCTCCAGCAAACCATATATTATTTTCACCTTGAATATCCTTTAATTTCGATTGGCCGATTAAAGCATTTTCATCTAAAATCGGATGATCATATAATATTTCTTTAAAGATTAAATTTTTTTTAATACTGCCTTCTTCAGGGTTTAATGTAACAAATAATGGAAGATTTTTATTAATACTTTGCAATAAATTCATCCAATAAGTTACTTGAATAGGTGTATGACTAGTTTTATTAATTTCATGAATAGAACTAGTATAGTTCCAGGATGACCATAATGATCTATTTTTAGGCATAAATTGATCTGAGGAGTGAAGAACAACTCTATTTTTAGAAAATTTGAAATAGTTTAATACTTCATTTCTACCCTTATAAGGTTCCTTAATAAGTTTCCTAGCTTGATCGGCATGACAAGCCATAATTACGTGGTCATATTTAATTTCTTTATCTTTAAATTTTATAATTACAGAATTATTATCTGGAATAACAGCCTTAACAGAACTATTTGTTTCATAATCAAAATTTGAACTTTCTAAAATCTTTTTTATGTATTCTTGACTGCCATTTTTTACAGTCTTCCATTTAGGTCTATCTATAATATTTAATAGTCCGTGGTGGTAAAAGAAATATAAAAAGGTCTTAGTAGGAAATAAAAGTGCATCTTTATTAGAGCAAGACCAAATTGCTGAAGCAATTGGCATTATATATCTAGTAGTAAAAAAAGAAGAAAAATTGTTATTTTGCAACCAATTTCCAATTACACTTTGATCAGTATTGTTATTTTTTAGGTAATTTGTCGCAACGCTCTTGAATCTAAAAATATCATATAATAATTTCCATTGATTAATATTAATTATATTTCGTTTTTGTCCAAAAATTCCTCCTAAACCTGCACCAGAATATTCGTATTTGCCATCATTTAATGATATTGATAGAGACATATCACTATCAATAGAATTTACCCCAAGTATTTCGAAAAATTTAGTTAAATTTGGATAGTTTTTATTATTATATACTATAAATCCAGTATCAACACTTATTGGTATTCCTTTATTTTTTTTAAGGCCGTAATGAATATTTACAGTATTTGAATGCCCTCCTAATTTTTCATCTTTTTCATAAATTGTTACTTTGTGCTCTTTAGATAAAAGCCACCCTGCAGATAACCCTGCTATTCCCGAGCCAATAATAGCAATATTTTTTGATAAATTAATTTCTTTATTTAGCGGGCTTTCAACATTTGTTGGGATATAGGTATCCATTTAATATATTTCCAAATTAATAATTATTTTTTATAGCTACTCGCTCTTAATAGTATTAGATTGTAATAAAAATTTTTAAACATGTTTTTTACTTTGTGGTTGAAATGATAAATTCAAATTTTTTAGATTATAAGCACTTACATATAAAAATTTCACTATGCTTTCTAGTCTTTATTTGTTTTTTTTTATCTTTAAATACTATTCCCCCTTTAGATAGGGATGAATCTAGATATATTCAAGCAACAGTTCAAATGTTAGAGTCTAAAGATTTTGTAAATATTAAATTTTTAGATGCCCCTCGTTTAAAGAAACCTCCAGGTATTTATTGGTTGCAAGCATTATCAGCAACAATCACTAAAAATATCTTATATTTAGAGCAAGCTCCACTATGGTCTTATAGATTGCCCTCTGCAATAGCTGCTAGTATTTCTATTTTATTAACGTTTTTATTAGGTAAGATTTTGTTTGGAAGAACTCAAGGTATTATTGCAGCATTATTGTTAGTGAGTTCTCCGTTAGTATTCATTGAAGCGCATATAGCAAAAACGGATTCTGTTTTATTAGCTTGTATTTTATTTATAACTTATGTTTTATCAAAAGTGATATTTGAAAAAAAATATGAAATTTCTCATTCTAAGTACTTAATATTCTTAGCATGGATTATAATGGGCTTTGCTTTTCTTATAAAAGGCCCGTTAGTAATTATGTTTATTTTATTTACGGTGATATTTTTTAGAATTTTTAGCAAACAAAACTTTATTAAAGATTTACAAATTGCAATAGGGTTAATGTTATTTATAATGGTCGCTTTGCCATGGTTTATTATTATTAATGTTGGCGACAATAGTTCTGTATTTTT
>JAURCJ010000005.1 GCA_030828505.1 Alphaproteobacteria bacterium | reverse complement strand
TCCCACTCAATAGTGCCAGGAGGTTTTGAAGTTATATCATAAGTTACTCTATTGATTCCTTTGACTTCATTGACTATTCTTGTTGAAACTCTATTTAAAAATGAATGTTCAAATGGATAAACTTCAGCTGTCATGCCATCAACTGAGGTAATTGCCCTTAAAACCAAAGCATTATCATAAGAACGAGAATCTCCCATCACGCCTACACTTTTTACAGGTAATAGTACGCAAAAAGCTTGCCAAATTTTATCATACAAATCTGAATTTTTAATTTCATCGATAAAAATATTGTCTGCTTTTTGTAAAGTTTCTATAGAGCCCTTTGTTATAATTCCAGGAATTCTAATTGCTAAACCTGGTCCTGGAAAAGGATGTCTACCAATTAGGTTATTAGGAAGCCCTAACTCTTCACCTAATATTCTTACTTCATCTTTAAATAGTTCTCTTAGTGGTTCTACCAATTTTAAATTCATTTTCTCAGGCAATCCGCCTACATTATGATGTGACTTAATAGTTACAGAAGGTCCTCCTGAAAAAGATACAGATTCAATTACATCTGGATATAATGTTCCCTGAGCTAAATATTCAATATTACCTAGTTTTTTTGCTTCAGCTTCAAATACTTCTATAAATTTATTACCTATAATTTTTCTTTTTTTCTCAGGGTCGCTTACCCCCTGTAGTGCATCTAAAAATATTTTAGAAGCTTGAACATTAATAAACCTCGAGCCAAGTCTTTTTGAAAAAATAGCATTAATTTCTTCTGCTTCACCGCCTCTAAGCAGTCCGTGGTCTACAAAAACGCAAACTAACTGATTTCCTATTGCTTTATCTAGAAGAGCAGCTGTAACGGATGAGTCAACCCCACCTGATAAGCCACATAATACTTTTTCTCCTCCTACCTGATCTTTTATAATATTAACTTTATAATCTAGAAAAGACTCCATACTCCATGTATTTTTACAAGCACATATTTTTTTTACAAAATTATGAATTATTTTTTTTCCTTCTAGTGTATGAACTACCTCAGGATGAAATTGAACACCGTACTGTTTAGATTTTTCATTTGCAATTACAGCATATGCAGCTCCTTCCGTTTCAGCAACTAAATCAAAACCCGCAGGCATTTTAACTACACTGTCTCCATGACTCATCCATACTTGATACTTCTTTCCTATCTCCCATACTTTATCAGTCAATGAACAAGATGATATAACTTTAATATTTGCTCTTCCAAATTCGCTTGCATCTGACGATACAACTGAACCACCAAGCTGTTGAACTAAAACTTGTTGTCCATAACATATTCCTAATATTGGCTTTCCCATCTCAATAATTTCTTTTTGTATTCGTGGTGTTTCTATACCTAAAACCGAAGAAGGTCCACCAGACAAAATAATTCCTTTAGGGGTATTTATATTAAGATATTCACTTACTTTATTATAAGGTACTATTTGACAAAAAACACCTTCTTCTCTAACACGTCTTGCTATTAATTGTGTAAATTGGCTGCCAAAATCTATTATTAAAATTTTATCACTATTGAATTTAGCTGCTATACTATTATTCATTATTTGCCTCATAAAATGCAATTTTATTTTTTAAGTCGTAAAAATCATCACAACCAAATAAACAAATTAAATCTAACTGATCTAGATGATATTTTGCACTTTCTAAATCATCCATCTCAAGATAAGTAATAGCAATATAATGATGAGCACCTATAAAATTTTTGTCCAAAGATAATGCTTTTTTATAAAAATTAATTGCTAATTCATAATTTTGTAATTGTCTTTCTACATAACCTAATAAATTATAAGCCTCATAATCAGAATCATTTTTTTCTAAAAAAGCCTTTAAGTTAGTTCTAGCTAGCTCATACTCTCCTGCCTCAATAGTATTTTGAATATCTTGTTTATTTATTAAAAGATTATTGTCGTTAGAGGCACCTGGCGGATCTTGCATATTAGCTAAAACAAATTTAGAAAATAATATAATAACTATTACATTAACTAAAAGATATCTCATTCAATTTTCCTAATTATTTCTCACTAGTCTTGCTAAAAAAAAACCATCACATTTATGGACAAATGGTACTAATTGACAAAAAGGCTCTTTACTATACCACTCATGTGATTTAGTAATATTATTCCATGAATTTTGCAAATCTACAATTTCAAAATTAGAATTATTTTTTAAAAATAAGTTTATTTGATCTTTATTTTCGTTATCTAAAATTGAACAAGTTATATAAACAATTTCTCCTCCAATTTTTACTAAGTTTGCTCCATAATTTAAAATATTTTGCTGAATTTTTAATAAATCTTGAAATCTATTCTCATTTAAATTTAATTTTTCATCTGGCCTTCTCCTCCAAGCACCACTTCCAGAACAAGGAACATCACAAATAATACGATCAGCCTTTAATTTGATGCTATCATAATTCTTTTCAAGAATTATCTTATCTTTTACTCTTAATCTTTTGGCTCTTTCTTTAATTTTTTCTATCCTGCTAGCATCTATGTCTGTTGCTATTATTTTTATATTTTCCACTAAATCAGACAGTGCTAAAGATTTTCCTCCAGCTCCAGCACATAGATCAATAACTGTTTCTTCCTCTTTTACTCCACAAAGTAGAGAGACAAGCTGGCTTCCTTCATCTTGAATTTCAAATAAACCATTTTTAAATTCCTTTAAATGATTAATCGCAGTTCTTTTACTTACTCTTACACCAATTGGAGAAATAGGAGTTATATCTGACTGAATTTGATAGTCTTTAAACTTATTAATTATATTTTTTCTAGATACGCCTTTTTTTACTCTTATGTCAAAATACGCTTCATCAAACATACTTTCACATATTTTTCTATAATTATTTGAATAATTCTCATTAATTTTTTTAAGTAACCAATCTGGTAATGAATTTTTAATATAATCATCTTCACTTATCTCAAAATTATCTATTTTTAAAATAAAATCATGAATATTTTTATTCATTTTGATAGCATAAGGGCCATCATCAAAATAACTAATTAATTCATCTTTCTTACAAAGGTGAAAAATATAGTATATAATTGTTATTTCAAGAGATATATTATCAAGTAATTGGTATTTATTTCTAATATAGTTTAAAATAAAATACCTTTTAAATATTCCATATACAGAATTAGAAATTTCTTTTTTATCTTTAGAACCTGCGTATCTATTTTTACGCAACCAATAATTTAAATGGTTTTCTATAAAATAGTTATTATTTTTTTTATTTATTAAAATATTATCTATAATTTCTACTATGGATAATAAACGAGCTCCAGGTGTCAAGTATCACCAGTTTTATAATTAGGTGCTTCCTTTGTAATTGCAATATCATGAATATGACTTTCTTTAACTCCAGCACTTGTTATTCTTTGAAAAACACACTTAGTCTGCATTTGATTAATATTTTTATTACCAGTATATCCCATGGCAGCTTTTAAACCACCTATTAATTGATCAATAACTGAGGAAACTAATCCTTTATATGGCACTCTTCCTTCTACTCCTTCTGGTACTAATTTCATCTGATCTGTAATATCTTCTTGAAAATATCTATCAGCGGAGCCTCTAGCCATAGCTCCTAGAGAACCCATGCCTCTGTATGACTTAAATGTTCTACCTTGATATAAAAATGTTTCGCCTGGTGCTTCTTCTGTACCAGCTAAAAGAGACCCAACCATAACAGAATCAGCCCCAGCGCCAATAGCCTTAGCTACATCTCCCGAAAATCTAATACCTCCATCAGCAATTACTGGTATTTTTTTATTTTTACATACTTTTCTAGCTTCACAAATAGCAGAAAACTGAGGAACTCCAACGCCTGCAACAACTCTAGTGGTACAAATAGACCCTGGACCAATTCCTATTTTTACGGCATCTACTCCTGTTTTAATTAATGCTTCAGCTCCCTCGGCAGTAGCAACATTTCCTCCCACTACTTCTACATTCTTAAAAGACTTTTTTATATTTTTGATTGCGTCAAGAACACCTTTTGAATGACCATGCGCTGTATCTACGACAATAGCATCTACTCCCGCTTCAACTAATGCTCTAGTCCTTTCCATTCCATCACTTCCCACACCTACGGCTGCTGCTACTCTTAGTCTTCCTTCATTGTCCTTTGTTGCTAGAGGATATTTTTCACTTTTTTTGATATCAGATACTGTTATTAAACCCACACATCTATTTTTCTTATCTACTACTATTAATTTTTCTACTCTAGTACTCATTAAATCAGAAATTGCATCTTTTCTCTTCACTGTATCGGGAACTGTTAATAAGTTTTTTGTTGTCATTAAGTTTTTAACTAACTCCTCCGGGTTTTCTGCAAATCTCACATCTCTATTTGTAATAATTCCTAATAAAATTCCATTTTTGTCCGTTACAGGGAATCCAGACACTCCGTGTATTTTTTTTAAAGCTAATATATCTCTTAGCTTGTCGTCTGGCCTAACTGTTATAGGGTTTATTACCATACCTGATTCAAACCTTTTTACTATTTCTACTTCCCTAACTTGCTCCTCAATTTTATTATTTTTATGAATAACACCTATACCACCTGACTGAGCCATAGCTATAGCTAATCTAGATTCTGTCACTGTATCCATAGCTGACGAAATCAAAGGAATATTCAAATATATTTTTTTGGTAAACAAAGTTTTAGTATCAGCTTTGTTAGGAAGAACAGAGGAAGCTGCTGGCCTTATTAAAACATCATCAAAAGTAAAAGCTTCAACTATTTTCAATCAATATCTCTCTAAGTTAAATATATATAAAATATATACACTAATTATTTACAGAATATACATAATTATTTATTTACGCCAAGTTTTGATTATTAAAATTTAAACCTATTAAAAATATTTCTGCAGAATCTTTTCTACTTGCATCTGGTTTGAAACGTTTAATTTCACTAAAGTAAACTCTCATTATTTTTACTAATTCTTCTTCACCTTTTCCTCTAATTAACTTACAACAAAATATTCCTTTTTCTTTTAATAATATTAAAGCTGCATCTAGAGCTAATTCAGCTAATAATAGTGATCTAGTCTGATCAGTACTTTTATGACCTGAAGCATATGGAGCCATATCTGAAATCACTACATCTGCTCCACCTTGTAATTTTTGTCTAATAGTCTCTATTATCTCATCATCCATTATACTACCATTTATAAATATAACACCATCTATTGGCTCAACATCTTTTATATCTATCGAAACTATTTTTCCTTTATTAGGTGAGTCTACATGTTCTGCTGTTACTTGACTCCATCCCCCCGGAGCAGAACCTAAATCAACTACTGATTGCCCTTTTTTAAAAAAATTAAATTTTTCGTTAAGTTCTATTAATTTATATGCGGAACGAGAACGATAGCCATCCTTCTTTGCTGCTGATACATAAGGGTCATTTAATTGTCTCTCCAACCATCGTCTAGAAGAAACCGTTTTAGATCCTTTTTTTATTTTTACTTTTACTCTAGTATTATTTATTAAATTTTTTGACATACATAACCTTAATCTAATCAACTATTTCTATATTAAATACTGTTTTTAACATTTTTTCTACTAGATGTCTTTGCACCTTTCCTGTTGTACTTCTTGGTATATCTTTTTCATTAATAACTAATATTTTTGCTGGCTGTTTGTAACTAGCTAAATATTTTCTACATGAGTTTTTTAACTCTTCTATAATAATATTTTGTTTGTTTTCATTATTTATACTAATAATGGCAATAGGTGACTCTCCCCATTTCTTACTTCTAATTCTCACTACAACAACTTCAGTTATATATTTATTTCTTAATATTACTCTTTCTATTTCAGCAGGATAAATATTTTCTCCACCAGATTTTATGAGATATTTTTTTCGGTCAACAAAATCAAAAGTATTTTCTTTTGTTCTCTTCATCATATCTCCCATATGAAACCAACCACCTCTAAAATCTTTAAGGTTAGTTGCTTCCGCATTCCAATATCCGCTAAATAAAGTAGGTCCTCTTACAGAGCATTCTCCTGGGGTATTATAATCCACCTCTTTGTCATTTTTTACTAATTTTACCTCACAGAAACTACTTTGTATTTTGGATAAAGAAAAATTCTTTTTATTAATACCTATAAGACCCTTTGAAGCTGGTGGCATGCCGGTTTCTGTAGAACCAAAAGAATTAAGGTAAGGTGTATCTAATAATTTAGTGATTTTTGTAATTTGACTTTTTGGAATCAAATCAGCCATTGCTCCCATGGCTTTAATACCTTTTATTTTTATATTTTTACCCTCAATAAACTTTATATATTCTTCTAACATACCTGGCATTAATACTAACCAAGATAACTTATATTTTTTTATTAAACTTGTGATTTTTTTTGAATTAAAGCCATCTATAAATGCTACTGATCCTCCTATTAAAAGTGATCCAATAGCTAAATCTGTAGATGCCATATGAAACATGGGAGCCCATGCTGGAAATGTGTCGTATTTATCAATATTATATTCAAAAGTAAAATATAAAGCTCTATAAATAAAAGCTCGATGAGAAATTTTTGCACCTTTAGGATAACCAGTTGTACCTGAAGTAAATAAAATTACCAAGATATCTTCGCCATCAGCTAAGCTTCTACCATCATATATTTTTGATTTTATAATTTGTCTTTCAAAGGTTGTATTTAATAAAAAAGAATTTTTATTTTTTATAGAATTTAACCTATTGTGCCTATTAAATTTTTTAGACAAAATAACTAGCTTTGGTTTAACTAAATTTACACAATAATTTACTTCATCATTAGATAAGCGCCAGTTAATTGCTACTAATATTGCTCCTATTTTTGCACACGCCATTTCTATTTCTAAATATTCTCTTCTATTTTCCGATATAATAGCTATTCTATCTTTTGGTTTAATGCCTTTATTAATAAAAATATTTGCTATTTTAAGAATTCTATTCAGAGTTTCTTTATATTTATATTTTTTTCCATCAATATCTTGTAATGCGAAGGCTTTAGGATTATTTTTTGCCTGCATTTCAAATAAATCTGCTACGCATAAATTAGCTGCATTTGATATTAAAATATTTTCTTTTTTCATTTTATTATTCAGGTTTCATTGAAAAAGAATCTATTTCTTTTTCACCATTTTCTTTTTTGCTAAAATTTATTTTATCAGTCATTGGTAAAGAAATGTCTTTTGACCATTCCGCTAAAGATGGTTCATAAAGTTTGTTATTTGGAAATTTTAATATCTCTGACATAACAAACCATGAAAGTGCGCTCTCTAAACCAGCATTACAAAATGAAATTTGTCCACCCTGTTTAGTAATACTGTTATATTCAAATATTCTCTCCAAATCATCTTTATTTTGAAAATATAAAGAATCATTAATTAATAACCAATCATTTGGAATATTTATTGCATTTGGAATAGTTCCTGATCTAGCAGCAGGCAAAGATGTGTTAATCCCCATATACATAGCTGAAGTTCTTGCATCTATTAAATAACCACTTTTATTTACCACCTTTAAAACATCATCTTTATTGGCTAATATATTTTTATTTGGAATCGATTTATAAGTCTTTTTTTCAGGCAAAATAAACCCTGCTTCAGTATCATTATCCCAATCTTCTTTCCAGCTTTTAAAACCTCCATCAAGTATGGATATTTTTTTATGTCCTAAATATTTGAAAGTAAAATATATTGCAGCAGTTTCAGCCGCATCATATTTGCCTAGTCCAGAAGCCACTATAACGACATGATCATTATAGGATATACCAAGTGATCCTATTAAATTTTCCAAACTATTAATAGAAGGCATTGATAGTGGAATTGAATCCTTAACCTGTCTCCAACCATCGGAATAAAAGTTTGTATAAACAGAACAAGGTATGTGTGCAATTTCATAATGTTTCTTGGACCTATGAACTTCTAAAATTTTTATATTATCTTTACATATTTTATTTTTTAACCAATCTTTATCTACAAGAGGGTTTGCATATATAATATTGCAATTTAAGATAAAAACTAAAGCCATTAAAAAAAATTTATTAAAAATACTCATCCATTATTCCTATAAATAAACTCATATTATCGATATAATATATTATAGGTGAATACAATATTAAGTATAGATTTGCATAATACTATTTTTCTGTTTTATTATTGGTAGCGGTAATAACTTCGGTTGTTGCCTATTTTTAACTTAAAGTAAGAAAGGGAGGATATCTTATGTGGAAATCTCCTGTAGTACGTGAAGTAGCTGTTGGTTTAGAAATCAACTGTTATGCTTGCGCAGAAATCTAATCTGAAAGATTAGTTATGATATTCTCACCAGCTTCTGAACCGAAGCGTAAATAGGATTATATAATATGTATATTCGTGTGCTCGGAGCGGCTGCTGGTGGGGGTTACCCACAATGGAATTGTAACCATCCTAATAGTAGATTAGCTCGGAATAAAGACCCTAATGCAATAGCTAGAACACAATCATCCATTGCTGTAAGTCTTGATAAAAAAAGATGGTTTATTTTTAATGCTTCTCCTGATCTTAGACAACAATTATGGAATAACCCAGAGTTAATGCCATCTCCAGAGGATCCTTTAAGATATAGTCCTATAATGGGGGTTTTACTTACAAATGCAGATGTAGACCATACTGCAGGGCTAATTAACTTAAGAGAATCACAAAGTTTTAATTTATATGGTACTGAAAGGGTTTTAGGTGTTTTACAAAGTAATACAATATTTAATGTATTAAACCCAAAGTTTGTAAAAAGAAATCCTGTTAAATTAAATGAGCCTATACCTCTAAAGTATACTGATGATCAAGAAAGTGGAATTACAGTAACGCCGTTTGCTGTTCCGGGTAAAGTAGCTCTATGGTTAGAAGATGAGTCTAAAGGTTCTGATTTTGGTTCTGTCGAGGAGGATACTATAGCACTTGAGGTGAAGGGTCCCGAGGGTAATACTGAATTTTATTACATCCCAGGATGCGCAAACATGCCAGACTGGTTAAAAGAGAGAGTAGATAATTCTAATTTAATTTTGTTTGATGGTACTTTATGGACTGATGATGAAATGATAAAAGAAAACGTTGGAATAAAAACGGGACAACGTATGGGCCATATGAGTATGTCAGGTCCTGAAGGTTCAATAGAAGCTTTTAAAGATTTAAATATAAAAAGAAAAATATTTATACATATTAATACCACTAACCCTGCATTATTAGAGAACTCTTCAGAGAGAAAAACAGCAAATGATTCTGGTTGGGAAATAGCTTTTGATTCAATGGAAATAAAAATATGATTATGCCCGCTCCTTTTTATCCTGGATCACCAAAAACCCCTAGTGATAAGGTTAAATTAACTAGAGAAGAATTTATTACTGCTTTGACTCAACTTGGAAAAGAAAGATATCATAGTCTTCACCCATTTCATAAACTTCTTCACTCTGGTAAATTATCTTTTGAACAAGTACAAGCATGGGCTCTAAATAGGTTTTATTATCAGTGGAGCATTCCCAGAAAAGACCTTACTTTAATGGCAAGGATGAATGATGTAGATATAAGAGTAGAATGGAGATCTAGAGTTATAGATCATGAAGGAGATATTGATGGTCAAGGAGGTATAAAAAGGTATTTACAACTATGTGAGAGACTAAACCTTGATATAGATTATGTTAAATCTTGTGAAGGTTTATTGCCAGCTTCACGGTTTGCTGTTGATGCATATGTTAATTTTGTTGGAAGCAGATCATTACTTGAAGCAGTAGCTTCCTCCTTAACAGAAATTTATGCCCCCGCAATTCACGCCGAAAGAATTTCAGGATTATCTAAACATTATGAATGGGCTGATGATTATGCACTAGCTTATTTCAAAAAAAGAATAGGACAAGCAAGAAAAGATGTGGAATTTGGGAGAGAATGGGTAATAAATAATGCTATTACTAGAGATGATCAAAATGCGGTTTTAAATGCAGTAAAATTTAAAACAGAAGTGCTTTGGGCTCAATTAGATGCACTTTATTATGCATATGTAGACCCAGGATTTATTCCTCCTGGAGCATTTATACCTAAAGGTTTTAATGGGAAGAAATGGGCGGAATAATGACTGAATTACTAATATTAAATGAAGAACATATTCCTAAATTACCCAGACATGCTAAATTACGTTTTGATGAAGCTAGACAAAAATGGATTATAAATGCTCCTGAAAGAGTTTTTGAATTGGATGAAATTGCTTCTGAAATTATACAACTTGTAAATGGAGAATCTTCTATTGAAATTATAATTAATACTTTATGTAAAAAATTTGAGGGAGCGCCAAGAGAAGTCATTTCTAAAGATACATTATCTATGCTTCAATCATTAGCTGAAAAAGGGTTTGTAGTAATATGAATGAAAAAGATTTAGAGCAAAGTAATACTGAGAACATAGTAAAACAAAAATTGCAAATTCCTTATGCTGTTTTATGCGAACTTACTCATAGGTGTCCACTATCATGTCCATATTGTTCTAACCCTGTAGAACTAGAAATGAAATCAAAAGAAATCGATACAGAAACTTGGAAAAAAGCTCTAAGTGAATCTGTTAAAATAGGTATTTTACAAGCTCATTTCTCTGGTGGAGAACCAACTGCTCGTAAAGATTTAGAAGAATTAATTCAACATGCATCTTCTATAGGGCTTTATACTAACTTAATAACTTCTGGAGTATTAGTTACCGAAGAAAGATTAAAAAAATTTTATGACGCTGGATTAGATCATGTACAAGTATCTATACAAGATACTGATCCAGATAATTCTGAAAAAATTGCTGGTTATAAAGGGCATGCAAAAAAATTGCATACCTGTGGTCTTATTAGAAAAGTAGGACTACCTCTAACGGTTAATGCTGTTATGCACAGGCAAAACCTTCACAATTTAAAAGAAATGATTGATTTAGCTGTTGAACTTGATGCTGAGAGACTAGAAGTTGCACAAGTTCAATATTATGGTTGGGCTTTAAAAAACCAGACTGCATTCTTACCAACTAAAGAGCAATTAGACAATGCAACTGAAATCGTAGAAGAAGCTAGAATTAGGCTTAAAGGTATATTAGCAATTGATTATGTAGTTCCCGATTACTATGCAAAAAGGCCAAAGTCCTGTATGGGAGGATGGGGCAGACAATTCTTAAATATTACACCAGCAGGAAAAGTTTTACCATGTCATGCAGCTGAGTCACTAAATTTTCTAGAATTTGATAATATTAAAGATAAACCTCTTTCTTGGATATGGGAACATTCAGAATCATTTAATAGATTTAGAGGAACTTCATGGATGCCTGAGCCTTGTCAATCCTGTGATAGAAAAGAAATTGACTGGGGTGGTTGTAGGTGTCAGGCATTTGCATTAACGGGAAATGAAAATGCTACTGATCCTACTTGTGAATTTTCACCATATAGAAATGTTTTAGATGAACCTTTATCTAAAGTAGGAACAGAAGAAATACCAGAATTTATTTATAGAAAAATCAATGTAAGAAAACCTATAATAGGTGTTGGCCATAATTCTAATAAATCCCTAAAGTCCTAGCTATTTTTTTAATTAGAACTTGGAATTTCAAATATTTGTCCTGGAAATATTAAATCAGGATTATCTATTTGATTTTGATTAGCTTTAAAAATTAAAGTGTACTTAATACCTTCACCATAAAACCTTCGTGATATTCTCCACAAACTATTTCCTGGTTGAACTAATATCATACTATCCGAAACTTCCACTTTAGATAAGTCAATTTGTCTTATTGGCGTCTCAAGACTAGCTGTTATATTACCATTTTGAATTTCATTAAACCTTAAAATATAATCTCCAGGATTAACAGGCTGATCTAAAATAATATTCCAATACCCCTCATCGTCAGCATATGCCGTTCCCACTAAATTTTTTCCTATATAAATATCTACTTTAGATCCAGGTTTAGCTTTTCCTGATAAATTTAGACTTCCTTTATCTGAATAAGATAATGAATCAAAGGATAGATTATTTCCTTCACTACTATTTGAAGCTCCCTGTAAAACTTTTTTTATTGTTCCATCAGCATTATTTACAGTAACTATTACATCATTAGCTTTATCTGTTGTGATTGCTAAATTTTGTTTTTCTGGGACTATAATAGATACAGAGTCTAGAGATTTTAGACCATCAGAAACTAAATTTAAATCATAAGCTCCAGGTACTAATTTCTCATCAGGCATAAATACAAATTCTCCAAATTGATTAGTATTAACCTCACCTAATAACTGGTCACCATTATAGATCCGCACTAACTGATTTTTTCCTGCCCTTCCAGCTATAATTAATTGTCCTTCTTCATCTACGTTTATCACATCAAAAGTTGGTTCTTTAATAACTAGAAGTTTATCTTCTGTTTGAGCTTGTTCTGTTTTATTTGCTTCTTCATTGTTTATATTTGGCTCAACTTCATAATGAATTTTTTCCTCAAAAGGCTCTACTTCTACTTTAGTGGGGTCTAAAGGAACGTATTTAATAATTAACAATAAAAATATAATTGCAGCAATTATCAACCCACCACCAATAAAATATTGTTTCGTATTTTCTCCAAAGATCAATTTCATTTATTTTGTCCCAATATATATATTTATGTTTATACTAAATAAATATATGTATAAAATATAGAAAAAATTAAACATTATGAAAAAGAATAACCATAATAAAACTATTGCTATATTCTGTGGCTCTAAACTCGGTAAAAATAATATATATAAAAAAGAAGTTTCCAATATAACAAAACTAATATCTAAATATAAATTTAACATAATATATGGAGGTGGGAAAATTGGCTTAATGGGAATAGTATATAAAACATATACAAAGCTTAATAGTAAAATAATTGGCATTATTCCTAAATTTCTTAATAAACCGGAAATAAGACAAGAAAACATCAAAACACTACAAGTAGTTAATTCGTTACACCATCGCAAAATTCTGATGGTAAAAAATGCAGACATATTTTTAATTCTACCTGGAGGTTTTGGAACACTTGATGAATTATTTGAAATTTTAACACTAAATCAATTAAAAATATATAATAAGCCAGTAATTATATTTAATATTAGTAATTATTGGAAAAATCTAAAACTTTTGATAAAAACAATGCATAAAGAAGAATTTTTATATAAACAAGATATTACAAATATAATTTGGGTGAATAATATTAAAAATCTAGAAAAAATACTAATTACATTAAAATAAATTCTAATTTAAATAAAAATTTTTAAATATTGATATTTATTAAGGAGAGGTAATGAAGAAAATTATTGTTAAAACGCCAGTTGTTGAAATTGATGGTGATGAAATGACAAGAATAATATGGGAATTAATTAGAGAAAGATTAATTAAACCCTATTTAGATATTGAAACTTTATATTATGATTTAAGCATTGAAAATAGAGATAAAACCTCTGACCAAGTTACAATTGATTCTGCAAGTGCAATAAAAAAATATGGTGTAGGTGTTAAATGTGCGACAATTACTCCAGATGAACAGCGCGTTGAAGAATTCAACTTAAAAAAAATGTGGCGTTCTCCTAACGGTACAATAAGAAATATTTTAGGCGGTACTGTATTTAGGCAGCCAATAATTTGTAAAAATATTCCAAAATATGTTCCTGGATGGACAAAACCTATCGTTATTGGCCGTCATGCATATGGAGATCAATACAGAGCTACTGATTTTTTAATTCCAGAACCGGGTAAATTAATAATGAAATTTGTACCTGAAAGTGGTGGCGAGGAAATTGAATATGAGGTTAATAAATATGATGGACCTGGAGTAGCTATGGGAATGTATAATATAGATGAATCTATAAGGGGATTTGCAAGAGCTTGTTTTAATTATGGTTTAAATTTAAATTGGCCTGTATACCTCTCTACAAAAAATACTATATTGAAAGCCTATGATGGAAGGTTTAAAGATATATTCCAAGATATTTTTGATACAGAGTTTAAAGATAAATTTAATAATAAAAATATAACATATGAACATAGATTAATAGATGATATGGTAGCCGCTGCAATGAAATGGGAGGGAGGCTTTGTATGGGCATGTAAAAACTATGATGGAGATGTTCAATCTGATGTGGTTGCACAGGGATTTGGCTCACTTGGTTTAATGACATCAGTATTAATGACTCCTGATGGAAAAACTATAGAGTCGGAAGCAGCCCATGGAACAGTAACTAGGCATTTTAGAGCTTATGAAAGAGGAGAGGCCACATCAACAAACCCTATTGCATCTATATTTGCTTGGACTAGAGGATTATGGTATCGAGGAAAATTTGATAAAAATATAGAATTACAAAATTTTTCAGAAAAATTAGAAACAGTATGCATTAATACTATAGAAAATGGTGCTATGACTAAAGATTTAGCGCTTCTTGTTGGAAATAATCAAGGTTGGATGGAAACCATAGAGTTTTTAGAAGAATTAGATAAAAACCTTAAAACCGAAATTAATTAAGTATTACTTAGATTTTATTAAATGTTTAATTTGATTTATGGCTTCTTCTGTTTTTTCATATTGAGGGCCTCCTCCTTGTGCCATATCTGGTCTTCCCCCACCTCCTTTTCCTCCTAAAATCTCCACAGCAGCTTTTGTAAATTCTACTGCATCATATTTATTTGTAATATCTTCAGTTACTCCAACAACTATTGAGGCTTTTTTATCTAAAGTACTGATAATAATTACTATACCACTCACTATATCCTTTTTAATTTCATCAACTAAACCCTTTAGTTCCTTAGGAGGCATAGAGTCTAAAATTTTACTAATTACTGTTATTTTGTTTATTATAACCTTGTTAGTTTCTACGTCTGATATTTTAGAAGTATTAACTTTCTTATTTAAATCATTGATTTGTTTTTCTAATGCTTTTTTATCTGATATTAAGGATATTATTCTATCTTTTAAATTTTCATTCGATACTCTCATTTCAGAAGAAATATCACCAATAAGATTATTATAATTTTGGAATACTTCTAGTGCAGCCTTACCTGCTACTGCTTCTATTCTTCTTATTCCAGACCCTAAGGCAGATTCTGATAATATTTTAAATAAACCAATGTCTCCTGTTCTACTAACATGAGTACCTCCACAAAGTTCAATAGAATATTGACTACTTTCATCTTTAGCCATTTTTACTACTCTAACTCTATCACTATATTTTTCTCCAAATAGAGCTAACGCACCCATTTTTTGAGCTTCATCAATTTTCATTATATCAGTAGATACCTCAATATTTTCTCTTATTTTATTATTAATCTCTTTTTCTATCACCTCAATTTCTTCACTACTTATTGGCTTATTATGACTAATATCAAACCTTAATTTATCTGGGGCTACCAAGCTACCTTTTTGACTTATGTGTTCTCCAATATTCCTTCTTAAAGCTTCATGAAGTAAATGTGTAGCACTATGGTGCACTTTTAAAGCGTTTCTTCTATCAACATCTATCTCCATAGTAACGTTGGCTTTAACTTTAAGATTACCTTTAACAATTTTTACAAAGTGAACAATTAAATTTTCAATTTTTTTTGTATCAAAAACTACGGCTTCTCCATTTTTCCATTTTATCTTTCCAGTATCACCGATTTGACCACCTGACTCCCCATAAAATGGAGATTCCTCTGTTAAAATTTTAGCTTCCTCGCCAAGATTAGCTTCATTTTTTTCATTATTATTAATAATAATATTAGTCACTATAGATTGAATTTTATTATTTTCATAACCTACAAATTTTACTTCTCCCTCTTTTTCCTTAATATCTATCCAAGTTGAGTCTGTTTCTTTATCACCTGAACCACTCCAAGCTTGCCTTGCAGTTTCTTTTTGCAGATTCATACTTTTTTCAAAGCCCTTATAATCTAAATCTCTGCCTTTACCTCTTAAAATATCAGCTGTAAGATCTACTGGAAATCCATATGTATCATATAACTTAAATGCAACTTCTCCTGGTAATTTTTCAGTATTATTTAACTTATTAATAGATTGATCTAATAATCCCAGGCCCCTATCTAAAGTTTCTCTAAATTTGATTTCCTCATCTTTAAGAGTATTCTCTATTAAAATTTTTGCACGGTTTAATTCAATAAAAGATTCTCCCATTTGCTGAATTAAAATATTAACTAGGCGGAACATATGCGGGTCTTTTATACCTAATTTATGTACATGCCTCATAGCTCTCCTCATAATTCTTCTCAAAACATATCCTCTACCTTCATTAGAAGGAAGAACTCCGTCAGCAATTAGAAAAGCTGAGGCTCTTAAATGGTCTGATATAACCCTATGAGAAATAATACTTTCATCATTTGCATCTTCTCCTGAATACTCTATAGAAGCATTTATTAATTCTTGAAATAAATCTATTTCATAATTATTATGGACTCCTTGTAAAACAGCTGCCATTCTCTCCAACCCCATGCCAGTATCTATTGAAGGTTTAGGTAGATTATTTCTATTTCCATTAGCTAACATTTCATATTGCATAAAAACTAAATTCCATATTTCTATGAAACGATCACCATCTTCGTTCTTACTTCCAGGTATGCCTCCAGCTATTTTAGGCCCATGATCATAGAATATTTCTGAACAAGGGCCACAAGGACCAGTATCACCCATGGACCAAAAATTATCTGATGTAGCAATTTTTATTATCCTATTTTCTGGTAATCCAGAAATTTTACTCCATAAGTTATTGGCCTCTTCATCTTCAGAATAAACTGTAACCAATAATTTTTTAGGATCTAATCCATATATTTTAGTTACTAAATTCCAAGCATATTCTATTGCTAGCTCTTTAAAATAATTTCCAAAACTAAAATTTCCTAACATTTCAAAAAATGTGTGATGTCGAGCTGTATACCCAACATTTTCTAAATCATTATGCTTTCCTCCAGCTCTTAAGCATTTTTGTGAAGTAGTAGCTCTTTCATATTTACTATTTTCTTTACCAGTAAAAATATTTTTGAATTGAACCATACCTGCATTTGTAAATAATAATGTAGGATCATCTTGAGGAATTAAAGGGGATGAAGATAATTCTTTATGATCATTAGACTTAAAATAGTCTAAAAAGGCTCTTCTTATTTCTTTCGTTGAATTAGTCAATTTATCCCTCCTAAAAGCATCTTAACATTTTATCATTTAATGTTAATAGATTGTTTTAAAAGGGATAGAATAATAAGTCTATATTTATTCTGAGCTTTTTGCTGTTTTATCCATTTCAGTATTTTCTATTATATCAGATTCTTCTAAATCCTTAACAATACCTAAACTACTTTTTATTTCTAAACCTATATTTTCTGCTATATCTGGATGATCTTCAAGGTATTGCTTAACATTTTCACGTCCTTGACCAATTCTTTCATCTTTATAGGAATACCATGAACCAGCTTTTTCTATTACTTCAGCTTTTACACCTAGATCTACTAATTCTCCATTATAGCTTATGCCTTTTCCGTACATTATATCAAACTCTACTACTTTAAAAGGTGGTGCCACTTTATTTTTAACCACCTTAACTCTGGTTTGATTACCAATAACTTCATCTCTATCTTTTATTTGTCCTATTCTTCTAATATCCATTCTTACTGATGAATAAAATTTTAAGGCATTTCCACCCGTAGTAGTTTCAGGACTACCAAACATTACTCCTATTTTCATTCTAATTTGATTAATAAAAATTATCGTAGTATTCGATTTTGCTATAGTTGAAGTTAGTTTTCTTAAAGCCTGACTCATTAATCTTGCCTGTAAACCTACATGATGATCTCCCATTTCACCTTCTAATTCGGCTCTTGGAACTAAAGCAGCAACAGAATCAACTACTATTAAATCTACAGCACCAGATCTTACTAAAGTATCAGCAATTTCTAAAGCTTGCTCGCCCGCGTCAGGTTGACTAATTAATAAATTTTCAACATTTACTCCCAATTTTTTTGCATATACAGGATCTAATGCATGCTCAGCATCTACAAAAGCACATACTCCACCTTCTTTTTGTGCCTGTGCAACAGCGTGTAAAGTTAATGTTGTTTTACCAGAACTTTCAGGTCCATAAATTTCTATTATTCTTCCTCGTGGTAAACCACCTATGCCTAAAGCTATATCCAGTCCTAATGACCCAGTAGAAATTGATTCCATTTCAACTACGGAGTTTTCCCCTAATTTCATTATGGAACCTTTACCATATGCTCTTTCAATTTGTGAAAGTGCTGCCTCTAACGCTTTACCTTTTTCTTTATCTTCCATTTCAACTATCCTCAATTCTGGTTTTTTTTCTTTATCAGACATAAATTATTTTCCTTACCTTTTTATTCCATTAATATATTTTTATAAATAAATATTTTTTTTATTTATTTTTTAAATACAAATGATCATGTTTTGTTCTTATATAAAACATAATTTAATTACTTATGTCAAACAATTTGTTCTTATTTTGTTCTTTTTTTAATCGTCTCGATGTGAACGCTCATATTTTTCATGACGCTCTTGTGCTTGAATTGATAATAACGCTATAGGTCTTGCATCTAACCTTTTTAAACCAATAGGCTCACCCGTTTCTATGCAATATCCATAAGAACCATCTTTAATCCTTGCTAATGCTGCATTAATCTTAGCTAATAACTTTCTTTGTCTATCTCTAGTCCTTAATTCTAAAGCTCTTTCTGTTTCAGTAGAAGCGCGATCAGCAACATCAGCTTCAGGAGTATTATTTTTTTGCAAACTTTTCCGCGTTTTTTCAGAATCTGACATAACATCAGATCTCCATTTTTCTAATTTTAATTTAAAATATGCTAATTGCTCCTTGCACATAAAAGGGTCTTTTTCACTTAATTTATAATTATCAAGGCTAACTTCTATTTTATTATTCTTCTTTTTTGAGACTGCCATAACAGAACCTTATTTAAAAAACTATTAGTAGCAGATTATATTTATAGAATCTAAATAATCAACAATACTTTAAAATTGATATTAAAAATATTGCTTTAAATTAATTTCTACCCAGCTATCCTGCCGTAAAATATATAGATTAGAATTATATCTACCATTCTGATAAACTGCACCCTTAACTCCAAAAGTTAGAGAATCATTTAAACGTTTTCCGAAATCAACTTGATACATCTGCCCATCTCCATCTAAATCTAAAATAGACCCAAATAACATCTGTGTATCATCTGGATCATTTAATGTTATTCGGGCTGCTATAAAAATATCGTCTTGTAAACTGTCATTAGATCGAGACCTTCTACTATCAAAATTATATTCCATTAAAAACCCTAAATCTCCTCCTTCATCAATGGCCTTATATAAAGTATGCTCAAAGCCAAATACTGTCGAAAAATATCCACCCCTTCTAAAGTTAGCGTCTTTTTGCCCATCTTTAGCTAACCACTCCATCTTATAAAGGGTGGCTTCGGAAGTTTTTTGAACAGTCCCCCCAATTTGCCTTACTCTTTGATAATTTGGTTCATACTTAAGTTGTCCATCTACTATCATAACATCTATAGAAGGAGCTCTTGAATAACCAAAAAAACTATGCATTGACAAGTCATAATCATTAAAACTATTAGACCACCTAACAGCTAATTCAGGAGTCCATTGACTTCCTCCTTCAAACTTAGTTCCCCCTTTAGAAAATTCTGGATCTCCTCTTAAACGACCTTTTTTACCCGGTGATGTTCTTTCACGAAAATAAGGAAGAATAAATAATTCATAATAACCACTGTCTCTAATTAAAGTTAAATTTGTTAATGGTTGGCCAAGCTTTGTTTTAAATAACGGATCATATACCGCGTCAAATTGATTAATTATATCTACTAAATTTTTTGATTCTGTAACACCCCAAAACACTTGGCCTATACCTACGGATGATTCCCAGTCATCACCATACCAAGAATAAAGCGCTTCTCTAATATCTAAATGAGATCTGTTATCGTCGTAGCTATCCAAAAGTATAAATGGAGTAAATACAAAACTATCTCCTTTATCCCATTCAGCATATAACTCAGATTCTAAGGCGATTGAATAATTATTATCCTTTTGGCCTGCATATAAAGGAGACTCTGGAAATAACCATGAAGCGACAGTTACCTCAGTTTCAAATTCTAAAATACTTGGTCTAGAATAAGCAGAATGTGAAAAAATAGTTAATAAAAGTAATAAAACAGACTTAAAAACTATATTCATTAACGAGCACGTTTAAGTGACTGACGATTAAAGTCAGAATCTTTTAAACCAGTTTGATACTTAGTTTCGGTAATTGATATATCTGTCTCTTTACCAGTATTATGATTTACCATTTTTAAAGTATGGGCAGTCCAAAACTTGTCTAGATATTGTTTATAATCAGAAAAAACTAATGTTTTTAGTAATTTATCTTTCCTATCATAGAAATCAATTTTTCTAACCCTATGTTCCTCTATATCTACCCAAGAAACTCTCCTTTTGTAGCCTGAAGATTTTTCAACTGGATAACTCTCTGATACGTAGCATTTTGCTTGTTCATCCCCTGGACATGGAACATCTTCTATCCACTTATAAGTATATTTTTCTATTTCTTGACTGGCCAAATCTTCATAGGCAAATTCTGAACCTACAAAAGCTCCAGATCTGTTATCAGAGCTAATTCTTTTGACTCTTTTTAAGGCCGGTAAATAAAGCCATTGATCATCAGGGCCTGTTTTATGAGTAAAAGTCAAAGTAGCTGTTCCCTTTACATCTTTTGGATGATGAAAGATAAATATAGATTTATCTCCATCATTTTCTACTTCTAATGTTTTTGAAGAAAATTCTCGAATACTTTCCTCTCCTTGAGCATTTCTTAAAGTCATTTGACTTTTAGAGACAGTATCAATAAAACCATCGCCAGTTAAATCCGCCTCTATTGCTAAACGTAACCCTTTTTCTTCCGGTGTTTCTCCAAAAGCCACGGAAAGACTAAATATAAAAGTTGTGATAAAGAATAATGTAATTTTAATTAAATTTTTCATAAGATATATTCCTTTTCTTACTTAGATTTTTTTTTTAAATTTTCTAGCTTCATTAATAATGGAGGCAAGAATAAAAAGTATGCAATAATTGCAAAAGCAATAGTAATCATTGATAACTGTGCTAAGTCAGAGTTAACCCTAAAACCAGAGCTTGCTAATACTAAAAAACCTCCAATCAAAGCACAAGATGTAACAACCAGAGCAAAGCCGACAGTGGAGAATGCATATCTAGTTGCATCTTCCGGAGATTTATTTAACTCTTTTCTTCCTCTTAAATACTTACTTAAAAAATGGACAGTATCATCCACAACTATACCTAAAGTCATAGCTCCTACTACAGCAATAGCTATACCTACCTCACCTACTAAATACCCCCATAAACCAAAGGCCATAGCTGCTGGAAATATATTTGGTACTAAACTTAAAATACCAATAGGCAAGCTTCTTAGAGCAAAAATTAGTATAAAAGAAATGATAACTAGTGCCATAAATGACCCAAATAACATCGAATTAATATTTCGTTCTGATAAGTGCGCAAAAATTACAGATAAGCCTGAACCTACAGTTTTAAATTCTGGAATATTATCTGCAAGCCAAACTTGAGCTTTTTCATCAAGCTCTCTTAAGTGGGCAGATGAAGCATGCATAACCGAAACTGTCATTCTTGTTGCAGATTTTGTAACATTTATACTACTATTTAAATCTAAACCAAAAGGGACAGAAAGTTCATACAATAACAAATATTGTGCAGCTAATTCTTGTGATTCTGGAATTTTATAAAAAGATTCTTGGTCACCATTCATTGCTTTATTAAGTCTTTTTATAGTATCTGATACTACGCTGACATGATTTACACCTTCTTGAGCTCGATACCAGTTAGCAAATTTATCTAAATTTGCTAAATATTCTGGATTATTTATTCCATTTTCTTCACCAGCTGGAACTGAATATTCTATTGCATTCAGACCGGTCAAATTATCTTCTAAAAAGTCAGAATGGGATCTAATTTCAAACTGTTCAGAAAAATAAGTTGTCCAAGTATCATCCAATTTTATTTGACTAATACCTATCAATAAACCAACTATTATAACACTTGAAATAGATAATAAATATTTTTGTTTTTCTATTACAAAGTTAGACAAATTATCCATAATTCTTTGAGAGAAAAATGTTTTCTTTGGTTGCACTTTAGCTGGTAATATAGCTAATAATGCAGGTAAGACTAAAGATGCATTAACAAAAGCAATCAAATTACCTGCAGCTAGCATATAACCTAACTCTCTAAATGGGGGAGAGTCGGAAAAATGCATAGATAAAAAACCTACTGCTGTTGTAGCAGAAGTAATAAACACTGGCTTTAAGTTTACTCGCATAGATTCAATTATAGCTTCTTTTTTATTTACTCCTGCCCTCATTTGAAGCCTTTGTGTATTTATAATATGAACACAATGGGCTATACTTAATATAAGTAACATTAAAGGAGCATTTGAAGTAACAGCATTAATTATCACACCCATATAGCCTGCTGCCCCCATCATTCCAATTACAGCTAATATAGCAATTAATGCAGTCAAAAAAGCTGCTGAAACAGCTCTTAAAGCAATCCCTGCAATAATAAATATGACTAATAGAGTAATGGGTAACAAAGTGCTAATATCACTCATAGAAACTTCTGTAAAAGCTAAAGTAAGAGGTACGCCACCAGAAACATAAAGGTCTATATCTGGCCATTTTTCTGCAAATCTTGCTTGTTCAGCTCTAATAAAATTCATAATTTCAATAGTAGCTCCACCACTTGCAATGGGGTCTTCTGGCATTATTATGTTTACGTTTAAACCTGTAACTAAACCTTCTGAATCAACTAATAAATTTCTTATTAGTGGTTCAGCTAATGCTACTTCTCTAGCATTATTTGCTATATCTTCACTAATTTCTCCTTCTTCAACTAAATCACTAATAACGACGTCATCTAAATCTGACCGAGTCCATTGAAAATTAGTAATGGAATCCACTCTACTAGAAAAAGGCGTTTGCCATAGCCTTTCTGTCATCTCGCGAACTGCTGCTAAAGTAGAGGGACTAAAAACATTTTTATCTTTAGGTGCCAAAACTAAATAAACATTATCATCTCTTGAATATGTTTTCTCCAGCGTTTCTAGAGCTAATAATTGAGGGTTATCTTTAGAAAAAAAGATTCTATTGTCTGGGTTCATACTTAAACCAGATAATCCGCCTATCCAAAAAACCGTAAATAACAAGCCAACTAATAAAGCTAACCATTTTCTTTTTACTATTAATTGTCCATAATTTTGAGCAGTCATTTTATTACCCTCCAGCAGCAAATTTGTACTTCATATACGATTACAGCTTTTTTAAACTATTTACCGTATATATTAAACAGAAAATACTGTCTACGTAATTTTCCAAGTTTTACAGCAAATAGTTGGGCAATAAAAATAGAGATATATTTTTACACGGGGAAATCCCAACTACTTGCATTTAGAAGATTTATTTATATACTGATTAGTATAAATATCAATCATTCTTGTTTTATTTAAATACCAGTTGGTAAAAAATGAAAATAATTAAAAAAGGTAGGCCAAAAACTTTCGATAAGCATAATGCAGATAATGTAGCTATGCATGTTTATTGGAGAGAAGGTATGGACAATGTATCTTTAAATGAAATTTGTCGCAAAATTGGAGAATCTAAACCAAGTGTTTATCGAGAGTATGGAGGAGAAGATGGTTTGAAGGCTTCTGCTTTAAAACTATATTTAGATAAACGAGTTAATATTTTAGCAGAATACCTATCTGCCGAAAATACATTCGTAGAAAATATTGAGTCGGCTTTAAATTTTCTAATTAACAGTCATTTTGATGATGAGAATTTATATCCTTGCTTATATAATAAAGAATCTTGGTTTCCTTCTAAAAGCATGTCATCTAAATGCAGAAAAATAATATATGAGAAAGATAAAGAAATTTTATTTAAGTTAAAAAATATGTTAACTGCAGCCATAGAATCAGGCGAAATTTCTAATGAGATTGATGTTAATGTTTTCACTAATTATATTCATCATCAACTAAAATTAATAGCGACATTATCAAATAATAAAGTTCCTAAAGAAATTTTAAATGGAATGGTTAGTTTAATTATGGAGCCTTTGAAAAAGAGCTAATACTCTACTGCAATAGGATCAATTGATCTCCATAAATACCATGTCGCTGCAGACCTGTATGGTTTCCATTGCTCTGCAACTTCTTCAACTTCTTCATAACTGGGATCAAATTTATTTAAATAATTTTTTCCTACAGCCCTTCGTAGACCTAGGTCTCCTAAGGGCAGTATATCTGGCCTTAGAAACACAAACATTAAAAACATTTCAGCGCTCCACGGACCAATTCCCTTTAATTTGCATAGCTCCTTGATAACACTATCATCATTCATTTTTTTCCAGGAATTAATTGCGCTTGGGTTATTAATAAGAAAATTTGATAAACCAACCATATATTCTACTTTTCTATTAGAAAGCCCAAATTTTTGTAATTTAGTATTTCCATATTTAATAATGTTTTTTGGAGCTACTTCTTTAATACCATTTTCAAATTTATCCCAAATACTCGCAGCTGCTTTAACAGAAATTTGTTGACCTACAATAGTTCTACAAAGTGCATTAAAAGGCTCTCCCCGTGATTCTATGCTTCCGTCATTATAATTTATGATAATTGCCTTCATAACAGGATCATTATTTTTTAAAAATGATTTAGCTTTATTCCACCAAATGGGTTTTTTATTTTTCATTTTTTTAATCCATATTGTTTAGTTTATCCGTCATAATATCAAATTCATACTCCTACGAGATATGCCTAAAATTAATAATTAAAGTCAATAATAATTTAGACCATAATTCTTTTCCAAAAGAAATAGAAGAAAATATCATCAATCTTAGAGATGCAGAAATAAATGCAGCAAAAAAAAATTCCAGCACGAATTGAGAGTATGGTCGTAAATAGTAAAGATTTGCTAAGCGAGCCCCTCGATCTATATAGTGACTAGATGTTTTAAATTAACAAGAAACTATAATTAATATTTAATTCATGCTAGAAACTTTAACATTTAAAAATTATAATAAGGGTTGCTATGATAAAATTTAAAAATACTGTTAAAAAGTCTTATAAAATAGGGTTTATTTTACTCACAGTAATATCTTTTCTTAACAATAAAGCTTCTGCTCAAGGGGCTGCCTCTGTAGAAGTTGATGAGGTCATATTAGAATCTTTAAATCAAACTATTCCAGTTATAGGAAGAGTTATTTCATTAAAAGAAGCTGATGTTCCTGCTGCAGTTATTGGAAAAATAGAAAATGTATTAGTTGAAGTAGGAGATAAAGTAAAAAAAGGACAAGTATTAGCTTTAATTGATATAGAGCGTTACAAATGGATGTCTGAAATTGCTAACGCAAATGTTAATGCAACCAAAGCAGAAATAAAAAGTGCTAAAGCTGAAACTAATATAAATTTAATTGAACTCAATAGAATGGAAAATTTAAAAGAATCTTCTGCTTTTAACGTATCAAAATATGAGAGGCTTCAAAGTTTACATACTTCACTAATTGCTAAAGAAGAAATAGTAGAAGCAAAATTAAAATCTGCTCTTCAAGAAGAAAAACTTGCTAAATTAAATCTTAAAAGAGCTACAGTTAAAGCACCATTTGATGGGATCATAGAATTAAAAATGGTTGAATTAGGCGAGGCAGTAGGGCTAGGTTTCACATTATTTAAACTAGTTAGTGATTCATTATTAGAGATTGAAGCAGATGTTCCTTCAAATAGAGCTAGAATATTAGAAATTAATAATAATATTAGCGTTTCTACAACAGATATGATTTCTTTTAGCTCTAAACTAAGAGCTCTAGGAGTTAGAGAAAATTCAAATTCCAGAACTATTCCAGTCCATTTAACATTTAGTAGTAAAGAACTTTCTAGAAAGTTATTTGTTGGGGAGAACGTTAATATATTTATACCAATAGGCCCTGGACTTAAAACTCCTACTGTTCATAAAGATGCAATTTTAAAACGTGAAGGTATGTCTCTAGTCTATGTAGTTGAAGAGGAAAAAGCAGTAATAAAGCCATTAAAACTTGGTGATGGAGTAGGTAATAGATTTGTTGTATTAGGAGGAATAAAAGAAGGAGATATAGTAGTTATTAAAGGTAACGAAAGATTGAGGCCGGGACAAAAAGTAAAGCCTATTTTAACTAAAGATACGAATGAAGGTGAGAAACAATAATGGATATAATTAAAGCATCTATAGAAAGGCCTATTGCAGTTGTTGCTGCTATTTTTATGACAATAGTATTAGGTTTTATAGCCTTAGAACGTATACCAATCCAACTTGCTCCCGATGTGAATAAGCCAGTAATAACGGTATCCACCTATTGGTATGGAGCCTCTCCTTATGAAATAGAGAGAGAGATAGTAAATAGACAAGAAGAAGTATTAAAAGGCATAGAAGGTTCGAAAAGATTATCCGCTAAAGCTCAAGAAGGACGTTCAGAAGTTACTATTGAATTTGATACTAATGTAAATATGGATAGAGCTTTATTGTTAGTTTCTAACAGATTAAATCAAATTGAAGGCTATCCTGAAGATGCTGGTGAACCGAGTTTAGATACTGCAGGATTAGATGATAATGCAATAGCTTGGTTTATTCTTACAAAAACAGAAGGTAATGAAACAGATATAGCTGCGTACGGAGATATAGTAGAAAATGTAATCCAAGATAAAATTGAAAGGGTACCTGGAGTTGCAAGAACCACTGTTTATGGTGGAAGTGAAACAGAATTACGAGTGACAATAGACCCAGAAAAAATGGCCTATTATGGACTGACGGTTCCTGAAGTAGCCTTAGCACTTCAAAGAGCTAATGCCTCTATTTCAGCTGGAGATGTAGAAGAAGGTAAAAGAAGATATATTGTTAGAGCAGAAGGGGAATTTCAAACTCCAGATCAAGTTAAAAATGTAGTTTTAATTAGTAATTTAAATGAAAATGGCCGTTTTAGCAGAGTAACAGTTAAAGATATAGCAACAGTAGAATTTACGCATAAGGAACCCATTTCAAATATTAGATTTTTAGGAGATTCATCTTTAGCTATTAATGCCGTAAGACAATCTGGAGCAAATGTAATTGAAATTATGGAAGGAGTTAGAAATGCTGTAAAAGAACTCAATGAAAACTCCTTACCTAGTTTGGGGCTAAAGCTTGAGCAGGTTTATGATGAAACAATATATATTGACTCGGCTATTGAACTTGTTCGGCAAAATATATGGATAGGTGGCTCGTTAGCTATATTTATTCTAATAATGTTTTTAAGGTCTTGGAGAGCAACAGTAATAATTGGATTATCTATTCCTATATCAGTAGTAGCAGCTTTTGTGGCAATGGCAGCTCTTGGAAGATCTATAAATGTTATTTCATTAGCTGGAATAGCATTTGCGGTAGGAATGGTTGTTGACGCGGCTATTGTTGTTTTAGAAAATATTTATAGACATAGAGAAAATGGAAAAGAAGCAAATGAAGCAGCCTATTTTGGAGCTAAACAAGTATGGTCTGCTGTTATGGTATCTGCACTAACAACTGTTTTAGTATTTGTTCCTATTTTAATTATGCAATTAGAAGCTGGGCAATTATTTAGAGATATAGCTGTTGCTATTTCAGTTGCCGTAACAATGAGCCTATTAGTGTCAATAACAGTTTTACCAGCATTAGCTAAATGGCTTTTGACAGGGGTAAAAACTACTAAAAAAAATATTTATATACTAGATAATATAGCTAGAGGATTTGTAAAATTAACTATTAGTTATGTAAAATTAATTACAAAATCGAGAATAGCTTCCTTATTAGTTGCAGCAACAGTTGCATTAGGAGCCTTGTCAATATCCTATGCAATGCTTCCTAAGTTAGAGTACCTTCCAGAAGGAAATAGAAATTTAATTTTTGGTATTATGCTTCCACCACCAGGATATAATTTAGAAACTTTAACGGAAATTGCTGAACGAGTAGAAACAAGAGTAAAAAATTTATGGGCATCGGAAACAGGTTCTGTGGCAGAAGCAGGACAACCGCCTAAAATTAAAAACTACTTTTTTGTGGCTGGGGCTGGAGGCAGAACGCTTTTTGGAGCAAGTGCAGTTCAAGATACCAGAGTAAGAGAACTAATACCAGTATTAACACGCTCACTATTTGGAGAACCAGGAACTTTTGGGTTTTTCACTCAGCCAAGTTTATTTCAAAGGGGTTTTGGTGGAGGAAGGTCAATAGATTTAGATATTACTGGCCCTGACTTAGAAAAAGTAGTCATTGTTGCTCAGCAGGCTGCAGGATTAGTAGGAAAATCTTTTCCAAGAAGTGAAGGCAATCAGATGAGACCTATACCTGGATTAGTTTTAGGAGCTCCAGAAATTCAAGTTCAGCCTAATAGGGTAAAATTAGCTGATAATAATATTACAGCACAATCACTGGCTTTAAGTGTTGACGCATTTAATTCAGGCTTAAGAATTGCCGAAATAACTGTAGACTCAAAAAGAATGGATTTAACATTAAGAGGTAAAGTGAATGCTATAACACAAACACAAGGAATAGAAAATATTCCTGTAGTTACTCCTAACGGAAAAATATTACCCATCTCTTCTATTGCAGACGTCGTTATGACTTCTGGACCTACAGAGATAAGACATATTGAAAGAGATAGAACTATAACTTTACAAATCAAACCTATTGATAAAATTCCTTTAGAAGCTGCTATTGATACAATTAAAGAAAAAGTTATTTTACCACTTGAACAACAGGGTTTACCTACTGGCATAAATTTAAATTTGTCTGGTACAGCAGATGAATTAACAAGTACATGGAATGCAATGGTTATAAATTTAATTGTAGCAATTTGTATGGTTTATTTATTAATGGCTATATTATTCGAAAGCTTCATATATCCTCTAGTTATAATGTTATCAGTGCCTCCTGCAGCTGCTGGAGGAGTAATGGGCCTATGGGTACTAAATTTAAATATATTACAACCCTTAGATATGCTAACAATGCTTGGGTTCGTCATTTTGATTGGAATTGTAGTAAATAATGCAATTTTATTAGTCCATCAAACACTGCAACATATGAAAGAAGAAAATTTAAACGCTTCCGAGGCCATTTTAGAAGCAACGAGAAATAGAATTAGACCTATTTTTATGTCTACATTAACTAGTGTCTTTGGAATGATACCTCTAGTTGTCTTTCCAGGAGCAGGGTCAGAGCTATATAGAGGATTAGGCTCTGTTGTAATAGGAGGTCTTTGTCTATCAGCTATATTAACTCTAGCAATAGTTCCTCCTATGTTGAGGATATTTATTAGTGAAAAAATAATAAAGCCTCAAAGTATCAAACACGCTGTCGCAGAATAAATATTTGATTAAATTTAAATTAATACTATTATTTATTTAGGGAGTTAATAAATAGTCATGTTAAATAGTTATACACAAACTCGAAGAAGATTACTAAAAATCATGGGGGTAGCCGCCATAGGAGCAGTTTCCGGAACTGCACTCTTTGAATTAACTAAAGATAAAGCTTTGCATAAAGTCTCATGGACAGGAATGGCACTAGGTTCACAAGCTGAAATAACTATATACCATCCCAATAAAAAAGAAGCTGAAAATATTCTACAGAATAGTTATAAAAAACTATATAAGTTAGAAAATCTTTTTTCGCTATATCAAGAAAATTCTCAATTATCTTTATTAAATAAAAATGGTTTTATAGAAAAACCTCACCCAGATATGGTAGAGCTATTTAATTTATCAAAGAAATATGCAAAAATTACTGATGGTGCTTTTGACATCACTGTTCAACCACTTTGGAATACTTACAGTAAAGCATTTAAAAATAATAATGAACCGCCATCAAAAATTGAAATAGAACAAGCTTTAAGTTTAGTGGGTTGGGAATCCATTTCTATAGATAAAAATCTAATTAGTTATGAAAAACCTGGGATGTCATCTACTTTGAATGGCATTGCTCAAGGTTATATAACTGATAAAATTTCAGAGAATTTAATTAATTTAGGAATAAATAATACTCTAGTTCAGTTAGGAGAGTATAGAGGTATAGGGGATCATCCAGAGGGAAGACCATGGCGTTTATTATTATCTAATCCTGAACATACAGACAGTATAGGTGAGATAGAGTTTACTAATGCTGCAGTTGCTACTTCAGCAGGATTGGGGACACCTTTTGATTTATCAGGAAATTATCATCATATATTTGATCCTGAAAATGGACATAATGCAAATCAGCAATTACAAGTAAGTGTTTTATCTAAAACTGCAGCTGAAGCAGATGCTTTAGCTACAGCTTTTTTAGTTTTAGACCAACAGTCCTCAGAAAAAATCGCAAAAAAACTACGAGTTGGCTTCGAAGTTTTTGATAATAATAGAAATAGAAAAATTATTACGTCTATCTAATCAATTTTTGGGATCTTAGCAAAAGGTGCAGGAATTAATATTTGTGTTTTCTGAGAAATTATAAACTTTCTTAACTCTGGTAACATCTTTTGCCACCTTTCATCTTGCATTAATTTAGCTCTTCTTTCTACTCGGCTATTCAAACTATCATAAGCCCACATGTGAACTACTTGGTTTAATTCTCCTATCTCTGTAGCGTAATAACCCACCATATGGCCTAATATTTCTTTCTGAGCCTCCATACCCATAGTTTCATATACCTTAAAATATTCTGGTGTAGAGCCAGGTTGAATAGTATAAGTTCTCATTTCTACAATCATAAAATTACTCCCTATAATTATTTAATTTATCTATATATTAGGCCACATATCTTTTAATGATAAGGCCTCTTCTATTGCTGCTGCACAAATAAATGTATCAGCATCACAATCTTTTTTTGCAATTATTTGAAAACCAATTGGCAGTCCATCAGAAAAACCGCAATTTATAGTAGCAGCAGGATGACAAGTCATATTAAAAGGATAAGTAAATGGAGTATAATCGAACTCATCTTGATCCCAACCATCTGGTACTATATTTTCTGCTTTAAATGCTACTGTTGGCATTGTTGGCCCTACAATTAAATCATAATTTAGAAAAATTTCATTAATAACTGAAGCGTTTTCTCCTCTAGAATTTTCGGCAGCTAATCGTGTAAATAAAGGATGCTCTTTTCCTATATCACAAAACTTTTTAAAAACTGGGTCTAAAAGATTATTTTCTTCTTCAGTAAAGTCCTTAGACAAAAATGCAGCACCTGAAGTCCATAAAACATTAAAAGCTTCTTTAGGATTATATGCCCAATTAATGTCTATTTCTTCTACATATGCTCCTAAACTTTCTAAAAGTTTAACAGTATTTTCTATATTAAAAATTACATCTTTATCCATGAGGCTAACATTCCAAAAAGGACTCATTCCAAAATCTTTACTATAAGCTATTTTTTTACCTTCAATACCCTCGCCTAACCTATTTAAAAAATTACTATCCATTGATGAATCTGCATGCCAATCTCTCCAATCTGGCCTACTTATTTGAGCAAATAACATAGCACCATCTTTAACAGTTCTTGTCATAGGCCCAACATTAGCTATAGTTCCAAACGGAGATAAAGGCCAAGCTGGAATCTTTCCAAAAGTTGGTTTTATTCCAAATAGACCAGTATACGCACAAGGTATTCTTACACTTCCTCCTCCATCAGTTCCTATAGCCAAAGGACCCATTCCTGCAGCTACAGATGATGATGAACCTCCAGACGATCCACCTGAAGTCCGTTCTAAATTCCATGGGTTTCTTGTTATGCCCGTCAATGGGCTCTGAGTAGTTCCTCTATGGCCAAATTCCGGGGTTGTTGTTTTACCTATTATAACACTTCCTGCTTCTTTTAACCTTGCAGTAACAGGAGCATCATCATTCCATTCTTTATTTGGACTAATAGTTTTAGAGCCTCTAAGTGTAGGCCACCCCTTTGTATACAATAGATCTTTAATGGCTGTTGGTACTCCATCTATCGGACTTTTTTGAGAACCATTTTTCCATCTTATCTCTGACTCTTTAGCCTGCTTAATAGCGCTCTCTTCATCTATAAAAACATATGCATTTATTTTTTCATCCACATCCTTAATTCTATTAATAATCGAACTAGTGGCTTCAATTGGAGATAATGATTTTTCCTCATATAAACTTGATAATTCAGCAGCAGATAATTTATAAATTTCTGTTTTCATATTTATTTTTCCTTATGCTATAAATTTAAAGCTATTAAAGATAAATAATACTTAAAAAAATGCTTTGAGGAAAGTATTACAAAAATTTAAATTACATTAAAGGGAAATTTATTATGTATTCTGTTCTATATCCAGATTTTTTAGCTAAAGATGATTTTAAATATGAAAAACCTATTGCAAATGGAATATGTGAACTAATTAAATATGATGCAAAAAAATCAAGTCAAATACCTGATGCAATATGGAATAAAGCTGATGCATTAGTAACTGGTTTATACATGAAAATAGATGAATCTCTAATTTATAAGCTAAAAACTTGTAAAATAATAACAAGAATGGGAGTAGGTTATGACTTAATTAACGAAGTTAAATGTGGAGAATCTGGGATAGTAGTTAGTAATGTTCCTGATTATGGAACGTATGAAGTAGCTGACCACGCTATTTCTCTAATTATGAATTTTGCAAGAGGAATATCTGAATACGATAGATTATTAAAGGAGAATATAAATAATAATTGGCATCACTCTTCTGTGTACACAATTGATAGAGTAGTTAAAAAAAAATTAGGTATTATTGGTTTAGGAAGAATTGGAACAGCATTTGCACTTAGAGCTAAAGCTTTTGGTTTTGATATAAGTTTCTATGATCCTTATGTACCAGATGGACAAGAAAAGGCCCTAAATATAAATAGATGCAATAAGTTAGATGAACTTATGTCAACTGTCGATTACCTATCTATTCATTGCCTTGCTAATAATGAAACAAATAATTTAATTAATGCCTCAATACTTAAAATTTGCAAACCTAATTTAGTAATTGTGAATACAGCCAGAGGAGCTATTATTGATCTCGATGCCGCTTATGATGCTCTGAAAGCAGATAAAATTCGTGCAATAGGTTTAGATGTATTACCAACTGAACCTGCAGATATAAAACACCCTTTAATTAATGCATGGCTAAATGAAAAATGGGCAGATGGTAAAATAGTTATAACTCCACATTCTGCTTTTTACAGTCCAACTGGACTAATATTTCTGAGAGAAAAAGCTTTAAAAACTTGTCTAGATCATTTACAAGGAGTTAAAACATCAAATTGTATTAATGAAAAATATTTAAAGTATAGAAGGTAAATATAAGGACAAACTATGAATAACATGCTTGACTACTATTTTGCTACGCCCTCTCCTTGGGCTTATTTAGCAACTCCTAGGATAATTGAATTAGAAAAAAAATATAATTTAGAAATAAATTGGAAACCTGCAGATTTAATGGAAATTTTTTCTATACACGGAGTTGCAAATGTAAAAGACCGTCCTCAACCAGTTCAATTAAATCGTTTAACAGAACTAGGTAGGTGGAGTAAATTTTTAAATATGCCTTTAACTATTCAACCAAAATATTTTCCTGTAGACCCTACACTATCTCACAAAGTAATAATTTTGGCTCAAAAAAATAATATAGATGTTAAAAATTTAATTTTTTCATTTCAAAAAGCTGTATGGACAGATGAAAAAGATATTTCAAATGAAAATGTAATTTTAGAAATTTGCAAAACTAATAAATTTGAATCCAGCTCTATTATAACTGATGCCAATTCAGAAGAAATTCAAAATGAATATAAAAATAATACCAAAGATGCCCTTAGTCAGAATGTTTGGGGTAGCCCAACATTTGTATATAATAATGAACTTTTCTGGGGACAAGATCGTATAGAGTTTCTAGAAAGAGCTATACAAAATAATTAATTTATTTATTTGTCCTATTAAAATATTTTTTACGTATTTTTTTTAAAACTGGTTTAATGCTATGACAGACAATATATCTGAAAAATCTATACTTGATAAAATTAAAGTGACATCTGATATTAGACAACTGGCCGAAGAAGATTTAGACCTGCTTTCTGCTCAGGTCAGACAAGAAATGATAGAATCAGTATCTAAAACGGGTGGCCACTTAGGAGCCGGCCTTGGAGTGGTAGAACTTACAGTGGCTCTACATTATGTATTTAATACTCCTTACGATCGATTAATATTTGATGTTGGGCATCAAAGCTACCCTCATAAAATATTAACAGGCAGAAGAAATAAAATGAAGACTTTGAGACAAGAAAAGGGACTATCTGGTTTTACTAAAAGAGCAGAAAGTGAATATGACCCATTTGGTGCGGCGCATGCTTCTACTTCAATATCAGCAGCTTTAGGAATGGCCGTCTCTGCAGATTTAAAAAATGAAGATAGAAGAGCAATTGCAGTTATTGGAGACGGGGCTATGACCGCAGGCATGGCTTATGAAGCTATGAACAATGCGGGCTCTATGAAATTACCATTAATTGTTATTCTAAATGATAATGATATGTCGATAGCTCCACCTGTTGGTGCTATGAGCGCTTATTTGTCAAAACTAATTTCATCCTCTTCATATAGAAGTTTGAGAGAAGTCGCGAGCCAAGTAGCAAAAAGACTTCCGAGACCAATTGCAAATACTGCTAGAAAAGCAGAAGAATATGCTAGGGGTATAGTAACAGGCGGAACTTTATTTGAAGAATTGGGTTTTTATTATATTGGACCAATAGATGGACATAATATTCAACATTTAATTCCTGTTCTAAAAAATATAAGAGATAAAAGAGAACAAGGTCCTATCCTGGTTCACGTAGTTACACAAAAAGGATTTGGTTATTCGCCTGCAGAAGAAAGTTCTGATAAATTCCATGGTGTATCTCAGTTTAATATTAAAACAGGAACTCAGAATAAATCAAAAAATGGAGCTCCAAGTTACACCTCTGTTTTTTCTAAAGAACTTATAAATATAGCAAAAAAAGATAAAAAAATTGTAGCTATAACAGCAGCAATGCCTTCTGGAACTGGTTTAGATACTTTTGCAGAAAAATTTCCAGACAGATTTTTTGATGTAGGTATTGCTGAACAACATGCAGTAACATTTGCTGCAGGTTTAGCAGCTGAAGGAATGAAACCATTTGCAACTATATATTCTACTTTTTTACAACGTGCTTATGATCAAATAATACACGATGTAGCAATTCAAAAATTACCTGTTAGATTTGCAATAGATAGAGCCGGTCTTGTGGGAGCAGATGGACCTACTCATGCAGGATCATTTGACATAGCTTATTTAGCTAATATCCCTAAAATAGTATTGATGGCTGCTTCTGATGAGGAAGAATTAAAAAGAATGGTTTTAACGGCAGCTAAAATAGATGATAGACCTTCTGCTTTTAGATACCCTAGAGGTGAAAGCATAGGTGTAACCCCTTCAAAAATAACGAAACCACTAACTATTGGCAAAGGACGTATTGTAAAAAAAGGTAATAGAATAGCTATATTATCTTTTGGGGCAAGATTATATGAATCTTTAAAAGCTGCTGAAATACTTGATAATAGAGGCTACAGTACTTCTGTTGCTGATGCCAGGTTCTGTAAACCTCTTGATACCAAACTTATAAAAAACCTAATCTCTAATCATGACATGTTAGTAACCATTGAAGAGGGGGTAGTAGGAGGTTTTGGGTCTCATGTTATGTTATATTTATCTGAGAATGATCTGCTAAAAATAAACTCTAATATTCAAACAATAGTGTTTCCTGACAAATTTATAGAACATGCTAAACCAGAGACTATGTATAAGAATGCTAATATGGATGCTGAATCTATTGTAAAACGCGTGATGAAGTTCATATAATATTATCTGATAACTTCAGGTAATTTGAAACTTATCTTTTCCTTTTCACCATCCAGCACTTCAACATTTATATTATCATCAAAATTTTTTTTAAGATAATCTATTAGATCTTTTACTAAAATTTCAGGAGTTGAGGCACCAGCAGTTATTCCAATTGTATTATAATCTTTAATTAATTCGATATTAAGTTCATTCTTATCAGCTATTCTATAAGTAGGAATTCCAGTTAAATTAGAAATTTCTGCTAATCTTACGCTATTTGAACTATTTTTATTACCTAGAACTAGAACTACATCGCTAAATTTAGCTAAATCTCTAACTGCCTTTTGTCTATTTTGAGTAGCATAACAAATATCTCTTGTATCTGGTCCTTTAATATCGGGATACTTATTTTTAAGAGCTTCAATTATTTTTTTAGTATCATCTACTGAAAGTGTAGTCTGTGTCACATAAGCTAGAGCTTCACTTCTAGAGAATTTTAATCTGCTAACTTGTTCTTCTGTTTCTATCACTTTTACACCTCCTGGTACCCTTCCAGCAGTACCCTCAACTTCCGGATGGCCTTTATGTCCTACTAAAATAATTTTATACCCCTGTTCATAATATTTTAAAGCTTCTATATGAACTTTTTTAACAAGTGGGCACGTAGCATCAACAATAGACAAAGACTTCAATTTAGCATCAGATTCCACCTTATCTGAAACACCATGAGCACTGAATATTGTATTTGCATTATAAGGAATATCTGATATTTCATCGACGAAAATAGCACCTTTCTCTGTTAAACTATCTACTACATGTTTGTTATGGACTATCTCATGTCTAACATAAACTGGAGAACCAAATTTATTAATCGACTTTTCAACAACATCTACAGCGCGCCTTACTCCCGCACAGAAACCTCTAGGTTGAGCTAAAATTATACGTTTCATTATTTTTTACTTTTATTTTCTCAATTCAGTTTTTAAAATCTTTCCAGTAGCATTTAACGGAAGACTGTCATAAAACTCTATTAATCTCGGATACTTATAAGCTGCAATATTAGATTTAGCAAAAGCTATTATATCCTCTTCAGAACAATTCGCTCCTTCTTTTAGAACTATGCATGCTTTTATTTCTTCTCCCCATTCATCATGAGGCACACCTATTACAGCAACTAAAGATACATCATCGTGTTTAATTAATACTTCTTCTAACTCTCTAGGGTATACATTATATCCTCCCCTTATAATCATATCTTTAACTCTATCTACAATATATAGGTAACCCTCTTCATCATAATATCCAATGTCACCGGTATGGAACCATCCCCCTCTTAAAGCATTTTGTGTACCTTCTATATTATTATAATAGCCTTTCATTACCGCATGCCCTCTAACAACTATCTCACCTGTTTCTGTTGTTTTAACTTCTTTATCATTTTCATCAAATACTTTGATTTCTATTCCCCATACTGGCTGCCCTACAGAACCAGGTTTTCTTTTTCTACCTAAATGATTAAAAGTAATACCAGGAGAAGTTTCAGAAAGACCATAACCCTCAAGGATTGGAACTTTAAAACGTTCTTCAAAATTTTTTAACACTTCTAAAGGTAAAGAGGATCCTCCTGCAGAACATACTCTTAAATTATTAGAAATAACGTTAACATCTACTTTTGAATCATCTAAACTATTTAGTAGAGCCCAATACATAGTCGGGACGCCCCCAAAAACAGTAGCCTTATATGATTCCATAGCTTTTAATACTTCTACTGGATCAAAGCGAGGTAATACTATTAAACTTGCGCCACTTAAAATTGAACTAAGCATCATAATAACTTGACCATAAACATGAAATAAAGGTAATGACATTATAACTTTATCTGACTTAGTTAACTGTGCTAAATCTTTACCAATAAATGAATTTAAAAGCACATTAGAATGAGTAAGTTCAGCACCTTTCGGTTTACCTGTGGTACCGGAAGTATATAAAATAATGGCAGTATCTTCTGAAGAGCATTGAATAGTATCAAAATATTCTTTACTATTTTTTATTAGGGAAGAAAATTCACATACATTATTATTGTTGATTTTGAATTTATCTAAAGATTTAATTACCCACATTTTTTTACAAGATTCTGATTTTTCAACTGCTTCCATTACCTCTTTAGCAATTTCTAATTCTGGCGTCCCTTCAAAACAAATAATTCCTTTTGCTTGGGAATTATTTAAAATAAACTTTATTTCACTATTTTTAAGTAATACATTAAAAGGTAAAACAATACAGCCAGCCTTAAGAATACCAAAATATGAAAAGATAAATTGAGGAATATTTGGGCAACATAACGCTACTTTATCTCCTTTTTTGATTCCTGAATTAATCAAACCATTAGCTATTTTATTAGCCATAATATCTACGTCCTGATATGAAAAAATTTTATCAGCAAAATAAATAGCAGGATCCGTAGGATTAGTTTTTGCACTATATTCTAAAGTAGCTGAAAGATTTAACATTATTTACTCCAAAAACTGTACATCAAAATAGTTTAAATATAATATGAGTATAAAATATTAAGTCTAGTATATTATACAATTAGGGAGAGCATTAATTGATAAAAATTATTTTTAGTTTTGTACTATTACTTTCTACTTCTTGTTATCAGCTTGCTTATGCAAATAATACTGAAGACATAATTAAATATCGTAAAGATATAATGAAATCATTAGGCAACCATATTTCAATTATTGCAGCAAATTTAAAAGGTAAGGTTGATATTAATGAAGACATTCTTTCTCATTCTAAGTCTATTTTTTTAACATTATCTTCTTTAAATGTTGATAAAACATTTCCAGAAAATTCTGGTCCCAATAGTTCTTCAAATACAAAATCTCTTCAAAATATTTGGACTGAAAAAGATGTATTCCGTAATGCGATGAAAGATTCTTTAGAAAAATCTAAAAATTTAGTTTTAGCAATTGAATCTAACAACAAAGAAAATATTGCTAAAAATTTAGGTGCTTTAGGAAAAACTTGTGGCTCCTGTCATAAAAAATTTAGAAAAAAGAAAAATTAAAAACCTTTTAGTACTTTTTATTATTTTTTCGTTATTTGCTATTAATGAAGCTTCATGTAATGAAAATGGAAAAATACTTGCTTATGTTGCTGGGTGTTATGGCTGTCATACTAGCAATCCTGAAGAACCTTTTGGTGGAGGATATGAAATAAAAACAAAATACGGAATCTTCATTTCTCCAAATATAAGTAAAGATGAGAAAAATGGTATAGGAAATTGGAGTAAAGAACAATTTATTAAAGCCATAAAAACAGGTTTAAATCCAGATGATAAACCTTATTACCCTGCTTTTCCATATAATTGGTATGCTGATATGAAGGATAGTGACATTATTAAAATTTATAATTATATATATAGTTTACCGGCCATAAAAAAAAAAGATGCTAATCATAATCTCAAATTTCCATATAACATTAGGAATTCTTTATGGTTTTGGAGATTTGCAAACAAGATACTTAGTAATCAAAATAAAATACAAAATAAAACAGATTATAAGAGAGGTCAATATCTTGTAAATTCTGTTGCACATTGTGGCGCTTGCCATTCACCACTAACTTTTTTTTCTATAATAAAAGACTATAATAACCTTTCTGGACGACAAGAAACTTCAAAATATTTAAATGATAGCGTACCTAATATATCTAATGATATAACTGATGGAATTGGATCATGGACAATATCAGATATTGTATTTTTTCTTCAAACGGGCATAAAGCCAAATGGAGATTTTGTCGAAGAAGATATGTCTTCAATTATTGAGCATGGCACTAAATTTTTAACAGAAAATGACCTTGAAGAAATAGCAAAATATTTATTAGAAATAAAATAATAACTTATTAGATTTAACCTTCTTTTGAATCAAAATAATCTGCCAAAGTTCCTACCCTAGAGGAAACCTGGTCCCACCTTTTTATATTTAACAGAATAAGTATAGCATTTGATGTAGAGAAGCTTCTATTTAATGCCTTGTCATAGCCTTCAGCATAACTATTTACTAATGTGGATGCCAATTCTTGTAAACCAGGTTGATGACCTACTATTCCTGCAACTGAAAACTTATCATCAAAAAAAGAAATATAATCCATTAATATTTCTTCAGAAGCACCATATAATTTTTTATCAATAATTTTACTGACAGGCTCAGAAAAACCGTGTGATATTATATCAGCCGTTTGAACCGTTCTAATAGAAGAAGAATAAAATAATGCCTCTAGACTTGGCGACTTTTTTTTCAACCAAATGCTCAAGTCATTGGCTCTATTTATACCTTTTTTTATTAATTTTCTATTATGATCTTCAACATCTTTTGAAGATATTTCTGCCTTGGCATGACGAATAATATACAAATATTTCATATATTACATATCCTTAACAGCTGTTATAGCTCTTTCTAAATCCTTTAATAGATCATCAATATCCTCAACTCCAACTGACAGTCTAATTAATCCATCTTCAATTCCTAACTCTTTTCGAACACTTTTAGGTACGGCAGCATGAGTCATTATTGCAGGATGCTCTATCAAGCTTTCAACACCTCCTAATGATTCTGCTAATTGAAAGATCTGACATGTTTCTAAAAAGCGTTTCGCTTTATCTAAGCCTCCAGATAAAACACATGTTACTATTCCTCCAAATCCATTCATTTGTTTTTTAGCTATATCATAGCCATCATGACCTTCTAAACCTGGATAATAAACTTTATCAATAATACTTTGCTCGCATAAATACTCTGCAATTTGAAGTGCATTACTGCAATGTCTTTCCATTCTTAAAGATAATGTCTTCAATCCTCTTAATGCAAAAAAAGCATCGAAAGGTCCTTGAACCGCTCCTACAGAATTTTGTAAATAAGCAATTTGTTCTGTATGCTCTTTATTGGAGCAAACGACAATTCCTCCTACCATATCTGAATGGCCGTTTAAAAACTTAGTTGCTGAATGAACCACTATATCAAACCCATGCTCAATAGGGCGTTGAATATAAGGACTACAGAAAGTATTATCAGCAACTGTGATAATATTATATTTTTTAGCTATCTTAGCTATGAATTGTAAATCTACAATTTTTAACATTGGATTAGTAGGAGTTTCTATCCATATCATTCTAGTATTTTTAGTTATTAACTTTTCAATATTTAAATTATTCGATAAATCACCAAAATTAAATTTTAAGTTTGATGTTCTTTTTCTAACATTTTCAAATAATCTTCTAGAACCTCCATATAAATCATCCATAGCCAAAACTTCGTCTCCTGAATCAAGTAATGACAAAACAGTATCAGCAGCAGCTAACCCAGAAGCAAAAGCAAAAGCACTGACTCCTCCCTCCAAATCGGCCATACACATTTCATACGCTTTACGTGTAGGGTTTCCAGTTCTAGCATATTCATATCCTTTATGAACTCCTGGGCTATCCTGAACAAAAGTTGAAGAAGCATAAATTGGAGTCATAATTGCTCCTGTACTTGGGTCAGGAGATTGACCGGCATGAATAGTTCTTGTAGCAAATTTTGATTTTGGAAGATTAGAAACCATTTAATTATCCCTTTAATAATTTTAATTAATTATAATTATTTTCAATTAACCATTTTTTATCATATATTTTTAAATATTTATTACCTGTATCACAAACTAATGTAACAACATTTTTTGATTCAGTTTGTTCTTTACAGTATTTTATTGCAGCTGCAATTAATGTGCCACTTGAACTTCCTGATAATACACCCTCTTTTTTCAATACCATATTACATGTATCTAATGCTTCTTTATCAGATATAGCATATGCATGAGTAATAATAGGAAAATCTAATAATGGAGGAACATAATCTTCTCCTATTCCCTCAACTAGCCAACTACCAACATTATCAGGTATAGTTCCTGTTTTAAACTTTGGTTCTAAAATAGAACCTAATGGATCAGCTAAAATAATATCACAATTCTTATTTACTTCTTTTAATGCTTTTCCTACACCCGTAATTGTTCCACCCGTACCTACACCTGCACAGAAGGCATCAACTTTATTAGATAATTGCTCTAATATTTCTGGTCCAGTCCACTCATAATGTGCCTGTAAATTTGCATTATTTCCAAATTGATTTATATAAAAAGAACCCTCATATTTATCAGCAATTGTATGGGCTAAATCTGCATAATATTCAGGATGTCCCTTTTCAACATCTGACCTAGTAATAACTACTTCAGCACCTAATGCTTCTAAATGAATAATTTTTTCTTTTGCCATTTTGTCTGGAACAACTATTAAGCATTTATACCCCCGTAGTTGCGCTATTAGAGCTAACCCGATACCTGTATTACCTGCAGTAGCTTCTATAATTAAACCACCTTTTTTTAAATCACCATTCCTTTCAGCTTTATCTATCATATATTTAGCAGGGCGATCTTTTATTGAACCTCCTGGATTCTGTGATTCTAATTTTAAAAATAATTTACATGATCCAGTATCTATATTCTTTACTTCAAGCAATGGAGTATTACCTATTAAATCTAAAACTGAATTAGCTGTTCGTTGCATTTCCATATTTATTCCTATCTATTTTATTCTTTATTATCTTCTAACTGAAGGGCTCTCCAAAGGCAGTCCATTTCCTCTCCAAGCTATATATAGTTGTAATGCATTATAATCAGCATGCCCAATTTCAAGAGGTTCTGCTCTTGCCTGATTATTGCAAAATTGAAACCTTCTATGAACAGAAGCAATATTTTCCCACCTCATTAAGTAAGAAGGAAAACCATTTATATGCCCTTGACTAATTTTTTCAGCTCTTAAATAATTACCAGCAAGATTATCATGGCATTGATTACAAGCCAAATTCATTTGCCCTATTCTTTCAAAATATAATTGCCGACCCCTTTTGAAAAATTCTTCAGCTTCTCCTTTAATACTTACATTCATGGGTAAGCCTTTAGATAGATATGTAATAAAACTTGATAAAGATAGAATATTATTACTCTCTAATAGTTCTGGTTTTAAATTCATTTTATTTTCTAAGCACATATTTATTTTTTGCTCTAAATTAATTAACTTATTTTGATGAATTTTAGGATAAGAAGTAGCTACCCCTTTTAAATAATTATTATCTTGACTATGGCAATTTGCACATGAGTTATTTTTTATCCCCATTTTTTTATTAAATAATTCACTACCTCTCTCAACCCAAATCATACCAGGATTCTCAAATTCATCTTTTTCTATATCTCTCGTTTCTTCTCTAGAAAAATAAGCACCAGATTTTAATTCATTGTTTTTATAAGGTTTTTCAAAATAATCAAAATTAGATACTTCCTCCGCAAATAAATTATAAGAAAATACTAAAATCAAAGCTAACAAGCTTTTAACTATTAAGAACATTTAAATAATATCTTTATTAGGATTTATATTATCTACTTTAATGGGCAGAATTTCTTTTCCTTCATTATCATATACAATCAAAACTGCTTTTTTATAGCTAGATTGCCCATAATCATCTGTCCATTCTACTTCTACTAAACCAGAAGTAACTGCTTTCATTTTAAAAGACATGAATGGATTCGCAGATACCCCTGAAAACCACTGACTCCTATATATTAGCTCTCCGTTAAAGCGACAAATTACAGTATCTATAATTTTTTTTGGGTATATAACTCCAGTTTCGGGATCTCTTCTAACACCAGGTTCCATAACATGTTCAGCCATAGTTTTGATAGTGATAATTTCCCCTACTACAGCTGTTTTAGGAACCTTAAGACGTCTTCTCCAATTTTTTCTTTCTTCATTAGCCATTAACTACAAGCTCCTATTGTCACATCAACATAAGATCTTGTTTCTCCTACAGTGCCGTCAGCCATTTCTGCTATAGCAACAATATTTGAACTTGTACGCATTCTAATTCTTATTGAAACATTTGCTTCACCGGAAGAGGGGGTAAAATAAAATTTAGCTATTTCGGGAAAAGGATTATCTAAAACTAATATATGTACAGTTTTAGGGAAATCATTATCTTTCATTGAACATTTAACAGAAAAACTTATAGGTACAGTATTGCCATTCTCTGCTATGTCAGGAGCTTTGAGGTCAATTAAATTATCTCTTAATTCTCTTCCTTTAATAATATTTTTTACAATTCGTTTTGCTTCTTCAGGGTCAGGCTCTATCCTAAATGTTTGACGGTATGTCTGGAATCGATCTCTAAAAGGTTGGCCTGCCTTAAACTCAGCATTAGCAAGCTTAGAACATGTTAAAACTATAAAACCAGATAGATATTTAAAAACACTTCTTCTAGTAAAATTTTTATTATTTAAACTCATATATAACCTTACATTTCTTCCGTTTTAAGAGTGAATAACCAACTAATTACATCTTCTATTTCTTGAGCTGTTAAAATAGGTTTTTCTCTAAACTTTTTATCCACTCTTTTTAAGCCCCTTACGTTATAGAAAGCTGGCATTACCGAATCTGGGTTTAACACATACGGATTTACTAACCTAAGTCTTAATTCAGAAATTGTATAACGATTTCCAACACCTGCCAAACTAGGTCCTATATTTCCTTGAAATATATCATTACCTGAAGGTATTTTATGACACGCTAAACAATTACCTCTTCTAGAAAGAACTATATCACGTCCATTTTTTATATCACCATCTTCATTAGTTAATGAACTCGGTATTGATAAATCGACAATATCATAAGAGACTAATTCTTCATTAGCATGAACAAAATTTATAAAAATTAATAAATTTATTATAATCAATGTTTTTATATACATATATTTCTCTAATTACATAAGTTAATTAATAATATTATATAGAATATAGTTTTAATAAGCCAATACTATTAAGTACTAATCAGTATAAAAGTAAATATAATATTAAATTGTTATAAATCTATTTTAAATTATTATATATTTATAATTATATGGAGTATAAAATGAAGCCACTTGAGGGAATAAAAGTTATAGATTTTTCTACCTTACTGCCAGGACCTTTAGCTACTTTAATTCTTGCGGAGGCAGGTGCAGAAGTTATTAAAGTTGAAAGAATAGGTGGTGAAGATATGCGGAGATCTCCACCATTTATTGATGGTGAAAGCATTCTATTTTCCATACTTAATAGAGGAAAACGTTCTGTTGAAGTAGATATTAAATCTAAAGATGGTTATGCAAGTATTTTAAATTTAATAAAAACTGCTGATGTTGTAGTAGATCAATTCAGGCCAGGTGTAATGAAACGCTTGGGCCTTGATTTTGATAGTTTAATTAAAATTAAACCTAATATTGTTCATTGTTCAATAACTGGATATGGTCAAACTGGACCTAAAAAATTAGTAGCTGCTCATGATATAAATTATATGGCTGAATCAGGTTTACTTTCATTAGCAAAAGAAAAAGATGGCTCACCAGCTATGCCAAATACACAAATAGCTGATATCGCCGGCGGAAGTTATCCTGCAGTCATTAATATTCTTTTAGCACTTAGAGAAGTAGAAAATACTGGTAAGGGCAAATTTTTAGACATCTCTATGACAGACAACCTGTTCCCTTTTATGTGGATGGCATTAGGTTTAACAGCAAGTGGTTTTTATTCTCAAGGAGGAGATTTGCAATTAACTGGCGCTAGTCCTCGATACGGTATATATGAAACTTTAGATAAAGGTTACATAGCATTAGGAGCACTAGAAGAAAAATTCTGGTTAAGGTTTTGTGAAGTTATAGAGCTATCTAACGAATTTAAAAATGATAGTGCCGATCCTGATGCAACTAAAAAAGCAATTATTAAAATAATTAAAAGCAAAAATACTAAACAATGGAAAGAAATTTTAGCTAATGAAGAAAATATATGCTGTTCTATTGTTTATTCATTAGAAGAGGCTATAAAAGATTCTCAAATTAAAGAAAGAGAGTTATTATCTGCAAAAATGAAAATTGGAAATGAAGAGATTTTCCCTATGCCAACTCCACTTGCTCCTATATGGAGACCAAAAGAGTTATTTCAAAGTTCTCCTAAATTAGGTGAAGCAAATTCTATTTATATGGAAAAATTATGACCCGTAAAATAATATATATAATATCATATTCATTTAGCTTAAATAATTATGATGAATCTATTAATTATAATATAATTAAGATAACTAATGGAGAAAAATAATTACAATTAATCCAAAAAATTCAATTTTAGATATTGCTCCATATGTTCCAGGAAAATCTGGAAAGGGAAGTAAACAGTCTATTATTAAACTTTCATCTAATGAAACACCTTTAGGCACATCTGCTAAAGTCCTTGATAAGATAAAAGAATTGCATGATATTTCATCGCGTTATCCCGACGGTAGCGCCATAGAATTGCGAAAAAAACTAGCTGAATATAATAACATAAATATGAACAATATCATATGCGGAAACGGTTCAGATGAAATACTATCTATGATTGCTAATTGTTTTGCTGGCCAAGAGGATGAAATTGTTTATTCAGAACATGGCTTCTTAGTTTACCCTATAGCAGCTAAAGCAGCAGGAGCAATTCCTATTAAAGCTAAAGAAAAAAACTATAAGGCAAATGTAGAAGAAATTATTAAAGTTTGTAATGATAAAACAAAAGTCTGTTTCATTGCTAATCCCAATAATCCTACTGGAACTTATCTAAATAAAAATGAACTTTTCACTCTTAGAAAAGAATTACCCAAAAATTGTCTTTTAGTAATAGACTCGGCATATGCAGAATATGTTGAAAACGATGATTACACGAATGGTTTTGATCTGGTAAATAAGTTTGATAATGTTATATGTACTAGAACTTTTTCAAAAATTTATGGTTTAGCTGCATTAAGAATAGGTTGGGCTTATGCACCTTTAGTCGTAATAGATTACTTAAACAGAATTAGATTACCTTTTAATATTAATACTATTGCTCAAGAAGCAGCCGTTGCGGCTATTCAAGACCAAGAATTTATAAAAAAAGCTATCAAACATAATATTATTTGGAAGCCTTATATAGAAAAAGAGCTTGTTAATTTAGGCATTAAAATAATTCCAGGAGTAGGAAATTTTGTCCTGGCTAAATATAATAATATTGAACAAGCTAATAAATGCTATAGTTACCTTGAGGAAAATAATATTTTTGTAAGAAAAGTATCTGAGTATGGGCTAGCAGATTGTTTAAGAATAACAGTAGGCTTAGAGGAAGAAAATATTTATTTAATTAAAATTATAAAAAACTTTATAGAAAAAATTTAATCTACTTTTATACAATAATAAGTATATAATTTAGGAGTATTATATGAAAGATAAAGAAAATTTAGACACCATATTTTTTGAAAACAATGAACTCAGTAAATCAGAAATAGAAAAAATTGTTGCTTCTTCTCTGTCTGGTGCAGAAGACGGTGAGCTCTACATGCAATCATCAGAAAATGAAAGTTTTGCTTTTGATGACGGAAAATTAAAACTAGCAAACTCAAATAAAGATATTGGTTTTGGTTTAAGATCTTTATCTGGAGAAGTTGTTGGTTATGCTCATGCATCTGAAATTTCAAAGAAAGCTTTAGAGAGGGCAGGAAAAACTGTTAAGGAAATAATATCTAAAGACAATAAAGAAATTGATGTTTCTCCTCAAAAAACAAATAGAAGTTTTTATGAGACAAACAATCCAATCCCTAGTTTAGACTTTGATAAAAAAATTAAAGTGTTACAAGATATTAATGAGTATGCTAGATCATTAAATAGTAAAGTTGAACAAGTTAGTATTAATCTAGCTGGGTCATGGGAAGCGATCAGAATTTTAAGATCGGATGGAGAAATGCTTGATGATGTTAGACCATTAGTTAGATTAGGAGTGAATATAGCTGTTAAAAACAACGAAAAAATGGAGACCGGTTCTTATGGATCAGGTGGTAGACATAACTACGATGTTCTTCTAAGTGAAGAAAATTGGAAATTTCATGTTGATGAAGCTTTAAAACAAGCCTTAATCATGTTAGAAGCAAAACCAGCTCCCGCTGGGGAAATGACAGTAGTATTAGGACCTGGATGGCCTGGTATTTTACTTCATGAAGCAATAGGACATGGATTAGAAGGAGACTTTAATAGAAAAAAAACAAGTGTTTTTTCTCATTTAATGGGAGAAAAAGTAGCAACAGAAGGCGTTACCGTAGTGGATGATGGAACACTACATTCAAAAAGAGGTTCACTTTCTATAGATGATGAAGGCACTCCAACAGAAAAAACAGTTTTAATTGATAATGGAAAATTAGTTGGGTACATGCACGATAGACTTAATGCTAGGTTAATGGGTACAAAATCTACAGGAAATGGAAGAAGACAATCTTATGCTCACCAGCCAATGCCTAGAATGAGAAATACTATTATGGTCTCAGGAGATAAAGACCCAACAGAAATTTTAGAAAGCACTAAAAATGGAATATATGCTAAATCTTTTGCTGGAGGTCAGGTTGATATTACTAATGGAAAATTTGTTTTTTCTGCAAGTGAGGCTTATAAAATAGAAAATGGGAAAATTACTACACCAGTTAAAGGAGCAACTCTTATAGGTTCTGGCTTTGAAGTCCTTAAAAAAGTTACAATGATAGGCAACAATATGGAATTAGATCCCGGTATAGGAACATGTGGGAAAAATGGTCAAGGTGTACCTGTTGGTGTAGGACAACCTACACTAAAGATAGAGGGTTTAACAGTAGGCGGCACCGAAACTACTTAATTATAAATAATTAATATGAATATCGTTTATATATTTCTTTAATAGCGTCTTCTTCGCTATTTTTCCATATGGATAACATCTCTGTTGCTTGATTTTTTCCATAATAAACTATTTCTTCTAATTGATTCAAATAGCCTGTTTCATCATTTCCAGATGAATCAAACATTTTTCTGTTTTTAAGTCCTTTTTTTGAAATTTTTATTAATTCTTCGGCATAATCTTTAATAGAATTATTATTAATTATTAAATCCATACCCTTTATTGGAACTTCAGAATAAGCTTTCTGATACATTTCTAAGCTCCAGCTATTTGCAAAACTTTCAGCTTCATTTAATGCTTCACTATCATATAATAAACCTACCCAAAGTGCTGGTAATGCGCATAAACTTCCCCATGGCCCTGTATCTGCACCCCTAAATTCAATAAACTTTTTAAGCCTTATTTCAGTGAATATAGTACTTAAATGATCTTCCCAATCTAATAAAGTTGGTCTTTCATCAGGTAATTTTTCAAGTTTACCCTCCATAAATTTCTCAAAGGAATCTCCAGCACAATTTATATACTTTCCATTTCTTCTAACAAAATACATCGGAACTTTTAAAGCATAATCAACCCAATCCTCAAAACCTAAGCTATTTTCAAATATAAATTGCGGAGTACCGCATCTATCTTGATCCACATTAAACCATATTGCGGCTCTTCTTGAAATAAATTCAGAAACTTTCATTTTTTCTATTGGAGAGCTGGAAAATAATGCTGTAACTATAGGTTGTAATATAAATGAAGTCTTCAACTTTCTCCTCATATCCTCTTCAGAAGAATAATCTAAATTAACTTGAACAGTACAAGTATCAGCCATCATTTCTAGGCCTTTACTACCAACAGTAGGCATGTATTCTCTCATAATTTTATATCTTGGCTTAGGCATCCATAATTCATATGGAAGCTTACCTTCTAGCCTAGCTCCTACTCCTAAAAAACCAATATTTAAATCTTTTCCTACTAATTTAACTTGTCTTAAATGTTCATTAACTTCGCTACAGGTTTGATGAATGTTTTCAAGTGGCGCACCTGATAATTCTAATTGCCCTCCTGGTTCCAATGTAATAGATTGCTTATTTTTTTTTAATGCTATTAAATGTCCTTCTTCTTCCACCTCTTCCCATCCAAAAACAACTAAAGACTTTAATATATTTTTTATACCTGATGGTTCTTCATAAGATACTGGTTGAAGGTTTTCCGTTTTATAAACAAATTTTTCGTGTTCTGTACCTATTCTGAATAATTCTTTCGGCTTACACCCTTCAGAAAACCAATTGATTAAATCATTTTTTATAAGATCCATATTAATTATCCTAAATAATTTTATTGAAATAAAGCTAAGGCGATTAAAGCAGCGGTCTCTGCTCTATATACTCTTGGCCCTAAGCTACATTCTATTAAATTTTCAATATTAGTTTGCATATAATCTCTTTCCGTATCATCAAAACCTCCTTCTGGACCGACAACTATAACTATATCAGAAGCATTTAAATTATTATTAAATTCTTTTATTAATGGAGATATTCGTAATTCATCACAAAAAATAAAAGTTTTGTCTAATTGTTCACATATTTTTATTTGTTCCTCATACATTCTTAAAGGTTGTATTTCGGGTATACATAATCTTCCTGTCTGCTCTGCTGCACCTATAGCATTATTTCTGTATCTATCAATATTAATATTCCGCACAGAAGTTCTTTTCATTAAACTAGGATAAAAACTTTCCACCCCGCACTCTGTAGCCTTTTCTATTAACCAATCAGATCTAGCTTGCTTTAATGGAGAAAAAACTAATGATGGACCAACTTCTTTTTTTGCATTTCGTATTTTTTTTATACATTCAACACTAACTATAGATTTTTTTATATGAACTTTTGCAGACCATTCTCCTGATACATTATTAAAAATAATTATATCCTCATTAGTCTTCATTCTTAATACATTTAATAATTTGTGGGATTGCTTTTTAGAAAGTGGAACAATTAAATTCTTATCTAAAGAAGATTCAGAGTAAACCCGAGTTTTAAATTGATATTCCAATTTTATATCCTATTCTAAATCTTCTATAAATTTAATTTATATGATAAACATTTAGTAGATTAAAAATATAGTTTAGTAAAATTTATTCTTTATTCCAAATAATATTAGATATAATGGCACAAAAAATTAAAAACTTTATCATTTTAGGAAGGTTTCATAGTCCTACAGGTGCATTATTATTAGCTTGGCCATGTTTGTGGGGGATAAATATTGCAAAACCTGAATTTTTACTGTTATTAAAGTATACAATTATTTTATTTTTTGGCGCATTTATATTAAGAGCTGCTGGTTGTGCATGGAATGATATCCTAGATAGAAAAATTGATAAACAAACTATTAGGACAAAAAATAGACCTATAGCTTCAGGTAAACTATCAGTTCTTGACGGAATATTTTTTATATTAGTCACTTCTTTAATAGGATTATTTATTTTATATCACCTACCAGTTCCAGCAATTATAATTTCTCTAATGAGTATACCATTAATTATTATTTACCCTTTAACCAAAAGAGTCACCTTTTTTCCACAAATTTGGCTGGGAATTACATTTAATATTGGAATATTAATTGGCTATAGTTGTATAACAAATATTTATCCTAATTTTACAGTATATATAATGTATTTAGGAGCTATTTTTTGGACAATCGGCTATGACACTCTCTATGCAATGCAAGATTATAAAGATGATAAACTCACTGGCGTAAAATCAACAGTTGTAAAAATGAAAAATAACTCAGGTTTATTTGCGAGCTGTTCTTACTTGTTAAGCAGCATATTTTTTGTTACCGCATTATTATTAAATGGTTTCAATCTACTAATTATAATATTAGTTTTTACCCTCGGCTTATGGCAAACATATTATGCGTTTAATACCAAAATTACGGAAATATATAAATTTAGTAAAGGTTTTAATAACTCTAACGTATGTGGTTTTTTAATTTGGCTAGGAATGATTTTAAATATTTATCTACTAAATTAATATGAAAAATTTAATTTTAAAAAATGTCACCATAGTTATTCCTACTTATTATTCAAAAAATACAATTAATACTACATTAAATTCTGCATATAAGTATTTTGATAAAATAATAATAGTAGATGCAAGCCCAAATAATATATCAGCAAATATATCCCATAAATATAAAGTAAAAGTTCTGAGATCTATTAAAGGAAGAGGAACACAATTACTTTTAGGTGCTAATAAAGTTTCTACTAATTGGATATTTTTTCTTCATTCAGATACTATTTTAAATAAAAATAATATTAGAGATATTAAAGAATTTATATCTAATGAATCAAATTATTATAAAGCTGCTGCTTTTAAGATTAAATTTAATAAAAATAATATTTACTCATATTTACTTATGTTAATTACAAATATAAGATCAAAATATTTAAAACTACCCTATGGAGATCAAGGCTTATTAATTTCAAGAAATTTTTATAAAAAAATTGGAGGCTATGAGAATATTCCTATCATGGAAGATGTAGATATTATTAATAAGATTGGCTTTAAGAATATTCAAATACTTAATAGTCATATTATAACTGACGCAATTCGATATGAAAATCAAGGTTGGATAATTAGGCCATTTATAAATTTATACTGTTTATGTTTATATTTTTTTGGTTTTGATATTCATAAAATTAATAAAATTTATTTAAGAAATAAAAATGGAAAAAGTTAATTTAATTATTTTTGCAAGACGTCCAGAAATATCAATAGGTAAAAGACGTTTGAAAAATAGAATAGGAAAAGCATTAGGTGCTAATTTTTATCATCGTAATTTATTAAGAACAATATTAAAAATACATAATGATAGCAGAATACAATTAAAATTATGTGTAACTCCTGACTCGGCATTAAAAAATTGGCCTAAATCAATTTTTCCCAAAGTAAAGAGAATTAATCAAGGCCCCGGGGATATTGGAGAAAAAATGTGGAGAATATTTTCAAATAACACTAATAAAACAATTATAATTGGAAGTGATATTCCTGATATTACAAGTAAGATTATTCTAAGTGCATGGAAAAAGCTTTATTTATCTAATATAGTATTAGGGCCTGCTAAAGATGGAGGTTTTTGGTTAATAGGATTAGCTAATAGTAAGAAATTTAAAGGTATATTTAACAATGTATTTTGGTCGCAACAAAATACTTTATCTGAAGTAGTAAAAAATATTCCACCATCAGAAAGTATTTTATATGTTGATACTTTAGAAGATATAGACTGATGATTATTTGAATTAAATAATAAAAGGCTCTTTTAAAAAGCAAAGAGCCTTACAATATTGTTATTATACTATTTTAATAAATGCTTTACAGAATCTATAGCATATTGCGCGCATTCTTCGTCCTGATCTGAACTTGCACCACTTATTCCTATGGCTCCAATTAGGTGACCTGATTCTGTTCTTATCGGCAATCCACCAGCAAAAGGTACTAAAAAATCTACTGTCGCTACACCAGGCCTAGGACCTAATAGTCCATTCTCTCCATAGGCCAACTCTCCTACTTTTCTAGTGGAACGCGGAATCATAGCGGATGAGGTGGCTTTTCTGATGGCAATATCTATACTACCTAAAAAAGCTCCATCTTGCCTTCTAAATAAAATTAAATCTGCTCCAGAATCAACTATTGCTATATTAATTGGATTCCAATTTCTTTCTGCTCTCTTATCTTCACAACTATCTGCCATTTTCTTAGCTATTTCTAAGCTAATTACCGGTTTTAATTCTAATGAAAAGGAACTATTAACTGAATAAAATAATGAAAAAAACATTAAAAAAATAAATTTTAAAAAATTCATACTTATCTCCCTATAATTATTAAAATATAATTAAGCATAATAGATATATTTGTTTTGATTAACTAAAACATTTAAAACTAAATAAATTTTGAATATAATTTAATAAAAATATATGTGAGAATTTCTTATAATGTTAAAAGTCATAATTATAATATTTATATTTTTTTTACTATTTTATATTATACTTAAATTATATCCAAAATTTAAACTAATAATAAAAAAGATACTTAATAGTCCATTTATATTTATAATTATAAAAAATTTAATTAAATTAATTCTAAGAAGATTTTAGTTTTAAAGCTCTAATAATATTTTTGCCAAAATATTTTTTTGAATTTCAGTAGATCCCGCATATATAGTAGTTTTTCTTGTATCAAAATACTTCTGAGCTGATGTGTTAGTCCAGGAAGGGCCCACAATTGGTTCATTCATTCCCATGTTTATAGAATTTGATTGATGTGTAAAAGCGAAATATCCACTAGCTTCCAATATTAATTCTGTTAATTCTTGTTGTATTTCAGATCCCCTAATTTTTAACTTATTTGCCTCTGTTGCTGGAGATACTCCCTTAATTTCATTAGAAATAACATTAAGTAAATCATACTCTAAAGCTTGAATTCTTCTATCACAATTAGCCAATTTATCCATAAAATATCTATCAGAACTTAGAGAATATGTTCCATTCATATGAAGTTTAGCTATTTTTTTAATTTTAGATAAAGCTTTTTTAGAACTAGCCACTTGAGCATTATTTGTGCGTTCATATTCTAATAAATATTTAGCTACTGTCCAACCCTTATTTTCTACATGAATAAGATTCTTATTTGGGATAAAAACGTCCTCTAAATAAACCATATTAATATAATGACTTCCATCAAGCGTAATAATTGGCTTTACCGATACACCATTAGTTTTCATATCTAATAACATAAATGAAATACCTTCCTGAGGTTTACAATTTGATTTAGTCCTAACCAAAATAAACATCATATCAGCAAAATGAGCCATAGTTGTCCATGTTTTTGTACCATTAATTTTATAGCCCCCCTGAACTTTTTCAGCTTTTGTAGATAGCGAGGCTAGATCTGATCCTGAACCCGGTTCAGAATATCCTTGGCACCACCAATGAGAATTAGATAAAATTTTTGGAAGATAATATTGTTTTTGTTCTAAAGTTCCATATTTTATTAAAACAGGGCCTACCATAGTTACTCCAAATGTATATTCTCCATCTGGCGCATATGCTTCAGCACATTCTTTATTAAATATATATCTTTGAGTTACAGTCCAATCAGTGCCACCATATTTTTTTGGCCAATTAGGTGCTATCCAGCCTTTCTTAGATAGCTTATTATACCAGTTCACCATATCTTCTTTAGTTAAGTGGTATCCTTGTTCAGTTTTTTTTTGAGTAATATGACTTAAATTCTTTTTTATAAAATCTCTTACTTCTTTTTGAAATATTAAATCTTCTTTTTTAAAGTTTAAGTTCATTGCTACCTATTCAATCATACTATGCATTATAAGAAACACTATAGTTCTTTGCATTCATAAATAACTTCTAAATTCGCATCACTATTATTAAAAATAACTTTACGTTCAGTTAAATAATATGTGCCTATCCAAGGTATATTTGAAGAAGATAAGCGATGATTATTTTTATCGTATAAAAAAGTAGTATTTTCAAAACTAGACCACCTTGTTTCATCTCCTACCCAAACCATTGGCGTTGTCACATCTATTTTATACTTATTTACTTTACCGTTGGTTTGCATTTTTCCGTTAATTTGTACTACTTGGCATTGCCAAATTATTGTTTTAGCCATAGCTAAAACATTATTAACCTGAATAAAAAAAAATAATATCAATACTACTTTGATCATAAAAATATAATATATAAATTAATTAATGATCTCCATAAATATGTTATAAATATATTTAAATAATTCACTTGAATTAGGAGTAAAAACACTTATCTCAATATCATGATCATAGTATTTTTTGATGGTAAATGTAATTTATGTAGTAAAGAAATTAATTACTATAAAAGAATTGCACCCAGAGGTATATTTAATTGGCAAGATATAAATTCAAGTAATAATGAGCTAAAGAAAAAAGGTATTAAAACTTCTTCCGCTTTAAAATTGTTACACGTGTTTTATAATAATAAACTCTATATTGGATTGGATGCTTTTATTATTATATGGAATCATATAGGTTACTGGAAAATATTAAGTAAATTTATTTCTCTTCCCATTATAAAGCAATTGAGCAGTCTAGCATATATAGTATTTGCTAATTGGCGTTTCAATAAACTTGATCATTGTTTATTAGCTAAAGAAAATGATAATAAATTATAACATAGATAATTAATATACCTTATAGTCAAAATTTTGAACTTCATAATTTTTATGATAAAATTAACTTATGAATATAAAAATTATTGGAAGTGGTATAACAGGTATAACTACCGCCTACTACTTAGCAAAAAATAATCATAAAGTTACTATATTGGAGGAAAGAAGGTATCCAGCAATGGCAACATCTTATGCCAATGGCTGCCAAATTAGTGCCTCTAATGCAGAAACATGGAATAGCTGGAAAAATATTATACAAGCGAGTAAATGGATATTTGAAAGAGATGCCCCTTTACTTATTTCATTAAAACCAGACCTAAATAAATATGCATGGTTTATAAAATTTATTAATTCAATATCCGAACATAAAGAAAATACATTGGAAACATGCAAAATGGCTTTGAATTCTGGTAAATTATATAAAGAAATATCTGATGAAGAAAATATAAAATTCGATATGGTTCAAAAAGGTATATTACATATATATCAGAATGAAAGAGAATTAAAATTTGCACGCGAAACCAACAAAATATATAAATTAGCTGGGCTAGAAAGATGGGAAGTCAATAAAAATGAGATAATGGATATTGAACCTTCTCTATCTAATAATAATATTATAGGTGGTTTTTATAATACCACCGATTTTACAGGAGATATTCATAAGTTTTGTATAGAATTAAGTGCTATTTTAAAGAATAAATACAACGTAACTTTTATTCAAAAGCATGCTAAAAATCTGAATGATGAACTAAATAATACAGATATAGTAATAGTTTGTGCTGGGATAGGCTCAAAAAAAATAGCTAATAGTATTGGCGATAATATACCTATATATCCAGTAAAAGGTTATAGTATTACTATTAATAACCCTGGAGAAAATTCTCCATGGGTTAGTCTATTAGATGATGAAAAAAAAATAGTTACAGCAAGGCTCGGTAATGAAAGATTGAGAATAGCCGGAACTGCAGAATTTAGTGGATACAATACAGATATAAAGTGGGATAGGGTAAGGCCTTTGATAAAGTGGGCAGAGAGCAATTTTCCAAATATTAACACTGAAGATGTAAAACCATGGGCTGGCCTAAGGCCTATGACACCTAATATGATGCCTATAATAAAACAAAGTAAAAAAAATAATAATGTTTTCTATAATACAGGCCATGGACATCTCGGCTGGACATTAAGTGCTTTTACTGCAAAAAAAATTAGTACCTTAATTTAAGAATTTTTTTCTATCATATTCGCTTGTAATATTTCAATCCAATAACCATCTGGATCTGCTATAAAGGCTAAGCCTTTCATTTTACCATCATCAGGTTTTTTAATAAATTTTACTCCTAGTTTTTCAAAACGATTAGATGCTGCATAAACATCAGGTACAGAAAACCCAATATGCCCAAAACCTTGGGGATCTGTATTACCATTATGGTATGTAAAATTTTTATCATTCTCTGAACCCCAATTATGAGTTAATTCCAACATAGCCCTTTGTGAAAATGTCCATGTAGTTCTCTGATTGTCTTCTTTAGGTACATTATTATCATCTACATCTCCAGACATAGCTAAGAAGTACAATGTAAATTTCATATCCGAAAAATCTATTTTTCTATATAATTTCATGCCTATAATTCGAGTATAAAAATCTAATGATATTTTTGGATCTTTTATTCTTAACATAGTTTGATTAAAGACATAAGATTGAGTTTCTTCATCTATATTATCACACAATCCTTCCGCAACTTCATAATGCTTAACCATAAATCCTCCTAAAATTAAATTTAATATATATGTAATGATAATTTAACATAATAAACTATTCTGATACAAAAATCTGCTTGTTATGATATGGTTTACTAATCAATTAATAATTATATGAAAGTAGCTATGTTAATAATATTATACAGTTCTTTATTGAGTTATATGTTGTTCTTTATATTTTGTGTCATGCCAGTATCAAATAAAATATTAGATGATAAAAATAAATCTATCTTTTTAAGAAAAATTTTTCCAAGAAATTTTATTTTTGGTGGTATTCTGGCGTCTATAACATTTATATTTTCATTTATACTTAAAGATCACTGGTCTATTATTATATCATTTATTATTGCTTTGGGTTTCATAATAAACTTGTTAATAATTATGCCTAAAATAAATTCTATTTCTGATAGTGATAATATAGAAGAAAAAAAGAAAAAGAAATTATTCAGAAATTGGCATTTCTCTTCTGTATTTATTTATCTTACTCAAATTATAATGGCTTTAATAGGTATAATTTTTTACGTACAAATATAATATTTTTTAATTATTTTACGTTAAACTAAGATAAATTTATCTAACCTTCAATAATACTATCATCTATTACTTGTAGCTTGCAAAAACCTGTACTAACAAATCCTCCTGCATTTGTAAAAAGTGTATCCATATAGCCTGTGGTTCCTTCTTCTTCATTTAATAAATTGATGACTAAATATCCATTAGACCAATTATCTCCATAACCAATATAAATATGTTTTTTTGGCCTAAAGCGAGTCTCTGTAATATTCATAATATAATTATTATCCGTTCTTCTGATTAATGTCTTTGAGCTTAAATCAATTAGAATCTTTACTTGCTTTAAAAAAGGCTTTTTATTTGCGTAATCTTCACATATTCCCATATTACAATGTTCATACCAAGAGGACATACATGCAAATTTCATCTGGGTATTCGCATATAATATATTAGGAAAAATTAAAAAAAATATAACTAATAAAGTTTGAGTACTTCTGAAAGTTAACATATATTTTCCAATCCTAAGAAGCACAAAAAAACTTACTTTAAAGATAGAGCATACTCTTTGAAAATCAATTGTATCAATTAAAAATTAATTATTATAATTATAATCTTCATTTTTATAAAAAGAATATTTTACTATATTTATTTTAATTCACACGACCATTTACTGTTCAATTTATTTTTATCTTTATATTTTATAATTAACTCTCTGGATTCTAAATTAAATATTATTTCTTTTTTATCTATTTCAAAATTATAAATAATTTTTATTAATTGATTTTGAGGTTCGTATATAACATCTGCTACTTCGGTTTTTTGCTCAGATGTCAAAAATTTCTTCCAACTCCTATTAATTCTTTGAGAAATATTATGTGGTTCTATAATGTCTATTTTAAAAACATCAATACCATGCTTACTATTACATAACCATACCTCCACTTTTGCTATAGCATTGAATGCAATTAAAAATAATATTATGACTAATAAAAAATATTTCATTATTCATCATAACATAATTATTTAATCCATCGCTGTGATATAAATATTTTAAAATTTTACCATAGTTATGGTAGTATTTTTATGGAGAAAATATTATGCAATCAAATATTTGGACTTTTATAACATTTCTATGTTTTATTTATATTTATCCAATACAACTTATAGCTGATTGGACTACAGTAGAATTTTTTACAAAGGATAAGTTAAATATTGGTAATGCTGAAGGTGTTGATAGTTGGTTTCTTCAATTGCCAGCATTTAAGTTTAAATTAAAAAATCTAGAAATGGGAAAATATAGAATTGCTTTATATGACGGGGACTCTTGTGAAAATTTTGGCATTCCAATAATAGAGAGTAAACCTGAATTATCTGATTGGAATATAGAAAACTTAGTAAATTTTTCTATTGATAAAAATGGAATATTTAATTCAACTATAGGTTTAAAACCTAAAATAACTACTGCGAATAATAGAGGGCTTATAAGCATTGGAAGTATGAGAGGTAAGCCATTATTAATTTTTAAAGAAAATAATAATAAATTTTATGCCTGTGGTTTTGTTCCAATCACAAACTAAAATTTTATAAGAAGCTTTGCTAATTAATAACTTTACATGGGTATTTAAAATTAGATACAAAACGATCTTTTGAATTTAAATCAAATATATGATTAAAACCTAGAAATGAAAAATATAATATGTTTCTTTCTTTATTAAATTTGATATTACAGCACCAATCATAATATTTCCAATTCCCATTGCTGAAATATTCAACAGTCACCTTATCAGTATCTAATTTATAATTACCTACTACTGTCTTATCTGCAAACTTACTTGAATTCTTAGGGGCATAACATTCCCATTTTTCAATTTTAGCAAAAGAATTACTTGATAGACATATAAAAACAAATACGATAAAAAATATTTTACTCATAAATAATATAATATATTATATTATAAAATAGAGAATACGGAGAAAAAAATGAAAATTACAGATAAAAAAAATAAAAAAAAACAACCTGAGTTATTAAAAGTTTTAGATCAACCTATGGTCAGTCAATTAAATGGAGGGGAAGATTCTAAAAAAGCTCATAAAGAATATTTATTAAGTAAAGAAAAAGAAAAAAATCCTTCTAAATAGAAGGTATAATTTTATCTTTACCCTAATTAAATAAACATCATATATGACATAAATTATCTTTTTTTAGAAAGTTTTATATATGAAAGTAAATAATGAAATTTTTATTATTGATAACTTCTTCTTTTTTTATTTTAAACCCTACTCTTTCTGCTAAAGATATAGAATTTTTATTACCTTCTATTATATGACTAGCTAGACTAGAAAATTTAAAATTATTTATTGCATATTCTTTAACAGCTATAGCTGCTTCATAGGCATAACCCTGACCTTCATGAGCTTCAAATACGTGCCAAGCCAAATCTGGTTCATTAAACATAGCCGGTTTTATAATTCCAACTCTTCCAATATATTTATTATTCTCTTTTATTCTTAATGACCATAAGCCATACCCATAAAGTGACCAATGCCCAATATTTGCCATATAATCATTCCAAGCACTAAAACTATTATATGGTCCACCTAAAAATTTACTTCTTTCACTTTTTAAAAATACTTCAAGATTTTTAAAATCATTCATTAAAGGATAATTTAATATCAATCTTTCAGTCTCAATGGTAGGTATTTTAAGGTAATTTTCTTCTAATTTATTCATAATTTTCCATTAATATATTATTAGCCTAAAAAATACTTCATTAATCCTTCAGCTATAAGAAATACTCCTAATGCTAGAATTATATAAGATAGAAAACGAGCTAATGTTTTTAGGTTTTTCATAAAAACATATTAACACAATTCTTTTAAAATTCCACCTACTCTAGGATTTGTAGAGATGGCTCTAATTTGAAAATTTTGGCTGATTTTCTTAGACGCCTATTAGAAAAGAATCAAGCGTATTTCAAATATCTTCAAAATCCCCATGTCTTCCATGTCCTTTAGAAAACCTCTCTGCTCCTTCAATACCTTCTTTAGAAAGAACTTCAATACTATTATACCATTCATTCTCAAGACCTTCTTTAACGCTTAGATTACTTTGTTTTATTATGGAGTTTCTATCAGCTTTTACACATACTTGAGGAAACTTAGCAATACTATGGGCAATTTCTTCAGCTTTTATTCTACATCTTCCATCTTCAACTATATATTCACACAACCCTATCTTTTCACATTCATTTGCCGTTACTTTTCTTCCAGTTAATGAAATTTCTAAAGCTCTACCTTGACCAACTATCTTAGGAAGTCTTACAGTACCACCATCTATTAGCGGAATTCCCCATCTTCTACAATAAACTCCTAAATAAGAAGATCTCTCCATAACTCTAAAATCACACCAAAGTGCTAACTCCATTCCCCCTGCAACTGCTGGGCCTGCTATAGCTGCTATTACTGGTTTGCTTAATTCTAATCTGCTTGGTCCCATTGGTCCTCTGGGTATATCACTTCCATTACCATTATTTTTTCTATTTTTGGGTATATTTAAATTTTTTAAAGGGTCTGCTCCTTTTAAAGATGAGGCATATTTTAAATCCCAGCCAGAACAAAATGAACCACCTTCACCCCAAAAAACTGCCACAGATGCGTCATTATTATTTTCAAATTCAATAAATGCTTGATACAATTCATCAGCACTTTTGGGATCCATAGCGTTTCTAACCTCAGGCCTAGAATGAATTATAGTCCAAACATTATTATCCTTTTCTATTCTTACAGACATTGTCTACTCCTAAAAGTAATATTACTTATTAAATTATATTATATAATTGGTAGACCATGTGAAATATTTAGACAACACTTTTAGACAACGTTAACTTATTTAACACTCAATTTTTGGCAGATAACCAGTACATAAGGCTTTAAACGTCTTTCTCATGTTCTCTTAATCTAGGCATTAGTTCCACTAGATTACATGGCCTATGTCTATAATCTAGCTGGTGTACTAAAATATCATCCCACGCATCTTTACAAGCACCAACTGAGCCTGGGAGCGAAAACAAATAAGTACCTTTAGTTACACCCGCCATAGCTCTTGATTGGATTGTAGAAGTGGCTATTTTTTTAAAACTTAGCCATCTAAATAATTCTCCAAAACCAGGTATTTCTTTTTCAAGAATTTCATTAAATACTTCCGGAGTTAAGTCTTTACCAGTTATGCCAGTTCCTCCAGTAGTAATTACTGTATCTACATCTTTATTATTAATAAGTTTTAATAATATATTTTTAATTTCTGCTATATCATCTTTAACTATAAACCTATCATAAACTTTATGACCCGCTTTTAATATTCTGGCTTGAAGAGTATCTCCAGATTTATCATTTGCTAGACTCCTAGTATCAGAAACTGTTAATAACGCTATATTAACAGGCTTAAAAACTCTTTCTTTATCTATACCTAACATATCATCACCTACTAGAGCTTAAGTTCACGTATTTTGGCCACTTATTATTATTTAAAGCTTTTCTACTTACCTTAGCTTGTTGAAATTTATCTCTATATATCCACATATTTTTTAAAACCTTTTTAACAAACCATCTAGTTTCGTAGCTTGGTATACTTTCAATATATAGTAAAGGATCAGAATAAACTTTAATTTTTTCATTCCACTTTTTAAATTTAGTAGGACCTGCATTCCAAGACATCAAAATTGGTATTAAAGAGTTAGAAATATTTTCATCATCCATTAATCTTAACAATAAATTTTGTCCTATGGTTATATTATACTCTAAATCATATAATTTCCATAAATTTGCACCTCTGATTGAACGATTCTTGGTAATTGTCCTAGCTGTACTTGGCATTATTTGTAATAACCCTCTAGCACTTCTCGGACTTTTTGCCTTTAAATAAAAACTAGACTCTTTTCTCATTAGAGACCACAGCATAACTTCATCTATTTTTTTTTCTAGATTATTAAACCATTGTGGTGAAGGATATAAAGCTAAATAACTTAATTCACCTTTTTGAAATAATTTATCACCTAATCTAAGTTGAACAGCTGGTAAATTTAAGTAATTTGTCAATTCTAATAATTCATAGATTTTATCATTACCTAAAATACCGTAAACGAATCTAATTTCCTGATCTGCTTCGCCATATCTGCCTGTACTCGCTAAAGCTATAGCTCTTTTAACATGCTCATTATTTAAAATATTTAATTCAAAAAAACCACCTGGCTTTTTTATTGTCCACATAATATTTTCATTAATATTTAAATATTCGATAGCTAATTGACCATAAAATGAATTCGTTTGTTTAGCCGCTATTTTAAAGTATTTTTTTGCTTCAATTATATCGTTAGCTTCTTTATAAATTTTAGCAGCCCAATAAGATCCTGCAGATTTTAACCATATATCTTTTTCTATTTTTGATAATTCTATAAAATGTTTAAGTGCTATATCTTTTTTGTTTAATCTATATGAAGCTAAACCTGCCCTCCAATAAAGCTTAGGGTTATCAGTGCCTGAACGACTTGCTGCATTAATTGCAATTTTCATGGAAACTTTATCTTTTCCTACTGCATAATAACCAGCCGAGATGAGGGCTTTTAGATCATCTTCAATATTTTTTGGAACATTACTACCATTTAATTTTTTCAGAGCTTGTGTTGGCCTACCTCTCTTAACAAGGCTATTAATATTTTTATAAAGAGCATTATATTTTTTAGGTATTATAAAATTTTCTAATGGAATAATACTTTTATAATCTCTACCAGACCCTGCTAATCTATTTAATTTTTTTGGACGTGTTAGAGGTTTAGCGTCTTTAGGTTTTCTTCTTTCTGCTAATTTCCATATTTTATCCGCCATTGGGTGGTCAGAATATAGACTTAACCAGTCTTTTAATTCTTTATACTTAGATCTATATTTTGTAGGGTGCATAAGTTTTTGATACCTTACATGCCCTAATAAAATTTTATTCTCTAATTTATTAATTATTAATTCTGCTTCTTTCCATTTGCCTAATTTTTGTAAAGAAAATATTTTTTTGTATTTTATTTTATCTTCGTTATTTAAAAGTATATTTTTATTATTTTTTTTTGCCTCATCAACTAAAAGTGAATAGAAATAAGCACTTTCCTCATTAACAATTTTATTTGCTATACTATTAGATGAAAAACCAACCCAAAAGAATAATATATAAAAAAATATAATACTTTTTTTGCTAAATTTTATATTAGTAATTAAAAGCACAAAATCACCACAAATTTTTATGAATTATAAAATATTAAATTACTTAATATACTACAGCTACTTTAAAAGATATATATATTTAATCAGGTTAATTTATTTTTTACACTTTTAAGGTCTTCCCAAGTTTCCCTCTTACTATTTGGATGGACTAATACATATCTAGGATGAAACATAGAAATTGCAGGAATTAATTTAGATATATTATCTATATTATACCACTGTCCTCTAGTATGAAATATACTATCTTCTGTATTTGTTAGTGCTTTTGTTGATTCCGCTCCCAACATAATAATAACTTTAGGAGCTACAATTGAAATTTGCTTTTTTATAATGTCATTTATCAAATTCTTATCGATGTTATCAGATATAGAATATATATTTGTATAATATGTATTACTTTGATCAAAGCCGATAGCTTTCAACATGGCATTCAATAATTTTCCTACTTCACCTTGAAAAGGTTTATTATTTTTATTATTTGCACCTTCTGATTTATCTCCTATAACCATTAAATCTGCATTTTCATAACCATCATAAGAAAAAGCACTAAAACCAGGCATTTTTAATGATAAGAATTTTTCTAAAGATTTGATATTATCAAGATCTTCAAAATTAAGTGAATCTTTTAAATCATTTTTTCTGTAGTATAAATCTTCATTACTAGAAATTAACCCATAAAAGTCTCTTTTATTAGAATTTAAAGGTTCATCACAACCTATGTCAACAAGCCATTTTATGGTTTCAATCAATAATGAGACATTATGTTTTGTAGACATTAAAAATAAAAAATTAAATAGAGCCGTATGGTATAGGCCTACCTTCATTATCTTTAATTAATTTACCTGCTTCATCTTGAGCAGCGATATAATTACCATGACCCAACCATGAACCAATATACTTAACTGGTTTCGCAACTTTACCGTTAAAAGTTTTATCTTTTTGTTTTTCGCCTCTTGCAGCAGGATTATTTTTTGTAATAGCCACTATATTTTCCTTTATTCTATTAATAAACTTATTTTTTTTAAAAAATAAGTAACCTAATATAAAAAACCTTTATAATCAAAAAATAAAAATAATACAATCCATAATATACATATTTTAGTATAGTTTGTATTATAATTTTATAGGGAGTTTGTTATGCATTTTAAAAAAGTTATGTGTATTTTTATATTTATTATGTTTAGTTTGCAAGTAAATGCAGATAACTGGAAACCTAATCAAGTTGGAGCTTTCCTTAGTAGCAAAATAGCCCGTTCCATCACAGACATTGAAAATTCAGCCTATTTTTCTCAATATACTTATAATCGTAATCCAGACTCATTAGCTTTAGGCGCTATCGCAGTAGAAGCTTTATTAGCTAATGGTCAAATTACAGAAGCTCTTCCTATTGGCTTAAAAATAGCAAAAGATATGCCAGAGATAACTTTAGCCCAATATCTTAAGGTAATAAACAGTCTAAATTCAAATGACAATGAAGAAGTTTTAAGTAATTTGTTAAAAGTTTCACCTAATGGAATTGATAACTTTATTCTTCCTATTCTTCAAACATGGGCAGCTGCAGGCTCAAATAAAGAATTAGGAGGCCTTGAAATTATGAAGGGGCAGGCAAATAGAGGTGTTTTGGAACCTCTATATGATTATCATAGTGCCCTTATATATGAATTTATTGGAGACACAGAAAAAGCCTACATCTCATATAAAAATATAGTAAATCGCTCTAATAATGCTAATGCGCATGTATATTCTAGGGCAGCTATATTTTTTTCAAATAACAGCTACCCTGAACTTTATCAAGAGACTTTAATAAAATTAGAAAAAGTAGATCCTTATAGTAATGAGTTATTTATTCTAAAAAATTCAAATTCTTATTCTAAAAAAAATACAATTAACTCAATAAAATTTGGTATAGCGGAAGTTTTTCTAAATAGTGCAGAAATATTATTCAATGAAGGGCTAGATAGACAAGCCTTAATTTATGCTCAAATTTCTTCATATTTAAATCCTAATTCCGATAGTGCTTTTTATTTGTTAGGTAGAATATTCAGATCAATAGATAATAATGAAAGAGCTTTAAAATATTTTAAAAAAGTTAATCAATATTCTCTAATTGCACATGATGCTAATATAAATTACGCGGAGACTTTATTTGATATAGAAGGTATATCTAACTCTATACAATATTTAGAAAATTTTCAGGAATTATTTCCTGCTAATATTAATTATTTAAGAACTATGGCAGAACTATTTTATAAAGATGATGATTTCAAGAAGTCCACAGAATATTATGATCAAATCTTTAAGAAAATTGAAAATATTGAATTTAAACATTGGCCTTTATTCTATTCTAGCGGCATAGCATTAGAAAGAAATAATAATTGGGAACGTGCGGAAAAACAATTTTTAAACGCTTTAAAATTTGTACCTAATAATCCACAAGTTTTAAACTATCTAGGCTATTCTTGGATAGATAAAGGAATTAACATTGATCAAGCCCTAGAAATGATAGTTAAAGCTGCAGAACAAAGGCCAGATGATGGGTATATCATAGACAGTTTAGGATGGGCATATTTTCAAATAGGAAACTATGAAGATGCCGTAATAAACCTAGAAAAAGCAGTTGAACTTGTAAGCGATTCAGTAATTATAGATCACCTTGGAGATGCATTGTTTTTTTCGGGTAGAAAGATAGAGGCAGTTTTTCAATGGAAGAGAGCACTTGAATTCAATCCTAGTGATGAGTTGATTAAAATTTTAAATGATAAAATTAATGGAAATATTTTACCTAAAGCAGGTGTTAATGCAATCTCCAAACCTATCTAATATACAATATAATAAAATAGAAAAAGCTTATGCTAAAATTAATCTTAATTTAAATATAGTTAATAAAAGAAAAGATAATTATCATAATATTGACTCGGATATTATATTTACGAATATATACGATTCTATTTATATCAAATGCAAAAATACAAAAAATAATAAAATAACATTAATTATTAGTGGTGAATTTAAAAATAGCCTTTTAGGAAATGTTAAAGGAAACATAATATATAAAACTGCTCGTTTTTTTATGAAAAAATATAAAATTTATAACGATTTAGTTATAACTCTAGATAAATCTCTACCTGTTGCTTCAGGAATTGGAGGAGGATCAGCTGATGCTGCCGCAACCCTCAGAAAATTATCAGAAATTTTTAATATTAGTAGAAAATCTTTTAATGATATATTTTTAGAAGAAATTTCTAAAAAATTAGGAGCAGACATTCCAGCATGTATTTATTCTTATCCGCTCAACATAAAAGGAATTGGCGATAAAATATGTATTTTACCTATACATTTAAAAAAAACTTTATCTAGATACAATTATATTATTTTAATAAACCCAAATATTTCATTATCTACTAAATTAGTTTTTAATAAATGGAAATGCAGTCCATCACTAACTAGAGTATTCAATCAGAGTAATTTATATCCAAAAATAGGAGTCAATAGTTTAAAACCTGCTGCAGAAAAAATTGAGACATCAATTATCTTAATTCAAGAAATTCTATCATCTCAACCAGGCATTAAATTCTATGGGATGTCTGGAAGTGGTGCTACCTGTTATGGTATTTTTAAAAATAAAAATTTAGCAATTAAAGCAAAGCACTATATAAAAAAAATTAGGCCCAAATGGTGGATAAATTATTCTTCAATTAAAAACTAAAATAAATTTCTTAAACTAGAAGGTTGATCCATATTATTTCTTTTTACACATTGAAGGACAGTATTCATTAATAAGCAAGCTATAGTCATTGGACCTACACCTCCTGGCACAGGAGTAATATATGAAGTTACTTCCTTAGCCTCCTCAAATTTGATGTCTCCAACTAATTTATTTTTACCGTCTATTTTTAATCTATTTATTCCTACATCAATAGCTATGGCACCTTTTTTAATCCAACTAGAATTAACAAAGTTTGGTATTCCAACTGCAGCTATAATTATATCAGCGTCTTTAACAATTTTTACTATATTTTTAGTTTTTGAATGAACGGTAGTTATGGTACAATCTTCTCTTAATAATAATTGAGCCATAGGCTTGCCAACTATATTACTTCTTCCAATAATTACAGCATGTTTTCCTTTCAAGTCTATATTAATACTCCTTAACATTAATAAACAACCTAAAGGTGTACAGGGAATTACTCCATCTCTACCGATAAAAAGACTGCCCGCATTAAGAATATTAAACCCATCAACGTCTTTACTTGGATCAATAGAGTCTATAACTAAATCCGAATTTATATGCTTTGGAAGTGGCAATTGAACAAGTATTCCATCAACGTCATTATTTTGATTTAGTTTTTCAATAAGTTCTAAAAGGTCTTCTTCTACAATATCTTCAGGCAACGCATATTGAAAAGATTTTATACCTACTTCATTTGCTGATTTACCTTTATTTTTAACATATATTGAGCTAGCAGCATCAGTACCTACAATAATTGTAGCTAAGCCAGGAACAATATTTTCCTTACTGAGTGTTGATACAGCTTTAGATACTTTCTCTTTCACTTTGTGTGCTAAAAATTTACCATCTATTATTTCTGCTGTCATAATAAGATTTTTAAGCATTTATATTATCTGTGTCAATTAGTTGAGTAGTAAATATAAATAAATTTATAGTTACTCTTGCCTAAATGAGATTCTAACGCTAAATATTCTATTCAAAGATTAAAAAATTTATTGGGGCGTGGCCAAGCGGTAAGGCACCGGTTTTTGGTATCGGCATCCCTGGTTCGAATCCAGGCGCCCCAGCCAAAAAAAAACATACATATTCACTTTTTTATTATAATTATTTTTAAATATAATATAATGTTTAGGATAAATCTTAATTATAACAAAAGAGAAATCATTTGGACGGCAATTCTTCAGAAATAAGAAGCAATAATATTGATGATAATTGGTCTACCACTGTCAGATTTGCAGGAGACTCTGGTGATGGGATGCAACTTACAGGAGGTAGATTAACTTTTGAAGCTGCTATTTCTGGAATGGGTTTAGCTACTTTTCCTGACTACCCTGCAGAAATAAGGGCTCCTGCTGGAACTACTTTTGGTGTATCTTCATTTCAAGTAAGATTTGGTGAAGGTTTAATTGCTAGTTCAGGTGATCACGCTGATATATTAGTGGCAATGAACCCAGCTGCTTTAAAAGTAAATATAAAGGAAGTTTTACCAGGTGGCTTATTAATATTAGATAGCAGTAGTTTTAATGAAAGGGGTATTAAAAAAGCAGGATATGAAGAAAACCCATTAGAAAATAACTCACTAGCGGGGATGCAAATAATATCTGCAGATATTTCTAACCTTACAATTGAAGCAGTTAAAGAATTTGGTCTAGGCAACAAAGATGGTATGAGATGTAGAAATATGTGGACATTAGGGCTAATACTATGGCTTTTTACTAAAGAAACTAATGAAACTATTAATTGGTTACAAAATAAATTTGGCAAAGATAATATTTTAGCTAAAGCAAATATGGCTGCTCTTAATGCCGGCCACTCCTATGCGGAAAATACTGAAATTTCAAGTGATATTATTAGAAAAATTGTTCCAAAAATAAAACCTGCCAAAGGAAAATGGAGAGCAATTACTGGAGCTGAATCTTTAGCATTTGGATTAGCAACTGGCGCAATTAAATCAAAATTAAATATGACTTTATGTTCTTATCCTATTACTCCAGCTTCTCCTATTATGCATTATTTAGCTAATTATGAGTTAAAAGGTATAGGCATATACCAAGCAGAAGATGAAATAGCAGCTTGCTGCTCTGCCATAGGTGTGTCTTATGCAGGGGGGTTAGGGGTTACATCCAGCTCAGGACCAGGCATTTCATTAAAAACCGAGGCTATTGGGCTTGCTATTTCAGTAGAATTACCTCTTATAATTATAAATAGTCAAAGAGCAGGGCCATCTACGGGACTTCCCACTAGAGCTGAACAATCAGACCTTATGCAGGCCGTTCATGGAAGACACGGTGAAGCTCCACTAGTTGTATTAGCACCCAAAAGTCCTTCCCATTGTTTTCATATAGCTCAAAAGGCTATCCATATTGCCATAAAATACATGACCCCCGTCATGATACTTTCTGATGCTTACCTAACGAATGCATCTGAACCATGGCTAATTCCTGATATTTCTGGTATAAAAGAAAATCCTGTATCTTTTGGAGAGTATAACGAAAATTATATGCCGTTTGAGAGAAACCCAAATACACTAGCAAGAAAATGGGTGAAGCCTGGCACAAAAGGAATGGAACATAGGATAGGAGGCTTAGAAAAAGATTCAATTTCCGGTAATATAAGCTATGATCCAGAAAACCATCAAGAAATGACAAACTTAAGAGCAGAGAAAATTAGGAATATTCAAAATGAGTTTGAAAAAATAGAAATTATTGGACCAGATAAAGGAGATTTACTTGTTATTGGATGGGGATCAACTAATGGTCCTATTTCTGAAGCTCAGGAACTACTCAGTAATAAAGGATATGCTATATCGCACACTCAAATTTCATGCTTATGGCCAATTTCGCATAATTTAAAAAATATAGCTTCAAAATTTAAGGAGGTATTAGTCGTAGAAATGAATGATGGACAATTATTCAATTTACTTAAAGTAGAGACTATGCCTAATGCAAAATCTTTAACTCAGGTCTCAGGAAAACCTTTTCGAGTATCATATTTATTAGATAAATTTAAAGAAATCATAGAGCTTAGGAATTAATATGAGTATAAATACAGAACCTGATAAACTTAAACCTACAGATTATGCCTCTGATCAGGAAGTCAGATGGTGCCCAGGATGCGGAGATTATGCTATACTAAACGCTGTTAAAAAAACTTTAGCAGATAAACAAGCAAAAAAAGAAAATACTGTATTTGTCTCTGGAATAGGTTGCTCATCAAGATTACCCTATTATATGGCCACATATGGTTTCCACACAATACATGGAAGAGCTCCCGCGTTTGCTACAGGAATTAAAATTACTAATCCCAAATTAGATGTATGGGTAATAACTGGAGATGGAGATTCTCTATCAATAGGTGGAAATCATTTTATTCATTTATTTAGAAAAAACTTAAACTGCCAAGTACTATTATTTAATAATGAAATTTATGGCTTAACAAAAGGGCAAGCTTCGCCCGCATCTAGAATAGGCACTATATCTCCTTCTACGCCAAGTGGATCTTTAGAAGCTCCTATTTCTGCTTGTGAGTTAGCTCTTAGCTCTGGAGCTACTTTTGTAGCAAGAGGAGTAGATACGGCAATTAAAAAACTTGTTCCAACTCTAAGTAAAGCTCAAGAACACGTTGGCACATCATTAGTTGAGATTTATCAAAATTGCATAGTATACAATGATGATGTATTTAAATCTTTTACTGATAAATCAGTTGCATCAGAAAAACAAATACATCTTGAACATGGACAGCCCATGCTATTTGGAGAAAACAATAAAAAGGGACTTGCTATTAATAAAGATTATTCTAGCTTAGAAATTATAGACTTAGAACAAAATGAAAAAGAAATTTCTAGAGTTCTGGTTCATGATTATAAAAATAAAACTATAGCTAATCTATTAACTCAAATGGATCAAAAATCAATGCCAGTTGCACTTGGTGTAATATATTGCGTTGAAAAACCAACACTCGACAACTATTATACAGAAAAATTAAATCAGCATAATAATGAAATCAGTAATATTATGGAAAAAGGTCAAACCTGGACTATATAATATCAATAAACTTTTTATAAATTAAGGATAAATTCATGATTAAAGTACTTTTAATATTATTATACCTACTAAGTACTAACTTTAATATTAGTGTTAATGCTGAAGAATCGCTAACAAAAAATGATATAGTTGATATTTTTAAAAGGTCTATGCAACATTGGAATATTGATTATGATAAGCTTGATGAAAATAAATCTGGTGCGGCTTGTATTCCTTGGCAAACAATAGATAAAAGCTTTATTAAGGAAGGTATCTTTACTGCTTTGGGCTATGGTTTTAATCTATATGATATAAAAATAGCAAAAAAAGCTTCTTTAGAGGGCTGTGAGAGAATGCGAAGAGCAAATAAAATTGAGAGCACATGTAAGTGTGAAATGGTTTTATATAATAACGATATTTTATTAGAGTAAAAAAATGAATCATAAAATTGAAAAAAGTCTTCATTTACTGCTTAATACTGCAAAAAAGTTAGGAGCCGAATGCACAACTGTATCAGCTAATGAAAATACTTCAGTAAATGTTGCAGCTAGATTAGGCAAATTAGAAAATGTTGAAAGAAATGAATCTAGTAGTATTGGACTAGAAATAATAGATAATAAAAGAAAGGTCTCATTATCTAGTACTAATCTAAATGAGGAATCTCTTAACGAATTGGCTCAAAATGCAATGAATATGGTTAAATCCATTCCTATAGATGAGTATTGTGGGCTAGCAGATAAAGATATGCTATATGATGGTAATATAGATTTAAATTTAGTTGATAACTATACCCCAACCAATAATGATTTACTCAATAATGCAATCGAAGCTGAAGATAGTGCTTTGAGCCTCAAAGGTATTACAAATTCTGAAGGGGCATCTTCATCGTATTCAAAAAATACATTTTATCTGGCTACTTCAGATGGGTTTTTTAACACAAGTAGCAAAACAAATTACGCAACTGGTATATCTGTTATTGCTGGTGAAGGCACTAAAATGGAACGAGACTATGAATATAAATCAAAAGTGCATTATGAAGACTTAGAAACACCAAAACAAATTGGAGAAACAGCTGCTAAAAGAGCAATATCTAGATTGAATCCAAAGAAAGTTAAAAGTAATTCTGTTCCTGTGATATTTGATCCACGTGTATCAGGTAGTCTTCTCTCTCTATTTATTGGAGGCATATCGGGACAAGCTATAGCAAGAGGCACATCTTTTTTAAAAGATAAAATGAATAAAAATATATTTAAAAGTAACATTAACATTATTGATAAACCCCATATCAAAAGAGGTATTAGATCTCGTCTTTTTGATGGAGAAGGAGTAGAGACAAAAAAAATTCACTTAGTTGAAAATGGTGAACTTAAATCTTGGCTTCTAAATTCCCAGTATGCTAGACAATTAAATTTAAAATCTACAGGCCATTATAGTGGTGTTTCTAATTTGTATATGTCACCCGGACAAAATTCAAATTTAGAATTATTAGAATCTGTAGAAGAAGGTTTTTATATAACTGAGATGTTAGGTATGTCTTTTAGTCAAGTTACAGGTGATTATAGTAGAGGAGCTTCGGGCTTCTGGATAGATAAAGGTGAAAAAGCTTACCCAGTAAGTGAAGTTACAATAGCAGGAAATATATTAGATATGTATAAAACACTTACTCCAGCCTCAGATTTAAAAATGATTAACGGTATAGATGCTCCTACTTTAATGATTGATAAAATGATAGTTGCAGGATTATAATAATTTTATCATTAAAAAAAGGAAGACATAAAAAGTGTTAGCCGTCCTCCTAAATAAAATATACTTCATATTATGGGTACTATTAACTCCAGTTATTCCGATTATTCTTATCTATAGAATTTTTAAAGGTAAAGAAACATATAAAAGAATTAATGAAAGAGTTGGTTATTCTTTTATAAAAAAACCAAAAAAAGATTTGATATGGGTGAATGCAGTTAGTTTAGGTGAATTAAGATCAACCATACCTATTATAAAAATATTAATTAAAAAAAATTATAATATTCTAATTACTACGGTTACTTTAACTAGTGCGAGTCACGTAAAAACAATTATTAAAGAAATAGATAAAAATAATATTATTCACCAATTTAGCCCTATAGATCATCCTTTTTTTATTAGAATGTTCTTAAACCATTGGAAACCGTCTTGTATTGCTTTAATAGAATCTGAGATTTGGCCAAATCTAATTAACTATAGTTATAAAAAAAAAATACCCATCATTTTACTTCAAGGAAGAATAACAGAAAAGTCGTATAAAAGATGGCTTTTTATAAATAGTTTCTCTTCATATTTATTTAATAAATTCAGCTTAGTAATTTCACAAGATATTATTAATGGTGATAGATTTAAAAAATTAGGAGCAACAAATATTGTTAAAGGTATAAATTTAAAAAATTTTGTTCCAGCTCCTTATATGGATAAAAATAAAGAGAAAGATTTTTTATGTAGTATAGGTAATAGAAATATTCTTCTTTTTGCTAGCCTTCATAATAATATAGAATTTGAGGCAGCTATTACATCACAAAAAGCAACAAAACAATATATTCATAATTTAATAACTATTATAGTACCACGTCACCCTGAAACAGCTAAGGATATTTTATATTTAAGTAATAAGCATAATCTTAATGTTTCATTAAGAAGCCAAAATCATAAAATAGATATTAATACTGATATATATATTGCTGATACTATCGGAGAACTAGGTAGCTTTTTTAAAGTTTCAGATGTTTGTTTTATGGGTGGCTCCCTTTCAAATAAAGGAGGACATAATTTAATTGAACCAGCAAAAGAAAAATGTGCCATAATCTATGGCCCAGATGTCCGAAATCACCAACAAATATCTGATAAATTATTAAAAAATAATGCTTCCATTCAAGTTAATAATATACAAGAGCTGCATAAGGAAATAATTAATTTATTTCAAAACAAAGAAAATATTAAAAAATTATCAAATTTAGCTTATAATATAACCAAGGAATTAGATGACTCTATTGAAGTTATTATCAATAAACTTAAACCATATTTAGAGAAATAATGGAGTGTCAAATTGAAAACACCTTTATTTTGGGATAAAAAGAAAAGTATTTTTTCAATAATTTTAATTCCTTTTTCGTTTATATGGTTATTAGGTAGCTTTATAAAAAAGAAAAAAGCGATTAAATTTAATATTCCTATTATAAAAATTGGTAACGTTGTCGCTGGAGGTGCAGGCAAAACTCCTACTGTTTTATCTCTTACCCAAAAATTAATTAATTCGAAAGTTAATGTGCATATTATTTGTAGAGGTTATAAAAGTTCAGCAAAGAAAAGTATACAAGTGAATACTAAAATACATACATATAAAGAAGTTGGAGATGAGGCTCTAATATGCGCAGCTATTGCGCCTACTTGGGTTGGAAAAATAAGATCAGAAAGTATAAAGTGTGCTATAGATAATGGGGCCAATTTGGTTATATTAGATGATGGACTTCAGGATGAAAGTATTTTTTCAAATCTTAATATTATTGTATTTAATGGTTATCAAGGAATAGGTAACGGAAGAATTATTCCAGCAGGCCCAATGAGAGAAAATTTAAATAAAGCTATAAATAAATCACATTTAGCTTTAATTATAGATGAAGACAAAAAAAACATATCTCAACAGATAAATAAAACCATACCAATAATTCAATCAAATTTAATAATTGAAGACAAATATATAAATAATTTTAAAAATAAAGAAGTAATAGCTTTTTGTGGAATTGGTTATCCAGAAAAATTTTATAAGAGCTTAAATAAAATAGGCTGTAAAGTATTGTATACTAAATCTTTTCCTGACCACTATCATTATTCAGAGCAAGATATAAAAAAATTATTAAAAAAATCTCAAGAATTAAACTCATTATTAATTACAACAGAAAAAGATCATGTAAAAATTATGGAAAACTATAAAAGTAGAATTTATTATTTTCCAATTAAAATTGAATTGAATAATTTTAAAATTTTAGATGACCTCTTATTATCTATTATTTAGAGTAAATGTGATATTATGAAAAAAGTATTAGTTTATATCATTTATGTATTGGAAGCTTTTATTCTATGCCTATGGATAGGATTATGCCGAGTAATCGGTATTGATTTAGCTTCTAATCTAGGATCTTTGTTTGTGAAATTTATTGGTCCTATGACTAAGTTTGATAATCGAGCAAAAAAAAATATAAATAAAATTTTTCCTAACTTAGATATTAATAATCAAAAAAAATTAAAAAAAGATATGTGGGATAATTTAGGTAGAAATATTGGTGAACTGCCATTTGCAAATAAACTTAACCCGTATGATGCAAAAAATATTAACTCAATAAATAACAAACCAAGATTTACTATAGAAGGGGAAAATTACTTAAATGAAATCTATAAAAATAAAAAAGGAGTTATATTCTTTAGTGCCCATATTGGGAATTGGGAAATATGTCCTTTAATATTATCATCTAAGGACTTAAAAGTCACAAGTATTTATAGACATGCAAATAATCCGATAAATGAAAAAATTATACAATGGCTAAGACAAGGTATTTCAGACTATGCTCCTAAAGGACCTTCAGGTGCAAAAACATTATTTAAAGTTCTGCGCAATAATGAATATGCGGCAATATTAGCTGATCAAAAACTTAATGAAGGAAAAGTTATAAAATTTCTAGGCCATCCAGCAAAAACTGCTACAGCAATAGCAGAATTAGCGCTTAAACTATCTATTCCAATTGTACCTATACATGTAGAAAGAATTAAAGGTGCAAAATTTAAATATATTATTGAAAAACCTATCTATAATATAAAAAATAATACAAATCATAATGAAGAATTAAATTTATTACTAGAAAAAATTAACGATATAATAAGTAAATGGATAATAAAAAAACCATCACAATGGCTTTGGATACATAACAGATGGTAATGTTATTTTTGAAATATACTTAAATATTTAGGGTCTAATCTCTTACCATTTAATTCTACCCCCCAATGTAAATGGGGGCCAGTAGCCCTTCCAGTTGACCCTACTTTTCCTATCAAATGTCCCATTTTTATGACTTCATCTTTTTTGACTAATATTTTACTAAGATGTAGATAAGAAGTAGTTAGACCTTGACCATGACCTAATATTATAGTCCCTCCACTAAAATATAAGTTATTATGAGTAAATAATACTACCCCATCCATAGGAGCTATAACATTACTACCTTCGGGTAATGCTATATCTACTCCGTAGTGAGGGCTCTTAGCTTTACCATTAAGTATTCTTTGACTGCCATAAACTCCTGAAATTGGTCCTTCTGCTGGCTGAGTAAAACCGTTATTATAGTATAGCTCCTTAATGAAAAGTGCTTGATTCCTAGACTCCTTTACACTTTTTCGCTCCAAATATATTCTATCTAAAAATGATTGTGGGGGATCAACTTTTTTTTCTTCAATACCATTTATTTTTTGAATATTATAAGATCTCTTTTTTACATTTAATGTAATTTTTTCTATTATTTTATTCTCATAAAGTATTTCTAAAATCTGAATAGTTTTTGGTTCTCTTTGAAAGCCTAATAAAAATATTCCTTGATCAGATATTAATATTTCTTCGCCATCTAATCTTACATTTGCCCCAGGTAAAGTATTAACTAAAATAATACCGCCAGCTATTATTTCTCCCCTAATAATAGTTTTGGCATGTGCTCCAGAAGACATAAGTATAAAAAAGCAATAAAGAAAAACTATTAAGAACCTAAACAAGCTATTATGAGTCCCTATTTTTAAGAATCGCTTTAATCTTACCATCATAAAAATGTATAGTAGCTCTAGTTTCTTTAATTATGTTACTTGACCTAATTATAGGCTTATTTTTTTCATTTTTTATTAAAGCAAAGCCTTTTTCAAGAATATTATTATAACTATTAGCTTCTAAGGCTATTGCAGATTTAGTGTAATTTATATTTATAGAATTTATATATTTTTTATATTTTTCATTAATAATCTTGGGTTTATTTATAAATAAAAAATATTTTTTATCTAATAAATTCTTATAAACTGAATCCAATAACTTAGATTTAGAAAATAAATTTTGCATTTGGTTCTTGCAATAATTAAGTGGAGAGTAAAATTCTATATTATTATTAGAAATTTTATTTTTATAATTTTCTATAAAAAAATTTTTTTTATATAATAATTCACTATTTATTGTATCTAAAAATTGAATTTTATTTTCAATGATATTAAAAAATTTTGGTAAAGTATACTTTAAGTATTTTTCTCTGTTAACAATAATCCTACTTTGAATAAAAGAAGATATTTTATTATTGAGCATATCTACATTTTGTTTTAATACTTTCATATCAGGTAAGGCTATCTCTGCCGCAGCAGTGGGCGTAGGCGCTCTTACATCAGCAACATAATCAGATAATGAATTATCAATCTCATGGCCCACAGCAGATATTATAGGTATTTTAGAATTAAATATTGCCCTAACTACTACTTCTTCATTAAAGGACATTAAGTCTTCAAGACTTCCCCCACCCCTTCCAACTATTAATAAATCTGGTACTTGTATATTCTGATTTAATATAGGTAAATTATTAATATTTTGAATAGCTTTTGAAATCTGCCCTGCTGCTCCTGGTCCCTGAACAGAGACTGGATAAAAAAGAATTTTTACTGGAAAACGCTTTTTAATCCTAATTATTATATCATCAAAAGCGGCTCCAGAGTCACTTGTTATAATTCCAATTGTCTCTGGAATATAAGGTAGAGGTTTTTTAAACTCCTCTTTAAATAATCCCTCTTTTGCAAGTAATCTTCTTCTTTCCTCTATTAGCTTTAAAAGAGCACCTTCTCCAGCTATCTCAATAGAATTTATAATAATATTATACTTTGATCGTGGTGCATAAGTAGAAACCCTACCTATGACAATAACTTCCATTCCATCCTCTAACTTAAAATTAATTCTATTTGCTTGCCCCTTCCATATAATACCATCAATTAAAGAATTGTTTTTATCTTTTAATGCCAGATATACATGACCTGAAGCCGCAATAGTTAAACCTGAAATCTCTCCTCTAAGATGGACTACATCAAAATTGATTTCTAATGTTTTCTTTAAAGCATTGCTTAACTCGGTGACAGTATATTCTTTTATATTACTTTCAAATGTATTATTATAATTCATTTACTTCTTTCATAATTTAAGACTTAATAATAATAAAATAGAATGTTATATATACTATAATTATTAACATTATGAACATTAAATAGGAATTATTAATGAAAGTATTAGTCTTAGGAAGTGGTGCCAGAGAACATGCCATATGTTGGTCATTAGTTAACTCACCTCTTATAACAAAATTAATATGTGCTCCTGGGAACCCAGGAATAAAAGAAGAAGCGGAATGTAAAGATTTAAATATTAATAATAATGAAGATATTATTTCTCTAGCTTTAAAAGAAGAAATTGATCTAGTTATACCCGGGCCAGAAGTTCCATTAGTTAATGGAATTATTGATGAGTTACACAAGGTAAATATAAAAGCCTTTGGGCCTTCTAAAGAGGCGTCACAACTTGAAGGGTCTAAAAAATTTACTAAAGAAATATGTAAAATAGCAAATATTCCAACTGCAAAATATGGTTTTTTTACAAATAAAGAAGAAGCAATAAATTATATTCAGAATAATGATATTCCTATTGTAATTAAAGCTGATGGATTAGCAGCCGGAAAAGGAGTAGTTATAGCAGAAAGCAAAGAAGAAGCAATATTAGCAATAGAAAACTCATTTGAAGGAGCTTTTGGTGCAGCCGGAAAAACAATTATAATTGAAGAATATTTAGAAGGAATAGAAGCTAGTTATTTTGCTTTATGTGATGGCAAAACTGCTATTCCACTTACTAATGCACAAGATCATAAAAGAGTAGGGGATGGAGATACAGGACCAAATACTGGAGGAATGGGGGCATTTTCTCCTACTCCTAACCTCTCTGATGATGATAATGAATATATTCTAAATAATATAATCAAACCTACGCTTTTAACAATGCATGAAAAAGGCACTCCCTTCCAGGGAATATTATATGCAGGTTTAATGCTTACGAGTAAAGGGCCAAAACTCATAGAATATAATGTTCGATTTGGAGATCCAGAATGTCAGGTAATTTTAGCACGAATGAAATCTAATTTATTTGAAGCTATTTTAGCAGCAGTAGATCATACTTTAGATAATTTCCACGTAAGGTTTTATGATGAAGTATCATTAACTGTAGTTATGGCATCAAAAGGTTATCCAGGAAAATATAATAATGGATCTATTATTGATGGTGTCGCAGAAACCAATAATATAGAAAATATTAAAGTGTTCCATGCTGGAACAAAAATAGGCCCTGACCAAAAGTTAGTCTCAAATGGCGGAAGAGTCTTATCTGTCACAGCTAATGCTAAATCAATGGAAGAAGCTAGAAAAATAGCCTATAATGCTATAGAAAATATTAAATGGCCTGAAGGTTTTTATAGGAAAGATATAGGACAAAAATAATAATTTAATTCTCATTTCCTTAATTTTTTAAAAAAATTTTTCAGTATAATTTCAGACTTTTCGCTATATATTCCATTATAAATATTAGGCTTGTGATGACATGTTATTTGTTCAAATACTTTACTTCCATGTTTAACTCCTCCACCTTTTGGATCATCAGCACCGTAATATAAGTTTTTTATCCTACACAAAGAAATAGCCTGAGCACACATTGCACAAGGCTCTAAAGTTACAAATATATCTAATTTTTCATACCTTATGGATAATCCCTTTTTAGACAATATTTCTGATGCTTTATTTAGAACTATCATTTCAGCGTGAAGTAAAGGATTAGAATATTTAAACATTAAATTTCCAGATTTTGCAATTATTTTATTATTATGAACTATAACTGCACCTACAGGTACTTCTCCATTTTTTGATGCTTCTTCTGCTTCTTCTATAGCTAATTGCATAAATTGTTTATTATTATTTTCCATGATTATATAAAATAGCATATATCTATTAATATAATAACAAAAAGATATGAGTAATATGTCAAAACCTTTAATTGCATTAACCTTAGATTATGAAACGAATCAAGAGTATTCAAAATTTCCTTGGTATGCATTAAGAGAAAATTACTTTAGTGCTATTGAAGAATGTGGAGGAATTGGAATAGGTATTCCTCATAATACTAAAGATGCTGAATTATTACTAGAAAAAGTAGATGGCTTATTAGTCACTGGAGGTAATTTTGATATTAACCCAAATATATTTGGAGAAAATTATATTCATAAAACAATCAAATTAAAGGAAAAAAGAACAAAGTTTGAATTACTAGCATCTGAAATTATACTCAGAATGAACAAACCTCTTTTAGGTATTTGTGGAGGCGAACAATTAATAAATGTTCTATATAAAGGCACATTAATTCAACATATACCTGATGAAATTGAAAACCCTCTTCAACATGAACAAACTAATCCTAGAAACCAAGCAGGTCATAGTATATCAATAAAAAAAAATACAAAATTATATAGTATAATATCTAAAAATAGTATTATGGTTAATAGTGCCCACCATCAAGCAGTAAAAAAGCCAGGTAAGGGTTTAATAACAAATGCTTTTTCAGAAGATGGCGTAATAGAAGGTATTGAAGACCCAAGTATGAATTTCTGTATTGGCGTTCAATGGCATCCTGAATTTTTTATACAAAATAGTGATAAACGATTATTAAAAGCTTTTATAAATTGCTGTTAAGTTATGATTAAAACAAAAGATAAATTAGAAAGAATAGCAAAAACTATAGCGTCAACTGGTTATTGTTCTAGAAGAGCAGCTGAAAAATTAATTTCTATGGGTAAAGTAAAAGTAAATGAAAAACAAGTCTTAACGCCGGCATACTTTGTAAATAAAAAAGATAAAATTACAATTGAAGGGTTATTAATCAAAAATAAAAAAAAAATAGAGTTATATATCTTTCATAAACCCAAAGGTGTTATAGTTAGTAAAAAAGATCCTCAAAAACGAAAAACTATATATAATTTTCTACCGAAAGATTTACAACAATTACATTACGTTGGAAGACTAGATTATAATACTGAAGGGTTATTATTATTAACCAATAATGGCAAACTAAAAAGATATCTCGAACTACCTATAAATAGAATTGAACGTATTTATAAAGTTAAAGTTCATGGTAATTTGGAAAGATTGGAAAAGAATCATTTAATAACAGATATAACAATTAATAATATTAAATATGGCCCAATTTATATTGATATTTTAGAAAAAAAAGAAAAAATATCTTGGATAAATATAAAACTCTTTGAAGGTAAGAATAGAGAGATAAGAAAAATCATGGAATATTATGGTTTATTTATTAATGATTTAATTAGGATAAAGTTTGGGCCTTTTTATTTAAATAATTTAGATAGGGGAAAGCTTATTAAAATAGAAGAAAAACAACTAAAAGGTTTTTTAAAAAATATAGGTGAATTTTGATTAAAATATTAGGAGGCAAGCATAAAGGTATCAATATTCACACCCCTTATCATCTCAAAACTAGGCCAACTTCTTCTAGGCTAAGAGAGTCTATATTTAATATATTATTACACTCAAAGTATCTACCTGAGCATTTTAATAATATGGAAGTAATAGATATTTTTGCCGGAAGCGGTGCCTTAGGTCTAGAAGCTTTATCAAGAGGCTGTAAATACTGTACCTTCATAGATTCCTCATTAGATGCAATTGATGCAATTAAAAAAAATATTAAAAAATTAAGAGAAGAAGAAAATAGTAACATCATAAGAACTAATGCTTTAATTCCTATTAATATACAAAAAAAGTATGATCTTTGTTTTTTTGATCCACCTTATGATATTATAAACATGAGTAATATAGTAGAAAAATGGATAAATTCTGAAATCACAAAGAAAAGTACAATTTATATTTATGAAAAAAATAAAAATTATACTTTTGACTTGGAAAAAAAATTAAATATTCTTGATAAAAAACAACACGGCATAAGCGAAATAATTATTTTTAAAAAATTATCAAGTTCTACCAAATAATTTTTCTATATCTTTTACACTTAACTTTATAAATGTAGGTCTACCATGGTTACATTGACTAGAATTTGGTGTAGCTTCCATTTCTCTAAGTAATGCATTCATCTCAGAGGTTAGTAGTAACCTGCCCGCTCTTATACTTGAATGGCAGGCCATATTGCCACAGATATTATCTAATCTCTCAGATAAAATAAATTCACTTCCAAAATTGATAATTTCTTCCGCTATATCTTTCATTAAAATATTAAAATTAACCTTATCTAAAATAGCTGGATGCTCTCTTATAATAATGGTATTTTTATCAAATTCTTCTATCAAGAGACCTAATTTAATAAGACTATCTTTTTGATTAATAATTACATCAAAATGATCCTCTGATAGCTCAACTACCTCAGGAATAAGTAAAATTTGTTTTTGTATATTACCATTAAGAAAACCTGATCTAATTTTTTCTAGTACAATTCTTTCATGCGCTGCATGCTGATCAATTAATAAAAGACCATTTTCATTTTCAGCAATTATATAAGTTCCATGTGCTTGTGCTATAGCTGAGCCTAAAGGATACGTTCTTTGCTTATCAAAAATATCATTATCAAATTTTTCTGTGAATCTAGATGAAGGGGATATATTAATATTTTCTAAATTTAAATTACTAGAATAGTTTGTGTTATTGTTAATATTTTTAGTATTGAAACTCATTTTATCTACTAAAGCATTTGAAATTTCAGCTGCTGTATTGAGACCAGCAGCCTCTAAAGATTTTCGAACACCAGAAACAATTATTGATCTTACTTTGGCAGAATCTCTAAATCGCACTTCAGCTTTCGCAGGATGTACATTTATGTCTACGTCATCAGGTCTTATATCTAAAAATAATACTGCAACAGGAAAACGATTATTTTCTATTAAACCTTTATAAGCACCTCTAAGAGCCCCAATTAAGTTTCTATCTTTTACAGGCCTATTATTAACAAATAAATACTGTTCTCTTCCTGTATTCCTATTTAAGGTGGGCATACCTACCATACCTGCTAGAATTAATCCATCTCGTTTTATTTCAACAGAGATAGAACTATTTATAAAGTCTTCTCCCATAACTTGGCTTAGTCTATTTTTAGTACCTTCAAAGTTAATAATGTCACTTTTTTCCCAATAAAATATTTTTTTACCATCAATTGTAAGATTAAAAGTTATTTGAGGATGTGACATTGCTAAATGTTTAACTACTTCTTTACAATAACGGATTTCAGTTCCATTTGTCTTCATAAATTTTAACCTTGCTGGAACTTTTAAAAATAAATCAGTAATTGTTACCTTTGTACCTATTCTTATAATAGATGGCTCCACATTTTTATTATTATCTTGAATAGATATCTTCCAAGATTCAGCTTTCTCTTTATCGAATGATTCAATACATAAATTAGCTATAGATCCAATAGAAGGTAGAGCTTCACCCCTAAAGCCAAGTGAATTTATACGCATTAAATCACCATCATTAATTTTGGAAGTTGCATGTCTCTCAATACACATGTTTAAATCTTGAAGATTCATACCTTTGCCATTATCTATTACTTCAATTAAAGTCTTTCCTCCATTTGATAAATATATAGATATTTCATTTGCGTCAGCATCTATAGCATTCTCTAGTAATTCTTTTAATGCAGAACTTGGTCTCTCTATAACTTCTCCAGCGGCAATTTGATTTATTAAATTCTCTGGTAATTTTTTGATATAATTCATATATTTTTTAATCTTTTAGATACATTAATTTTAATTTTTTCTACTGCATTTTGCGTATAAGGATCAACTTCCATTAGTTCTGCAACTACTAGAACTTCTATAATAAATATAACCATTAATTCCACAACACTCTCAACATTAATATCTGATATACCTATACTTCTCACAGACCTATTACTATCTTTTAAGGCTGTATATGTGGAGTCTGCCATAATACTGTGTATTTTACCCAAAGTTAATCCTGATAATATCATATTACTATCTGTTTTTGGAATCTCATATCCTTTTTCATTATTTAATTTAATGAAAGTATAATTTGCAATATCAGGCCCATCTAACCACATTTGTAGTTGACTATGCTGATCTATACTTCCTTTTGCTGTTAATAAAAAAGAACCCTTTGAATCTTTCCCTAACGATTCATTCCATAATTGCTTATACCAATTAACAAGAGCTTCTAGACTATCGCCATAATGAATTATACAATTCAATTTTCTATTTAAAGTGTTTAATTCTGAAAAAACTGAAGATCTTAATATAAAAGAATTATCATCAAAAATATCTCTTAATGCTATCCTAGCAGTATTTCTTACTGCATAAGGATCTATCCCCATTATAGTTGCTGGTAGCAAACCAGTTGAAGAGAAAACAGAAAAACGACCTCCAATATTTGCATGCTTTATAACCTTTAAAGAGTGATCTTCTGCAATTTGCATGAGATCATTTTCATTTTTATTGATATTCTCACACATAACCATAATGGAATTATTTATTTTAATTTTTTTTGAGAGCAACCATTCAATTACAATCAGTAAAAGAGCAATAGTTTCTGTAGTTTTACCAGATTTAGAAATAGTAAGAAATTTAGAATTTTTTGGGTCAATTGAATTTAATATTTTAGAAACAGAATTTGGATCTAGTGAATCTAAGATATGAAATTTAATTTTTTTATTTATGTTATGATTTGAATGAGCTTGAATTAAAGCGTCTGCTCCTAAACTAGAACCTCCCGTTCCAATGAGAATAAAATCAGTAAAATCTTTATCATCAGTAAAATATTGTGCATTTTTTATAATTCCATTAATATCTTCATCTGTTCTAATTATAGAAAATATCGGTATGTTATTTTTATCAATATTACTTTTAAATGATGACAGAATATTGTTAGTTTTTTTTAATAATTTATTATTAATTTCCCAGTTGGCAAAACTAAAAATATTATTTTTATTATCAACCATTTTAACTAGTCTATACTTCCTTCTTTTTCAGAAACTATAACTTCTACTTTATTGTTTTTTACAGCTGAAACATCTTTAGAAACATTATTTAAATCAGAGCCTTCAAAACTTTTACTATCTATTTTATTTTTATTAAAGAAAGTAGTATCTCTTTGATTAATTTTTTCTAGTTCTTTTTCTTCTGATCCAAATAGATCGAAATCAAATATTTTATCTAAAAAAGATTTATCTTCATCTGTATTTTCACTATTTCCTTTTTTAATTTCAACATCTATATCAGAAGAATTATCAATTTTAGTTTTTTCAGAATTATCTTCTAATTCAGTTTCTGTATCATTTATTTCAGATTTTAAATCTTCAATTATTTTACTCTCTTCTTTCAATTGTTGTATTCTCTTCTTCTCAGCAATGGGATCAAGCTCATCACTTTCTTCTGTCTTTACTTCTAATATAGGTTCAAAATTAAGAATTTTATCTAAAAGTGTTTTATCAACTTCACTAATATTATTTTCATTATTAATAGCCTGCCTAATATTTTTATCAATATCTTGCTCTCCTATGGATATTAATAATACCTCGTCTTCTATAGTTAAAGATTCACTAATATTATCCTCATTTTTAAAAATTATATCATCATCTCCAGCTTGATCTAATACTAAATCTTGATCAACAGGTGGTCGTAAATCAAAATTAGGAGGAATAGCTAAAGGTTTTTTTTCATAAACTTGAAATTCATCAGGTGGTGTTTTTATCATACCAACTTTTTCTTTAACCCCACTACAACTACATAAAAATAAAAAATTAAGTAAAAATATACATTTAAAATAAAATTTAATATTTATATTAATCATTTAAACCCTTTCTATTTTTACTTTCACGGAACTCATTATATAAAAATATACAAGCTCCTATACATATACTAATATCAGCTATATTAAAAGCTGGCCAATGTAAATGTTTCCAATACACATCAATAAAATCAATCACCACCCCTAGTCTAATTCTATCTATAGCATTTCCTAATGCACCTGCAGAAATTAATGTCATTGCTAAATAATGTTTTTTTTTAACAATTGCCCATAATATTAAACCAAATCCAAAAACCAAGCCAATAAAAGAAAATATATGAGGAACTAATTGCCCAAAATCTCTAAATATACCAAACGCAACCCCTGAATTAAAGACTAAAGTAAAGTTTAAAAAAGGTAATAAAATTAACTCCTCAGAATGATTTAACATATATTGTAAAATCTTAATCTTAGAATATTGATCAAGAAATACAATTATTAACAATAATATTAAAAAATAAATATTCTTTTTCATCTTAATTTACTACTTCTTCACACCTTTCACATAAGGAATTTTCTGCAGTATTAGAAATTTTATCATCTATTTTCCAACACCTTAAACATTTTTCTCCTTCAGCTTTAGATACTATTATTTCTATACCTTTAAAATTATCTTCTTTGTACGCTCCCTCAATATCAGCCCCCTCAATAATTTCTGATTTTGAAACAATGGCAATCTCATCTATATCAATTTCATCTAGTAATGAAATATATTTGTTATCATCAATATATAATTTAATTTCTGCTTCTAAACTTGAACCGATTATCTTATCTTGTCTTGCTAATTCTAATGCGCCATTAATAACTCTTCTTATTTTTCTTATAGTAATCCATTTTTGATTTAAATCATTATCTAACCATGATTCTAATATATTTGGAAACTGCTTTAAATGAATACTATCTTCATTATCAGTGCCTATATGAGATAACCAAGCTTCTTCTGCAGTATAAGTAATGACTGGTGCTAACCAAGTAGTTAAACATTTAAAAACTTCATATAAGACAGTTCTAGTCGACCTTCTTTTTTCATTTTTAAAATCATCACAGTATAATGAGTCTTTTCTTATATCAAAATAAAATGCTGACAAATCTGAAGAGCAAAAGGTATGTAATTCACTATAAAACGCTTGAAAAGTATAGTTCTTTACCGATTTTCTTAGCAAAATATCTAATTCTTTTAATCTATGTAATATCCACCTTTCTAACTCTGGCATTAATTCTGTACTAATTGACTCTGTTTCATCATAATCATTTAAAGCTCCTATAGTAAACCTAATTGTATTTCTAAGACGCCTATAAGATTCGCTCACTCCTTTTAATACTTCAGGACTTATTCTTACATCCTCTGTAACATCAGTCATAGCTACCCAAAGTCTTAATATATCTGCTCCTGATTGTTTGATAATTTCCTGAGGAGAAACTACGTTACCAATACTTTTTGACATTTTTCGTCCTTGTCCATCCAATACAAATCCATGAGTTAGTACAGCATCAAATGGAGCTCTGCCTCTAGTACCACATGATTCTAGTAATGAGGATTGAAACCATCCTCTATGCTGATCAGACCCTTCTAAATATAAATCTGCAGGCCATTTTTGTTTATTGCTACTCAATACAAAAGAATGAGTAGAACCTGAGTCGAACCAAACGTCTAAAATATCTTGAACGCTTTCGTATTCTTTTGCATCATACTTATCGCCTAAAAACTTTTGTGGGTCTTCTGTAAACCAAGCATCGGCACCTTTATTTTCAACTTCTTTAGCAATTCTTTCCGTAACTTCTGGGTCTCTAAGAATTTCTCCTGTAATTTTATTCAAAAATACAGTTATAGGTACTCCCCATACTCTCTGTCTTGATACGCACCAATCAGGGCGGTCTTTAACCATAGATTTAATTCTATTTTTAGAAATAGGAGGCACCCAAATAGTATTTTCTATAGATTCTAGAGCAATTTTCTTTAAATTATTTTTCTCCATTGAAATAAACCATTGCTGTGTAGCTCTGTAAATAATAGGTTTTTTTGATCGCCATGAGTGAGGATAACTATGTAAATAATTTTCTGAGGAATATAAAGAAAAATTCTCTTTTAATGCCTCACAAACAGGCTCTAATGCTTTAAAAACATGTATTCCTGCAAAAAGAGGTACACTAGAAAAATAAGTACCTCCATCTTCCACAACATCAGGAACTTGAATTCCAAATTTCTGACCTAGTTCAAAGTCATCTTCTCCATGTCCAGGAGCTACGTGAACAAACCCTGTTCCCTGATCTGTAGAAACAAAGTCTCCTTCTAAAAGAGGTACTTCAAAGGTATAACCATCTTTATTTAACGGATGAGCACAAATAGTATTTTTAAGAGAATCTCCTTTAATTTTAGAAATTTTATCAAAATTCTCAATATTTGTATCTGATAAAAATTTATTTAACCTTTCCTCAGCTATTAAAATCTTTTGTCCAGTGAATATTTGGTCATTATTATTATTATTTTTAATTTCTATAATTAAATAATCTAGATTTTTACCATAAGCAATTGCTCTATTAGCAGGAATTGTCCAAGGAGTAGTAGTCCATATTGGAACATACGTATCTTCAAGTATTTTTTCTTTTGTTTTAATAACTTTAAAACCTACTGTAATAGCCGTTGATTCTATATCCTTATACTCTACTTCTGCCTCAGCAAGGGCTGTCTTTTCTACTGGAGACCACATCACTGGTTTAGATCCCTTATATAAACTCCCATTTTCAATAAATTTACCAATTTCTCTAACAATTTGAGCTTCAGCATTAAAACTCATAGTTAAATACCTATCATCCCAATCTGCCAGCACAAATAACCTTTTAAAATCTTCCATTTGGGCACCGATCCATTTATCTGCAAAATTTCTGCATTCTGCTCTAAAATCTGCAATCGGGATTTCTTCTTTATTAATTCCTTTTTTTTTATATATTTGTTCTACTTGCCATTCTATTGGTAAACCATGACAATCCCATCCAGGAATATAATGAGAGTTATACCCACTCATTTGTTTACTTCTATTTATAATATCTTTTAAAATTTTATTCATAGACGTACCAATATGAATTGGGCCATTAGCATATGGAGGACCATCATGAAGAATAAATTTTTCTTTATCCTTAGAGTTTTCTCTAAGTTTTTCCCATAAATTTATCTTATTCCACCTCTTAATCATTTCTGGTTCTCTTTGCGGTAAACCACCACGCATTCCAAAACTCGATTTAGGTAAAAATACTGTATCCTTATAATCCATTAACTTTTCCTCATAATACTTATAAAATATTGATTTTATTTTTTTCTAATACTTTGACAGCCTCTTTACAATCTAAACTCATTTGATTTTTTAATTTATCTATATCAGAAAATACTTCTTCATCACGAATTTTCTTTACCAAAGAAACTTTTATACGTGTTCCATAAATATCTCCACTAAAATTTAGGATATATGCTTCTAAAAACCTTTTTTTTCCTTCAAATTGTGGTCGATATCCAGTAGAAATTGCACTCATGTATATTTTATTCTGAAACTTTACCCAACCTGCATAAATACCATTTTCTGGAATAATAGTATTCATATAATGAATATTAGCTGTAGGGAAACCTAACTTCCTTCCCATTTGTTCTCCTTTTACAACTTTACCCTCAACTTCATGAAAGTACCCCAGTACTTTCTTAGCTTCTAACATTTTTCCTTTTTCTATCATTTCTCTTATTAGACTTGAAGAATACCTAACATTATCTAAAGAAGATTCTTCTATTATATGAACCTTAAAATTGTTTTCATGTTCTTGTGATTTTAAATAAGTTATATTGCCCTCTCTTTTGTGACCAAAGTGAAAATCATCACCTACTATAATATGCCTAGCTTTAAGGCCTTGAGACAAAATAATTTTAATAAAGTCAGATGCAGATATTTTAGAAAAATCTTTATTGAAGCGTTGAGCAAGAATTATATCTATACCAATTTTCTTCATTTTTAAAACTTTACTTCTAAAAGATAAAATATTTTTTGGAGCATTCTCAGGACGCAATACTTTTAGTGGATGTGGATAAAATGTAAATAATAATATTTTATCATTAGACTCTTTTTTTAAAGATTTAGCATAATTAATTACTGCTTGATGCCCTAAGTGTACCCCATCAAAATTACCTATTATAACTATTGAATTATTTACATTATTTTTTAAATCAGAAAATTCTCTATATACAGAAACCATATAAAACTCTTTTGTATAAATATTATATTAGAAACCAACCATCTTCACTAAATTTAACGTCGCCCAAATCTTGCATGTGTAGTAAATGCGCTAGAACAGATTGGCCTGCAGCTTTTATCAATCTTTTATCTAAATTAGGGTACATTTTTGATACCAAATCTGGAATATAAGATATTTGATTATGATGTAAATACTTTTTTATCTGTCTTTCTCTCATCTTTCTATGACCTATTAAAGCAGTAACAAATCTCTTAGGGTTTTTAATCATTTCTCCATGAGATGGGATATAATATTCATCTTCTCTAAACAACATTTTTTCTAAACTAGCAAAATAATCTTTCATATTTCCATCTGGGGGAGATACTAAAGTTGTAGACCAACCCATTATATGGTCTCCTGTTAATACAGCTCTAGTTCCCTTCAAAGAATAACAAATATGATTTGAAGTATGACCGGGCGTATGTATACATTCTAATTCCCAGTTAGAACCTTTAATAATTTCATTATCCCTTATTAAATGATCAGGAACAAAATTTAAATCTGCTCCTTCTTCGCCTTCTTCATTTCCATGAGGACCATAACCCATCACAACACCACCAGTTAAATTTGCTAGTGGTTTAGCTGCAGGAGAATGGTCAGCATGAGTATGGGTAACCAATATATGAGTAATTTTTTCCCCTTTAGTTTCATTTATTATAGCGTCAATATGTGAAGAAATATTCGGACCAGGATCAATAATTGCAATTTCCCCAGAACCAATTATATATGTTCCCGTTCCATGGAGAGTATACGGGCTGGGATTAGGGGCTACAATTCTTCTGATACCAGGCAACACCTCTTTGGATGTTGCATATTTAAAGTCTAATTCATGCGTTAATAAATCTTGTAAAGATTTTTGGTCTCTTTTATTTATAACTTCCAAAATTCACTCCTAACTATTTTTTATAAATCGGTATACCTTTGAGTAATAAATATATATAAAATATAATTGATTATAACCTTCTTAAGATGAAATAACATAAAATAATGCAGCAAAAAAAATATATAGCAAGAAGTATGGTGAAGAAAGAACTTAAGTTCACACCTAAAAAAGAAAAAGGTACTAAAATAGCTAAACCAAGAAATGCAGCTAGCTTAGTATTATTAAAAACCTCGCCTCGAGAAGTAAAAGTATTATTAGGCAAAAGATCTAATAAAACTCGTTTTATGCCAGGTGCGTGGGTTTTTCCTGGGGGAGTTTTGGATAAAAATGACTATAGTATTTCTGAAACAACTAAACTCAATGATAGTATAATAAAAAAATTAGTAGTATCTAATAATATAAAAACTGCCAACGCACTGGCAATTGCATCTATTAGAGAAACCGTTGAAGAAACAGGCCTAATACTTGGGAAGAAGGCAAAAAATGTATCGCATATAAATGATAGTGACATAGATAATGGTATTACTATTATGTCAAAGAAGGGATTAATCCCTGATTTAGCCAAACTTATTTATCTAGGTAGAGCAATAACTCCTACTTTTAGCCCTATTCGTTTTCATGCAAGGTTTTTTTTAGCAGATGCAAAATATTTGACTGGAAATATTAAAACTACCAGTGAATTAGTAGAAATTAAATGGATACCTATTAATCAAGCTACCAAACTTCCTATGGCTGATGTAACAGAATTTATGATTAATGAACTTATAGAATACAATGGCGATATTTTAAAAATAAAAAGAATGTTGCATAACCGTCCCATGTTTACTTGGAAAATGGGAAAGCAATGGATAACTAGAAAATAATATTAATAACAAAAAATGAAAAAATTTTCAGAAAATTTATATAAAAAATATAATCAAAATATTTTTATTGAAAAAATTATAGTTAAGAAAAAAAGTAAATTTCAAGATATCTTAATATTTAACTCGAAATATTTTGGAAAAATTTTAGCATTAGATAATGTATTACAAATAACGGAATTTGATCATTATTTCTACTCAGAAATGTTAACCCATTTACCAATGATTTCACATGGGAATGTTAAAAAAGTTTTAATAATTGGAGGAGGCGATGGCGCAATAGCTTCTGAACTTTTGAAGCATAAAAAAATTAAAGAAATATTTATATGTGAAATTGATGAAGATGTAATAAATTTAAGCCACAAGTATTTAAAAAAAATTAACCATGGGTGTTTAAAAAATTCTAAAGTTAATATTGCAATCGAAGACGCCTCAAAATTTATAAAAAATAATAAATTTAAAAATTATTTTGATTTAATTATAGCAGATAGACCTGATCCAATAGGACCAGGAAAAAATTTATTTAAACTAAACTTTTATAAAGATATAAAAAATTCATTAACTCATGAAGGAATTGCTGTATTTCAAAATGGAGTTCCTTTCTTTCAAAAAAAAGAGCTTAAGGATACAAAAAAATATTTAAAATCTATTTTTAAATTTTATGGATTATATTTAACAGTTGTTCCAACATATATTGGAGGACATATGGCATTAACATGGGCATCAAAGGCTACAGATATTACTAATACTATAAATTTAAATAGAAAAATAAAATTTATTAAAAAGTTAAATACGAAATATTATACAAGTGAAATTCATCAATCTTCATTTCACTTACCACAGTGGATAAAAGATATATAAAAAATACATTTTATTTAATAAAATATTCTCGTAATCTTTGTAACCCATTAAAATCAGAAACATAAACAGAAGTATAAGCTCCTGCTGAATAAAGCCTAACCTTATCCCCTGCCTTCAGATTTTTTGGTAACTCATAATGATATTTTTCATAAAGAATATCTGCGCCATCACAAGAAGGACCTGCAATATTTACTGGACTACATGCAGAATTATTATTAACTGCACTAATTTTATAACGAATAGATTCAGATTCTGTTTCTGCTAGACCTCCAAACCTTCCTATGTCCAGATAAACCCATCTTTTTATATCTTCATTATTCTTTTTTGATACTAGGATGACTTCTGACTCAATGATACCTGCTTCAGCTACTAAAAACCTACCTGGCTCTAACATAAAGTTAATAGGCGCATCTCTAAAAATATTTTTAATTTCTTTTTTTAACTTTTCAGAAAATACTTTTAAATCAAAATTATAATCAAAATAATTTACTGGAATACCTCCTCCTAGATTTATAAATCCTAAAAGAATATTATTATCTTTCAAATATGAATATACATCATAACAAAGTTTAAGAGATTCTACCCACCTATTTATATTAGTTTGTTGAGAACCCACATGAAAGGACAAACCTACAGGACAAAGGTTTTTCTTTTTTGCATCTAATAATAATTTTTTAGCCATCTCAGTAGAACAACCAAACTTTTTTGATAACGGCCAATTAGCTCCTTGATTAGGAACCTGAAGCCTACAAAAAACTTTAGCATTTTTAGCATTTTTCTCGATCTTGTTTAACTCCTCAATAGAATCAAAAGCAAATAGTTTTACACCTTGCTTATAAGCCCATAGAATATCTTTTTCTTTCTTCACTGTATTTCCAAATGATAGAAATGACGGATCTATAGATTCTGATAAACATAACTTAATTTCATTTTTACTAGAAACATCAAAATAAGAACCTTTATTTTTTAAACAATTAAGTATTTCTTTTGCAGGATTTGCTTTAACTGCATAATAAATTTTATAATTAGGAAAAACTTTCTGAAGTTTTTTATAAGAATCAGAAACCATAGATAAATCTATAACTAAACATGGACATTCTAAATTAGAATTTTTTAAAAAATTTTCAATATAATTAATAGTCATTTTAATAATTAATAAGTCCTCTTTTAAGTTTTTTTACATTAACTTTCTTAGCATTAAATTCTTTTTTTAGAAAATTAAGTGATAAGTCAGGATTTGTAGACCCACACATAAAAATATCAAAAGCTGCAAAATTTCTCTCAGGCCAAGTGTGGATACTTATATGAGATTCAGCTAGTATAGCTACCCCAGATACTCCTTGCCCTTCTCCAAAATGATGAACTTTTATTTGTAATACAGTCGCTCTGGCAACTTTAGCTGCTCTTATTAATAAATCTTCTATTTTTTTTTTATCTTCTAAATAAAGACAATCCCACATATCAATAAGATAGTGATGACCTGCAAATAACATACCATTATCCTCGACGAAATGATCCGATGTACTTCCAGAATTCTTCAAATTTTTAGAATCTATATCCATAAATAAATATACCTAATTTCACAAAAAATTTATGGTACCACTGGTCGGACTCGAACCGACACTGAGTTACCTCAAGTGGATTTTGAATCCACCGCGTCTACCAGTTCCGCCACAGTGGCTTAATTAAAATAATCTGTAATATATAATGTTTAATAGGGCAACAAAAAATTAATCAAACTCATACTTATTAATTAATATAGGTAAATCCCTATACCAGGTCTCCTTCGCTAGTTTATATTCCTTGATGAAATCTGGTAAACCTTCATTAAAAATTTCTAACGCACTTATTCCACTTATGGATGCTTCTTTTGCAGTTTTATCAATAAAAGTAATCCAATTTTTTGTGGGTAAAAGTTCATCTTTGTTTTTTATAATATTGCCGTGACCAGGTATTAAATAATTCCAATTTTTTTTACTAATAAGGTCAATATAATTTTTCCAATTATTAATATTAGCATGCGGTATAGTAGGAGCCCTACCACTAAATACTAAATCTCCAACAAACAAAGTACTACTAATTTTATCCTTAATAATTAGGTCTCCATCTGAATGCCCTTTCTCGTATAACTCTATTAGAATATTTCTATTACCCAAATTTAAACTTACAGGATATTTTTTTTCTTTATATTGAAAAGAATTTATTTTTGTATCTAAAAACCACTCCTCTCCTATAAGGTCTCTAAGTTGTTTTAATGAGCGATTTCCATATTTTAGATATCTTTTTAACTCTGCCGGTGCCATAATAATTTCCACATCCATTTCTAAATACCTAGAAATGCCAAATGAATGATCAGCATGATGATGTGTCACTACTAAATATTTTATAGGTAAATCAGAAAAAGACTTTATTATTTCTATAACATTAGAAGCGTATATATAACTTGGGCCAGCATCTATAACAAGTATACTATCATCCCCTATTATAAAGCCTGTGTTACTTATTGCTCCTCCATTTTTATTATTTATATCCTCATTAGCACCTACAAATACAAAAACATTATTACTTACTTTTATAGGAACTAAGTTAAAATCATTTGAAGAGAAAGAAGGATATACATTAAAATATAATATAAAAATTAAAATTATATTAAAAATTTTCATTACATTGTATTACTATCATAAGAGAAAAATTCTAGCCCTAAAGAATCTTTTACATGCACTCTAACACTTTGACCCTTTTTGGGTAAATCTAATAATATTACAGGATCACTGGATAAAGCTGCAAAAGTAGTAATATCTGCTATTGCACCTTTATTATCATCAACATGTATATTTTTTACAAAATACTCTGGTATAATTTCACCTTGTAAATCAGTGACGAAACCAGTCTCCATAGGATGTGTAACCTTTAATTTTATTCTTTCTGCCCCTGCTTCTCTTTCATATTGTTTTATAGCTATTTTACCTATAGTGCCTGTTTCACAGACCTCTACAGAGGGGTCGCAAGCAGGGGTTGAACACCCTCCTACACTTGCTACAAAAGCCATTTTAGATCCAACATACCAAATACCGTTATCACCTTGAACTGCAGCTCTAACTGGAGAGTCATCTTCTAATCTAATATTCATTCCAAGAGATTCAATTAACCTATAAGGTCTTATAGACATAGCTTGTTGAATAGGATTATTTTCTATTATTAATATAAAGTTTTTAAAATTATATAATCTTTTAGGAAGAGTAACTATTAAAGGAACTTTATGTGCCTCTTCAATATAGTCCTGCATAATGAGTTTAATATCATCTACGAATAAGACATTTGCATCATTACCAAGTAAATTATCTTGTAATTCTCTCCAAACACTTGAGTTTTTAGGATTTAGAGCATCAATTGACTGGACTAAACTGTCAGAATTCGGAGTATTTCTTTTTGCGGTAGGGCTAGAAGAGAGTTCCTCTGAAAGCTCAGCTCCTGCTTTAAAATCTGAGAAGGGGCCTGATAGAGTTACTCCTGAATATATAAAGACACAAATAAATAAAATATATTTAATCAAAAATTTTTCCCAATACATCAGTTTATATAGTATATAGCTAAAAAGTATTTATAACATCAAATATTAACTGGTATAAAGAAAAAACTAAAAAATATGATTTTAAAAAAACTGTATAATAAAATACTAGAACTTTCGGCTAAACCTAAAACTGAGAAAATATTAGGCTTAGTAGCTTTTACAGAAAGTTCTTTTTTTCCTATACCACCTGACTTACTATTAATACCTATGGCCTTATCTAGGCCATTAAAATGGATAAGATTGGCATTAATTACTACTATATTTTCGGTATTAGGTGGTCTTTTAGGCTATTTTATTGGTGTTTTCTTATGGGAAACTATTGGACAATATATAATCGAAATTTATCATTTAGAAAATAAGTTCAGTAAATTTAAAGAAAATTATAACTCACAAGGAGCATTAATAGTATTCATTGCTGGATTTACTCCTATACCCTATAAGTTAATTACTATTGCTTCTGGCGGAATGAATTTAGACTTAGTTATATTTATACTAGCATCTACCATCTCAAGAGGAGCCCGTTTCTTTTTATTAACAGGGATAATCAGAATCTTTGGTGATGCAGCAAAATTATTTATTGATAAATATTTTAGTTTATTAACATTTGTTATAGGTTTTATTTTAATACTTCTAATCTTATGGATATACTTTTGGTAAAACAATTTAAAAATAATGTACTTAACCCGTCTTTTATATCCCTTTTAATTTCAATATTAGCCTTACTATTTGCTTTATTTTTACAATATGTTTTTGGTTATGAGCCTTGCCGTCTCTGTATGTTCCAAAGATATGTATATGTTATTTTGATAATGATAAGTATGATAGGTCTGTTTTATTATACAAATAAAGTAATACATTTTTTATTATTAATTTCTTTTATGACTGTTACGTCAATAAGTTTTTGGCATATGGGAGTAGAATTACAATGGTGGGCAGCATCGCTTGAATGCTCAGGTATGACAGAAAATATAGGAAGTTTAAAAGAAGAATTAAAAAATATTAATGATAAACCTGTCGCTTCTTGTGACCAAATATCACCAAAACTCTTAAATGTTAGTTTAGTTCAATGGAGTTTCGTTTATGGACTAGTTTCTTTTATATTTTTAACTATATTAATCATAAAGAATAACTTAAAAAAAAATATATAATATGAAAAATTCATTAACAAAAATAAAATCTAAAAATAAAATAGTGTCAGATATGATAAGAGTAAATCAAGCTGGGGAGTTTGGAGCTCAAAAAATTTATGAAGGACAGCTAGCAGTTTTAAATAATGACAAAACTATTCTAGATATGTTGAAACAAGAAAAAAAACACTTAGATACATTTAATAAAATTTTAATTAAAAGAGGCATAAGGCCAACAGCATTATCTCCATTATGGAGTTTGGGAGGTTATTTATTAGGTGTAACTACTGCTTTAATTGATAGAAAAGCTGCAATGGCCTGCACTGTAGCAGTAGAAGAAGTTATAGAAAAACACTATAGGGATCAACAAGAAATATTAAATGAGGATGATTCAGAAAAAGAACTTTTAGAAATAATAGAAAAATTTAGAGATGAAGAAATTGAGCATAAAAATACTGCTTTAGATCATGATGCTCAAGGCACAAAAGGTTATAAACTAATGACTAAGGGCATAAAAAGAATTACTAAGTTAGCAATTTTTTTATCAAAAAAAATATAAATTAAACTGTAAATGATTCCCCACAACCACATCTAGCAGCTTCATTTGGATTGTTAAAAGTAAAATTTGACTGAAGTTTATCTTGATTCCAATCTACTTCTGAGCCAATTAGGAATAAAGTTGCTGACGCATCTATATATATATTGACTCCATCTTTAACAATTTTTTCATCAGTCGGTTTCTCTTCTATTGCATAACTTACATCATAGGTCATACCAGAACAGCCCCCTGTCTTTATTCCAAATTTAACCCCTAATGCATCTTTAGGTGCATCTTTTAAAATAAACTTAATACGTTCCAAAGCTCTATTTGTAATAGTTAAGATTTCAGGTCTAGGTTGAGATATTTTTTTCATACTATTTCCTTTAAAAAAAACCTAATTCAAGTCTTGCTGCTTCACTCATATTATCTTGAGTCCAGGTAGGCTCCCAAACTATTTCTACTCTTACATCTCCTACATTTTCGCATTTAGAAACAGCCTCAGCTACTCTATCTGGAATAGTTTCTGCTTCTGGGCAATTAGGTGTAGTTAATGTCATTGTAATTAATACATTATTTTTCTCATTTATATCAATATTATAAACTAAGCCTAATTCCCAAATACTAACAGGTATTTCAGGGTCATATACTGTTCCTAATGCTTCAATAATTGAGTCTTTAAGGGTATTACTACATTTTTTTTCTTCCATATTCATTTATTAAACTTTCTATTGATAAAAATAAATAACTTTTTAAACATTTTCAAAAACTTTGCTTACTTTTAAAATCCCTTCTGCTAAAGCCTCAAAATCCTCTTTATTATTATAGTAACCCACAGATGCTCTAACTGTTGAAGAAACATTATACCGTTGCATCGTGGGTTGGGCACAATGATGACCAGTCCTAACAGCAATATTATATGAATTCAATAAAGTCCCGAGATCATGCGAATGAATATCCTTATAAGTAAAAGAAATAACCCCACCTCTATGTTTTGGTTTGCCTATAATTGTTAACCCATCAATATCTTCTAAAATATTTATTCCTTCATTTATGACTTTTTTTGAGTGCTCATAAATATTATTAATTCCTATATCTTGCATCCACTTTAAAGCACTTCCTAGCCCTATAGCTCCAACAATATTAGGAGTTCCAGCCTCAAATTTGCTAGGCAAGCCTGCATATGTTGTTTCTTCAAAAGTAACTTTATCTATCATATCTCCTCCACCTTGATAAGGAGGGGCTTCAGCTAAAATATTTTCTCTACCATATAATACACCTATACCTGTTGGACCATATGTTTTATGTCCAGAAAATACATAAAAGTCACAGTCAATATCCTGTACATCCACTTCTAATAATGGAGCCGCCTGACACCCGTCGATAAGAGTAAGTATTCCTCTTGATTTGGCCTCCTTACATATATCTTTAACTGGTAGAATTGATCCGATTGCATTAGATATATGAGTAATACTGATAATTTTCGTCTTTGAAGTAACATTTTTAAAAATAGACTCAAAAGATACATCCCCATTTTCATCGGCTTCTGCCACTTTGATAACTGCCTTATTTTTTTTTGCCATAATCTGCCAAGGAACAATATTTGAATGATGCTCTAATCTAGATAAAATTATTTCATCACCTGGAGAAACATTCATTTCTGCAACTGATGAAGCAACCAGGTTTATAGCTTCTGTTGCCCCTCTTACAAAGATTATTTCTTTAACAGAACTGGCATTAATGAATTTTTTTACAATCTCTCTAGCATTTTCATGCATATCTGTTGCTGTTTGGCTAAGCTTATAAACACCTCTATGAATATTTGCATAGTTATTAGCGTATACTTCATTAATAGACTCTATTACTGAAAAGGGCTTTTGTGAACTAGCTGCACTGTCTAAATATACTATCTCATTTTTATCAAATATTGGAAATTGTGATTTAATTTCATCATTAGAAGACAATTTATTTTTATATTGTGTCATTGTAATAACCTAACATTATTTTTTTTGCTCTATCTGCAAAATTAATATTTAGATCCTCAAGAATAGTATTACCAAAAGCATTTACTAATAATTTTCTCGCTTCAACTTCAGGAATTCCCCTAGAACGCAAATAAAATAATTGTTCCTCACTTAAATTACCTACAGTGACGCCATGTGAACATCTTACGTCATCGGCTAATATTTCTAATTCAGGTTTAGAATTTACTCTTGCTTTATCGCTTAATAGTAAGCTTTTGCTAGACATATTAGCTAAAGTTCCGTCAGAATTCTGATTAACTCTTATTTTACCCTGAAAAGAGGCCTTCCCATTTTGTCCTAAAACTATTCTTGCTTTTTGATCACTTCTAGTATTCTTCTTTGAATGTTGAACTCTTGTTAAACCTTCAAGAACTGTATTTTTACTTCCTAGCATTAACATATTTATTTTAGTAGATGCATTTTCCCCTAAAAGATTAATTCTATTTTCTGCCCTGACTTGTCCCAAAGAATTAATAATAGAAGTACTGAAAAAATTTGAGTTTTTGTGAATTAAACTATGGACATTATTAATATGTATTTGGTTACTTTTTCCCTTAATAAACCTATGGAATGATAGAGAAGCGTCATCACAAACATGAATATCTGTCACATTAGATGTAAAAACTAAATCGCTTGCTTTATCGTTTACAATATTTTCTAAGACTTCACAATTAGAACCCTCCTCTAAGTAAACTACTGAGCGCATATGCTGCATTATATTTTTATTGTATTCGCCTAAGTGCAATAACTCTATATAACCAGGTACTTTAACATTTTTTTTAATATAAATTACAGCACCTTCGTGATGAAATGCCGTATTAAAAGCTACTATACTTTGTGGTCTACTATCAATAATATTTGATAACCTTTCTTCAGAATATCTATTAGCAGTACTAATCTTATTTTTAAGAAAATCAGGATTATTTTTAAAAAAATAAGTTAAGGTATTAACTTCTACACCTTCTGGTAAGTGATTATATTCTATATTAACTATTTTACCGTTAAAAAAAATTACTCTAATAGTACAATGAGAGTCTTTTTCTTCTAATGATTTAAGATTAATTTTAACTTTATTATCAGATAGAGGCTCAAAATAATTATCTGTTAAAGCTTTATAGGAATAATTATTCCACTCTTCAACACTTCTATCTGGAAACCCATCTTTTTTAAACTGACAAATTGCTTCTTCTCTTAGGTCCTTAAGCCAACTGACATCCATACCAGGAAGGAGAGGTTTATTTTTATTATAATCTTCAAAATATCTATGCTGTAAATTTTTCAAAACTAATTTGCCTCAACAATTCCTTGATAGCCTTTTTCTTCTAAGAGTAGTGCTAGAGATTTATCACCTGTTTTAATAATTCTTCCTTCTGCCAAAATATGAATAGTATCTGGTTGAAGATAATCTAAAAGCCTTTGATAATGTGTGATAACAATCCCACTTAACTTATCATCACGCAATCTGTTCACACCCTCAGCAACGATTTTTAAAGCATCTATATCTAATCCAGAGTCAGTTTCATCAAGTATAGCAAGAGTAGGGTCTAACATAGACATTTGAAATACCTCTGCACGCTTTTTTTCTCCACCTGAAAAACCTACATTAACAGCTCTTTGAAAAAATTCTTCACTCATTTTTAATTCTTTCGCTTTTTCTCTAGCTAACTTTAAAAATTCCATAGCATCAAGTTCAGCTTCTCCTCTATTTCTTTTTTGTGCATTTAAGGCTGTTCTAACAAAAGTAGAAGTAGCAACCCCAGGTATCTCAACAGGATATTGGAATGCTAAAAAAACTCCTGCAGCGGCTCTATCTTCAGTAGACATTTTCAATAAATCTTTACCAAGGAATTTAATAGAACCTTTAGTAACGTTATACCCTTCTTTACCAGCTAAAACAGATGCAAGCGTAGATTTACCAGCTCCATTTGGACCCATTATAGCCGCCAGTTCTCCATGTTCTATATTTAAAGACAACCCCTTAAGGATTTCCTTTTTATCCACTTCAACAAATAAATCTTTGATTTCTAATGCAGTTCCCAATTTGATTACCTCTATTATTTATTATTATCCAACTGAACCTTCAAGGCTAACTCCTAAAAGTTTTTGAGCCTCAACAGCAAATTCCATAGGAAGTTTTTTTAAAACTTCCTTAGCGAATCCATTAACAATTAATGCTACCGCTTCCTCTGGGTTCAAACCTCTTTGTTGTACATAAAAGAGTTGTTCATCACTTATCTTTGATGTAGTAGCTTCATGTGCAACTTCTGCAGTTGGATTTCTGGAATCAATATATGGCACAGTATGTCCTCCGCAATTTTTTCCTATTAATAAAGAATCGCATTGAGAAAAATTTGTTGCGTTATCTGCACCTGCTTGCATTCGAACTAACCCTCTATAAGTTTGTTGTCCATATCCTGCTGAAATTCCTTTAGATATAATTGTAGACTTTGTATTTTTTCCTATATGTACCATTTTAGTGCCAGTATCTGCTTGTTGTTTTTTATTAGAAATTGCCACAGAATAAAATTCTCCAATAGAATTATCTCCCTGTAATAATACAGAAGGATATTTCCATGTAATAGCAGAGCCAGTTTCTACCTGAGTCCATGAAATTTTTGAATTATCTCCTCTGCAAGCCCCACGCTTTGTAACAAAATTATAAATACCACCTTTTCCATTCTCATCACCGGGATACCAGTTTTGAACTGTTGAATATTTTATTTCAGCGTCATCTAGTGCTACTAATTCTACAACAGCAGCATGTAACTGATTCTCATCGCGCATAGGCGCTGTACAACCTTCTAAATAAGATACATAAGACCCTTTATCAGCAACTATTAATGTCCTCTCAAACTGTCCCGTTTCCGCCGCATTAATCCTAAAGTATGTACTTAAATCCATAGGACATTTAACTCCTTCTGGAATATAAACAAAGGAACCATCAGAATATACAGCGGAATTTAAAGCAGAATAAAAATTATCAGTTTGAGGCACTACAGAACCTAAATATTTTTTAACCAAATCTGGATGATTTTTTACTGCTTCTGAAATTGGACAAAATATTATACCTAATTCAGACAATTTAGATTTAAAAGTAGTAGCGACAGAAACAGAATCAAATACAGCATCTACAGCTACATTTCCAGAACCTGCAATTCCAGCAAGCATCTCTTGTTCTTTAATTGGAATACCTAATTTATTATATGTACTTAAAATTTCTGGATCTATTTCATCTAAGCTTTTAGGTTTATCTTCATCAGACTTAGGTGCAGCATAATAATATGCATCTTGAAAGTCTATTTCTGGAAAGTGAATATTAGCCCACTTAGGTTCATCTTTTTTCATCTTTAACCATTTTCTATATGCTTCTAGTCTCCATTCGAGTAACCATGAAGGCTCATCATTTTTTTTAGATATAAATTTAACTATATCTTCACTTAAACCTTTAGGAGCAAACTCTGTTTCAATTTCAGTGACAAATCCATATTTGTAATCTTTAGTAGCTTTTTCAACTGCATTTATTGTTTCTGTACTAGCTGCCATATTATTATTCCACTATATTATTAAAATAAGAGCCTTTATTACTCTTATTATACTTAAAATTAGTAATAAATGGATTAGCCATTTCTTCAATACTTACTGAGTTTAAAGCTTCCTGTATTTTATTATTTATTATTTGCCAGTTACTATGGGAAGGGCACATTGATACTAAGTCGCAATTATTATGATCACCTTCTTCAACACATACAGTTAATGCTACTTTTCCATCAATTATATCAATAATATTCCCTACTGAAATATCTTTTGATTGAACTACTAGCTTATATCCTCCACTAACACCTCTAATCGAGCTAGTTATATTAGCTTTGGTAAGCTTTGTTAAAATCTTACTGATTGTAGTTATTTTTAATGATGTATTTATAGAAAGATCATGAGCACTATAAACTTTATTTGCATCTCTAGACATTTTACAAACTAAAAGAATAGCGTAATCTGCCATTCTGGATACCTTAATCATTATAGATTTTCCTAAAAATTATATCGTTATATATGTTGATATATAGTATTCTAGACTAAATTGGTCAAGTATAATATTTATCTAGGTAAATCTGAAGAACCCATTAAATAACTATCGATTGATCTAGCCGCTTGCCTTCCTTCTCTTATAGCCCATACAACAAGAGATTGGCCTCTTCTCATATCACCTGCAGAAAAAATACCTTTTTGGGAAGTCTGATAATCATTAGTATTTGCGCTTATATTACCTCTACTATCCAATTTTAACGAGCCATCATTTATATTATTTAAAATTGGTCCCGTAAAGCCCATTGCCAATAAAGAAAGATCTGCTTTAATATTAAACTCAGTATTAGGAATTACTTTCATATTATCGTCTACTTTATGACATTTCAAACCTTTAAGTATTCCATTTTCTCCATAAAAACTGTCTGTTAATACTGAAAAGTCTCTAATAGCTCCTTCAGCTTGTGAACTAGATACTCTCATCTTGATTGGCCAATCCGGCCAAGTTAGGGCCTTATTTTCTTTTTCTGGAGGTATTGGCATAATTTCAATTTGTGTAACACTTTTAGCACCTTGTCTAAAAGAAGTGCCTATGCAATCTGATCCTGTATCTCCACCGCCTATTACTACTACATCTTTATCTTTTGCTGATACATTAAATTTGTCATTAAAGTTTTCTCCTGAAACTCTTTTATTTTGATAAGGTAAAAAATCCATAGCAAACATTACACCGTTTAATTCTCTTCCAGGAATTTTAAGATCTCTTGGTGTCTCAGCACCTCCAGTTAATAATATTGCGTCAAATGCATTCTTTAATTTATTTAAGCTTATATCTACACCAATATTTATACCAGTTTTTACTATAAGACCTTCCTCTTCCATCTGTTCTTGCCTTCTATCTATTAAATGCTTTTCCATTTTAAAATCAGGAATTCCATATCTTAATAATCCACCTATCTTACTATTCTTCTCATAAAGTGTTACATTATGTCCTACTCTTATGAGTTGCTGTGCTGCCGCCATACCTGCAGGTCCTGACCCTATAATAGCTATATTTTTATTTGTCTTAAATTGTGGTAACTGAGGTTTTATTAAGCCTTTATTCCATGCATTATCAACAATTGCACACTCAATATTTTTAATTGTTACAGGTATATCATCAATATTTAATGTACAGGCTGCTTCACATGGAGCAGGGCAAATTCTGCCCGTAAACTCAGGAAAATTGTTAGTTGAATGAAGAACCTCAATAGCTTCTTCCCATTTATTATTATAAACTAAATCATTCCAGTCCGGTATTATATTATTTACAGGACAACCAGAGTGACAATAAGGAATTCCACAGTCCATGCAACGAGCACCCTGATCAGATATAACCTTTTTATCAAGGTCTTCTGTAAATTCATTAAAATTTTTAAGCCTTTCCTCCACTGGCTTATAAGACTTATCAATTCTATCTATTTCCAAAAAACCAGTTACTTTACCCATCTTATACCTCTATTTACGCTACATTTTTTTTATTATTATATTCATTTTCAAGTAATACTTTTTTATAATCTATAGGCATTATTTTTTTGAAGCTTTTTATATTATCATTCCAATTATTAACAATGCTTTTTGCCAAATTACTATCTGTATATTTAATATGTTTATCTATTAAAAACCTTATTCTTAAATCATCATCAATTAAAAGATTATCGGAGATATTAAAATTATTATCATATTCTAAATTACTATCATCGTTAATATCTAAATCCTCTAAATTAACCATTTCTGAATTTAAGTAATCCTTTATCTTATTTTCAGGATCAAAAACATAAGCAATTCCTCCACTCATGCCGGCAGCAAAATTTCTTCCAATTGCACCTAAACATAGAACTATTCCTCCTGTCATATATTCACATCCATGATCACCTAAACCTTCAATAACAGAAATAGCCCCTGAATTTCTTACGCAGTAACGTTCTCCAGCAATTCCATTGAAATAACACTCTCCAGAAATAGCCCCATATAATACTGTATTCCCTATAATCATAGAATTTTCTGAAATTATCTTAGAATTTTTTACAGGTCTTATTATTAACTTACCTCCTGACAAACCTTTTCCTACATAATCATTTGCTTCACCATGTAAATTAAAAGTAACACCTTTTGCTAGGAAAGCACCAAATGATTGTCCAGCAGTTCCAGTAAAATTAACTATTAATGAATTTTCCTTTAAACCTGCATGACCTTTTTGTGCAGCTATCTTTCCTGATAACATAGCGCCTGTTGTTCTATCAGTGTTCTTAATATCTAATTTAATAATTTGATTCTTTTCATCCTCTAGATATTTGTTAAACAAAGGAATTAATTTTTTATCTAAAATATTATCAATAGGATGTTCCTGCTTTTCAGTATTATATATTGCTATATCGTCACCTACTTCAGGTTTATAAAATAATTTAGAAAAATCTAAGCTTTTTGTTTTCCAGTGACTAACTGCATGATTAGTATCTATCTTATCAACTCGGCCTATCATTTCATTAAATGTTTTAAAACCTAGCTTAGCCATCAAGCTTCTAACTTCTTCAGCTACAAAGAAGAAATAATTAATTACATGTTCTGGTGTCCCTGTAAATTTTTTTCTTAAATCTGGGTTTTGGGTGGCAATTCCAACAGGACAAGTATTAAGATGACATTTTCTCATCATTATACACCCTGACGCAATTAACGGCGCAGTTGCAAAACCAAATTCATCCGCACCTAACAAAGCTCCAATTACTACATCTCTTCCTGTTCTAAATCCACCATCTACTTGAAGTGATGTTCTACCTCTCAATCCATTAAGGACAAGTGTTTGTTGTGTTTCTGCTAAACCAATTTCCCAAGGCGACCCTGCATGCTTAATAGATGTTAATGGACTAGCTCCAGTTCCTCCTTCATAACCAGCAATAGTTATGTGATCAGCTCTAGCTTTTGCTACTCCAGCTGCCACAGTACCTACTCCAATTTCTGAAACTAATTTTACACTTATTCTAGCATCTGGGTTAACATTTTTTAAATCAAAAATTAATTGTGCTAAATCTTCAATGGAATAAATATCATGATGTGGCGGTGGAGATATAAGCCCTACTCCAGGCGTGGAATGTCTAACCTTAGCAATAATAGGGTCTACTTTATGTCCAGGCAATTGCCCTCCTTCTCCTGGCTTAGCTCCCTGCGAAATCTTAATTTGAATATCATCTGCATTAATTAAATATTCTGCGGTTACTCCAAACCTACCAGAGGCAACCTGCTTTATTGCAGACCTCATAGAAGACCCGTCTTCATTCATAACAAATCTATCTACCTCTTCTCCGCCTTCACCAGTATTAGATTTGCCTCCAATTTTATTCATAGCTAGAGCTAAGGTAGTATGAGCCTCTCTAGATATTGAACCAAAAGACATTGCTCCAGTAGCAAATCTTTTTACTATTTTATCTGCAGATTCTACTTCGTTAATATCAAGAGACTTCTTATTAACTTTTAGCTTAAATAAACCTCTTGGAGTCATTTTCTGCTCTGACTGTTCATTAATAATATTGGCATAAGATTGATATTTTTCAGGAAAATTACCTCTTACCGCGTGTTGTAGATCCTTAATTGTATCTGGAGTCCACACATGACTTTCCCCTCTAATTCTATAAGCATAATCTCCCCCAACTTCTAGATTATTTTGCAGAACTTGATCCAATCCAAAAGCTTTTTTATGGCAATCATAAGATGACTCTAAGATATCGTTTAAAGAGAGACCTTCAATCTTACTTGGTGTTCCAGGAAAATAGGTTTTGACAAATTCTGAAGAGAGACCAACCGCGTCAAATATTTGAGCACCATTATAAGATTGAAATGTAGAGATACCCATTTTAGACATAACCTTTAAAATACCTTTACCAATAGCATTAATATAATTATCACAAGCTACTGCATAAGATATTGATAAATTACTAATTATATCCTCTATAGTTGAGAATGCTAGATAAGGATTAATTGCATCAGCTCCATAACCACCTAAAACACAAAAATGATGGATTTCTCTTGCTTCTCCTGTTTCTACTGCTAAGCCTACTTCAGTTCTTAATCCTACTTTAACTAAATGTTGATGAACTATGCTTGTAGCTAATAAAGCAGGTAAGGCAGTCCTATTAGAAGATATTTTTTTATCAGAAATAATTAAAATATTTGCTCCACTCTTTATAGCTTTTTCAGCGGTCAGTTTTAAATATTCTAAGGAATTTTGCATTCCTTTTACACCGTCTTTGAAATTAGATGTGGCATCTAAAACAACAGCTTTATGACCACTACCAGTATGATCCGCAATATTCTTTATTTTTGCCATATTATCATTTGTTAATATTGGTTGCTTAAGCTTTAAGCACTTATCATATAGCGGCTCTAAAGATAAAAGATTTTTTCTTGGCCCTAAAATACTCATAAGACTCATTACCATTTTTTCCCTTATGGGATCAATTGCAGGGTTTGTAACCTGAGCAAATAACTGTTTAAAAAAATTGTATAAAGGCTTATGTTTTGATGATAAAACTGCAAGTGGGGTATCCGTCCCCATTGAACCAGTCGCTTCCTGTCCATTCTCAACCATAGGAGACATTAAAAACTTTATATCTTCTTGGGTATAACCAAATGCCTGCTGTAAATCTAACTTCAATCTTGAATCAAATTTTTCTTCAGGCAAATTTTTAGTATTTAAATCTTCAATAGCAAGATTACTTTTAATTAATACTTCCGAATAATTAAATTTATTTGCAATATCTTCCTTTAATTCTTGATCTGTTATTATTGCCCCTTTTTCAAAATCTATTAAAAGCATTTTTCCTGGTTGCAATCTCCATTTTTCTTTTATTTTCTCTTCAGGGTATGGCAATACCCCCATTTCAGAAGATAAAACTATTTTGTCTTCATCAGTAATAAAATACCTTGCTGGCCTTAAACCATTTCTGTCCAAAGTTGCGCCTATCTGCTTACCATCCGTAAACGCTACAGCTGCTGGTCCATCCCAAGGTTCCATAACGGATGAGTTATATTCATAAAATGCTTTTCTATTTTTATCCATTAAATCATTATTCTGCCAAGCCTCAGGAATTAACAACATCATTGCATGAGATAAGCTATATCCTGCCATAATTAATAATTCTAAAGCATTATCAAAGCATGCCGAATCTGACTGACCTTCATTAATAATAGGCCATATTTTTTTCAAATCATCTCCTAAAACTTTTGATGACATCATATGTTTTCTAGCATTCATCCAATTAACATTTCCACGTAGTGTGTTAATCTCACCATTATGACATATCATCCTAAATGGTTGAGCTAAGTCCCAAGATGGAAAAGTATTAGTAGAAAACCTCTGATGTACAAGAGCAAATGCGCTAACTACTCTTTTATCCTCTAAATCAGTGAAATAGGCACCAACGGTATCCGATAACAGCATACCCTTATAGTTTAGAGTTCTGGTAGAAAAAGAGCATATATAAATATTTTGATCTTTGTTTGTTAGAATTTTATCTACTCTCAACTTATTTGATAAAATTTTTCTAACTATAAATATGTTTTTTTCTAACTCATCCTGATTAATATTTTTTTCTTTTGATACTACAAATGCTTGCTCTATTATAGGCGCTGTAGAATTAAGTGACTTAGATATAGCTTTTTCATTTACTGGAACTTTTCTCCAATACATTATCTCTAAACCATCGTCCTCTAAAACTTTTTTAAATACTTCTTTAGCATGTGCTATTGAAGAATTGTCATTAGGAAAAAATATCTGCGCAACAGCATAACTTCCTTCATAAGGAAGTATTACACCTTCTTTTTTACATTCTTCCCTTAAAAATTTATCTGGTATTTGAAGAAGTAAACCTGCGCCATCACCCAATGTAGGATCTGCACCAACTGCACCCCTATGAGTTAAATTATCTAAAATTTTTAAACCATCTAATACAATTGAATGTTCTTTATTACCTTTAATATTTGCAACGAACCCTATTCCGCATGCATCATGCTCAAAATTAGAGTCATACAAACCTTGAGTAATTGGTCTTTTACTAAAACTAATATTTTTCTTCTTTTTTATCATTCTTATTTCTTCATTCTCTTATTCACATACATATCAATTCTAAAGATGCGGAGATTAAACAAAATTTAACCTACAAGCAAACATAAAAAATAAAATTAATTGCTAGAATTAAAATAAATGCATTTATATATCTTAATTCATTATTTTAAACTATAAATATTCCTAAATATGTAATATTTGTAGGATCATATTATAGCAGTAATATAATGCTCAATATAGTATATTATGTTGTTAATAACAACATAGTTTAGATTTAATAAATTTAAAGGTAAATAATGAAAAAAATGATATATTACGAAGACCTATCTATCGGTCAAAAAATTGAAATTGGTCCCATATCAGTCACAGAAGAAGAAATAATAGAATTTGCAAAAAAATATGATCCACAACCTTTTCATGTTGATGTGGAAAAAGCTAAAGATTCGCTTTTTGGAGGATTATGTGCTTCTGGATGGCATACCTGTTCTTTATATATGAGAATGTTATATGATGGCTTATTAATAAATTTAGCCTCATTAGGATCGCCAGGTATGAATCAGATAAGATGGATAAAACCTCTATTTCCTGATGAAACTATTAAAGGAGAATTAGAGATTATAAGTAAAACTCCTAGTAGATCTAAACCTAATATAGGTAGTATGATAATAGATTCTAATGTGTTTAATAGTAATAATGAATTGATAATGACTTTACAAAGTATAAGTATAGTAAGAAGAAGAATTTAAATTATAAAGATTAGTGATGAGTAAGATAGAAAAAAAATTTAATCATGAGTACTTAACTGCACTAGGTGAAGAAAGAGCTTATGTGAAATTTACTGACTTGAAAACACTGTGGTTTAATACCGGAACTTTATGTAATATATCTTGTAAAGGCTGTTATATAGAGTCAAGTCCATCCAATAATAAATTATTATATTTAACTCAAATAGATGTAAAAAAATATTTAAACCAAATAAATAAATATAACTTATCTTGTGATACAGTTGGAATTACAGGCGGAGAGCCTTTTATGAATAAAGATATAATATCCATTTTGGAATTATTGATAAATGAAAATTATAATATCTTAGTTCTAACTAATGCTATGCAACCAATGCTTAACAAAATTAAAGAATTAATCCCTTTTTCAAATTACCCTAAGCTTACTTTAAGAGTTTCACTAGATCATTTTAGTAAGGAAGAGCACGAAAAGATTAGGGGAGCTAATACATGGGATAAGGCTATTGAAGGAATTAGATGGCTAGCAAATAATAACTTTAAAATTAATATTGCTTCAAGAATAATCAATAAAGAAGAAAAACTGATAAGAGATGGTTTTGCAGAGTTTTTTAATGAGAATAATCTAAAAATTGATGCTTACGATAAAAATCATTTAGTATTATTCCCTGAAATGAATTTAAGTACTAATACTCCAGAAATTACAAAAAACTGTTGGGAAATTTTAAATATTAATCCTGAAGATATGATGTGCTCTAATTCCAGAATGATAGTTAAACGTAAAGAAGATTCAAAAACGCATGTAGTTTCTTGTACTTTAATACCATACAAAAATAGTTTTAGTTATGGCAGTAACCTAAAAGATGCATTTAAAAAAGTTTATTTAAACCATCCATTTTGTTCTAAGTTTTGTGTTTTGGGTGGGGCGAGTTGTAGTAATAAACCATAGGATATAAATTAAAATGGAACCTAATATTAAGGATAATTTAGAATACCCGTATTCTCTAGTAACAAACGACGTAAGAGTGAGCGTCAAAACTAATTTCGTAGATGATCAATCTGATATAAATCAAAATTTATGGGTTTGGGCTTATCATATTTTAATTGAGAATAATAGAGATGAAGCTATACAGCTAATTGATAGATATTGGAAAATAACAGATGAAACTGGCCATATACAAGAAGTAAAAGGGGCTGGCGTAATAGGACAACAGCCAGTTATAAAACCCAAAAATTCTTTTCAATATTCTAGCGGAACACCATTATCAAAGCCTTCCGGATTCATGAATGGAGAATATAATATGATTTGTGAACGAAACAAATCTTTTAAAATAATAATTCCAACTTTTTCTTTAGATAGTCCCTTTAAAAAGATTATTTTAAATTAATTTAAAAAGTATACCTGATTAAAAATTCAAAAAGGTTTATTATAAATTATCAATAATATTTAAGAGTTAAAAATGAATTTTAGATCTGTTTTATATATTATAGGACTTTTAATTTCTACGTTCGGGTGTATGATGGCTATTCCCGCTCTTTTCGACTTATTTAATGAACATAAAAATTGGAGTATCTTTGCTTCAACAGGCATAATTAGTTTCTTAATGGGCATTACTATCATTTTAGCTTTTAAAAATAAAAATGCTAAAATTGGAACTAGAGAAACCTTTTTATTAAGTGTTATGTCATGGATAATTTTAGCTGGTATTTCCGCACTTCCAATTTATTTATCTGATCTCAATTTAAGCTATACTGACGCTTTTTTTGAAGCTACAAGTGGGATAACTACGACAGGATCTACCATATTAGTTAATATAGAAAATTCTTCTAATGGAATACTAATTTGGAGGTCGATCTTACAATGGTTAGGTGGAGTTGGAATTATAGTTATGGCTGTTGCTGCTTTACCTCTTCTTCATATGAGCGGATTACAACTTTTTTTTTCAGATCAAATAGAGCCAAATGATAAACTTAGGGAAAGAGTAAAGAATTTAGCTAAAACTATAATAATAATCTATACAAGTTTTACCTTTATTTGCGTTTTATTATTATCTTTAACAGGAATGAATATATTTGACTCTATTTGTCACTCTATGACAACCATAGCAACTGGAGGATACTCTACAAAAAACATTTCTATAGGCCACTTCGATAGTATTTTCATAGAATTAATTATAATTGTAGGAATGATAGCTGCAAGTTTACCATTCATTATATATGCTAAATCATTAAACAACATAAAATCTATATTTATTGATAAACAAGTAAGAGGTTTTCTTATAATAATATTTTGTTCTGTATTAATTATAGCAATTTGGCTTAACCTTAAATTAGGTTTCAATTTTTTAGAATCTCTTCGCGCTTCTTCTTTTAATGTTATTTCCATAATTACTGGAACTGGTTATTCCACAGAAGATTTTTCACAATGGGGAAGCTTTGCTATTAGTTTACTTTTTATATTTATGCTCATAGGTGGGTGTACCGGATCAACGACCGGAGGAATAAAAATATTTAGAATACAAATTCTATTTAAAGTTTTACTACAGCAAATACAAAAAGTAATTCGCCCTCATCAAATTTTAAAAATAACTTATTCTAAGGGAATTATTGATGATAAAACAACTTTATCAATATTAGCTATAATATTTTTATTTATTATATCTGTGATTATTGTTGCGAGCTTACTATATTGGATAGGACTAGACCTACTGACTGCTTTTTCTGCTGCTGTTACTTCTATTGCTGTTGTGGGCCCCGGCTTGAGTAGTGAAATAGGTCCAATAGGTAACTTTAGTAACTTACCTGATCAAGCTAAATGGATATTATGTGCCTCTATGATTATTGGTAGACTGGAATTTTTAGCTGTCTTATTACTAATAATGCCTTCTTTTTGGAAATAATAATTTAGACAACATCAACACTAAATATCTTGCAAATAACTGATATTGCTAGGTTTTTTACTATATCTAGGTATTATCATCAAAATATTTTAGACAACAATTTTAGACAACATACAGCTCTGATCTATAAAATTACACACTAAATACTACATGTAGTATGTGACATAGTAGCTATCTAAAGCTTACTCCAGAGCCTTCCTACACCTATTAAACCATGCCTAAAGTATCCATTGCAGATGATATATCTTATGATCTAATCAAGGCATGATGAGGTACTAATTAACTACAATATACAGAATAAATGGCTGAAAACTTCCAAATAATTAAGGTATCCATAGGATTTCCAATAGAATCTTATAAGTTTTTATTGATGAACCCATGCAAAAAAACAGCATTGAGAGGTAATATATAATAACACCTAAGTACATACTGACTAAAAATCTATGGACTAATCATCTATAGATATGTACCTGAATTTAGTGACTAAAGTACTGGCTTTTTTTGTGTTTTGGGTTAACCCTGATACAAAAGAATATATTGGAGTCATGGATTTATTTACAAAAGAATTTCTTGCAATAAATAATGGTAACTATGAGTTAGAAACAACGTGTA
>JAURCJ010000019.1 GCA_030828505.1 Alphaproteobacteria bacterium | reverse complement strand
ATAAGCACTTATTCTATTAGCCAGGGATAAAGAGGGATTAGTATATCTACCAAACGGGCATTTAAATCGCCAGCTTGTATCTGAAAAAGATCTTATTGTAACAATAGTATCAAGTTTATTTAATAATATATTGTCTACTCCACTATCCTTAGCTGCCTCAAAACAAGCTTCTGCAGTTAGTTCAATAGGAGATAATGCCTTTAAAGGATCATTTTCCCTCTGAGTAATTTGACCACAACCTACTAATATAGGTATTCTTGACTCATCCATTATAAAACTTTTTTGTTAATATTATAAGAGGTATTTATGACAGATAATATAACTTTAGAAAAGCAAATTTCATCTATATCGAAATCTATTAAAGGTTTTAATATAATTCATTTTATCAATACAGCTTCATAATTAAATTTATTTATAACCATAAAAAAATATTAAGAATTTATTTATAATTTTAATAGCTCAAAAAATATATATTAACACAATTTGAGAATTTTGATACAGTTATAAAGCTATTTTTATAATTTAATATTAGGGGTATGATTATGAGTAATAATAAAAAACTTAGAAGCAGAGAGTGGTTCGACAATCCTGAAGACCCAGGAAATACTTCCATTTATTTAGAAAGAATTATGAACTATGGATATACTCCTGAAGAATTAACATCTGGTAAACCAATAATTGGCATTGCGCAAACTGGATCAGATATTTCTCCTTGTAATAGAATTCATTTAAAATTAGCTGAAAGAATTAGAGAAGGTATCAGAACTGCAGGAGGAATTGCCTTTGAATTTCCTGTTCATCCTATTCAGGAGACACTTAAAAGGCCTACAGCATCATTAGATAGAAATTTAGCATACCTAGGATTAGTAGAAATATTACATGGATACCCTTTAGATGGAGTAGTATTAACAACAGGGTGTGATAAAACAACACCTGCATGTTTAATGGCTGCTGCTACTGTAAATATCCCTGCACTTGTTTTGAATGGTGGACCAATGCTAGATGGATGGCATAAAGGTAAATTAGCAGGTTCTGGAATGGCTGTATGGGATAGTAGAGTAGAATTAGCTGCAGGTAGAATAGATTATAAAGAGTTTGTTGATATTGTTACATCTTCTGCTCCATCAGATGGACATTGCAATACTATGGGTACGGCTTCAACTATGAACTCCTTAGCAGAATCTTTAGGTATGAGTTTAACTGGCAATGCTAATATACCTGCACCTTATAGAGAACGTGGGCAAATGGCGTATAGGACAGGCGTAAGAATTGTAGATATGGTTAAGGAGGATTTAACTCCCTCTAAAATTATGACTAGAGAGGCATTTGAAAATACTATAATTGTAAATTCTGCTATTGGAGGTTCTACAAATGCACAAATGCATATCACTGCTATTGCTAGACACGTTGGTTTAGAACTAGAAACTGAAGCTTGGCAAAATATAGGCTATGATATTCCTTTAATGGCAAATATTCAGCCAGCGGGCAAATATTTATGTGAAAGCTATCATCGTGCTGGTGGAACGGCTGCTTTAATGGCCGAATTATTAAAAAATAATAAATTAAATGGAAATGTTTTAACTGCATCAGGAAAAACATTAGCAGAAAATTTAAAAGGGCTAGAAATTAAAGATCATGATGTTATAACTCCATATAATAAACCTTTAATGGAAAGAGCTGGATTTGTTGTTTTAAAAGGGAATTTATTTGATGCAGCTATTATGAAAACTTCAGTTATATCTAATAGCTTCAAAGAACAATTTCTCTCAAAACCAGGTAAAGAAGGTATTTTAGAGGGACGAGCTATAGTATTTGAAGGTTCTGAGGACTATCACGAAAGAGTTAACGATAAAAGTTTAGAAATGGATGAAAACTCTATATTAGTTATTCGTGGCGCCGGACCTATAGGATGGCCAGGCTCAGCTGAAGTCGTTAATATGCAACCTTCGGATGAACTAATTAAAAAAGGTATTAAAGAACTCCCATGTATAGGAGATGGTAGGCAATCAGGAACATCTGGAAGCCCTTCTATATTAAATGCATCACCTGAAAGTGCCGTTGGTGGCGGACTAGCGTGGTTAAAAACGGGAGATATTATAAGAATAGATCTTAATAATTGCTCTGCTGATATGCTTGTGGAAAATGAAGAAATAGAAAGAAGAAAAAAAAATGGTGTTCCACATTACCCTGAAAGCCAAACACCATGGCAAGAAATATATAGAAATAATGTAAGCCAAATTGATAAAGGAGCAGTATTAGAAGATGCAGTAAAATTTCAAGATGTAAAAAAAGATTTACCTAGAAATAATCATTAATGATTTAGCGTTGAGAAGAGTTCTTCTCTTCTTTTTTAATCTGTATATTGCAATTTTTTCTTTTTAAAGAGCCCATTACACATTTGTTATATAAATACTTATTCTCTAATGATGGGTAATAATGTATAATAGAGTGTTGTTTTAAACTATAGTGAGCAAAAGCTTTAGTATTAAAAACTAACAATGTTAAAACTATAATTAATGATTTCATACTACCTCCTATTTATTTTACAATAAAAACAAATATTTGGATCGTATTAATTATAAAAAATAAAAATCCATAGTATTTAAAACAATAAAATACTATGGATTATCGTAAATTTACTCTTTGCAGGTAGCAGTTAGATAGCCAACACCTATCTTAAAATCAGTAAGTATTACTGTGTATTCACAAGTAGATGTTTTATTAGTATATTTTCCAGTTCCGCCAGTTCTCATAATTTTACCTATATTACCCTTTGTCAGATCTCTTTCAACAGTACTATATTCAATATCACCATCTTGGTCTGTGCCTACACAATTTCCTTTTACAACTCCATTTCTTAAACTAATAATACATTTTGAAGTTGAGCTGTTTCCATTAGAATCTTTAGTAAAACCATTAACAGTCATATTAACAATATTTGAGCCATCATTATTTTTAACCATGTCTATATTGTCAAACCTATATACATTTTCAAAGTCATAGTCAGCAACTGAAATATTGGCAATTAAAACAGTAAAAATAGTTATTAAAAAAAATTTCATTTCAAGATTTCCTTTCGATTTATTTAGAGATAAAAGCTATTAAATTTTAATATATTTTATAATATATTAAAAATTATACTGAATCTTAATCAAGTGTTCTATAGACCTCATACTAATTTTATAATCTCCATTCACACCAAATTGCTTATTAGAGTTAGAAGCATTACCTAATGATAGTTGAAATTTTCCATATCGTCCATATCTAGAATGAAAAACTAAATCAAAAGAATTTAATATTTTCTTCTTAAACCCAATTCCAACATTATATGCCCTAGTTATATCATGATTATATCCTACAACTACATCATCAGTCACATGAATTTTAGTTCTTGCAGAGCCTCCTCCTATATTAAAAAAAACATCTCCTACTCTTAACCTTTTAATTACTGGAATATTTCTCGTATTGAAGAATATATATTGATTAATAAAATAAGTTCTTTGTTTTATAAAATTAGTATATGTAAAACTGCAACAAACCCCATCTGTTCTTACATTACTCTTAGTGTTATGTGCCTGATACTCTATTTAAGTAGCTAAATTTACATTATATATTTTATAATTCTTTCCTAAATTTATTCTATAATCAAAATCTTGTTGCCACTCTCTATCATGATTATCAGTAGCTCCTGCTGTATTAGTCCCCCCTATTTTATATTCATTATGCCCACTATTTATCATTACCCCTATGTAATAATCATCTTCTGCTAATGCTAATTTTGAGTAAAAAACAGTAAAAAATATTATTAATAATATTTTTATAAATATCATCATATTACGTTAATCTTTCATAAATTATAATGGTGGTATCCCCTAGGAGAATCGAACTCCTCTTTCCAGGATGAAAACCTGGTGTCCTAACCGATAGACGAAGGGGACACATTAACTGATATATAAGTAGTAATTAAAGTAGTCAATACTTTTTAACAAATTAAAAAAGT
>JAURCJ010000018.1 GCA_030828505.1 Alphaproteobacteria bacterium | reverse complement strand
TTACTCATGAAACTGTAACTGCTGAAGAACTAGGAGGGGCAGCTACACATACAAAAAAATCTGGAGTTGCTGATTTAGCTTTTGATGATGATATTACGGTACTAGAACAGACAAGAAGATTATTAGACTTTTTGCCTCTTTCAAACAAAGAAAAACCTCCATTTAGAATTACTAAAGATCCCATTAATAGAAAATCAATTAATCTTGATACTCTTATACCTAATAATGCTAACAACCCTTATGATATGAAAGAGCTAATAACAACTGTTGTAGATGAAGATGATTTTTTTGAATTGCAATCAGATTATGCGCCAAATATTATAATTGGATTTGCTACAATAGCTGGTTATAGTGTAGGTATAGTTGCAAACCAGCCTATGGTCCTTGCTGGCTGTTTAGATATTGATTCTTCTAGAAAAGCAGCAAGATTTGTTCGTTTTTGTGATTGTTTTAATATTCCTATAATCACTTGTGTAGATGTTCCTGGTTTTTTACCGGGCACTGCTCAAGAATATAATGGAATTATAAAACACGGAGCAAAGCTTTTATATGCTTTTGCAGAAGCAACTGTTCCAAAGATAACATTGATCACACGTAAAGCTTATGGAGGAGCTTATGATGTAATGGCATCAAAGCATTTAAGAGGAGATATTAATTATGCTTGGCCTTCAGCTGAAATAGCAGTTATGGGAGCAAAAGGAGCTGTAGAAATTATTTTCAGGGGGTCAACAGATAAAGAAATCGAAAAACAAACACAAGAATACCAAGATAAGTTTGCTAATCCCTTTGTAGCTGCATCAAGAGGGTATTTGGATGATATAATTACTCCTCATAATACCAGAGAGAAAATATCTTTAGCTCTAGAACTATTGAAATCAAAAAAGCTAAATAACCCTAAAAAAAAGCATGGAAATATTCCGTTATAAATAAAGAGATTAAATATGTTTAAAAAAATACTAATTGCTAATAGAGGCGAAATTGCTTGTAGAATTGCTAGGACTTGTAAGAAGATGGGAATAAAGACTATAGGTATTTATTCTGACGCAGATAGTAATTCTCTTCATTTGGATTATATGGATGAAAAAGTGAATGTTGGTCCAGCGAACTCCTCAAATAGTTATCTCAATATAAAAAATATTATTAAAGCGGCTAAAGATTATAAAGCAGATGCTGTTCATCCAGGGTATGGATTCTTGTCAGAAAATGCTGAATTTTCAAAGGCACTAAAGAAAGAGAAGATTACTTTTATAGGCCCTTCTATGGAAGCTATTCAATCTATGGGAGATAAAATTATTTCTAAAAGAATAGCTAAGAAGGCTGGTGTAAATATAATACCTGGTGTAGATGGAGCTATCAAGAATATTGATCTAGCTATAAAAGCAGCTATAGAAATTGGTTTTCCTGTAATGATTAAAGCCTCTGCAGGTGGCGGAGGAAAAGGGATGCGCATAGCGAATAATGAAGAAGAACTTAAGTCAGGTTTTCAGAGTGCTAAAAATGAAGCCCAAAAGTCTTTTGGAGATGACAGGGTCTTTATAGAAAAATTTATTGTTGGCCCTCGTCATATTGAAATACAAATTTTAGCAGATGAATTTGGTAATATGGTTTATTTAGGGGAAAGAGAATGTTCAGTTCAAAGAAGGCATCAAAAAGTGATAGAAGAATCCCCAAGTTCATTAGTTGATGAAGAAATGAGAAAAAAAATGGGGGAACAAGCACTTCTTCTAGCAAAAGCAGTAAATTATTCAAGTGCAGGAACTGTGGAATTTGTAGCATCAAATGATAAATCATTTTATTTTTTAGAAATGAATACACGTTTGCAGGTTGAACACCCAGTAACTGAACTTGTAACTGGTATAGATTTAGTTGAAAAGATGATAAATATAAGCGCTAAAAAACCATTAGGTTTGACGCAATCAGATATTAAAATGAATGGCTGGTCAGTAGAAGCAAGAATATATGCAGAAGATCCAATTCGAAATTTTGCGCCATCAATAGGAAGATTAAAAAAATTTAAATCTCCAGATAAACAAAATTCATCAATAAGATTAGACTCTGGTGTTCAAGAAGGTGGCGAAATTTCTATGTATTATGATCCAATGATTGCTAAACTAATATCTCATGGGAAAGATAGAGATGATGCTTGTTTAAAATTATCTACAGCATTAGATTCTTTTTTTATAAGTGGTCTTGAAACTAATATTGCTTTTGTAAATAGCGTATTAAATAATAAAAAGTTTCTTTCTGGTAATATTACTACCGCTTTTTTAGACGAAGAATACCCTAAAGGTTATTCAGGTTTATTAAAAACTAAATCAAAATTATTTTTAATTTCTCTAGTTGCACTAGCTATGGAAGCAATTAAAAAATATAGAAGTCAAAATTTATCAGCAGAAAATTGTGTAGTCATAATAAATAAATTAGATTTTAATATAAGTTATCAAATGGTTTATAACGAAATTAAAAATATCTATGAGTTTTCTGCAATATTTAAAGAACAGAGTTATGACTTTAGCATTAAGTGGGGTATCGGAAACCCTATTTTAAGTATAAATATGGGTGATCACACTTCTATTGTACAAGTCACTAGTGATATTTCTAAATATAGAATAAAACATGCTGGATTTGATATACATGCAACAGTAAGAGAAACTCATATATATCAATTATCAAAATTAATACCTAAGAAGTCAAAAAATAATTTATCTAAATTGCTTTTATCACCTATGCCTGGACAAGTAGTTAAAGTATGTGTTCAAGAAAATCAAAAAGTAAATTCTGGCGATGATTTAATTATTTTAGATGCCATGAAAATGGAAAATATATTAAAAGCAGATAAAGATGCAGTAGTAAAAAAAATTAATATACAAGAAGGTAATACTGTATCTGTAGACCAAGAATTAATAGTATTTTCCTAAGTTAAAAATAATTTTTAGCCGTTGTTTTTATTATTTTATCAAATTCGTTATTGTTGATATTTATACCTAATTCTTCTAGGGAAGTAATAGGAAATTCTTTTAATCCGCAAGCTATAATGTTTTTGTAATACTTTAAATCGGGATTAATATTAATTGATATACCATGATATGTAACCCAGCGACTAATTCTAATTCCAATCGCTCCTATTTTAGCTTCTCCTTTTGGAGTATTTACCCATATGCCTATTCTATCTTTACAGGTGTATGATTCTAATCCAATTATTTTTAATGAGTCTATCATCCAGTTCTCTAGACACTTAACGTATCTTTTAATATCTTTATGTCTTTCATTTAAATTAAGCATTACATATATTATTCTTTGTCCTGGCCCATGATATGTAATTTGACCCCCTCTTCCTGTTTCTACTATTGGAACTTCAGTAATATTTAAAATATCACTTTTCTTATAGCTAGTTCCGCAAGTGTAAATAGAGGGATGTTCTAATAGCCATATAAGTTCAGAGGAACTTTGATTACGTATATTCTTTACTGTTTGTTCCATAATTTTAATCGCGGAATTATAAGGTACGGTTTTTCCTTCATTTTTCCAGCTTACTGATACTTCGTTTTTAGGTTTTATATTAATTTTACTCATTTAATACCCTAGTAATAATTAATTTATAGAGTTAGAATAAATTATAATATTAATAATTCAAGTACATTGAAATTATGCAAAATGGAAAATAATTCTAAAAATATTTCTGATAATATAAATAATAATGAAACTTCTCTGGGTTTTGGTATTTCTTCTATTTTTATAGATGCAATTCGTAAAGCAATTCGATTAGAAAATTATCAATATTTAAAAGATGAAATATTAATATTACATCAAGCAGATATAGCTGATATTTTCGAAATATTATCTAAAGAAGAAAGAAAAATATTATTTTCTTGTTTACAAGATAAATTGCCTGCTGAAGCACTAGCATCCTTAGACGAGCAAGTTTTAAAGGATATAATAGATAATTATCAGCCAAGTATATTAGGAGATTTAATAGGAAAATTAGATACTGATGATGCCTCATATATATTGGAAAACTTAGAGATTGAAAAGCGCGATACACTATTAGAGCAAATACCTAAAGGTCCTAGAAGTTTAATAATTCAAGCTTTAGAATTTCCTGAAATGTCGGCTGGTCGATTAATGCAAAGAGATTATGTAGCCGTTCCTCGTTACTGGAATGTAGGGCAAGTTATAGATTTTCTTAGAGGGTCCACAAAGGTTCCTGATCAATTTTATTCTATATTTATTGTAGATCCAAGACATATGCCTGTCGGAACTATACCTTTACATAAATTAATGAGAAGTGAAAGAAAGGTTATATTATCTGATATAATGACTGAAGAGCCTGTCATTGTTCCTGTGACAATGGATCAAGAGGATGTTGCTTTTTTATTTGAACAGTATGATTTAACTTCTGCTCCTGTAGTAAATTCTCAAAAAAGGTTAATTGGAATGGTAACAGTAGATGATGTTGTCGAAGTTATTCAAGAAGAAGCAGAAGAAGATATGTTAAAGCTAGCGGGAATATCAGGAGACACAGATTTATATTTGGCAGCATGGCAAACTGCTAGAAGTCGCTTTTCTTGGCTATTCATAAATTTATTTACAGCAATATTGGCATCTATTGCGATAGGGTTATTTGAAGGTACTATCAAACAAATTGTTGCATTAGCTGTTTTAATGCCAATTGTGGCATCTATGGGAGGCAATGCTGGGACACAAACTTTAACTGTAGCCGTAAGGGCTCTTGCAACAAGAGAACTAAATCAGTCAAATGCAATGCGAGTTTTTGGAAAAGAAATACTAGTAGGTTTTATTAATGGCTTAATTTTTGCTATAATTGTTGGTTTAGTTGCAGCTCTATGGTTTAGAGAATATGGTTTAGGAATAGTTATTGCTTTAGCAATGTTATTTAATCTATTCGTTGCAGGCTTTTTTGGTGCAGCCATTCCTCTATTATTACAAAGATGGAATATTGACCCAGCATTAGGAGCCTCAATTTTGTTGACTACTGTAACAGATGTAGTAGGTTTCTTTGTATTTTTAGGATTAGCACAAATGTTACTGATTTAACTAATGGAGGTGAAATGATAGTAAATAGGCCAGAAGATTTTAATTTTTAT
>JAURCJ010000016.1 GCA_030828505.1 Alphaproteobacteria bacterium | reverse complement strand
TTTATTAATTGCTTGGCCTAGATATGTTCAAACTGAAACCTTATCAATTGCAGCTACACTATATTTAATTTCAGAATTAATATTATCTTTACACAAGAAAAAAATAAGAATATTGGGCATTGGATTAGCATTAATTTTTGCTACTTGGATTAGGTTAGATAATATTTTTCTAGTGGTACCTGTGGCATTTACAGTGATATTTATCCATGGTTTTAAGAATGGGATCATCAAAGGCCTCTTAATAGCATTATTGCTTTCTTCTACTTGGGGGGCATGGACTATTAGAAATATAAGTGTAGATTTACAGCAATTAATACCTACTGATATGATTATGCCCGATGGAAGCAGATCACCTTCTGGTTATCTAAAATGGACTAAAACATGGATTACTCATGAATATGAGAGGCCTGGCGCTCTGTGGGGAATTAATAGAAAAAATTATGATGGAATAAGTATACCTGAAAGAGCATTTAATACTGAAGAAGAAAAAGCAACAATAAAGGAATTAATTGAAAAACTTCAACAATACAATAAAAAAGACTTTCCAGAATTTATTGATAATAGTTTTAAAAATATTGCAGAAAAGAAAATAGCAAAATATCCCATACAGTATTGGATTAAATACCCTTTAATCAGAGCTTCTAGGATATGGACTAACCCCTTTTCTAGCTTTGGATGGCCAAATGAAATGCCGGATAGCGGGCTTAGTAAAGAAGAAAGATTATCTGCAGTTCGTGGAAACAACAATATTCTTATTCAAAAAGCGTTTGAATACCCTATACATGCAACTTCAAAAGCTATCAATGCCTTATATAGGTTGATTCTAATGTTATTATTTATATTTAGTCTAATAGTAATATTTAGAGAGAAAAAGAATAATCACTTGATGCCCATTAGCTTAATTACAATTTCTTACGCTATCTCAAGAACTATATTTTTTAGTTTGAATTCTAACTTTGAAACAAGGTATATGGTCACAGTTATTCCATTTATAGAATTACTAATTATTCTTACTATTATACCTATAATATATAAAATTAAATAATTTTTCTAAAGTGATAGACTGTAAATAAATAATTATTGGTACAAAAGGTGCACAATACTTTGGGGATATCACAGGTCCGGTTATTAAAGAAAAATAAAATATAATTAAAAATGCTATTATAGATATTATTAAATTATCTTTAACAAAATAATAAGTCCCTATGGTAAAAGTAAGCCCTATAAATATAGAAATTATTAATGAAATAAATAAAACTTTTCCATAATATAAATTTTCTTTTTTAAATAATAAACTTTTAACCCACTGCATAATATTCTTTGATTCTGAAAAAGATGGATGAGGCAGATTTCTAACTCTAGAATCTAATAAAATAGCAGGCGAAACAATATTTAAAACTGAAGACCTTAACCAAGCATATGATAAGTGATGAAGACTTTGCTCTGAAATTATATCCTTAGAAACCTGTAACATAATTTTGCTATCCAAATAAGTTTTTCCTGTAAGCCCTCCTGCTTTATTAATTCTACTTTTTACATAGTTTAAAGATGTACTTCTATCCATATCCTTACTGATAGATAAAATTCCAGGTATCATCCAATAAGCCACATGTGAACCTGCTTGTGAAGTTAATGAAAAAGATTCATTGTATATGATATTATTAAACCATCTATTAGAAACTGGAAATAAAGCTATTAGAAAAAAAAGGCCTATACAAAAAATACTTTTTTTATTTGAATAATTATTCAGTATTGTAACAAGAAATATAATAGGTAAACTTAAAAAAATTAAAGGAAAATTAGTGGCTCTTACAAAAGCAGATATTCCCAAGAATAATGCACAGAAAAATAAAGAATAAATGCTATTCCTTATATAAATAAATCTTAATAAAGAATATAAAGAACAGGCAAACATAAATAAAAATATTGTATCTGAGAGTATTTGAGAGCTAATAACAACCATAGTTGGAGAAGCTGCAGCAAAAAAACCTGCATATAATTCATATTTTTTATTTATTAAACCTGCACATCTAAAAATTAAAACGCAAGTACATGAATCTAATAAAGATTGTATTGTTAAAATTAAAAATAAATTTGCGTTAGTTAACCATTGCAAAAATGCAAAAAACCAGAAAGTTCCTGGCATTCTTTCTGATAAGAGCTCAGCTGATAATTCACCCCATGGCAAATATGCTGATTTTAGGGACAATTCCCAATAAAATTTTTGGTCTTCAATAATATAATTATTAATATTTAGATCTAAAAATAATAAATTAATAAACCTTATTAGAAATGCTAATGAAAATATTAGCAAACCAAATTTCATCTAAATAGCTTTCAATTTAAAAAATGCAAAAATTACCATTTTTACTAATAAAAACCCATGACTAAATCTTGAGATTTGAGTTTTTCCATATTCTCTTGCGCGATACCTAATAGGAACTTCTACCATTTTTAAATTTAGTCTTGCTGCACCAAATATTATAAAAAAATCACCAAAAGGATCAAAATTTCCAAGATCCTTATTACGTTTACTTGCTTTTATATAATGTTTTCTTCTAATTACTTTAGTTCCACATAATGTATCAGTATAGCGTTGCCCTAATAGCCAAGTAAACAAAATAGAAAATAATTTATTTGCTATATAATTTAAAAATCGCATTGCCTGATTTTCCATAGGGTATACTAATCTACTCCCATTAATATATTCTCCCTCACCTTTAGCAATTTTTTTCCAAAACTTAGGGATATCTTCTGGCGGCACAGTTAAATCACCGTCAAGTATCATTAAAACATCTTTAGAAGATATATCAAATGCAGCAAATACTGCATCAGCTTTACCCTTACCAGGTTGTTGCAAAGCTTTCATTTTAAAACCTTTATCGATAAATTTCTGATCCTTTATTACTGTTTGTACTTCATCCCAAGTACCGTCACTGGAGTTACCTTCAACAAAAATAATTTCTATATCTTTTGTAAATAAAGGAAGTCGCTCAAGTGCGTTTCTAATATTACCTTTTTCATTCCTGCAAGGAATAATTACACTAGCAGAGTTTGGTAAGCTTTTAGTTATAACCTTTAGAGATCTAGCTACTACATAATTTCTTAGACATAAATTAGATATTATTGGTACACATGACAAAAACCTATTAATAATTCTTCCTATCCCAAAAAGTTTAAACGGAAAAATAATTTTTTTTTGTTTTTTTACTGTTTCAAATTTAGAAGAATTTAAGAGAGAAGAAATATCATCTTCATTTAAAAGCGATTTAGTTAATTCTGGCATCTTCATTTTTAATTTTGCTGCCAGATTAAGTAAAGGTTCCCAAAAGGGAGAGTAATAAGCTACAATAATTCGTGTATCTGAATCACATACTTTATGTAAACCATCTAATGTGCTCTGAATATCAGTAAAATAACCTATAGTGTCTGAAATTATTATATAATCAAAGACCAAGTCTAATTTTTTTATTGTTTTTATATTTTCAATATCAGCTTCAATAAAATTTAAATTCTTATATTTATTTTTAGCTTCAGCAATCATACCTTTACTTATATCTATTCCAAGCCCGTAACTAGGATTTAATGACGCTAAAAGATGGCCATTACCACACCCTATTTCTAAAACTTTGCTGTCTTTGGAAATAAATTCTTGCATACAACGAATATCTTCAGAGTAAAAAGCCTGCGACTTTTTTATCCAATCACTTCTACTTTTAGACAAAACATCAAAATGCTTCTTAATTATATTTTTTTTATTTGATTTCAAAATTAATTCTCACAAAGCTACAAAGACCAATAATTATATTTATTACTATTAAAAATATTTTTATATTTTCCAGTAATATCAAAAATATTAGCTTTATGTTTAAGGCAATTTATAACATTATTATTTTTTAAAAAATCATGAGAAACAGCTATAATTAGATTATCATATTGGCCTTTAAGTTCAGATAAATTAATATTATACTCTTCTTCAACTTCTAATTTGTCTACTACTGGGTCATGTACTTTTATATTATAATTATTTTTTAAAAATAGTTTTGCTAACTCTGCAGACTTTGAATTTCTTATATCAGGAACATTTTCTTTAAATGAAATTCCAATCTGAAGTATTTTTGATCTCTTTGATATATTTTTTTTTAAAATATTAAATATTATTTTTGTCATATTATCATTTAATCTTCTACCCGAAAGTATAACATCAGTTTGCATACCACTTTTTTTAGCAACATGCGCTAAATAATAAGGGTCCACTCCTATACAGTGTCCTCCAACTAAACCTGGGTAGAAAGGTAAAAAATTCCATTTTGTCTTTGCGGCATCTAGTACATCGTATATAGATATATTTAATTTATGACACAACAGAGCAATTTCATTTATAAAAGCGATATTAATATCTCTTTGTGCATTTTCAATCGCCTTGGCGGTTTCTGCTACTTCAATACTACTTGCATGAAATACTCCTGCTTTAATAATTTTTTTATATATATTACTAATAATTGAAGCTGTTGCACTATTGCTTCCAGATACTACTTTAGTAATCTTTTCAACCGAATGCTTTTTATCTCCAGGATTGATTCTTTCTGGACTATATCCTAAAAAAAAGCTTTTATTCAGTTTATATCCAGAATATTTTGCTAGTATAGGAGCACATATATTTTCAGTTACACCAGGGTAGACAGTGCTTTCAAAAATAACAATGCTATTTTTTGCCATTATCTTTCCTACTAATTTACATGCTTTTTTTAAAAGCTTTAAGTCTGGTAAATTGTTCTTATTTACAGGAGTAGGAACGGTGATAATATATATATTTTTATTATGAATATCTTCTATATTTGAAGATACCATAAGTCTTTTCGCTTTTTGAAGTTTTACTTTAGTAATCTCATTAGTACTATCGTAATATTTTTTTAATTCAGTAATCCTTTGATTTGATATATCATAACCAATTACATCAAATGCACTTGATAATTTGACAGCTAAAGGTAGACCTACATATCCTAAGCCGATAACCACAATATTTTTCTTTAAATAATCCATAACTCTATACTTATCCTATATTTGCCATTTATATAAAAAGTCGATAATTAGAAGCTCTTATATAAATTTAATATTTTTTTTATAACATTTTCTTCAGACATATCACTTTCTACTAATTCTCTACTTTTAATACCATACATTTTTCTAATTTTATGATTTTCAGACAAATAAAGAATTGCTTTAGCTAAAGCTTTATTATTTCCTAAACACACTACTTCTGCATTTAATGATTTTAAAGCAATTTCTCTACTGCCTGGAACATCTGTAGAAATAATAGCTCTTCCAGCTGCAGCAGCTTCCAATAAACTTTTTGGTAAACCTTCTCTTTTGCTAGCAAGAATAGCAATATGGGCTCTTTTCCAAACTATTCTTACATCTTCAATTTCACCTAAATGCTCTATATTAATATTTTCTCTTATACTTTCTTCAATATAATTTTTACTGAGTGGTCGTTTATTTTTAGTATCTAAACTACCCACCAATAGTAATTTAATTTTATTATTTTCTTTATAGGCTAATTTAAAAGCCTCGATTATATTTTCTACACCTTTATCTTTTATCAAACGACCTACATAAGCAATAGTAATAGGAGGGTAATCTGGTTCATTTATCTTTTGATGAAAATGTATATCTACTCCTGAACCTCTAATTAATATAATCTTATTTATATTACAAAAACAATTCCTTTTTACGAATTTTTGATCATCTTTATTTTGAACAATTACTCTTGTATTTTTTCTTCCAAAACCTACTATAAGAATTAAAGTAATAAATAATTTAATAATTCTATCTTTTAAGCTATTTGCTAAAAATAATGTTCCTAGACCAGTTACTGCTGCCACTAGCTTTATATTTTTATTAAATATAATATATAAAATAGATATAATTATAGATTGCATTGATACAGCATGGAGTAGATACGTATTTGTTTTTTTAAGTACCTTGCTTACTTCATTAATACTTTTCAAAAACGAAAAAAAAGAAAATGAACCTCTTTTAATATTCAAATTATAGCATTTAAAACCATAACTAGTGATTTCTTTAATTTTTCCTGTATCATTACAAGCCACATAAACATTATATCCAATTGCCTTACATTTTTGTGCAAGAGCTAACCTATGAGATAGGAAATACCAATCCTCTGTTACTAAAAATAATATATTTGTATTCATGATATAGTTAACTACCTATATAATATTTATATATCCTAAAAATATATACTTTATTATTCCATAATACTCATATAAACAATGATTTAAAATCATAAAAGATTTAGCACTAGGTATAAATTTATAATAACCTATATCTTCTAAAACCTTGTAGTTATATGTTTTAATATTATAATTTTGTGCTTTAAAAGTTAAAGCAGAACGTAAATTATGCAAATTAGATGTAATTAATAAATAATTATTATTTTTATTTAAATTAATTGTTTTTAAGATTGCTTCTAAATTTATTGCCGACTCATATGTATTACTACTTTCTGTATCTAAAATAATCATATTATTTTTTATTAACCTAGACACTATTAAAGACTCTGCAGGCATGCTTTTAGATTTATTTCCTCCTGAAATAATTAAGGGTATATTTAATTCTTTAGATATCTTATCACCTAAAGCAGCTCTTTTTATAGATTTACTTGATGGATGCCAATTATTATTAACATCTTTATATGAACCGGCAGTAAGAACTATTACAGCAGATATGTTATCTTTATTAGAAAACTTATTCAAACTATTATTTAAGGGTATTTCAATAAGATGTATAAATATTGGCAAAGATAATAGGAATAATAGCATCAAAAGATATTTAAAATAAGAATATATTTTCACTTTAGATGAAAATAAAATAATAAAAAACATAAACCAAATAAAAGGCATAGGAAAAAATGCTATATTTTGTAAATAATCTTTCAATTTATAATAGACCTCTAGATTCCAACCACTGCCTATAAGAAATTAAAGTCCAAAGTTGCCAAGAAGTATCTCTTTTTCCATTTATTAACTCTACTTTCCAGTTGTTTACTAATTTGGTATTTATAATCCCCATTTTTTCTAAATTATTTTTTGAACAAGTGTCATTTAAAAGTGAAAAAAGATTACCTTTTAACCAATCCGCTATAGGAACCTCGAAACCTTTTTTTCCAATAGATGAAGACCACCTAGGCAATGTATTTCTGAAAGCTGCTTTTATAAGCTTTTTTCCACTAAAATATCCAATTTTATATTTCCCAGGCAATGAAAAGGTATATTCTACTAATTGTTTATCTAAAAATGGAGACCTTACTTCTAAGCTGTTTGACATACTCATTCTATCAACTTTTACTAACATATCACCTGGTAATGAAAAAAATAAATCTGCTGCAAGCATAGCATTGACTGGATCATCAAATAAATTTCTATACTTAGTAATTAAATCTTTTGTATGCGATAAATTAAGTCCAAATAAATCACTAATACTATCTTCATCTATTTGTTCCATTAAAAATGATTGTCTCTGAGAGCCATCATTATGCATACTATTTAAATATCTTCTAATTCTTCTAGATACTTCACCATAGTATGTATTCTTATTTTCAGTTAATACGTTCAGAATAGGTTTTTTTATAAATTGCGGTATTATATTCTGCAAAAAATACCATTTTTCAGCTATGTGCTTTCTATAACCACCAAATACTTCATCACCTCCATCACCTGATAGAACAACTTTAACATTTGAACTTACATTTTTTGATAACATATAAAAAGGAATTGCACTAGTATCAGCAAACGGCTCATCACTAGCATTAAATATATCGGGAATACTTTTTAATATATCCTTTTGATTAATCTCAAAAGAATAATGTTTCATTCCAAAATGATTAGCCAAACGCTTCGCTTGCGGCCTTTCTTCATAATAATCAGAAGCATCAGCATATCCCATAGTGAAGCATGGTAAGGAATAACCTTGCTTAGCTAGAGAGGCTACTATTAAGCTAGAGTCAATTCCTCCTGAAAGAAAAATGCCTAAATTTACATCAGAGACTAGTCTCTTTTTAACAGCATCATCAAAGAGATTACGCATTTTTAGTGCAACAGTATCTTTATTATAATATGAAGTATCATTTTTATCTTTTGACAAGTTGTACCATTTAGTTGAATTAACATTTTTTCTCGTAAATTTTATTAAATGTCCAGCTTCTAACTTAGATACTTTTTTATATATCGTTAAAGGGTCATGAATAAACCTCAATTTAAATAAGCTTTCTATAGCCATAGGGTTAATTTCAGAAGGCCCAATTATACTTTCAATGCTTTTCATATCTGAACCAAAAATAATCTTATTTTTATTAACAGAGTATAGTAAAGGTTTTTTGCCATAAGGATCTCTTGCTAAAATTAACTTTCTTTTAGACTTGTCCCATACCACTAGAGAAAACATTCCATTAATAATATTTAATGCTTCTTCTTCCCATTGATCCCATGCAGCAATTATTACCTCGGTATCAGAATTAGAATAGAATTGATAACCAAGCTTCGCTAATTTCTCTTTTACTTCTAAATAGTTATATATTTCGCCATTAAAAACTAAAACCTTTCCATATTTGCTCATTGGTTGTTTACCATGCTCACTTATATCAATAATACTTAATCGTGCATGCACCATATAAACATTATCATCAGTATAAAATCCGTTTTGATCTGGCCCTCTAGGGTATAATGATTTTAATGCTGCTTTCATGCAGTTATCAATATAATTGTTAATTTCAAGTTTATCTAAATCAACTATACCTGCAAATCCACACATTATTTTTTACCTACTAATAATTTACTATATTCTTTATGATATGAATCAACCATTTTTAGATGAGAAAAATTTTCAATAATTCTTTTTCTGGCTAACTTTTTATTATTATCAAAAGCTTTTTTACTAATCTGCAAAGCCTCAGTTATAGCTTGAATTAATTGGGCCTTATTTCTTGGCATAATAATTTTACCAACCTTTCCAATTATAGTAGCTGAATCTCCTACGTCCGTTGCAATTGGAATTAGTTCAGAGGCCATTCCTTCAGCTAGTGCGTTAGAAAAACCTTCCCCATAAGCAGAACATGAAATAATTATATCACAACCTGTATACACATAATTAATATTTTTAACAGCACCTAAAGCTATTATACCATTTTTTTCTTTAAACTTTTCAGTACCTTTTCCAGCTAAAACTAATATAGTATCTGATAACTTCTCTTTAATTTCTCTAAAAGATTCTATCAAAATTTGATGATCTTTCATCTGATCATAACGGGCAACACAAAGTAATACTTTGGAATCCTCATGAATTTTATAGCGATCCCTAAAGCTCTTTCTACTTTTTGAATCAAAAGAAAAATATTTTGTATCTATTCCATTATGAATAACTATATTCTTTCCCTTGTACCCTATCGCTTTATGATAATTTAATCCAGAATAAGAATTATTAATAATTAGATCTGGAGTATCCGAAAAATACTTACATATTTTAATAACTATTCTTAATAAAAGAGAATAATTAGCCATATCCATATTTGAACACCTTAATCCCCAGACTAAAGGAATACGGCTCAAAAAAAATAATTTTCTTAGTAGTAATTCTAAAAAACATGAATGATACATCCATGTATTAATAATATCTGGTTTAAAATGTTTTATAAATTTATAAAGTTTAAATAATGAAAAAATATCTAGGAAATTTCTATTAAAATTTAAGTTAAATATTTTTATATTACTATTTTTAAGTTCTTCTTTATAAAAGTTTCCATCACATAACTGACAAACTGCATGTAATTTATTTTCTTTTACTAATTCTACTAATTGTCGCTCTGCCCCTCCTTGTTCCAAACTAGTAATAATATGTAAAACTTTAAAATTTTTATTCATACAATAACTCCTCAATTACTCTAAAGTAATGTGCACTGTAATCAGAAGGTGTATTATATTTAATTAATAAATTTCTTCGTAACTTTAAATCTTTATTGTTACTTCTTATAGGTAATTTTTTTAACAAAATCTCCATATCTCTCTCATCTTTGCATAAAATTAACTTTTTTTCTGCTACATTTGGTACTATATCCATTAAGCCTATAATTTCCGTAAAAGTAATGACAGGTGTTCCTAATGCTAAAGATTCTAGTACTGAATTTGGTAAACCTTCCCACCTCGACGGTAATATAAAATAATCTGCTGCTGCTATATATTTTTTAGGGTCATGTACAAAACCCTTAAAACTTACTTTATCTTTAATATTAAGTTCTTCTACTATTCTTGATAAATTTGTATATTCTTTACCCTCTCCTAATATTGTAATATGCGCATTTTTTATATTTTTAATGATAGGTAATATTCTATCAAAACCCTTTTGATAAACTAACCTTCCCATACTTACTAGGCGAAGTCCGCTTCCAGGATGTCTTTTAAATTTATTCATTTTTCTAAGTAAATCTATATCAATTGGATTTTGAATTATGGTTAATTTATCTTTTTTGATGCCTTTTTTATATAGGTCCTTTTGCATTCCTTTAGAGCTTACGATAATTTTATCAGAAAATGGCATAATTATTTTATATAATTTTTTAAATATAAAACTAAAATTTGTGCTACCTAGTGATTGATCTATCATATTAGGCTCTCTGGAAATCACTTTTATATTATTATATAATAGTTTTTTTATTAAAATAATTGGAATTGTAATATGAGGAAAAGTCGATAAAATTATATCTGGTTGAATATTCTTTATTTGGGCTAAAATAGAAGGTAGAGCATTTCTTAACCTAGCACTACTGAAGTTAATTATCTGATATTTATTAAAATTTACTTTTAAGGGGCCAACATCATTAATTAAAAAAAGTGTACAGTCAAAATACTTCTTATCTATATTCTCTAATAAGTTTAATGTTACTTTCTCAGCACCTCCTCCTGCTAATGAAGGTAATATTAATACCAATTTTTTCTTCTTCATAACTCAACATCTTCTATAAAAGATCTTAATTTATCCTGTCTACCTGAATTTATAATATTCAATAATTTAAACTCCCATGCTATTCTTTTATCCCAACTTTTTATGTATTGATTGCTAATATTGGAAATATTTTTTTCGAGAGAAATTTTAGCTTTTTCATTATTAAATAAATAGATTAAAGCCTCCGCAACATCGTTAATTGAATCAGAATCTTTTATTCTTATAATAGAATCTCGAGGTATCAATGAATCTGTATAAATATCAATTCCTTTAGATCTATTAGACCTTGGAATTATCATTGCTTTACCTCTTGTCATTGCTTCTATATTTGTATTACTTAAATTTCCATATCGATTTAAAGAAATATAAACATCCGACTTATCCAATAAAAAAAATATTTCATCTGTATTTAAATTTGAGAAAAAAGTTACATCTTTTGTTGCATTTGCTTTTTCCAAGCTCAAATCTAATTTCTCCTTCATCGAACCTGTACCTACTATTATTATATGAAGATTATTTGGTAATTTTTTTTTAGCTAAAAGAAAAGATTCTATAAATTTATCTGGTGCCTTATCATGTTCTAATCTTCCTACGAAAATAGCTATAAATTTATTATTAGGTATATTTTTTAATAATTTTGTATTAGTTAATTTATTTTTTTGATCTACTCCATTTAAAATAGTTATATTAGGTACATTTTTTTTTAATGCAGATTTCATCCAGTTCTCAGAACCTGCTCCATCTTGCGTAGCTAAAACCATAGAAAATGGCGAACGATAGCTCCATCTTAATAATTTATAATAAAACGAAGTCTCTATTAAAGAATTTCTCATATCATCCTTAATACCCATTAACCTTACCATAGTTTTAATACCTAAGAACCTAGATATAAAAGCCGTAATGAAAATATTAGCGTGATCTGAATAAACAAGTTTTGGTTTATATTTTAATATATATAATAATATAGCAATATTATTATACAAGAATGTATAATATTTTCCTAATTTTGTATCACTTAAAAAAAGGAGTTTTCCCATAATAAAATGAATAGGCATATTTAATTTTTTTAAGTATAGTTTCCTATTCCTTATATAGCCCAATTTACTATTAAAGTTATTTGACACTATTATCAAATTACTAGATTTATCATTTTGAATATATTCAATTGTTTTAGCTATAGTCGTAGCTCCAGAAGGAGACCATTCTTTTTTGATTAAAGATTGTTCAAAACCAGAATAACATCTTAATATAAATAGAAATTTATTCATTATAATTATAATTTATACTGATTAACTATATCTAATATCGCATCTATTATGTAATTTTGTTCTTTTTCATCCATATCTGGATATATAGGAATACTAAAAACTTGCTTAGCTAAATAATTAGAGCCTGATAAAGGTATATTTCCGTTATAATATTTTTTATATGCTTTTTGTTTATGCATTGGTCTAGGGTAATATACCATTGTAGGAATTCCTCTTTCCTTTAATAACTCTTGAATTTTATCTCTTTCTTTATGCTTTAAAGTAAACTGGGCCCAGACTGGTCTAGAATTAGAAGATACTTCAGGAACAGATATTTTATCTTTTAATCTCTCTATATAATATTTTGCAATTTTATTCCTTTTATTAAATTCCCAATTAAAGTTTTTTAACTTAGCTAAAAGTATTCCTGCTTGCAAAGTATCTAAACGAGAATTAAGCCCAATATAATCAATATCATATTTACTTTTTCCTTTTCCATGTACTCTTAAGCTTTTTACCATATCAATTATATTGCTATCATTAGTTAACACACTGCCACCGTCTCCGTAACATCCTAATGGTTTAGCAGGAAAAAATGATATACAAGTTATATCAGCTATATTACCAACTTTTTTTCCATTAAATTCTGCCCCGAAGCTTTGAGCTGCATCCGCAATTAAAACCATATTATTCTTTTTTGCTATTATACTTAGTTGATCATAATCTGCAGGTATTCCATACAAATCAACTGCAATAATAGCTTTAGCATTATATTGATTTTGTTTTTGCACATCCTCAATAGCCTTATTTAAACTTAATATAGATATATTAAAAGTATTTTTATCTACATCAACAAAGTATGGTTTTGCGCCTAAAATTACTATAGCTTCTGCAGTCGCGGGGAATGTAAATGTGGGACAAAATACAATATCTCCACGTCCTACACCTATGGCCATTAATGCTAATACTATTGCATCTGTTCCGCTTCCGCATGTAGCAGCATAATTTGCTCCAGTGTAGCGTACTAATTCCTCTTCAAGTTCATAGACTTCTGGTCCCATTATGTATTTTCCATGCAACAGAACATCTTTAATGCGAGAATCTATATCTTTTTTTAATCTTTTTTGCTGTTTAGCAAGGTCTATAAATGAAATAGGTTTAATCATTATTATTAAATTGACTTTTCATATAAATTACCGTTCTTTTCTTCATAAACTTTTCCAGTTCTTTTACATATAAGGTTTTTATCCATTCTTTCACCTGCTTCAGAAACCCAAGCTATATGCATAGCTGGTGCACCAATTACTAATGAATAAGGCTTAACATTTTTTGTAACTAATGCACCAGCTGCAACCATACAATATTCTCCTAATTCAACTCCGCAAATTATAGTTGAATTTGCACCTATAGATGCTCCTTTTTTTACTATTGTAGAATCAAATTCTTGACTCCTGTCAATAAATGCTCTTGGAGTCTTAATATTTGTAAATACACACGATGGACCACAAAATACATAATCTTCTAAGGTAACTCCTTTATAAAGAGATACGTTGTTTTGAACTTTACAATTATTTCCAATATTTACATTAGGTCCAACCATTACATTTTGTCCTATAATACAGTCCTTTCCTATGGAAGAATAACCAAATATATGAGAAAAATGCCAGATTTTAGTATTCTTACCAATGGAAGAATCTTTACTAACTATAGCAGTATCATGTGAAAAATAATTTTTTGACACCTTATTTATTCCTTTTTAAATCTTCATCCGCTTTATCTAAAACTTTTAAAACTCTTATTGCCTCTGATGCATCTGAAGCAGGTTTAATATCATTTTTAACCCAGTTAATAAAGCTTTTACACTCCTCATTTAGTGGTTCTTTAGACATATCATAATTTATGGCTTTACCATCGGCTTTTTCTATAACAGATACATCTCCTTTCCAAGAAACATCGTGATTATATAGCATTAACTTTTTTTCACCTTTCTCTATATCAACGAAAGTAGCCATAGCTTTATCACCTACAACTACTAACCTTTGATCTTTAAATGGGTGTAACCAAGATACAAAAACATGCGCTTTAATGTTATCACCAAAAGTCATTAAAGTCATTGTAGTATCAGCAATATCTTTATTAAGATAGTTACCTCCACTAGCGTAAATATTAATAGGTTCTTTTCCTATTAATGATAATATCATTGATATATCGTGAGGCGCAAAAGACCATAGAGCATTTTCTTCTTTTCTTAATTTACCTAAAGATAATCTATTAGAATAAATATATCTAATATTTCCTATACCACCATTTTTAATTAAAGATTGTAGTGCAATAAATGCAGGATGATATAGAAGTAAATGACCTACCATTAACTTCAAGCCTTTTTGATCAGCTAAATTTTTTAAAATAATTGCTTGAGACACATCTAAACATATTGGTTTTTCGACAAAAACATGTTTATTTGCATAAAGAGCTTTCCTGACTAATTTCTCATGAGTTACAGCGGGTGTAGAAATAAATACTGCATCAACATTTGATTTTAATAAATCTTCAATATTAGTAAATGT
>JAURCJ010000002.1 GCA_030828505.1 Alphaproteobacteria bacterium | reverse complement strand
TAGCTACAAAAATGGTAATGGGACCAGGGGTGCTTATGCAATCTACTCCAGAATTTATTCAATCATTAGCTAAAATGGAAACTATTTTTGAAGATGAAACAGGAACAATTATCCAAAATTCGCCTGGTTCATCATTAATGGGAAACCCAATGAATGTAGTAATGTGGCTTATTGAAGAATTTAATAAAAGAGGTATCACGTTAAAAGCTGGTGATAGATTAAGTTTAGGTTCAGTTGGCAAATTATTTCCATTAAGTGAAGGAAATAAAACTTACACATATACTTTAAGAGGAATTTCAGAAATTCCAGTTAAAACTCAGATTACAATTAATGAATAGAATAGTATTTTTAAATGGTAAATATATACAAGAGCATGAAGCAAAAATATCCATTTTTGATAGAGGTTTATTATTCTCAGACTCAGTTTATGAAGTTACTGCAGTAATAGATAACAAACTTATAGATTTTCCATCACATATAGAAAGATTAAAAAATTCTTTAAAAGAATTAAATATCATAAACAATATTAATTATGAATCTCTTTTAAAGATGCATAAGGAATTAATAAAAAAAAATAATTTTTCTTATGAAGAAGGTCTTATATATATGCAGGTAAGTAGAGGAACAATTGAAAGAGACTTTTTGATAAAAGACAAAGATATTAAACCCAATATTTTTGCTTTTACACAGGAAAAAAAATTAACAAATATAAATTTTAAGAATTCTGGTTTAAAAATTATTACAAAGCCAGACATAAGGTGGCAACGAAAAGATATAAAAACTACACAATTGTTATATGCAACTTTAATTAAAACTGAAGCGTTTAAAATGGGATTTGATGATGCTTGGTTAATTGATAATGACGGATTTATAAATGAAGGCACTTCAAATAATGCCTATATAATAGATAATAATAATAATATAATTACACGAGATTTATCAAATAAATTACTTCCAGGTATTACACGTAAAACATTACTTGAAGTAGCTAATAAGCTAAAATTATCTATAATAGAGAAGCCTTTTACTGTCAAAGAAGCAATAAAATCAAATGAGGCTTTTATTTCATCTGCATCAACTTTAATAGCTCCTGTAATTAACATTGATAATCAAAAAATTGGCCAAGGTAACATAGGTCCTATAACGGAAATATTAAGAGAAACTTATATAAAGATTAGTAAAAATAATTCTATTTAAATTAATTCTTAATTTTTATTTAAGAAATAATATTAAATGTATATAATATCCTAATATTTAATTTAACATTAAGAGTATTTATTATTCTAATAACTTAATATGGAAATACTATGCAAATTAAAACTAAACCATTAGAAATATTAATTTTTACAATTTTTAATAAAGCTGGTTGCAAAAAAGCAGAAGCTGAAAGAATTGCAGAATACTTAGTAAAAGCAAGTTTAGTTGGTCATGATAGTCATGGAGTAATTAGAACTCCTAGATATGTTGATATGATTAAAGACAATCATATTGTTACAAATGTTAAACCTAAAATTTTAATGGAAAGTAATAATTTTAGTATAGTAGATGGTTTAGATGGTTTTGGACAAACGGTAGGCCCTTTTGCATGTAAACTTGGAATAAAAAAAGCTAAAAAATTTGGTACATCAATTATTGGTATAAAAAATTCAGGACATTTAGGAAGAATAGGAGATTTTTCTGAAATGGCTGCAGAAAAAGAAATAATTTCAGTACACTTTGTTAATAGTATTGCAGGTTTATTAGTAGCACCCTATGGATCATGGGAAAGGCGATTTTCAACAAATCCATTTTCAGCTGGCGTACCTATTAAAAATAAAAATCCTTTTATATTAGACTTTGCTACATCTCTTGTTGCTGAGGGTAAAGCATATGTTTCTCATCAAGGTGGTAAGCCTATTCCAAAAGATGCGCTCATTAACGATAAAGGAAATGATACAAACGATACCAGTGTAATATATGGCACTAAGGATCCAAATGCAAAAAGCTCAAGAGGTGGCACAGGCGCGTTTAAGCCTTTTGGTTTACATAAAGGATCTGGATTATCATTTTTATGCGAATTATTAGCAGGCGCTCTTACTGGCAGCGGTATGGGTAGAGAAAATAAGTCTCAACCATTTAGAAATGGTATGCTTTCTATATATATTAATCCTTCTAAATACGTAAATGGTAAAGAATATGATAAAGAGATAAAAAGATATATAAAATTTTTTAAATCTGCAAAACCGACTAAAGGAGTTGATAATGTTTTAATGCCTGGTGAAAAAGAAATCATTACCAAAAAAGACAGATTAAAAAATGGTATACCAATTACAAAAATTACATGGGACGCAATAAAAGAAACTGCTTTCTCATTAAAAATAGATGAAAAATTAATAAAGAAATGTCTCTAAATTTATAGAATAAAAACTACTTAACTACTTCAATTGCTAATTTTTTATTCTTCCAAGCACTGAATCCCCCTTCTATATGAAAAACTGGCTTTAAACCCATTTCTATAGATACTTTACCAGCAAGTGCTGACCTCCAACCACTCGCACAATAAAATATATATGTTTTATCTTGGTTAAAAATTTCTTTATGATAAGGACTATTTGGATCAATCCAAAATTCTAACATACCCCTTGGACATGAAAAAGCATTTGGAATTTTACCTTCCCTTTTTATTTCTCTGAAATCACGGATATCAATAAAAACATAATTTCTATCATTTACTTTATTTTTAGCATCAGCAATTGAAATTATAGGAACAATTTCATTTGCTTCACTTACAAGCATCTGGCAAGTTTTTATAATATTTTGTACCATATTAACAACCCTTATATTATTGATAAATTATATAATTATTTAAGTATCTTTTTTAAGATTAATTTAATAAAATTTAACATAATAAATTGGATTAATACATAATATTGGAAGTGAGATGTCCGAAATTTTAGACTTCTTATCTAAGAGAAGATCTGTTACAGCAAAAAGAATGAGTGAAGGAAATGTCCTAGAGGAACATTTACAACTAATTCTTAATGCTGGTTTAAGAGTTCCTGATCATGGTGGAGTTAAACCATGGAAAATTTCTGTAATAAAAGGTCAAAGAAGAAAAATATTTGATGAGCAAGTTATTCTTAATGAATTTTTAAAACATAATAATAATGCCTCAGAAGAACTAATTAAAATGGAATCCTCAAGGTTTCAGAGAGCTCATACGGTAATTGCAATTTTATCAACACCTGAACTTGATCATAAAATACCCGAATGGGAACAAGTTTTATCTGCAGGAGCTGTCTGCACTACAATTTTATATGCTGCTCAAGCATTAGGCTATGCTGCACAATGGGTAACAGAATGGTATGCCTATAATAAAAATATTATTAAAGAATTAGGGGGAGATCCTGTGAAAGATAAAATTGCAGGGTTTATATATATTGGATCAAAAGATAAAGATCCAAAAGAGAGAACTAGGCCTAATAAAGACGATTATGTAAGTTATTATTAATAAATATCTTCTCGCTAAGTTCTAAAGGCGTTCCAAATATATATCTAGTATCGCCATCTGATGAATACACATCACAATATTAATTTATGGTGAGCCCTACAGGATTCGAACCTGTGACCCACTGATTAAGAGTCAGTTGCTCTACCAACTGAGCTAAGGGCCCACAATTATTTGCATATATTAAAGTATCGTTTTAAGTCTAAACATTCAATTACTTTATTTTACTTAGAACTAAATATAAATATTTATACTTAGCATATAATATTTTTATACTTCATCTTAGGTTTTCAAACATTACTTTTTTAGTTCTTAATTCTTCTATTTTTGCATATGTCATCCAACAAGAAAGAAATAATGTTCCATCACTAATCTTTTGTCCTAACTCTGTACGAGAAATATCTATATCAGATCTTTTAGATGTTTTAATTCCATTAGCTCTAAGAAAAGTTATTAATGTGGAAGATTTAATTCCAAAATTAGTGTCTTCTGGTACAGCACCAAATTCTTCTAGCATTAATGATAAATCTAGCTTGGCAACTGCAACGCCAACCACATTTCCCTTATTATCTAAAATAGGACCTCCACTATTACCAGGTTGTAATGCAGCATCTATTTGCATATTAGAATAATTGTTTCCTATTCCTGAAAGAGAACTTACTATCCCTTTAGTTACCTTAATACTACTGCTGATTGTAGCGCCAAAAGGATACCCTGCAACATATATATCTTGCAAAAGTTCTGCATCTTGACTACTAACTGAAAAAACCATTGAAGAAGTAATATCAGCTTGAATAATAGCCAGGTCATTCATATAATCAACATCTACAATTGTAGCCTTAAAAATTTTACCCTTCTGATGTACTTTTACATCATTGCATCCATCTATAACATGATTATTAGTAACTATGTGTCCTGAAGATGAAACAATAAATCCAGAACCAGACGCTGCATTAATAATCTCATTAGGGTTTGTATTTTGTTTATTATTATCCTGTTTTGGTAAGCTATTTTCGCCTACTTTATATTTATTCCCACTTACCCATTCATTATTGCTCCATTCTCCTTGCCATACTTTTCCATCTGCCCAAGTATTAGTTCCTTGACCATGTCTCTCATTATTCTTAAATTCTCCAATATATTTTTCCCCATTAGCAAAAGTATATATTCCCTGACCATGCTTCATATCCTCTTTATACTCTCCTATATATTTGTCTCCACTAGCATAGGTACTAGTTCCCTGCCCATGCCTCTTATCATTCTTCCATGATCCTATATAGATTTCACCGCTAGAAAAAGTATATGTGCCTACACAATTATCCCAATAAGTTGACCCCTCATAGGATGGAGAACCTTGGCATGTTGGTAAACTAGATATCTGAGAAGAATAATCAAATTCTCCTTCCGCAAATTTATTTCCACTTACCCACTCATCGTTACTCCATTGACCTTGCCATACTCTTCCATCAGCAAACATATATACTCCCTGACCATTTCGTTTATCATTTTTATACTCTCCTATATATTTATCATCTTCCCATTCACCTTTTCCATAGGTATAAGTTCCCTGACCATGAAAACCACCATCTAAAAAATCTCCTACATATTTATCTCCATTAGAAAAAGTATAAGTGCCCTGCCCATGCCTCTTATCTTCCCTCCACTCTCCTTCATATTTATCTCCATTAGAATAGTTATAAACACCTACACAATTGTCCCAATACGTTGATCCTTCATAGGATGGAGAATCTGGACATATAGATAAATTAGATACTTGAGAAAAAGAATTATATTCTCCTGCCGCAAATTTATTTCCACTTACCCATTTATCATTATTCCATTGTCCTTGCCATACTCTTCCATCAGCAAAAATATATGTTCCTTCGCCATATCTAACATCATCTTTAAAATTTCCAATATATTTGTCACCTGTAGAAAAGAAAAAAGTTCCTATACCAGTCTTCTTGTTATCTTGATACTCTCCCACGTATTTACCACCATTTGCATATGTACTAGTCCCCTGCCCATGCCTCTTATCATTTCTCCAATCTCCTTCATATTTATCTCCATTAGAAAAGGTATATGTGCCTACGCAATTATCCCAATATGTTGATCCTTCATAAGAAGGAGAACCTGGACATGTAGGTAAACTCCATGCTTGAGATAGGGTTAGTAATACATTTAAAATTATAAACGATAATAAAAATTTCATAAATAAATTCTATCAGACAAAATTATTCTTTACAAACATGATATGTAGGAGAGTGTACAATATACCTTTATGTATAAATACTTCTAAAACTTTAGGTATTAAAAGAATTTAATATATTATCTTTATCTTTTTGAATTTCTTTAATTTTTATAGTTTCAACTAACTCTTCTAAACAATACTTGTCTATAAAGCCTTTTAATTCATCTTTAGTCCAACCTTTTTTAAATAGATATAAAATATTATCAATCATTTCTGATAAGTGTTTTAAATCCTTATGATGGTTTATAGGTAAAATTTCTGTAACTTTTTTATCCATATTTTTATCCTTAATTTATGAGTTAATATAAATGTAGGATATTATTAAATTATAATAATTAACTGAATAAATTATATATATTTTATAGAGATTTATAATAAGGCATTAAAGAAATATAACTTCATTAAGCAATAATGTCTGGTTTACAATTAACTATCAATTCAGCAACTGATGCTGAGTTAGATAATGAAATTACAGTCTTAACTAATTCAGCTAAGTCAGTTGGAGAAATCATATTATCTATTGGAACACTTTCTACTTCGCTAGTCATATCTGTAGCAACATATCCCGGACATAAAGCGGTACATCTTACCCCATAATCCCAACCTCCATGTCTAGTTGCATGAGATAAAGCTACTGCAGCAAATTTAGTCATAGAATAACCAACTGAACTTCCATACACTGCTTTACCAGCCAAAGAAGCTACATTAATTACTCTTCCAGATCCCGATTTTTTTAAATATGGCAAAGTTAACCTAGTCAAAGATAAAGGAGCTTTTACATTTACTGCCCACATTCTATCTAAAGCCTCTTCATTATCCTCTTCATCATCTACGGAGACTGACTCTACAATACCTGCATTATTTATTAAACAATCAATTTTACTAAATTTGTTTACAGTATCTATGACCCAATTCTTATGAGAACTTTTATCATTAGCATCAAAATAACAATTAATAATTCTGTCTTCAGTTGAATTTTCAATTATACCTTTCAATGAGTCAATACTTCTCGAACCTAAGCTTAATGAATATCCCGCTTTATATAAATTACGGGCTATAGCGAGCCCTATTCCTCTATTTGCTCCTGAAATCATAACTACTCTACCATTATTATTAAGCATGAAATTATTTCTCCATTAATAAATTACAATACATCTTACTTCCATGCTCCATCGATCCGGAGCATCTTCCCTCGTTGAAGGGTCTTCAAAGGCACTATGAAAGCTAAAAGTACATGGCTTATCAAACGATTCATTATCGGCTAATTTACCGTTAGTCTTTGCTATTGCTCCATGACTATCCCATTGTTTTATTAGTAAAGCTTCATTTTTCGTCATTTTATCAAAATAGTACCAATCATGATTTTTATTATGTTTGGCAAAATAGTTCTCGCCTATTCTATCAGCATAATGAATTTCAAATACTACTAAATCTTCAGGTGAGACTGTACTAGCATCACATAATGCAAGAGGATTTACCTCAACTGGTTCTTCAACTATATTTCTCCATAAGTTAATTATCGCAAATCGACCATCCAATAAGGTTGTGTCAACAAGCTCTTGGCTTAATAAGCTATTTGATTCTCCTATTATACTTCGGAAAGTATCATTTTTTCTTACCGGTTTAGCTAATTGATTAAATCGTTCTGGAGCACTTGTAAGTGTATAATCACCATGAACAATATGAGCGGGCCCTTGAACTTGCTGTCCATCTTTAATCATTGTTTTTGATTTTTTACCCGATGCTGAACGAATATTATGATCAAATGCATAAACACTTGTTGCACCAGTTCTATCTTTAATGAAATCAGCACAATGATTATAATATTTATTAAGAACTTCATTATTGTCAAAAAAATCAATACCTAAATTTTGTATATTACTATTTATAATTTCAAAACCTTTACTATCAATAGATATATTTTTTCTAGCAAGTGAATCACGTGCATTTAGAATTTTCATTTCTTTTTTATCTATATTAATTCCTTCAGAACCTGCATCACTTCCGTTAAGATCTCTCTTTGTAAGGACCTTACCATTTCTAAAAAGAGAGCTTTGCGAGTCTTCAGACATATAATTAAAAAAACCTTTATTTTTCATATACTAAAAACTCGCTTTCTCTTAATTTACTTTATTGATGGTTAAAATTTATTTATTCAGGCAGAGTAAAACCTTCTCCAACGTGAGTTTCTTTCCACCAACTAGAACTTTCTATATCTTCTGTCATCCAACGAACGAGGTTTGAATGATTATCAAGAGGTAATTTAGCCCACCCATGTAAATGCATAGGTGCTGCAACAGCAACATCTGCTATAGTTGCTTCGTTACCACACAAAAATTTATTGTTTTCTAGTCTAGTATTTAATATACTAGCTAATTTTTCAAAATTTTCTGCTTCATTTGAAAGTATAGATTCATCTGTGGTACCTCCTAATAAAGGTTTAACACAATTTTCTACCAAATAAACATAGCATGAGCCAAACCAAGAACTACTTTCCCATAATAGCCAACGGTTAATATCTGCTCTAGTTTGAACATTAGTTGGATAGGCACTAGTATTACCTACTTTCTCTGCTGCATATATTGTAATATTGCGTTAGATTCCCATAAAGTAAAATCTCCATCTACAAGAGCTGGAAACGCAGCATTTGGATTGATTTTTACAAATTCTTCACTTTTTTGTTCAGCTTGAAAATAATCAAATTTCCTAATTGAATAGTCCGCTCCAATAAGTTTAAGTCCTGCTAAAACCTTTCTACTATTTACGGTTCTAGGATCAAGTAAAACTTCCATTATTTTTCCCCCAAATTTTATTAATAATAAATAGTAAATTAACAAAAAGTTATATTTTAGTCACTCAAAATAAAAAAAACTAATAATATAAAAAATATATTTCATTAAAATTAGAACTAATATATCAATATATTATTTATATAACCTTATTTACGTAAACTCATATGATTAGAATTATAGACTTATCAATATCATTTTCAGGAAATGAATTATTTTCTGATGTAAACTTTAATATTAATCCAAAAGAAAAAATTGGATTAATTGGAAGAAATGGTACAGGGAAATCTACATTATTTAAGCTACTTATAAATCAAATATCTCCAGATATTGGTATTATAGAATACTCAAAAAATTACACCGTAGGTATATTAGAACAACATATAAAATTTACAAAAAATACAATAATAGATGAAGTATGTAGTGTCTTAAATTCAGAAAGACAATATGAAGTTTGGAAGGGTGAAAAAATACTTAGTGGACTAGGTTTTACTGATGAAGAAATGTTACAAGACCCAAAATTATTCTCCGGAGGATTTCAAGTAAAAATAAATTTAGCAAAACTTTTGTTATTAGAACCTAACTTACTACTTTTAGATGAACCTACCAACTACTTAGATATTCATTCTATAAAATGGTTAAAAAAATTTTTATTATCTTGGGAATCAGAAATTATTCTAATAACTCATGATAGAGCATTTATGGATAGTATTATAACACATACATTAAATATACATAGAAGAAGTTTTAGGAAATTACCTGGTAACACAAGAAAAATTAAAGAACAAATACAACAAGAAGAAATCATACATGAAAAAACAAGAATTAACCAAGAGAAGAATAGAAAGAAAACGCAAGAATGGATAGATAGATTTAAATCAAAAGCAACTTTAGCTAGTAGAGCACAATCAAGAATAAAAATGTTAGAAAAACAAGATGTATTAGATAAATTAAATGAGATAGAAAACTTAGATTTTAAATTTAATTATTTAAATTATAATAGTAAAGAAAGCCTATTAGAAACTAATAATTTAAGTTTTGGATATAATAATAATAAACTTCTACTAAATAACTTTAATATTAAAGTTAATAAAGGGGATAAAATATGTATTATTGGAAAAAACGGCAAAGGTAAGTCAACACTCTTAAAACTTCTTCATAAAGAAATTAACCCTTGTTCTGGAAATATTAAAATACACACTAAAACACAAATAGGTTATTTGGGCCAAATGAATATAGATAGATTATCTATGGGTAATACAATTTATGAAGAAATTCAGAGTGTAGACGATAGAATATTGGAAACAAATATCAGAAGAACATGTGCACATATGATGTTTCCTGGAGATTTAGCCGATAAAAAAATTTCTATTCTTTCTGGAGGAGAAAAAAGTAGAGTTATGCTTGGAAAAATTCTACTTAAACCAGTAAATATGCTTTTTTTAGATGAACCAACAAATCATCTAGATATGGAGTCTACGGAATCTCTAATGAATGCTGTAAATAACTTTTCCGGCTCTGTTTTAATGGTAACTCATGATGAATACTTTTTAAAAAAGATAGCAAATAAACTAATAGTTTATGATAATGGTAAAGTTTTTAATTATAATGGTAACTATAAAGAATTTTGTAAGAATATTGGTTGGAAAGATTTATAGTAATTTGTTACCAACCAAAAATGCCATCCTTATATCTGGGTATTATCAAATTTCTATTTAGGTAAGCATTACTAACTAGCCCCATACCAAACATTACACATATCATAGATGTACCTCCATATGATACTAAAGGAAGAGGTACTCCTACAACAGGAACTAAACCAATGACCATAGCTGTATTTATAAATACATAAAAGAAAATATTTATTGCAACGCCAATAACAAGAAAAAATGAAAATCTACTTTTACATAATAGGCTTATAATCATTGTATAAATAATTAATATTATAAATAAAGATAATAAAATTATACTTCCTAGTATTCCAAATTCTTCAGCTAACAAAGTAAATATAAAGTCAGTCTGCATTTCTGGTAAAAAATTTAAATGACTTTGAGAACCATTTAAAAACCCTTTACCAAATAACCCTCCCGATCCTAAAGCAATTTTTGATTGAATAATATGATAGCCTGCCCCTAAGGGGTCTCTTAAAGGATCTATAAAAGTTAATATCCTATCTTTTTGATAATCATATAATAAGTGTAACCAGACAAATGGCGCAATTATTAACGTCATAATGATACTAAATAAATAAAACCAAATAGATAATCCCACTATAAACAAGATCGTTAAACTTGCCATAATAAGGATTATAGAACTCCCTAAATCAGGTTGTAAAAAAATTATATAAGCAGGAATTAAAATTAATAATATAGGAATAATAAAATTTTTAATATTGCCTAAAAAACTTAAATCCTTTTCTGCGTGAAAATATTTAGCTAAAGCTAATACAATAGTAAATTTCATTAATTCACTAGGTTGCAAATTAAAAAAACCAAAATTAATCCATCTTTGAGCCCCTAATCCTGTATTACCTATAAAATTAACTGCTATTAATAGCAAAATACTTATAAAATAAATATAATATGATGCACTTAACCAAAACCTAATATCAATTATAGTAACTATAAAAAATAATAAAACTGATATAATAAATCTGATAAGTTGTTTTGAAGCCCAAGGATCCATAGACCCTCCCGCAGCCGAATATAATAGAGCAAAACCTATTGAAAAAATTAAAGTTAAAAGAAGTAATATAAAATAATTAATATAAAATAATTTATCAAAAATATTAGCACTAAATTTTAAAATTTTATCAGATAACATAATTTCTCAGGATACTATAGGATCAGTATCAACCCCCTCTATAAATTTTCTAGCAGCAATAAGTAGTTTTTTAGCTAATGGAGCAGCCTGACTTGCTCCACCTCCGGCATGTTCAAGTATTACAGCAGTAATGTATTTAGGATTATTATAAGGAGCAAAACCAATAAATAAAGCATGATCTCTTTTCTCAAAAGGCAAGTCTTCATTTTTAATAATACCTGTCTCTCTCTCTTTAGCAGTAATTATCCTAACTTGTGAAGTACCAGTTTTTCCAGCTATTTCAAAATCCTTATCAGCTATTCTACTCTTCCATGCAGTACCCTTAGGTGTGTTTATTACCTTATACATAGCTTTTTTAACAATATTTAAATGTTCAATTTCAAAATTATTTTCATAAATTATTTTATTAGTATTAATATTTTCACCTGAAATAGATTTAATAATATTAGGAGATATAATATGACCCTTATTAATTATATTTCCTGTCATTATTGCTAATTCTAATGGTGTTGATAATAGAAACCCTTGACCAATACCTACATTTAAAGTCTCGCCTTTTTGCCAATTTTCATTAAAATTATCTTTTTTCCATTTCTTATTGGGTATTATACTTTTAGGTATACCAAAAAAATCATCATAATATTTTCCAAAACCTAATAATTTAGCAGTATGAGCTATTTTATCTATACCTAATCGTAGAGCTAAATCATAAAAATAAGTATCACAAGATTGCGCCATTGCATCTAATAAATTTAATTTACCATGCCCACCTTTCTTCCAACAATGAAAATTCCTATCCCCTAAAGTATACATACCATTACAAAATATTTTCTCTTCACTATTTATTAATCCATATTTTAAGGCAGCCAAAGCTACTACAGGCTTAAATGTAGAGCCGGGAGGATATAACCCCTTAATAGGTCTATTAATTAATGGAGCATTAGCTGTATTTAAAATTTTATTCCAACTTTCTACATTTAATGTTTTAGAAAAAATATTTGGATCATATGAAGGAGTTGATGCAGAACATAAAATATCACCATTTTTTGCGTCAACTACTAATGCAGCCCCAATATTAGATCCTAGTGTAGTATTTGCGAAGTCTTGCATTTCAGAGTTAATTGTTAATTGAATATCTTTTCCTGGCTTACTTTTTATTAAGCTTAATCTTCTAACAAATTTACCTGATGCATTGACTTCTATTTCTTCGGTACCAGGAACTCCTTTTAAATAATTATCATAAACTTTTTCTACACCATTCTGCCCTTTTAAGTAGAAAGGAATTTTTAGGTCATTACTAACTTGGGTATTTTTATCTTCAGAATATGAAGTATAACCAATAGTATGTGCAAAGTACGAGCCCCTACTATACTCTCGTATAGAGGAAGTCTTAATATTTATACCCGGCAAGTCTACTAAGTTAACATAAATAATGGAAAGTTCTGTCCAACTTATATATTCTTTCAAAACAATATAATTTTTATTATATACTAATTTTTTAATGTTTTCTTGAATTGAATTAATTTCTATATCATCAAAATTAATTAACTTTGTTAATCTTTCTAAAGTAGAATGAAAATTATTTAAACTTGTATAATTATAAGTTAAGGAATAAACGGTTTTATTATCTGCAATTATATTACCTTTTGAATCAATAATTTTACCTCTTGTAGGAACTTGAAATCTTAAATTAATTCTATTATTATCAGATAAAGTTTTATATTTATCTTTATCTACAACTTGTAATTTATAGAGTCTTCCTATTATTGCTGAAAATACTAATAGCTTTAAACTTCCAACTAATAATACTCTTCTTAGAACTTTATTTTTTTTCTTTTTTTCATTAAGCATTAGTTAACTAGATATTTTTTTTAATAAATATAATTGAAAAAATATTACTACAGGTGAGATTATAATTGAAATTAAAGCTTGAAAAAAAAAATTATATAAACTGAAAAATTCTATATTTAAAAGGAATTTTATAAATAATGAAACAAATAGCCATATTATTATACTTGTAGAGATATAAAGTATAGAATGATAAATATTTATAGGTTCTAATTTATATAAAAGTTTAGTAATTACTATCCTAATTGTAATTGAAGCAAGTATTCCTGACCCTAAAATAGAGCCATAAAATACATCACTAAAAAAACCTATAATTATAACAAAAAACCAACCCATTATATCAGGCCTGTGAATTATCCAAAATGCCATTGAAATAACTCCTAATAAAGGTGCTAATGACTCATAACCTATAGGCATAATTGGAGTAATTGTAATTATAGTAAAAATAAAAGTAGTAAAAAGAGGAATTAAATATTTAAGATTTGATATTATTATTGAATACATACTCATATAAATATCTTACTAATCATAAAATATTGAATCTGTTTTAATATCTATACCTCTATTAACTAATGACCAATTTAAAATATTTACGTAACTTAAACTATTAATATCATAAAAAGGCTCTATTATAAAATCACCATTTCTTTTTTGTCTAACAGTACCAACAAATAAATTCTCTGGATATTTATTACCGTCTCCAGAAGTAAAAACTTTATCTCCATCTTTGATAAGAGATAAATTACTTAAATTTAAAATTTCTAAATATTTATCATTGTTACCTGATACAATAATTTTTAAATCTTTATCAATTATAAGAGCAGGTATTTTAACTTTTGAGTCAGTTATAGAAACTAGTCTTGATGAAGTATTACCTACCTCATTAATATAACCTATTAATGATTTATCATATATAACCGGACTACCACTTATAATATTTTTATTTTTGCCTGCCATTAAAATGACAGATTTAGTATAAGCTAAATTACTTCTAGAAATTATTTTTGCAGTGACAAATTTAAATTCAATATCATTTACAATGTTCAGTAATTTTTTATATTCATTATTTTTATGTCTTAAAATAACTAATTCATTATTTTGTAATTTATATTCTTTATTTTCTGCCATTAACTTTTTATTTAAATCATAAACATTAATAATATTATATAAATTTGTTATTGACCTATTAACAGTATTAATTGGAGAATATAATGCATTAATAATACCGCTCGAGTAATCAACAAACTTAGCTTTTATAGTATTATTAATATTAGGATATACTATGGTCGATAAAATCAATGTAAAAGCAAATAAAAACGAAAGTATAGTTATTAACTTATTATTAGAAGTTCTTTCTCTAATAATAGACTGAACTCTTTTAAAATTAGAGATACCTGACATATTTTATATTCCAAATAATAAATATTTAATACGCTGTTCTTAATACTGATTTTAAGTTTTTCATTTCATCTAAAACTTTACCTGTCCCTAAAACTACACTTAATAGTGTATCTTCAGCAACTGTTACAGGTAAACCAGTAGCTTTTCTTAAAACTACATCCATACCAGATAATAAAGCACCCCCACCCGTGAGAATAATTCCTCTATCAACTATATCAGCTGCCAGTTCAGGAGCAGTATTCTCTAAAGCTCTTTTTACGGCTTCAATTATCGTTCCAATAGGCTCCGCAAGTGCCTCTGCAACATTTCTCTCCGAAAGTATTAATTCTTTTGGTACTCCATTTACCAAATCTCTACCTTTAACAGTATATTTTTCTCCATCTCCATCTTCAGGAGCAAATGCAGAACCAATACTTTTTTTCAATCTTTCTGCACTCATAGTACCTATTAATAAATTATGATGTCTTCTCATATAAGCTATAATAGATTCATCCATTTTGTCACCACCAACTCTAGCTGATTCAGCGTATACAATTCCACCTAATGATAAAACTGCTACTTCTGTAGTACCTCCTCCAATATCAACTATCATTGATCCACTAGGTTCTGTAACAGGCAAACCAGCACCTATAGCAGCAGCCATAGGCTCTTCAATTAAATATACTTTTCTAGCTCCTGCACGTTCCGCACTTTCATGTATGGCCCTTCTTTCAACACCGGTAGAACCAGAAGGTACACAAATAACAATTATAGGAGAAGTAAATGCCCTTCTATTATGTACTTTTTGAATAAAATGCTTAATCATTTCCTCGGCTACTTCAAAGTCAGCAATTACTCCATCTCTTAGTGGCCTAATCACCTCTATATTGCCAGGAGATCGTCCTAACATTTCTTTAGCTTCTAAACCTACAGATAAAACTTTATTTTTACCTTCTGAGTTAAGTATTGCAACCACTGAAGGTTCATTTAGGACAATGCCTTGACCTTTAACATATACCAAAGTGTTTGCCGTTCCAAGATCTATAGCCATATCAGTTGACCAAAGTCCAGTTAATTTTGATAACATAAAAATATATACCCTTTACTATTTTCCAACCAAATTATTTATAAGCGATTTTTTTTCTCTTTTAATAATTAATTTATTTAAAGCTCCAATATATGCTCTTGCAGCAGCTACCATAGTATCTGTATCTGCTGCTTGACCATTTACAGACCTTCCATTCTCTATCAATCGGACTGAAACTTCTGCTTGTGCATCAGTTCCTTCCGTAACTGCGTTTACAGCAAACAATTGTAGTTTATAATTACCTTCTACAATGGAAGAAATGCCTTTAAAAATTGCATCGACTGGACCATCTCCATTAATTTCTATTTCTTCTATATTATCAAAAACTGTTAAACTAATTTTAGCTAATGCTGGCCCTTTAGAGCCACATTCTAAAGATAAAGAGTTTAATTTAACAAAATCTCCAGAGTCAGCAATTCCATCATCTACTAAAGCTATAATATCATCATCAAAAATATCTTTCTTTTTATCAGATAAATCTTTAAATCTTTGAAAAGCATCATTTAAATGATTATCTGAAACCTCATATCCTAATTCCTTTAACTTTGATTTAAAAGCATGACGACCTGAGTGTTTACCCATTACTAAAGTAGATTTATTAAGCCCTACGGATTCCGGAGTCATAATTTCATATGTTCCGGAATGCTTAAGCATACCATCTTGATGTATGCCGGATTCATGGGCAAATGCATTTGCCCCTACTATAGCTTTATTAGGCTGAACAGAAAATCCAGTAATTGCGGACAGCAATCTTGATGATCTAGTAATTACTTCAGTATTTATATTTGTATCAAAAGGCAATAAATCTTTTCTAGTTTTAATAGCCATCACTACTTCCTCAAGAGAAGTATTTCCTGCCCTTTCCCCAATACCGTTAATTGTACACTCTATTTGCCTAGCCCCCTCTTTAACAGCTGCTAAAGAATTAGCTACAGCAAGGCCTAAATCATTATGACAATGTACACTCAATATAGCTTTATCAATATTAGGAACTTTATTTTTAAGCATACCAATTAGTGAGCCAAATTCCTCAGGTATTGCATATCCAACAGTATCAGGAATATTTATAGTTGTTGCTCCTGCTTTTATAGCTCCTTCAACACATCTACATAAAAAATCATGATCTGTTCTTGATCCATCTTCTGGACTCCACTCCACATCTTCAACTTTATTTCTTGCATAAGAAACACTATCTATAACCATATCCAATACATCTTCAGGCTCCATTTGCAACTTATACTTCATATGTAATGGACTAGTAGACAAAAATGTATGTATTCGTTTTCGTTTAGCAAACCTTAAAGCTTCAGCTGACCTGTCAATATCTTTATGCGCAGCCCTTGATAATGAACATATTATAGGACCGTCTAAAGTATCTGATATTTTTTTTACAGACTCAAAATCTCCATTGGAAGCAATTGCAAAACCTGCCTCAATTATATCAACACCAAGAGACTGAAGAGTCTCTGCTATCCTTAATTTTTCTTCTAAATTCATAGAACAACCAGGAGATTGTTCCCCATCCCTTAGTGTAGTGTCAAATATTAATACTTTATCACTTGAACTTTTACTTGATGATTTATTTTTTTCATATTCCATTTTTTTCTCCCATAGACTATTAAAATCTCATTATTACCCAAAGCATCCTCTAATACTTTGGGAAAATAAGTCGAGATCCAAGCAGAGTTATCAATAAACCCATATAAAATAATTCTATAGTTAAATGAAATAATTTCATTTTCTACTCTCTTAATTAATATATTCTAATACTATGCGCCTAGAAAGAACAGGATTCAAGCATATTTTACATATAAATATATATTTTTTAAAATTTAAATTTTTTAGAGCTAGTTTTTATCCTTATCAACCAACTTTTGTTCTGCTATCCAAGGCATCATATCTCTAAGTTTTTGGCCCACTTCTTCCAATTGATGTTCTGAAGCTCTTCTTCTCGTTGCCTTAAAACTAGGTTGATTGACTTTACACTCTTGCATCCAATCTCTTGCGAACTTTCCAGATTGAATATCATCTAAAACCTTTTTCATCTCTTTTCGTGTATCTTCTGTAATAATTCTTTTACCGGTAACATAATCACCGTATTCAGCTGTATTAGATATAGAATATCTCATATTTGCTAGACCGCCTTCATACATTAAGTCTACAATAAGTTTTACTTCATGCAAACATTCAAAATATGCCATCTCAGGAGCATAACCAGCATCAACTAATGTCTCAAAACCTGCAGTAATTAATTCAGACAAACCTCCACATAAAACAACTTGCTCACCAAATAAATCTGTTTCACATTCTTCTTTAAAAGTAGTCTCAATAATTCCAGCTCTACCTCCACCTACTGCACAGCCATAAGATAAGCCAATATCAAGAGCATTTTTTGTTGAATCTTGAGCAACTGCAACTAATGATGGAACACCTCCACCCCTTAAATATTCAGACCTTACAGTATGTCCTGGCCCTTTTGGGGCTAACATAAATATATCGATATCTTTCCTAGGATCTATCAAACCAAAATGAATATTTAGTCCATGAGCAAAACCTAATGCAGAACCAGACTTCATATTATCCTTTAAACTTTCTTCCCATATCTGAGATTGCAATTCATCTGGAGTAGCCATCATCATGACATCTGCCCATTTAGCCGCATCTGCAACATTCATTACTTCATAACCTGCTTCCTTAGCTTTAGATACAGACGAAGAATCTTCTCTAAGCGCTATTCTAACATTCTTTACACCACTATCCTTCATATTCGCAGCATGAGCGTGTCCTTGACTACCATAGCCAATTACGACTACATTTTTTGATTTTATTAAATTAACGTCACAATCTCTATCATAATAAACTCTCATTATTCTTCTCCAATTAATATAAAATTATTTTGCTAGTAATGCTTTTTCACCTCTAAGAATTGCTACAGCTCCTGTTCTGGAAACTTCAACTAGTCCTAATGGTTGCATTAATTTAATAAAAGCATCTAATTTATCCGCCGAACCTGTTAATTCGAATACAAAAGATTGATTTGAACTATCTATAACTCTGGCCCTAAATATATCAGCAACTCTTAATGATTCAACCCTACGTTCACCTTTAGCTTTAACTTTTACTAAAAGTAACTCTCTATTAACAAAGGCTCCCTCATTATTTAAATCAACAACCTTTCTTACAGGAACTATTCTTTCTAATTGAGCTTTAATCTGTTCTATAACCATAGTGGTGCCCGTTACCATTACAGTTACTCTAGATAAATTTCTATCTTCATCAACCTCTGCAACAGTTAAACTTTCAATATTATAACCCCTAGCAGAAAACATCCCTACAACTCTTGCAAGAACTCCAGATTTGTTATCCACTATAACAGAAAATGTATGTGTATTTATATCCGCCAATAAATATATCCTTTTAATAAAACTAATATTTATCTACATTTAATTCTTAAAAATGTAAAACTATAAAATAAAAGTATATAATATATATTAAATATACAAGAATATAAACTTATTATCTATGAACTATGGGTTTAGATACGCCAATAGCCCATATTGAAGAAATTTCATTAAATAAATTTCCATTTATATATCCATCTACTTCTGTCTCACTTAGAGTTTTACTCGCAATCAAGCAGGCTGTGCCGTGAATAATAGACCATGCAGAATTAACTGCTGAATTCATAGAAACTCTTTTTCTTAAATCATTTAAACTAAAACTTTCTTTTACTGCATCTAAAAATAACTGATGAAAATCTTCGTAATTATTAATTCTATCGCTATTTGATAAAGATTGAGAGAACATAAAAATAAAAATTTCAGGGTTATTATTCGCATACTCTAAATAACTTTTTCCAATTACAGCTAGCTTTTTATTGTCCAAGTTTTTACTTAATACAACTTGATTTTTTAGATAATCAATAAACTCAATTTTACAAAAATATATACATGCTTGAATAAGCGATTGTTTGTCCTTAAAGTGATTGTAAGGTGCTGCTGGAGAAACCTCTAAAAACCTAGCTGCTTCCCTAATAGAAAAGTTTTCCAAATTATTTACTTTTACAGCTTCTAACACTCTTTTAATTAGAAGATTTTTAAGGTCACCATGGTGATATTGGTCTTTTTCATGCATAGCTATAAAACCTTAATAATAATTAAAAAAACACTGTATATCTATAATAAAGCTAACCCTTCAGCAGTTTGCGTTTCTTTATCATCCTTATCACTTAGTTTCATTTCATTATGAGCAGCTCCCGCTGGTATCATTGGAAAAACATTTTCCATTTTGGCCACACAAACATCCATCAAAACAGGTCCCTTGTGATCAAGCATTTCTTTTATTGATTTTTTTAATTCTTTAGGATCTGTAACTCGCATTCCTTTTATCCCAAAAGATTCTGCTAAGGATATAAAATCTGGCAAGGAATCTGTATAAGACTCAGCATACCTTCCTCCATGAAAAAATTCTTGCCACTGTCTTACCATACCCATGTATTCATTATTCAATATAAAAATTTTAACAGGAATATTTAATTGTCTCAATGATGATAATTCTTGCATATTCATTAAAAAAGATGCTTCGCCTGCTACACAAACAACAGGTTTATTAGGGTGAGCAACTTGAACTCCAATTGCTGCAGGAAAACCATAGCCCATTGTTCCTAAACCTCCAGAAGTCATCCATCTATTTGGTTTATAAAAATCTAAGTATTGAGCAGCCCACATTTGGTGTTGGCCAACTTCAGTAGTTATAAAGGCATCTTTACCTTTGAGAGCATCATTAAGAACTGTTAGAGCTTTTTGAGGTTTTATAATCTCATTAGAATCTTTAAAGGATAAACAATCTATTTTCTTCCATTTGTTAATTGTATTCCACCATTTATTAATACTTTTAGAATCTAGTTTATTTTTGTTTTGTCTTAACTCTTTAAAAAGCATATCTAACACATAATAACAATCACCTAACAAAGCTATATCTATCTTAACGTTTTTATTTATAGAAGAGGGATCAATATCAATATGTATCTTTTTAGAATTTGGTGAAAAATATTTCAAATTACCTGTAATTCTATCATCAAATCTAGCTCCCACGCATAACATTACATCACAGTCATGCATAGCCATATTAGCTTCATATGTACCGTGCATACCTAACATACCCAAAAAATTTTTATTTTCTGCAGATACAGCTCCTAGCCCCATTAAAGTTTGAGTAATTGGAATACCAAGATAATTTACAAATTTAGTTAATAGAGATGAAGCTTTCACGCCAGAATTTATAACACCACCGCCTGAATATATTATAGGTTTTTTTGCCTTAAGAAGAATATCTATTGCTTGCTTTACATTGGTAAAGTTTGCTTTTTTTACTGGCTTATATGAGGTCATACTTTTAACTTTAATTCCTTTAAAAGTAGTAATTGAATTCTGTACATCTTTGGGTAAATCGATAACAACTGGTCCAGGCCTACCAGATTTTGCAACATAAAACCCTTCTGCAACTGTACTTTCAAGATCATTAATATCCTTAACTAAATAATTATGCTTGGTACAAGAAGCTGTAATACCTACTGTATCTGCTTCCTGAAATGCATCCGTCCCAATTAAATGTGTAGGTACCTGGCCTGTTAAACATAATAATGGAATACTATCCATTAATGCATCAGTTAACCCTGTTACTGCATTCGTAGCTCCAGGACCTGAAGTTACTAATATAACTCCTACCTTTCCAGTAGAGCGCGCATAACCTTCTGCCATATGAACTGCAGCCTGCTCATGTCTAACTAATATGTGTCTTATTCTATTTTGTTTAAATATAGCATCATATATAGGCAAAACAGCACCACCAGGATAACCAAAGATAACTTCTACATTTAAATCTACTAAAGTTTTAATAATAATTTCAGAGCCTGAAAGTTTCATAAAATAGCCTCAAATAATTAATCTAGTTTAAAATTATACTTATTTATATAATTAATAAGAACTTATTAATACAATTTATTGTATAAAGACAAGATATTACTGCAATATTTATCAATATTATCTTTAAAATTCAATATTTTGTAATCTGCATCATATTGATGTCTGAACCAAGTCTCTTGTCTTTTTGCATATTGATTTGTATGATTTATAGTAATTTCTGCAGCTTCCTGAAGAGAAATTTCATTTTTATTAACAGATAATAACTCTCTAACTCCATGTGCTTTCATAATAGGTAAAGTTTTATCAAAACTTTCTACTTTTTTAACTTCTTGCAAAGCTCCCTGCTCTATCATCTTATAAAATCTTTTTTTTATATTTGATCTTAATACTTCTCTATCCGGTGAAAGTTGCACTTTCAAAAAACTATTAGGTAACTTATTTGATCTTTTATCAGCTTTTCTTATTTCATAAAGAGTTTTTCCTGTTTCAAGCCATACAGAATAAGATCTAATTAATCTTTGTTTGTCATTTTTATTAATATTTTTTACAAGCATTCTATTGAGGTTTTGTAATCTGATAAAAAAATTTTCAACTCCATCATTATCTAATAAATGTTCTGCTAATTTTCTATTTTTTTCAGAAGTAGTGGGAAGATCACTTATACCCTCAATTAAAGCTTTTATATAAAGACCACTCCCTCCAACTAAAATTGGAACAAAACCTTTAACTAAAGCATTATTAATTTCTAATATAGCTTTCTCACTCCACAATAATGCGGAACATCTATTTTTTCCTGAAATAAATCCATATAGCTTATGTTCTACAGAATTTTCAGCTACTTTATCAGGCCTAGCAGAGATTATTCTTAATTCTTTATATACCTGCATACTATCAAAATTTATTATTATTCCATTTAAAACCTTACTTAAGGTGATAGCAAAATCGGATTTACCAGATGCCGTTGGTCCAGCAATAACAATTATTGGGCTTAATATATTGATACTAATTCTTGCTCCTTCTTTAATTAATTTTTACTTAACTTTAATGCAATATAGGACAAAGTTCCCTTACGGTTAATTAAAAGTAAAGCAAAATCTCGAGAAGATTTAATTTCTTCATTTACTCTCATTTCAACATCAGATGGAGTAAATACTTTATTCTGAGACACCTCTATAATTATATCTCCAGGTAAAATACCTTTGTCTGATGCGTCCGTATCAGACCTTACGTTTAATATTAAAACTCCATTTAAATTTTTTGGAATATTAAACTTAGATCTAAAGTCTTCAGAAATATCACTTAATAATAAACCTAATTCTTCAATTTCTAAAGATGCAGGATTATTATTTTTAGGTTTTTTAATTGATACTTCTTGTTCCTCAACCATCTCACCAACGATAACCTGAAGCTTTAAAGGCATTCCATTACGCCAAACTTCAACAGATACAGGCTTGTCAATTTCTGTCTCAGCAACAATTCTAGGTAAACTTCTCATATCTTCTACATTTTTATTATCAAATTTAATTATCACATCCCCTGACCTAATGCCCGCTAATTTTGCAGGACCATCAGGCATAACACCAGATATTAATGCGCCCTTAGTCTCATTTAAACCTAAACTTGCAGCAATATCATCTGTAACCGTTTGTATTCTTACTCCAAGCCAACCTCTTTTTGTTTTACCGTATTTCTCTAATTGGAATATTACACCTTTTGCTAAATTTGAAGGAACTGAAAAACCAATCCCTACACTTCCTCCACTTGGAGAGAATATAGCTGTGTTAATACCTACTACCTCACCATTTAAATTAAATAAAGGACCACCTGAATTACCTCTATTAATGGAAGCATCAGTTTGAATGAAATCATCAAAAGGTCCTGCACTAATATCCCTGCCTCTGGCTGATATAATACCAGCAGTAACGGTATTGACTAACCCAAAAGGATTTCCAATAGCCAAAACCCAATTCCCTACTTTAGCAGTATCAGAATCTCCCCACTTGACTGTTGGTAAAGTATCTTCTGCCTCTATTTTTAGTAAAGCAAGATCTGTTTTTTTATCTTTACCAATTAATTTCGCTTTGAATGATCTATTATCAGTTAAGATAACATTAATTGATATAGCATCTTCAATTACATGATTATTTGTGACAATCAAGCCACTACCATCAATAATAAAACCAGAACCCATGGCCTGCTGAGGTTTTCTCTCTCTGGGTGGCCTTTGCCCTCCTCGTTTTTCAAAAAAATCGTTAAAAAAATCTTCGAAAGGCGAACCTGGAGGAAACTTAGGAGCTCCTGGTGCATTTGGTTCCAAACTCATAGTAGTAGATATACTTACTACAGCTGGAGAAAGCTTAGCTGACAGTTCTGAAAAATCAGGTGGATAGCTATCAGCAAATGTATTAAAAGAATAAGCTAAAACCAAAAATGAAGTTAAAAGAAAAACCTTAGTTTTTATTATATATTTAAACATGTAATTACCTTTATAAATTTAAATTAAGTATAACATATATGTTATATGAACTTACATAAACATTTCTAATATATTAAAATTTATTAACATTATAAACTGTATTACATTTACTTATAAAACTAAAAATCCGATCATATTTTTATAAAATAATGTACAATATAAGCGTACCTAAGGAAATAAAAAATAGCCCAGTAATCCTTATTTTATCTGAATCCAAACTAAATATATAGTTTAACATTTTTTTCATATAATTTGGAAATAATGCGTATACTATTCCCTCAGCTATAAAAAGTATTGATATAAAAAAAAATATTAAAGGAATTAAACTTAAGTCTATAGACATAAAATTTAAATCAACTATTTCTGTCCATTTATATCATTAAAGAAATTAAAAAATTCACTGTCTGGAGATAATACCATGGTAGTATCTTCATCATTCAAGGCCATACTATAAGCTTTCATAGATCTATAAAAAGAAAAGAATTCCGGATCTCTACTAAAAGCTTCCCCTAAAATTTTATTCTTACCGGCATCTCCTTGACCCCTTAAGATTTCACCATCTCTTTCAGCATTTGCTAGTATAACTGTTCTTTCTCTTTCTGACTCAGAAGTAATCTTTCTGGCTTCCTCTGCACCTTCCGCCCTAAATTGCGCAGCTTCCTGTTGTCTTTCCGTTTGCATTCTTCTAAATATTGCTTCTGAGTTAGCAGGTGGAAGATCGGCTCTTCTTATCCTAACATCTTCGACTTTTATACCAAATTCCTTAGCCTCTTCTGCAACCAAAGCTCCAACTTCATCTAAAAGTAATTTACGTTTATTAGATATTACATCCTTAAGCGGAACTCTTCCTAAAACCTGACGCAAACTATCATTCAAAATAGAACCTAACCTGTTCCTTAAGGCTGTTTCATATCGAACTGACTGATAATATCTCAATGGATCTGTAATAACATACCTTGCGAAAGCATCTACAATAATCCTTTTTTTATCTGAACTGATTATTTCCTCTCTAGGATTATCGAATAATATTAACCTTTTATCAAAATATTCAACATTTTGCATTAAAGGAATTTTAAACTGTAAACCAGGTTCTTTAATAAGTTTAACAGGCTCTCCAAACTGTAATACTAAAGCTTGCACTCTCTGATCAACGTAAAAGAAACTAGACCCTCCTAAAAGAATAATCAATAATACAATTACAGTTAAAGCTACTTTTTTAGGTGTCATCTGGAATCTCCACTAACAGTATTATTACCATTTTTACTTCTTAATTCAGGTAAAGGTAAGTATGGAACTACACCACTTCCTGCATTTTTATCGATTATAATTTTTTTTGTATTTTGCATAATATCTTCCATAGTCTCTAGATATATTCTTCTTTTAGTAACATCTTTTGCATTAGCATATTCATCATAAATTGATATAAACCTCTGAGCAGCACCTTCTGCTCTTGCAATAACCTGTTCTTTATAACCTTCAGCTTCAGCTAAAATTTCAGACGCTTGACCTCTTGCTTCTGGAACAATTCTATTAGCATAAGCTTCAGACTCATTAATTAATCTTTCCTTATCTGCTCTAGCTCTTTGAACATCTCTATAATCATCAATAACTGTTGCCGGCGGGTCAACTCTTTGCATTAATAAAGAAGATATAATAATACCTGCATTATAAGAATCTAAAATATCTTGCAACATTTGTTGAGCTTCTTGTCTAATTTGTTCTCTACCTTCTGAAAGTGCAAATTCAATATTTGTTCTCCCCATTATTTCTCTCATCACACTTTCTGCACCATCTTTTATATTCTGACTGGGATTTCTTACGTTAAATAAAAAATCTGCCGCATCTCCTATATACCATTGAACAACAAAATTAACGTCAACAATGTTCTCATCGCCAGTTAACATTAGTGATTCATCGTCGATATTTCTTGAACTTATTTGCCCTCCTCTATCCGAACCTTTTCTAAAGCCTATTTCTATATTTCTTGTGGTAGTAACAGGAACAACAGTCACTTTTTCTATCGGTGTAGGAAGATGATAATTTAAACCTGATGAGGTAGTTTCAATATATTTACCAAACCTTAAAACTACTCCTTGTTCTTCAGGACCTACTGTATAAAAGCCACTAACCATCCATATAGCCACAATAGCTATTATGATTAATGATATTCCCTTTTTCCCTCCTGGTAAAAAAGAATTAACTTTCTCTTTTGCACTCTTAACTATGTCATCTAAATTATTATTATTATTCCACGGATTATTATTTTTAGGCCCTCCATTATTTGAAGATCCACTTCCTCCTGCTCCCCAAGGACCATCATCATTACTATTCCATGGCATATTTAAATCCTTTATAGTTTATATAATTAAAAATTATTTTTTTATAACAGTCAAAAAAATTGTTGCAAGCTTTCAAAGAAAATTATTTCAATTAAAACACAACTATATATATTATATTGGTATATAAATATTATATTACAAGCTATATTTGTTAAATTTTTAAATTAGGTTACTAATGACTAAAATAAATGAAAACACTATAAAAAATATTTTAAAAAATGTTAAAGATATTAATTCTCAAGATAATATTATAGATAGTGGAATATTAAAAAATATAATAATAGATAATAATCTAATTTCTATAATTTTACATATAAAAGTTAATAAATCACTTTATAAGAATATTATTAATCAATGTGAAAAATTAATTAAAGATTTCGATAAAAAATTAAATGTAAATGTTTTATTAACTTCTGAGTTAAAGGATAAAAATATTGAATATAAAAGCATGCAAGATAAAGTAGTACAAAATAATGGTATTAAACCTGAAGGGATCAAGCATATTATAGCTATTGCCTCAGGCAAAGGCGGAGTAGGTAAATCAACTCTTACTACTAATTTAGCTTTCTCACTAAGTAATAAAAATTTAAAAGTTGGTATATTAGATGCTGATATTTATGGTCCATCTCAGCCAAGAATGCTGGGTCTAAGCGATAAAAAACCTGAACAAACATCCGAAGGTAAAATTACAACGGTTGATAAGCATGGAATAAAATGTATGTCTATCGGATTTTTAATAGATGAAGATAAACCAATGGTCTGGAGAGGGCCAATGGTACAAGGCGCTTTGGAACAATTGATTAAAGATGTTGAATGGGGTCAATTAGATATTTTACTTATAGATATGCCTCCTGGTACAGGCGATGTTCAACTAACTATGAGTCAGAGAGTTCCACTTTCGGGAGCTATCATAGTATCAACCCCTCAGGATATAGCATTAATTGACGCGAGAAAAGGCCTTAATATGTTTCGTAAAGTTAATGTACCTATTATTGGTATAGTTGAAAATATGAGTTATTATTTATGTCCTCATTGCAATTCAAAAGCTAAAATATTTGGTAATGGTGGAGTAAAACAAACATCGAAAGATATGTCAGTAAAATTTCTAGGTGAAATTCCGTTAGATATTAATATTCGTATCAATTCAGACCAAGGCCAACCTGATAAAACAATTTCAGATGATGTCAAAAATTCTAACTATTATGGAGAAATATCAAGTCAGTTAGTTAATTTTATCAATAAAATAGATCAAGATAAAGCCGTTGAACCAATAATTAAGTTTGAGTAGAAATCTCATTTTAAATGATTAATTAACTCATTCCATTCTCTGTTACTTAAACCACTTTTTTTCTGATCGACCTTTTTTCCATTTACCATGAGTTTTATTACGTTCATTGCCTCAGCAGATAATTCAACTGAACCAGACCTATAGCTTTTAAAAGCCTCGGCTGTAATTGGCACCCACGATTCCATAATTTTATATATAATATCAGCATAAACTCTAATTTCATATTGAGCATGACTATCTGCTCTTAAAAAAATAAAATTCATTAAATTATGTAAATTAGTTTTCCAATACCATTGAGTATAAGTGTTTAATGTAAGATTAATTCTTGCTAATTCTCTAGATAAACCGTCTCTATTTTTATCTACAATATCACCTTGAAGATTTTCATTTAATAAATATTCATAAGTTTCATAAGATTTTTCTGCATCTCGTTTTAATAAAAATAAAGCTTCTTCAGAATCTTTAGGTGAAAGAGTGTTTCCTCTTCCTTGTTTATTTAATTTAGACTGCACTGCAAGATCTTTAGCTTCTGGAATATAAAATTCTTTATCTAAAACCGAATATCTAGCTGAATACTCATTAATACTTGCTGTACGATGCCTTATCCATTGTCTTGCAATAAACATAGGTAACTTAACATGTAATTTAATTTCACACATTTCAAAAGGAGTTGAGTGTCTATGTCTCATCAAATATCTTATTAAACCCCTATCTTCGGATACACGACTTGTTCCTTTACCATATGAAACTCTTGCAGCTTGAACAATTGCCTGATCATCCCCCATATAATCTACTACTCTAACAAAACCATGATCTAGAGCAGGAAAAACTTTGTATAATATTTTTTCTATTCCCTTAGCAACTGGTCTTATAGTCTTATTAGAACTGTTTCTTAAAGCATTAATTTCTTCTCTTTGTTGTTTGGAAAGATTATTTTTAGAATTAGTCATCAATTAACCTCAGTTCATAAATTATTATAAATGTATAAACGATAATTAATCCAATAAAAATATTTATTTTTTATTTATAAAGAAATATTTTAAAAACCTTTATAAATATTTACTATTAATTATAATGAAAATGCTGATTTAATTCAGCTATGGCAATAAACGGGATATTATATAAATGTAATGGACCCGGGGGCGGTACCCGGCACCTCCACCATCATTTAAGGGGGTGAAATAGGATCGACATGCATTGAAGGGTATTTACTTTTGCTCGGGATGGTACCTACGTAATGGACCAAATTTATAACTGCAAACGACAATAGTCGTGAGGTTGCTCTTGCTGCATAAGCAGTAAGAAATACCGTGGTTCAACTCCCAGCGCGTCACACCGTTTGGGCGAGGTATAAGAAGCACCTGGCAACAGAACGCTCTTGGAAGTGGTAGATTTATCTGCCACTTCCAGAAATTGGAATTTAAAAAAAATTATGCAAAATAATAACCATTCTATTATTGACTATGACGCACTCACCATTCAAGCGATGAGAAGCTTAGTAAGAAAAGTATTAAATGATATCTCATTAAATGGATTACCTGATAAACATCATTTTTATATTACTTATATTACAAACTTTAAGAATGTAGAAATTCCTGCTTTTCTTAAAGAGAAATATCCTGATAAAATGACTATTATAATTGAACATTCTTTTTGGGATTTAAATATTTACAAAGATAGTTTTGCTATAAAACTTTCTTTTGATGGTATAAAATATAAGCTAAGTATACCTTTTAATTCATTAGTATCTTTTTCAGACCCCTATGCAAATTTTCATTTAAAATTTCCTAGAGTTGATTACAATGAAAAAATAAAAAAAGAAAATGAAATTGATAATAAAGAGAATATAATAAACATTAAAGATTTTAAAAAGGATAAATAAGTGACTGAATTTAATTATGAAAAACTCTTCCAATATGGAGAAGATAATACTAGTTATAGAAAATTAGATTTAGGTCCTATAAAACAAACTGAAGTTCAAGGAAAAAATATATTACATATTTCTAGTAATATATTAGAAAATTTATCAAGAATTGCTTTTTATGAAATTTCACATTTTTTAAGAGAATCTCACCTAAAACAAATAACCCATATATTTAATGATAATGAAGCCTCTGAAAATGATAAATATGTTGCATTAACTCTATTAAAAAATGCAAATACAGCAGCTGGAGGAGTCTTACCTATGTGCCAAGATACTGGAACAGCAATTGTTGTGGCAAAAAAAGGTTCTTTAATATGGACTGATTACGATGATGAAGAGTATTTATCAAAAGGAATTTATAGAGCCTTCAAAGAAAATAATCTTAGATACAGCCAATTAGCTCCACTGTCTATGTTTGAAGAAGTGAATACTAAAACAAATCTTCCTGCTCAAATTGATATTTATTCTACAAATAGTAATGAGTATAACTTTTTATTTGTGGCAAAAGGTGGAGGATCAGCAAATAAAACCTTTTTTTACCAAGCAACTCCATCTGTTATTAGAACAAAACAAATATTAGATTTCATAGAACCTCTTATCAAAAATATAGGAACTGCTGCATGCCCTCCTTATCATTTAGGTATTGTAATTGGAGGAACTTCAGCAGAGTTAAATATGAAAACACTAAAATTAGCAACCTGTAAATATTTGGATAATCTTCCCATTGATGGGAATAGTAGTGGAAGAGCTTTTCGTGATCATGAAATGGAAAAGAACATTTTTAAAATGACTAGTAAATTTGGAATTGGAGCACAATTTGGAGGGAAATATTTTTGTCATGATGTTCGTGTCATAAGACTTCCAAGACATGGAGCTAGTCTTCCTATTAGTATAGGAGTCAGCTGTGGAGCTGACAGACAAGTAAAGGCAAAAATAAATGAAAATGGAGTTTTTATTGAAAAACTTGAAAAAAACCCTTCTAAATATTTTCCTAAAATAGGTAATTCACAGCTTTCAAAAAATTCAGTAAAGATTGATTTAAATCAACCTATGGATGATATATGTAAAATTTTAAGTAAATATGAAGTCAAGACACGTGTAATATTAACTGGGACATTAATAGTTGCTAGAGATATGGCTCATGGAAAAATTAAGGAGAAATTAGATGCAGGTTTCGAGATGCCAGAGTATTTTAAAAATCACCCTATTTACTATGCAGGGCCGGCAAAAACTCCAACAGGTATGGTAACGGGCTCATTTGGACCAACTACTGCTGGAAGAATGGATAGCTATGTAAAAATGTTTCAAGAAAAAGGTGGTTCTAGAATAATGTTAGCAAAGGGGAATAGATCTAAACAAGTAACAGATTCATGTAAAAATAATGGAGGATTTTATTTAGGTTCTATAGGCGGTCCAGGAGCAGAATTAGCCCAAAACAATATTACTAAAGTAGAATGCCTAGAATATCCTGAATTAGGGATGGAAGCTATTTGGAAAATTGAAGTAAAAGAATTTCCAGCTTTTATTGTTGTTGATGATAAAGGTAACGACTTTTTTGAGTCCTTTAATATTTCATAAACTTATTTTTGAATCATACTCTTTGCTGATTTAACTTGTGATTTTTCATCAGATCTAGGAGGGACGCTACAACCTTTTTGACACGCTGGCCTCTCTTGCATTCTATCCATCCACAACCTTAAATTACTCAAGCCAGTGATATCAATTTCTGACCACTTATAAATTCTTACCCAAGTCCAATTAGCTATATCAGCTATAGAATATTCATCACAAATCCATTCTCTACCCTCTAAATGTTTATCAAGAACTGCATAAAGCCGTCTACACTCATTTCTATATCTATTTATTGCACTCGGTATTTTTTCATCAAAATATCGACCAAAAACATTTGCTTGCCCTTGCATAGGGCCTAATCCACCCATTTGAAACATCAACCATTCAATACATATAATTCTACCTATAGGGTCCTGTGGAATAAGTTTTTTATATTTATCTGCTAAATATAATAATATTGCACCACTTTCAAATACAGAGATACCGTTGTTATCATGATCAATTATAGCAGGAATTCTTCCATTTGGATTAATTTTTAAAAACCACTCTTCCTTCTGTTCTGCTACATTAAAATCTAATTTTCTGACTTTATATTTAAGTCCCAACTCTTCCAATGCTATAGATATTTTATACCCATTTGGGGTAGCAGCAGTAAACAATTCTATCATAAGAAACCTCATATATTTATCATTAAATTTAAATTATTATAATATAGTAAATAATGAAAAGTTAAAGATTTTTAAATTAAACAATAAGAAAAGAATTTAATTTATTGGCTATAAAAATTAGTCATTTGGTGACAAAACACTATCTAATAAATCATCAAGTATATCTTCTTCAGTAGGAAGCCTAGGTAAAGGAATGTTATTTACTAGAGCATCAGGTTTAAAATAATCTAATAAAGAAGAAGTTTGAATATTTTGTATAAAAACAGGTAAAGGTCTCTTAATATTATTTTCTTCTAATACATCAAATAATTCTGAACTGTCTTGTATTTCATTATTTATACTAACATTATTTTCATTTAATAACTCATTTATTAATGTATTTGATTCATCTTCATCTGCTAAATTACTTAATACATTCTCAAAATTATTATTACTCTCTATACTTTCATTATTATCTTTTATTTTATTGACTGTTATGTCAGTGTTATCGATTGTAGTTCTTCTTTTAGCTAAATTAATAGTTTTTTTATTAGAACGAGATAAATTTAAAGATAAAAAATTTTCTAAATCATTATTCTTAAAAAATTTTGTTGAAATATCATAATCGTTATTTTTAAAATTTAAATTACCCTCTGTTAAAGTAAAAAAATTATCATTTTTAATCTCAAAAGTTTGTAAGATTAGATTACTATTTTCATACTTAGAATTTATTGTGAAATTATCCAATTTTTTATCTTTATCAGTTGAAAAAGATTTATATACATAGTCAATTAAATCTTCACTACCATCAATATTAGCAACATTAATAATACTATTAATATCCAAACCTTTTATAATATTCTTTTTGAAATTAATATCACCCTCACCGATCATACTATTAAAAATTTCTTCAAAATTATCTGCTCTACCATTAATAATAAACTCAGATGAAATTGAAGAAGTAAAATTACCATAAGCAAAATAATTTGTAAAAAATTCAGAACTTTTTATATTTTTGAATATAATTTTACCTTCATACTCATCAGGATTTATAATAGAAAATTTAACATTAGTGTTTACACTCCCGCCAAATAATTTTCCGTCTGCTCTTTTTAGATTAATTGCTTCATCATCCACATTTAACAAAATATTAAAATCAGATATTTCATAATTATTTATAGTAAATAAATCAGAATTTACTTTAAGAATTCCTTTATATTTATAGCTTAGGTCTTTATAGAAATAGTCATACAAACTTTTTATAGCTGAAACATCTATAATGCTAGTTGTAAACTCAACATCAAAATCTAATTTATCATCTTTAGCCTTATTTAAAATAATATTGCCCGCATAATTAAAATTAGAGTTATTAATAGATATATTTTCTATACTAAAAGTATTATCTTTCATTTCAAAATCAGATGAGAAGATAGTCTCCCCTTCTAATCCTAGGTCTATAACATTATCTATATTATTTACAAATACATTTAACTTACCCTTATAAGAATTAATCAAGAAATTATTTATATCTATAATTCCAATATAATCTATTTTAGAGTTTTCGTTTTTAAAGGCTATATTACTTTTTAATTTATTTGAGCTACCTTTAGAAGAAATATTAATTGCACCTTGGTTAATAATAATATTTTTAAAAATATTAGGTAACTGATAATAATCATAGAATTGAGAAAAATTATTATGATCTATGTTAATTTCAATATCATATATTGCCTCTTTCTTTTCATAATTAATATTTCCGTATGCGCTAAGTTCTCCACCCGCCAAATCTGATATATTTAGTTTATCTATAGTAAAAATTTTATTTTTATATGAATTTTTGAAAGTTATGCCCTTATATTGAGATTTCAAAAATAATAAGTTTTTTAACTGGAGGTCAAAATTAATTACATCAAAATTTAACAAGTTATATTTATTTAAATCATCACTTTCATTTATTTCCTCTTTAATCAAATAAGAATCTAAATTTAAATTATCAATTTCAAGATTAGTAGTTAAACTATTGATTTCTCCTAATCTTAACCTAACTTCTCCATTAAAATTGCTAGAATCAATCTTGCCCTTTATACCGGCAAAAGTTGCTCCACCTTTTCTGAACACAACTTCACTGTCTATATTAGCTTTCTGCAACCTAGTGTTTGAAATATTATTTAAATCTATAGACAACCATCTATAAAAATCTCTTATATTATCACTAGTCAATGAACATGTGCCTTCAAAAATAGAAAAATTATTTTTAAACAAACCACCCAATTTAATTTCAGTATTTCCGGGGAAAGTTGCATAACCTGAATTAAGTATATAATTGTCCTTTTCTTTATTAATTTCTATACTCAAGTTTCTTATTGGATAATCCAATAGCTTTGATGTTCCAATTGTAAATATAAACTTTGCATTATGTTTATCCCAATAACTTATACTATCTTCTTTTCTTTTATTATTATTGTTAGTGTTAATATTATTTATATGATCAATAATTTTATCTAAATCTAAACTGTTAGATGATAATGCCATTTCTAATTTAGGCTCTAGCCCGCTATTTCCTGACAAAGCACCTGTAAATGATAAGGCATCCATATTAGCATTGATGTTAAAAATAGAATAAAATAAATTATTATTAGTAAAGCTTAATGATATATCTCCATTAAATTTAGATTTTTTATCTAATAAGCTTAAATATTTTATTGTATCAATATTAAATATTTTATTTAAATTGTCATAAGATACATCTAATTTACCTTCTATTTCTGGAAAATAATCAGTATAGCGTATATTTAAATCAGTTTTTATATCAATATTATTATTATTTATAGTTAACTTAGTGGACCAATAATCTTCACTATTTTCTAATTTATTAAAAGAAGAGTTTAATTTATAATTACTTCCATTTATATTTATTTGCCCCTCTATAATATTTATTTTTTTGCTTGTATTAATATTAATATTATAGAAATTTAGTTTAGAAGTGTTATTATATATTATTGTTCCGTTGGCAACATTGAACTCATTAACCTTTATTTTAGGATATTTAATTTGATTAAATTTTAAGTATTTATCATTAACAACATCATTTATATTTTCTTCACTATCCAAAGATTTTTCTAGTACCCAATTTGGCTTTCTATCTGATGTGTTCAATAAATTTAATGTCAAATTGTCAAATAATATACTTTCTATCTCAATATTTCCTTTTAAAAGGGGAAAGAACGATAATTTTGCTGTTATACTATCTGATCTAAGAAAGTTACTAATAACCCCAGATTTTTCATCTACTAAACTTATGTTATGAACTTTAATTTGAGGAGATGGATAAATTTTTAATTCTATATCTCCTCTTATTTTTGCTGTTTTGCCAGTATTTTCTTCTAGCATGGAAATTATTTCTGGTTTCCATACCTTCAAATTTATAAACATTGGAGCAAAAAATATGAAACTAAAAAATAATAATAAAATCAAAATAATTATATAAAGAAAATATTTTTTAAAATACCCAGAATTAAAATTTTTAGGCGTTAATGGATTATTACTTCTTTTGTTAGTTTCTTGATTTGCTACAGATGGTCTATCACGTCTTGTAGCCTTAAGCATAATTTGAAATCCTAATAACTTTAATAAAATTATATATTATCTAAAAATAACTTTATATCAAAAATTAAAAAAAAAAAAAGACGCTAAATAAAGAAAAATTAGCGCCTTAAATTTTTAATCAAAAATTAATTATCAAATAGAATTTTGACTTAATAAGTTTGACATATTTTCTGCTTGCCTAATAGCTAATGCAACTATAGTTAATGTTGGATTAGCTGCAGCACCAGTTGTAAATGAGCTACCATCTGAAATAAATAAATTAGGAACATCATGCGTAGCTCCAGTGGATGAACAAACACCATCTCTAGCATTAGCACTCATTCTACAAGTACCTAAATTATGTGTACTTGGGAATGGAGGCAATTGATATTGTTTTTTAGATCCACCTGCTTGATAAACAGCACTTCCTGCTTTAAAAGCATGGTTTCTCATAATTACATCATTAGGATGGTCTTCAAAATGAACCACAGGAATAGGTAAACCATACTGATCTTTTTCAGAATCATGAAGTGTAACGCCGTTTTTCTCCTGAGGCATGTCTTCTCCAACAAGCCACATTCCAGCCATATTTTTGTAATTTTCTACTACTTCTCTAGTATAATTTCTTCCCCATTTTCCAGGAGAATCAACAGACATATTACCTATATTACCAGCGATAGCAGATAATCCAAAGCCTGGTAAAGTTTGCATATAGTAACCTCCTGCAAATCCTCTACTATCATCATGACCGGATTCATCCATTACTATTCCAGCCATTTGAGTGCCTCTATCAAAATGAACAGCACCAGGCATCGTTCCGTATACAGTGCCAGTCATATGTCTCATAAAGTTTTTACCGACTTGACCAGAAGAATTAGCCATTCCATCAGTAAACATATTAGATGCAGAATTAAGAAGTATACGAGGAGTTTCTACAGAGTTACCCGCTATTGCAACCACTCTTGCTTTTTGTTCATGCGTATTTCCATCAGCATCAACATAAACTACACCAGTAGCTTTACCTTCTTTATTATGGTTAATTTTTAAAACCATAGATTCTGATCTCAACTCGAATCTACCAGTAGCTTCAGCTTTAGGAATTTCTGTATATAAAGTAGACCACTTTGCACCTATTGCACATCCAGCCATACAAAAACCTATTTGATGACATCCAGGCCTTCCATCTCTTGGCTGAGAATTAATTGACATATTTCCAGTATGAACATCGGTATATCCTAGAGCCTTCGCACCATATTCCATAACCTGAAAATTATTATTTCCTGGTAATCTTGGAATACCATGCGTACCTGTTGTGCCCATTTTATCTTCTGCCATTGAATAAAAACGCTCCATTTCATTCGGATCAATAGGCCAATCTAATAAATTAGCACCTGCTATTTCTCCATATTTTGAACGAGCTCTAAATTCGTGATCTTTAAACCTTAAACTTGCTCCAGCCCAATGAACTGTTGTACCACCTACTGTTTTACATACCCATAAAGGAAGACCTGCTAGTAAATCACCAGTACCTTGACGCTTATCAACCCAACTAAGTTTACCAAACATAGCTCCCCAGTCATTTTCAATATCATCAAGAGATAACTTTTTACCTGCTTCTAGACAAACAACATTTACACCTTTTTGAGCAAGCTCATTTCCAAGTGTGCCACCTCCTGCACCAGAGCCAATTATAACTACGACACTGTCATCATTTAAATCAAATTTTTTAGCCATTATTTTTCCCCCTTAATTTTTTGGCAACCAGCCGATATCATTAAATCCACGGTTAATATAGCCTCCGTGTTCTACAGAAGATCCTTCCCAACCAAATAGTGCTGCCACTCTAGGGTTACCATATAAACCTGCTAAAGTTGCACCTCTTACGGTTTCAAAAAAATCACTTCCATCTATTCTTTTAAGATTTTGTAGTTGTAATCCTGAAGATTGATCTTTAAATGGAACATTATATGTTCTATCTGATTCAATTACTTTACTAAGCTCTTTAACTCCATTGTCTAATTTTTCTACAAGTGATGAGTCGGTCTTAGCTTGCTCATCTAGATTAGCAACTACTTCAGCGTAATATTGATCTCCTAAAAAATCATGTGGATAAAGTGTGCGTGCCATAATTAAGATTGAAAGAGCAGTATCGCCGGACAGCACCTCAGTACTTAATGCCCAAGCTTCTTCGGTATTTGCTAATATAGCTCCTGCTCCTGAAACCACTACACCAGCAGTTGCAGAACCCTGAATAAAGGTTCTTCTACTTACGTTATTTGACATTTTTCCCCTCCCAAGAAATAAAATATTAAATAATTCACAATGTAAAAAAAATGGTCTCATAAAATAATTAAGGAGACAAGTATTTTTAATAAAAAAATTTATATTTAAGTAATTTGACCAACAAAAAAATATATATAGAATAACTAATGGTGAATATTTATGATAAGTAATTTAAAAAAATTTAATATTAATAAGCCTAATTTCAATCCAGCCCTTATAAGGCTGTTATATATGTTAGCGTTTGGGATAATTGCTTATATTTTGATATGGCCATTATTAGCTTTATCAGTAATTCAATTTGGTTTTCAACTATTTGAAGGAATTCCAAATGCTAGATTAGTTAATTTATCAAATCAAATTATTGTGTATATAGTTCAAATATTTGATTATATAACTTATCAAACTGATCAAAAACCTTACCCATATTCTTCATTACCTGTAAAGACAGAGAAAAAAACAAAAACTAAATCAAAGAAATAATTATTAATTATATTTAATTAATCTTGATAATCTTCATGACCACTATTAACTAATATTCTTTTTAAGGCTTCAAAATGTCTATAAGAGTTAGCAGATTCTCCTGAAGCCTCTTCCCTAACTTGATCTGCTACTTTTTTTGCCATTTGTCCATTAATAGGTTTAATTTTTTGTCCAGTAGACATGGCTAGAATTTGAGCTCTACAAGCTTTTTCAAGAAAATAAAGAGACTCCCATGCTTCATAAACATTATTACCAGTGACAATAATACCATGATTGGCGAGAAATAAAATATCAGCATCAATCATAGAATCACCTATAGGTTTTGCTTCATGTTTACTTAAAACTAAACCTTCATATTCGTCTAAATAATTAATATTATTATAAAACCTACAAGCATTTTGATCGCCCATTAACAATCTACCTTTTTCTAACATCGTAATAGCTAAAGCTGATTCCATATGAGTATGCATTACACATTTATTCTTTTCATTAGCCATATGAACTGCGCCATGAATAAAAAAAGCTGTAGGCTCTGCATATCCCTCACCAGATATTTTATTCCCTTCTCCATCCACTACTAATAAGGAAGATGCTGTCACTTCGGACCAATGTAATCCATAAGGTATTAATAAATACCTGTCTTCTTGGTCAGGTAAACTTAAAGTAAAGTGATTATCAATGCCTTCTGAAAAACCAAAATAATCTGCTAATCTATATGCTGCTGCTAAATCTTGGCGTGCTTTTAATTCATTATTATCCATACATATCTCCTAATCATTAAACATTATAACTTGTCTAACTGTAGAACCATCAGATAATTTATCAAATCCCTCATTGATTTCATCTAGAGATATATGATCACTCATTAGTCTATCAACCTCTAATCTTCCTGATTTATATAAATCTATATAAGCAGGTATATCTCTATCAGGAACACAACTACCTAAAAATGAGCCCTTAATAACTTTTTCCCCTGCTACTAAATCAACATGTTGTATAGAGAAATTTTTATCAGGATGAGATAATCCTGACGAAACCGCTGTTCCTCCTCTTTTTAAAATTTTATAGGCTAATTCCATTGCTTTTTCTGATCCTACACACTCAAAAGAATAATTTACTCCGCCGTTAGTAATATTTTTTAAATTTTCAATTATGTTAGGATCATCAGCTTTAAAAACATGATCTGCCCCCAATTGTTTAGCGATATCAAGTTTATCTTCTAATAAATCAATACCTATAATTTTTGAGGCACCGGCAGCTTTAGCTCCTATTAATGCAGCTAAACCCGTGCCACCCAAGCCTACTACTGCTGCAGTAGAGCCAACTCTAATATTAGCAGTATTAAAAACTGCACCCGCTCCTGTAATAACAGCGCACCCAAATAATGCAGCTTCATCTAATGGAAGTGTTTTTTCAACTTTAACTAATGACTTTGAAGAAACTACTGTATATTCTGAAAAACATGATACACCTACTTGATGATTTATATAATCATCATTTAGCTTAAATCTTCTTTCTCCAGATAGCAGTGTTCCTGCTCCTCCTGCCGCTAAACCAGGGTCACATAAAGCGGGTCTTCCTTCCTTACATGGAATGCAATTTCCGCAGGATGGAACAAAGACAAATACTACATGATCTCCAACTTCAAAATTTTGAACGCCTTCTCCTATTGCTGCAATTACTCCAGACCCCTCATGTCCTAATACCATTGGCATTGCTCTAGGTCTATTTCCATTAACTACTGATAAATCTGAATGACATAAGCCAGCAGCTGAAACCTTAACTAAAACTTCATCAAAACCTGGCGGATCGACTTCTATTGTTTGAACTTTTATTGGTTTACTTTTTGAGAAAGGTCTTGGTAGCCCCATATCATATAATACAGCTGCACGACTTTTAATAGATTTATTCATAAAAATACTCCTTTGTAGAGAAAACTATATATATAAATATATAAAATTAAAAACCTTTTTTCTTTTCGTTTGAAAATAAATAAATAAATAAAGATATTAATAATAAAGCTGCCACAAATAAAAAAGCTACTCTATATGCTTCTATGGGGGCACTTGAAGAATCTCCTCCCATAAAATAAATTATTTTACCCGTTAACCACTGAATCAAAAATACACCACCAAAATTAAAAAAATTAGCAGTAGATAATGCTCTACCCATATATTCTTTACCAAATAAAGTTTGATAATGTGAAATTAAAGCAACACTAAATGCTCCGAAGAAACCTAAGATACAAAATAATATATGTAGATATATACTACTAACATTAGAAATTAGAGAAAGAATACAAAGCAGAATAATTACGCCAATAGAGCCAAATATTACAACTCTTTTATAATTACCAAATATACTTCTTAAACTTCCAAATACAAATGAACCAATATTCCAACTAATAGCCATTAACATTAAAATTTTTCCTCTTTCAATATTATCAAGCCCATGAACATCCTTTAAATAAGGCGCACCCCATAATCCTAAAATAACAACCAAAGAAGAGTAACTTAGAAGAGACATAGGTATCATAAATTTAAAATTTCTTTCTTTTAAAATAAATAATAAGTTATTTATTGAAACTGCCTCATTTATTTTATCAGAGGCTAACTCTTCATTTTTATCGTTTAGTATCAAATAATATAACATCATAACTATTAATGTAATAATTGCCGCAATCCAAAATGATAACCTCCATCCATAAATTTCTGAAAAGTATGATAATGGAGTTGTAGCGATGAGCCCCCCAATTCCACCTAAGGCTAAAATGATCCCAGCTAATTTAGAAAATTGATCACTATTAGCCCATCTCGTTATAAGAACAAGTGCTCCCATAAGACATATGGAACAGCCTAAACCCATAAAAATTCTACCCAATAACAGACCATAGAATGAATTGGATAAGGCAAATATAATAGAGCCTAATACTGCAAAAATTATGATTGCCGACATTACTTTTCTAGGACCATATTTATCAATTAATATTCCAGCTGGTATTTGGAATATTGCAAAAGAGAGAAAAAATACACCTCCCAATAGACCCATATTATTTGGATTTATATTAAAATCGTACATCAATGTAGGAGAGAGCACTCCAATTGACGTTCGCAAAAATTGACTTACAGTGTAACCAGCGCATAATACAAACATTATATAGAAAAACTGATTTTTATAATTTAACATAAAACCTTATTACATAAATAAATATTAAATTGATATTTATTTATACAATATATGCATATTTATGATATATTTGAATGCAAATTTATAAGGATGCAAATATGAGACCTAAATGGATATATATAAGTTTAATTAGTTTATATTTACTATTTTTTTTATTATCCTTTTCTAAGAATATTTTGGCTATAGAGACAGATGATTGGTATGGCAATATTAAACCAATTGAAAACGAAAATTGGGATTTGGTTAAAGCTAAACATTTATTAGAAAGAGCAGGTTTTGGAGGAACTCCTGAAGAAATTAATTTTTTATTTAAACTAGGATTATCTCAAGCTATTGAACACCTTGTATATTATGAAAATATTTCAGTTAACCACCTGCCTGAGTTTGATGAGTCTAATATTCATGACCCCGGTCTTATAAATTTTCCACCTAGTAGGCCTGCTACCACAAAATTAGCTAGAGAAACAGGAGAAGCTTTAGGAATAAAAGTAAAAGAGTCTGGTAATAGAAAGCTCCAACCAATAGTTAATAAATTTTTCTTTTGGCTTAGAGCAAGCAGATTAGAGACTAAAAGAGTTGCTTATTGGTGGGCGGATAGAATGGTGAGTTCACCAAGACCGTTAGAAGAAAAAATGACTTTATTTTGGCATAATCATTTTGCAAATAATGAAACAAAAGTTAGAGATTATCGAAAATTATTACTACAAAATAAAACCTTTAGAGTTCATGCCACAGGTAATTTTAGAAATTTAATTATAGCAACAGCTAAAGACCCCGCTATGCTCTATTTTTTAGATGCTGGACAAAATATCAAAGGCTCACCTAATGAAAACTTTGCTAGAGAAATTATGGAGCTTTTTACTTTAGGTGTTGGTAATTATGAAGAAAAAGATATTCGTGAAGCGGCAAGAGCATTTACTGGTTGGAATACAAATGATTTAGAATTTATAGTAAATAAAGATCAACACGATACAGGAAGTAAAACCATACTTAATAATACCGGAAATTTCTCAGGTGAAGATGTAATTGACATATTACTATCTCAAAAAGCTGCTTCAAAATTTATTGTAAAAAAAATATATAAAGAATTTGTAAATGAAAATGTAAATGAAGATATTATAGAATCCTATGCAGATATATTTAGGGAAAATAATTTTGAATTAAAACCACTTTTATCTGCAATATTTTTATCAAAAGATTTTTACAGTAAAGAAAATATGGGCTCTCATATTAAATCGCCTGTAGAATTAGTAATATCAACTTATAGAAAATTAGGCCTAAAAAACACTCCTGGTATTCCCGACTTTAATCAATCTACTACTGCTATGGGACAAACTCTATTTTGGCCCCCCACGGTGGCTGGATGGGCTGGAGGAAAAAGTTGGATTACGCCCGCATTACTTATGGAAAGAGGTAATTTTGCAAGAAGCTTTTTATATCCAGATATAGATTTTATAGATAAAGACTTTTATTCTCCTGATCCTAAAATAATAGTCATGCATAATGCTATTAAAGAAGGTGCAGATATAACTAGTGCGACAAAATCAAGTAATGGAGGAAACTCTATGATGATGTCTGAATCAAATATGATGGCTGATAGAGATGAAGATTTTAATACCAGGTATGGTTCCTATAAAGGATGGCAAATGGCCGTATCAAAAGTAAAACCTATTATTAGAGATACTATAAATATAAATTTCACATCCATGGTTTTAAACAGTGGTGCAAAAAATCCTCAAGAAGCTGTAGATTATTTAATAGATAGATTTTTAATAGTTAAAATAAATGATATAAAGCGTGATATGATAGTTTCTTTTTTAAGTAATAATTTAGGCACTAATAATCTAATGCAAGCAGAAACCTACTTAGAAGATTCCCTCAGATTAGTTTTACATTTAATCATGAGTCAACCTGAGTATCAATTAGGATAAATAATATGAAAGAGATAAAAAGAAGAACATTTTTAAAAACTGCATCTGCTGCAACGATAGGTGCGTTATCTCCAATAAATACTTTAATCTCTAAAGAATCAATAAATGGTAAAATACTTGTAGTATTAGAACTTTCTGGAGGCAATGATGGCCTAAATACTATAGTGCCATATGGAGATGATAATTATTATAAACATAGACCAAAAATAGGTATAAAAGAGGATAAACTTCTTAAAATTGATGATTATTTTGGCTTTAACCCAGGTATAGTTGGTTTAGAGTCGCTATACAAAGAAGGCAATATGGCAATCATACACGGATGCGGTTATGATAATCCTTCTTTTTCTCATTTTACTTCCATGGCTTATATGCATACCGCAGCCCCTAATAGTGGAGAAGAATATGGTTGGTTAGGAAGATTAGCAGATGAAATGGCACCTTCTTCATACAAAAACTTTATTATTAATGTTGATAAAACTCAATCCTTAGCTGTAAAATCAAAATACCATGTCCCAATAGTCTTTGATAATCCTGAAAGATACCAAAGAGAGGGCTTTTATGAACAGAAAAATATTTTAAATTCAACAATAAGTGATAATAACTTAAAAATTAATTCCTCTAAAAAATTCTTAAACGAAATAGCTAATAGCGCTAATGAATCATCTAATCTAATTAGTAAAGCTTGGTCTAATTATTCACGAAGAGTAGATTACGGTATAGCACCGGTAGATTTAGATAAAATTGCAGCGCTTATAGAGGCTGATCTGCCTACTAAACTTTATTATACAGCCTTTAGAGATAATGCTTTTGATACTCATGTTCATCAAAATAATTTACATACAAGACTTCTTACTTATGCATCTGATGCCATAAGAGGTTTTATAAGTGATATAGAAAGAATGGGAAGAGCAAATGATGTAATTTTATTAGTAATGACTGAGTTTGGAAGAAGAGTACCTGAAAATACTAGCTTAGGAACCGACCATGGTTCTGCAGGCCCCATGTTTATTATTGGGTCTTCCGTAAAAGGAGGACATTATGGAGAAATTCCAGACTTGGTAAACGGCTTAGATGAAGGAGATAATTTAAATTATACTACTGACTTTAGAAGTGTCTATGCAACAGTAATTGATAAATGGCTGCAAGTTGATTCTAAAAACATTTTAAGAAAAAACTTTCAAACTTTTGATATCTTCGATAGAACTGTTTAATAGTTTTTTTTAATTAAATAATTTAGGTTATTTATTACATCTGTAAAAAAGAGTGATCAGGGGAAAAAAATGAATATATCATACGAAAGTTTGGATGCTGGGTTATCAAAAACCTTGTTAAAGATAAGCTTTAAACTAGAAAAAATACTAGAGTTTGTTGGCAAAATAGGTGCATGGTTATCATTACCTTTAATTGGAATTATTATATTTGATATTATATCTAGACGTTTTTTCGTATTAGGGTCAACAAAGCTTCAAGAAATGGAATGGCATTTACATGCAGCATTATTTTTACTAGCTCTTGGCTATGCATATGTAAAAAATTCGCATGTTAGAATTGAAGTTATTAGAGAGGGATTTTCTACAAAATTAAAATCTATTTTAGAAGTTATTGGTATTCTATTTTTTATTCTACCATATACAGCTTTAATAGTATGGTTCGGACTTGATTTTGTTAGTCGTTCATTCGCAATGAATGAAGTTTCTTCTGCACTAACCGGTTTATCACATAGATGGATTATTAAGTCATTTGTTCCAATGGGAATGGCATTTTTATGGCTGGCTGGAATAAGTGTACTATTAAGAAATTTAGCGTATTTGATAGGTTTAAATCAGAATAATGATTTAATTACTGAAGCTTCGCAATCTATGTCTCCTGAATTAGCAAGTGCAGCTGAGATATTAGTTAAAGAAGTAAATGTGGAGGAGAATAAATAATGCATATGGACTTTGTAACATTACTTCCTGTCATAATGTTTGCTACTTTGGCTCTTCTATTATTTAGTGGTTTTCCTGTCGCATTTGTATTAGGTGGAGTTGGACTAGGTTTTGGCTTTTTAGGAATGGCATTTGACGTATTTAGCTTTATAGAGTTTTTTAATATTATTTCTAGAATATGGGGAGGAGTTTGTGAAAATCTAATTCTTGTTGCTGTTCCAATGTTTATATTTATGGGAACTATGCTCGAAAGAAGTGGTGTAGCTAATGACTTGTTATATTGTCTACAAGTTCTTTTAAGGAAGGTTCCTGGAGGCCTAGCTCTGTCAGTTACAATTATGGGTACAATTATGGCAGCAACTACAGGAATTATTGGAGCTTCTGTTGTAATGATGACGTTATTAGCACTACCAGTTATGCTAGATAGAAAATATGATCCATCATTAGCGACTGGTACAATAGCAGCTTCAGGTACTCTCGGTATACTAATTCCTCCTTCAATTATGTTAGTTATTATGGCTGATCTTCTTTCTATTTCTGTTGGTACATTATTTTTAGCTGCTGTAATTCCAGGCTTACTTTTAGCATTTATTTATACAATTTATATTTATTTAAGAACGAAATTTAATCCTAAATTAGCCCCTCCACTTTCAGATGATTTAGGACCAAAAACAAAAGCTGAACTTTGGATTATGATTTTTAGATCCTTTTTACCTCCTATATTTCTTATACTATGTGTTTTAGGTTCAATTTTTGCAGGTATAGCTACTCCTACTGAAGCAGCTGCTGTAGGTGCTTTAGGCTCTATAATATTAGCTTTGTTTAATAAACGCTTAACTAAGACAGTAATAAAAAGTGTTACAGAAAGATCTGCTTTAACATGCGCAATGATATTTGGCTTATTTATAGGAGCTACAGCATTTTCATATGTATTTAGATCATTAGGTGGTGATGATTTGATTCATCATTTTGTGGACAGTTTAGGTTTGGGTTCTTGGGGTATATTATTCTTTATGATGGGTATGGTATTCCTTTTAGGTTTTTTCTTTGATTGGGTAGAAATTACATTAATTGTACTTCCTCTATTTGCGCCAATTCTTGCCACACTTGATTTTGGAACACATTTAGATCCAACAATGGTTATTCCTTGGGTAGCTGTTTTAATTGCAGTGAATTTACAAACTTCTTTTTTAACTCCCCCCTTTGGGTTTGCATTATTTTATTTAAAAGGAGTTGCCCCAAAAAGTATTAAAATTCAAATGGTCTACAAAGGAATTATTCCTTTTGTTCTTTTACAATTAGTGGGATTAATTACTATAATATTATTCCCAGAATTAGTTTTATGGTTACCAACTAAACTTCTGGATTAGACATGATAAAAATATTTTTAAGCTTATTCATAATATTATTTTCAATTAACTCTATTGCTAATGAAATATCCGCTATTGATGCCGCTAAAGAATTAAATAATGGCCTTGTAATTATAGATGTTCGAAATGTAGAAGAATGGAAGGAAACAGGAATAATTCCTGAATCCAAACTTATACAAATGCTTTCGCCAAAAGGAACTATAAGAAATGAATTTATTTCAGAATTATTGACTACTTTAGGAGAAGATAAAAATATTAAAGCAGCGATAATTTGTCGCTCCGGTAGAAGATCATCAGCAACAGTTGCAATGCTTAAGGATCAAGGGTTTACCAATATTTTAAATATTTCAGAAGGTATGTTAGGTGACGGAAATACTACTGGTTGGAAGAATAAAAATTTACCTCTTAAAGAATGTATTGAAGAGTGTAAATAAAAACATATTTATATTGAATTTGATTTCAATATAGTTACATTATGTTAAAATAATATATTTTCAGGAGGTAATAAATGCTTAAACTATTCATCAAATCTATTTCAATTTTATTTTTAATTACATTCATTAATTCAGCTTATGCTGGTGATGCAGAAAAAGGAAAAAAAGTTTTTAATAAATGTAAAGCATGCCATGGCATAGATGAAGGTGGAAAAAATAAATTAGGTCCAAACTTATGGAATATTGTTGGAGCTCCAATAGCTGCAGTTGAGGGATATAAATATTCAAAAGCTCTAGTTGCCTACGCTGAAGAGGCTGGCAATTGGAATGAAGAAAATTTAGATGCATGGTTAAAAAAACCTAAAGACTTAGTTCGCAAAACAAAAATGATATTTCCTGGATTAAAAAAAGAAGCTGATAGAGCGAATTTAATTGCCTATCTAAAAGCTAACGGAACTAATTAAAAGAAAGTTTAATTATGGAACTTAAGGGTAAATACCTGATTCCTGCACCTAAAGAAAAAGTTTGGAAAGAATTAAATAACCCAGATACTCTAAAAAAAGCCATTAAAGGTTGTGAAACTCTTGATAAGGTTTCTGATACAGAATTTATAGCAAAAGTAAAAGCTAAAATTGGACCAGTATCGGCTATTTTTAGTGGTAGTGTATCTTTAACAGATATTAATCCACCAGATAGCTATATAATATCAGGCCAGGGTAAAGGAGGAGCAGCAGGATTTGCTAAGGGAAATATAAAAATTGTACTTTCTGAAGATATTGATAAGAATAAGACTAATTTAGTTTATTCTGGCAACGCTCAAGTAGGAGGAAAACTAGCCCAAGTTGGGTCTAGATTAATTGGAGGTGTTATTAAAAATACTGCTGACGATTTTTTTAAAACTTTCAATGATAATATAATTATTACAGATAATAATAAAATATATAATGAGACTGTTATTGATGAAATTGATAGAAAAAAGCCTAGTATTCCGTATTGGCTTTGGATTACATCCTTAATATTAATAATTGGGATAATTTTAGCTGTTTTTACTTAAAGAAATAAATGTATTCATATATTTTATTTATCTGATATTATAATTAGCGTAATATGGAGGTAAACTATGAATGAAATTTCTGTTCAAATTAAAATAAATAATAATAATTATGAAAGAAATATTAAACCAAACACTTTATTGATAGATTTTTTAAGAGATGATCTCGGTCTAACTGGCACACATAGCGGCTGTGATACCAGTCAGTGTGGTGCATGTATGGTTCTACATAATAATTCAGCAATAAAATCATGTTCTATTTTAGTTGCGCAATTAAATAATCAAGAAATTACTACAATTGAAGGTTTACAGGATAAGGATAAATTGCATCCTATGCAAAATTCTTTCAGAAATAATCATGGTTTACAATGTGGTTTTTGCACTCCTGGAATGATTATTTCAGCAATTTCTCTTTTTAATGAAAATAATGATCCTACAGAAGATGAAATAAGAAAATATTTAGAAGGAAACATGTGTAGATGTACTGGGTATCAAAATATAGTCAAATCAATAGAAGAAGGTGCAAAAGATATGAGAGAGAAAGGATAAACAATGTATAATTTTAATTTTCATTCTCCCAGTTCATTAGATGAGGCTATTAATATATATAATAATAGTGATGACCCTAAATTTTTAGCAGGCGGTATGACTCTATTAGCATCAATGAAACAAAGATTGATAGCTCCTAGTGATCTTATTGATATAAGAAATATAAAAAATTTATCAGAAGTGATTATTGATGGCGAAAGTATTAAAATTGGTGCTCTATACTCACATCATAGCTTATCTATTAATGAAGATATAAATAGTAAAATAAAGAATCTTGCAAAATTAGCTAATGGCATTGGAGACCCAGCAGTGAGAAAAATGGGAACTATTGGAGGATCAATTGCAAACTCAGACCCAGCAGCAGATTGGCCAGCAGCTATTTTAGCATTAAATTCTAATATTAATACAAATATTAGATCAATAAAAAATATAGACTTTTTTACTGGAATGTTCGAAACACTTCTTGCAGACGATGAAATAATAACTTCTATTGATATAAAAATACCTGATTTATTTGATTATAAAAAATTTCCAAATCCTGCTAGTAGATATGCCATAGTAGGAGTAGCTATAGCAAAATATAATAATGATGTTACAGTCGCAGTTTCTGGTGCATCACATACACCATTTATAGCAAAAGGTTTGAGTGAATTTTTATCTGAAAATTTTTCAAGCGACATACCGAAAAATACAGTTTCTAAAGATGATCTCAATGAAGATATACATGCTTCAGCCGAATATAGAGCTAATTTAATAGATGTTTTAACTCAACAAATATTAAAAAATAATTAAAAAATTATATTAGAAAGTAAATTATGAGTAAATTCGATGATATTTTAATAAAAGCAGAACTATGGAGAAAGAATAATAAATCCGTAGCTTTAGCAACTGTAGTATCAACATGGGGTTCAAGCCCTAGGCCAGTAGGAAGTCAGATGGCTATAAGCGAAGATTTAGATATTCAAGGATCTGTTTCTGGTGGATGTATAGAAAGTTCTGTAATAACTGCTGCACAAGAAATTATGAAAACAGGAAAACCAAAACTACTTAAATATGGAGTTAGTAATTCTGAGGCATGGGAGGCTGGGCTTACTTGCGGAGGTAAAGTTGAAGTTTTTGTTGAAAGAATTGGGGATAATGATTGAAAGACAAAACATTAAGCCAAATTCTTTCAGAAAAACAGAATAGAAATACTATTGTAGTAGCTACAGAAATTAATAGTGGTGAACAAATTATAGTAAAAAACGATAGTGATTCCGAAATAAATAATAAAATCCTATTTACCGCTAAAAATAATATTATTCAGGGGAAATCTGAAGTTATAGAAATTGAATCAAAAAAATGGTTTATAAATATTTCCTTAGCTCCACTTAGGTTAATAATAGTGGGGGCTGTACATATTGCTCAGCCACTTGCTGAAATAGCAACCATTTCTGGTTACGAAGTAATAATAATAGACCCAAGAGCTGCCTTCGCAAATAATCAGAGATTTCCTGATATAAAAATTGTAAATGAATGGCCAGAAGTTGCACTAAATAATTTAGAAATAGATCATAGAACGGCTGTAGTAACACTTACGCATGATCCTAAATTAGACGATTCTGCCTTAAATGCAGCTCTAAAAAGTAATGCCTTCTATATAGGCTCTTTAGGCTCTAAAAAAACTCATAATGCAAGAATACAACGTCTAAAAATGGCTCATTTTTCTGATACAGAAATAAATAAAATACATGGGCCAATAGGACTTAATATTGGTGCTAAATCACCTCAAGAAATAGCGATTTCAATAATGTCTGAAATAGTATCAATAAGAAATAAATTTGAAAATAATGGTGATAATTAAATATGTTTTTTGGAAAAATTAAAGTAAAGGACAGTTTAAATTGTATATTAGCACATACCATAACTATAAATAACAAAACATTTAAAAAAGGTACTATCATTTCAGATATAGAAAAAAAATATTTTAGTACTAATAAAATCAAAACTATCGTCTGCGCTAAATTAGATAAAAATGATATACATGAGGATAAAGCAGCAAATTTAATAATCAAAAAATTTAAAAATAATAGTTTAGCAGTTGAAAAAGCATTCACAGGAAGAGCTAATATATTAGCAAATAAATCAGGTCTTCTAGTAATAAATGAAGAAAAAATCAATTCCTTTAATAAAATATCTGATGATATTACTATCGCAACTTTAAAAAATAATTGTAAAGTTAAAAAAGGCGAAATGATAGCAACTATAAAAATTATATCATTTTCCGTTAAGTTACTATTCATAAATAAAATACAAAAACTTTTCCTAAAAAATGCACTTATAATTAATCAATTCCAACATAAAAAATGTGCATTAATTTTAACTCATTATAATAAAATGAATATTAAATTGAACACAATTACAGAAAAAAGAATAAAAGAAAGGTTAAAAAACTTAAATTGTATCTTAGATACTATTAATTATTGTGAACATGATAGCAAAGAGATATCAAAAAATATTAATAGTAACTTAAAAAATAAAATAGAAGTGATTATGGTATTAGGGTCCTCAGCAATAGTAGACATAAATGATAAAATTCCAGAAGCAATTAAACTTTCCAAAGGAAAGATCATAAGATTTGGAATGCCTGTAGACCCTGGTAATCTCTTATTATTAGGCAAGATTGATAATACTCATGTTATAGGTCTACCAGGATGTGCTAGATCTCCAAGCCTAAATGGTTTTGATTGGATTTTAGAAAGGGTTATATCTGATACTAATATTAACAAATTTGATATAGCGAATATGGGAGTAGGAGGACTACTAAAAACGTTAAATTTAAGAGATAAATTAGAAAAAAAAAATAAAAATTATAATATTACAAGTGTAATTTTAGCAGCCGGTCAATCAAAAAGAATGAAGGAAATTAATAAATTACTTGTAAAAATTAATAATGAAACTTTAATAGAAAAAATAGTAAAAAGCTCTCTAGAATCTTCAGCTAATAATACTGTAGTTGTTTTAGGACACGAAAGTAATCTTTTACTAAAATATTTAACTAATAAAAATTTAACTACAACCATTAATAAAGATTATTTAAAAGGGCAATCATCCTCATTGCAAGCAGGGTTATCTGCTTTACCTGAAGATTGTGATGCTGCAATTATAATATTAGCAGACATGCCAGATATAAATTTCAAATTAATAAATCAATTAATTGATAATTATAATCCTGATGAAAATAAGTCTATAATTATCCCAACTTATAATAATAAAAAAGGTAATCCTATTTTACTGAGTAGAGAATTTTTTCCAGATATACTCTCAATTAAAGGCGACAAAGGCGCAAAAGATATTATTAAAAAAAATAAAAAATACATAAAAGAAATCGCTCAAAATAATGAATCAGTATTAAAAGATATAGATACAAAAGAAGATCTAAATAAATATACCAATAATTTAAAAGGTTAATATAATGATTAAAACAATAATATTTGACTTCGGTGGAGTAATTACGAATAGCCCTATTGAAGGCTTTAAGTTATTAGAAGAAAAAAATGGATATGATAAAGGTCTAATTACAAATATTAATATGAATAATCCTAATGATAATGCATGGGCTAAAAGTGAAAGAGGTGAAATAGATATACATACATTTCTTGAGGAGTTTGAAAAAGAAGCATTAGAAATAGGAGAGAAAATAGATGCCAGAGAAATACTTCAACAATTATATGGGTCTATGAGAGAAAATATGGTTAATAAAATTAAATTATTATCTAATTCTAAAAAATATAAATTAATTTGTCTTACGAATGTTCTGAAAGGTGTAGATATATTTACTCCTAAAGAAAGAGTGATTGCAGTTAATTACGTAATGAGATATTTCGACAGAATTTATGAAAGTTATAAATTAAATATGCGAAAACCAGAAACCCGAATATATCAATATATTTTAAATGAAATGAATATTAAACCTCAAGAAACAGTATTTTTAGATGACCTAGGAATGAATCTAAAACCCGCTAGACAACTAGGTATTAACACAATTAAAGTAGTAAATCCTAAAGATGCTATAAATGAATTAGATCAATTATTAGAAAAGTAAGTAAATATGAGTATGCAACAATAAAATCTTTATCACTAAAAGCAGCTAATATTCCTTTAAATAGAATAGTAGTAGGAAAAGTTGGAACATTTGAAAATTGGGCAGTAATAATAACAGAAATAACTTGCAGTGACGGCACAATTGGAAAAGGTTATATCGGGCCATATCTTGCAAATTATATGCCAGTAATAGCCTCGACTATTAAAGAGCTATATAAGAATATAGAAGGTAGAGAACTTGCTCCATATCAGTTTTATAATGAAGTTATGAATTCAACTACTTTAATGGGAAGATCTGGAATTGCTAATTATGCATTAGCTGCTCTAGATATATCATTATGGGATGCTAGTTCCAAGATAGCTAATGAGAGCCATTATGTGTTCATTTAGGAGGTTCTGTCGAACCTGTAAAGGCTTATAACTCATGTGGATTATGGCTAGATAACAATAAGGATGAATCCTATGAAGAAGCTCAAAGGCTTATGGAAAGAGGTGGATTTGACATACTGAAGATTAGATTAGGAAGAACTAATATTGATGAAGACTTATATGCTATAGAAAGTGTAAAAAAAGCTCTAGGCAAAGAAAATATTTTACTTTGTGATTTTAATCAAGGTTATAATTTGCCAGATGCAATTCATTTTTTAAATGCACTAGACGATAAAGGGCTTTATTGGTTTGAAGAGCCTATAGATTATTATAATTATGATGGTTACAAAGTATTAAGAAACAGAATGAAAACTCCAATTATACTTGGCGAAAACTTTCACGGTCCGGATGATGCATTTCAAGCAATGGATAAAAAAATATGTGACTTTATTATGCCAGATTTAATGAGAATATGTGGAATAAGTGGATGGATGCAAACTGCTTCAATTGCAGCAGCATATAGAATAAAAATGTCATCACACTTATTTCCTGAGGTATCTGCTCAGCTAATGCGTGTTACTCCAACAGCACATCTATGTGAATGGACCGATTGGGCAGAACCAATGATAGCAGATCCATATAAATTAAATAATGGTAATGTAATTATACCTGATGTTCCAGGAACAGGTATAGACTTTAAAGAAGATATTTTAGAAAAATATAAAATTGATTTATAAGACTATTTTTTTAATAATGAACTATATTTAGCTTTAAATTTTAAATATTTAGGCTCAATTACAATTTGGCAGTAAGGTTGCTGTCTATTATCATTAAAGTAATTTTTGTGATAGTCCTCAGCTTTAAAAAATGTTTTTTCTGAATACAGTTTTGTTATTACAGGGTCTGAGTAGTTAATAAATATTTTTTCAATATAATTTGCAGCTTCTTTTTTTTGCATATCATTCGTATAATAAATAGCAGACATATATTGAGAACCTATATCATTACCTTGCCCATCAACTTGTGTAGGATCATGAGTATCAAAAAATATTTCTAACAAATTTATATATGATATTTTTTTATGGTCATAAGTTATTTCTATTGCTTCAACATGACCAGTATTTCCAGTACATATCATTTCGTATGTAGGATGATCTATATGCCCTCCAATATACCCAGGATTTACTTCCACTACCCCTTCTAACATTAGAAAGTATGCTTCAGTACACCAGAAACATCCTCCTGCAAAAATAGCCCTTTCCATATCATAATTCCTTTGGCTAGGCTCTGAGTAAGCCTTCTAGTCTTTCCTTAATTAAATCCTCAGCCTCATCCATAATTCTATCTACCAACTCTTTAACAGTGGGAATATCATGAATTAGACCAGCAACCATTCCACAAGACCACGCACCAGCATCCATATCTCCATCCAACATAACTTTTGGATAAACCCCAGAAACTTCTTTAATTATATCCTCGAATTTAAGATGAGCACCTAACTTTTCTTCTTTTTCTAAGATCTTTTCTACACCTTTATTATTCAAAACTCTTTCAGTATTTCTTAAAGGACGCATTACCAGTCTAGTATCTAACTCGCTTGCATTTAAAATAGCTAATTTTACATTATCATGAACAGGGGCATCTTTTGTAGCTATAAATCTCGTACCCATGTTCATTCCTTCTGCTCCCATAGCTAGAGAAGCAACTAAAGAACGAGCATCTGACATACCACCTGAAGCTACAAAAGGAATTTTTAATTCTTCAGCAGCCCTTGGTAATAAAATCATATTAGGAATATCATCTTCTCCAGGATGACCTCCACATTCAAAACCATCTACTGATACTGCATCACAACCAATAGATTCTGCTTTTAAAGAATGTCGTACCGTTGTACATTTATGGATAACTTTAATTCCATTCTCCTTGAGTATAGGAAGCCACTTAGCCGGGTTATTTCCCGCTGTCTCAACTGCTTTTATGCCACCATCAATAATTGCATCAATATATCCGGGATAATCTGGTGCCTCTACAACGGGTAAAAAGGTTAAATTTACTCCAATTGGCTTATCTGTCATTTCTTTACAGCGAGCAATTTCTTTTGCTAGTAACTCAGGTGTTTTTTGAGTTAGTGCAGTAATAATACCTAAACCACCTGCATTGGATACAGCAGCTGCTAATTCAGCAAAACCTACATAATGCATTCCACCTTGAATAATAGGGTGATCAATTCCAAACATTTCCGTTATACGAGTTTTCATGCAATTTTCCCTTCTAGATAATAACTAAAAAAAATACTATACATAAAAAACATTTACTACACCAATAAAATTATTTATAGCAAGCATCAAAGAATGAGACTTCAAGCTTTACTATATTTTTAAATAAAATAGCAACTTTATGTTGCTCAGATAAAGTTAATTGATGAGATATAGAATCTAACTCACCTTTTATCCAAATTACAGTGTCCTTAAAAGAACTATTATTGTGTAAAGTTATCCATTCACTAAGATAAAATCTTTCTGGATAAGGTTTTTTCACATTAGATGCCCAAGTACAATAAATCCATTCTGCGGCAAGTATAACTGCTAATATTTCTTTATAACTTCCATTATTAGCAACATCATGCATCAGCTTTGAAAAATCATTAATTGGAGGTAATAATTTTGTCTTTTCTCTTTCCTCTTTAGTAATATTTAATGCTTCAAATGACCTTATAAAATAATTATTTTCATCACTTGTAATTGCATATACAAAGGCAGACCATTTTACTTTAGAATTCAAATTAGTGGCTAAGGCAATGGCTTTACCAATTAATGTCACTAAAGATTCAATAAAAATATAATCTTGAACTATATATTTTTTATAAATATGATCTTTTAACGTATCATTTTTAAGTTCATTAGTGAACCTATGATTAGTGGCTTCAAGCCAGAACTCTCCACTATAATTTTTAAGATATTCACTAAATTTTTCTACTTTAGGATTAAATTTTTTATCTGTGTTAATCATTAATTCTATATATTCTAAATATAAATGTTATAAAAATAATAAATTTTCTTAAGTTATTATAAATAATATCACAATTTGAAATTTGTCCATGTCTATTAAAGTAAATATTTTTTAAGTATAATATCAAAAATTTTTAATAGTAATCTCTTACTTATTTAAATTTATATCTAAAAGTACAACAATTATTTCCACTCATTATAGTATCTTTTCTATCTAATGAAGCATTTTTATTAAAGCCTTTAATTAGAGCAGCATCTCTATTACAAGACAAAATAGCTCCTAAATCATTAACTCCTAATGCATTATACATTTCAGCATATTTACAACGTGTAACATTAAAATTTAATTTACTATCTGTTTTTTCTAAAATTTCTATTTCTAACGCACCATTTTTTTTCCAAAACTTTAAGGTATCTAAAAAAGCAGTACTAGTATTGCCATATTCATCTGATAGATCTTTACCTTGTTGTTTTGCTATATTTTCAATAGACCTTTCAAGAGTATTTAAAATTTTTTCTTTTCCATACTCTTCATAGAGGTCCTGTAAAAAAGGAATAAGCAGGCGAACTTCAACCTCTCTTCTCAATAAGACACCAATCTTTTCAGTTAATTTATCTTTCATAATTTTTACAAACTTTTATTTTACTATTATCAATTATAAAAATAGTATATGTGGTTTACTATAAATGTTAATAGAGCTTCGTCGGTTTTTAGTGGGGTATTTTTAGGGTTGTATAATTTCAATTAACTTACCACCTTTGTATATTTTAGTTTTTTCAAACTGACCATTCTCATTATACACTACAGTTTTACCTTCTTTTCTACCGTCTTTATAATTTTCTTTCACCCATAACTGACCATTCTCCCAGTAATGAATATTTTCATCTTCCTTTTTACCATTTTTATAATTCCATTTTGATATTAACTGACCATTTTCATTATAATGTAACTGTTCTCCATCTTTTTTACCGTCTTTATAATTACCTTTTATTCCCAACTGACCATTCTCCCAATAACTTAACTGTTCACCGTCTTTTTTACCGTCTTTATAATTACCTTTCTTCCATAACTCACCGCTCTCATAATACATTTCCCATTTGCCTTCTTCTTTACCGTATTTGTAATTCCATTTATATTGTAACTGACTATTCTCATAATACCATAGCCATACACCCACTCGCTCTCCTTTAATTATTTTTCCCTTTTGTTGCCCAGAGATACTTCCAGTAAAGGGAACATCTGTAAACTTCTCATAATATAACCCTTCTTTTTTTATCAAATCATCAGAAGTGATATCTTTACTCCAGCCAACTGAAGTAATTAAAAGACAGGATATTATAAGTAAGTATTTCATATTATTAATGTAGTGAAAAAATTAGTCTAAAAAAAGGTAAATTTAAACTTAAAATTGTGTCTAACTGTGTCTAAGTAATTTTAGGAAGGTTTTTTAGTAATTTATTTTTAGTAATCGTTAGTGAATAAGGGTTTTATTGGTAGCGAAGGTAGGATTTGAACCTACGACCTTCGGATTATGATTCCGCTGCTCTAACCAACTGAGCTACTTCGCCATTAATAACTTAATACTTTTATAGTATGATATTAAAAAAATAAAGAACTATTTACTTTTCTATTGGTCTACTGGTTGAGCTATCTTTTTTATATTTTTATTCTTAGATAAAACTCTTTCTCTATTAGCTATATATATTGTACTTAAAAATATTATTATACTTCCTAGCCAAGTATTTAAAGAAGGAACTTCAAAAAAGAATAAATATCCTATACCTACAGCCCATATTAATTTAAGAAAATCAAAAGGCATAATTATACTAGTGTCACCTTGCCTTAATGCTTGAGCTAATAACATTTGAGCTGCAGTTCCAGAAATCCCTATAATAGCTAAAAAAATTAAATCATGAATTGTAGGAGTTTCCCAATAAAAATAAGCGGCAAAACCAGATAATGGAATCATTATAATAACCATATAAGATGTAATAGTTACACTACTTTCAGTTCTACCCAATATTTTAATTATAATTAATGAAATAGACCATACTGAAGCAGATAATAAAGTTAATATGTGGCCATTATTAATTGATGAGTAAACTGGGTCTATTACAATTATAGCACCTATGAAACCTAATATAATTGCTATTATTCTTTTTATACCAATAATTTCTTTTAGAAAAAAAACTGCTAAAATACTTGCAAATAAGGGTGCAGTGAATGCTAATGATGCTACATCTGCTAATGGCGCTATACTTAATGCATAAAAAAAAGATAACATAGCAATAACATTAAAAAATGAACGAGCTAAATGTAATTTAATTTTCTTTGTTTTCAAGGGCTCTAGGCCATATTTAATAAACCATGGAGCAATAACTAACAAACCAAATAAATTTCTAAAAAAAGCAATTTCAAAAGGATGCATATTTGAAGACATATGCTTTATTGATGCATGCATGACTGAAAATAAAACAGTAGCAATAATCATTAGACCTATACCATTTAGTACTGATTTATTATTTATATTTTGCATTATTAAGAGAATAATATTATCAAGATAAATTTCCAGATATCCAACCACCACCTAAGACTTTATTATTATCATAGGCAACACACGCCTGACCTGGAGCAACTCTATAATTAGGCTCTTTAAGAGATATTGTTGCTTCTTCAGCATCTATCAAATTTACATCCGCCTTCTGAGTTATATGTTCAGAGCTTAATTGCACATCAATATCCTTTAAAAAGGATAATTTTTTACTTTTGTTAAACCAAGTTATTTCTGAAATATTAAATGTTTTTATTTCCATATCAGCTTCTGTACCAACATATATATTATTTTCTTTAGGGTCTATTTTTGTAACATATAGTGGAGTGCCATCATTTGATATTACTCCTAACCCTCTCCTTTGACCTACCGTAAAGCCGTCTATTCCTTCATGCTTACCCATTACTGTTCCATCTACATGAATAATGTGGCCAGATTTCTTTACATCTGGTCGTAATTTTTGGACTATTTCTCTATAACCTTTTTTTGCAGTAGATTGAACAAAGCATATATCTTGTGACTCAGGCTTATCAGAGACAGAAAGATTCATCTTTTTTGCGTAATTTCTAGTCTCTTGTTTTGAAATTTCTCCTAATGGAAAAGAAATCTTCTGAAGAATTTCTTTAGGAGTTGCAAATAAGAAATAGCTTTGATCTCTTGATATATCTTTTGCTCTATATAGTGCAATATCATCATTACTACCTTTAATACTTGCATAATGACCTGTAACTAAAAAATCAGCCCCCAAATCTAATGAAGTATCTAATAAATCTCTAAATTTCATTTTTTGATTACACCTTATACATGGAATTGGCGTGAAACCACTGGCATAACTATCTGCAAAATCTTTAATTACATTATCTAAAAAACGTTTTTCATAATCTAAGGTGTAATGTTTAATTCCTAATTTATCTGAAACTCTCTTTGCATCATAAATATCTTGTCCCGCGCAACATGTTTTACTTCCAGAAGCTGTAACTTTTCCATTATCATATAATTGCATTGTTAACCCTATAACTTCATAACCTTTCTCCACCATCATTGCTGCTGCTACGGAACTATCAACCCCACCGGACATAGCTACTGCTACTTTTCTTATTTCTTTATTTCTAGACATTATTTATATTATCTTCTTCAATACTATTATCTGAATTTTCTTTTTCTAAGAGAAATTTTTCTCTCAAGAATATATATTTTTTTATTAATTGTTCACCATATTCCATTGCCCATTCTGGCAAAAAATGTCCTGCGTTATCTACACCAGGAAGTTTATGTATGCCCTTAATTGAGTCAAAAAACCTGTTTAATGCATCTTGGGGAAATAATGGATCTCTCATACCTGAAATAGACAAAGCTAAACCATCAAAATCATTACTAAACCAATCCTGAGCTCTTTGTGAAATTTCTGCTCCTACTTTTTTTTGATCATTAGGAAATATTTTTGGCATAGTTCTTAACGCAACCTTACTATCATAATCCTCAAATGGTGCATGATAGTTATTACATTCTTTTAAACTTAGTATTTTATTAGTTCTAGCCATTACAGCTCTTACATTTAAATCTGGATTATCTTTGATGTATTGTCTCCAATCTTTATAACTATCAGACATTAAGTTATTGCCCGTTGCTAATGTAGTATTATGTATTATGATACCATCAAACAATTCAGGCATGTCCATAGGAATAGTAAGTCCTAAGAAACCTCCCCACTCATGAACTACTAAAACTATATTTTTTAGTTCCAACCTCTTTATCATACAAATTATTGATTCTCGCATAGAATCAAATGTATAAGCAGACTCATCATCAGGTTTATCAGACCTTCCAAAGCCAGGCATATCAAAAGCTACTGCTCTATAATTTAATTTTTCTATTTCCTTAATAAAATGTCTCCACATATATGACCAAGTGGGAGAACCGTGTAACATTAAAAAAGTTATTTCTGAATCTGGATTCCCAGCATCAATATATGCCATCCTCATATCTTTATACTCTTCAAAACCTCCAATATCTTTTTCATACTTTGCTTCATATGGAAAATCAGGTAAATTTGATAATTTTTCCATATTTGGTGTGTGTATTTTTTTCATATTCCCTCTATTAATATTTATTTTTATTTAAACGAATATCATTATTATTAGAAGGAATAGAAACTATTAAGCCATCTAATGCTTCTGATAATACTATTTGACAACCTAATCTTGACGTTACTGTTAAGCCTGTCGTTAAATCTAACATATCTTCTTCATCCCAACTAGGCTCTTCTAATTTGTTATACCATTCTTTATCTACAATAATATGACAAGTTGAGCAAGCAAGTGATCCCTCACACGCACCTTCAATATCTATTCCATTATTTTGAGCAATTTCTAGTATAGTTAACTTATTACTTTTTTCGTTAACTAATATTTCTTGATCATTTTGTTTAAAAATTATATTTGGCAATAGTAAACCCTTTTTAACTTCTTAAAAAATTAATCTTATTACATATAATTTTTGCAGCCTTATCAATATCTTCATTAGTAGAATTTAAACCAACTGAAATTCGGAAAGAAGATAATGCTTCTTCATTATTTAAACCTATAGAAGTGAGAACATAAGAAGGTTCAATATTACCTGTTGAGCAAGCAGAACCTGTTGAAAATGCTACATACTTACAAAGAGATTCTGTTAGTTCAACTGCATTAACTCCATCTATAATATAGTTTAAGTTATTAGGTAAGCGATTTTTATTTAACTCTGTACCATTCAATATTATTTTCTTATCAAACTCAATAAAGTGATTATGCAATCTATCTCTTAAAGATTTTAATTTTTTTATATTTCTTTTTAAGTTTTGATCTGCATTATACATTGCCTCACTAAATCCTACAATAAGAGGAGTTGGCAATGTTCCTGACCTCATCAGTCTTTCTTGTCCTCCGCCATCTATTAGTGGAAGCAACCTTATTCTAGGTCTTCTTCTCACAAATAAGCAACCTATCCCTTTAGGGCCATAAAGTTTATGACTAGATATACTGAGTAAATCTACACCTAAATCATTAACTTTAACTTCTAAATTTCCTAATGCCTGTGCTGCATCAGAGTGCAACCATACATTAAACTTCTTACAAATATTAGAAATTTCTTTAATAGGTTGTATAGTACCTATCTCGTTATTTGCTAACATAATTGAAACTATTGCTACTTCATCACTTATTTCATTATTTAATTGCTCTAAATTAATTTCTCCCCTGTTATTTACATCTATAATACTTATTATTGCACCTAGAGAAGTTAGGGAATTAGCTGCCTCAATAACACATTTATGCTCTGTAGCGGCAATAATTATTTTTTTTCTATTATGCTTTTCCATTCTATATAGAAATGAGCCTTTTATTGCTAAATTATTTGACTCAGTTGCACCAGAAGTAAAAATTATTTCTTCAGATTGTGCTCCAATCGCTTTAGCTATTTTTTTTCTACTATTTTCTGTAGCCTCATATGCATCAATTCCATATTGATGATTAGCAGAATGAGGATTACCATAAACTTCAGAAAAATAAGGTATCATTTTTTTTAGCACATTTTCGTCTGTCGGTGTAGTGGATTGATAATCTAAATAAATAGGCTTCATTTTATAAATTTCTTCTTTTTTGATATTTGATTAACTATTCTTTTTAAAATAGTGCAAAAAGATAATATTTCATTATTATTTAAACTTCTGGTTAAACTAACTCTAATTGCACCTTTAATTAAACTTTCATCTAAACTCATTGCCCTTAATACATGGCTTTCACTTACCTTGCCAGAAGAGCATGCTGATCCTGAGCTTACTTCATAACCTTCTATATCTAAAGCTATAACTAAACTTTCTGCTGAAATATCTTTGAAAGCTATTAAAGATGTATTTGCAACTCTTGGACTATTTTTACCTATAATTATTGAATTAGGAATCATCGATACTACTGCTTCTTCTATTAAATCTCTAGAATTAAGTGTATTACATAATTTTAACCTTTGGGAGTATTTAGCTGCAGCACCAAATCCAATGATTTGACTTACTGCTTCTGTTCCCCCTCTAAAACCTCTTTCTTGCCCTCCACCCATAATTATAGGTGATAATGAAGTATATACCTTATCACTTACTGCCAAACATCCTATCCCTTTAGGGCCTCCGATTTTATGAGAAGAAACTGTAAGTAAATCTATATTAAAGTTATTCATTGATATACTTATTCTTCCAATAGCTTGCACAGCATCAACATGAAAAATAGCATTATATTTTTTACATATTCTAGAAATTTCTTCTAAAGGTTGAATTATTCCAGTTTCATTATTAACTGCCATAATCGATACAAATAAATTTTCAGAAGATATGTTTTTTAAATTATTTTCTAAAAATTCTAAATTTACTATTCCCTCTGAAGTAACAGGAATTATGTTAGCATTTGTTTTTTGCTTTAACACTGAATCATGTTCTATGGATGAGATGAATGTTGTCATTTCTTTTGAACAGTTTAACGCTAAAGTATTAGCCTCAGTAGCACCAGATGTGAAAATAATGTTTTTAGGATTTGTATCTATAGTTTCAGCAATTATTTCTCTAGAATCTTCTATAGCTTTTTTAGCTTTTCTTCCCGAAGAATGTATTGAGGAAGGATTTCCTATAATATCTATAGAGTTATTCATAATTTCAATAACATCGCTAATAATAGGGGCAGAAGCATTATAATCTAGATATAAACTCATAATTCAATCTCTTAACATATTAATTTAATTGTGAATTTTATTTATAAACTCTTTTGCAGGTATTCCTATCATTGAAGCTCCAGCAGCAACATCATTTACTACAACGGCATTAGCTCCAATTTTTGCATTATCTCCAATTATTATTGGACCTAAAAGTTTAGCTCCAGAGCCTATAATAACTCCATTACCGACAGTTGGATGTCTTTTTACTTTCTCCGAAGTAATAGCACCTAAAGTTACTTGGTGGTATATATGCACATCATTGCCTATTTCAGCTGTTTCGCCTATTACAACTCCAGTCCCATGATCTATAAAAAATCTTTTACCAATTTTTGCTGCTGGGTGAATTTCTATTGCAGTTAATATCCTACCTAAATGTGATACAAACCTTGCTATTAAGTATAGATGACACCTCCATAATAAATTTGATATTCTATGGAAAAATAAAGCATGTAATCCAGGATAACATAATATAATTTCTAATACAGAGCGTGCAGCAGGATCTCTCTTTTTTATAGATGCAATTAGGTCTTTAATAGAATAAAACAATTTAATTCCTTATATAATTTATAAAATATACCTTTATTTTTGACATAAAAATTTTTATTTAAATATTACTTTATTAAAGTATAATTAAATACTATTTATATTAACTTTAAACAAGCTTATATACTTTATGGTATATAATATTTTTATTAGCATCAATATGGAATTAAAATGCCTGAAATAAATATACCTGGACCAGAAGGAAGATTAGAAGCTAGATATCAAAAGGGAAATCTAGATAATTCTCCACTTTGTGTAGTTTTACATCCACATCCAAGACAAGGTGGCACTATGAATAATAAGCTAGTATACAGAACATACCAAGCTTTTAAAAATTCTAATTTTTCTACACTTAGATTTAATTTTAGAGGAGTTGGAAAAAGTCAGGGCTCCTATGATAATGGAGTGGGCGAATTAACAGATGCTGCAGCTGCTTTAGATTGGTTACAAGCAGAAAACCCTACAGCTAGAACAACATGGATTGCTGGTTTTTCTTTTGGTGCTTGGTTGGCACTACAATTATTAATGAGAAGGCCAGAAATATCAGGATTTGTTGCAATAAGTCCACCAGCAAGCTTATATGATTTTTCTTTTTTAGCTCCATGTCCTGCAAATGGTCTTATAATTCAGGGAACAGAAGATAAAATTGTGGAAGAAGAGTGTGTCACAGAACTTGTAGAAAAATTAAATAAACAAAAAAATTTAAAAGTTGATTATAAAAAAATTAATGGAGCCGACCATTTTTTTGCTAAAAGCTTAGATGATATTCAAAATAAAATAGAAAAATATATCAGCAAAAATTTAAATTAATCTGGGAAATCTAATATTCCTCCTGAAGATTCACCTTGTATACCTGTTATTCTGTCCCAAGTATAGGGCAAACCTTTTAAACTTTTTGATGCTAAATAAGCAAAAGCTTGCGCTTCTATAGCATCTGGATTCCAATCTTTTTTTAAAGGCATTAATATATTATTAAAATCTTCCTTAATATATTTTAATATACATAGATTTTTTGAACCACCACCAGATATATACAAACGCTCTGGATATTTTGAAAAAAAACTTAAACTTTTTTTTAATTGCATACTTATTAACTTAGATAAAGTGGCCACTTTATCTATAGTACTTAAATTTTTTAATGATGATTTTAAAATACAATCAAAATGATATTTATCTAGCGATTTAGGGGGGGGGTGATTAAACCAAGTATGACTGAGTATATTATTAATTATATCAATATTAGCTTTGCCTTTTAGACCTATTATTCCATCTTTATCAAACGGAATATTAAAATACTCTGCCACAGTTGAATCTATAGGTCCATTTCCTATACCGATATCAAAACTATATGGAATATCATACTTATTTTTTATATAGGTAATATTTGAAACACCTCCAATATTCAGAAATACGCTAGGGTAAATTGAATCTCTATCTTTATTTAATAATGCCTTATGCCATACACCTACTAAAGGAGCTCCTTCTCCACCTAAACATACATCTCTATATCTAAAATTAGATATAACAGGAATATTAATCATATTTGCAATACTTTTCCCATCACATAACTGCCAGGTCCATTTTTCTTTTGGATTATGAAATATAGTCTGACCATGAACACCTATAACATCTATATCATTTTTTTTTATGTTAAAATCAGACATGAAAGTTTTTATTGCTTTAACATTAAATTCTGTAATTAACTTGCTTACAAATTTTATGCTTATTCTATTTTGAATAAATTTGTTAATACTTTGTTTTAAAGATTTATTATATTCATAGGTATAAAATTGTTTTAGTTCAAATTTATCAATAGCATTGGTTCTAATTAAAGCAATATCTAGCCCGTCTAAAGAAGTACCACTCATAATGCCCATACAATTAACAACGGTTTCATTATTTTTCATAAAATAACTATATTTATCACTTGTTTTCATTAAGTATGTCCTTTAATAAATAAATAATAGTATTTAAGGTTATGTAAAATGACAACTTATAGATCAGATTTTATAAAAGAGATTATAGCACGAGGATTCATACATCAATCTACAGATATAAATAATTTAGACGAAAAACTAAGCAATAATGATGTCATTCCAGCATATATTGGATTTGATTGCACAGCATCAAGTCTACATGTAGGCTCTTTGATTCAAATAATGCTTTTAAGATGGTATCAAAAAACTGGTCATAAACCTATTATACTTTTAGGAGGAGGAACAACTCTAGTCGGTGATCCCTCAGGTAAAGATGAATCAAGAAAATTATTAACAGACGACATTATAAAAAGTAATTCTCTAGGAATTAAAGAAGTATTTAAAAAATTTATTAATTTTAATGAAGGAAAAAATAAAGCTATAATGGTTGATAATGCGGAATGGCTAAAAAATTTAAATTATATTGAATTTCTCAGAGATTTTGGTAAGCATTTTTCTATAAATAGAATGTTAACATTTGACTCCGTAAAGTTAAGACTGGATAGAGAACAAACTCTTTCATTTCTTGAATTTAATTATATGATACTTCAAGCTTATGATTTTTATGAATTGAACAAGCGCTATGGCTGTATGATTCAAATGGGTGGATCTGACCAATGGGGAAATATAATAAATGGAATAGAACTTCATCGTAGAATGAATAATGATAATTCAAAAAAAACCTTATTTGGATTAACTTCACCCCTAATTACAACTTCATCTGGAGCAAAAATGGGAAAAACTGCAAATGGAGCAATATGGCTTAATCAAAATTTATGCAGCCCCTGGGATTATTGGCAGTTTTGGAGAAATACTGAAGATAAAGATGTTATTAGGTTTTTAAAACTTTTTACTGAAATCAGCTTAGATGAAATTGCAAAATTAGAAAAATTACAGGGAGCAGAAATTAATGATGCAAAAATTATACTTGCAAATTCTGCAACAACATTATTACATGGGAAAGAGGAAACGCAAAAAGCAATTAGTACTGCTAAGAATATTTTTGAAAATAAAGAAAGTGATGCAAATTTATTTACAATAAAATATAGTCAGGATAAAGTTGCAGAGGGCATATCTATTTTAGATTGTTTAACTCATGAAAATTATTTAGCTTCTAGTAAAAGTGAAGCAAGAAGATTAATAAGAGGATCAGGAGTTAAATTAAATAATCAGATAATTAAAGACGAGAATATGAAGATAGACAATTCTTTTTTTATAAATGACCAAAAAATTAAATTATCAGTTGGTAAGAAAAAACATATATTACTAATAAAAACATAAATTTTAATTAAAAATATTTCTAATGATACCAGGGGTCAATAAACTTAGTGGATTAACAATTATTTTAGGACTACTCCATGATCCGCTTGCATTATAGTTGATTGCAAACAGACCTTCATCTTCTTTTGCTGTAAGTAACTGCCCTACTAAGGGTATATTATTTAATAGAGAATTAATTTTATATGCTGGTATAATTGAACCAGATAATTCCAAACTTTTATTGGTATTATCAATCTTTCCTGCTCCCGTAATACCTAATGAAATACCATAAGCTCTAGATTTACTAATATTATAAATATTATTTTTTCCTGTAAATTGAGCATCTAATTGCTCAAATTCTATTCCTTTATTATTTAAGAGTTCAAATAAACCTGTAAACGAGGCAGCTATTAATAGTTCAGCAATTAAAGGCGTTTTCATAACTTTAAAGTTATCTATGCTAAGTGTACCCATAATACTATTATCATCATCTAAATCACCTATAAAACCTTGAGAAGATAAAATTCCATCTTTAATCTCACTATTGTAATTTAGCAAATCAAAAAATTTACCTGCATTACTTGCTTTAAAATCATAAGATAAAATATTACGGTTTTGTGTATTATAATAATTAAAATTTATACTTTCATCTGTATAGTAATTACCAATTAAATTAAATACTTTTTTAGCTTTATTATTTTTATAAGAGAGAATTGCATCATCAATAGTGAAATCTTTGATAAAAATTTTATCTAATTTACCTTCTAAAGAAATATCCAATAAATTATTATCATTTGATTTATAATTCAGAAATGTATTTAAATCTAATGTACCAGAATATAAATCTAATATTAATTTATTATTATCAAAATGAGCGCCCAACTTTAAATTATTTTTCTTAAATATAAATTTATTTAAATCAACAAAAAAACTCTTATTAGTATCTGATAAACTTAAATTACCCATTAAAATATTATCAATATTTTGATAATTAAATTTTATTTTAAAAAACTTAAGACTTTCAGATAAATCGCCTGAAATATCTAACATAGCATCTTCTTTAATATTCTTTTTATAATTCAAAAAAGGTATAGAAAAAGAGCTATCTACTAAATTTAAACTACAAGTATAATTCTTTATTTTTAAAAATATTAGAGAACATTGTAGAAGTGACTCTCCCATTAAATCAGTTATATACTTAATGTCAGTAATTTTTCTATTAATTATTGGGAGACTAAAATTAAGTATAGCTGGTTTTACCCTATCTTTCTTAAAAGAAATTTTTATATCTGATATATTAGTGTTTAATAATGCAGAAATATCTATATGTTGTTTATTATAATTAATTTTAAAGTTTGCAGATTTTAATAAAATTCTATTTATAAATAGTTTTCTATCTGTATCAAAAAATATATTTCCATCTATTGATGCAACTGTACCATTTTTTATCTTTATTATAGCGTCTAGATTTATTTTATCTTCAGCATTAAATTTAATAAAAGCTCTATCTTGAAAAATATTATAATGGCTGAAAAGCTTATTAATAGTTTTATATTTTGTTGATAAAGATAAGAATAATTTATTTACCTCTAAATTATTATTATAATAATAAGTTATATTTTTTATACTTATTTCATCATTTAGTATATTATCAATATTTAGATCTATAGAAATAATATTATATTTATCTAAAATAATATTACCATTACCAGAAATATTTCTAAAAATATTTGAATTAAGACCATAACTTTCAATTGAAATAAACTTAGTAATATTTAAATTAATAAATGATAATTTAACTTCATTATTTTTTTCTTCAGAATTATAATAGTTTGTAAGTTTCAAGCTACTATCAGGAGCGTTAATATTAATAATTTTAAAGTTCAATTCATCAATTTGAAAATTTTTTAACTTATGATAATAAGAACCTCTTAATTGAACTATATCAATAACTGGAATTTTATTAATAACTAAGTTTTCATATTGAATTTTATTTTTTATATTAACCAAAATATTCTTTGAAATAATATTGAAATCAATATTAGAGAATAATGAGTTAATAAATATTAAACGTAATTCTCCTGAAATTGCCCCTTCAATAGAAAAATTATTAATATTTATAAATTTATTAACAAAAATTTCATCAATTATTATATCTTTAAATTTAATATTAACTATATCTTGATTATTGTATTGTGTAGAAGAAAATTCTAGTAATTTATCTATTGTCTGAAAGTAGTTATCTCGGTAGATAAATGAGCCATTTATATTTAAATTATCAATACCTAATTTTTTTAAATTAATATTTGATAAATAATATAAACGATCATCAATATAAATATTTATTAAACTATTACTTATATTTAATACATCAGAAATTTTGAAAAGATCATCTAAATAAGTTAATTTTAAATCATTACCTATTAACTTATCACTAATATAATCAACAGATAAATTCTCTATATCAATTTTGCTAAATTTATTATTTTTATTAAATAAATTAATTGGATAAATATCTAAATTTAATTTTTGTATTTCTAAATTTTTATAATTTTTTCCTTCTTTGATAATTATATTTTTAATTTTTAATTCATATTTATCATGCATACTAGAATTATGAATCTGTATTTGCTCAAAAAATATTTCCTGATCTAAGTACCAACTAACTACTTTAGAAACATATTGGCTATAATCTTGAATTGTAATAGTTTTATTTGACACTATTATAATACATAACGAAATTATACCTATGCAAAGTAAAGAGAATATTGCAGAGAATGCTATCATTAATTTATAAATATATTTATTCATTAGAATAATTCATATAAGTTATACTATTTTAATATAATACAAGTATATTATATGTTAAAATTTTATAATAAATATATTTAATTAAGGAAATTATTATGGCAAATTTATCTATTGGAATAAAAGCTCCTTTTATAAACATACCTAGAGATGCTGGATCTAGTATTGATACATCAAAAATTAATAACCCTTATGTAATTTATTTTTATCCTAAGGATGATACTCCTGGCTGTACAACAGAGGCAATAAATTTTTCAGATAATATTAGTTTTTTCAATGAAAATAATATTACTGTTATAGGTATATCAAAGGATACAGTAGAAAAACATGATAAATTTATTAAAAAACATAATTTATCAGTTATTTTAGGATCAGATAAAGATGGTATAGTTTGCGATGCCTTTGGTGTATGGGTTGAAAAATCAATGTATGGTAGAAAATATATGGGTATTGAAAGAAGTACTTTTCTAGTTAATTCAAATGGTATTATTCATAAGATATGGAACAAAGTTAAAGTTAAAGGGCATGTTGATGATGTTATTAATTCTTGCAAAGAAATGATAAATATCTAATAATTATTGTATTTTTTTAATAAGTGCTGCCTCTAAAAAGCCATCTATATCGCCATCTAGTATAGATTGAAAATTTGAGTTTTCTTTATTAGTTCTTAAATCTTTAACTAACTGATACGGTTGAAGTACGTAAGACCTTATTTGATGTCCCCAACCTATTTCAGTTTTATTCTCTTCTGTTTTTGCTTTTTCTGTAGATTTCTTTTCGAGTTCTAATTCATAAAGTTTAGCTCTTAGCATTTTATAAACTTCTGCTTTATTTTGGTGCTGAGATCTATGATTTTGGCATTGTACAACTATATTGGTAGGTAAATGCGTAATCCTTACGGCACTATCTGTTCTATTAACATGTTGTCCCCCTGCACCTGAAGCTCTATAAGTATCAATTCTTAGGTCTTTATCCTCAATATTAATATCTACATTATCTTCAACTTCAGGATATACCCATACACTAGCAAATGATGTATGCCTTCTATTCTGTGAATCAAATGGAGATATTCTTACTAGTCTATGTACACCAGATTCTGTTTTTAACCAGCCATATGAATTTATTCCTTCTATTTTGATGCATACTGACTTTATTCCGGCCTCTTCTCCCTGATGTTCATCCATTATAATAACTTTAAATTCTTTTTTATCAGCCCATCTAGAATACATCCTCAGTAACATTTGTGCCCAATCCTGGCTTTCAGTTCCCCCGGCCCCGGCATTAATTTCAATAAAACAATCATTTTTATCAGCCTCTCCTGATAAAAGTGCCTCTAACTCTTTCTTTTTAATATTTTTACTTAATTTTATTAGTTGAACTTTAGCATCATTAATTAATGAATCGTCTTTATCTTGTTCGGCAATTTCAATAATTGCTATTATATCGTTAAATTCTTCTTCTAAAATGGTAAAACTAGATATACTTTGGTCTAAGAATGTTCTCTCCTTCATTAACTTCTGAGCTTTAACCTGATCATTCCATAACTCTGGATCTTCTGCTAATGAATTTAATTCTTTTAGTTTTTGCCTTGATTTTTCTGGGTCAAAGATACCTCCGAATTGAACTTAAAGAAGCATTTATATCACTAATTATATTTGTAATTTCTGCATTCATTATTAAATCCTTACAATTAATATATTCTATCATCTAATGGCTTAACATCCATAATTTTTTCATCTTGTATTTCTTCACTCTTTAAAGGAGCTGTTCCAGGTATAAATGCTTCATAGATAGTTCTTTTACTATTATCGGATGGTAATAAACCTGATATAGGATCAATTTTTACCATTTCTATATTATCTGGCATTTTAAATGGACTTGAAGGATATTTAAGTAAAGCTTTTTCCATGAACTTACCCCATATAGGTGCTGAAACTTTACCTCCTGTTTCCTTATCACCTAAAGATGATGGCATATCATATCCCACATACACTCCTACTACTAAATTTGAGGAAAAACCTATAAACCATGCATCTTTATTATCATTAGTTGTACCAGTTTTTCCTCCAATATAATCATCTATATTCTTTAGAGACTTACCTGTACCATTATTAATTACGCCATTTAACATCCAAGCTATTTGAAACGCGTATTCACTTTTTGTAGCTTCAGTAAAAGCACTTGATTGCTCAAATATTTCCTTTCCTGTAAACTCATTTGTACATATATTACATTTATTATTTTCCCTAGTATAAATTATATTTCCATATTTATCGTGTATTGTTTCTATAAATTGAGGGGAAATAAGTTTTCCTCCATTTACAAAACTTGAATAAGCAGTTGTTAAGTTTAATAAGTTCGTCTCTCCTGCTCCTAAAGCTGTAGCTAACTGAGCTGGATATTCACCAATATTAAATCTACTAGCTATATCAACTATTTTATCTATTCCAATAGTATTTGCTAATCTTACAGTCATAACATTTCGTGACTTTTCTAGACCGGTTCTTAAAGTACTAAGTCCATAATACGCACCTGAATAATTTTTAGGAATCCATTCTGATAAACCTGGTCCTTGATCTATTACTAAAGGTGAGTCCAATATCAATGAAGACGGTATCATTCCATTCTCTAGCCCTGACAAGTAAACAAAAGGTTTAAATGCCGAACCAGCTTGTCTTTGTGCTTGGGTAACTCTATTAAACTTACTCTCATTATAATTTAGACCACCCACTAAAGCTAAAACTTTGCCTGTAAAGGCATCAATAGCAACTATACCACCATTTACTTTTGGAATTTGGTGTATTGAATATAGAATATTATTACTATCAAAATTTTTAGACTTTCTAAAAAATAAAACATCTCCTATATTTATTTTATTACCTATATAATTATATGAAGTATCTTCTATATTACTATTTTTAAGTATCCAAGATGATTCTTCAATATCAATTTTTCCTTTTTTGCCATTAGATAAACCAATATTAATTTCTTCATCTGAAATATTTAATATAACACCATAAAGTTGAAAATTATCCTCAATAATATTTAATGATTGTAATTTAGATAACCAATTATCTTTAATATTATTTGGATTAATTTTAGCTAGACGTCCTCTCCAACCTTGCCTTTTATCATATTTAGTAATACCTTCAAATAAAGCTTCTTGAGCAATTTTTTGTAGATCTTCATCTAAAGTAGTTAGAATATATAATCCTTCATTATAAAGTACTTTTTCACTATATTTTTCTACTATAATTTTTCTGACTTCTTCAGTAAAATAATTAGCACTTATAATTTCTTTATTTCTAAAACTATCTATTTCTAAATCATCTTTTAATGCCTCAGATAGTTTTGATCTACTAATTATACCTTCTTCAAACATTCTTGAGAGAACATAATTTCTCCTATTAATTGCAGCATCATATTTCTTAATAGGGTGATAATTGTTTGGACCTTTAGGTAAACCTGCAAGATATGCAATCTCAGAAACCTTCAATTCATCTAATGATTTATTAAAATAATTCTGAGCAGCGACAACTATCCCATAAGATCTATAGCCTAGAAATATTTCATTTAGATATAATTCTAATATTTTTTCTTTAGATAAAGTTCTTTCAATTCTAAGAGCCAATAAAGCTTCTTTAATTTTACGGTCAATAGAAACCTCATTTGTTAATAAAAAATTTTTTGCTACTTGTTGAGTAATAGTAGAAGCACCTACTAATCTTTTTCCAGATATAATATTTTTGAAATTAGTTATTATTGCTCTTGAAATACCTTTAAAATCAATACCATCATGTTTAAAAAAATTTTTATCCTCTGTGACTATAAATGCATCAATTAATGTCTCTGGTATAGCCTCGTATGGAATAAATACTCTTTTTTCTTTTGCATATTCTTCTATAATATTATCAGTACTACTATATACTCTACTCATAGCCTTAGTTTGATAAGATTGTAAATATCTGTAATCAGGTAAATCGTTACCAAACTTCCATAAAACTGATAGAGAAAATATTACTAAGCATGATGATAAACCAATGAAAAATAAAAATGAATAATAAAAAAATCTAGCCATTTAAATACTACACTTATTAAATAAAATTGATATATACACTATCCATACCCTCAATATTTATTTCAACTTTGTCTCCTTTTGAAACCCAATATGTCTCTACTAAACTACCAAGTAAAATAATTGAGTTTTTAGGTATAAAATTTCCTATTATATCCTTTCTTCCAGCAAGCCATATTAAAGCATTTAGAGGATTACCTAATATATGCTTTCCTAGCCCTTGGCCAATTTCCTTATCATTGACATACATAGTACCCTTTATTAATTCTATATTTTTAAAATCAACTTTAAATTCTTCTCTGCCTAAAACACAACCAGCAGAAAAAAAATCATCTGCTATCAAATGATCAGCAGAAAAATTTTTCCAATTATCATATCTATCATCCACTACTTCTATGGCTGGAAATATACTATCTATATATATCAATATATCTTCTTGAGTATAATTATCACCAAATGGAATATTATTTTTTAACTTTACTGCAATTTCACACTCAACTCCGGCTTTGGTATATGACTGCAATTCTAAATTATCTCCAGACTTAAAACAGTTACTTTTTCTAATTGTTCCAGCACAGGGATGGTCTATTTTTAAATAGTTTTGCATTACTTTTGTTGTACATCCAATTTTTCTGCCTATGACGTCATCATATTCAGAATTAATAGAATTATGAACCGTGTTCTGAATGTAATATGCTTCAGCTTGATTACTTGGTATTAAATCAGAATCAAAATTAGTAATAAAATATTTATTTAAACGTTTATTTATTAAATAACGGACTATGTTATTAATTTTATTTTTATCCATTTTTTTTAGCCTTAAAAAATATATATAATATAATAATAAATATAGGTAGTAATCATTACAATGCATTATATAAAAGATTATACAAATTTAAAAAACTATAAACTAATTATAAGCATAGCAATTCCTATGATTATATCTAATATTTCTATACCTATATTAGGTATAGTAGATACCTCAATAATAGGTAGAATAAGTATTGAGCAAATTGGGGCAATTGCAATAGGTAGCTCACTATTATCTTTTGTATATTTTTGTTTTAGTTTTTTTAGAATGGGTACTACAGGACTTATAGCCCAGTCTTGGGGTATAAAAAACACTTCTAATATCCATAATATACTAAAAAGTAATTTTTATATGGCATTACTATGCAGTATAACGTGTATAATAGTAATTATATTTATTAAAGACTTCTTATTAGATTTTTATTATGCAAGCTCTCAAATTCAATATCATGCTAGCTTATATATTAATATTCGAATATTTGGTGCACCAGCTACATTTTTAAATTTTATCATCTTTGGTTTTCTATTAGGAAGTAAAAAGCCCTGGGAGCTTTTGAAACTAGTATTATTCATAAATATATTAAATATAATTTTAGATATTTATCTTGGCTTATACTTAAATATGCAATTAAAAGGTATAGCATATGGAACCCTATTATCTGAATATTCAGGAACAATTCTTGGATTGTATTATATCTATAAAAATTTACCTACATTAGATATAAAAGATAAAAAATTTAATTTTAAAAATAATATTTTTTATTTACTAAAATCTAATACGAATTTATTTATAAGAACTTCATTAATTCTTACCACTATCTTAATGTTTACAGCCATAGGATCCAAACTAGGTAATACAATCTTAGCAGCAAATGCAATATTAATAATGCTTCAAATGTTTATTTCATATAGTTTAGACGGCTTTGCTCAAGCTGCAGAAGTTCTAGTTGGTAATGAATTTAGTAAAAAAAATAAAAACAAGATTATAAATATAATAATTTCATCAGGTATTATATCCTTTATATTCGCCGTAGCATATTCTATTATATTTTATTTATATATAGATAAAATAATATTAATTATGACGTCAATTAATAGCGTTATACTAGAAATACAAAACTATTCTTTATGGATAATAATATCGCCTTTAATATCATTTTTAAGTTTTCATATGGATGGAATATTTATTGGTGCAAATAAAACTAAAATAATGCGTAATACAGTTATAATTAGCTTTATATTATTTATAATATCTTTATACATATTTGTTCCAATATATGAAAATAATGGTTTATGGTTATCATTTATATTATTTTTATTTTTCAGAGGAATATTACTTTTAACGCAAGTGCGTGAAATATATAAGTTTAATTAATACTAATAATATCTTTATAGATATTATTAATAATAATATTTAAACGATTTGCTAATAAATCCATATTATTAATATTCTTTTTTAAAGTCTTTTCATTCATATATAAAGATCTACTTAATTCAATTTGAACAACATTAATACCACTATCAGGCTGTCCAAAACTTTTAGTTATATACCCACCTGAATAAGGATTATTCTCATTAACTGAATATTTAAAAATATTAAAATGATACTTAACAATAGATGTTATAATATTATCACATGAAAAATTATTATTATTTCCTAATATAATATTAATATTATTTTCTGTTGAAGTAGAAGGCATAGAATGAAAATCTAGTATTAGAATTTTTTTATACTTCATTTTAAGATATTTAATTAAAAACTTTAACCTTTTGTGATAAGGAAAATAACAAGATAATAGTCTTTTTATAATTTCTTTTCTAGATAAAAGATGGTTATAAATGTCATTTCCATATATTGAAACCCTTGGTATTACTCCTATTCCACTAATCGTCTTATTAGTTCGTGAATATAAAAAATTAGGAATTTTTTTTGAAATCATTAAAGGATCAATTTCAAAAGGATGTCGGTTAACATCTACATATGAACGAGGAAAATTTGCTTTTACATAAGAAAATTTTTCTTTTATTGCTTTTCTTAATAATAGATCAACGTAGCTATCTTCAGAATACTTAAGTTCATTTTTATTCAATTGAGTACTATTAAGAAAGTTTTTACTATACTCATTTCCACTATGAGGTATTGATATTATTATAGGATATAAGCTATTAAAATTACTTTCTATCATATAACATGCAATCTAACTTTTACATTTACCATTCATATGGAAATTATCTGGATTAAATAATGATACTAACTCAAATTTAGATGAGGACCTTTCATAATTTATTTCTACTAATGTATTATAAATTCTAGAACTAGTTCTCCCAATCCATTTTCCTCTGCCATAAAGATCCCCATTTTCATAAACAGAAGTTCTAATTTTTCCAGTTCTTTTAATTTTATTATAAGTAATAGTTATTAATGATCCACTTCCCCCTGTAGCTTTAAAGCTCCACTCAGCTATAAACATTTTACCATCATCTATTGCAACACCTTTACAAATCAACGGCTTATAATTTGCCTCATATATCTCTTCATCAGCAACACAAATAGAAACTACAAAAAAAATTATAATATATATATATTTAATCATTATTTATATAAAACTGAAGGAAGCCATGTTGCTAATTCAGGAAAAATAGATAGTATTCCTAACATTAGAATTTGTATACATACAAATGGCGCAGCTCCCTTATATATTTCTCCTGTTAAAACACTTTTTGGAGCCACTCCTCGTAAATAAAATAATGCAAAACCAAAGGGTGGGGTTAAAAATGAGGTTTGCAAATTTACTGCAATCATAATTGCAAACCATAAAGGATTTATATCCATCATCAATATAGCAGGTCCTATTATGGGTAGTACTACATATATTATTTCAATAAAATCTAAAAAGAAACCTAGAATGAACATTAATATCATCGTAATTATAATAGCCGTTACAACTCCTCCTTGTAGACTCATTAAAAACTCAGCAACAATATCATCTCCACCAAATCCTCTAAATACTAAACTAAACATTGCTGCACCTATAAGTATAGTAAATACCATTGAAGTGGTTTGTGCAGTTGAAGTAGCCACCTCTTTTAGAATTTTAAAATTTAATTGCTTTCTTGAATATGCTAATAATATTGCCCCTATAGCTCCTACCCCAGCAGATTCTGTCGGAGTAGCCAATCCCATTAAAATTGATCCTAGAACTGCAAATATCAGAAATAATGGAGGTATCAATACCTTTAAAACTCTATTACGTAATTCTTTAAATTCTACTGCATCTCGTTCAGCTTTTGGAACCGAAGGCATTTTCTCTGGGTAAATATTAGCATAAATTATTTGCCATAATATATATAAAAAAACCAAACATAATCCTGGTAATAATGCACCCATAAATAAATCTGTAACTGAAACAGAATCAGGTGAGAAATTACCTTTAGCTAGTTGCGCTTGTTGATATGCCGCAGATATTTGATCACCTAATAATATAAGTACAATAGACGGAGGAATTATTTGTCCTAAGGTTCCTGCTGCACAAATAGTCCCTGTTGATATAGTTGGGGCATAACCTCTCTTTAACATAGTTGGGAGTGAAAGTAAGCCCATAGTAACTACAGTAGCACCAACAATTCCTGTTGATGCTGCAAGTAGTGCTCCTACTATTGTTACGGAAATTCCTAGCCCACCTTTTATGCTACCTAATAAATGAGCCATAGTATCAAGTAATTCTTCTGCTATCTTGGAGCGTTCAAGCATTACGCCCATAAAGACAAATAAGGGCACAGCTATTAATAAATCATTTGTCATTATGCCATATATTCTATTAGGTAAAGCTTGAATAAATGCCATATCAAATAAACCTAAAAAAGAACCAAGCACACCAAAAATTAGTGCAACACCTGATAATGTGAAAGCTACTGGAAATCCAGTCATTAAAACAGCCAGCAAGGAAACTAACATTAAAACTATAATTATTTCTTGCTCAAACATTTATATATCCTTTTTAGAATTTTTAATTATATGAAGAGAATTTAATATTATAACTAGACTTTGAATACTAACTAAAATAGAAAAAAACCATATAAAAGTTTTCATTATGTATACAAGATGAAGTCCTCGTTCTTCAATTGAGCCTTCCATCTGGACCCAAGAATTAATCACATAACTCCATGAATAATAAAATATTACCCAACATACAGGTAATAATAAAAATAATGAGCCAATTAAATCAACTAAAGCTCTTCTTTTATCTGACATTCTCAAATATAATACATCTACACGAACATGCTTATCTTTTTGTAAAGTATAACCTGCACATAATAAAAAAACTCCAGCATACATAAACCTTACTGATTCTTGCATCCATATAAAACCAATACTGAAGCCATATCTTAAAATTACGACTAACACAGTAACCAAAACCATAAATAGAGTAAGCCAACTTATAGTTTCACCTATATATTTATTTACTTTATTAATATTATTAATAAAACTCATCATTTTACCTCTTAACTGAACCTATTTGATCTTGGGAAACCTCTAGGAGCTAACCTACCAGATTGGGCTCTTTTTCCAAGCCATAATTCTAAATCTTTAAATATTTTTTTTGAATTATCCCTAATACATGTAATTCCCTCACTGAATATAAAAGTTGTGGCATCCGTCAAATTACCCTGTTTAGCTTTTTGTAATATAACACCCTTACCTTTACTTTGTAATGGGATTTCGGATAATTTAAATATTAGGAGTTTATGGTTCTCACCTATTACTGCTATAGAATCATCTTCACTATTAACAACCTTAAATACTAATAAGTTTTCATTATCTGAAACGCTAAATACATTTTTTCCTAATTTAGTATAAGCTAATAAATCTTCCATATCTGGAATAATAAAACCTTTATAGCCAGATGAAGCTAATAGGATTTTTTGCTTTTTCTTAAATATATTTATACCTTGAATTGTATCTTCTGAAGGCAAATCAATAAATAATCTTAATGGAGATCCAAACCCTTTATTAATAATCATATTACTTAATGACAAAGTATATACTCTACCAGAATTTGAAGCTAATAATAACTTGTCAGTATTTTTAACTAATAAAATAAATTTCTTTTCATCTCCTTCTTTATATTTAATGGACTTAAAATTTTCATGTCCTTTTATAAATTGCACCCAATTATTTTTTGATAAAACAAATATATATGGTTCTTCCTCAATAATATCTTCAATATCATCATATTCTTCTTCTAATAATGGGTTTATTATAGTTCTTCTATCTGAAATTGATTTATTTTTTTTAAAATATTCTAAAACTTCTTTTGTTTCGCCATCTATCTTTAAAAATTGTTTATCTGTGCTTTTTATTAGGTCTGTTAATTCTTTGATTTCAGTTTCTAGATTATTTTTCTCACTAATAATCATTTCTTCTTCAAGTCGCCTTAAAAACCTCAATCTAAGGTTTAAAATTGACTCAGTCTGCATATCAGTCAATTTCCATTTATTCATAATTGTTTCTTTAGGATTTTCATCATCTCTAATGATTGTAATTATTTCATCAAGATTAGCATAAACAATTAGATAACCTTCTAAGACCTCTTTTCTGTCACTTGCTATTTTTAGCCTATTTTTACTATATCTGATAACCACTTCTTGCCTATGGTTAATGAAAGATAATAATGCCTCTTTAATATTCATAACTCTGGGTGATTTATTAGCATCTATTACATTCATATTCATATTGATTTTTATCTCTAGGTCTGACATTTTAAATAAACGAGACATAAGTAAATTTGGGTTGACATCTCTATTTTTAGGAATAATTAAAATTCTTATGTCTTCTGAAGACTCATCTATTATATCAGCAAGCATTTGAATACGTTTACTGGATATAATTTCTTCAATTTTTTCAATAATTCTAGCTTTTGTAACACTCCAGGGTATTTCATTTATTACAATAACATATTGACCATGGGTTTTCTTTTCTATAACCCAGTTAGCCCTTAATCTAAAAGAACCTCTTCCGGTTTCATAAGCTTTTTTTATTGTTACTTCATCATCTATTATTGTTCCACCTGTAGAAAAATCGGGCCCTTTAATATATTTTACAATTGAACTAATTGATGCATTTGGTCTTTTAATTAAATGTCTAATGGCTAGTAATAACTCTATAATATTATGTGATGGTATATTTGTCGCCATACCTACTGCTATTCCACTTGCTCCATTAGCTAACAAATTTGGGAATAAAGAAGGTAGTACAATAGGTTCATCATATTCCCCATCATATGTACTAGTAAAATCAACAGTATTTTTATCTATATCTTTTAATAATAACTCAGCAATCTCTGTTAAACGAGCTTCTGTATACCTCATTGCAGCGGCTCTATCTCCATCAATACTTCCAAAATTACCTTGTCCATCTACAAGTGGGTATCTAACAGAAAATTCTTGCGCTAATCTTACCATCGCATCATATACTGCTTGATCTCCATGAGGGTGAAATTTACCAATTACATCTCCAACTACCCTTGCACATTTTTTAAACCCAGATTGTGGAGACATTTTAAGTTCTCGCATGGCAAATAATAAACGTCTATGAACAGGTTTCAATCCATCTCTAACATCAGGTAATGATCTTGATACAATTGTAGACATCGCATAAGAAAGATATCTATCTCCTAACGCATCCGAAAAAAATAAATCTTTTATATTCTGGTTATTATTTTTAGGATTATTCATGATTTTTCATTTACCTTAAGTACTACTATATTTTTCAAATTTATACAGTTTATTTGTAAACCTATCTCTTATATCAGGCAACTTTAAACCTAAAGAAGAAACATATCTATTTAAAAAAAATGTAGTAATATTAATTCCTTTTAATAATTCGTTTTTATCGTAATTATTTTCATTATTTGAAATAAAAAATCTAGGTAATGGAAATAATTTATTTTTCCATTCACCAGCTCCAGTTTCAGAAACAGCTCTGCCAGATTTAGGTGAAACAAACTTTAGATTACTATTACTACCTGTCACAACGCAATTGGTTAAATCTAGGCCGAAGCCTAATTCAGATAGAAACTTTAATTCCCAATGTATATATTTTTCAATCCAAAATTTTTCATTATTATTTAAATAATATATGAAATCTAAAGTCTCTTTAAATAAAGTAGAGTGAACCTGTCTTTCAGCCAACAATTTATCTATAAGCGAGCTAATTGTTATTAAAGCATCTATTTTTAACTGACTATTTATAACATTATAAGAAATAGAGTTTAAAATTTCTGATTTATAATATCCTAATTGATCTTCTAAGCGACCACTCCATTCTATATTAAAAATATTTCCTATTTGATAGATATCTTTATTATTTCTTTTATTACTATATTTTACAAGACCAGCATGTAAGCCATGATTTTGAGTAAATAAATTTAATATAAGAGAATTTTCTCCATATTTTTTTACTGAAACAACTATTCCTTTATCTTGCCATTTCATATTACTTAAACATTATAATCTAGACCAAGATTCTTAAAATAATCTGGAGATTTATCCCAATTATCTCTAACTTTAACATATAAAAATAAATGTACTTCTTTTTTTAACATTAATTTTAATTCATTTCGACAATCTATACCTATATATTTTAAATTTTCACCTTTAGAACCAATTACAATTCTTTTTTGTCCTTTTTTCTGAACATATATTAAAGCATCAATTCTTATTGAACCATCTTGTAACTCATTCCATTGTTCTGTTTCAACTGCAATACCATAAGGTAATTCATGGTGCATCCTTGTCATTAATTTTTCTCTAATAATTTCTGATACAAGCAATCTATATGAAATATCAGTTATATGATCTTCAGGATAATGCCATTCTCCTATAGGTAAATTATTTGCAATAAATTTTTTAAGCTCTATTACACCCTCTCCATTTAAAGCTGATATAAAGAAAAATTCTTTACATATGAAATATTTTTTTACTTTCTCCACTAAATTTAATAACACTTCTGACTTAACTAAATCTATTTTATTAATCACACAAATTAAAAACTTAGAACTAGACACTTTTTTACTTTTGAAAGCCTCTGCTATAATAAGTGTATTGCTATCCAGGTCTTTATTTGCTTCTAACATTAAAAGAGTTATATCTGAGTCTTTAACACTTTTCCAAGCTGAGTTTATCATAGCTCTATCAAATTTTCGCTTTGGAATAAATATTCCAGGAGTATCTATTAGCACAACCTGTGAATAATCATGACAATAAATACCTATAATATTATTTCTTGTAGTTTGAACCTTTTTTGTAACGATAGATACTTTTTGCCCAACTAGCCTATTTATCAAAGTAGACTTTCCTACATTGGTTGCGCCTAAAACATTTACAAATCCAAATTTCTTTACAAGGTTATTCATCACTTTTTACTCTTAATAATTGTTAACAATTTAGAAGCTGCATCAATTTCAGCCGATTTCTTAGATATACCACTACCTTGTGAATTATCTACACCTTTTATACTAACTTTTACTTTAAATATAGGAGAATGGTCAGGGCCAATTTTTATATAGTCTGAATAAATTGGCATTTCATGCTTTAATTCCATTGATAATTCCTGTAAGGCAGATTTAGGATCTTTTGGAGGCATTTCATCATTATTAAGATAATCTTTCCATATGGACTTAATAACACCTTTTACTTCTATATAGTTACTATCTAAAAAAATAGCACCTATAACTGCCTCTATCGAGTCTGATAATATGGAATTATTGTCACCATTTATAAATTTTATATTATCACTAACTTTCATATAATTTTGCATATTGAGTTTCTTAGCTAAAGAATTTAGAGTTTTTCCACTAACTAGGACTGCAATTCTTCTAGCAAGGTCTCCTTCTGACTCAGATATAAATTTTTTATAAATTATATCTGCTATAACTAACCCTAATACCCTATCTCCTAAAAATTCAAGACGCTCAAATGTATAGTTTTTTTCATTATTAAAAAAACTTGTATGGGTTATAGCAGCATCTAATAAATTTAGGTCTTTAAAATTATAACCTAAAGTGGATTCTAATTTTTTTAAATTATTCATTAATTATATACTTTTAAATAGACGTTCTACCCTTACAGATGATGGCCATAACCATAATTTCCATAAAGGTTCTGATCTATCTCTTGAATAAAATATTATTTGAGCCTTTCCTACTAAATTATCAAAAGGGATAAAACCTAACTGACTGAGTATCCTACTATCTGATGATTGATCTCTATTATCACCCATTGCAAAAAAATGTCCTTCAGGTACAGTATATACATCCGTATTATCAAGCATACCATTTGGACTTGCATCAAGGACTTCATAAAATAAATCATCTGCTAATTTTTCGGCATATTTATCATAAGTATACATTATATTATTTACATTTTTTGCACTCCATAATCCCATGGATTCTCTTTCTATTGCTTTTTCATTTATAAACAATATACCATTTTTTATTTGAATTTTATCACCTGGTAAACCTACTATTCTTTTTATATAGTCAATTTTAGTATTTCTAGTAAATTTAAATACTGCTACATCTCCTCTCTTTGGATATTCGCCAAAAATTCTCCCTTTATAATTAGGAAAACTCATAGGAAATGAATGCCTACTATAACCATACGAGTATTTAGAAACAAATAAATAATCTCCTTCTAATAAAGTAGGTTTCATAGAACCAGATGGTATACTAAAAGGCTCAAAAGCGAATGTCCTTAATGTCAATGCTATCAATATTGCAATAGAAAAAGTTTTAATATTCTCTAACCAATAATTAGATTTACTTTTAGAACTCTCTTCTTTTAGTTTCTTTTTGAAAGGATTAAAATTCATACTAAATAAACTCCATTAATTAATTAATTAGAAATAATAACTATAGCCATAGCAAGTTTAAAATCATCTGTTAAACTTACTTCTATTTTCGCTGATTGATCATTTTTAGTAACTAATCTAAATTGTTCCAATGCTCCCCCCCTTAGTACTATAGTAGGCTTGCCTGATTTAAGATTAACTACCTCAATATCTTTATAGAAAACTCCTTTTCTAAAACCTGTTCCCAATGCTTTAGAACAAGCTTCTTTTGCTGCAAATCTTCTAGCATATGAATCAGCAGAATTTTTCCTAGAGTCACACTTTTGCACTTCCATATGTGTATAGATTCTATTTTTAAATCTATCACCAAATCTATTAAGCGTTGCTTCTATTCTGTTAGAATCACAAATATCTTGTCCAATACCAAATATCATCTGTAAGTATCTATTATATTTCGCATTTTTTTAATTACACTTTCTAATCCCATAAATATAGACTCTCCTATTAAAAAATGTCCTATATTTAATTCTTTTATTTCCCTTATTTTTGCGATTTCTATGACATTATCAAAATCAAGACCATGACCTGCATGTACTTCTATATTATTCTTAACTGCAAACATTGTAGCATATTGAATCCTATTTAATTCTTTTTGCTTGTCATGAGAATTACAATATTCACCAGTGTGTAACTCTATTATCTTTACCCCTAGATTAATTGCTGCCTCGATTTGTTTTATATCTGGATCTATAAATAAAGATACATCAATATTAGATTTAAAACATTGATTTATAATGTCATATATAATTAATTTTTTATTATCACTTATATTTGATAATTCTAGCCCCCCCTCAGTTGTGACTTCTAATCTTTTCTCAGGAACTATACACACTCTTTCTGGTCTGGCATCTAGAGCTATATCTAACATTTCTTCAGTAGCAGCCATCTCTAAATTAAGTGGTACAGTAATATTATCTTTCAATGCTTTAATATCTTGATCTGATATATGTCTTCTATCTTCCCTCAGATGCGCAGTTATACCATCTGCTCCAGCTTTCTCAGCTATTTTTGCTGCTCTTAATGGATCAGGGTGAATACTACCTCTAGCATTTCTAATTGTAGCAACATGATCTATATTAATTCCTAATCTCATAAAATACCTATAATTTCTTTTTTAGAAGTTTAAGTTTATTATTTTTATAATTTTTAATAATAAATTTAGATAAGAAATAGCAAGGCCCACTAATAATTAAAATAGTAAAAATTGATCCGATAAACATAGGAGGTATTAATTTTAATTCAGACAAATATAAGTTAACTCCTTCAATATTAAATTGTATAAAAAATGAATAAAATGCATTCCATAATAAATATAACTCGTTAGAAATTAATTTCATATTTATATCAGTTAGGTAATTAGAAGTATAAAAATAACTTCCTATTTTTAGATTAAAAAAACATATAAATGGAAAAGTCCATGGATTACCAACAAAATTCCCAATAATAGAAGCAATTACACTGGCACCGAATATCCATGCTAAAAAAATACCTATGATAAAATGAAGCCCAAATAAAGGCGTCATAGCTGCAACAACTCCAAATGTAAAACCTAAAGCTATGTTATGGGGAGAACCAGGAAGCCTTTTTATTCTCAAAGTAGCATATTTAAATAATCGACCCCATCCATTTTTCGGCCAAAAATAACTTAAAATTTTGTTAATGAAACTAATTTTTTTTCTTTGTCTAAAAAGCATTACTTGCCAGGCCTACTTCCAGGCTTTACTGCAGGTATTTTTTTTAAATCTTCTGGTAAATTATTTAATTCATAATTAGGAATATCAAGATTTGCTAGGGTTATTAGCGGCACTCCAAGATCTACCGTATTCCCCCCCCTATTTATTAATGCTGCTTCAGCTATTACTTCGCCGCCATGGTCATTTATACATTTAAAACATTCTAAAGAAGACTTTCCTGTAGTTACTATATCTTCTACTACTAAAATTTTACTACCTTCCCTAATACTAAATCCTCTTCTAACAGAAAAAACTCCGTCTACTCGTTCTACAAATATATTTGTTTTATCAAGATGCCTAGATAATTCATATCCCACAATTACTCCCCCCATAGCTGGAGATACAATTAAATCAATTGAATTCACATCTACTGATTTTTTAATTTTATGAGCCAGGCTTTTGCATAAAGTCTCAGCAATTTTAGAGTTTGAAAAAACCAAAGCAGATTGCAAATACATTCTGCTTCGTAAACCTGAAGAAAGTATAAAATGACCTTCTAACAATGCTCCTATTGATTTATATATTTTTAAAACTTCATTTTCATTCATTACAAACATTATGCATTCCTTATTAATTATGATTTTCTTTTGCCCTATTAACTTCATACACAGTTAAATTAGTTCTAAGTCCTGTAATTATCTCATTTAAGTGTTTTGCATCATTTACTTCTATATCTATCATCAATTGAAAAAAATCATCTGACCTTTTATTAATTAGAAAGTTAGTAATATTGCCTCCAAAATCAGCTATTACTTGAGTTAAAGTATTTAAGCTACCACTTTTATTCGTAATAGTTACATTTATTCTTCCTATATTATTTTCTGCATTCTTATTATTCCATGTAATATCTACCCATAACTCTGGATTGTCAGTGTATCTCTCTAAAATTACACAATCCAATGTATGTACTGTAATACCTTTTCCCTCCGTCATTAAACCAACGATTCTCTCTCCAAATAAAGGATGACAGCATTCAGCCATATGTAAAGCTACACCAGGTTTTAAACCTTTGATCGATATACCTCGATCATTTTTATTATTCATAGCCATTACTTTATTTTTTTTAGGTAAAAGAATATTTAATACATCTTCACTATTTATTTCACTTTTTCCTAAGGCAAAATACAAAGACCTTCTACTTTTATGGTCTAATTGTTTTAGAATAGGATCTATCAACTTATCATGAAATTGTTTATTTTGTAATATAAAATTATTTTCTAAAATAGATCTACCTAATTTTATAAACTCATTTCTATCATTTTTCCTGATAAATTTATTAATATACGATCTAGCCTTACCAGTTACTGTATAATTAAGCCAACTAGGCTGAGGGCTTTGACTCTTGGACCTTAATATTTCAACTTGATCACCATTCGATAATATTGTTTGTAACGGAGCAGCACGGCCATTAATTTTACACCCTACACATGTTTCTCCTAATTTAGAATGGACTGAAAATGCAAAATCAATAGCAGTTGCACTTTTTGGCATAGTTATAACCTCACCCTTAGGCGTAAAGCAAAATACTTGATCAGAATACATCTCCATTTTTGAATGCGATAATATATCATCCGCTCTTGAGGAATTGCCAATTATTTCAGAAAACTCCTTAAATAAATTTAAACTAACTTTATTCAACTTTATAGGAGAACTATTCTTTTCTTTATAATACCAATGAGCTGCAACACCATATTCGTTTAATTCATGCATTTTTTCAGTTCTAATTTGTATTTCAATAGGTCTTCCAAGTGGACCTATAACGTTTGTATGTATTGATGAATAACCATTTGACTTAGGAGTAGAAATATAATCTTTAAATCTTCCAGGTATCATCGGCCAAATATTATGAATAATTCCTAAGGCCGAATAACAATCATTTATATTATTACATATAATTCTAAAAGCATAAATATCTGATATATTTTCAAATGGGATAGAAGATTTTTGCATTTTTTTCCATATAGAATATATACTTTTTTCTCTACCTTGTATTTGAATGATTTTATTATTTAATTTAAACTTATGTTTAATTTCTTTAATTATTTTTTTTACGAGCTGATCATCTTGGTTTCTTAGAAAAAGTATACGTTTATTTAATGACTTTCTAATAGAAGTATTTAACTCTGCAAATGCAATATCTTCCAACTCCTCACGCATATTTTGCATTCCTATTCTGGCCGCTAAAGGTGCGTATACGTCTAATGTTTCTTTTGAAATTCTCATTCTTCTTTCAGAAGATTCTATATATTGTAAAGTCCTCATATTATGTAGACGGTCAGCTAACTTTACTAATAAAACCCTAATATCTTTTGACATAGCTAATAATAATTTTCTAAAATTTTCTGCTTCTCTCAATTTTATTTGAGGAGCTTCTATTTTAGATAATTTTGTAACACCATCTACTAGTCTAGCTATTTCCGCTCCAAATAGCTTTCTTATTTCTGCCCTAGTGGCAACACCATCTTCAACGGTATCATGTAATAAAGCAGTAATTATACTTACCCAATCTAATTTATAATCTGCTAAAATATCTGCTACCGCTAAAGGGTGAAAAAAATAAGGGTCTCCTGAATCTCTTTTTTGTTCACCATGTCTTTCTCTAGAAAAGTTAACAGCTTGAATCAGGACATTTTTTTTTAAATTTGAATCATAATTACTAACTTTATTAATTATATCCTTATAATAATTAAGATTTATATTATTTTTTGATTTTGTATCGAGTTTATTTAACTCCATAATAAAGCCATATATTTACTTATATATCTTCATACCTATCTTGCACCTGAATACCAAATTTTCCTAGAGGGTTTACTGCCTCAGCAACTTTTTCTTCACTATCAGAATCATTATTATCCTCAGAATCCTCATCTTCATTATTTGAATGGTCATCATCTAATAATTGAGTTTGTAATGAAGCTACCATACTTTCTTTTAGGTCTTTTACCTCAATAGTTTCTTCTGCTATTTCCCTCAGAGATACAACAGGGTTTTTATCATTATCTCTTGGTAATGTTAGTTCAGACCCAGAAGTAATTTCTCTACCTCTATGAGCTGCTAAAACTATTAAATCAAATCTATTATCTACCTTTAAAATACAATCCTCTACAGTTACTCTAGCCATTTTTAACCCTTATAAATTAGTTTTATTTTTATAATATAATAAAATATGTATAACTCAAATAGCACTTATTATATAGCTTTAGCAATAGAAATATTAGATCTTTTACAATTAAATAGTAAACTTTTTATATTTTTTCCTTTTAAAGGGTCTATCCAGTATGGAGATAGCTCGTGTAATGGTTTTAAAATGAAATCTCTTTTATACATTTTAGGATGAGGAATTTGAAGATAGTTTAGTTTATTGATTATTTCACCATTATAATCTAATATATCTAAATCAAGAACTCTTGGTGCATTTCTTTGAGTAGACCTTTTACTATATATTCGCTCAATATTTTTAAGTCTTTTTAAGATATCTATTGCATTTAGACTTGTCTTAATTAAAACCACTCTATTGTAAAATAACGGCCCAAAACCTGATGGTGAAGGTTTACTTATATATATTTTAGATGCTTTCCTCACTCTTAACCCATGAATAGATAAATTATGGAATACTAAATCCATAATATTTTTAGGATTATTCATATGACCTCTTAAATTAGAGCCTATAGATATAAAAACATTATTATTTTTAGACATATTTATTTATATTCTTTAATTATAATAAAAAAAATTTTTTATTATAATAATATAATAACAAAAAAAGTTGAGCCATGATAATCCCAAATAAAAACTGCAGACTATGTAATAGATTAAAGAATTATAGAAATAAATATAGAAAACTTTACCCTACTTGGCATAATTCGCCCGTTGAGTCTTTCGGTGAAATAGACTCAAAAATTTTAATTGTAGGATTAGCACCTGGTTTACAAGGAGCAAACAAAACTGGCAGGCCTTTTACAGGAGATCATGCGGGTAACACTTTATATCCTGCTTTAATCAAATACAATTTAGCTTCAGGTTCTTATGGAAAAACTAATTATGATAATATTAATCTTAAAAATATAAGAATAACTAATAGTGTAAGATGCGTTCCTCCTGAAAATAAGCCAAATTCCTCAGAAAGAAATAATTGCCGTAAATTTTTAAAATCTGAAATATTTAATATGAAAAATTTAGAAATTATTTTAGTACTAGGTTTAATAGCTCACGAAGAAGTATTAAAAGTATTTGATTTAAAAGCTTCAAATAATAAATTTCAACATGGAAAAATACATAATATTAAGAATAATATAATAATGTTAAATAGTTATCATTGCTCTAGATATAATATTAATACAAATCGGTTAACTATAGAAATGTTTAATGAAATTATTAGTTCTATAACTAAAAGAATATGACTAATTTAAACTAGTATAAATTTTCTTTATAAATTTTTCTGAACTTGGGGAAACTCTACTTGATATTGAATGCAACAGCTCTCCATTTCTATTGAGCAAATATTTATGAAAATTCCATCTGGGTAATTTTTTAACACCATGATTGATTTCTACCCACTTATAAAAAGCGTGCTTATTCTTCCCAATGATATTTTGTTTACTCATTATAGGAAATGTAACACCATATATACCTTCACAAAAATCCTTAATATCTTCATTATTTCCAGGTTCTTGTCCTCCAAAGTCATTCGAAGGAATAGCTATAATTGAAAGGTCTTCTTCAGAAAATTTATTTGTTAACTCTTGGAGACCTCTATACTGTTTTGTAAAGCCACAGTTACTAGCAGTATTTACTATTAAAATAACCTTACCAGGTAATTCACTTAACTTGAATGCATTGCCATTAATATCTTCGAAAGTAGTGTCTTCTAATACAAGATTTTTGGCGTGTGTTATAGTGTTTAAAGTAAAATAAGACATTATAACCAAAAAAGAGAATTTAAAAAAATTTATCATATCTACTCTACGTTTATACTTACCTAATTAGATTAACTTAATTTTTAACTCTTAAAAGTCTTTGTTTTTGTCTTTGCCAATCTCTTCTCTTTTCATCTGCTCTTTTATCTCTATCTTTTTTACCCTTACCTAAACCTAAAGAAATTTTAGCGATACCTTTAATATTAAAATATATTTTTAAAACTATAATAGTTAATCCTTGTTTTTGAACACTTCCTTGTAATTTTCTAATTTCTTTTTTATGTAATAAAAGTTTTCTTGGTCTTGTTGGAGAATCATGGAATTCTTTTTGAGCATTGTTGTATTCCGATATATGGCAATTAACTAACCACATTTCTCCGTCTTTAGGGTCAGCATAAGCATCCCCAATATTTGCTTTACCTAATCTTAAAGATTTAACTTCTGGGCCTGTTAATATTATACCTGCTTCAAAAGTTTCAATTATTTCATATTCTCTTTTAGCGCGTCTATTTAATATTAATGGAGCCATTAAATTTCTATTTTATGAAGTTTTAATTCCTTAAGAGCAGATCTAACACTTTGTTTTGTTATATTAGTGGGTTCAACTAAAGGCAACCTTAATTCTGCTCTACTAAGTCCTCTTTCAAAAGCAGCAAATTTTACAGGACCTGGACTTGTTTCTAAAAATAAAGACATATGTAAGGGCATTAACTTTTCTTGAAGAATTCTTGCCTCATTTAATTGTCCCGAACTCCATAATTTATGAAATTCGGACATAAGATTTGGAGCAACATTTCCTGTAACTGATATAATGCCATCACCACCTGAGGCCATAAAGGGAAGCTGAGAAGGGTCTTCGCCGGAAAATTGAATAAAATTTGCGCTACTTAATGCATTTCTTAACAATGTAGGCCTGATTGGGTCATTACTAGCATCTTTAACACCTACAATATTAGGAAGCTTTGCTAGTTCTACCATGGTATCAATAGACATATCTACTACAGACCTTCCAGGAATATTATAAATGAATAACGGAAGATCTACTGCATTATTAATAGCTTCAAAATGAGCATACATGCCTTCCTGAGTTGGTTTATTGTAATAAGGCATAACTATAAGAGCAGAGTCTGCACCTGCTTTTTTAGCGTATTTTGTTAAATTAATTGCTTCTTCTGTAGAATTAGAGCCTGTTCCTGCCATTACAGGAACCTTTCCATTTGATACTTCAACTGTTAAAGCAATTAATCTCTCATGCTCAGAATGAGTCAATGTCGGTGACTCACCAGTAGTACCACACGGAACGAGACCATTAGTACCTTCTGAAATTTGCCATTCAACAAACTTTTGAAATGCTATTTCATCGATTCCACCATTAACAAATGGGGTTATAAGCGCAACAAATGATCCTTTATATTTATTATTCATATAATTTATATCCTTGATAATTTTTATATCCATTAATAAAAAAAGTAATTATACTTATTATATTATGTACATTTCATCAAATATATTAATAAAATATATTATACAATTTTGTACCATATTTTCTTTATGTTTTGTACTTCATACTAAACAAATACTAGCAAATGATAATAATAGTAAAGAAATAGTTCTACAAATTATACAATTAATAGAAACTAATCAGTTTAGTAAAGTAGATGTTTTAATAGAAAAAAATAATGATAAAAACTTAAAAGATCTAGCAAACTGGTTAAAAATATCAAATAATAAAATCGATAAAAATATTCTAAAAAGCACTTTGGAAGAATATAAGAATTGGCCAGATATCAATAAAATAATTATAAAATTTGAAGAGGAAATAGGTTGGGACAATAATAATGATAAAATTTTTGAAATTAAAAAGCCTATTACAAATTTAGGTAAAATTAAATATGCAAGACACTTAATAGAAAAAAGTAAAATAAATAAAGATAAAATTATAATTAAAAATTGGATAACAGGTGTTTTCAAAAAAGAAGATGAATTATTTATTTATAAAAACTATTCTAATTTATTTGATGAAGATATTAATCTGCAAAGATTAAATAACTTAATTTGGAAAAAAAAATGGAACAGTGCATACCGGCAAATAAAAAGAGTCAATAAAGATAATCAAATTTTAGCTAAGGCAAAAATAAAACTCTCAAGAAGAGAATATGGTGTAGATTATGCCATAAAAATTATCCCAAAAGAACTTATTAATGAATCAGGATTAGTATACGAAAGAATAAAATGGAGAAGAGTTTCTGGGTTAAAAATGGAATCTTATAAACTATTATTAAGTTTTTTAAAAAATGATAATAAACCTCTTAAATACCCAAATGTGTGGTGGAAAGAAATAAATTGGCATACAAGAGATTTAATTAATAAAAAAGAATATAAAAAAGCATATGATTTAATGATCCATCATAAGCAAACTAAAGTTTCTAATATTGCTTATGCTGAATGGCTGCTAGGATGGATTTCGCTAGAATATTTAAGTCAGCCCCAAAAAGCGATAAAACATTTTATGAATATGGAAAAAATCGTAAAAATGCCAATCTCTATTGCTAGAGCTAATTATTGGATGGGAATGGCAAAAGAAAATACAAATGAATTAGAGGAATCTAATTTATATTATGAAAGAGCTAGTAATTATAATACAACTTTTTATGGCCTTTTAGCTAGTGCTAAGATTAACAAAAAGGTTAAGTTAAACTTAGTTAATCATGATAGCGCAAAAGGAAAAGCTGATAGTGAATTTCAAAAAAAATTAAATGTTTTAAACTTATTAAGCTTAGCCGATGAAAAAAAATATAGTCTGAGGTTTATAAATGGATTATTTGAAAGCAAAATAACAAGAAATGAAGTATTACTAGTTCTTAATAAATTAAAAGATCAAAAAAGAACTGATTTATTTATTAGAGCTTGTAAAAATTCAATCCGTATAGATAAAACTTTTCAAAACTATTTATTTCCTTACCCAAATAGCATAAATCCTAATATTTTAAATAACCCTTTAATTGCTGCAATAGCTAAACAAGAAAGTGAATTTTATCCATATGCAAAAAGTAGATCTGGAGCATTAGGTTTAGTTCAAGTGATGCCTAGTACAGCTAAAATTACGGCAAAAAAATTGGGAATTATGTATGATAAAAATAAACTAAGTAATGATGTAGAATATAATGTTTATATTGGATCTAAATATTTAGAATCTTTACTGAAATATTATAACGGATCTAAAATATTGGCTATTGCAAGTTATAATGCAGGTCCTACAAATGTTAACAAATGGATTAAAATATATGGTGATCCTAGAGATACATCTATTGATAGAATTAATTGGATAGAATTAATTCCCTTTACTGAAACTAGAAATTATGTCCAAAGAGTATTAGAAAATTATATAGTTTATCAACAAGTTTTTATTAATATAGCTATGGAAAATAAAGTTGATATTGGGGAAGTATTTTAAGATGTTATCAAGTGAAATATTAAATACTAACGATATAATTGAAGCTAAAAAAACTTTAAAAAACTATATTACTAAAACTCCTCTAATTTATGATTTTAATTTAAGTGAAAAGTATGAGGCCAAAATATTCTATAAAGCGGAAGGCCTTCAAAGAACAGGCTCATTTAAAATAAGAGGCGCCTATAACAAAATTCATAAATCTATTAATCATGATAATTTAAATGGTGTGCTAGCTTGGTCTTCAGGCAACCATGCACAAGGTGTAGCAGAAGCGGCAAAAATATTTAAAATTAAAGCAACTATTGTGATGCCAAAAGATGCTCCAAAAATTAAGATAGAAGGCACTAGATTAAGGGGAGCAAATATAATTTTTTATGATAGAAGAAACGAAAATAGAGAAGAAATTGGAAAAAGTATTGCGAAAAAGAAAAACCTTTCAATTATCCCGCCTTATGATGACAAATATGTAATTGCAGGGCAAGGTACTATAGGTCTAGAAATAATTGATCAAATAAAAGAATACGGCTTAAAGCCAGATAAAATTCTAGTCCCTACTGGAGGAGGTGGTTTAATTGCAGGTATTTCAACAATCCTTAAAAAGAAATATAAAAATATAAATATATATAGTGTTGAACCAAAATATTTTTCTGACTATTCTAAATCTATAAAAAATAAAAAAATTTTTCTAAATAATATGAATAATTATTCTATATGCGATTCTCTTCTTGCAAATAGACCAGGTGAAATAACATTTGATATTAATAAGGAGCTACTAAAAAGAGGCTTAATTGTAAATGATAATCAAGTTTTAAAAGCTATAAAATACGCTTATCAAAACTTAGGAATAATTTTAGAACCAGGCGGAGCAGTTGCTCTAGCGGCTATTTTGAATAAGAAAACTATAATTAAAAATAAGACTATAGTTGCAGTACTATCTGGATCAAATATTGATCCTAAGGTTTTAAAAAAAGCTATTACCTAAATTCTTTAATTAACCATTCTAAATTATCATTTTTATGTGCATATTTTAATATGAAATCATTATTATGTGTAATACTTTTGTCTAAATTATTATATAAAACACCACCTTTTATACCTGCATTAATTCCAGCTTTAATATCAGAAACTTTATCTCCTATAATCCAAGATTTATTTAAATTTATATTGAAAGCATTTCTTGCCTCTTCAATCATACCTGGATTAGGTTTTCTCCAAAAATGATTATTAACTTTATATTTATTTTGAGCCTCGTGATGAAATGCACATGCACATAACATATTAATTTGAGCATTATTAATTAATAATTTTTTTCTTATTTCTTTTTCAGTTTCGTTAAAATCATCCCAATTATATAAACCCCTCCCTATTCCTGATTGATTAGTAATTTCTATCACTAAAATATTATTTGAATTACAAGAACTAATTATAGAACTTATATTATTATTAATTTTTATTTTTGATGCTTCATGAAGATAATTTTCTTCATTTACAATTGTTCCATCTCTATCTAGAAATAATGCAGGTCTATATTCTAAACTTTTGCTTTTAGTAAGAATTTCTGACCAAAGCCCTAAACCATCTGATAATTGTTCAAAAATTTTCATATAAATTAAGAATATTCCTTATAAGATTTCTCTTCTACTAAATTTGAATTTAATAATAAATTAATTTCTAATTTTATCTTAGATCTATCATCATTAGTGAAATAAACTGACCTAGCTAGATTAATAAAAACATCGGAAAAAGATTTATCCCTCTCACAATCTCTTATATCGTCTTCTATCTTCCAAAGTTTTAAGTTAATTTTCTTTAATTTATTTTTTAATTCCAAAACTCCTTCAGTATTTGAAACTTTATCATCATAAATCTTCATAAGTAAATCATATTCTAGATTTATATTTTTAAGTTTATTATTTTCTTTTATAAATTCTTTTTTTATTTCAAGGATAGTTATTTTATCAACTAACTCTCCTGGAGATATAGGAACATTGATTTGGTCTGACATTATTTATACCTTTACAAAATTAATTAACTATAAAAAAGATTTCCAATAAAGAGTTTATATTATAATCATATATAAAAAGGTAGATATTATATGAAAAAAAAATATAAAAATATTTTAGTATACTCAGGAGGAGAAGCAATAGGAGATGCTTTATATAAAATTAATTTCATAAAAAACCTTCGATATAATTTTCCTGATAGCAAAATTACTTGGCTAGCTGGCCAAGGTAAAACAGAATACTCTCATTCTTTAAAAACTATTATAAATCAATTAATAGACGAAGTTATTGATAATATTAAAGTTGGACTTAATCCAATTTTAGAATTAATTAAGACCTGCCCTATTGATAGTAAATACGATGTTATAATTGATACTCAGACTGTAGTTTTACCTACATTAATAGTTAAAAAAATTAAGCATGATATATTTCTATCAGCATCTGCAAAATGGTTATTTTCTGATTTAAAACCAAAGGATTTATCTTTAAAGAATTATTCTTTAAATGATAGATTACACACTTTTATTAAACTAATTAATAATAATAAAATTAAATATGATAAAAATGATATTATTTTAGAAAATAAATATACTCATTTAGCTAATAAACTTCTTCCAAAAGGTCCCACTTATGTAGGAATTGCGCCTGGTGCTGGAGATAAAAGTAAAATATGGCCCTTAGATAATTTTATTAAATTAGCGCAAAAACAAGTAGAAAATAATAGAATACCTGTATTATTCCTAGGCCCTGAAGAAAATGACCTTTTAGATATAATAAAGAAAGAAGTACCTAAAGCTCTTTTTCCTGAATGGACAGATGAGGCAATAGAAAGTGGCATTAAAGGACCAATACTTGTCATAGCGTTAGCACAACAAATTCATGTTGCCATAGCTAATGATTCCGGAACTGGTCACATGTTTGCTGTTGCAGGAACAAAGTTAATATCACTATTTAGTAAGCATAACTCAGTAAAATATGCCCCAAATGCAAAAAATTTAGTAATATTAGACTCAAAAAAATGGGGAGGTATTGACCCTAATCTAATTCCATTTAATGAAGTTAATAATAGTGTAAACAAGTTACTTGGATGAGCATCCTTATTTATATACTTATATCCATTAAACTATAATCTCTAATATCATTTCTAGCTTGATCATTCCAAATATATTTGTTTTTATATTTTTCAAGAGGTTTATATATATAGGGTATTTCATTTGGATACTTTTGGCTTCTAGCACTTATTGCGTATTGAATTAACCTTGATCTCTCTTTAATATGTTTCTCATCATAAACTTTTGGACTTCCATGCAAACCACCCCCTAAAACATTTAATACAGAAGACTTTTTATGAAAACCATAATTTAAAGTAACTCTTTTATCAGAGCTAGTATTTGCAAAAGAGCCATGTAATGCCTGTCTATTTGTAATAGCAACATCGCCAGGTCTACATACTATGGGAACAGCATCTGGTAATCTTTCCGTACCTGCCTTTTTAACTCTATCTTTTATGTCTATCTTACCTAATTTATGAGTACCTGGAACAACCCAGACTCCATTTCCAGGTGTACTATTATATAGCTGAGCCATAAAATTAAACCCATGAGTATATTGATCCCAATTTGGGCTTTCCCAATGTTTAATGCCATCTTGGTGCCAAGCAACTGAAGCGCCTAAGCCGGGATCTTTAATAAAGTAGCCTTCAGTAAATGGTACAAAATCTTCTCCATTTATATTTTCTGCAACCTTTAACAATAGTGGATGTCCATAAGCCCTTAAAAAAGTATCAGAAAATTGAAGAAAACCCTGAGTTAAGTATATTATTTCATCTGGATCATCTTTTTTGGGTTTTGGTTCTATCATTTTAACTGGATGTCTGCCATTTGCTAAATCTGTTCCACCAAAAGGATCAGCTAAAGGTTTAGACCAATATAAAATATTAGCCTTACAGTCGGAAGCAATCGCAGGCCTTCCTTTCATATCTATTTTAGAAGTTCTATTTACCGGAAACCTTTCTATAATATTTAAATAATCTTTTTCCCAATCAAGTAATTCATCATAAGAAAATACTTTTTCAAATATATAAAAACCATTTTCTGAATAAGAAGCAATTATTTCTTTATGAAGAGTTCCATCATTATTAAATTTTAAAGGTCCGCGATTAGAAAGACTTAAAGCACGCTTTTCACCTGCCTTAAGATAATTTTGCATTTCAATTTCTTCAGAACCATAAACCATAATAAATAATGCTATCAAAAATATAAATGATTTAAAATAAAAAAAGGCCTCTAGATATATATAGAGGCCTTAATAATAAACTATGTTTATTATTTATTTCAATATAAATGTACCTGAACCTTCACCCCAGCCACTATCATTCCACCAACTCATTTTACCAGTGACTCCTTCAAAACGGCCAGTACCATTAACAGCCTCACCTGTACATTGACCATCTGTTCCACAATGCCAAATTAAAACCCAAAAATCTTCTGATTTAGCATCTTTCATTTTACATGTACCGTTACCATCACCATTAATGAACAATGCTGGGCACATAAAGTTTGTTTGAATAATATCACCATTTTCCATTGTCATTCTATTAGTACCAATAAATGCACCTGATATAGACATATGATCCCCATTAGCAACAATATTCATATTAGTAAACTCTCCACCATACATCATTGTCATTTGGTGATGACCTGCTGAAGAAATTTTTATGAATGTCAATGCAGCTAAAATAGTAAAAACTATAGTTTTTATTTTAAACATTTTTTTTCCTTAAGATTATAAAATATTGATTTATTTCTTTAATAATTCAATATTTAAATTAACAAGAATTTATTTAATCATTAATTTAATTTAGAGTCAAAATTAAATACTATATGTATTTAATTTTCTTATATATAGGTTAATTTTTAATAGAGTTTTCAATTTCTTGCCAAGAAGTTAAATTACAATACATCGTTTTTTTTGTACTATCATCTGTTTTAGAACCTGAGACAAAGAAATATTCAAGATCTAATATATGATTTAATCTATTTACTTTAGCATAGTATTTTATAGTTTTTGAAGGGTTTTCCCCTTCCCAAATAATTTTTTCGTTATCATAACTATATTGAGAAATTAAAATTTTATTAATTGTAATTGGTGAACTTTTTTTTGAAACTTTTACAGCATAAACATTTCCAGAATCAAAATGATATATTAATTTTTTATTTGGTGCTCTCTTTGATTCATTTTGTACTATCTCGCATACCAAGCCATTTGAGCTAATATCCTCTCCCCATGCATAATTAGAAATAATTAGTATAAATATTATATAAAGAAGATATTTCATATTAAATTAATTCTTTACCCAATTAATGGCGGACACACCCTCTGTAGCATTGCCGCAGATATCCCTTTATATATAAGGGTTTTACAATTTTGTAAAACCTTAACCCACAAAATAGTCAACAATCATGAATCTTTTAGATAAAATTAAATAAAGCTTTATTATCTATATGTGTGAAATCAGAAAAGGTATTTTATTGCTACGACGTAATTATGATAAATATTATCAAAACTATATTTTAAATCATTTGTTCTGACTTGATTTGTGTATGGAGCTTTTCCTGACCCCCAGACATCAGTATTTTGTAAATCTATTATTTACTCGCATCTTTAAAAAGCTGAACATAAATATAATAATGTTATGAAATAAAGGCTCTAGCGATTCCACCATTAAGCTTGAGAGTGTTACCATATAGAATAATACTCCAGTATTTGTAGAGATACCTCTGATTGTGGTAGAGTTTTTATGGGGATAAAATAATAAGTTTAATTATTATATTTGTAATCATAAATATTAAGGAGATTATTAATGCATTTTGCCATATCTGCTAGTTGGGGCCCAACAGATCCAACAAGAGCAATGTTACCATTTATTTTTTCTGCCTCAGCTTTACAAGCTAATGATGAAGTAACAATAATGTTATTTCATGATGCGGTACATTTAGCATCAAAAGGAGTTGCTAAAAATATTTTGCCAGTAGGTCCTCCACCTAGATTTGAAGAAGTATATAATCATAAAAATGCAAAAATTATAGTTTGTAAACCTTGTGCAGAAGTAAGAAATATTTATAAAGAAAACTGTTTAGAAAAAATTAACTTTGTAGGAATGAATGACTTCCATGTTGCATCATCTTTGCCTAATACTAGAGTAATCACGTATTAACATGTGATTAAGAATAAACAGTTCAGATATTAATAGCCCTTATGCTTAACGCATGGGACATAAGGGCTATCAACCATATCTATATATTAAGCAGCTTGTTGCTTCTTATTAGAACTTGAAGATTTTTTGTTTACAGAAATATTTACAGGAGTTTTATTACTAAATAAATCAAGTACAGGACAATGTGCATTGACAATATCTTTTAATTTATCAATTTCAGCATCACTTGCTGTACTCTCTATATTTACTGTAACATTTATTCCTAAATATCCAGCACGAATATTATCATCTAAGGCTAAAAATCCTTTAAAATCTAAATTTCCTGATAAATCAATCTCTATTTTCTCTAAAGGAATTCCAAGTTTATCTGCATACAACCTATACGTGATTTCTTGACAAGCACCTAAAGCAGATAATGCAAGCTCGACAGGGCTAGGTCCAAGATTAGAACCACCGAGAGATTCTGGCTCATCAATAATTGTTTTAAATCCTCTTGATGTAGATTCACACCTTAAACCACTTATGAGTTTTGAAGATGCAAAAAAATCTGCTTTTGCTGCCTCTGGGTTATCAGTAAAAGCTGTTTGTAAATCTTCTACAATTTTTTTATACGATTTTTTATTATTTGTGGTCATGTTATTACTCCATTTATTATTTTTAATAAAAGTGGAGCAAAAAAAAACTCCACAGCTTCATCTATGAAGTTTCTACTAGGTGATCTTACTTTTGCCTAAAAAGACCACATCGTTGAACCACCTTTGCCAGATCATGGCAGGTTGGTGAAGCCTAAGCTTCTCTATAGATGTTGTGCTAACACTAACAAATATATTTAAAAATGCACTCTATAGGTGTTATAGGAATTATTTATACTCCACCTACTCCAGTATTTGCAGAATTAGTTATGATTGTGTTAATGTTTTTATATGAATAAACTTATACTCATCAATCTTATTATATTCTTTGTCATCTGCTCAAAATCTTGGGCTGAAGATAGTTCAGTTCATATTTTAGGTAATGGCAAAGTTATTTATAGTTTTACAGATTCTGCTGGGACATCAAAAGATACATATCATATTGTTTATTATCAAGAAGATATATACAAATGTGTAGTTACCTATAAACGTGTATTATGCAATCTAATGCAAGATTTTACTGTTGATAGATCAACAATGTAAGCACAATAAAAATATAATCCTCCCCCGTCGTGATATTTCTTCTTGGATGGAACCGTATCAATTTTTTTCTGTGTTAACATGTTCATTTTCTCCCAGTCCACAAATGGGTCCACAAGTCCCAGTGCACATTAATAGATTAATATGAACAATGCTGATGAGGGTGTGTCAATGAAAAGCAACGTATGCTTAGATGTTTGACGTACGCTGACATACTATAGTGATGTAACTGGCGGACACGAAGGGATTCGAACCCTCGAAACGGTTTCCCGTTTACACCCTTAGCAGGGGCGCGCCTTCGACCGCTCGGCCACGTGTCCAATATGCTTTTAAAATGTCACAACCGATGTGTCAAACGAGATATGTATTATTTTTTTTTTAAGGTTTAAAAAATTATCTATGGAATAGGTATTTCCGCTCCTGTTTTAGGAATATCATAGCCTTTCATAACAGCTTCCCTTGAAGCAATTTCCTTATACCATCTTAGTATATTAGAAAAATTATTTAAGTCTATATTCTGCCATTCATAACGTGAAATCCATGGCCAAATAGATATATCGGCAATTCCATAATCATTTCCAGCTACATATCTACTTTCTTCTAAGCGCTTTTCAAGCACTCCATATATTCTCTTAGCCTCATTATGATATCTCTCTTCAGCATAAGCAGATTTACCAGCATTAAACTTTATAAAGTGATGAACTTGTCCTAACATAGGTCCTAAAGATGCCATTTGAAACATAAGCCATTCATCCCTTTTCCAACGATCCTTATCTTCTTTCGGATAAAAGATCCCTGTCTTTTCTGATAGATATAATAATATAGCTCCTGATTCCATCATAGATACATTTGTTTCGTGATCATAAATTGCTGGTATTTTATTATTTGGACTAATACTTAAAAAGTTTTTTTCAAATTGCTCATCTTTTATAATATTTATAGGGATTAAGTTATAATCTAACTTACATTCTTCTAACATAATAGATACTTTTCTACCATTTGGTGTACTCCAAGAATACAAATCAATCATTTATTTATCCTTTCCATTTATAACTTTATCAGGACGAGGTGATCCCTCAGGCCTATGCATTTCAAAAATATTATCTACAACAGAATAATCTAAATAACCTAAGCGTGCCAAAGGTTTAATTTTATCTAAGTTCACTTTGCCATTATCAATAACTTCATCATTTATATGAATACCAACAACAGTACCTAAGACCATACCATTATATTTATTACTAACTAAAGTAGGCAAATCTATTATTTTATAAACCTTACACTCCATATGTATAGGAGATATTTTTAATCTTGCAGGAGAAACTATTTTTGATTTTAATATTTCTAGTTTAGCAACCTCAATTTCACTTTCATTAGGTTTAAGGGGTGCTGTTGTTTCATTCATTTTATCCTTTGCATCAAAAGGGACTACATTAACAACAAATTCTCCATTTCTACGAATATTACTTATACTATCTTTATGATTTCCCATTGGTTGTTTGCCATTAGTTGCATACATTACCATAGGAGGATCAGCAGCAATACCATTAAAAAAACTATAAGGGGCACAGTTATGACTAGCATCATCATTTATAGTAGTTATCCAAGCTATTGGCCTAGGTACTATACAAGACTTAAAAGGATTATATTTTAGTCCATGATTATTTTTTTCTGTTTCATAAAACATAGATAATCCTACTCATTTAGTAAAGTTTTAAGTATTTCATTCACTACTTTAGGGTTAGCTGTTCCTCCAGTATTTTTCATCATTTGCCCTACAAACCATCCAAAAAGTTTTTCATTGCCATTTTTATATTTTGATACTTGCTCTGAATTATCTTCTATTATTTTCTTAGCCATAGATTCTAGCTCATCTGTGTTACTAATTTGTTTTAATCCTTTAGACTCAACTATATCTTTAGCGCTTCCACCTTTTGTAAACATTTCCTCAAAAACATCTTTTGCTGTTCTTCCTGATATTGTTCCATCCTGAATTAAATCGAATAATTCTCCTAATTGCATTGCATTTACAGGACTTTCTTCAATACTTTTCTCAACTTCATTTAACATTGCAAAGAAATTAGTTATTATCCAATTAGCTACAAATTTAGCATCTCGTTCTTCAGACACAATTTCAAAAAAATCTGCGTAACTTTTATCAGCAGTTAATACGTCAGCATCATAAAAACTTAATCCATAATCTTGCTGGAAACGTTCTCTTTTTTGATCTGGTAATTCAGGCAGTTCATTTTTATATTTCTCAATTCTTTCATTACTAATATTCAATGGTAAAAGATCTGGATCAGGAAAATATCTATAATCATGTGCTTCTTCTTTTGACCGCATTGACCTAGTTTCATTTTTACTAGGATCATATAAACGCGTCTCCTGTTTTACCACTCCACCATTTTCAATTATTTCAATCTGTCTGTAAGCTTCATACTCAACTGCCTTCATCATAAATTTAACTGAATTAATATTCTTTAGTTCACATCGAGTGCCAAACTCTTCTCCAGGTCTTCTGACAGAAATATTTGCATCACACCTCAAAGAACCTTGATCCATATTTCCATCACAAGATCCAATATACCTTACTATAGAGCGCAATTTTCTTAAATATGCTCCCGCCTCTTCCCAATCTCTCATATCAGGTTTTGAAACAATTTCCATTAAAGGAATACCCGACCTATTTAGATCAACAAATGACAGCCTTGGGTGTTGATCATGCATTAATTTACCAGCATCTTGTTCTAAATGAAGCCTTTCTATTCCTATTTTTTTTATATCCCCTTTACCTAAATCTATATTAATCCAACCTTCACCAACAATAGGTGACTTAAATTGTGATATTTGATAACCCTGAGGAAGATCAGGATAAAAATAATTTTTTCTATCAAATATAGATGTATTATTTATTTTAGCATTTAAAGCATGCCCAGTTTTAATGGCCTGATTCACTGCCTCATTATTTATTACGGGAAGCATACCAGGCATAGCTGCATCAACGAAACTAACTTGAGAATTTGGACTAGCTCCAAAATCAGTTGCAGAGCCTGAAAATAATTTTGATTTACAATTTACCTGCGCGTGAATTTCTAAACCTATTACCATTTCCCATGTACCGGTTTCACCTTTTAATTTTATTGCTTCTCTCATTTTATATTACCTTTTAAATTATATACTCTTAAAATTTGCAGATTTTTCTATAATTGTTCCTATACTGAATAATGTTTCTTCATCAAAGCCTTTTCCAATTAGCTGAAGACCTAGAGGACATCTATTAGAATCTAATCCAGCAGGAATAGACATTGCAGGAAGTCCTGCAAGGCTAGCGGGAACTGTAAAAATATCATTCATATACATAGTTATTGGATCTATATTTTTTTCACCAATCTTAAAAGCTCCTGAAGGTGCTGTAGGAGTAAGAATAGCATCACAATTACTAAAAGCTGAATTAAAGTCTTCAACAATTTTTGTTCTTACTTTTTGCGCTCTTAAATAATAAGCGTCATAATATCCAGCAGATAATACATAAGTTCCAATTAATATTCTACGTTTTACTTCTTTACCAAAACCTTCTGCTCTTGTTTGTGAATACATTTCTTCTAACCCTTGAGTATCTTCTTTTCTAAATCCGTATTTCACTCCATCATAGCGGGCTAAATTTGCTGAAGCTTCTGCTGGCGCTACTATATAATAAGTAGGAAGAGCATATTTAGTATGAGGCAGTTTTACGTCTATTATTTCTGCTCCAGCATCTTGTATCCATTTTATTCCTTCATCCCATATTTTTTCAACTTCAGGTGAAAGCTCATTAATTTTATATTCCTTTGGAATTCCAATTTTCATTCCTTTTATAGATTTGGAGCAAGAGTCTAAAAAATTTGGCACCTTGATGTTTACCGATGTTGAATCTAAGTTATCAAAACCCGCCATATTTTGAAGAATTAAAGCACTATCTGCTACAGATCGCGTTAGAGGACCAGCTTGATCTAAAGAAGATGCAAAAGCTATAATTCCCCACCTAGAGCATCTTCCATAAGTAGGTTTTATACCTACTGTCCCACAAAAAGAGGCAGGTTGTCTTATTGACCCTCCGGTATCCGTTCCTAAGGCAATAGGAGCCAATCGTGCAGCTACTGCGGATGCAGAACCACCAGAAGAACCTCCTGGTACTAATTTTTCTTCTGATTTACTCCAAGGATTTATAACGCTTCCAAAATAACTAGTTTCGTTTGATGAGCCCATAGCAAATTCATCCATACTAGTTTTTCCTATATAAACTCCCCCTGCTTGCCATAATTTTGATGTAACTGTAGATTCATAACTTGGAATAAAGTTTTCTAATATTTTAGAACAGGCAGAAGTTCTCTCTCCCTCAACACAAAAAATATCTTTTACTGCTATTGGTAAACCCTCTAAAGGTAAAGCTTTATTTTTAGCTCTTCTTTCATCAGAAAGTTTAGCTAAAGATAACGACTTTTCTGCATTGTAATGAATATATGCGTTTAAATCTTTTTCATTTTTTATAATTTCTAAATATTCTTTAGTAACTTCTTCAGAGGAAAACTCTTTTTTATTTAGACCTTCTAAAGTTTCAGTTACTCCTAAATTTGTAATTTCTGTCATTTATTCTATTACCTTTGGTACTGTAAATGAATTATCTATTTTTTCAGGAGCATTACTTACTATTTTATCACTATAACCTCCATCATTTACCTCATCTTTTCTCTCTCTAAGAGATTCGTTTGAAACACCCGTCATTGGCTTAGTATTTTCAACATCTACCTCATTTAATTCTTCTATCCATTTCATTATATTATTTAATTCAGCTGTTATATTCTCAATCTCTGAATCTTCTATCTTAATTCTTGCAAGATATGCTACACGTTCTAAAGTTGATTTATCTAAAGACATATTTTAAAAACCCTATCTATATATTTAAAAATACTGATAATATATATATATATAAATAAATAATACATATATTTACCTATAAGATTGATTAATACTCTAAATGACCAATGACAAGCAATTTAAAAAACTAATTAATTTTGATATTAATAAATTTATTACACAAATTCCTATAACCGGAAGTATATTAGGCCTTGACTTAGGTGAAAAAAGAATTGGAGTTGCAATAAGTGATATTAACAGATCAATTGCTATAGCTAAAAAACATATTGATAGAAAGAAACTAATTATAGATATTAATATAATTAACAATATTATAGCTGAAAATAATATTATCGCTATAATTGTAGGTAGACCTCTAAATATTGATGGAAAACCTGGAAAAAAAGCTCAATCTATAAGAAGATTGTCAGAAGAGATTAATAAAGTCTTAAAATTACCTTTGTTATTATGGGATGAAAGATACTCTTCACAGGCTGTAGAAAAAATTATGATTAATGAAATAGATTTATCAAGAAATAAAAGAAAAGAATTTATAGATTCATCAGCTGCATGTTGGATTCTAGAAGGAGCTTTAAAAAGAATAAAAAATAACACTATTTGACATTTTTTTACCAATTTGGTAATTTTTATAAAAAATAGGTTTAATATGCACGCTTTAGATAAATGGTTAAGAAACAACTCAATTAGCAGAAAAACATTTTCCACAAAATTAAATATATCTATAGCGACTCTTTCTCGATATCTATCAGGCAATAGAATTCCCAAACAAGAAATTATGCAAAGAATTATATACTTAACAGACGGTAAAATAAACCCATCTAATTTTTATATAATTAAAAATAATAATTCTAGTAGCAGTTTTAAAAATTATAAAAATGACCATTTACTAGGTATTGAAAATTTAAAAGAAGACGAAATATCTTCTCTGCTAAATAGAGCAGATGAAATAATAAAAGAAAATAGATTAGAACCTAAAGTTAATCAAAAATATAACGGAAAAACTCTTGTAAATTTATTTTTTGAAGATTCTACTAGAACTAAAACATCTTTTGAATTAGCCGCAAAACGACTAGGAATTGATGTTATCAATATGCAAATTGAGACATCTTCAATTAGGAAAGGAGAAAGTTTACTTGATACTGCAATGACTTTAAATGCTATGCAACCTGATATACTTGTTATCAGACACTCTTTAAGTGGCACACCCCACTTACTTGCTAATAAAGTAAATTGTGGAGTAATCAATGCTGGTGATGGACAGCACGAACATCCAACTCAAGCATTATTAGATGCCTTAGCTATCCGACGTAGAAAAAAACAAATTAAAGGTTTAAAAATAGCTATTTGTGGAGACATTGCCCATAGTAGAGTTGCGAGATCAAATATAAAATTACTTATAACCATGGGAGCAAAAGTTAATTTAATTGCTCCTTCTACTCTTATGGCAGAAGGATTATCTTACTATGGAGCAAATACATTTTCTAACTTTAAAGAAGGGTTAAATGATGTAGATATAGTAATGATACTTAGATTACAAAGGGAAAGAATGCAAGGGTCTTATATTCCGTCAGCAAAAGAATATTTTAAATTTTATGGTTTAGATCGAGAAAAACTTAGTTTTGCAAAAAGTGACGCCTTAGTTATGCACCCTGGTCCAATAAACAGAGGTGTGGAAATAGATAGTGAACTTGCAGATGATATAAATAGAACTCTTATCCTTGAACAAGTTGAACTTGGTGTTGCTATAAGAATGTCAGTTATAGAGCATCTCATTCATAATTTAGAGTTCAAAAAATGATAAAAGCAAAAAATAATAGCAAATTAGTTTTTAAAAATGCAAGAATAATAGACCCTTGCTCAGGTTTTGACAATTTAGGAGATTTAATAATTGAAGATAGAGTTATAAAAGACTTTGGAGTAAATTTATTAAAAAATCACATACCTGATGATGCTCAAATAATTGATTGTGAAAGGCATATTCTATGCCCAGGGTTTATAGATTTAGGTGCAAATATAGGGGAACCAGGCGAAGAATTTAAGGAAAACATAAATACTGCTTCGGATGCAGCTTTAGCTTCTGGAATTACCAGTATTGTTTGTATGCCTAATACAGATCCTGTAATAGACCAAATACCTATCATTCAATATATAGAAAAAAGAGCTAAAGAAACAAATGGAGTAAAAATATATCCTTCAGCTGCTATTACAAAAAATTTAGAAGGAACACAACTTACTGAAATGGGTTTATTATTGGAAGCAGGAGCAATATTATTTTCAGAAGCTAATAAAGTGATAAGCAATACTAAAGTAATGAAACAAGCTCTAACTTATGCTAAAAATTTTGATGCAACAATTATGATATCCCCCCAAGACCCAGATCTTTCTAAAAATGGGGTAATGAATGGAGGTGCTTTAGCTAATAGATTAGGATTACCAGGAATACCTAAAGTTGCAGAAATTATTCAAATAGAAAGAGATCTCAGGCTATTAGAGAGTACAGGTGGAAAATTACATTTTATTAATATAACTACAAATGATGCAATTATTGCAATCTTAAATGCGAAAAATAAAGGATTAAATGTAACTTGCTCTACCGCACCACATTATTTCAGTTTAGATGAAACTGCTGTTGACGAATGGAAAACATTTGCAAAAGTTTTTCCTCCATTAAGAGAGTATGAAGATAAAGAAGCAATATATAAGGCACTAGTAGAAGATAAAATTGATATAATATCAAGCCATCATACTCCACAAGACCAAGATAGTAAAAGGTTACCTTTTGAACAAGCAGAGTTTGGTATAATAGGTTTTGAGACTTTATTCCCTATATCTCTTGATTTGCATACTAATGGTAAGATGAAGCTTATAAATTTAATTGACAAACTTACTTATGAGCCTGCAAAACTCTTAAATTTAAATACTGGTAAAATTAAAATAAATGCTCCGGCAGATTTAACATTAATTGATATAAATACACCATACCAGTTAATTTTAGAAAATATGAACAGCAAATCTAAAAATTCACTTTTTGATGAGTATAATGTAAAAGGAAGAATATTATGTACTGTTGTTGATGGAAGAATAGTTTATTCCGAACCAAGCTTTGAATATAATTAAGGATATACATGTTAGTTAACATTATAGAATTATTTTCGTATCATAATGTTATTTTTTTTATTATTGCTAGTTTTTTTATTGGCTCCATTCCATTTGGACTCATCATTACAAGAATATCTGGTTATGGAGACATAAGAAAAATAGGTTCAGGAAATATTGGGGCCACAAATGTTCTAAGAACAGGAAATAAATTTTTAGCTATTTTAACACTTTGTTTGGATCTACTAAAAAGCTTTACTATACTTTACCTAGTTAAAATAAATTTTGAATTTAAACTTGAAGAAAATTTTTTAATACTTCTATATGTAATTATAGCTTTATTATCATTATTAGGGCACATGTTTAGTCCATTCATATCATTTAAAGGAGGAAAAGGCATAGCAACTGCTGCCGGAATACTTTTTTTCATTAATTGGTTTCTAGCGGTGTTTACCTTATTTATCTGGTTAATAATGGCAATAAAATTTAAAACATCTTCTATAGGTGCTTTAACTGCTAGTTTTATTTGTCCTATATTATTTTGGTTTTTATATAAAAGTAATTTTATAAAAAATATAGAAATTTCAATTCTAGAAGTTTATTTAGTCTTAATAATAACAATTTTAATATGGGTTAAACATATTCCTAATATTAAAAGGCTAATAGCAGGAACTGAAACAAAAATTTAGATAAACCAATTAATTTAAAAAAATAATTTGCTAAAATTGTAAAAGATTATTAATTGTGAATTTATATATTTAATTATAGTTAGAGTTAATATGAATATTGTAATAGTAGAATCACCAGCAAAAGCCAAAACTATAAATCAATACTTAGGTAATGATTATAAAGTTTTAGCATCATATGGACACATAAGAGACCTACCAAATAAAAAAGGTTCTGTAATACCAGATGATAATTTCTTTATGAAATATGAAGTACAAGATGATAAAAAAAAGCAGATACAAGCTATTAGCAAATCAATTTCTAAAGGAGATACTCTTTGGTTAGCAACTGATGCTGATAGAGAGGGAGAAGCAATCGCATGGCATATTCATTCATTTTTATCTGAGAAGAATAAATTAAAGGATGTTGAAATTAAAAGAGTGGTATTTAATGAAATTACAAAAAATGCAATTTTAGAAGCTTTTAATAATCCAAATAATATTGATATAAATATGGTAGATGCATACCAAGCCAGAAGAGCTCTAGACTACTTGATGGGTTTCTCACTATCTCCAGTTTTATGGAAAACACTTCCTAGAGCAAAATCGGCTGGTAGAGTGCAATCAGTTGCTCTCAAATTAATTTGTGATAGGGAGACTGAAAGAGAAAAATTCTTACCAAAAGAATATTGGACTATTAATTCTTCATTTAAAAAAGAGAATAGCGAATCTTTCTCTGCTAACTTAACGATTTTGAATAATAATAAACTTAAAAAATTTGATATCTATAGTAAAAAAATTGCTGATGAAGCAATCAGTAAGATTACAAATGTAAATAATTTTTACATAAACTCAATACAAAAGAAACGAATTAAAAGCCGAGCTGCTGCTCCATTTATTACATCTACACTACAACAAGAAGCTTCAAGAAAATTAGGTATAGGAGCAAAAAATACTATGAGAATAGCTCAAAGTTTGTATGAAGGTATAGAGATAAATGGTGAAACAATAGGTTTAATTACATATATGAGAACAGACTCTGTAAATTTATCAGATACTGCAACACAACAAATTAGACAATTAATAGAAAAAAAATATGGAAATACATACGTTCCAAAATCTCCTAATAAATATACAAAAAAGTCTGCTAATGCTCAAGAAGCTCATGAAGCTATCAGACCTACAGATATAAGTAATACTCCAGAAGATATAAAAAATTATTTAGATGAAAGACAAAGACTTTTATATGAATTGATATGGAAAAGAACAATAGCGTCACAGATGCAAAGTGCAGAAATTGATCAAGTAAGCATTAATATTATGTCAAAAGAACAAGACATAGGATTTAGAACTTCAGGTTCAATTTTAGTTTTTGATGGCTATAAAAAAATTTACACTGAAGATCAAGATGATACAGATAAAGATGAAGACAATAATAATATTCCGAATGTTAATGAAGGAGATGAACTTAAATTTTTTAACCTAAAGTCTTCACAACATTTTACTGAGCCCCCACCAAGGTATACTGAAGCTTCTTTAGTTAAAAAATTAGAAGAACTTGGGATTGGCAGACCTTCTACATATGCATCAATTGTATCTGTTATTAAAGATAAGGGTTATGTTAAATATGAAAAAAGGAGGTTTGAACCTGAAACAAAAGGAAGAATTGTTACAGCATTTTTAAATGGTTATTTTAGTAATTATATTGAAGAGAATTTCACTGCTAAACTTGAAAGTCAGTTAGATAATATATCTAGTGGCCAAGAAAATTGGAAAGAGACTCTAAAAAAATGGTGGTTACCATTCAAATCTAATATAGATGATGCCTCTGAACTAAGAGTAAGAGATGTTGAAAAACGAATAGATAATGACTTAGGACCTCATTTTTTTCCAGAAACTGAAGATGGCTCTGACCCAAGAAAATGCCCTAAATGTAATGATGGTAAGTTAAATATACGATATGGAAGAAGTGGAGGATTTATTGGTTGCTCCGCGCACCCTGATTGTGACCATACTGCACAATTAATAGTAGGAAAAGGGAAAGAATCTAGTAAATTTGAACCTGTTAAGTTAGGAGTAAATGATGATAATGCTACTATTACATTAAGGATAGGCCCATATGGTCCTTATGTGCAAGCAGGAGAAACTCCAGATAAAGGAAATAAAAAAGCGATAAAACCTAAGCGTGCATCTATACCTAAGGATATAGATATTGATAGCGTTACACTTGAAACTGCCTTATCAATGCTTGCCTTACCGAGGGATATAGGATTACATCCTGAATCAGGTAAAATGATAACAGCAAATAATGGAAGATTTGGCCCTTATGTTAAGCATGGCAGTACTTTTGCTAGCATAAAAGGAGATAGTGAGGATGTTTTTACTATAGGAATAAATAGAGCAATAGATTTAATTGTTGAGAAAGAAAATAATCCTTCAAAAAGAAGGAAATATTCAAAAAAAAAGCAAAAAAGTAAATAAATTATTATACTATCTTGACACATAATAAAGTTAAGGTATTCTCTCCATCAAAATAAAGGGTTAAAAAATGGCAAAACCAACTACTATAAAAATAAGACTGAAAAGTACTGAGTCAGGTTTTTTCTATGTGACAAAAAAAAATAGTAGGACTATGACAGAAAAAATGGAAGTAAAAAAATACGATCCAATAGCAAGAAAACATGTTTTATTTAAAGAAGATAAGATTAAATAGCCCTCTAGATCCAATACTAAATGGAATCAAATATAAAAATTAATAAAAATTTGCCTCTTTTAATATGTGATGCTGATGAGGTTATTTTTAAATTTATGGATACATTTGATTATTATCTTGAAAATAAAAATATGTATTTTTCTTATGAAACATTTAAGCTTAACGGAAATATAAAAAACAAAGATACTGATCAAGCTATAAATAGCGATGATATACCTAGATTAATATCAAATTTTTTTAAAATGCATACATTAGATATGCCCTTAATAAAAAATGCCAAGAAAACCTTGGAAGAGCTTAGTAATAAAATTAATATAGTTATTCTTTCTAATATTCCTATGGCTTCTTCTAATGATAGAATAGCATGCCTTAAAAAACATAATATGCATTATAATTTTATTAGCAACGAAGGTACTAAAGGCAATAAATGTATGGAATTAGCGAAATTAACGAATAAAAATGTTTTTTTTGTTGATGATTTACCTAATCAAATTTCTTCTGTAAGCAAGACTTGTAAAGAAATTATTACTATTCATTTCTTACAAAATGAAAAATTAATTAAAATTATTCCTGAGATTAAAGATTGTGATTATAAAGTTAATAATTGGAAATCTATAAAGAAAATCATTCTCAATAATATTTAGCAATTTGGTTTTTCTATGAAATTTTGTTCTTTCAAGGAACCAATTATTTGATAATCAAAATAATCAAATATAACTTTATGCACTATTCCATTCTTTAAATTAACTAAAATTTCTATTTCATTTTTTGGCTTTGAAACTATGTCACCATAAAGAAAATTTGCTGACCTTAATATTTTATAATTGTTTATTCTATCCAAGACAAATGTAGTAACGTTATTAAGCGATTCATCATCTTCACCAGTAAAAACTATATTATTATTAAATTTATCAGTTGAATTATTTTCTAATATAGTAAAAAAGTGTTGAATAGGATAGAGAGTATTTGCAGGAATTTCTATTACTTTTTTCTCTGGCTTCAAATATACTACTTCAGCATTATTTCCAATTTTTTTTGATTTTCCTTCGTATGATATCAATTCTTTATCATTAATTACTATTTTGGACGTAAACCTAAAGGTATCATGCTTTTTTGATTCCCAAGAAGAATACCTGAATATATTTCTTACTTGAGAGCCATTTTTATCTGTTATATCAATAGTTGTATTTTGATTAACTACCCAGCCATTACATACTTCACGCACAGATAAATGCATTTGTCCTATGGCATTATGTACTTTTGAAGAATTAGTTACTTTACCTATATTTAGATTATATATTGCTTCATGAGGAATAAATGTGAAATTAGTATGTTCTTCATTTGCATAAATATTAATATTGATGAAATATAATATAAAAAATATAAATATGGTTGTTTTCATATTAAACCTCATTATGTTTTAAAAATAAATACTAAGTAAACTTGTAATAAAATATCAACATGAGAGTATAAGTAAAGGATAAGAGATGAATATTATTGAAGAAAAATTAAATAATCTGAATATTGTTTTACCTTCAGCACCAATACCTGCCGCAAATTATATACCATATGTAATAACTAATAATTTAGTCTTTATAGCTGGTCAAGTTCCTTTTGAAAATGGAGAAATTAAACAAACTGGTAAAGTTGGAGATAATATAGATATAGATACAGCAAAAAAAATTGCAAGAATATGTGGATTAAATGTAATTTCAGTTTTGAAAGATGCCTTAAATGGAGATTTATCTCGAGTTACAAAGTGTGTTAAATTAGGTATATTTGTTTCTAGTACAAATGATTTTCATAACCAGCCAGAAGTCGCAAACGGTGCCTCTGATCTTATGGTAGAAATATTTGGAGATAAAGGTAAGCATGCTAGGTTTGCAGTAGGTACAAATAGTTTACCTAGAAATGTACCTGTCGAAGTGGATGCAATATTTGAATTTAAATAATGTTTTCATTTAAGACCTTTAATAAAATTTCTTCTATTGGAAAAATAAAGTGGGATGCCTGTTCAAAAAACTTAAACCCCTTTTTATCTTATACATTTCTGCATAACTTGGAAGAATCTAAATCAGTAGGGCCTGGAACGTCTTGGTTAACAAAGTACCTATGTATTTTAGATGAAAATGAAACTGTTGCTGTATCCCCAATGTATATCAAATTAGATAGTCAAGGTGAATACGTATTTGATCATGCATGGGCTAACGCCTATTATAATGCTGGTGGTAATTACTACCCTAAACTACAATTATCAATTCCATTTACACCAGTTACTGGAAATAGGTTATTAATAAAAAATAGCTTAAATAATCAACAAAAAAAAAATATTATGAGTTATTTTGCAGAATCTATTATTAATATTACTGATAATAATTTTTCTTCAGCACACCTAACATTTTGCACCAAAGAAGAAAGTATAGAATTAAATAAATATAAATTTTTAACTCGAATTGGTGAACAATTTCACTGGAAGAATAATAATTATAACGACTTTAATCATTTTTTAAGCACTTTAATATCAAGAAAAAGAAAATCTATATTAAAAGAAAGAAAATTTATTAAAGACAGTAATATAGAAATTATACTAAAAACAGGAAAAAATATTAAAAATATTGACTGGAAGTGTATGTATGATTTTTACATTAATACTTCAGATAAAAAATGGGGTAATGCATATTTAAATAAAGATTTTTTTAAATTATTGGAAAAAAATTTTTCAGATAAAATTTTAATTATTTTTGCTAAAGAAAAAGGTCATAATATAGCTGGCGCAATGCATGTTATCGGTAAAAATACGCTATATGGAAGATATTGGGGCTGTAATAAAAATATTAGATATTTACATTTTGAATTATGCTACTATCAAGCGATAGAATGGGCTATAAATAAAAATTATAAATATGTAGAAGGCGGCGCGCAAGGCCCTCATAAAATTCAGAGAGGCTACTTGCCAACTAAAACATACAGTTCACATTATATTTCAAATAAAAATTTTAGAGATGCTGTTAAAGAATTTTTATCTAAAGAATCAAAAATTATTAATAATGATATTGAGACTATAAATAGAGAATTTACACCTTTTAAAAGGAGTTAATTAAAACTTTTTTCTTTAGTTTTATTAAGAGAAATATCAAATTTAAACATATCCTTTTTAAAAGAAATTTTTATATGTCCTCCATTTGATAACTCACCAAATAATATACTGTTAGCTAGTGGCTTTTTTATTTCCTCTTGGATTACTCTAGCTAAAGGACGTGCTCCAAAAACCGGATCGAATCCTTTTTTGGCTAGAGATAATTTTGCACTTATATCTAATTCAATTGATATTTTTTTCTCTTCTAGTTGAGCTTCTAATTGATCGATAAATTTATCTACAATTTTTTCAATTACTTCTTCATTTAGGTTCTTAAATTTAATAATTGAATCTAGTCTATTTCTAAATTCAGGCGCAAAAAGATTTTTTATTGCCTCGCTATCATCTCCTGTCCTATTTTTTCTTTCAAAACCTATAGGAGCTTTAGCCAAGTCTGCTGCACCTGCATTTGATGTCATTATTAAAATAATATTTCTAAAATCAATTGTCTTACCATTATGATCCGTTAATTTTCCATGATCCATAATTTGCAGAAGAATATTAAATAAATCTGGATGAGCTTTTTCAATTTCATCTAATAATAATACTGCGTGAGGATTTTGATCCACCTTATCTGTTAATAAACCACCTTGATCAAAGCCAACGTATCCAGGAGGAGCACCTATTAATCTAGAAACAGAGTGTCTTTCCATATATTCAGACATATCAAATCTCATTAATTCTAATCCTAGATTTCTTGCTAACTGTCTCGAAACTTCAGTTTTACCTACACCTGTTGGCCCAGTAAAAAGATAGCATCCTATAGGTTTCTCAATATCTCTTAAACCTGCTCTTGCTAATTTTATGGCATCAGAAAGCTCACTGACTGCCTCATCCTGACCATAAACTACTAATTTTAAATCCCTTTCAAGATTTAATAATTGATCTTTATCACTCGAATTCACCCTTTTAGATGGAATTCTGGCTATTTTTGAGATGATATTTTCAAGATCTGAAACCCCAAGCATTTTTTTTCTTCGAGAAGGAGGTAAAAGTATTTGAGAAGCACCTAATTCATCTATTACGTCTATAGCTTTATCAGGAAGCTTTCTATCTCCTATGTATCTATCACTTAAGTCAACAGCAGCTTTAATTGCTGCATGGGTATATTTGACTCCGTGATGTTCCTCATAGTAACCCTTCAATCCATTTAAAATTTTTACTGCATCTTTTTTTGTAGGCTCAGCTATATCTATTTTTTGAAACCTTCTCACTAATGCTCTATCTTTCTCAAAATGACTTCGGTATTCCTTATAAGTAGTTGAGCCAATACATTTTAGTTCACCTGATGCCAAAGCAGGTTTAAGGAGATTGGATGCATCCATTGAGCCGCCGCTCGTTGCTCCAGCTCCAACTACAGTATGAATTTCATCAATAAATAAGATTGCTCTATTATCCTGTGAAATCTCTCTTAATATAGCTTTTAGTCTTTCTTCAAAATCACCTCTGTATCTAGTACCTGCTAATAGGGTTCCCATATCTAAACTGTAAATTATAGCCTCTTTTAAAATTTCTGGAGTATCTCCATTAACAATTTTTCTAGCTAATCCTTCCGCAATCGCCGTTTTTCCTACTCCTGGATCTCCTACATATAATGGGTTATTTTTAGTCCTTCTACATAAAACTTGTATTGTTCTATCAACTTCTTTATCTCTGCCAATTAAAGGATCAATTTCACCTTTTTTAGCTTTTAAATTTAAATTAACACAATAGGTTTCAATAATACTTTTCTTTTTAGTGTTATTATTTTCAGAGTTTTGGTTTGTTTTTTCCTCATATATACCATCAGATTTTGAACCATGACTTATATAGGATACTGCATCAAGCCTCGTCATATTTTGATTATTTAAATAAAATACAGCATGGCTTTCTCTTTCACTAAATATTGCAACAAGTATATTAGCTCCTGTAACTTCTTCACTTCCAGACATTTGGACATGATTAGCTGCTCTTTGTATCACTCTCTGAAATGAAGTAGTAGGCTTAACCTCTTCTCCTTTATTTAATTTTAAAGCAGTTAATTCATTAATAATAAAATCATTCAAAACAGCTCGTAATTGTTCAATATCTACATTACAAGATATTAAAACTTCATTTGCATCTTCATCATCTATTAAAGCTAACAATAAATGTTCTAGGGTAACGTACTCATGTTTATTTTCAGCAGCAAGCTCAAAAGATCTATTTAATGTTTTTTCTAACCTGTTAGAAAGCATTATTCTTTTTCCATAGTACACTGAAGTGGATGTTCATTTTTTCTAGCAAAATCCATAACTTGAACAACTTTAGTTTCTGCTATTTCATAAGGATATAATCCACATACACCCATACCTTTTTGATGTACGTGTAGCATAATTTGTGTAGCTTCAGCTCTAGATTTTTTAAAAAACCTTTCTAAAACTAAAATAACAAATTCCATAGGAGTATAATCATCATTCATAATTAATACCTGATAAAAAGAAGGTTTTTTAGCTTTAATTTTTTCTTCTATTATAGTTCCAGTATTATCAGAATTTAATTTATCTTTAGAAGTCATAAAATTCGATCCTATTTTTTATTTTTTTAATATCTATAATATAACATTATATAAACATTTTTATAATGAATTCTACAAAATATAGATACTATGTTAAAGTTAAATTAAATTTTTCTAAGTATAAATTTAATTCTCTTTGCAAATTATTAAGAGAGATTTCACTTTTTGCTTCAATTCTTGCTACCAAAACAGCTTGAGTATTAGATGCTCTTAACAGCCACCACCCATCATCTTTTTCTACTCTTAAACCATCAACTTTATTAACTATTATTTTTTCATTATCTAAAATACTTGTTAGTTCTTTTATAACATTAAATTTCTTTTCATCAGAGCAGTCTATTTTAATTTCTTGCGTTGAAAATGTTTTAGGAAGACTATTTAAAAAGTTGTCTAAAGCCTCTCTATCTTTAATTAATTCCAATACTCTTAATCCTGCATAAATTCCATCGTCATACCCAAGGTATCTATCAGCAAAAAATATATGACCAGACATCTCTCCAGCTAATGGAGCAGAAATTTCTTTCATCTTAGATTTAATAAATGAGTGACCAGTTTTCCACATTACTGGCGTTCCACCTAATTTTTTTATTTCATGAAATAAGTTTTGAGAAGCCTTTACATCTGCTATAATTGGCGCATTTGGAATATCTCTTAAAACTTCTTTTGATAAAAAAGCTAAAAGCTGATCTCCCCATACGATATTACCACTACTTGATACTACTCCTAACCTATCTCCATCTCCATCAAAAGCTAATCCAATATCAAGTTTTTTATCTATAACTAAGTTTATAATTTGTTCTAGGTTTTTTGGCTCAGTAGGATCAGGATGATGCGCTGGAAACATACCATCTATATTTTCATTAATTAAAATATGTTCTCCTGGTAAAAATTTTATAAGTTTTTTAATTATGTCTCCTGCAGCACCATTTCCAGGATCCCAGGCAACCTTTAAAGACCTATTAAATTTATCTAGTTTTAAAGATTTCAGCATAAAGTCTATATATTTATCAGTAATCAAATAATCTGATTTACTCCCAAGCTGAAAGTACCATTCTCCATTTAGAGCCTTTTCACCAATTTCAAGTATATCTTTTCCAAAAAAAGGTACTTTACCCTTCATAATTTTGAAACCATTATGATTTGGGGGATTATGTGAACCAGTTACCATTATAGCTCCATCTGACCTTAAGTGATTAGCGGCAAAGTATAGCATTGGTGATGGTCCTACTCCAATATCTATTACATCTGCACCTGACTCATATAAACCTTTTTTTAAATTCTCAACTAATGAAGGAGAGGATATTCTTCCATCCCTGCATACAATTACTATTTTTTTATTTTTATCAAAAGAAGATGCAAAAATATTACCTAATCTCTCTGCATCTATATTATTTAAGGTATTACCGACCTCACCCCTAATATCATAAGCACGTAATATATTTTTATTAAAAACATGGGTATTAGACATATTTCAAATACTACTCCTACCTATACTAACATATTGAAACCCTAATTCAGCCATGGATACCGGCTTATATATATTACGAAGATCTATCATAACTGGTTTGTTTAATAATTTTTTTACTTTATCCAAATCTAAAGCCCTAAATTCATTCCACTCCGTTATCAAAACTATTGCATCAGTATTATTTATACATTCGTATGTATCATACATCCACCTCACGCCATCAAATTCCTTCATTTCTTTTGCAATTGGCATTCCTGCTGGATCATAAACTTTGACTTCTTTTGTCATTTTAACTAATTCAGGAACTATTATTAAAGATGGAGATTCTCTCATATCATCCGTATTAGGCTTAAATGTTAAACCTAATATAGAAAGTGATTTATTAGTTAATGGCTCAAGCGTATCTTTAATTTTTTTTACCATATTAATTTTTCTGGACTCATTAACTTCTATAACACTATCTATTATTTGACTTTTAGCACCTACTTCTTTTCCTATCTCAGACAATGCTCTTGTATCTTTTGGAAAACAAGAACCACCAAAACCAGGACCAGGATGAAGAAATTTTGAACCAATTCTTCCATCTAAACCTATACCTTTAGCCACCTCTTGAATGTCTGCTCCCACTTTTTCACAGATATCAGCCATTTCGTTAATAAAAGTTATTTTAGTAGCTAAAAAACCGTTAGAAGCATATTTTATTAACTCAGCTGTTTCTCTTTTTGCAAAAAGTATAGGAGTCTCTCTTAGATTTAATGGTCTATATAATTTCTCTAAAATAGACTTAGCAAAATTACTTTCTACTCCGCATATGACTCTATCAGGTCTCATAAAATCTTCTATAGCTGATCCTTCTCTTAAAAATTCTGGATTAGAAGCCACTTCAAAATTAATTTCTGATTTAAGTTCTTTTCTATAATTAAGCATATAAGACTCGATTTTTTTACCAGTACCTACGGGAACAGTGGACTTTGTAACTATAAGTTTAGGTTTGTCCTCTACGTTAATTAATTCTGCTATCTCTTTCGCAACTTCATATATATATTTTAAGTCAGCTTTATTATTATTTGTATTTGTAGGAGTTCCAACAGCTATAAATATTGCATCACTATTATAAAAATCTTCAGATAGATTAGTAGAAAAAAACAATCTTTTTGCTTTGACATTTTTTTTTACTAAATCTTCTAAGCTAGGCTCATAAATGGGAATTATTCCACTATTTAGATTATCTATTTTATTTTTATCTTTATCTATACATGTTACATTAAATCCAAATTCTGAAAAACAGGCACCTGATACCAATCCAACATAGCCAGTCCCAACAATAGAAATATTCATATATCTAATCCTTGCATAAGTTATTAATTATTTCTTTTACTTGGCTTTTATATTTTTCGTCTTTAATAGCTACTGATAATTGTGCTTCAAGAGCACCCATAATATTTCCACAATCATATCTATTACCATCAAATTTGTAACCTATTACTCTTTCAGTGTTAATAAGTTTTTTTATAGCATCAGTTAATTGTATTTCTCCTCCAACTCCTAATTCATGATTTGATAATTCTTCAATTATGCTAGGATTCAAAATATATCTCCCTATTATAGCTAAATTTGAAGGGGCTTTTTCTTTAGCAGGTTTTTCAACCATGCCCTTGACATGATAAATATTATTTTCATTTTTATAGTAATCAATAACTCCGTATTTCTCTATATTATTTTTATCTACTTCTTGAATAGCTACCACATTAGATTTACTTTTTTTATAGACTTCTATCATTTGCCCAATACAAGGAACGTCTGATAAAACTAAATCATCAGGTAATATTACTGCAAAAGGCCCAGAAATATAGTCTTTTGCACACCATATAGCATGACCTAAACCTAAGGGTTTATCCTGGATAACTTCAATTAAATTTTCTTGCTCAATTAAATTACTAGATATTAATTTAAAATATTCAGAGTTTTTATCTCCTAATTCTTTTTCTAATTTTTCGTTCTTCTTGAAATAATTAATAACAGATGGTTTATGAGGGGAATTAACAAATATAAATCTTTCTATTCCTGCATTTTTTGCTTCATTTACTGCATAATCTATTAAAGGTTTATTTAATATAGGTAAAAGTTCTTTAGCTACTACTTTTGTAGCAGGTAAAAACCTAGACCCTAATCCAGCAACTGGAAAAACTACAGTTTTAATATTATTTATAGAATTCATATATATATATTTACCTGTTAAAATTTATTAATTAAATAAATAAAAGTTATAGTTCTATTACATCTTCAATATGCATTTGTAAACTTTCTCTGCCATTCCATTCAGATATTTTTAATTTTCCAATAACATGCACATAATAATTATTCAAAAGACTTTTTCCTAAAGATGTTCCAACACTTCTAAACGCTATGCCATTTAATCTACGATTAGAAGAATCAGAAATAATACATTTAATATGTTTTTCTCCTACTATTTTAACACTAAATAAATTTACATCTTTAATAATAAATTTGGGTTCAGGGTTTCCTGCCCCAAAAGGTTCTATTAAACTTAGTTGCTTAATTAAATCTGGTATAGCACCCCCTACCGATACGGCCATATCTACAAAATGTTCCTTTTTAATATTTTTAACTTGGTTACGAACTTTATTATTAAGAAATATTCTTAAATCATTTATTTTTTCTTTATCAATCGTCAATCCGCAAGCCATTGGGTGACCTCCCCCATTAATTAGTATACCAGATTGCTTAGCAGCTGTAATCATTCCACCTATATCTATACCAGATACTGACCTACCTGAACCCTTAGATTCACCTCCATTTTCAGCAATAATAATAGCAGGTTTATTAAATTGCTCTACAATTCTACTTGCTACAATACCTATTACACCTGGATGCCAGCTATCACCATTTAATATTAGAATATCATTATGATGATAGTTTTCTGCCATTCTACTCGCGGCTTCTAAAACATATGACTCAAGTTTTTTTCTTTCTTCATTTAATAAATTCAAACGAATTGATATTTCTTTAGCACATTGCTCATTATTTGTTGTTAATAACTTAGCTCCAAGATCTGATTCACCAACTCTCCCACCTGCATTAATTCTAGGACCTAGTATAAAACCAGCATGAAAAACGCTAGGAAAATCTTCTATCTCAGACACTTTAAATAAAGCATTTAATCCAATATTTTGCCGTTTTGACATAATTTTTAAACCATGCCTTACTAACGCTCTATTTGGTCCAATCAAAGGTACTACATCACAAATTGTTCCTAATGCAACTAAATCTAAAACCGAAGATAAACTTTGAGTATCTTTTTCTTTAAGAAAGCCTATATTTACAAGATTATTTTTTAATGCACCAATCAACATAAATGATACGCCAACAGCTGCTAACATTCCTAAATCAGTATTATCATCAATTCTATTTGGGTTAACTAATGCTATTGCCTCTGGTAATTTAGCCTCTGGAACATGGTGATCAACAACTATAACATCTAAATTAATTTCCTTAGCAAATGCTAATTCTTTAAAAGCAGTTATTCCACAATCTACAGTTATAACTAAATCTATACCTTGGTCTTTTAAGTATTTAAAAGCTTTTGTATTTGGACCATAGCCTTCTTTTTGTCTATCAGGTATATATATAACAGGCTCAATTCCAAATTGTTTAAATGATTTATACAATACTGCAGAAGAAGTTGCCCCATCAACATCATAGTCTCCAAAAATTGCAATTTTTTCTTTAGATATAAATGCTTTAGAAATTCTATCTACAGCTTTAGCCATATCTTTTATAGACAATGGAGATGGAAGAGTTTCTCTTAGGCTTGGATATAGATAAATCTCAGCTTTATCTATATCAATACTACGTGCACAAATTATACGAGCTAAAAAATCGCTTATTTGCAAATCTTGAACTAATTTATTTACTTTTCTCTCTTCTATATCTTTTAGAGACCATATTTTTTTCTTTACAGAATTATAATAATTACCGTTCAATATTAATCTTCAATAACACTTTTTTTAGTAAAATTATGCTCTGCAGAAATGGTTCTAACAGTTCCGGTCTTTGATCTCATTATTATTGATTGTGTGCTAGCTCCAGAATTCCATCTTCTAACTCCTCTTAACATAGAACCATCAGTTACACCTGATGCAGCGAACATTACCTCACCATGTGCTAGTTCATTTAAACTATAAATTTTATTATAATCAGTAATACCTAATCTATCAGCTCTGTTTTTTTCATCATTATTTCTAAATGTGAGCCGTCCCCACATTTGTCCTCCTATACATCTTAAAGCAGAAGCGGCTAAAACACCTTCAGGTGCTCCTCCACTTCCAACATACATATCTACTCCTGTATCCTTACTAGCTGTAGCTATTACCCCTGCCACATCCCCATCGGAAATCAACATTATTCTAGCACCTGCTTCTCTTGTTTTTGCAATTAATTCTGCATGTCTTGGACGATCTAATATGCATACCACTAAATCAGAAATAGCAAGATTTTTAGCTCTAGCTAAATTTTTTAAATTAGCTTGCGGAGAATTGTCAATATTAACTATATCCTTCTCTAATCCTGGTCCAACTGCAATTTTATCCATATATACATCAGGCGCATTTAAGAACCCTCCATCAACAGCCATTGCTATAACCGCTAATGCATTGGGGCCACCTGTAGCACATATAGTCGTCCCCTCAAGTGGATCTAAAGCTATATCAATTTTTGGCCCTTTTCCTGTACCTACCTTTTCTCCAATATACAACATAGGTGCTTCATCTCTTTCTCCTTCTCCAATTACAACAGTTCCTTCTATATCCATTCCATTCAGAGCCACTCGCATTGAGTCAACTGCAGCTTGGTCTGCTGCCTTTTCATCACCTCTTCCCATCCATTTGGAGGCAGATAGAGCTGCTGCTTCCGTAACTCTAACCACTTCTAAAGCAAGATTTCTATCTAAAATACCAGTTTCATTTCTTTCGTTCATTTTTTACTCCTATTTATATATTTTCTACCCTTATTAAATATGACTTTCCAATTAAAGAATTTAAACTATCAATTTTATTTATAGCATTATTAATATTTAATTCATTACAATCATGAGTTAATATTATAATATATTTGTTTTCTTCACTTTCATTTCCTTCTTGTATAACTGAATCTAATGATATACCATTTTCATTTAATACTGACGTTATACTTGCTAAAACACCAGGTTTATCGTTTACTAATAGTCTTATATAATATTTACCTACCCTTGACGTTATTTTTTTATATTCTCTAACATTTTTAATTGAACGAAAACTGTTTAAAAATTTATTACTTTTTGCGGCATGAATGATATCAGATACAACTGAAGAAGCAGTGGGTTCCGCTCCCGCACCTTCTCCTATAAAAGTTAGTTTTTTACTATAATCACCTTCTAAAAAGACTGCATTTAATGCTCCACCAATACCTGAACATATAGACCCTGATAAACATAATGCAGGATGAACTCTAAAATCTAATTTATTCTTCTCAAGACTAGCTATACATATAAGTTTAATTTTATACCCTAGCCTATTTGCATATTTTATATCCTCAGCCTCAATAGAAGTTATTCCTTCAACGTAGACCTTTTTTAAATCAGGTTTAGCTCCATAGGCTAATAATCCTAAAATCACTAATTTATGAGCTGAATCAATTCCTTCTACATCAAAAGTAGGGTCAGCTTCAGCAAAACCTAGTTCCTTTGCCTTTATTAATGCGTCTTCAAATGAATTAGAATTATTTGTCATATCTGAAAGAATATAATTACATGTTCCATTCAAAATCGCATGAATACTTATTATATTATTAGATACCAAACCATCATTAATACTATTTATAACGGGAATTGCTCCAGCCACAGCAGCTTCATAATAAATGGCTAGATCTTTATTTGAAGCCTTATCATGTAAATCATAGCCATATTTTGCAATTAATGCCTTATTTGCAGTAATAAAATATTTATTATTTTCTATAGCTGTATATGCTAATTTTTTAGCTAAACCATCACTTCCACCAACTAATTCTACAATAGCATCTATATCTTCTCTTTCAGCTAAGGCTAGAGGAGATTCTTCCCAGTCATATTTATTAATATCTATATTTCTATTTTTATTCTTATCTTTAGCTGAAATTGCTTTAATAATTATTTTTTTACCAGATTTTTGATTAATATTAATTAATTGATTCTCTAATAATTTCAACGTAGCTGAACCTACCGTACCCAAGCCAACTAAACCTATAGAAAAACTTTTTGAATTATCCATTTTTAACTTTCTTCATATTTATCAAAGAATACCTTAATATTTTTAATTGCCTGCCTAATTCTATATTCATTTTCTACTAAACCAATTCTTACAAAACCTTCGCCATTTTTGCCAAAGCCTATACCTGGTGCTACAGCAACTTTTCCATATTTAAGTAATTTTTTTGAAAATTCTAAAGACCCAATATTTAAAAATTTTTCTGGTAACTTAGCCCAAACAAACATTGTTGCTTTTGGCGAATCCATTTTCCAACCTATACGACTAAAACCCTCTACCAAAACATCCCTTCTTTTCATATAAACTGATCTTATATCATTTATGCATTCTTGAGGCCCATTTAGTGCTGCTATAGATGCTACCTGAACTGGAGTAAAAGCTCCATAATCTAAATAAGATTTAATTTTAGTTAATGCTTGAATTAAATTTTTATTCCCTACTGCAAATCCTACTCTCCAACCAGGCATAGAGTATGTCTTACTTAATGAAGAAAACTCTACTGCAATATTTTTTGCTTTTGGTACTTCTAATATAGATGGAGGCATTTGCCCGTCAAAATATATTTCTGCATATGCAATATCAGAAAGAATATATACCTCATATCTTATGCATATATCTACTACCTCTTTAAAGAAATCTAAAGTAGCTATTCTCGTTGTAGGATTATTAGGGTAATTTAAAACCAAAGCTTTTGCTTTATTATTAGAAGAGGATAATATTTTATGTAAATTTTTAATAAAATTATCATTTGGATTACTATCTATTGATAAAACTGAGGCTCCAGCAATAATAAACCCATAAGGATGAATCGGATAACTTGGATTAGGGACTATTACTTTATCTCCATTAGAAGTAATAGCTGAAGCTAAATTCGCAAGGCCTTCCTTAGATCCTAATGTTACAATTACTTCTGTTTCAGGATTAATATCTACATTAAATCTTCTTTTATAATAATTAGATTGTGCTCGCCTAAGACCAAGTATTCCCCTAGATACAGAATACCTGTGAGATTTTGGGTCTTTAATTGTATCACATAATTTATCAACTATATGCTGAGGGGTTGGCATATCAGGATTACCCATACCAAAATCAATAATATCTTCACCTAAAGAACGCTCTTTTGCTTTCATTGAGTTAACTTCTGCAAAAACATAGGGTGGAAGAAGCTCTATCCTGTCAAAATTTTTATTTTTTTTCATTTTCTGCCTAATTTAACTATAAGAGCTTTATAATTCTAATTGCAAAATCTAGGTTTTTATCCGCTATAGAATTTAATTTAATATTACTACTGTTAACGCCATTAGATGAAAGAATTGTTATTATTTCATCCACAATATCATTTAAATTAGATTTTATATCATTTGACTGAATAAGAATATCAAAATTTTCATATTTTTGAGCTTTAGAAATTAATATTAAAAGGTCTTTGTCAGAATCATTTATAAACATTTTATTACTTTGAAAACTAAAATAACCTATTAAAATTCCATCTTCAGGTTGTGTTATATTTTTATGCTCTTGAAGAGTTAATAAACCAGCTAGAGTTTTAGATGATATCGGAGTATAATTTATACTTTGATAATCATTTTTCTCTAATAAAGACCATGTAATTAGTTCTTCAATATTTTTATCAAATTCACTTATAGATTTATTTTCACATGAATTAAGAAAAATAATTAAAAATAAACATCTCATATATAATTTGAAGTAATTTGTTATCATAATATATATTTAAATTTAAATTACGGAAACATTGGAAAGTTTAGTAATCCATCTGTTTCATTAAAACCTAACATTAAATTAAGATTTTGTATTGCTTGGCCAGTTGCTCCTTTTAATAAATTATCTATTACTGAGATAATAATAACCTGATCTGTAGATTTATCAAAAAAAGCTTTCATTTTACATAAATTTGTGCCCCTTACATCATGAGTAGATGGAAGAGATTCTGAATACTTAACAAATTGTTCATCAGAATACTTATTTTTTAAACAATTTATGACATCATCGATACTTGCTTGATCATTCATACTAAAATAAATAGTTGATAATATTCCTCTTTTTATAGGTAAAAGGTGAGGTGTAAATAAAACCTTATGAATAGTAGAACCAAAATCTATAATCTGGTTTTGTATTTCTGGTCTATGTCTATGACTAATTAACCCATAGGCGGAAAAACCTTCAGAAACTTCTCCATAAAGTAAATTATTTTTTAATGTTCTTCCAGCTCCTGAAACCCCTGATTTTGAGTCTATAATTATATTACCCTCTTTTACTATGTTATCATTAATTAGTGGCAATAATGGGAGTAATGCAGAAGTTGGATAACAACCTGGATTAGCTATAAATCTTGATTTTTTAATTTTTTCTCTATTAATCTCAGTTAACCCATATATAACATCTTTCTGTATTTCTATTGCTTCATGTTTTTTACTATAAACTTTTTCGTATGATTCTATATCTTTAAACCTAAAGTCTGCAGATAAATCACAAATTTTTATATTCTTTGGCAATGAAGATAATATTTTTTGAGTTTTACCATGTGGTAAGCAAGATATAACTGCATCAATATTAGAAAAATTAATATCTTCAATTTTTTTTAAATTAGGTAAATTAATTCCACCTAGATGAGGATAGATTTCTGAAATACTTATACCTGCATTACTATCTGCAGTTAAATCTACAATGTTATAATTTTTATTATTTACTAATAATCTTATTGCTTCAATTCCAGTATAGCCACTGGCTCCAAGTATTGCGATATTAGCAGAATTAGTATTTTTTTGATTTTCTGACATTTTAAATACTCCATCAAAAAGGTTTTAAGTAAAAAAAAAGCGGTTGAAAGTTAACAACCGCTTTAATAAAAAAATAAAAAAAAAATTATCTTTTAGAAAACTGAAAGCTTCTTCTCGCTTTTGGTTGCCCATATTTCTTTCTTTCAACTCGTCGGTCATCTCTTTTTATAAAGCCTGCAGTTTTTAATGCTCCTCTTAATTCAGGCTCATATAAAGATAAAGCCTTACTTACGCCGTGTCTCAATGCACCTGCTTGCCCAGTATGTCCACCTCCTACTACAGAACAATTTATATCATAGGTTTCTTTTCTTTCCACTAACTCAAGTGGTTGAGATATAATAATTCTATGAGTTTCTCTTTTAAAATATTTTTCTACTTCAATTCCATTTACTATTATTTTACCCGAACCAAGTTTCATCCAAACTCTAGCTATAGATGACTTTCTCTTTCCAGTAGCATAACTTCTTCCAAGCTTATCTATTTTTGGTGAATTGTCTTCATTTTCTATTTTATTCACTATAGGATCTGGAGTATTTTCTTCAGTATTTATATTTTCTTCATTATCAATCATTTACTATCTCTTTTATTTTTATCATTCATTACTGATATATCTACAAGTTGAGGTTTTTGTGCTTCATGTGGATGATTTTCACCTGTATATATATATAATTTTTTTAATTGCTCTCTACCTAAAGGTCCTTTTGGAATCATTCTTTTTACTGCTAATTCAAGAGCTTTCTGAGGTTTTTTACTTTCTAGTATTTGCCCATAAGTTTCTGATTTAATCCCTCCTGGATAACCAGTATGCCAATAATGTATTTTATTATTCGCTTTTTTACCTGTAAGAGATACTTTTTCAGCATTAATTACTACAACATTATCTCCACAATCCATGCTAGGAGAAAAAGTAGGTTTATGTTTACCTCTTACATAGTTAGCTATAATAACAGACAGCCTCCCTAAAACTAAATCTTTTGCATCAATTAGCAACCATTTTCTATCTATATCAGATGGACGAGCAACAAAAGTCTTCATAATACTTTCTTTCAAAATAAAACATTAAACAAATAATAAAAACGGAGTATGCCTAAAAGATGCGAACTGTCAATGTTTGTAATTAAAAATCATTAAATATTTTATAAAATAAAATACTAATATAATATATATATTATGGTATACTTAACAATAAACAACTAGTAATTATAATATATTGGATATGCAATGTCTTCAACTTTAAATAACCTTTTAACATACGAAGTAGCTGATAATATAGCAATATTAACGCTTAATAGACCTAATCAACAAAATGCTCTCTCTTCTGACTTAATGAAAGATTTAATACATAAATTAGATGAAATTAAAGATAATAAAAATATCAAAGTTGTTACCATATTTGCTAATGGAAATAATTTTTGTGCAGGACATGATTTAAAAGAATTAAAAATGGATAAAAGTGAAAAGAGATTTAAGCAAATATTTGAGCTTTGCAGTAGTTTAATGATTAAGATTGTAAAATTACCTAAACCAGTAATTGCAGGAGTTCATGGTATAGCTACAGCAGCAGGTTGCCAATTAGTTGCAAGTTGTGATTTAGCAATAGCTTCTGAAAATTCAAAATTTGCTACTCCAGGAGTAAATATTGGCTTATTTTGTTCTACGCCAATGGTAGCTGTTTCAAGAAATATTGGGAGAAAACAAACAATGGAAATGCTTTTAATGGGAGATTTTATTTCGCCATCTAAAGCAATGGATATAGGATTAATTAATAATATAGTTAAAAATAAAAATATTAGAGAAGAAACTTTGAAAGTAGCAAAAATAATAGCTTCAAAATCTACAGCTACAGTTGCAATAGGAAAAGAAGCTTTTTATAAACAATTAGAAATGAGTATTGAGGAAGCATACAAATATACTAGTAAAATAATGAGCTCTAATATGTTAAAACAAGATGCACAGGAAGGCATATCCGCTTTCATTGAAAATAGAAATCCTAAATGGTCTGATAAATAAAGATTTAATATGCAAAATAATAAAACTATCATATATGACGACCAATACATTAGAGACATATTAGATAAAACTAAAAATATAGCTATGATTGGTCTCAGCTCCTCCTGGCAGAGACCTTCTTACTTTGTTGCCAAATATTTATTAGACAGAGGCTATAAAATATTTCCGGTAAATCCGAAGGAAGCAGGAAATAAAATTTTAAACCAAAAAGTATATTCAAATATACTAGAAATAAAAGAACAGATTGATATGGTTGATGTATTTAGAAAATCATCTGATGTAGATTTTTTAATTAATGATATTTTAAAATGTTCTCCAACAACAATATGGCTTCAAATAGGAGTAATTAACTATAAAATTCAAAATATAGCTGAGAAAAATAATATTAATATTGTAATGGATAGGTGTCCTAAGATTGAGTATTGTAGATTGTCTGGAGAATTAGGCTGGGCAGGAATAAACTCCGGCACATTTTATAATAAAAGAAGAATAATTAAATCAATAATGAAATAAAGTTTTAGAAATAGAGTTTTATATGGCAATACCAAAAAATAACTATAAATTTGAAACAAGAACTATACATGCTGGCGCTGCTCCTGATCCTTCTACCGGAGCTAGAAACACACCAATATATCAAACTACTGCATATACTTTTGATAATACAGACCATGCAGCATCATTATTTAACTTACAAAATTTTGGATTTATATATTCACGATTAGGAAATCCAACCGTTTCAGTTCTTGAGGAAAGAATAGCTAACTTAGAAAACGGAAGAGCAGCGGTAGCATGCGCATCAGGGCACTCAGCTCAACTTTTAGCACTTCACCCACTAATGGAGCCTGGAGACAGAATAATAGCATCTCAAAACTTATACGGAGGTTCTATAACTCAATTCAATCATGCTTTTAAAAAATTTGGATGGGGTGTAGACTTTGTAGATGCCACTAATGCCAAAAATATTGCTAAATTAATAAAACCAAATCATAAATGTATATTTATTGAGAGTTTATCAAACCCAAGTGGAATAATCCTTGATATAGAAAAAATTGCAAAAATTGCAGATAGTGCAAAGATACCCCTTATAGTCGATAATACTATGGCTAGCCCTTATTTGTTTAAGCCTATTGATTGGGGAGCTAATATTGTTACTCACTCATTAACAAAATTTATAGGAGGTCATGGAAATTCTATGGGAGGTATAATTATTGAAGGAGGTAATTTTGACTGGTTTGCAACTGATAAATACCCTTCTATGTCTCTTCCAACAGAATCTTATCATGGATTAGTTTTTGCTGAAACTTTTGGTGATTTTGGTTATTCAATGAAAATTAGAGCTGATTCATTAAGGGATATAGGAGCAACACTTTCTCCAACAAATGCCTTTTATTTTATAAATGGTCTTGAAACTTTGCATTTAAGAATGGAAAGGCATTGTTCAAATGCTCTAAAGGTATCAAAATTTTTAGTAAAACATAAAAATATTTCTTGGGTTTCTTATGCCGGATTAGAAAAAAGTAAATTTAATAATTTAGCTAAAAAATATATGAATAAAGGAGTTGGGCCCGTTTTCACATTTGGTTTAAAAGGAGGATATGCAGCTGGAAAAAAACTAATAAATAATGTAAAAATTTTTTCTCATGTTGCAAATGTTGGTGATACAAGAAGTTTAATCTTACATCCAGCCTCTACCACTCATAATCAGTTGTCCGATAATCAAAAAATAAAGGCTGGTGCTGGCCCAGAAGTTATTAGAGTATCTATAGGAATTGAGCATTATCTAGATCTAATAAAAGATCTAAGAATAGCTTTATCATCTTTATAAATTAATGATTTGGAGCTAATTCTTCCAATATTTCAACTTTTGGAGCATTATCTAAAAATTTGGCCATAGCTTTACCATAAATTTTATAATGATTTGTTTTGGTATGAGTATTAAGTGCTTCCTTATCCTTATATCCCTCAAGAAAAACATATTTATGAAAAGATTTTTTATATAGTCTATAAAATAAATTATCTTTTTCTTCTGAATTAACAGCACTTACCAACTTTTTAGCAATTTCCTCAAATTCTTTTTCTTTCCCATTTTTTACTATAATTTCTGCCACTACACCTATCATTATTATCCCCTTATATATTAATGGTCGGAACGGCCGGATTCGAACCGACGACCCCTGGTCCCCCAGACCAGTGCGCTACCAGGCTGCGCTACATTCCGTATATATTATTTTTCATTAATTATGTTGTTAATATCGGTCTTAATTTCTTTCAATAACTCTAAATATTCTTCTTCATAACTAACAAATATTAAATCCTTATCTTTTTGAAGATGTTTTTGAACACCTTTTATAGTATACCCTTCTTCTGAAATTAATTTATTTAAATATTTTAAAAATAAAATATCTTCTTTTGAATAATATCTATGGCTATTTATTCTTTTTATAGATTTTAATTTTTGAAATTTTGTTTCCCAAAAACGAATAATATAAGAGGGGATATTTAATTCCTTAGAAACTTCCCCAATTGTTTTAAGCGCATCCATTTGTTTATTCATATGATAAACTCTCTTATTACTCTACTTTAAATTTAATCTAGATTTTAGCTTTTCTGAAGCCTTAAAAGATATCACAGACCTAGCAGTGATGACTGATTCTTCTCCAGTTTTTGGATTTCTTCCAATTCTACTATTTTTATTTTTAACTTTAAAGGTTCCTAAATTAGGCAACTTTAATAATTTATCTTTATTTATAGAACTAGACAGATTATTTAAAATTAAAGACACTAATTTAAGTGATTCAGATCTACTTAGACCTAATTCTTCTTTTATACGGCCAGCTAAATATTCTTTGGTAATAGTTTTTTTCATAATTAATCTCTATCTTATATGTATATATAGAAACATATATTTATAAATAAAAAAACTATTTTTTCTAATGCGTTGCTTTTAAATTACTTAATTCTTTTTTGATTAAATCATTATAATTACCTGTAGACATTTCAGTGGCCAAATCAACAGCATGTGCAAAGCTAAAAGAATCTGCTCCTCCGTGACTTTTAACAACTATACCGTTAAGCCCAAGCAGAACTGCACCATTATGCTTTCTAGGATCTAATTTCTTTCTTAAACCTAAAAATGATGCCTTACCTATAGCAAAAGAAACCTTACCTAAAAAACTTGAATTAAATACTTGCTTTAAATACTCACTACAAAGTTTAGCAGTTCCTTCTGCAGTTTTAAGCATTATGTTACCACTAAAACCATCACACACTACTATATCAAAATTACCAGTAATAATTTTATCTCCCTCAGCAAAACCAACATAATACTTTGATAAATTACTTACCTTCATTAAATTAGCGGCTTCTTTTATAATAGTACTTCCCTTATTTTCTTCCTCTCCTACATTTAACAATGCTAATTTAGGGCTTGGTTTACCTAATACATTTTTAGCAAAAACTATTCCCATTACTGAAAAATCTATTAAATTTTGACTACTACAATCTATATTTGCACCCAAGTCTAGGGCAATTATTTCTCCATAAACAGTTGGCATTACAGCAGCTAAAGCAGGCCTACTGATCCCAGATAATTTTTTAAGACCAAATATAGACATAGCTAATAGTGCTCCACTATTACCAGCTGAAACAATTGCTCCAGCTTCACTATTAGCAACTGCCGCTATTGCTAAACCCATACTCGTAGTTTTTGCTCTCCTTAAAGATTTAGAAGCTTTTTCATCGGCTCTTATCCAATCTTCAACGTGAACTACTTTTACTATATTTTTTAAACTGTCTTTATTTTTTAATAATGGCGATAATTTATTTTCATCACCATAGACTATATATTCAACACCAGGGTTTCTAACAGCAGAAATTGCTAAACCTGAAATCACAGATTTAGGAGCATTATCTCCTCCCATTGCATCTATTGCTATAGTATTTTTTACCATAATGAAAATATTATATTATTTTAATCTTCAGCTGAAGTTAAAATTTCTTTTCCGTCATAATAACCACATGCAGGACATATATTATGCTGACGCTTCATTTCTCCGCAATTAGCACACTCAACTACATTAATTTGCGTTAGAGAATCATGAGACCTTCTTTGACCTCTCCTTGACCGAGAAATCTTACTTTTAGGAACTGCCATCTCATTACCTTTCATAGAAATATTATATTAATATGATGTTATAACTATTTATTTAAATTATTCAATACTTCAAATGGATTATTCTTACTTTTATTTGTCTCTAATTTATCTTTATAAAAATTTTCTAATTTAATTTTACCATTATTAATTTTTGGATATGGGTCTAAAAAAGATGATAACATTTGTACTGCTATATCATAAAAATTGATTTCTCCATTATAAATAGGTTCAACAAATTCGTCTTCCAAAAGAGATAATTCTATTTTTTTTTGATCAAAAAATTTAATATCAAAACTTTTTTTAACTATAAATTTTACAGGTCTGAGAGAAATAACACACTTTTGTTCACCTTCAGCATACATTTTATAATTAGCAATAATATCACTAGAGTTCACTATTTTATATTTTATACTTACGGTAAATATATTTAAACTCAATAAGCCTAAGCGCTGGCTTATAGATAATTTGTTATAATCATTATCAATTAATTGAATATTTCCTATTTTTTTTTTTAAGGCATTCACTTTTATTATTTCATTTAATTTTATTTTTAACTTAATCATTTGAAATGTCCTTAAAAAGATTTTTTTTATTTTGAAAACAAGTCAAAATTTCTTCATCTTTTAAAGTAGCTAAATTTTTTATTAAATTATTTATATACAATTTTATATATTTTATCTCAATTTCACTTGGAGAGTTTGTTCCATACAAATTATTTTTTAGAGCAGTATCAATATTTTTACTATTTTTATTAAAAGCTTTTTTATATATATTAGCTCTTCCATAATAAGAAGACACCATAAATTTAATCTTCTTTCCGACTGACAAATCACCAACTCCAATTTCTCTTAAAGATCTATCAAAGTCTTTAAACATATAATCTATTATATCTTGAGCAAATTTTTTTTCTTTTAAACTAGCTTCCAACAAACGTTTTATAAATAAATGACAATGTAATATTATTAATTCAAAACGGCCATCTAAAGTATCAGGAACACCTCCTTGAATATAAAGCTTTTTATTTCTAGCTAATTTAACAATATTATTATAAAAGTTTTCAATTTTTGTACTATCTTCTTTCGATACAAATATTTTAAATAGATTCATCATTTTCAAATATATTTCTTTAAATAATTTAATTTCTATATTTATAATTTATAATTTACATGTTAAATGTAAATTTATGAAAATTATATATAAAAGCAACTTATACAAGTATTTAATTTATTTTTTTATTATTTTTTCTGTGAATAATTGTTCCGGAAGAATTAGTAATCATGGAGTATTAAATATTGATAAGCATATCTTAACTATAGTGAATAATAATTTAGAAAAAGCGGAAATAGAAGCTCTTTTAGGTCCTCCATCAACAATTTCAGCATTCGAATTTAATAAATGGTATTATATAAATACTACAATTAGACATATTGCCTTTTATAAGCCTGAGGTCATAAATCATAAAGTTTATGAAATTATATTTAATAAAGAAAACCAAGCTATTAAAGTTAATACTTATGACCAAGATGATTTAAATGAAATAGCTTATAATCTTGATATTACAAAAACTAGAGGTAATGATAAACCTCTATTACAATATATTTTAAAAGGTATAGGAAACAGTGATATTAGAAAATAAAATATACAGAAAAGTTTAGTATTATCTTTTCTGTATATTTTATTAATATTTACTAATGAGCTAAAATGGCCAGTAACATTAAAGCAACAATATTAGTTATTTTAATCATAGGATTTACTGCAGGTCCGGCAGTATCTTTATAAGGGTCTCCAACTGTATCACCAGTTACTGCAGCTTTATGGGCCTCAGACCCCTTTCCACCATGATTTCCATCTTCTATAAGCTTCTTGGCATTATCCCACGCACCGCCACCTGCAGTCATAGATACTGCTACAAATAATCCAGTAACAATAACTCCGAGCAACATAGCACCTAACGCAGAGAATGCTGCGGATTTATCTCCACCAGTAATGTATAATATTACAAAATAAAATACAATTGGAGCTAAAACAGGAAGTAAAGATGGTATTATCATCTCTTTAATAGCAGCTTGAGTAAGCAAGTCAACAGCTCTTTCATAATCAGGTTTTGCTTTACCCGTCATGATACCTTTTATTTCTTTAAATTGCCTTCTAACTTCAATCACAACTGATCCAGCCGCTCTACCTACTGCAGTCATTGACATAGCACCAAATAAATATGGTAGTAATCCTCCTAATAATAAACCAACTATTATATAAGGATTTTCAAGTGAAAAGTTTAAAGTAATACCTTCAAAATATGGAAATAAATCAGGGTTTGCACTAAAATACTTTAAATCTGAAGTATACGCAGCAAATAATACTAATGCACCTAAACCTGCAGATCCAATTGCATAACCTTTAGTTACCGCTTTAGTTGTATTTCCAACAGCATCTAATGCATCGGTCGTTTTTCTAACTGACTCATCTAAATTAGACATCTCTGCTATTCCTCCTGCATTATCAGTAACAGGTCCGTATGCATCTAAAGCCACAACCATTCCAGCTAAAGCCAGCATGCTAGAAACAGCTATAGCAATCCCAAACAGTCCAGCAAACATATTAGCTATAATAATAGCTGCACATATCAATAAGGCAGGAATAGCTGTTGCTTCCATAGATACTGCTAGTCCTTGAATAACGTTTGTTCCGTGACCAGTCTCTGAAGCAGCTGCTACTGATTTAACAGGACGATAATTAGTGCCAGTATAATATTCAGTTACCCATATTAATAATCCTGTGAGAACTATACCTACAATGCCACAGTAAAAAACTTCCATACCAGAAAATGAAGCACCATTAGCTTGAAATATTGAATCAAATCCTAAAACATAATTAATTACATAACCTATACCTATAAGGGATAAGATAGCGGATACTATAAACCCTTTATATAAAGCACCCATAATAGAACCATTACTTCCTAATTTCACAAAATAAGTTCCAACAACTGATGCTATTATACATACTCCACCAATTGCTAGAGGAATAATCATCATTTGTTCCATTATAATATTAGTAAAGAATATTGATGCTAAAACCATAGTAGCAACTACTGTAACAGCATATGTTTCAAATAAATCAGCAGCCATTCCAGCACAATCACCCACATTATCACCTACATTATCTGCTATAGTAGCAGGATTACGAGGGTCATCTTCTGGAATACCAGCTTCAACTTTACCAACTAAATCTGCTCCTACGTCAGCTCCTTTAGTGAATATTCCTCCACCTAATCTTGCAAATATTGATATTAGTGATGCACCAAAGCCTAAAGCTACTAAAGGATCAATTAATTCTCTTCCTTCAGCTCCATTTAATAATAAAATATAATAAGTTCCAGTTACTGCTAAAAGAGCTAAACCTGCAACAAGCATACCTGTTACTGCACCAGACTTAAACGCTATACTAAGACCTTGAGCTAACCCCTCACTTGCAGCTTGGGCTGTTCTTACATTCGCTTTTACAGAAACAACCATTCCGATATATCCTGCAGCACCAGATAAAACTGCACCAACAGCAAACGCTAAAGCTACCTTGATACCTAATAAAAATGCTAATAAAGCAAAAATTACAATTCCAACAACAAAAATTGTTCTGTATTGCCTATTTAAATACGCATAAGCTCCTGCTTGAACTGCACCTGCAATTTCTTGCATTTTTTTAGATCCTGCATCTGCGCTTATTACTGACTTAGCTGTAATTAAGCCATAGATTAGAGCTATTGCACCACTAGCAATAGCAAAATATAAAACTTCAGTCATAATAATTAATCCCATTATTTATGTTAAAATATAATAATTTTATAAAATTGTGGCTAACATGCCAGAGGTGAGAGTTTAGTGCAACATTAATTAAAAAATTTTAAAGAAATTATATCTAAAAATGCTTATAACCGAGTATTCCATCATTTATATCTATTATATTACCATCTTCTAAATAAATACTAATTTTGTTTTTAGAATTAATTTTTCCTATAATAAATGAATTCTCGTCAATTAATTTTTTATCTTTAGGGTCTATGGTATATAATAATTCATAATCATCTCCCCCACATAATAAATCCTTATAATTATACAGATTAGATGTAATATATTTTTTAGCGTATGATGAGAAAGGAATATCTCTTATATATACTTCTGATCCAACTCCACTATTTTTACATAGGTGATTTAATTCAGACAATACTCCATCAGAAATGTCTATTATTGAAGTAGCAAACGATTTAATATTTTTACCAAGTTCAATTTTTGGTTCTGGAATTAAAAATTTTTTTATTAAATTTTTATCTTCTAATGAAGAAGATTTCAAATTTTTATTTAAAAGTTCTAAACCTAAAAAAGAATCTCCTATAGGTCCAGACACGACAATTAAATCCCCTGGTTTTGACTTATTCCTTCCCAATTCTTTATTAGCATTATCTCCAAAAACAGTTACAGAAAATATTGGAAGTCCGTTATGAGTAGTAATATCTCCCCCTGCTAAAAAAATATCATACTCTAGAAATGCTTTTTTTAACCCATCTGCAACTTTATCAAAATCTTGTTGCTCAAATGAACTTGGAAGGCTCATTGCTATGAAAGCACATATTGGTGAAGATCCAAAAGTTGCAAGATCTGAAATAGATCTTAATACTGCTCTTCTAGCTTGTACAGCTATATCAGTACCTTCAGGTACATGAACTCCCTCTATAGAAGAATCAACACTAACTACTAAATCTTTTATATTTTCAAAAAGTGCACAATCATCTGATAAACCTCTAGCCTCTTTTTTTGAAAAAGTTAGGGGTTTAAGCTTGTTTTTTATAAACTCAAACTCATTTTCCATACAAATTTACCAATATATACACTAGTTTTTAAAACTTTTGGACACTTTATCTAAAACTCCATTAATAAAGTTTACTTCCGTTCTATTAAAAAAACTTGAAGCAATATTAGTATATTCACTTATAATTACATTTGGAGGAATATTAGAAAAATCCTTAAATTCTATATATGCACACCTTAAAATGTTTATTAAAGTATTATCCATTCTCTCTATTGACCAATCCTCATTTAAAAACCCTGAAAGAAAAGAATCTATTTTTTTTTTATTATTAAATACTGAATTAACTAATTTTAAAAACCAATCTTTTTCTAGTTGTAAGCCATCATATTCTTTTATTCCATTATTAAAATTTTGAATAGTTTCATATATTTCTGAAGTATCAAGATCCTTTATTGGTTTTAATCTCTCTAGGTTCATTTTTTCATTAAAATCGTTATGAAATAACATTTGAACAGCAGCTAATCTGGATAATGATCTGTTGTTAGATATAGTCATTCGTCTATTTCTTTTTTAAGTTCTATCATTCTTAAACAAGCTAATGTTGAAGCCCTACCTTTATTTAATCCATCAGATTTAGCTCTTAACAAAGCTTGATCTTTATTTTCACATGTCAATATACCATAGCCAATGGATAACCCTTCAATTGATAGTTGCATCAGTGCTCGTGCAGATTCACTACAAACGTAATCATAATGTGAAGTTTCTCCTCTTATGACGCAACCTAAGGCCACATAACCTATATATTTAGAATTTTTTGCTGCATAAGATATTGCTGCAGGCACTTCAAAAGCACCAGGGACATTTAGTATTTTATAATCATATCCATGTTCTTTGATTGCTTTAATAGATTCATATTCTAATGACGCAGATATTTCTGGATAGAATCTAGAAGTAATTATTAATATACAATTTTTTTTCATATTAATTTTTCATTAGATTTCTCTGATCAACAACTTTTATATCAAAACCTTCCAAACCTACAACCTCTCTTTTTGATTGACTTAATAAAATCATCTCTTTAACTCCCTGGTCTCTAATGATTTGAGCTCCAATACCATTTTCTCGTATTTTATCTTCTTCATTCCAGGCTTTATTTCCGTCAATATAATTAGACAGAATATGAGAAGAGTCTTGGTAGTTAATTACAACTATTAAACCAGAACCATTTTTATCAATTTCATACATTGATTCTTTTAACGAAATAGAATTTTTATCATTAATATTTCCTATTTCTCCATCAAATGCATCATTTATAAAATTAGAAACATGCACTCTAACTAAAACTGAAGAGGGGTTATCTAACTTTCCTTTAACTAAGGCAAGATGCTCTGGACCATCTTTATTTACTGTGTTTTCATATGAAAAAATATTCCACTCTCCATATAACTTAGTATTTAGAACATTATTATTTTTTCTTTTTATAATAGGATCATTATTAACTCTATATCTTATTAAATCTGCTATTGAGCCAATCTTTAAATTATGAGTTTTACAAAAAGGAATTAAGTCTTTTAATCTAGCCATAGTTCCATCATCTTTCATAATTTCACATATAACTGCCGCGGGGTTTAAACCAGCAATTCTAGAAATATCAACTGCCGCTTCTGTATGCCCTGCTCTAACTAAAACTCCTCCCTCTCTTGCTGTCAATGGAAAAACATGACCTGGAGTTCTTATATCTGAAGGACCTGAACTTTTATCTATTGCAACCTGGATAGTTTTAGCTCTATCAGCTGCTGATATTCCAGTTGTCACATCTTTTGTTGCTTCTATAGACACAGTAAAAGCAGTATCTAGTTTACCAGGGTTTCTTCTTCCCATAGGAGATAATTCAAGCTCATGAATTCTATTTTTTGTTAAAGATAAACAAATTAAACCTCTTCCATGTGTCGCCATAAAATTAATTGCATCAGGGGTAGCCATTTGAGCAGGTATAATTAAATCTCCTTCGTTTTCTCTGTCTTCATTATCTACTAAGACAAACATTCTTCCATTTCTAGCCTCATCTACGATCTCTTCAATAGGAGATAAAAAATTATTAATATTTTCCTTTTTATTCATTTCATTTCTCTTTTATATAACTTTCCGCTGCATTAACAGCATACCTTGCAATAGTGTCAACTTCTATATTAACTTGATCATTTACTTTTAATAAACTCATAGTAGTATTATTTAATGTATGGGAAATAATATTAACACTAAATAAATTTTTATTTACTGAATTAACAGTTAAAGAAACCCCATTTATAGCAATTGAACCTTTTGTACTAATATATTTTGCTAAAACTTTAGGAACTAAAAAATCTAACTTAACAGAACCTTTAATAACTTTTTTTTTCTTTAAAACACCCAAACCATCAACATGACCACTTACAAGATGTCCACCAACCTGATCCCCTAATAATAAAGATTTTTCTATATTAATTTTTTTTCCTTTTTCCCAATTACTAGACGTGGTTATAGATAACGTTTCCTTAGATAGCTCCGCATTAAATGTATTTTTACTTAATGAAATAGCTGTTAAGCAAATTCCATCGCAACAAATAGAATCACCAATATTAATATCACTCAATGTTAAATTAGTTTTAACTTCTATATTAAGGTCGCTTTTCTTAATATCTAAATTTGTTATTTTTCCTATATCTTTAATAATTCCAGTAAACAAATTGTACTCCTAATTTATTAATTTCCATTCTTCTAGTACATCACCGTCAAGTATTCTAGTATCTTTTAGTTTGAAGCGTTTAGCCAAAGATAAATTTTTAAGTTTGTATTTGCCTACACTTGATAAACCATCATCACCTATAAAAATTCCATTCCTATACAAATATACATTATCAATTAAATTACTTTCTATTAAAGAAGCTGATATATTACTTCCACCCTCTACTAAAATTCTATTAAAACCTTTCTTTGCTAGAGCATTTAGTCCTTCTAACAAAACTAATTTTTTATTGCGTTGTTTTAATTCAATAATAGATACACCCATTCTAATTAACTTATCTTTTTTTGTAGACTTAATATTATTTTTTTTTGTCCAAATAATTACAGGATGATCTTTTAAATTCTTTAAAACTTTCGATGATAGAGGTATTTTTAAGTTACTATCTACAACCACTTTTACAGGCGAATATTTTTCTAATCCTTTAATCCTGCAATCAAGCGAAGGATTATCTTTAACGACTGTATTAATTCCCACTAAAATAGCATCATGACTTGCTCTTAAACTATGCCCATGTAATCTCGCTACTTCACCTGTTATCCACTTACTTTCCCCCGTTTTAATAGCAATTTTTCCATCTAAACTAGAAGCCAATTTTAAACTTACTAAAGGACGGTTATATTTAATTCTAGAATAAAAACCATAATTTATATCTAAAGCTTCATCTTTGTAACTTCCAACTGATACTTTTATACCAGATTTTTTTAATAACTTTACCCCTTTACCGTGCGTTCTTTTGTCCGGATCAAGAATAGGTATCACTACATGACTAATACCAGCATTTATTAATAATTCAGTACAAGATAAATTATTATTATTTTTATGAGCACATGGCTCTAGAGTGATTACAGCAGTTCCTCCTTTTGGATTACCTACTAAATTAGTTAAAGCAACTTCTTCAGCGTGAGGTCTACCTGTTTTTGATGTATTACCTAAACCAATTAAATTATTATATTTATCTAATATTATGCACCCTACTGATGGATTAGGATAACACATTCCCAATCCTTTTTTTGCAAGAGATAATGCACTTCTCATTGCCACATTTAATTGCATATCTAAAAATTCCTTTTACTGATCTTTAGAAAAATCTTCTTTTAAACCTCCAACAAATTTTTCAAAGTCTCTAGCTTCTCTAAAATTCCTATATACACTTGCAAATCTTACATAAGCAACTTGATCTATTTCAGATAATGTATCCATAACCATTTCACCTATATCACTACTTAAAATTTCACTTTCACCAGAAGACTCTAATCTCCTAACAATGCCTGTTATCATTTTTTCTATTCTTTCTGACTCTACTGGTCTTTTCCGAAAAGCTATCATTATAGAACGAGCAAGTTTATCTCTATCAAACTCTACTCTTTTTCCATCTCTTTTTTTAACCATTAAATCTCTTAATTGCACTCTCTCAAATGTTGTAAAACGTGCCGCACATTGAGGGCAAGAACGTCTTCTTCTTATTACTGCATTATCTTCAGTTGGACGAGAATCTTTTACTTGAGTATCTAACTCATTACAATAAGGGCATCTCATGAAAAATATCCTTTAATAATTTAAATCATTCTAATTATAACTTAAAGACGAATAAAGAGGAAATTCTTTACATAAAGATATTACTTCTTTCTTTACCTCTGCTTCTACTGAATTAATATTATCTTCATTTTTTTCTATAGCTTTTAGTATCTTACCTATTAATTGTCCTATCTTTAACATTTCTTTTTCTTTAAATCCTCTAGTTGTAATAGCTGGTGTTCCAATTCTTAACCCTGATGTTATAAAAGGTTTTTGAGTATCATAAGGAACTGCATTTTTATTACACGTTATACCTGCCCTATCTAAACTTTCTTCTGAAGTTTTTCCCGTAATATTAAGTGGCCTTAAATCACATAATATTACATGGCTGTCCGTTCCACCAGAAACGATTTTCACCCCTTGGTTCTCTAATTCATTAGCTAAAGCTTTAGCGTTCTTAATTATTTGTTTAATATACTCCTTAAAATCAGGTTTTAAGGCTTCACCAAATGCTGCTGCTTTTGCAGCAATTACATGCATTAAAGGTCCACCTTGAATTCCAGGAAATATTGCTTTATCAAATAATTTTCCTAATTCTAAATCATTACTTAATATCATACCACCTCTCGGACCTCTTAGAGTTTTATGCGTAGTAGTAGTCGCAACATGAGCATATTCAATTGGATTCGGATATTGACCAGCAGCAATTAACCCTGAGTAATGGGCAATATCGGCAAGAAAGTATGCTCCAACTTTATCAGCAATAAGTCTTATTTTTTCAAAATCTATATGTCTAGAATAAGCAGATGCTCCTGCTATTATTAATTTCGGGCTTTCTTCAGTTGCTAATTTTTCAAGCTCATTGTAGTCAATTATTCCGTCATCTTTATTAACACCATACTGAATAGATTTAAACCATTTACCTGATTGATTAGGCTTAGCTCCATGCGTCAAATGTCCTCCTGCAGCTAAAGACATACCTAAAATAGTATCACCAGGTTTAAGTAATGCCATAAAGACAGCTTGGTTTGCCTGCGAGCCAGAATTTGGCTGAACGTTAGCCCAATTACATGAAAACAACTTACAAGCTCTTTGAATTGCTAGCTCTTCTGCTTGATCAACAAATTCACAACCTCCATAATACCTCTTACCTGGATAACCTTCTGCATATTTATTTGTTAAAACCGACCCTTGAATATTAAGAACTGCTTCACTTACAAAATTTTCAGACGCAATTAATTCTATAGAATTTTGTTGCCTGTATAATTCGCTCTTCATAGCTGACAATAATTCCTTATCTTCATAACTATCATCGATGTCAGTACTGCTTGAATTAAAAATATTAGAATTATTAATTGTATTCATTTATTAATCCTTTATTACTAAAATTAGCCAAGTTTTTTAACCCTTCTTTCATGTCTTCCTCCTTCAAAAGACTCCCTACAAAAAGTATCTATTATGCGTGATGATTTATTTATGGAAATAAATCTTCCTGCTAATACAAGTATATTTGCATCATTATGATTTCTAGATAATTTTGCAATTTCTTCATTATTACACAAAGCTGCTCTTATTCCTGGCAACCTATTTAATGCAATACTTATACCTATACCACTTCCACATATAGCAATACCCATAGAATTTTTATTATCTAAAACATATTCACCAAGAGTTTTTCCATAATCTGGATAATCTACTGATTCAATATTAAAAGGACCTAAATCAACAATATTAAAATTTTTCTTTTCTAAATAAGACTTTATCTTTTCTTTTAATTCAAAACCAGCGTGATCAGAAGCTAATGCATATATCTTTCCGGTTTGTTTTTTCAATAAAAAAACCTTTCTATCTGTCATTTAAAATAATTAAAAAAAACAATTCCTAATTATATATAATATAAAAAAAAGAATTTAATAGTTAATTATTATCAGTTCTCTTAATTTTTCCTTTTGCCAAATCAGATAAATAATTATTTACTTCACTTCTTACGACTGATGCTAAGAAATAGACTCCAACTAAATTAGCAACAGACATTAAAAATATCATAGAATCTGATAAATTTAAGACTGAGCCGAGACTTACTGAAGAGCCAATAATAATAAAAATACAAAATATTATTTTAAATAAATTTTCTGAAAACTTTGAATTACCAAATAAATAAGTCCATGATTTTAATCCATAATAAGACCATGCAATCATAGTAGAAAAAGCAAATAAAATAGCAGCAATAGCTAATATAATTGGGAACCAAGAAATAGTTGTTGCAAAAGCTGCAGAGGTTAAACCAATACCAGTTAAGTCTCCTCTGTCATCGTACATTCCAGTTATAACAATTACTAATGCTGTAATAGTACAAATTACAATAGTATCGATAAATGGTTCTAATACAGATACTATTCCTTCTGTTACAGGTTTATCACTTTTAACTGCAGAATGTGCAATTGGAGCAGAACCCAATCCAGCTTCATTTGAAAAAGCCGCTCTTTGAAAACCAATAATTAATGCACCAAGTGCTCCACCAGCTGCAGCAGAAGGTGAAAAAGCTTCTGTAATTATTCTAATAATAGCTTCAGGAACACCTGTTATATTTAATAATATTATAATTATTCCTGCTGCTAAATATATGATTGCCATCAAAGGGACTAATCTTGAGGTAACTTTAGCTATAGACTTTATACCTCCTATAATTACAAAACCTAAAATAACGGAAATTATTAACCCAAATAACCAACCTTTGTCTGCAAAAAAGGATCCATCCCCTCCTGTTACTGATACAAATTGTTGGAATGACTGATTAGCTTGAAACATGTTACCTCCTCCAAGCGCTCCTCCAATACAACAAATAGAGAAAAATACTGCCAAGATTTTGCCTAAAGAAGCATGTCCTTTCTCAGCAAGCCCTTTAGAAAGATAGTGCATCGGTCCACCGGAAACAGTTCCATCATCATTTATAACTCTATATTTTACTCCAAGAGTACATTCACAAAATTTAAGAGACATGCCAAGAAAACCTGCCAATATCATCCAAAATGTAGCTCCAGGACCTCCAACCGTTACTGCTACAGCAACACCTGCAATATTACCTAATCCTACAGTTCCCGATATAGCAGTAGATAAGGCTTGAAAATGAGAAACTTCCCCTTTAGAATCGGGCTTATCATACCTACCTCTTACTAAATCTAGTGCATGTGTAAACATTTTTAAATTTATAAAATTAAAATAAAATGTACAGAATATTGAGCCTGCAATTAGCCAAAGAACAATCAACTTTATATCTGCACCTGCTATACTAATTGAATAAAATACTTTACCAACTACGAAATCAGATATAGGACTTAACCATTTATCTATTGTAGAATCTATTCCATCATCAGCATATGAAAACTTTGAGAATAAAAAAATAATACTAAAATATAAAATTTTCTTTAAAACTGACATTAGCAATCTCTCCCTATAATTATATATTTAACATATTAAATAATTAATACTTAAGTAAAGTTAAAATATTAACTAACAGCGGAGATGTTTAACTGTTTCCATACAACTTTTAATGAATCCACCAAATTATCAATCATTTTTTCATCATGCAAAGGATTAGGAGTAATTCTTAATCTCTCTTTTCCTTTTGGAACAGTCGGATAATTAATTGGTTGCACATATATAGAGTGATCCGAAAGTAATAAATCAGAAGCTTTTTTACATAGAACAGGATCACCTACCAAAATTGGAACAATATGACTTTCAGAGGGCATGACTACTATTCCTGTTTGTCTTAATTTTTCTTTCAGACTATTTGCTCTTGCTTGATGAATTATTCTTTCTTCATTTGATTTTTTTAAATGTTTTACAGAAGCTAATGCTCCAGCTGCAATTGCTGGTGGCAAAGATGTAGTAAAAATAAAACTTGATGCAAAAGATCTTATTACATCTATTATATCTTTATTTGAAGCCACATACCCTCCCATAGTACCATAAGCTTTTGCCAATGTTCCTTCTATAATATCCAATTCATCCATTAACCCCTCTCGTTCGGCAATACCACCTCCTCTTGGTCCATACATACCTACTGCATGAACTTCATCTAAATAAGTAAGGGCATTATAATTTTTTGCTACCTCACATAACTCTTTTATTGGAGCAATATCTCCGTCCATAGAATAAACTGATTCAAAAGCAATTAATTTAGGCCTATCTGGATGAATATTTCGTAAGAGTTCTTCTAGATGTTTCGGATTATTATGTTTAAAAATAAATCTTTCTGCTCTACTATTTTTCATTCCTTGAATCATAGAAGCATGATTTAATTCATCAGACAAAACTACACAATCAGGAAGTATAGAAGCTATTGTACTAAGAGATGCTTCATTAGAAATATAACCAGAAGTAAATAATAAAGCAGATTCTTTATTGTGCAAATCCGCTAATTCTTTCTCCAACAAAACATGGTAATGTGACGTTCCAGATATATTTCTCGTCCCACCTGAACCTGCACCAGAAGAATCTATAGCTTCATGCATAGCTTTTAAAACTTTCTTATTTTGTCCCATACCTAAATAATCATTAGAACACCATACAGAAACTTCTTTTTCTTCTGAATTTGTATAATGAATGGCATTAGGGAAATTACCTAGTGTTCTTTTAATATCATTAAAAACTCTATACCTGCCTTCAGATTTTAGAGTATTTAATGCACTTGAAAAAAATTTATTATAATTCATAATATTTAATTATTACTATAATTGTTAAAAAATATACCTCATATACGCTTATATATAATTAATTAACAGAAAAAAGAAAGTTATTTAAAATGATTCTATATGAACTAGATGCAATTAATAAGCAATATTTTAGCCCATATACATGGCGAATATTAATGTCCCTAAATCATAAAGGACTCTATAAAAATACAAAAAGAATTCAAGTCAAATTTTCTGACAAATCATTAATTAGTCATAAAGGCTTTAACACAGTTCCGGTTCTTAAAGATAAAGATACATGGATTAATGAATCATTTGAAATCGCAAAATATTTAGAGCAAGAATACCCGGATACTCCATCTTTATTTGGAGGAAAAGAAAGCATGAAACTTACATACATTATCAATCAAATGCTAGACCCAAAAATATTAAGTATTTTGGCCCGTATTATTGTTGCTGATGTTTATAAAGTATTACAACCTGACGATAAAAAATACTTTAGAGAAACTAGAGAAAAAATGTTAAATAAAAAAATTGAGGATATAGAATTAGAAAGTGATAAATATATTCTTATATTTCAGAAAGAATTAAACCCTTTTAGAAAAATCATAAAAAATAATGACTACTTAACTGGAGACCATCCTATGTACTGTGATTATTTATTATTTGGATTTTTTATGTGGGCTAGAAATACAAGTCCAAAACAACTATTAGTTAAGGATGATGTTCTCTGGCATTGGAGACATAGAATGCTAAATTTATTTAATGGATTCGCAAAAAAATCAAATGGATACGAAATTAAGTAATACTATATCCGCCATCAACAGTAATTGTAGTTCCAGTCGTATAGCTAGCTCTATCACTGGCTAAATATACAGCTGCACCTGCTATATCCTCTGGCTTACCCCATTTTTTTAGTGCTGTACGATCTGTTATTTTATCTTTTTGTTCCTGTTCATCTCTTAATGCTTTCGTAAGTTTAGTCTCGATATATCCAGGAGCTATTGCATTCACTCTTACGTGGTGTTCACTCCAACCATTCGCTAAACTTTTAGTTAATCCTACTAAACCTGTTTTTGAGGCAGTATAACCTGGAGACATTGGAGATCCAAAAAAAGAAAACATAGATGCAATATTAATGATATTACCATGAGTTAAAGCTAATTTAGGCAAAGCCTCATGACTCATTCGCATAACACCCATTAAGTTAGTATTAATTACATCTGCAAAATGCTCAATTCTATATTCTAAACCTCTCTTAATTCTTCCCGCATTATTAACTAAAATATGTAAATCATCTATTTCATTAAATACTTTTTCAATTGATATATCATTTGTTACATCTAATTTTAGCTTGCGTAAGGTTCCAAATTTTGTTTTTTCTGAACATTTTTCTAAGCTCTCATCAGATTGTGCAGTCACAATTACCTCTGCTCCTGCTTCCTGAAAACCTTCTGCTATTGCATAACCTATTCCGGTTGCTCCTCCAGTAACAAGTGCTATTTTTCCTGTTAGATCAATTGTATAAGCCATAATTCACCTCTTAATTTAAAGTATTTACTGGATTACTTACATCTTTACTAAGAAAGAACTCTTCAATATTTTTTTTAGCCAACTCAACCATACCTTTTCTCGTCTTTACACTTGCACTTCCAGCATGGGGGGCTAAAACAACATTATCCATCTTTGCTAATTTAATATCATAATCTGGTTCAAATTCATACACATCAAGTGCACATCCTGAAATTAATTTTTTTTCTAAAGCTATTATTAAATCACTTTCTTTTACAATAGGACCGCGTGCTATATTTACTAAAAAACTATTATTATTCATAGCTTGGAATTCTTTAATGGTAATCAAATGCTTTGTTTCATTTGTTAAAGGACATAAAATAATAATAAACCTACAAGATTGTAATAATTCTATAAGTGACATCCATTCTGCGTTTAGTGAATTTTCAATATTCTCACTAAGCCTGTTTCTATTATGATATTTTATATTTAATCCAAATGGTAAAGCTCTTTTTGCAACTTCTTGTCCTATGCTTCCCATACCAATTATACCTAAATTTTCTCCTTTTAAATCTGCCCCCCATAAGATATGGTAAAAATTAGCTTTAAAGCCTCCTGTCCTAACAAGCTTATCTCCCTCAGGAACTCTTCTTGCTACTGCTAGTAGCAGAGCCATTGACATATCAGCAACTGCATCATTTAGTATTCCTGGCGTATTAGTAACTTGAATACCCCTCTTAGTACAAAATTCTACATCTATATTATCGAAGCCCACTCCCACATTACTTACAACTTTTAAATTGGGGCATGACTCTATCAATTTTTTGTCAATTAGAGATGACTGAACTAAGATTCCGTCAGCATCTAATACTCTATCTAAAAGGTCTTTTCCTGCTAATATACTATCTTTAGTATCATGATGATCTATATTAAAATTTTTTTTTAATTTTAATAAAAGATCATCAGATAACCATGAATGAACAAAAATTTTAGGCTTATATTTTACTTCCATTTAACAACTTTTTGGCACTGCTCACCTAATTTCTCTATTCCTAAATGCATTTCGTCACCATGCTTTAAAAATTTTTGAGGCTTCATTCCCGCACCAACTCCTGGCGGAGTACCTGTAGCAATCAAATCTCCTGGCTCAAGAGTCATATAATGACTTACATAGGAGACAATTGTTTTTACATCAAATATCATAGTTGAGGTATTTCCAGTTTGCATTCTTTTCCCATTGAGATTTAACCAAAGGTCTAAATCTTGAACCTTTCTAACTTCATCTCTGGTAACTAACCAAGGTCCCACAGGGCAAGACGTGTCAAATCCCTTACCTCTAATCCACTGTCCACCAGCTGCTTTCATTTGATACTCTCTTTCAGAAACATCATTTACTAAGGTATAGCCTGCAACATGACTTAATGCTCTAGATACACTTACAGATCTTGCTGTCTCGCCAATTACAATACCTAATTCTACTTCCCAATCTCCACATTTACTATCTTTTACTTTGGAGGTTTTTTTTCCTAAAACTAAACCCTTTGGAAGCATAACATCATCATTTGGTCCGCTTAATGAACTAGTAGGCTTCATAAATATTATTGGCTCACTAGGAATAGGGCTTCCCGTTTCTTTAGCATGATCAACATAATTGAGTCCAATACAAACAATTTTACCTATTCCAGATAAAGGTACTCCCAGTCTTTTTTTACCTTTTACCAAAGGAAGCTTATTAATATTGGCTGCAGCTAATTTTTTTAGCTTTGCTGATGATAAAACTGTTCCATCTATATCAGAAACTTTCTTAGACAAGTCCCTAATATTTCCATCTGCATCAATTACTCCTGGTTTTTCTTTTCCTTTAACGCCATACCTTACTAATTTCATTCTATTCCCCTTAAAAAATAATAAATTAAAATATTCTATAATAAGCTATAAAAAGTAAACATAAAATATATTTAAATCTATAAAAATATAATATATATTAATTTATCTTTAAAGTTTTGGGAGAATTAGAGATGGAACCGCTAGCAATTCGTATTCATAAAAATGATAATGTAGTTACTGCAAAATCAGATATTGATGTCAATACTAATATTATTGAAGAAAAAGTTAGTACTAATCAACATATTCCTGTTGGGCATAAAATAGCTACAAAAAATATCTCTCAAGGTGATGATATTATCAAATATGATACAATCATTGGTATAGCCAAGGAAGACATAAAAGTAGGAGATCACGTTCATGTTCATAATGCAGGTATGTCCAGTAAAAGAAAAGACTATGCATTTTCTCAAGGATGTAAAAATGATGAAATTTTACCCGAAAATGAGAGAGCTACATTTATGGGTTATCGAAGGCCAAATGGCAAAGTAGGAACTAGAAATTTTGTTGGTATAATTTCTTCTGTAAACTGTTCTGCTACTGTCTGTAAAAAAATAGCAGAAGCTTTTAATGATAATGTTTTAGCAGATTATGAAAATGTTGATGGAGTTTTTTCAATTACCCATGGAACTGGATGTGGTATAAATAGTAATGGTATGGGATGGGAATTACTTCAATCTACTATTGCGGGGTATTCAAGACATCCAAATTTTGGTGGATTAATTGTAATAGGACTAGGTTGCGAGGTAAATCAAGTGAGTGGAATGGCTCAATCTATGAATTGGGCAAATTCAGATACATTTAAAATGATGACTATTCAAGAAGTTGGGGGAACAAGAAAAACAATCCAAGAGGGTGTTGAACTTGTCAAACAAATGCTACCTATTCTTAATAAAACTAAACGAGAAAAAACTCCTGCTTCAGAATTAATTTTGGGATTAGAATGCGGAGGATCCGATGCGTACTCTGGGATGACGGCTAATCCAGCATTAGGAGCAGCAGTTGACTTATTAGTAAAAAATGGAGGAACGGGAACACTAGCTGAAACTCCAGAAATATTTGGAGCTGAGTATTTATTAACAAGAAGGGCAATAAATGAGGAAGTAGGACAAAAAATTGTAAACTTTGTAAAATGGTGGCAAGAGGATTACTTAATTAAATTCGAAGAAAATAAAGAACAATTACATCAAGATCCATCTCCAGGAAATAAAGCAGGAGGATTAACGACTATTCTTGAAAAATCTCTTGGCGCTGTAGCAAAAGGTGGCACTACAAATTTAGTGGATGTATATCAATTTGCTGAAAATATAAAAGCTAAAGGATTTACATTTATGAATACACCTGGCTATGATGCTGCTAGCGTTACAGGTTTAATCGCTGGAGGAGCAAATATGATATGTTTTACTACAGGAAGAGGTTCAGTATTTGGATGTAAACCAGCCCCTTCAATAAAACTTGCAACTAACGATGATCTATATAATAGAATGACTGAAGATATGGATGTAAATTGTGGTAAAATATTACTTGGTCAATCAACTATTGAAGAAATGGGCGAAGAAATTTTTAAACTTATTTTAGATGTAGCTTCCGGAAAACAGTCAAAATCTGAAATTAATGGATTAGGTGATCTTGAATTTGTTCCTTGGCAAATGGGCGCTATAACTTGATTGACAATAATGATTTTAAAATAAGAAAAATAATAAGTTCTTTAAAATCTTCTCCAATTAGAAACATTGCAAACTCAGTTATTGGAAAAAAAAATATTATTCCACTTTACTTTGGTGAAACAGATGTTGCTACTCCTTCATTTATATCAGAAGCTATGAAAACGGCTTTAGATGAAGGACACACTTTTTATAGTGCAAATCAGGGAATACCTGATCTAATTGAAACTATTTCTTGTTATAGTTCAGATTTACATAAAAATAATATTTCTCCTTCAAGAATAATGGTTACTTCAGCAGGAATGAATGCTTTAATGATCGCTTCTGAAGCTCTCATAAACCCTAATGACAAAGTAATATGTATTACACCTGTTTGGCCAAATTTTATGAGATGCATAGAAATTATGGGAGGCAAAGTAATTGAGATACCATTAAGACACCATGATAATGATAATAAATGGAAACTTAATTTAGAAGAAATAAAAAAGAATATAAAAGATGCCAAAGCAATTTATATTAATACACCTAATAATCCTACCGGATGGGTAATGAGTAGAAATGAACAATTAGAAATTTTAGAAATATGCAGAAAAGAAAAAGTTTGGGTTATATCAGATGAAGTATACGAAAGAATTATTTATGATAAAAAAGTTGCTCCATCTTTTTTAGATATTTCAAAAGATGACGATTTATTAATTGTAGTAAATAGCTTTTCTAAATCATGGGCTATGACAGGATGGAGGTTAGGATGGATGATTATTCCAGAGGGCTTAATTAATATTTTTGAAAAGCTTAATGAATTTAATGTTGCTTCACCATCTTCTCCTGCACAACACGCAGGGTTAGTAGCAATTAAAGAAGGAGAAAAATTTATTCAAAATATGATTAATGATTTAAAGTTATCAAGAAATATAACTATAAAATATTTAAATAATTTTTCTCAAGTTATTTTTCCATACTCAGAAGCTGCTTTTTATGCATATTTTAAAATAAAAGATATATCAGATTCAGAAAAATTTTGTTTTGATACTTTACAATCTACAGGAGTTGGACTAGCGCCAGGAACTTCATTTGGTAATGGTGGTGAAAGTTGGGTAAGAATTTGTTATGCTAAGAGTCCAGATTTACTTAATGAAGCCTTTGAAAAATTAAAACCTGTACTTTCTTGATGAGAATTTTTAAAGCAAATAATGATAATATTAAACTAGCCGCTACTCTTATTAATAATGGAGGTATTGTTGCTTTTCCAACCGAGACAGTCTATGGACTTGGAGCCTTAGCCTCTAACAAAAATGCAGTAAAACGTATTTATGAAGTAAAAGGTAGACCAGAGAATAATCCATTAATAGTGCATATATATAAAATTGAACAAGCATTATCTATAGCGAAAATTATTCCACCTGATGCTATTAAGTTAATAAAAAAATATTGGCCAGGCCCACTTACAATAATAGTTCCTTATAACCCTTCATCAAATATTAGTTTTATGGCAAGAGCAAATTTAGATACAGTTGCCCTAAGAATTCCTAATAATCCAATTGCTTTAAAGCTTTTAAAGTTAGTCAATGCTCCATTAATAGCACCTAGTGCTAATACATCACAACATTTAAGTCCTACTTCTGCAGATCATGTAAAATATGATTTATTTAATAAGTTGGATAATGAAAAAGATATGATACTAGATGGAGGTGATACCAATATTGGTCTTGAATCTACAGTTATTGATTTTACAAAAACAAATCCTGAAATATTGCGTCCAGGAGGTTTAAGTATAAAATTAATTAATGAACTGATTAAAACTTCATATAATTTAGCTAAAATAAATAATCAAAGGCCTTTAAGCCCTGGTCTTTTTAAAAAACATTATTCACCAAAAGCTACACTTAGATTAAATGCAGATTTTCCTATTGAAGGGGAAGCTTGGTTAGGTTTTGGAAAAAATCCAAAAGGTATAAATAATTTTATAAATATTAATCTAAGTGAAGAAGAAAGTTTGGAAGAGGCCGCTAAAAATTTATTTTCTATGCTAAGACATTTAGATAAAATGCAAGTTAAAAAAATAGCTGTAAAAACAATACCAAATAAAGATATAGGAATAGCAATAAATGACAGATTATATAGAGGAGCATCTAATTAATCTTGATCTAAATATACAAAAGTCTATATTGCATTGTAAAAAATAGAAGAAATAATATGCATGCTAAACTAAAGAAATTATTACCTTTAAAAATTCTTTTAGGATCCAAAGGTTGGATAGAAGATCCAAATATAATTGAGCCTTATCTGATTGAAGAAAGAGGCTTATATAAAGGTAAGTCTGAATTATTATTAAAACCTAGCAATACATATGAAGTAAGTAATATACTTAAACTGTGCAATGAGCATAATATTAAGATTGTACCTCAAGGGGGAAGAACTGGTCTATGTGGAGGAACTATTCCATCAGATAATGGACTAGAAGTAATGTTATCTCTTGAAAGGATGAATAAAATTGACGAATTTAATGAAGAAAATTTTACAATAACTGTTGAAGCAGGATGTGTATTAGGAAATATACAAGATAAAGTAGAAGAAAAAAAACTTCTCTTTCCTCTTAGTCTAGCATCAGAAGGCTCCTGTACTATTGGCGGAAATTTATCAACTAATGCAGGAGGAATAAATGTACTAAGATATGGTATGGCTAGAGACTTAGTACTAGGAATAGAAGTGGTATTAGCTGATGGTCAAATATGGGATAACTTAACAGGTCTTAGAAAAGATAATCGAGGTTATGATCTAAAACAATTATTTATTGGAAGCGAAGGAACATTGGGAATAATAACCAAAGCTGTTTTAAAATTATTTCCATTTCCATCTAATATTGAAACAGCATTATTTGCTGTTCCCAATACTCAGGCAGCTGTTGAACTTTTGGGATTAGCTCGAAGTGTAAGTACTGATCTTCTAAATGCTTATGAACTGGTAAGCAGATTAGGGATGGAAATGGTTTTAAAAAATATACCAAATACTAAAGACCCTATAAAAGATAAATATAAATGGTATGTACTATTAGAATTTTCATCTTCATCTAAAAATAGTATGAGAGCACAAATGGAAACTCTTTTTGAAATAGCTCTTAATAAAAATATAGTTTGTGATGGTGTAATTGCAGAAAGCTCTCAACAAAGAAAAGAGTTATGGGTTTTAAGAGATGGATTGAATGAAGCACAAAAACCTGAAGGAGGGTCTATTAAACATGATGTTTCAATACCCATAAATAATGTGAGTAAATTTATTGATAATGCAACAATTCAAATAGAAAAATTTATTCCAGATTCAAGAGTTGTTGCATTCGGTCACATAGGTGATGGCAATATACACTTTAATATTAGCCAACCTATTAAAAGTAATAAAGAAGAATTTCTAAAAAAATGGGAAAGCGTAAATAAAATTGTATTTGATATAGTTCACGGCTTAAATGGAAGTTTTTCAGCTGAGCATGGAATTGGAAAACTTAAAAGAGAAGAACTAAAGTTTTATAATCCAAAAATAGAAGTTAGTTTGATGCGTTCAATAAAAGATACTTTTGATCCAAAAAATATTTTAAACCCTGGAAAAGTACTTTAAAAACAGAAAGAAATAATATGCAAGAATATAATGCTCCAATTGAAGATATTTTATTTGTATTAAATAATATTAATTCAAAAGTAGAAAATAAAAATGATGAATATTCTGATCCAGATCTAAGAAAACAAATATTTGAAGAAGCAGGTAAATTTGCTTCTAATGTTCTTGCGCCTTTAAATAGTACAGGAGATAAAGAAGGCCTTACTCTAGAAAATGGAGTCGTAAGAATGCCTAAAGGTTTTAAAGATGCTTATAATCAATATATACAAGGAGGTTGGTCTTCAGTTGCCGGTTCAAAAGACTATGGTGGTCAAGAAATGCCATGGAATATTGTAGGTGGCCTAAATGAAATTTGGCATGCAGCTAATATGAGTTTTTCTCTAAATATGCTTTTAACGCAGGGTGCGATAGAAGTTATAGAAGCTTATGGAACAGATAAACAAAAGAAAAAATATTTACCTAAAATGATAAGTGGTGAATGGTCAGGCACTATGAATCTTACAGAATCTCAGGCAGGGTCAGATCTAGCTTTACTAAAGTCAAAAGCTATTCCAAATAAAGACAATTATAAATTATATGGAAATAAAATATATATTACTCATGGTGATCAAGATATGAATGACAATATTATTCATTTAGTTTTAGCAAGATTACCAGATGCGCCTGAAGGCAGTAAAGGTATATCATTATTTATATCCCCAAAAAAACTAGTAAATGAAGAGGGAGAAACATTAGAAAAAAATGATGTAAGGGTAGTTTCAATTGAGCATAAGCTTGGAACAAATGCTAGCCCTACATGTGTTTTAGCATATGGAGATAATGAAGGCGCTAATGCAGAATTAATTGGTGAAAAACATAGTGGCCTAAAAGCAATGTTTACTATGATGAATAACGCAAGACTTAATGTAGGTATTCAAGGTGTTTCTATAGCTGAAAGAGCATATCAACAAGCACTTAATTTTTCTTTTTCTCGTGAACAAGGAAATTCAATAGATAACTCTAAAGAAGGAACAGTAGCTATCATTGATCATCCAGATGTACAAAGAATGTTAATGGATATGCGATCAAGAATAGAAGCTATGCGAGCTTTATCATTATTTACAGCAAATGAGTTGGACTTATCAAAAAATGCATCGTCTACAGATGAAAAGAATAAAGCTCAAGAAAACTTAGACCTTTTAACACCTATAGTTAAAGGGTGGTGTACTGATCAAGGAGTACTGATAGCATCTACCGGCGTTCAAATTCATGGTGGAATGGGTTTTATAGAAGAAACTGGTGCTGCACAGCATTATAGAGATGCAAGAATTTTACCTATATATGAAGGAACAAATGGCATTCAAGCTCTAGATCTATTAAGAAGAAAGCTCACCCTTGATAATGGTAATGTATTTAAAAGGTTTTTAGATGATATGAGAAAAGACGCTCAAGACTGTATAAAATCTGACAAAGATAAATTAATTGAAATAGGAGATAAGGTAATTTTTGCTATTAATACTCTTGAAGATACTGCTGATAAACTTTTGGATATGTGGAAAAAAAATAAAAGAAATGCAGCATCAGGGGCAACACCATTTTTAGATATGTGTGGTAATATATTTGGAGGGTGGATAATGGCAAAAAGTGCAGTCAAAGCATTCAATTTACTGGAAAGTACTGATACCGATAATTTTCTCAATCAAAAAATTGAAACTGCTTATTTTTACGTGCATACTATACTAGAAACTTCATTAAGTTTAAAAAATGTTGTAGTTAACACTCATAAAAATTTAGATTCTATATTTATGAATATGAAAAATTAGGAGCTTATTTCTGCCTCAGCAGACAAAGATTGATATCCATTTTGATCTTTAATCCAAAGATCTAGGCCTTTACTTGTTTTAACAGCTTGGGCTGAAATGGTTCCACCTACAAAAACAGGGCTTTCTAATTTAAATGTAAACTTAATAAGTTTTTTGTTATTATCTTTAAGTATATTATCTATTAAATCTAACAAAAATGTTGCCATCAAAGGGCCATGAACAACTATATTGGGATAACCTTCTTTTTTAGTGGCGTATGGAAAATCATAATGAATTTTATGAGTGTTATGAGTTAAAGCGGAATACCGAAATAACATTTCCGAAGAAGTATTCCATTGTTTTTCATAATCATATTTATCAGGTGCTTTCATAGCAAAAACTTTTTTCTTCTTTTGGTTTTTCTTATCTTCTCTATAAACAAGGTTTTGGAACTCATTAATAAGAATTTCTTTTTCATTGAATATTTCATGATTAATTTTTAAAAAAGTTAAATTTCCTGTAGCCCCAATTTTATTATCAATAGATACTATACTAGATTTTTTTCGTAATTTTTGCCCTATAGATAATGGTTTATGAAAAATAATTTCTCCGCCTGCATACATTCTAATTGGCAATTGTATTGGGGGCATAAAACCTGTTCTTTTCTCATGTCCATCTAAGCCCAAATTCTTTTGTAATGGTAAATTTAAAAAGTATAGCCAATGCCAGCCAGAAGGAACTTTTTCAAATATTTTGACATTATAATCAAAAACGGCAGCCATAGCTTTAAGAGGAAAATCACTAATATAATCATCTTTTTCTATAGACTTACCTATCCAAGACATTATATCTGCATTATTCTCCATTAAATTCTATCCTTATATCTTCAGAATTGCTGCCTATATCAGGAACTTCTCCAATATAATTTTCTTCGCCAATTATTATAGATGGAGAAGCAATTAATTCAATTTCATCATTACCAATTAAACATTTTACTTTTCTGAGTTGCGGATGTTGCTCTAAATCTTGAATTGAATTTAATACTCCACAGGCTATCTTTTGATCTCTTAACCTTTTTAAAAGAATATCTTTATCAAATTTAAGAAACTCTATAGAAATTATTCGATCTAATTCTTTTCTGTTTTTCACTCTATTAGTTGGCTTATTAAATCTCTTATCTTTCACTAAATGTTCTAACATTAGTACAGATGAACACAGTTGAACCCATTCTCTTTCATTTTGAATAGAAATAAGAATTCTTTTACCACATTTTGACTTAAACGCTCCATAAGGAGCAATAGACGGATGAGATAATCCGACTCTTTTCACTGATCTTTTTCCGTATACTGTTTGTAAATAAGGAACATTCATCCAATCTGCCATCCCATCAAATAATGAGACTTCTATTCCTTTTCCTTTTCCTGTTTTTTCTCTATTATATAACGCTTGTAAGATAGAAGCATGTGCGTTCATACCACATGCAATATCGCATACAGAGACACCAACTCTTCCTTCTTCTTCTTCTGTTCCCGTAACACTGCATAAACCGGTTTCGGCTTGTACAAGTAGATCATAGGCTTTCATATCTCTATAAGGGCCATTCTGGCCATATCCTGAAATATCACATGTAATCAACTTTTTATTTAATACTCTCATTTCTTTCGAGCCTAACCCTGCTCTTTCTGCTGCTCCCGGAGCTAAATTTTGAATGTATATATCAGCGTTAGAAATTATTTTTTTTAATAATTTCATATCATCAATATTTTTTATATCAATAACTAAAGATTCTTTCCCCCTATTAAGCCATACAAAGTAAGCACTATTACCTTTAACATCTTTATCATAATACCTAGCAAAATCACCTTCTTTTCTTTCAATTTTAATTACCCTTGCTCCTGCCTCAGCTAGCCTTAATGAACAATAAGGTGCAGCTACTGCTTGCTCTAAAGATACTACTAAAATTCCATCTAATGTTTTCACAGTTATCTCCTAATATGACCTTTTAAGCCCTAAAACATTTTGTGCTATAAAAGCTAAGATTAAATTAGTAGAGATTGGAGCAGTTTGGTATAATCTTGTCTCTCTAAACTTTCTTTCTATATCATAATCCTCAGCAAAACCATAACCTCCGAATGTTTGCATAGCAGCTTCAGCTGCCTTCCATGAAGCTTCTGACGATAATAATTTTGCCATATTTGCTTCCGCTCCACATGCTATATTATTATCAAATAAATTAGCTGCTCTATCTACCATGAGAGCAGCTGCTTCCATATCTGCATAAGATCTGGCAATAGGGAATTGAATTCCCTGATTTTGACCAATTGGTCTTCCAAAAACTTCTCTAGAAGAGGCATATTTTGTTGTTTTATCTAAAAAAAACTTTGCATCACCTATACATTCGGCAGCAATTAAAATACGTTCAGCATTCATTCCATCTAATATATATTTAAAACCTTTGCCCTCCTCACCTATTAAACTATCTAAGGGTATCTCTAAATCGTCAAAAAATACTTCTGTAGTTGCATGGTTTATCATAGTTTTAATAGGTTTAATTGAAAGACCTTCATTTTTTGCTTTTTGCATATCAATTATAAATAATGACAAACCTTCAGTTCTTTTTATATTTTTATCCGAAGAAGTTCTCGCCAAGAGTAACATTAAATCAGAATACTCAGCTCTACTTGTCCAAACTTTTTGTCCATTCACAACATAGCCATTATTTGTTTTAGTTGCTTTAGTTCTGATTGATAAAGTATCTGTCCCGGCATCTGGTTCCGTTACTCCAAAAGCCTGTAAACGTAATTCACCTGAAGATATTTTTGGTAAGTATTTATCTTTTTGCTCTTTCGATCCATGCCTTAATAGAGCTCCCATAATATACATTTGCGCATGACATGCTGCACCATTTCCGCCAGATCTCTGTATTTCTTCAAGAATTACGCACGCAGCTTGAATAGGAAGGCCTGAACCTCCATACTCTTCAGGTATCAGACATGCTAAATAGCCAGCTTCTGTAAGAGCTTTAACAAATTCTTCTGGGTATTTTCTTTCACTGTCTAAACTTCTCCAATACTCTCCTGGAAAATTATGACAAAGGTTGATAACTCCACTTCTTATATCCTCCCATTCATCTGGGTTTAAACTTTTGATACTCTCAATTCTATTATTATTTTCTGACAACACATATTCCTTAAAAAAAGTTAGTTAACAATTATATAATTTATAATTCAATTTTTTTATTTTCATATAGAGCATTATTATGCTCATGTAACAAATTTTTATTCAAGTAAAGCTTCTTTACCTAATAAAGTTTCTCTAAAACGTGATTTTATATATGGTCCCTCTCTAATAGGCAATACAGTTTCCCCCAATTCATTATTAATTTTTATTTGGGTAAACGAAAGCTCATTTATTTGATTTATATCTTCAGATAAAATTTTTAAATCCGTTTTACTCTGTAATATTTTAGAATTTTTTATACCAGAACCCATAGCTATTTCGCTTAAGTCTACTCCATATGCTGTATGTGTTTTTTGATTACCTGTTTCTCCATATAATTCATTATCAAATACCACTATGGCAAGATTTTTAGGTTTTTTAACCGCTATTGTTACTAAGGAACCTAATCCCATTAGCATCTCACCATCACCCGTAACTACTATAATTTTTTTATTAGGTTGGCTTAAAGCCAAACCTAATCCAATCATAGAGGCATTACCCATACCTCCCCATACATAAAAATTTAATTTATTATCCCCTAAAGAAGCAACATCCCAACATGTTCCTCCTAAACCATTAATAACCAAATTATCTTTTCTATTTTTTAACAACTCGCTTATTACGTACCGTCTATTTAATTCATAATTATTCATATTTATTCCTTGAAACTCTTTGCACCTATTAATCTTTGAGATAAAAGAACAGCAGATATACAATTAGATTTATAGGCTAAGCCCAGCATTGCAGAGACCGCGTCAGAAATTTCTTCTATTTTATTACATCTGGTTGTCACTACATTTAATGCTTCTAAAACTTTTTCTGTAGCTTGCCCCATTGGAACTTGCCATGGATTAAATTCATTCCATTCACCCCTCATAGTTATAAGCATTAAAAGAGGAAAATCACAAGCTCTTGTTATAGATGCGATAGCATTAATGCAATTTCCTACTCCACTTGATTGCATTAATAATACCCCTTTTTCTCCTCCTAACCAAGCACCAGCTAATAAGCCTAAACCTTCTTCTTCAGAAGTTAAACTTACCATCTTCATCGATTTATTATTTTCACAATATTCTATAAGTTCTTTATGTCCAGCATCTGGGACATATGCTATTTGTTTAGCATTATTTTGGCTTAAAACTTGGTATATATCATAAGACCAATTTGCTATATTTTTATTAATAGATTTTTTCATCAATACACTTAATATCTTTCATTTAGAATTAATTATTATACATAATAAAGAATTATATTGAAAGTAATTCTTGATCCATTATATACAGTCGTATATAACCATACAGGATGTAGTTATTGGATTTGCAAATGTTGATAAACCAAGAAGAAAAAATAAATAATAATAGTGCCCCTTTAATAGACCCATTTGGTAGAGCTATTTCATACTTAAGGGTATCTCTTACTGACAGATGTGATTTCAGGTGTGTTTACTGTATGGCTGAAAATATGAGCTTCCTACCTAAATCTGACGTATTATCTCTTGAAGAAATAGAAACTATCTGCTCATCATTTATAAATCTTGGTACTAAAAAAATTAGACTTACTGGAGGCGAACCATTAGTAAGAAAAAATGTATTAACATTAATAAAAGCACTCGGTTCAAAAATTGGTTCTGGACTTGAAGAATTAACTCTAACCACTAATGGTAGTCAACTTTCAAGGTTTTCTGACCAACTATATGACTACGGAGTAAGAAGAGTAAATGTTTCTATTGATACACTAAACCCAGATCTTTTTAAAAAAATAACAAGATGGGGGGATTTAGCAAAGGTTTTAAATGGTCTTAAATCAGCTACTAAAGCAGGTTTAAAATGTAAAATTAATGCTGTAGCCTTAAAAGGCGTAAATGAAGATGAGTTACAAAGCATGATTGAATGGGCTCATAATGAAGGGCATGATTTCACAATAATAGAAACTATGCCAATGGGAGAAATTTCTGAAGATAGAACTGATCAGTATTTACCTTTATCAATTGTTAGAGCTAATTTAAGAAAAAAATTTACATTAATAGATAGTGATTACAAAACTGGAGGTCCAGCTAGATATGTAAAAATAAAAGAAACTGATGGTAGATTAGGATTTATAACTCCTCTTACACATAATTTTTGTGAATCGTGTAATAGGGTTCGACTTACCTGTACAGGAATGCTTTATATGTGTCTTGGACAGGATGACTCCGCTAATTTAAGAAAAGAACTTCAGGATGGAAAAAAAGGTATAGAATTAGAAAATGCTATTAGAGAAGCTATATTAAGAAAGCCTAAAGGTCATGATTTTGAAATTAGTAGAAGAGCTTCAGGTCCTGCAGTAACAAGGCATATGAGCGTTACTGGCGGATAAATTTATCTTTAAACTTAATTTATTAAGTGCTAACTTCCAAATATCTATAATAATCAAATAATACGGTTTAATTATAAAATGAAATATAATAAAATTGCTTTCATTGCCTCTGATTCAAAAGTTGCACAAAAAGCACTAAAAGAATTAATAAAAATATATAAAAATACAAGTATTGATCAAGCTGATGTTATTGTTGCTTTAGGTGGTGATGGCCTTCTGCTTAATGTAATAGAAACATATGGTATAAATAAAACCCCCATATATGGTATGAACAGGGGAACTATTGGTTTTTTAATGAATTCCTTCTCAAAAGAAAATCTAATAGCAAGAATTAATAATGCTATTTTAACTAAAATATCTCCTTTAGTAATGGAAGCTATTGATATTAATGATAATAAATATAAAGGCATTGCTATCAATGAAGTTTCATTACTGAGACAATCTAGGATGACTGCAAAAGTAATAATTAACGTAAATAATAAAAAACGACTTAATGAATTAGTATGTGATGGGGTAATGGTAGCTACTCCTGCAGGTAGTACTGCCTATAATCTCTCAGCAAATGGCCCAATATTACCTATAAATTCGAAATTACTATCTTTAACATCTATATGCGCCTTTAGACCTAGGAGATGGAGAGGAGCATTATTGCCTAAAGCTTCCTCAGTAGACTTTATTGTTAAAGAACCTAAAATAAGAGGAGTAAGTGCTACTGCCGGTAATTTAGAAGTAAGAAATGTTAAATCAGTTAATATTAAACTATCCACCAAACTAGCATTTAAATTATTATTTGATACTGAAAGCAGTCTTGAAGAAAAGTTTATAAATGAACAATTTTCTTCATAATTTAAGAAAGGAAAAAATATGGAATTTAATAACAGCAATGCTGTAATTACAGGAGGAGCCAGTGGCCTTGGAGGGGCAACTGCTGATTTAATTATAAAAAATGGTGGTCATGTTACTATTATAGATATTCAAAATGAACTGGGAATTAATAAAGCAGAAGAATTAGGACCCAATTGTAATTATATAAATATAGATATAACAGATGAAAATTTAGTATCTGACAACTTTTCTGATATCGTAAATAAAACTGGACCTATTAATTTAGTAATAAATTGTGCAGGAATAGGAAGTCCAAGCAAAGTATTAAATAAAGAAGGCACTTGCCCCTTAAGCCTATTTAGTAAGATTATAAATGTAAACCTAATTGGAACATTTAATACTTTGAAAGCAGCAGCAAATGTCATGCAACATAATGAAGATAAAAATAATGAAAGTAGAGGTGTAATAATAAATACAGCATCTATTGCAGCTTATGATGGACAAATAGGTCAAGCAGCTTATTCGGCTTCTAAAGGTGGTATTGTAGGAATGACTTTACCTATAGCAAGAGAACTAGCTCGACAAAGAATAAGAGTTAATACAATTGCTCCTGGTCTTTTTGAAACACCACTACTTGCAGGACTTCCTGAAGAAGCTAAAAAATCTCTAATTGAGTCTACTTTGCATCCACACCGACTTGGACAACCCAAAGAGTATGCCGCACTTGTAAAGCACATTTTTGAAAACGAAATGTTGAATGGAGAAACAATAAGGTTAGATGGTTCTTTAAGAATGGCACCAAAGTAAATTCTAATTTTTATATATAGAATTTTATTAAAATTTATACTAAGTAGTAAATAATTAATATAAAGGAAAAATATTGAAATGATATTTAAAAGAATTAAGGACTGTCATAATACTCAAGATTTTAGAGAGTTAGCTAAAAGCAAACTTCCTGGGCCAATATTTCATTATATTGATGGAGGAGCCGATGATGAAATAACTAAGAATAGAAATACAGCAGCATATGAAGAATGCGATTTAGTTCCTAATGTATTGGCAGGAGTTAAGGATATAGATATGTCAGTTACTGTTATGGGACAAAAATTAGATATGCCATTATTTTGTTCTCCTACAGCTTTACAAAGACTATTCCACCATGAAGGCGAATTAGCAGTTGCACGAGCAGCTGAAAAATTTGGAACAATGTCTGGTTTATCTTCTTTAGGTACGGTAGATATAATGAGGATGAGCAAAGAAATATCTTCTCCTAAACTATTTCAATTATATTATCATAAAGATAAAGGCCTAAATAACCATATGATAGATTTATGTAAAGAAGCTAATTATGAAGCTATAGCTCTTACTGTAGATACTATAACAGGCGGCAATAGAGAAAGAGATTTACATACTGGTTTCACGAGTCCACCCAAATTAACACTAAAAAGTCTATTAAGCTTTGCAAGCCACCCTATGTGGGCAATCAATTATTTTACTCATGAAAAATTTGACTTACCTCAATTGTCGAAATTTGTTAATGCAGGAACTAATATAGCTATATCTGTAGGAGACTATTTCACAAATATGTTAGACCAAACTATGAACTGGAAAGATGCGGAAGAAATTAATAAAAAATGGGGCAAACATTTTTGTTTAAAAGGGATTATGAGTGTTGAGGATGCAAAAAAGGCAGTAGATATTGGAGCAACTGCAATAATGGTTTCAAATCATGGAGGTAGACAGTTAGATGGATCCAGAAGTCCTTTCGATCAATTAGCAGAAATAGTGGACGCAGTAGGCGATAAAATTGATGTTATTTGTGATGGAGGCATTCAAAGAGGAACTCATGTTCTTAAAGCTCTATCCGTAGGAGCAAAGTGTTGTTCTGGAGGTAAATACTATCTTTATGCTCTAGGAGGTGGAGGTCAACCTGCAGTTGAGAAAGCTCTGGGTAACTTCAGGAATGAAATAGAACGTGATATGAAACTTATGGGATGCAATAAAATATCTGACTTGTCCAGAGAAAACCTTAGATATAGAAATAACTAATCTAGTTTACTGTTTTGCACTAAATCCCAAGCTATTTTTGCAATGGGCTTTGACATAGCTCCTTTTTCTTCAGCTAATGAAGAAGAAGCATTGCCTGCTCTTCCCCTAGCTAAAACACCTTCTAAAATAGCTACATTTCTAAACATTGAAAATACTATATAAAAATTTGGATTAATAATATCTCTCTTTACCATTTCACAGTATTTTTCCACTAAGTAATCCTTAGTTGGTATACCTAATTTTACTAAATCCAAATTCTTTAAACTAAAACCAGAACGAACGTCTGAATCTTCTTCATGAAGCATTAAATTATATCCCAAATCTGCAAGAGGATGACCTAAAGTAGATAATTCCCAATCTAAGACAGCAATAACTTTAGGCTCATTTAGATCATAAATTAAGTTACCTAACCTATAATCACCATGAACAATTGTTGTTTCATCACTTTCAGGAATATTATTTGATAACCATTCTATTAATAACGGCATTTCTGGAATATCTTGTTGCTTAGATATCTCCCATTGCTGTGACCATCTTTTTAATTGTCTTAAAAAATAGCTTCCAGGTCTTCCAAAATTTTCTAAACCAACGTCTTCAGGTTTAACCTTATGTAAAGCAGCTAATGTTTCATTCATACTATTGTATATCAAACTTCTATCTTTTGGAGAGTGACCAGGTAAAGTAGTATCCTCAAATACTCTTCCTTCCAGATATTCCATTATATAAAATTCTGTACCAATAATATCTTGGTCTTCACAGTATAAATACATTTTCGCTACAGGAACATCAGTATCATATAAAGCTTTTTGGACTTTATATTCCCTATCAACAGCATGTGCAGATGGGAGCAACTTTCCTGGAGGTTTTTTTCGTAGAACATATCTTTTATGATTTGAATCTTCTATTACAAATGTAGGATTAGACTGACCAGCATTAAATTGACCAACCTTACTAATTTCATGAAAATCATCTAATTTACCTGTTAAGAACTCATTTAGTTTATTTATATTAAACTTATGAGCTTGCTTAACAGGTATATCATCTAAATTTAGAACATATTTATTTTTCATAAATTAAGTCCTATTAATTATGTCTTTTAAGTTCCAATCTAGCTATTTGATTACGATGAACCTCATCCGGACCATCTGCTAATCTTAAAGTTCTAGATTGAGCATACATTTTAGACAAACCAAAATCATTAGAAACTCCGCCAGCTCCATGAGCTTGAATTGCCCAATCAATAATTGTACATGCCATATTAGGAGCAGATACTTTAATCATAGCTATTTCTTTACGAGCCTCTTTATTTCCATGAACATCCATTTTATGTGCAGCATATAAAGTCAATAATCTGCATTGATCTATCATTATTCTTGATTCGGCAATCCTTTCTTGTGTTACTGATTGCTCTGCTACTGGCTTCCCAAATGCAACTCTTTCTTTTGTTCTTTTACACATTTTTTCTAATGCTACCTCAGCTACACCAATTAATCTCATACAGTGATGAATTCTGCCAGGCCCAAGACGTCCTTGCGCTATCTCAAAACCTCTTCCTTCTCCCAATAATATATTTTTTGCAGGCACTCTAACATTTTCAAATAAAACTTCACCATGACCATGAGGTGCATCATCAAAACCAAAAACTGGTAAATGGCGTAACACTTTTACACCTTTTGTATCTGCAGGAACCACAATCATAGACTGTTGTTTATGTCTATCGGGATTCTTTGGATCTGATTTTCCCATAAATATAAAAACTTTACATCTTGGATCATTAGCTCCCGAAGTCCACCACTTCCTACCATTAATTACATATTCATCGCCATCTCTTACTATTGATGATTCTATATTTGTAGCATCGGATGAGGCCACTGCCGGCTCAGTCATTGCAAATGCAGAACGTATTTTACCTTCTAGTAAAGGAGTCATCCATTCATTTCTTACTTCTTCAGATGCATACCTCTCTAAAGTTTCCATATTACCTGTATCAGGAGCAGAACAATTAAATGCCTCTGGTCCAAATTGAGTTCTTCCCATCAGCTCACATAAATGCCCATATTCATAATTTGTTAAACCAGCTCCACGATCACTCTCTGGCAAAAATAAATTCCATAAACCTTCAGATTTAGCTTTTGCTTTAATACCTTCTAGTATTTGTGATGGTTGCCATCTATCACCTTCAGCAATCTCTGCTGCAATTTTTTCTTCGTTTGGATAAATGTTCTCATCCATAAATTTACTTACTCTTTCTAATAATTCCACAACTTTCGGTGATAATTCTGGTAACATTCACTTCCTCCATTTTTATGAGATAGATATAATATAAGATATTATTATAAATAATAATTACTTTTTAAGAAAGATAATTTTATAAATAATTCTTATAGAACATTAATTATATTAATACTTACATACTTTCCCTTAGAATAATTAAAGCCTGATACTTTTATATTTAATACATTTATAGATAATTGATTTTCATCTGCCTTTATTATAAACTCCTCCGTATATTTATCTTCAATAATTATATATTTTATTTTGTTTTTAATAATTTTATCAATAGCATCATCGCTACTGGTTAATATTCTAGAACTTGACCCTAATCTAAATACTAATGAAGGCTCTGAATACCCTAACATTCCGACAGAATGTTGAATATTTTCTTCTTTTATATATTCATAAACTTTCTCCGTTACCCATATTTTATCTAATTGTTTGGGCAGAAATATAAATAATATATTTAATGCCAATAAATTTGAAAAAACAATAGTTATGAAAGATGTCAAATAATTTCTCTTAAAAAGAAAATATGCACAAATTATGGAGCTTATAAAATATATAAAAATAACAAGAAAGACTGATAAAGTAATACCTTTACCAAATTTAATTGCTAAAACCCAAATTGCAGAGGAAATAATTATTCCACCTAGAGAAGGTAATAAAGAAATAATTCTAATAAAGAACTTATTAAGAATATTTAATGTATTCATTTTATTTAATGAAACAATCATGGCAGCTGAAAGAATTGCGAGACTAGGTAATAGTGGAAGAATATAATGCATTAGTTTAGTTGGTACTAGTTCAAATACAATCCATGCTGGCAATATCGAACATAATAAAAATATTACAGCTTTTTCTTTTCTTTTTTTGTAAGCCCATATACTAGTCGGAATAATAAAAAGAAAAATTGGCCAAGCTGAAACTATTGATGATAATAAATATGTTCCAGGTGGGGCACCATGTGATTCTTGCGCACTTATCAATTTTAAAAACATATCTTTTTTTACAGAATCTAAAAATACAGAACTATTGTCGCCAACATTAATAATAATAAACCATGGCAAAGCGACCATTATAAATAACATTAACCCTATTGCAATTTGTAAATCTTTAATAAAGTTTTGTTTGCTAAAAATTCTAAAAAATATCACCGTA
>JAURCJ010000010.1 GCA_030828505.1 Alphaproteobacteria bacterium | reverse complement strand
CAAAATGATTTAGATTTTTTAACTGGATCTGCAAAATATGATGCAGTGTATATTGCAGATACTCATAAAGAGTTTAGTTATAAAGTGCCTTTTGCAACTCATAAACCATCAGCTGTAATTGGATCTTCAGGTTTAACTCCAAGAGCTTGGCATTGGTCTTATCTTAGACATGGTGCCCCTCAAGTCCATGGAAGATTTGAAAGGATGAATGATAGAAGAATGAGTGAAGAAGATTGGGCGGCATGGGTCGGTATGAGAGCAATAGCAGAAGCATTAGTTAGATTTAAAAATAAAGAAAATTTTTCATTTCATGAAGCATTTATAAATGATAATTTTAAGCTTGATGGCTCTAAAGGACCCGTTTTAAATTTTAGATCATGGAATAGACAATTAAGACAACCCATTATGTTGTCTACTGAAAATTGGGTAACAAGTATTGCCCCAATAGAAAGTTTTGTTCATAGAGAAAATAATTTAGATACTATTGGAATAGATAGTGCAAAAAATAAATGTAGTAAATAAAGTAGGAGTAGTATTTTGCAATTAAAACATGCAACATTGGCCCTAAGAGGTCTAACATATAGAGAAACGGTAAAATTTGTTCATCAAAAAGGAAGATTATTATCGGCCTTTGTGAGGCCTGCTTTATGGTTATTTGTTTTTGCAGCTGGCGTAGGTTCTGTTACAGGTGTGGATCCTGGAATAAATAATCCTTATCCTATTCAAAATGTAAATTATTTTGAATACATAATACCAGGACTAATTGGCATGGTCTTATTGTTTAGTGGTATGCAGTCATCCTTATCTATGGTATATGACAGAGAAATGGGTGTTATGAGATTATTATTAACTGCTCCTCTACCTAGATGGTACTTACTAACCGCTAAGTTGCTTTCAGGAACTTTCCTATCAGTTTTACAGGCTTATGTTTTTTTAATAATCTGTATTCCAATAATTAATTTACTAGTTAATTTTTCTACTCCTATTTTAGGGTGGATATATATATTACCTGCTACTATTTTGTTTGGTATGATGCTAGGAGCATTAGGCTTATTAATATCAGTATACATTAAACAATTAGAAAATTTTGCCGGTACTATGAACTTTGTAATTTTTCCTATGTTCTTTATTTCTTCTGCATTATATCCGCTTTGGAGGTTACAAGATAATGGGGCAGAATTTGTATGGTGGATTGCTAATATTAATCCATTTACTTATGGAGTAGAATTAGTAAGATGGGCATCGTTAGGGCAAGTTTATATTCCTGGCTTAATAATCACTTTAGCTTGTACTATCATTTTTCTCTTCCTCGCTACTTTGGGTTACGATCCTCAAAAAGGTATGAGTAAGAAAGGTGGAGGCGGAAAGCCTTCTTAAATATAAGGTGTTCTATTGTTAATTGAATCTAATGCACTTTTCCAGCTTTATAAAGATAAAAAATGGTTGAACAAGACAATTTTTCTAGATGCTTCTTGGTATTTGCCAAACATAAAAAGAGATCCATACAAAGAATTTTTAAATTCCCATATACCAGGAGCTATATACTTTAACATTGATGAAGTCTGTGATCTTAATTCTAATTTACCACACACTATTCCGACTAAAAAACAGTTTGAATATAATATGCAAAAATTAGGAATAAAAAATAATAGTAATATAATAATATATTCAATGGATGGTATAGGCACTTCACCAAGAGCTTGGTGGTTATTCAAGTTATTTAATCATAAAAATATTGCAATATTAAATGGAGGTATGAAAGCATGGAAAGCCATAAATGGGCCTATAACTGATAACGTTACTAAAATTACTAAAAGCAATTATGTAAGTGAAATCAATCAAGATATTGTTGCAAATTATAAAGATATAAAAAGTCTTTACAATAGTGATAGTCATCAAATAATTGATGCAAGATCACCCGGGAGATTCATAGGTATTGAGGATGAACCTCGACCAGGACTGCAAAAAGGGCATATCCCAAATTCTATTAATATACCTTTTAATCTTTTTATAGATGATAAAGGATGCTTAATAAATAAAGATAAAATAATTGAAATATTAAATGAAAATAATTTTGACTTTGAAAAGATAACTATTTCTTCATGTGGATCAGGAGTAACAGCATGTGTACTAGCATTTACCTTGGAATTTTTAGGTAAAAAGGAATGGAAAGTATATGATGGTTCATGGAGTGAATGGGGGCATAAAGATAATAAGCTTATAGAAAAATAATTATAAACCTGCCTTAGGATCTCGAAAAATATTCAAATTAAAGCTCTTTTCTGATTTACTAGTAATTAATGAAACCATAGAATCACCTGTAATGTTAACTGCTGTTCTCATCATATCTAGTAGCCTATCTATTCCAATTATTAAAGCTACACCTTCAACAGGCAAGCCTACTTGAGTTAGAACCATAGTAAGCATAATTAAACCTACTCCAGGAACACCAGCCGTTCCAATAGAAGCAAGTGTTGCTGTCAAAATTACTGTCAGATAATCTATAATAGTTAGATCTATCATATACACAGAAGCTATAAATACAGTTGCTACTCCTTGCATAATAGCAGTCCCATCCATATTTATAGTGGCTCCTAATGGTACTGTAAATGAAGCTACGGACTTATCCACTCCTAATTTTTTTTCAACCGTATTGAGTGTAACTGGAATTGTAGCATTTGAAGAGGCAGTGCTAAACGCAAAGACAATTGCAGTACGCATTTTTTTAAAGAATAAAAATGGTGAGACATTTCCTATAAATTTAAGAAAGGCAGAGTAAGTCAAGAAAACATGTAGAAGTAAAACTAATGATACAGTTATAAAATAGGATAATAAAGGAACAATCATATCTATTCCTTGCGTAGCAAATGTTTTAGCAATTAAGCAAAAAACACCAATAGGAGCAAACTTCATTATAATAGACACCATATTCATCATTATATCGTTAAGACTTACGATACCTTTTTTAAAAGCTTCTGCCTTGGTGCCAGTAATTGTAATTGCTATTCCTAAGATAATAGCAAACAGAATTATTTGTAACATTTCTCCTTCTGCCATTGCCAGTATTGGGTTTGAAGGAACAATAGATATTAAAACAGAAGCTAAAGAAGGAGCTTCTTTAGCTGTAAACTGTATAGAATTACTAATTTCAAGGCCCTGTCCAGGTTTGATTACTGAAGCACAAATTAAAGCCAATGATATTGCTACAGCTGTAGTTAATAAATAAATAAGAATGGCTTTAAAACCAATTCTTCCCATTAGAGATAAATTACCTAAAGAAGTAATTCCAACTGTAATAGAACAAAATACTAAAGGTACGACTAACATCTTCAAACTGTTAACAAACAATTTTCCTAAAACTTCAAAAACTCCATTAGATAAATATTGATTTATTAAAATATGATATATGTTTATATTATTTAATATTATACCAAGTGCTGCACCTAGAAGCATTGATACTAATATTTTTTGTGTAAAACTTAATTTTTTGTAATATGACATAAATTATCTCGATCAATAAAAATATTATTATAATAAAGTAAAAATAAGAAAAAATATATGGTTAAAAATAATTATAAAAAAGATACAAAAAATATTCTTGCAGGAAAAAGAAAAAAAATATCAAATAGCTTTGTAAATAGTCCAATCTATAGAGGGTCCACTGTCCTATTTGATAACGTGGAAGAAATGCAAACAAAAATTAAAAAAAAGAATACTCAAACCCTTTTTTATGGAAGGTTTGGCAATCCTGCTACTTTTGAGTTTGAAGCTGCAATAGCAGATATTGATGAAGCGTATTCAGCGGTAGCGACATCATCAGGAACAGCTGCAATAGTGGCGTCTTTATTAGCAGTCTTAAAAACAGGCGATCATATACTTATGACAGATAGTGCATATGGTGTATCAAGAAACTTAACAAAAGGTCTCCTTAAAAATATGGGTATTACTACAACTTTCTATCAACCTAATATTGGAAGCAATATTCAAGATCTTATCACTACTAAGACTAAATTAATTTTTATGGAGTCTCCAGGATCACTTACTTTTGAAATGCAAAATATTCCTCAATTAATTGAAATAGCAAAAAAACATAAGTTAATTACAATTATTGATAATACCTGGGCAACATCTTTATATTTTAAGCCTATGCAGTATGGTGTAGATATATGCATCCAATCGGCTACTAAATATATAGTTGGTCATTCTGATGCAATGTTAGGAGTAATTACAGCTAATAAAAAATATTCTCAAAGTATAAGAAAGTCTGCACATAATTTAGGATCTTGCCCCGGTCCTGATGATATATATTTAGGTTTAAGAGGGCTAAAAAGCCTTAGTATAAGGCTAAAAAAACATGAAGAAAATGCATTTAAAATTATTGAATGGCTATTAAAACAAAAGGAAGTATTTAAAGTTTTATATCCTGCTCTAGAGAAAGACCCTGGATATACTACATGGAAAAAAGATTTTGAGGGTGCTTCTGGTCTATTTGGCGTAATATTAAAGAATACTCATAAAGAGCATATATATAAAATGATAAATAATTTAAAACTATTTAATATAGGTTTCAGCTGGGGAGGTTATGAAAGTTTAATTTTACCGGTTAATCCAGAAAAAATTAGAGAAACCTATCAATGGAATTATAAAGATTTAACGTTGAGAATTCATGCAGGGTTAGAAGATCCTGAGGACCTTATTTATGATTTAAAAAATAGTTTTAATATTTTAAGAAAAAGCTGATGCGAAAGTTGCTATATTTATTCATTATTGGATGGCTTTCTTTTTCTAGCCTAAATGCTAATGAAATAAAATTCAAAAAGTCTTTGATTGTTATTAAGACACAAAATTCTGAGTATATTTTTAATGTTGAAGTTGCTGAGACAGCATTAGAAAGAAGCAGAGGATTAATGTATAGAGAACAATTAAAACAAAACGAGGGTATGTTATTTATTTATCCTGAAAAACAAATTATAAAAATGTGGATGAAGAATACATTTATTCCACTCGACATGATTTTTATTGATGAAAATGGTAAAATTATAAAAATCATTAAAATGACCTCTCCAAAAGATTTGACTCCTATCGGCCCTGAAGTAAAATTAAAAAGTGTTTTAGAAATTAATGGAGGACTTAGTAGCTACCTCAATATAAATATAGGTGATAAAATTATTTACCCTTATCTAAACGGAAAATAAATGAAAAAAGATATAAGTAATAGTAAAGATATATCATTAAGAATTAATTTAGGAACTAGACCAATATTTGGTCATGGAAAAGCAAAATTACTGGATGCAATTCTTATTCATGGTTCTATATCAGCCGCAGCAAGAAAGATAGGAATGTCTTATAGAAGAGCATGGCTATTGACAAATGCAATGAACCAAGATTTTAAATCTCCATTGGTTGAGTCATCTCTTGGAGGAAAAGGTGGGGGTGGCGCTAAACTTACAGAAGAGGGAATAAAAGTTCTTAATTTATTTAGAAATATGGAAAAAAAAGCTCAAAAATCTCTAGTAAATGAAAAAAAACTATTTTCATCATTTATAAATTTTCATGAGAACCTTTAAAAGATTTTATAATCCTTTATATTTAATTGGTATCCATATAAATTCTTTTAAGCTGTTTTTAATATTATATTTTCCTGATTTTATATTCATTTGTAAAGATGGATATATAAATCTTGGAGGTTTACGATTTTTATCTAACTCATTCCTTGCTTTTATATATTCTGCCTTACTAGTTTTATTATTAATTAATACATTATTTTTAATATGATCACTTAAACTCGATTTACATTTCTCGGCACCAACTTTTTTAGGGTAATTATGACATACATATATATTAGTCGTTTCAGGGTATTTATATAGTTTTTTAATAGAACAAAATAAATCTTCAGCACTTCCTCCAGGAAAGTCAGTTCTTGCAGTTCCTGACTCAGGCATAAACAAAGTATCTCCAACAAATATATTATTATCTACTTTATAACTTATACAAGATTTTGTATGCCCAGGAGTGTTAATTACCTTGAATATTAAATTTCCTACATTAAACTCTTCGCTATCTTCAAAGAGTTTATCGAAATATTTTGAAAATTCTTTTTTATCATCTTTAATATTGAAAATAGGCTTCCAATACTTAATAACTTTTTTTACTCCTTTTCCTATACCAATTTTAGAGTTTAATTTATTTTTGAGATAATAAGCAGCAGTAACGTGATCAGCATGTACGTGAGTTTCTAGTATCCATTCACATAATAAATTATTTTTTTTAATAAATTTTAATAATTTATCAGCATTTTCCGAATAAAATTCACCTGTATAAATATTATAGTCTAAAACAGGATCTATAATAGCGCATTTTTTAGTTTTACTATCTGAAATGATATAAGAAAAAGTACTGCTTTTAGTATCAAAAAAACTATCAACCCGCATAAAATACCTCCTTTCCTAAAATCGTTAAGGATACCATTAAAGTAAAGTAGCCAAAAATAACTTTTAGCTTATTAGCATCTAATTTTTTATTCAAATAAGACCCTAATAATATTCCTACCGAGGTCATAATAATTATAGAAAATAATAAATTAAAATTTAAAGATACTCCATGTTGTAAATCACCAGTAACGCCTATCAATGATTTTAGAACTATTATTAATAGTGATGTACCTACAGCTACTTTCATATTGAGGTTTAAAAAAATTACTAATGCAGGTATTATTAAAAAACCTCCCCCAGCTCCAACTAATCCAGTAAGAAATCCTACTACAGTTCCTTCTAATAATATTAATAAATTTAGAAGAAACTTACTGGATAGATTTATATTAAGTATTTTTTTTTTATTTTTAGATTTAATCATCAAGTATCCAGCTAAACCCATTAATAAAGAAAATAAAATTAAAATAAATAGATCTTTACTGAGTTGCTTATCAACAAAATATATAGGATCAGGGATTATAGGTAAAAAATACCTTCTTGTAACGTAAGTCATAATAATAGCAGAAATTGAAAACTTTAAAGCAGTTTTTATATCAACGTTTTTTGATATTAAATATTTTATAGAGCCAATTAAAGCGGTAATTCCAACAATAATTAAAGAGTAACTAGTAGCTAAGACTGGGTTGATAGAAAAAAAATAGACTAAAATAGGTAGTATTAGAATTGAGCCTCCTGCTCCTAAAACCCCCAAAGTAATCCCCATAATAAAGGATAAAAAATATCCCGTAAATATCATACTACTTTATTCCAAGGCATTCTATTAATTACTTTTGATAAACCGCACCAACCCGTAATACCAGCATTTATCAAGCCTACTCCTACAATAGTAGTGATAATTAGCCAATAAGAACTATAGATTTGACTAAGCATTAAACTAAAAACTATAAAAAAACCCATCATAATCTGCGTCTGTCTATCAATAGGTATTAATTTCTTTCTAAATTCAGTATTTAAACCATTTTCTTTCCAGGAATTAATCCCACCAATTAAATTAAAAATTTGATAATTATTTGTATTATCTAATTTTTCACAAACTTGGAGGGACCTTCTACCTGATTGGCAATAAATTATAATATTTTTATTATTTTTAATAATATTACTAAATTCAATACTATTAAAAGTGGACTGAGGAAAATTAATTGCATTTTCAATGTGTTCTGCATTATACTCATTTTTTTCTCTTACATCTACCAATAAACTTTCCATTAGTTTTTTTTTATTTTCTTCTTTTACTTCAATATTATTAAACATATAAACTCCTCATATTACTTTATTGTAATATTATTTACAAAATTTTTTATATAAAATAGCTATGATTTCTTTAACTGTTTCGTCTGAAATTTCGTAATAAATATATCTACCTTTTCTATTAGATTTGACTACTTTTTGTTGTTTTAAGAGCATTAGGTTCTTGGATACAAATGCTTGTTTAACTTGTGTCAATAAAACAATTTCATTTACTGTTTTTTTTCCATTAAATAAAGTGCATAATATTAATAGCCTAGATTTATTTGAAAATAGTTGTAAAAAATCTGAAGCGTTACCTGCTTTATTTTCAATAGATTTTATATTTTCTATAGCTTCATACATAATATTAATATATTACAAATTAGTAATATGTCAATTATTTATTATATACTTAGTTATAAGTAAATAAAATTAAATATTTCTTATTAATAATAAAAAATATAATTGACAATCGTTATATATATATGTATATAACCATAGAACGTTATATTTGAAAGTTAAGACAGATTAATATATTAGAGTAGATATGATAAAGCTTTCAAAATTCCAAAGCCTTTTACCTCAGGTTTATATAATATTTCTTCTGCTGTTTAACTCAGTGTATGCAGCAGAAGAAAATATTTTAATATATAATGCTGCTAGCACATCAGATATGATAAATGAGATATCGAATGAATGGGAAAAAATTACTAATTATAGAGCAAGAGCCTCTAGTTCAAGTTCAAGCTCTTTAGCTAAACAAATCATCAATGGCGCTCCAGCAAATATTTATATATCTGCTTCTTGGTTATGGATTGAAGAATTAAAAAAAAATAATATAATTGTGCCAGATACAATAAAGCCATTATTTGAAAATAAACTCGTTTTAATCACTAATATTAAAAGTGATATAAAAAATATAGGAGAAATATCTAATAGCAGAAAACTAGAAGAATTATTTAAACAATACTTACAAAATAATAATAGAATAAGTATTGCAGATCCTACTCATGTTCCTGCAGGAGTGTATACTAAACAAGCACTAATAAAATTAAATTTATGGAAAAATCTTAATAGAAATAATATGGCATGGGGCGGAGATGTAAGAAGAACATTAAAGTTTGTAGCTTTAGGAAACAGCCCAATTGGAATAGTTTATTATACTGATGCAATAGCAGAAAAAAATGTCAAAATTATAGGAAGCTTTAATACTAATCTTCATAAACCAATTCACTATTGGGTCGCTGCAGTAGAAAATTTTTATACTAGCACTACTATAAATTTTTTAGATTTTTTAACCAATGATTATTCAAAAAATGTATACTCTAAACATGGCTTTAAACAAATTGAAAACTATTAAATGCTTAATCCAATTGAAATAGAAGCATTAAAATTATCCGGTTTTATTGCTATTATTGCAGTCTCTATTTCAATTATTCCTGGAGTTATAATAGCATGGATAATATCCAGAAAAAATGGGTTATTTGCATCTCTATTAAATATGATAGTATATCTACCATTAGTTCTACCTCCAGTTGTAATTGGATATTTACTACTATTACTTTTTAGTAATAATGGTATTTTAGGTGGCTTTTTATTAGAAACTTTTAATATCTCTGTTAATTTTTCATGGAAAGGAGCAGCTATAGCGGCAGCTGTTGTTTCATTTCCTTTACTTGTAAGATCAATAAAGCTCGGCTTTGATACATTTGATTATAAAATAGAAGAAGCAGCTTATATTAACGGAGCGAGCAAAATAGATTGTTTCTTTTCTATAATATTGCCTCAAATACTACCATCTATAATAACAGGCATTACACTTGCATTTGCAAGATGCTTAGCTGAATTTGGAGCAACTATTACTTTTGTTTCTAATATACCTGGAGAAACTCAAACCCTTCCTTTAGCATTATATACAGCAACGCAAATTCCTGGAACTGAAGAATCTGCTATAAGATTAGTTATCATATCGATTATTTTGGCTTTTGTATCAGTAGCCATAGCTGAAATTTTAGCAAAAAGAACAAATAAACGTATTTTAGGAAATAAAAATAATGGCTAGAAGTAATCTAATCAAATATGAAACAATTTTAGGTGATTTTTCTAGCAATATTAATTTTGATTTTTCTGATTCTAATATTATTGCAATTACAGGTTTATCAGGGAGTGGAAAATCTACTATTGCTAAAGTAATTTGCGGATTAATAAAGCCAAAAAATGGATATATCAAAATTAATAATAAAATACTTTATTCTTCTAGGGATAAAATAAACATTCCTCCTCACCAGAGAAAAATCGGTATGGTCTTTCAAGAATCAAGGTTATTCTCCCATATGTCTGTTCAAAATAACTTATTGTATGGACAAAGAAGAAATACAGTATTTGATCAAAAAAAATTTGATAAAATAATTAATATTTTAGGAATAAAAAGTATTCTAAATAGAAAAATTTTTAATTTATCTGGCGGTGAAGCGCAAAGAGTGTCAATTGGAAGAGCTTTATTATCAGAACCTAAAATATTGATTCTTGATGAACCATTAACAGGATTAGACGCGCAAAGACAAAATAAAATATTAAAAATAATAAAAGATATTAATAAAAATTTAAATATTCCTATATTATTTATCAGTCATTCATTAGAAGAAATAATTTTTATAGCTGCAAAAATCATTATCATTGAAAATGGAAAAGTTGCAACTCAGGGTTCAATTGATCAAATCATATCCTATCAAAAATTATCTTCTTTTAATAAAAGCAATACTATTTATTCTCTCATTAAGGGAGTCATTCATTCACATGATAAAACTAATTCAAATACAATTATTGATGTAAATGGAATAAAATTAATTACTAAACCTATTTCTGATAAAATTAATTCTGGTCAAATTATAAAGTTATTTAGCAAAGATATTTCTATAGCAACAAAAATACCAAAAAATATTTCTATAAATAATATACTAGAAACAAAAATAACAAAGATTAAAATATCTAAAAAAAATGGTATAGCTGAAATATTTTTAGCTTTAGGAAAACAACAAATCGTTTCAGAAATAACACTCTTTTCTCTTCAAAAATTAAAACTAAAAACTAATCTTAAGGTTTATGCTCTAATTAAAGCTATTTCTATAGTAGGAAAATAGATAATAATATAGTATAATAGGCTTTTTATATATTGAGGATATCATGGAAAAAAAATCTTATGGTGGGAAAATACTAGCTGACTGCATTAGAGACTTAGGAGTCAATACAGTTTTCACAGTTCCTGGTGAAAGCTTTTTACCTGCATTAAATGGTCTTTACGATCATAAAAAAAAAATTAATGTAATTACATGTAGACACGAATCTGGAGCTGCAAACATGGCTGAGGCCTGGGGTAAATTAAGTGGATTTCCTGGAGTCGTTTTTGTTACTAGAGGCCCTGGAGCATGCCATGCAAGTATTGGTGTACATACAGCAATGCAAGACTCAAGCCCTATGATCATGTTTATTGGGCAAATACATTCTAAACATATTGGCAGAGAAGCCTTTCAAGAAGTTAATTATTATAAAATGTTTGGTCATCCTTTTAGTAAAGCCGTATTTGAAATAAAAAACGCAAAAAGCATACCTAATATTATTAAAAATGCTTTCCATATTTCTACTTCAGGTAGACCAGGCCCTGTAATAATATCTTTACCAGAAAATATATTAGAGCAATATGCAAAATATAAGCCTATAAAACTTTTAAAAAATAATTTGCCTAAAATACCGCAATCAAAGGTAAATAAGTTATTAGGCCTAATAGAAAAATCTAGTAAACCTCTTATCATAATTGGCGGAGGTGATTGGAGTAAAGATGGAGCAAAGGATTTAGAATATTTTGCAAATTCTAATAATATACCTTATGCAGTTTCCTTTAGAAGACAATCATTAGTTAATAGTAATAAAAGTTGTTATATAGGCGATTTATCTACTAGTGTAGACCCTAAACTTGTTCAAAGTATAAAAGATTCAGACTTAATATTAGTTGTAGGTGCAAGACTTGGTGAAATGACTACAAGCGGTTATTCAACTATAAATGTAAACCATAAAAGTAAAATTATTCATATTTATCCAGACCCTAAAGAACTTGGAAAAGTATATAAGCCATTGTTAGGTATTAGAGCAAATAGTTCTAATTTTTCTAAAGTTATACGAAATAAAAAAATAGTTAATATAAGTTGGCATGAATGGAGTACCAATTGTAGAAGTAATTATATTAAGTATTCTACACCTCCGCACTATTCATCTGAACCTGATATGGGAAAAATAATGCAAATTCTCAGGGAATACATGCCACAAAATACTATCATTACTATTGACGCAGGAAATTTTAGTGGATGGATACAAAGGTTTTGGAAATATACTAAAGCAAAAACTCAATTAGCCCCAACTAGTGGAGCAATGGGTTACTCGATACCCGCTGCCATTTCTGCTAAAATAGCTAAAAAAAATAGTCCTGTTATAGCTTTTTGCGGAGATGGAGGATTTATGATGAGTAGTCAGGAGTTAGCAACATGTAATCAATATAAAATTAAGCCAATAATAATTATTATTAATAATAAAATGTTAGGAACTATTAGAATGCATCAAGAGAAGAATTATCCTAATAGAAAAATTGCTACAGACCTAGTTAATCCAGATTTTAAAATATTATCTAAAGGTTATAATGCCCATTATGAAAATATTAAAAAACATTCACAGTTTTTAGGGGCATTAAAGAGAAGTATTAAATCAAATAAAGCTTCAGTTATAGAAATAGAAATTGACCCTGAACAAATTACAACTAGACAAAGACTAAAAGATTTAAATAATTAATTAAAGGGAGAAAATTAATGACAAATACCAATTATAAGACTGCTTTAGTTACAGGTGCTACAAGTGGTATCGGTTTAGAAACTGCTGTTAGATTATCTGAATCTGGAATACATGTAACTGCAACTGGCCGAAGAAAAGAGAAATTACTAGAATTACAAAATAAAATATCTTGTGATATTATTGAAATTGATGTTCGAGATCAAGAAAAAATATATTCTGAATTCGGCAAACTTGATATTGATATACTTGTAAATAATGCCGGAGTAGGAAAAGGATTTGCTCCCATTTTCTTAGCAGAGCCTGAGGATATTAATACTACTACAGAAACTAATGTAACATCCTTTTTACACCTTTTAAGAGCAGTAGTCCCAGGAATGGTAGAAAGAAAAAGAGGTCACATAATTAATATTGGTTCCATAGCCGGCTTATACCCTGTCTCTTCTTCTGTGTATGGCGGGTCAAAAGGGGCTGTACATATGATTAATCAAAACTTAAGAGTTGAACTAAGTGGAACAGGTGTTAGAGCTACAGAAATATGTCCTGGTAGAGTAAATACAGAATTCTTTGATATTGCATTCTCAGATAACCCAGAAAAAAGAGAGCAAATGACTTCAGGGCTAGAACTCTTAGAACAACAAGATGTTGCGGACGCTATAATGTTTGCTATTAATGCTCCTTGGAGAATGAATGTTTCAATGATAGAATTAACGCCGACTGAGCAGGTCCCTGGGGGGTCTATAATAAAAAAGGCAGAATAATGTTAATAAATAATTTTAAAAAAAGGCTACTAAATAATGATTCATTAATAGGGGTTTTTTCATCATTAGGCAGTGAGATGGCTTCAGAAGTTTTAGGTAGTTCTGACATTGATTATACTCTTGTTGATATGGAACATGCCCCAAATGATTTACGCGATACCGTCAATCAGATGCAAACTATTAAAGCAGCCGGTGGAGAATGTTTAGTTAGAATTCCAGTTTTAGACCATATTTTTGCTAAGAGGATTCTTGATGCTGGAGCTACTTCAATAATGTTTCCACAAGTAAATAATATAGAGGACGCAAAGAATGCAGTGAAGTCTGTTAAATACCCTCCAGTTGGCATAAGAGGCATAGCTGGAGCTACGAGAGCAAATAATTTTGGTAGAGAAACGAATTATGTTTCAACGGCTGATGAAAATATTTGTGTAATTTGTCAAATTGAGTCAGTTGAAGCATGTAAAAATGTTAAAGAAATAGCCTCAGTAGAAGGAGTAGATTTACTATTTATAGGTCCTGGGGACTTGTCCGCAGATATGGGCTATATAAAAAATAGAGCTGCTTTAGAAGTAAAAGAAATGGCAATTCAAGTATTAAGACAATCTCAAGAACTAAATAAGCCATGCGGAATAATGGTCAGCAACATTCCTGAAGCAAAAGAAATGTTAGACATTGGTTTTTCTGTTGTAGCTGTAACTACTGATTTAGTTTTACTTAGAAATGCTGTAGATGAAATTGGAAAACTAGCAAAAAAATAGCTAACCATTTAAAACATTTGTGATTACGAGCACTAAAATTACTGTAACAACTACTGTTATTACACTAAACCATAACAAGCTGCGATCATATTTTTTTTCTTCAGACATTATATTCTCCTATTAATTTATAAATTATTTACTATTATTACTACCAGTATCTCTTGGAGAAACAGTTACCCACACTTCTGTTCCCCGAGTACTACTAGAATCAATTCTAACATTTGCTATACGTCCTCCTCTTTCATAAGTAATTAAACTTACATCAGAGCGTATACTTGTAATTTCTCTCCAACCAAAGTTTGGCATTTCATATATATAAAAATCAAATACTTCTGCCCCACTTAAATTTACTATTAAATTAAGTCTTCCAAACCATTCGCTATCAGCTCCAAATACTAGTGACTTTTGTAAATTCATTTTAGAATTACTAGGCATAGGCAGGTCATTGAATTTTGCAAAAGAAGCCTCTTCTGCAGGCAAACCTTCAGGACCAGAAACACCACTTGCTATAAGTGGAACTTTGCCGGAACAAGCAGTCATAAGAATAAATGCTACTAATCCAAAAAACCTAAAAGGTTTATATTTTAATATTTTATTCATATAATACTCCAAATTACATTTTTTTTATTTTCGCACATCGTATATAATACGGTCAACTATATAAATGGCGACCCCGGCAGGATTCGAACCTGCGACCTACTGCTTAGAAGGCAGTTGCTCTATCCAGCTGAGCTACGGAGTCTTATACATTTATATTCCTGTATTTTTTGTAAAATTATCAGCATATGATTTAATTATAACTTTTTTTTCTTTTGGTTTTATTATTTCTAATGATATTTTATTTCTTTCTGCGTATCTCTCTAAATCATTTATAGAAGAAAACTTCAACTTTATTTGGTTTTTTATATCACTCCCACCTGACCAACCCATTAAATCATCTGTAACGTAACTTTTTCGGTATAATGGTTCAAGCACCCAGTAATCAGTTCTTTTTTTTCCAGACTGAGTAGAAGAAGTAGAATTCTTATAAGCTTTTGCCTTAATAAAATCTACAGATTTAAATAGTGATGAGCTCATTTAACAACCTAAATAAAGTGGTCGGGGCGGAGTGATTCGAACACTCGACCCCCTGTTCCCAAAACAGGTGCGCTACCAGGCTGCGCTACGCCCCGACACATATAACTTAAGGATACTCTTATCATTAAGTAGTGAATGCTTCAAGCCTAATCAAATAATAAAGCTTTATTATAGAGGTACTCCATTAAATAATTTAGCATTCCATAAGAAATGAACAGCTATACTTGCTGCGTAACCTAAAATTATTATAGGTGTCCATTTTAAATGAAAAAAGAAAGTATAAATACCTTTAGTTTGGCCCATTAACGCAACGCCAGCTGCTGAGCCAACAGAAAGCATACTTCCACCAACTCCTGCTGTTAAAGTTACTAACAACCATTGACCTAAATCCATTTGAGGCATCATTGTTAAAACAGCAAACATTACAGGAATATTATCTACTATAGCAGAAAGAATCCCCACTAAAATATTTGCAGTACTGGCTCCTAAATCTCCATACATATACGATGCAGTTAATGCCATATATCCAAATGCTGACAATCCGCCAACACACATTAAAACGCCATAAAAGAAAAATAAAGTATCCCATTCAGCTTTAGATACCATATCAAAGATATTAAATATTGATTTTGCCTTTTTATCTTTTGCCTCTCTTTTCTTTAAGTGATAGCCATAAATTGAAAGCACACCCAAACCTGTCATCATTCCAAATACAGGAGGTAAATGTAAAAATTGATGCTGTACTACTGTAAAAGTAATAGTACTTAAAAATAAAAATATTACCGTATAACCGCCATATTTAACAGTCACTTTCTCCTTACTTGCCTCAGGCTTTTCATTACCAATAGCAAAATGCATAATAGCAGCTGGTACTATATAATTTACAACAGATGGAACAAAAATATAAAAGAACTCAGTAAAAGAAACTACTCCTTTTTGCCATACCATTAAAGTTGTAATATCTCCAAATGGAGAAAAAGCTCCACCTGCATTTGCTGCAACAACAATATTTATACAGGCTAAACCAATAAACTTTGTGTTATTTTTACCTACAGCCATTACAACTGCACACATTATTAAAGCAGTAGTAAGGTTATCTGCAATAGGAGACATAAAAAACGATAGAATTCCAGTAATCCAAAATATCTTTCTAAAAGTAAACCCTTGACCAACTAACCAAGACCTTAAAGATTCAAAAACATTTCTCTCTGTCATAGAGTTTATGAAAGTCATAGCTACCAATAAAAATCCGAATAATTCTGCAAACTCTAAAAAGGTATGCTTAAATGCATATGAAGCTGAATGAGAATCATACCCCATTTTTACAGCCATATAAGCAACTACTGCCCATATAAAGCCTGCTGCTACTACTACCGGTTTAGACTTTCTGAGATGGGTATATTCTTCAGCCATTACAAACATATAAGCTAGGGCAAAAACTATTAAAGCAATAATAGCTGGCATACTAGTTGTAATATCTAAATTTAATAATTCAGAATCAGCAGCAAATGCACTTGGTATAAATGCAAATATACTAATAATGCATAAAAATATTATCTTAAATGATGCCAATAATCTCATAATAACTCCTATAAATAATATGTAACTAAGTTTACTAAAATATTAATTATAGATAATCTAAATAGGAAATAATTTAAAGAGGAAATTTAAAATAATGAGTGATCTATTAGATAGTTTAGACCATGTAACTGTAATAACTAATAACTTAGAAGCTACAAAAGGTTTTTATATAAATATATTAGGAATGCAATTAGATGTTAATCGACCTCCATTTGAATTTGAAGGAATATGGTTATCATTAAATAAAAGAGCTGTAGTTCATATAATAGTGAAAAAAACACACGAAATAAAAAATACAAAGCCTACGTTAGATCATATTGCTTTTAAAGCAAATAATATAAAGAATATAAAGAAGAATTTACAAAAATATTCTATATCGTATGAAGAAAAATTTACACCCGATAATAAAATACATCAGATATTCATAAGAGATCCCAATAATATAAAAATAGAATTATCTAAACCTATATAAAAAAAACGGCCCCCCGAAGAGGGCCGTTTAATCTTAGTATCTACCAAGTAGACTTATGCGCCACGTTGAGCTGCTTTAATTTTCTCAGCTGTGATTGGCCATGAACGAACTCTTGCACCTGATGCATTAAATACAGCATTTGCAATAGCTGGTCCTACACAAGTAACCACTGGCTCACCACAACCAGCTGGATAATGACCATTTTGAATAATAGTCACATCAATCTCTGGTGCTTGGTGAATTCGCATTGGAGTCCAAGTATCAAAATTTCCTTGGTCAATTGCACCGTTAGTCATAGTAACATTTTCATGTAAAACACGACTTGATCCAAATAACGCTGAACCTTGAATTTGAGCTAGAACACCATCTGGATTAACAGCTGTTCCAACATCCATTGCGACTGTTATCTTTTTAAGTGTTGGCTCTCCTGAACTTGGATCAACATGAACTTCAGCAACTACAGCTGTCCATGAAGGTGACCCACGCTCTTGTGAAGCAACACTTGCTATACCCATTGCAGTATTTTCTGGCATTGGTTTTACACCATACCCAGATTTACCTGCTGCAACTATTAAGGCATTTCTAAGTCTATTAGCACCACCTACTGTATTAGGAGGAGTACCAGCATTCTTACCTGTTGCACTTAACATAGAAAGTCTCATATCTAGAGGATCTTTGCCAATTTTATGAGCAACCTCATCGATAAAGCTTTCATTTGCCCACCAAGTCCAAGTCGGTGCAACCGCACGTAACTGTCCTGGAGGTGTTGCCGCCATAGCTGTTGTGTTTTCCACAGATCTTACATAGTGGTTAGGAATATCATACCAGTGATCTGAACCATTAGTTGAGAACTGGTCAATTTTACCTTTTTTATCCACTGATTCTGCTAAGAAACCTGGAGCCATACGTTTTGTAGCCCAACCTGCAGCAACAACATGTGACATAGCATCGATTTTACCAGCACTGTTTACGCCAGCTTTAACTCTTTGCACTGTGTGAGTTTGATGGAAATCAAACCTTAAGTCATGTTCACGTGTGTATATTAATTTAACAGGTCTGCCAATTTGTTGCGCAGCAAGAGCTGAGATAATAGCTCCATCTGGCTCTAATCTTCGACCAAAGCCTGTTCCACAATATTGTTGATGTAAAACAACGTTTTTTCCATCAACACCAAGAGCCGCTGCTGTCATAGCAGTAAAACGACCTTGGAACTGTGAACCAGTAAATAGATGCCAAATGCCATTTGACTCCATAGCAACACAATTAATTGGTTCCATTAAACCGTGATAGCCTAATGAAGTTTCATATTCAGCTTCAACAGTTGTATCAGCTTTGCTCATTGCACCTTCTGGATCACCTTCAAGCACCCAAGTAAATCCTTGAGACTCATCAGCAATAGAATCTTTTGCAGCTTGAACAATATCAGCTGAAGATGTATTAGCATTTGGACCTGAATCCCATGTAACTTTCATAGCTGCAGCTGCTTTTTCTGCTGCCCAGTAAGTTTCACCTAAAGCTACTACATAACCAGTATTAACTCCTGTTGGATCTTCTTTAATAACAGCTACACCAGCATAACCATCTATACTTTTAGCTGCAGAATCATCTGCTGATAAAGGCACAGCACCAAAACGTGTTGGGTTTGTTACTAAACGACCGTAAACCATATTTGGAACAAATACATCGATACCGTAACGCGCTTCACCAATTAACTTGTCAGGAATATCTAGAGCTGGGATATTTTTACCAACTACTTTATACTCACCGAATTTTTTAAGTGTTAAAGCTTTCATTTCATCTTCGCTGAAAGTACGGTCAATTGTTGTTGTGCTTAGAATTTGAGAATAAGTTCTAGAAGATCCAGAAACACTATCAGTTACAACTGAGTTGCTAGCTGAACATTGTGCCGCAGGAACACCCATCATTTTAGCAGCCGCTTCAATTAAAGCGATTCTTGCTGATGCACCTATTCTTGAGTTACGATCAAAAGTCCAGTTCACTGACCATGAACCACCTGTAATCATAAAGCCCCATTTTTCTTCAGTGTCTGGATAATCGATTCTTACATCATTCCAATCTACTTCTAACTCTTCAGCTACAGCTTGCGCTAGTGCAGTTCCTACATGCTGACCAATTTCAGCTTTTGTAATGTGCACAGTTGCAATACCAGCATTATCCATAGTAAGGAAAACTTGGTGATCCCATGAACCAGCCGCTAATGCTTCACGAGCACCACCAACTGCACCTGGAAGACCAGAATAACCTACTACTAATCCTGTACCTGCTACAGCAGAACCCACAAGCATTTCGCGTCGTGTGATTCCTTTTAAATTTTTATCATGTTTAGTCACGATCTATGCTCCCATTATTTCAGATGCACGACGAACACCTTGTTTAATTCTTACATATGTAATGCAACGACATAAGTTACCTTGCATTGCTTCAAGAATTTCGCCATCAGTTGGTGATGGGTTGCTGTCTAAGAAAGCAGCAGCATTCATCATTTGACCTGATTGACAGTAACCACATTGTGGCACCTGAAGTTCAAGCCATGCTTGTTGCACTGGGTGTTGACCTTTAGGATCTAGACCTTCGATTGTTGTAATTCTAGAACCTTCCGCGTCACCTAATTCTACTTGACAAGAACGCACTGCTTCACCGTCTAGATGAACAGTACATGCTCCACATAGTCCCATACCGCAGCCAAATTTAGTACCAGTTAAACGCAAATGTTCGCGAACAACCCATAATAATCTTGTATCTGCTGGCGCATCAACTACATGTTTAAGTCCGTTGATATTCAATACAGCCATATTACCTCCACTGTGTGAACGTTAATTTATAGGAATTAGAAAAAAAATTGGCTACGAACCTAGACTTCTTAAGTATATTTTAACAAACTTATAAAGTCATTCCTCCCTATACTCCCTCGTAAATGAAAATTTAGCGCATCATTATAGACAGGGCAAGTACTTTTTTTATTTAATTCAATACGTTATATATATCCCAATATTACGAAATTTTTTAAACACATCTGCCTCCATCTACCTCTAGCATAACACCAGTAATAAAGTCTGCCTCATCTGAAGCTAGATAAAGAGCTGCGTTTGCCATATCTCTCGGCTTACATAATCGTCCTAAAGGAACTGTAGATACGAATTTACTATATGATTCGTCTTTTGGCCCATCTCCTAGAAATCCATCTAACATAGCAGTGTCTCCTGCTACTGGGCATAAGCCATTAACTCTTATGTTATCAGGAGCTAACTCTAAAGATAAACCTTTAGTCATGGTAACTAAGGAACCTTTTGTTGCATTATAGGCTGTTAAGCCAGGCCTTGGTCTTATTGCGGCCGTAGAAACAGTATTAATTATAACTCCAGGGGACTTCTGTTTTCGAAAAACAGGAACGGAATGAACCGCTCCTAAATATACAGATTTAACATTAATATTAAACAGAGTATCAAATTCTTCTTCAGAAGTTTCTATTAATGGGGTAGGCCTCATGCCTATTGCTGCATTCTGAACTAAAATATCTAATTTGCCGAAAGCTTCACAACTTCTTCCTATCATATCTTTTGTCTGTTGACTGTCTGAAACATCTACGCCGAAAGCAATAGCATTTCCACCATCATCATTTATTTCAGAAGAAATTTTTTCTGCCCCTTCTATGTTAATATCTGCTACTATTACCTGAGCTCCTTCTTTCGCAAATCTTTTTACTATACCTTCCCCGAAACCGGAGGCACCTCCTGTTACTATTGCTACTTTATTTTTCAGTCTCATAACCAATCCCCCTTAATGCTCTAATTATTTATTTTTATTTATTGTTTTTATATAGTAAAAGTATTATTCCGATACAAATTATTTAAAAATTTAAATGTGAAGTTATAAAAATGTTAAAAATAATTAAACTGTTAAAATACGTATTTATTTTTATCTGTATAAGTAAGATTTCTTTTGCTAACAATTTAGAATGTATTAATGAAGAAAATGATATTGTATGTAATCATATTATAGGTATTAAAAAAAATAATGCATCTGATTTAGGAACATATAATATTAATATTAATATAATAAAAATTAGAGAATTGTCTGGGGTTTTTAATGCAAATATGAGTTTAAGTGCAGGATTATGTTCAGAAACTTTAGAAAATAAAATAGAAGAAAAAATTCAGATAGCCCAAGCATTAAAACACCAATCGTATAATTTCCCACTTTACTTACACAAGACAGAAATAATAGCAGATTTTTGTGTAAAATTATTAATCGATAATTGTATTGACACATGTGGGGACGTGATTAGGTTAGAAGCAATTCTATCGCCTATTATGCAAATGCAACAAAGATAAAAATTTGATAAGGAGAGCTAAAATGAAAAGTATCAATAAATACTCTAGAAGAAAAATTTTAAAAACTACTTCAGCTGTTGCGGCAGCCATAACTTTAAATTCAGGTTTTCCAGCGATTTTAAAAGCTGACAATAATATTAAAATTGGTGTACCAACTATATTGTCTGGAAGAGTAGCTCAATTAGGAATATCTGTTAATAATGCTTTAAAAATGGCAACCGATAATTTTAATAGCTCTGGAGGACTAGACGGAAGAAATATTGAATTAATTGTTAGAGATAGTAGAGCAAAGCCTGATGAAGCTGCTAGAGTATGTAGAAATTTTATAAATTCAGATAAAGTAGACGCTATTATTAATGCAGAAGCATCCGGTGCATCTTTTGCTGTTCAAGAAGTAGTCAGAGAAAGTGGAACTCTATGTCTACACACTGTTTCTGAAACTTCTAGATTAACAGCTGACCCATCAATAAGAACATGGAATGCATTTAGGTTTTCTAGACAAGGCATTCATGATGCTGTTGGAAGTGCAAGATATGCAGCAACTATTATTAAAGAAAAAGGATTAAAAAAATGGATGTCAGTAAACCCTGATTATGCATATGGAAGAGATAGCGATGACACTTTTTTTTGGGCTTTAGAAAAATTTTCTCCAGGTTTTGAAATACTTGGAAAAGGATGGCCTAAAATATTCCAGCCTGATTATACTGAAGTTATTACACAAATTGCGAGAGAAAAACCAGATGCTATATACACTAGCTTATGGGGAGGGGATTTAGTTTCATTCATAGATCAAGCTGCATTATATGGTATATTTAAAAATACTCAGCTTTTCGCAATTAATCTAGCTGACTATACTACTATGAGTGCTGTTAAAAACTTACCTGAAGGATTACATTCAGCTACGAGATATGTGGCAGCATGGCCTGATACTGATAGCAATAGAAATTATGATAAATCTTATACAGATTTGTATGGAGATCACCCTACTAATTGGTCTTGGGAAGCATCAGTAGGAATTGACTATTTAATTAGTGCTATAAGAGAAACGGGTGGCACTGATAATAAAAAAATAGCAGAATATATGAAAGGTAAACAAAAAGAATCTTTTATGGGGGTAGGCGAAGGTAATACCGTTACAATAAGAGATAATGATCAAACTATTGTGGACTATTCAATAGGATGGGGAACTACTATTCCACAAGACCCTTTTATGAATAATATTCAAGCGGCTGACTGGAATACTATAGCAGAACTTGAAAAGGAATGGTTAACTGACAAAGGTTGGCTATAAAGATTAATAATATTAAGAAAAAGGCTATATGATGGAAATCTTTGCTCTCTTTGATTGCATAATTAGTCCAGCTTGTTTGATTTCACAGACGGCTGGAGGATTAAAAATAGGAATGTTATTATTTTTAGTTGCTTCAGGTTTAACATTAGTATTTGGAGTACTTGGAGTAATTAATTTTGCGCATGGCGCCCTATACATGTTAGGAGCATATTTTTCTTGGCAAGTAATGGCTGTGACAGGTCATTTTGGATTAGCTGTAATTTGTGGAGCAATTGGTGTTGGCATTTTTGGCCTACTATTTGAAAGACTGCTAATTAACAAAGTATACAATGCTGACTTACTTGTGCAAATACTCCTATGTTATTCAGTAATATTGATACTAGATGATTTAGTTATGATCATATGGGGAGATGAATTTTTGTCAGGAATAGGAGTACCTGAAGTTTTTCAAATTCCACCTTTATTTATATTTGATGCTATTATTCCTCCTTTCCATATAGCTATTGTTGTAATTAGTATGATAGTAGCTTTATTACTTTGGTTGATTATGACTAAAACTAAATTTGGAAAATTAGTTAGAGCAACTGCCGTAAACCCAAAAATGCTTGAAGCATTAGGTGTAAATACTAATGTCATAAAAGCTGGTGTCTTTATGTTAGGCAGCTTCCTAGCAGGATTAGGAGGGGCTCTTGCAGCAAGTCTTGGAAGTGTGGTCTCTGGTATGGGTAATTCTATAATAATTGAATCATTTATAGTTACTGTTATAGGTGGAATGGGTTCTATCGGTGGAGCTTTTATAGCCTCTATTATAATTGGAATGGCCAGGTCTTTCGGAGCAGTTGCTATGCCATTATTTACAGATGGAATAATGTTTTTGATTATGGTTCTAGTACTCATAATGAAACCTGAAGGACTTATGGGAAAGAAAAAATAATGGGATTTTTAAAACAAGATAATTTTAAAAGAGATGTTTTTTTAGGAATTGTGGTATGGTTATTTTTACTATTATTCTTCTTTATAGTTCCTTCAGCTGGTATACATGATATAATTCAAAAAGTTTTTATATTAGGCCTTTTCGCAATGTCCTTAAATATTTTGATAGGATATTTAGGCTTAATAGCATTTGGTCATGCAGCATTTTTTGCTGCTGGAGCATACACACTAGGGCTATTCTTACAATCAAATGTCGTAAATATATTAGGAAGCTTATCTATTCCAATCGCTATAATATCTGCCATATTTGTATCAACTGTTTTAGCTGCATTTATTGGCGCTATTTGCATAAGACTTAAAGACATATATTTCTCATTTCTCACGCTAGCATTTCAAATGTTAATTTATAGTATTATTTTAGCTTTAGTAAACATTACTGGAGGTGACCAAGGTTTAATGGGAGGGTTTCCAAAACCTCCATTCCTAGGAATAGACCTAGGTAAACCATTTGATTTTTATGCTTTTACAATTTTTATATCAATAATAACTATAATTTTATTAAGGCAACTAATAGAATCTCCATTTGGTTATGGTTTAAGAATGATAAGAGATAACCCAGAAAGACCTGCAGCACTTGGTTTTAATAATCAAAGACATAAACTAATAGCATTTATAATTGCAGGCTCTATTGCTGGACTAGCTGGATCACTACAAGCTTTACTTGATGTAGGTGCTTACCCAGAATGGGCATTTTGGGCAAAATCTGCTGAACCCTTATTCATGATTCTTCTTGGGGGAATGCATTCCTTTTTAGGCCCTATAATGGGAGCATTCATATTCGAAATGCTAAATGATTTTGTTACCGCTAATACAAGGTACTACGGATTAGTATTAGGATTAGTTATTTTAAGTTTTGTCTTAGGTTTAAGAAGGGGGCTTTTAGACTGGCTCCTTATTAAATTTTATAGAAAGTAATATTATATGTTAAAAATTCATGGAATTAGTAAAAGCTTTGGTGGAATTAATGCCACAAATAATGTTTCTATTGAACTTAAACCGAATTCTATTAATGCTTTAATTGGCCCTAATGGTGCAGGCAAAACAACTATATTTAATTTAATTACAGGTAAAATCAGTGTAGACAAAGGAAAAATATTTATTGGCGAAAATAATATTACAAATTTAAAAGAAACAGTAATAACACATATGGGAATTGCTAGAGCATTCCAGATAACTAATATATTTCCAACTTTAAGCGTAAAAGAATCAATAAAAATGGCCTTATTAGCAAAAACTCATGGCTTAAATAATATGTGGGATAGGTTTGCTTCACATTCAGTTAATGAAGAAGCCGATAACATCGCTAAACTTGCTGGATTAAAAAAAGTGTATAATACAATTAGTTCGGAATTAAGTCACGGAGACCAAAAACTATTGGATATCGCGTTAGCATTAGCACTTAAACCTCAAGTCTTATTATTAGATGAGCCAACAGCTGGAATGGGACCCGAAGAAAGGTGGGAAATGATAAAAAGGATTAAAGAGCTTTGGCAAAAAACTAAAATGACAGTTCTTTTTATAGAACATGATATGGATATAGTATTTGATATAGCACAAACTATTTTTGTACTTCAACAGGGTGCTATAATTGCTAAGGGTTCTCCAAAAGAAATTAAGCAAAATCAAGCAGTTATCAAAGCTTATCTTGGTGGAGGAAAAAAATAATGGATTTATTAGAAACTAAAAGTATTAATGCTTTTTATGGAAATAGTCAGGTTCTTTTTAATATGAGTTTAAATATTAAAAAGAATAATATTATTGCTTTGCTTGGTAGAAATGGAGCTGGTAAAAGCTCTACTTTTAAGGCTATTACAGGATTAATAAATGTTAAATCAGGCTCTATAAAACTTAAAGGAGAAGAATTAATTAAGCAACCTACAAGTAAAAGAGCATTAGCAGGAATTGGATATGTACCAGAAGATAGACAAGTTTTTCCAGAGCATACAGTAGAGGAAAATATAGAACTTGGGAAAAAAAATAATTTACAAGGTATAGATAATTGGCCAATTGATAAAATTTGGGAGACTTTTCCTATATTAGTAAAATTAAAGGATAGATTAGCAGGTCAACTTTCAGGTGGAGAACAGCAAATGCTGTCCATAGCCAGAACTTTAGTTGGAAACCCAGAAATTCTTTTATTAGATGAACCATCTGAAGGTCTTGCTCCAATCATAGTTGAAGACATAGCTAAAATATTAGAAAATTTGAAAAAACTTGGGGTAACTATTCTTTTAGCTGAACAAAATATGCACTTTTGTATGGAAGTTGCTAAAGAAGCAATTATTATAGATAAGGGTAAAGCAGTTTGGACGGGATCTTTAAACGATTTACAGCAAGATACCAAAACACGAGATAAATATTTAGCTATATAACAAACTTTATCGAGATAGCCTTTTCATAGCCGCTTCTATTCCACTTAAATTTAATTCATACATTCTTTCATCAAATATATCCCTTATCATTTTATTTGATGCGGAAGAATTCCATATTTTTTTACTCTCAGGATTTAACCATGCAACCGAATCAAAATGAGAAGTTATTCTATCTAACCAAGTAGCTCCAGATTCTTCATTCCAATGCTCTATTGATCCACCCGCATAAGCTACTTCATATGGACTCATTGAGGCATCTCCTACAAATAATACTCTGTAGTCACTTCCATACTTCCTTATTATATCCCAAGTAGAAACTATATCCTCGGATGAACGAGGGTTATTTTTCCATAGAATTTCATATGGACAATTATGAAAATAAAAATGCTCTAAATCTTTAAATTCACTTTTTGATGCAGAAAATAATTCTTCACATGCCTCAATGTATGGGTCCATTGACCCACCTACATCTAAAAATAATAATAATTTAACTCTATTTTTTCTCTCAGGCATCATTTTTACATCTAAATAGCCACCGTTATTAGCTGTAGCAGAAATTGTACCCTTCAGATCAAATTCATCTGGTGAACCGGTTCTTGCAAAGTGTCTTAATCTTCTTACTGCTACTCTAATATCCCTAATACCTAATGTTTTTTTATCGTCAAAATTTGTCCATAATCTTTTTTCCCAAACTTTTACAGCTCTTCCTTGTCTTTTACCTTCATTACCTATTCTGATACCTTCTGGATTATAACCTCCAGAACCAAATGGAGAAGTGCCACCTGTGCCTATCCATTTATTTCCACCTTGATGCCTTTTCTTTTGTTCTTCAAGGCGCTTTTTTAGAGTTTCTAATAATTTATCCCATCCCCCTATAGATTCTATTTTAGCTTTATCTTCTTCAGTTAAGTTTTTTTGTAATGCATCTTTAATCCACTCTTCAGGAATACTACTTAGAACCTCTCCTCCTCTTTTTAAAGCTCCCTCAAAAAACTCAGAAAAAGTTCTATCAAATCTGTCATAGTGCCTTTCATCTTTAACTAAAGATGCTCTCGCAAAATGATAAAAAGAGTCAGTATTAAGATTAGTTACACCTTTATCTAATCCAGACAAAAAGTCTAAATATTCTCTTATAGAAACAGGGACTCCCGACTCTTTTAGCTGATGTAAAAAACCTATAAACAATAACTTTCCTAAACTTAGTTAGATCTTTTTACTCTTTTTTCACAATCTTCAGGAAATTCCCAGTTCTCTATTTCAGGAGAACATTGACCTGATGAACCTTTGACTCTGAAACATGCATAATTCACTAAATCTACAGTTGTAGTTTTTTCATCAAAAGAACATACATCTTTTACTTCAATATTCTGAATTAAAGCTTCAATTTCATTTGTTGTTATACACCTGCCTCTTCTAGGATCAACCCATTGCATAGAATGTCCTACTATTAAGGCAACAGGATCTTTTCCAAAATTAGTAACACATATTTCTTTTGCAAAGGAATTAGAAAATAGACCAAAATACACAACAATAAGCATAAAAAATTTAACAAAATAATTAGATACAATATTATTTTTATAGTTTCTAAACATTATATTTTTCTCCTTAGTTTAGTTATTGTCTCGTCTTGCCATAAATGCAAGTCTTTCGAACATATGGACATCTGCTTCATTTTTTAAAAGTGCTCCATAAAGAGGAGGAAGAGCATTTTTTGAATCTTTTTCTCTCAATAACTCTGGAGGTACATCTTCAGCTAATAGCAATTTAATCCAATCCAATAGTTCAGAAGTTGATGGCTTTTTTTTGATACCAGGTACTTCTCTGACTTCAAAAAATGATTTTAATGCAGTATCTACTAATTTCTTTTTTATTTTTGGGAAATGTACTTCTATAATTGACTTCATAGTTTCTTCATCAGGAAACCTTATATAATGAAAAAAACATCTTCTTAAAAAAGCATCCGGCAAATCTTTTTCATTATTTGAAGTAATGATAACTATAGGCCTTTCTTTAGCCACTATATTTTGTTTAGTCTCATAAACATAAAACTCCATTTTATCTAGTTCTAGAAGCAAATCATTTGGAAATTCAATATCAGCTTTATCTACCTCATCAATAAGAAGAACTGGCTTTTCTTTTGCTTCAAAGGCATCCCACAAAACCCCTCTTTTTATATAGTTATTTATATCCTCTACCCTAGCATCTCCTAACTGAGAGTCTCTTAATCTTGAGACCGCATCGTATTCATATAAACCTTGTTGCGCCTTAGTGGTAGATTTTACATGCCATCTTATAAGAGATTTTCCTAATGACTTAGCTACTTCCTCAGCCAACATGGTCTTCCCTGTCCCAGGTTCTCCTTTAATTAGCAATGGCCTTTCTAGAGTAATAGCAGCATTTACTGCTAAAGCTAATTCTTCTGTTGCAACATAATTATCAGTTCCAGAAAAAAATTCTTTCACATTCATCTCCTTAAATCTATATAGTTTTGTACAATATATACGATAGCATAAAATAATATATAGTTATTTTAAGAAGATTTAAAAGATAATAATTACATTTGAGATTGTAACCAGTTTTCTCTTCCAATTTCTTCAGATAATTGTATTTGAGTTTCTAACCAATCATAATGCTCTTCCTCAGAATCTAATATCTGTCTAAAAATATCTCTACTCACAAAATCAGAAACTTCTTCACAATGCTTTATGGCTTCTTTTAAATCAGGTATGGCCTTCACTTCTATTTGGAAGTCACATTTTAAACATTCTACTGGCTCTTCTCCAATCATAATTTTGTGCATTTCTTGCACATTTGGTATTCCATTTAAAAAAAGTATTCTTTCAATTATAGTGTCAGCATGTTTCATTTCATCTATAGACTCTTCATACTCTTTTTTTCCTAATTTTTCATAACCCCAATCTTTAAACATTTTAGAATGTAAAAAATATTGGTTAATTGCTGTTAGTTCGTTGGTTAAAACTTTATTAAAATGTTTAATTACGCCTTTATCGCCTTTCATGAGAACCTCCTAAAAAATAAATTTACATACCCTTAATATGAATAAATTCTAGCAATAATCAAGAAAAATTGTTTATAATCAAGTACTTGCGTTGCATTCTCATTCGCAATAAAACATATATATTTTTATAAAATTTATATAGATTAAAACCTATCTATACAAATTAAACTATAAAATTTTTATACATTTACAGGAAAAAAATTATTATTTTCAGTATTGTTATTATTTAAAGAATCGGTTTCTACTGGTTCTTTTAAAACATTAGCTATTGTTTCTAAGCATTTACCACATTGCATTTTACAACCTAACTTTTTATATACCTGGCCAGAACGAGATACTCCTTGATCCCGAACTTTCCTAACATCTCTACATGTGAATGCGTTGCATATACAAACGTACATAATTTCTCCAATTCCTTAAAACATTTAATTACAGTTGATAATGAATGTCAATCGCAATTAAAAAAAAATAATAAATATTAGTGAAAAAAAAATTAATTTTTGTTATATATTTTTAATATTTTACTGAAGAGAAATAAAAATGAATAAAAGAATAACAGTACGAGATATTAGGAATAGAAAATTAATTCACAAAAAACAAGAACCAATTGTTTCTCTCGTTTGTTACACCGCTCAAATGGCGAGATTAATAAATGATGAAGTAGATGTTATTCTAGTAGGTGATAGCTTAGGAATGACCATTTACGGATATAAAAATACTTTATCAGTTACACTAGATATGATGATAAACCATGGGGCAGCAGTAGTCCGATCCACAACTAAACCACACATCGTGGTAGATATGCCATTTGGAAGCTATGAAGAATCACCTGAAGTAGCTTTTAGATCAGCTAGCAAAATAATGAGAGAAACGGGGGCCCAATCAGTAAAATTAGAAGGAGGAGAAGAATTTGCAGAAACTATATTTTTTCTCAGTCAAAGAGGTATTCCTGTTATGGGGCACATAGGGCTAATGCCGCAAAGAATCCAAACATTAGGTGGTTTTTTTACACAAGGAAAAACTGATAAAGAATCTACTAAACTAATGAATGATGCTATAGCTATCGCTGAAGCTGGAGCTTTTTCTATGGTAATTGAAGCAATACCAGAAGAAGTAGCTACAAATATTACTCAAAATATAGAAGTTCCCACTATTGGAATAGGTGGAGGTAGAAATTGTGATGGCCAAATCCTAGTTACTCATGATATTTTAAACTTATATGGAGACTTTACTCCAAAATTTGTAAAAAAATATGGTAAAATAGATAATTCAATAACTAATGCCGTAAAAAAATATTCTCAAGAAGTAAAAAAGAAAAAATTTCCAGCAAAAAATAATATATTTACTATAAAAAAATAAATAATTTAAACCTATAGGCCATCCACTATAACTGAAGAATTATTCCCTGCATTTAATCTCATTTTTTTTATTGGAGCGTATTCTTCAGAGTTATAAAATTTTTCAGCAGATTCACGATCAGGAAACTCTACTAAAACCATTCTATGTTTAAACAAGTCTCCTTCTAGTAAAAGGGAGTCTCCACCCCTAACTAGGTATTTACCGTTATATTTTTCAATAATTGTGGGGACTTTTTCTCTATATTTTTCCATTAATTCAGGATCAGTGACTTCAATATGAGCTATCATATAAGCTTTCATTTTCTCTCCTTAACAATAATATTTTATTAATAGTATACAATTATTTAATTCTTCGCAAAAGGTCTTTAACCCTATTTTCAACCATATCTACCGTTAGTGTACCCATTAAAGACGGTGAGGTTTTATGATTAAAATTTGGAATATCCATCAATTCTTGAGGACTTTTTGGAGTCCTAATAAATAGAGCATTTTTTCCTGTCGGAGAATATAATTTATCATCTGTTGGACCGAATAAACCTAAGGTTGGAATTCCTGTAGCTGCAGACAAATGCATTAAACCAGAATCATTTCCAATAAAAATTTTTGATAATGAAAATATTGCTGCCGTTGGCAGAATTGGTATACCAATTAAATTGATAAGTTCAATATCAGTTAATTTTTTACATAATTCTTCTCCTATTATTTCTTCTCCAGGACCACCAACTAAAATAACTTTACTATCTCTTAATTCTTTTATATTTAAAATCCTATTAATCAAACTAACAAAATTATCAGTAGGCCACACTTTAGCTGCCCAATTTGCTGTTGGGCCAATTGAAATGTAAGGTCCAGGATAATTATTTAAATATTTTTTTGCATCCGATAAAGTTTCTTTACTTATCCAAATTTTAGGAATTGGCATTTTCCCCGAAGGGTTTAATTTAGCCAATCTTTTTATGCGATGAATCTTATCTCCACTAGATCTTAAAACTATTCTTTTTTTAGCTTTTACAAACCATATAACAGGAGTACTTCTTAAATCACATATAATATCCCATTTATTTAAGCGAATCTTTTTCCATATATCTACCCAATGCAAACTATATTTTTTTTTACTAATTTTAATTATATCTTCAACAAATGGACAATCTTCAAATAATGGAGCCGCTACTTTACCGCAAACTATTGTAGCTTTAGCATTATAATAATTAGCCAAGTCATTTAATAATCCCGTAGACATGACCGCATCACCTAAACGGGTATTCCCTATAAATAATAACTTATTCATATTTATATTCTTACCTAACACTTAAATACTTGAATAAATTCTTCTGCTACTTTATTCCAGCTTCTTGCTTGTTTTAAATTTTTACACTCTTTATTAACAGTTTTAAAATAAGTTAAATCACTTAATAATTTTATTGCATATTCTGAAAATAATTTTTCACTTTCTGCAATAAAACCCGTCTTACCATTATAAATTTTTTCTGCCGCTGAACCTAAAGGCCTTACTATTGCCGGCATTCCAAGAGCTTGAGTTTCTGAAAGAGAGAAGGCAGATACTTCAAATTTGTGAGAAGGATATAAATGAACTCTAAAATCTCTAATTTCATTAATTAATAACTTGTCTATTTTAGGTATATTAACTTTAATATTATATCTTAAATTTTTTTTCACAATATTTACGATTTCATTATAAGCATCTGGAACTTCTTCACCTGATACAGCCCTATAAAGGCTATGTGAATAAATATGTAATTCAGCCCATGGAAGTTTTGTATGTATATATTTAGACCATATATCTATTATCCAATCTAACCCCATTAAAGGATGGGAAGTAACTAAAGCTTTAGGTGTTACAGAAGGAAATAAATCTTCATTTTCAATGAAATACTTACTTTGTCCTGCAGGAATTATAGTTGCATCCAATGATTTCAAGCCTTCAGGAATTGAATTTACATGATTTTCTCCTTGAATGATAAGTGTAGGTTTATGCTTCATTGTAATAGAAAAATTTTCAGGTCTTGCAAGCTTAAGCCCTGAACTAGTTAACCATAATATTTTTTTATCTTTAGAGGGAATAAGATCAAGTAATTTTGGGTCATTATGAACTAGCCAAACGTCTGAATGACTTGCATCAAATTTATCTATTTTATTCCAGCTAACATTATTTATTACTTTTGGGCCTTCACAATTATTGAAAACTCTCACAACATGTCCTATACTAGCTAAAGCTTCTGAAAGAAGAATAATAGATTTCAGCGCACCATCAAGTGGTTTATTATTAATAGAGGAACCATCATATTTATGGTTTTTATCTAAAATAGTTACTAACATGTTATGGGTGTACGAAGGTAATTAAATGATTGCAAGTATTTTTATAAAACTAGTGATAATAATTAGAATAAATGATTAAAAATTTAAAAATAATAAAATTTAAAAATAGAGTCCTATTAGAAATAAAAGGTGAAGATAGCAGAGATTTTTTACAATCTATCGTCACTAATAATATAGATTTAATTTCTAACAATAGATCTATTTATTCAGCTTTGTTAACTCCTCAAGGAAAATATCTTTATGATTTTTTCTTATTTCAAGAATCAAAAATAAATTCTATAATAATAGATTGTGAAAAATCCTTATATGAAGAGCTTATTAAAAAATTAACTATATATAAATTAAGAAGCAAGGTAGAGATTATTGTAAAAGATAAAATTAATGTATATGCCATATATGGCTCTAATATAACTGAACTTATATCTAATTTTAAAATTAATAATATAGAAGGTTCTACAAAAGAGGTTTCAAATAATTTATTTTTTATTGATCCAAGAAATAGAAATTTAGGATTAAGAGTTTATTCTAATAATTTATTACAAGATTTTAACAACTTACCCAAAGGTGTATTATCCGAATGGAATTATATAAGAATTAAAAATAAGATTCCTTATCCATATATAGATTTAGAAAAAGAAAAGAGTTTTATAATTGAAAATAATTTTGAATACATAAATGCTATAGATTTTAAAAAAGGTTGTTATATTGGACAGGAAAATACAGCTAGACAAAAATATAGAGGTACTGCTAAACGAAAATTAGAAGTAGCAAAGATTATAGGTAAAGAAATATTAAATGGGGAAAGAATAATTCTTGATAATAAGGCAGTTGGTACAGTTAGATCTTCTAGTCATGGGCTGTATCTTGTAAGTATCAACAGTGCTGTATATGAAAATTGTAAAAAGAATAACCTCACAATCAATATTAAAAACAGTATATTAGAATTTATCTAAATTAATTACTTTTTATTTTTGCTTGGGCTGCTGCTAATCTTGCAATTGGCACACGATAAGGGGAGCATGACACATAATTAAGTCCTACATTATGAAAAAACTCTATAGATTTTGGATCCCCTCCATGTTCTCCACATATACCTAACTTAATTTCTTGATTCGATTTACGTCCGTCTTGCGCTGCATTTGAAACTAACTTTCCAACTCCATTAACATCAATCGAAATAAATGGGTCATTATCTAAGATATTATTCTCTATATAATCAGGTAAAAATTTAGCACAATCATCCCGACTTATTCCAAGTGTAGTTTGGGTTAAATCATTTGTACCAAAACTAAAGAAGTCAGCATGAGATGCAATACTCTCAGCATTTAGAGCAGCTCTTGGCAATTCAACCATAGTTCCTAAAAGATACTGAGGAGTCTTTCCATATTCTTCTGCTATTTTTTTAGCAGTAGTTTTCACTAAATCTTTAAAATAAATAAACTCTTTATCACTTATTATCAATGGAATCATTATTTCCGGAATAATTTTAATATTCATTTTTTTAGATACTTCAATTGAAGCTTCAAAAATAGATCTTATTTGCATTTCATATATTTCTGGGAATGTTACTCCAAGCCTACAACCACGATGACCTAACATAGGATTTTGTTCTTCTAATTGTAAACACCTTGAACGAATATGGAAAAGGTCTTTACCTAAAATATTTGCTAATTCCTGTAATTCCTCTTCTTCTTTTGGTAAAAATTCATGTAAAGGTGGGTCTAAAAGCCTAATTGTAACAGGCAACTCTCCCATTAATTTAAATATTTCTTCAAAATCATTTTTTTGCATAGGATATATTTTTTCTAATGCTTTCCTTCTATCATTTTCGGTGTCTGAAAATATCATTTCTCTTACTGCTAATATTCTTTCATTATCAAAGAACATATGTTCTGTTCTACAAAGACCTATTCCCTCTGCCCCAAAATCTAATGCTGTCTTTACATCTACTGGAGTTTCTGCATTTGATCTTATATTTAGCATTCTAACTTGGTCAGCCCATTCCATTAATTCAGAAAAATCTCTAGAAAGCTCAGGCATAATTGTAGGCACTTCTCCATTAATAACTTCACCTAAACTTCCATCTATCGTAATAACCTCTCCTGCATTTATAGTGATATCCCCAACGGAAAATTTATTATTATCATGATCTATAAGTATTTCACCAGCACCAGCAACACAGGCTCTCCCCATTCCTCTTGCAACAACTGCCGCATGACTTGTCATACCTCCTCTACTTGTTAGTATCCCTTTAGCTGCATGCATTCCATGTATATCTTCTGGACTAGTTTCCATCCTCACTAGAATAACTTCTTCACCATTTTTTGACATTTCTACAGCCTCTTCAGAATTAAATACAACTTTTCCACAGGCCGCACCTGGCGAAGCTGGTAAACCACGAGAAATAATATCCTTATTTGCTTTTGGGTCTAGAGTAGGATGTAATAGCTGATCTAATCCTAATGGATCTATCCTTGAAATAGCAATTTCTTTACTTATCAGACCTTCTTTATGCATCTCAACCGCAATTTTTACTGCAGCTGAAGTGGTTCTTTTTCCTGATCTAGTTTGTAGTATCCATAGTTTATTTTTTTGTACAGTAAATTCTATATCCTGCATATCTAAATAATGTGATTCTAATTTTTTAAATATATTTACTAATTCTAGATAAATTTTAGGTATAGACTCTTCCATTGATAAAGCGTCTGATTTCTGTTCTTCTTTTTCTCTTATAGTCAAGTTTTGAGGAGTTCTAATCCCTGCTACTACATCTTCACCTTGAGCATTAATTAAATATTCACCATAATAATTATTCTCACCTGTAGATGGGTTTCTAGTGAAAGCAACTCCTGTACAGCAATCATCTCCCATATTACCGAATACCATTGCTTGTACATTAACAGCTGTTCCCCATGATTGGGGAATATCATTTAATTTTCTGTAAGTGATAGCTCTTTGATTCATCCATGAATTAAATACAGCACTAATTGAACCCCATAATTGTGCTATAGGATCTTGAGGAAAATCATTTCCCGTTTTATCTTTGACTAAATCTTTAAATTTTTTAGTAATTATTTTCCATGATTCTGCAGATACTTCTGTATCTAAAGTAATATTCTCAATCTCTTTTTGGTGATCTATAATTTCTTCAAATTCTGATGAATCTATTTCTAGAACAACATCTCCATACATTTGTATAAATCTTCTATAACTATCATAAGCAAACCTCTCGTCACCACTCTCTAAAGATAAACCTTCAACAGTGACATCGTTTAACCCTAAATTTAATACTGTATCCATCATACCAGGCATAGAAGCTCTTGCTCCAGATCTTACAGATAACAATAAAGGTGATTTAGAATCACCAAACTTCATACCAGTAATTTTTTCTATATTTTTAAGAGCCAAATTTAGTTGATTATTTAATTCTTTAGGATATTCTCGGCTATTATCATAATAATAATTACATACTTCTGTAGTTATTGTTAATCCGGGAGGAACAGGTATACCAATATTGTTCATTTCAGCTAAATTAGCCCCTTTACCTCCAAGAAGGTTTTTGTGGCTAGCATCTCCTTCTGCGCTTCCAGCTCCAAAATTATAAACCCATTTTTCCATTAAAATAGTCCTTTTAATCTAAAATTAAATTATATGTTTATTTAACTTCGTTTTCTGCTTCAATCAATGAAAAATCTGCAAAATTTAAAAAAGCTGCTCTAATCATAGCTAAAAGTTTCAATCTATTATTTCTTATTTCTATATCATCCACATTTACTTTAACTTTTTCAAAAAAACTTTCTAATTCTAGTGAAATTTCAGAGAATGATTCCATTGCCTTTATGTATTCTTCATTAACTAATAAATCTGCGGTAATTTTTGAATATTTCATATAAGATTCATACAAATTTTTTTCTTCATTTTGCTGCAATAATTCTTTCTTTGGATCATGTGAAATCTTAATATTATCCTTCTTTTCTTCTATACTTAATATTCTTCTAACTCTCTTCAACATACTTAAAAAGTCTTTACCTTTTTTATCTTCCATGAAATCATTTAATGCATATATTTTATTTACATCATCTAAAATATTTGTAAATCTGGAAACTTCAAATATAGCCTGAACAGATGATTGAGCTACACCTTTATCTTTAAGAAAAACTCTTAAACGATCATAAATAAAATCTATAGTAGATTTAAGTGCTTCAGATTTCGAAAGTTTGAGCGTAATATTATTTTTCAAATATGATGCATAAGAATCATTTATTATATCAACAATAGAAACCCTTATTTTTTTTTCAAGTAATATTCTTATAATTCCCAAACAAGACCTTCTTAATCCAAATGGATCTTTAGAACCGGTTGCTTTCATATCCATTGCTATAAAACCAATTAAACTATCCATCTTATCTAAAAAGGATAGCAGGCTAGCCTCTGGAATAGAGGGACAATTATCAGATGGGCCTAAGGGAGAATATTGTTCTTTTATCGCAATTGAAACTTCTTCTGGCATATTATTTTCTTTAGCATATATACCACCAATCTTACCTTGTAATTCTGGCATTTCATAAACTACTTCACTACATAAATCAGCCTTACATAGTTCAGTAGCCAATAAAGATAGATTACTATCAGCATTAAAATGTTCTGAATATTTTACAACATTAGATTTGATTCTGATTATTTTATCTTCCATGGAACCAAGAGAACGATGAAATATAATATCTTTTAAACCTTTCGATAATTTAGCAAGACCCTTTTTTATATCATTGTCAAAAAAGAATTGAGCATCAGACAATCTTGCTTTTAGGACTCTTTCATTACCCAAAATAATTTGTTTATTATTTTTAACAGGAATATTAGAAACACCTAAAAAATTTCTACTTAAAGAACCATTATTATATAAAGGAAAATACTTTTGTTGTTTTATCATTGTTAATTCTAAAATTGGATCAGGTAGAGATAAATATTTTTTTTCGAATGAACCAATAAACAAAAAAGGGTATTCAACTATATTACAAACCTCATCCAGTAAATAATCTAAAGGGTTAAATTGTAAACCAATTTTCTTTGTAAGAGTTTTTCCAAACTTAAGAATATTATCTTTTCGATCTTTTGGGTCAATTATAACATAAGCGTTTAATAATTGTTTTTTATAATTCTCTTTATTTATAATATTGATTGAACCATCAGCAAGATATCTATGGCCATAAGTTATGCAATTACTATTAATGTTCTCAATATTAAATTTTATAGGTTTACCATCAAAAATACATAAAATATTATGAAGAGGTCTAATCCATTTTAAATTATTAGAACCCCAACGCATAGATTTTTTCCAAGGAAAAGACATAATCGAATTTCTAATGGCGTTTTCTATAATTGTTTGAGCACTTAATCCTTTTTTTAAACTTTTATAAAAATAAAATTTACCTTTATCAGTTTCTTTTATAACCAAATCACTTTTATTAATTTTTAAACCTCTTGCAAAGCCCTCAATAGCATTATCATTTGCATCATACCTTGGCCCTCTTTTGTTAATTTCTATATCTTCTGACTTAAATGCCAATCCTTCAATGGAAAGTGTTAGCCGCATTGGACTCCAAAAGACTTCAGAGCTTTTAAAACTTAGCCCTTCTTCTTTAAAATAATTTAAAACCATAGACTCCAGAGTAATTACAGAAGGTTTTTGTAAATTAGCTGGTATTTCTTCTGAGAATAATTCAATTAATAATTCTGACATCTATATTTTTTCTTTCATATTCTTTAAATAAAGGTCAGAACAAGCTTTTACCATTGCTCTTACTCTACTAATATAATCTGCTCTTTCATTTACACCAATGATTCCACTTGCATCTATTAGATTAAATATGTGGCTCGCTTTAATACATTGCTCATAGGCAGGCAAAACTAAATTATCATTAATTAGTTTAAAACTTAAAGATTCTAGTTCTTTAAAATTTTTTATCAAAATAGTAGGGTTTGATTTTTGAAAATTATATGTTGATTGCTCTTTTTCATTTTGTAAAAAAATATCTCCATATTTTATACCATTTGAGTTCCATGCTAGGTCATAAACATTATCAATTCCTTGAATATACATGGCCAATCTTTCTAAGCCATATGTAAGCTCACCTGTAATAGGAAAACAATCTATACCTCCAACTTGTTGAAAATATGTAAATTGAGACACTTCCATTCCATTACACCAGACCTCCCAGCCAAGCCCCCAAGCACCTAGAGTAGGGCTCTCCCAATCATCTTCTACAAAACGAATATCATTTTTTTTAGAATCTATACCAAGATAGTCTAAACTATCGAGATATAGATCTTGAATGTTATCTGGTGATGGTTTTAATACCGTTTGAAATTGGTAATAATGCTGCAGCCTATTAGGATTCAAACCATACCTTCCATCTGTTGGTCTTCTACATGGCTGAACATATGCTGCATTCCATGGTTCTTTTCCTAGCGCTTTTAAAACTGTTGCTGGATGGAATGTGCCCGCCCCTACTTCCATATCTAAAGGCTGAAGAACAACACAGTTGTTTTTTGCCCAATACTCTTGTAAACGAATTATAAGTGATTGGAATGAATTATCAGCTTTTGACACTATTCGATCCTATTCATTTAGTTGGATTACATTCAGTACACTTAGAACCAGGCATAAAATAATTACTGCAAGCAGGACATTTTTCCAAATCCTGAGTATTTTCAGATTTGTATTTACTGGATTGACTTTTACCTTTATTAGAAGAACGGGTTTTTTGCAAAGAAGTCCTTTTTTCTATAACCTTGAATGCATACCAAACCAGTAAAATTATAAAAATTAATAATAATATTTTTGGAATACTAAAACCTAACATAAAATTAATACCCTTTTAAAACCATTAAAGACCATATTTAGCAAAAGCTATTCTTTCCTCAATATAATCAATTACCTTATAATATCTAGACGATGATAAACCAAGCCTTTGTCCTAATTTTTTTCGCCCCGAAATTTCTTTAAAAATTACCTTATCTCCTATCCGTTCTCGTAATACTTGCTTTAATTCTCCAATTGAATCTGCTAAACCAATTTCACAAGCCTTAACTCCAGAAAAAATCTTTGCTTCAAAAATACCCTCTTTATCAATCGTTTCTTTATTTAATCTATTACCTCTCCTTTTACTGACCCATTCTTTAAATTGATTATGTATTTCTTCTTGTAAATCGGTAATAACTTTTACATCATCAGGGTTTTGAGGTTGAAAAGGGTCCAGCATTCCTTTATTTTCTCCCTTTGAAAACACCCTCCTCTCTACTCCTATTTTTTTAATAACTTCTACAAAACCAAAACCTGCTGATATGACTCCAATAGAGCCTACAATAGAAGCAGGCATAACAAATATTTCATCTGCAGAGCATGCAAGCCAATAGCCTCCTGATGCTGCAACATCCTCTACAAAAGCAAATACAGGAATATTGTTTATACTTGATAATTCAATTATTCTTTCTGAAATTAATGCAGATTGAACAGGAGAGCCTCCAGGAGAATTAATTATTAATGCAACGCCAGCAATTTTTTTTCCAGAAAAAGCCCGTTCAATTTGTTTCTCTAAACTTTCTAAGGATAAATTACTAGAACCAGGAAACTTTGAACCACTAGCAATTACCCCATTCATTCTTATCACATTTACAATTGGTTTTTCACTTTTAAAAAGTTTAGAAATTAATTTCATTAAGTAAGTCCTCTATAATTAAAAATTCTTTTAGTTAAGTTTTATAAAACTTTTATAATTTAATATATTGTCACAAGCCTTTGTATAACTTCCATCAGCATTATGCAATACAAGTCCCGGTAGAATTTGAACACCTGCTTTAACATTTTTTTTTGCTTGCACTATCATCAGCTTAGACTTTATGTTTTTTTTAGGCCACAAAGGATATATTTTTATATCTCCCCATTCAGGATATAATCTATTTAATACTATATCTAAATTTTCTGATCTATATATAAAATTAAGATATCCCTTAGGTTTTAATTTCTTATAAGCCGCTGTAAACCAACTATTAATATCAAATTCATATCTAGAAGAAACTTTTGTAATATTTTTAGACATAATAACTTTGTTAGGTGAGAAATAAGGAGGATTCATAATAATTCTATCATATATATTATTATTATTTTTCATAAATAAAGCGTCATTCAAATTATTTTGTTCAATTTCAGCAGTACTTTTAGTTATTTTATTATTTTTTAAATTTATTTTTGCTAAGTTAACTAAGTCTAAATTTTTTTCTATTCCAAATATTTTTGCATCAGGGAATCTTTTAGCTAAATAAATTAAAATAATTCCAGAACCGCTTCCAAACTCCATACATTTCGAATATTTTTGAACTGATGACGCCAATAATATTGAATCTATTCCTACTCTAAAGCCTTGTTTAGGTTGGTATAATTCAACTTTGCCATTTAAAATATTATTTTTTGTTAAATCTAATGGAATAGTAGTCAAAAAATCACCTTTACGTTTTATTCAGTAAAATTAATTTATTTATCTTATAAAATACATTATAGAAGAAAAATTATTAATTAAATTAAAAAAAGCTTTATATGATATATATATTTCATATAAAAAATTAGACTTGGAATTATAATAAATTGAACTCAATAAATAAAATATATTTGAATATTACTCAAATCCAAGAGATTGTATCTAATGATTTAAAAAAAGTTAATAGTATTATAATCGAAAACATAGGAAATGAGGTTCCTATGATTAGTGAATTGTCTACACATATACTGGCTTCAGGTGGGAAGAGAATTCGACCAATGATTACGTTACTTACCTCTAAGTTATGTAACTATAACGGGAATAACCATCTGTCTTTAGCCGCTTGTATAGAATTTATTCATACAGCAACATTATTACATGACGATGTTATTGATGAAAGTAAATTGAGACGGGGGGTAGCAACAGCAAATGATATTTTTGGAAATAAAACAAGCGTATTAGTAGGAGATTTTTTATTTTCAAGATCCTTTGAATTAATGGTTGCAAATGGATCTAAAAAAATTTTAGAAGTACTTTCATCTGCTTCTTCTACTATAGCAAAAGGAGAAGTATTGCAACTTACTACAGTAAACGATTGTAATACATCCAGAGAGACATATCTAAATATTATTAATAGTAAAACAGCAAGTTTATTTGCAGCAGCGGCTGAGATTAGTGGCATTCTTGCAGAAAAAACGAATAATATTCAAAATGCCTTATTAACTTATGGTCAAAAACTTGGAATAGCTTTTCAACTTACCGATGATGCACTTGATTATATAGGTTCTGAAAATTTAGGAAAAGATATAGGCGATGATTTTAAAGAAGGAAAATTAACGCTTCCTATAATAATTTGTATTAGAAAAGCAAACAAAGAAGAAAAAATATTTTGGCAAAAGACAATTGAAGATTTAAATCAAACAGACCTAGATTTAAATAAAGCACTAGACTTAATAAAAAAACATAATGCAATAGAAGAAACTATGTCATTAGCTAATCAATATTCTTCAGAAGCTATAAATGCATTAGAAGTATTTCCTCATTCTGAAGCTAAATTAGCTTTAGAATCACTCGCACAAATTGCTGTAAATAGAACAAAGTAAACAAAAAAATTAATTAAATAGTTATTATAAATTTTTTGCAGGCAATCTCCACCAACCTAAAAACTCTATAGAACTTTTTCCAGATGTAAAAATTTGTTCCATATGAAGCCTTGCAGTACCATTAATTCCAGAATATTTTCCTGTACCGGACATGAAATCTAACCTACCTTCACATCTTACATCTGTCGATACAGTTGCTCCACTTGAACATTCTAGTTTTGCTACAAGTGAGTCTTGATCTTTATCTTTAAGAACACAATAGCCAGACACATTCTCCATCTGCGCAAATCCACAACTAAAACCTCTTCCTGGAGCTGCATATGCAGTAACCTTACAATCTATGGTTCCTTCGCTTAGATGTCCTTCACTTGAAATAAAAGCAGAAAAATTTGCAGTTGCAATTATAGTTTCCCCAATATTAATTTCATTAACTTTGGGTTTATCTATATATTTTGCTACTAATGATATCTCCTCTGCATCTTCTGGTATATTAATATTATTAGCAAACAAACCCGTAGTATTTGTAAATAAAATAAAATATGTAAGATAAAATATTTTCAATTATGTTCCCCATTAAGGTATTGCGATATTAAATAACATATCGCATAATGACGTATGATCAAACTTTCTGCAAATTTATCCTTTTTATTTACTGAATTACCTTTTGAAAAAAGATTTAATGCTGCATCTAAACTTGGTTTTAAAGCAGTTGAATTTTTATTTCCATATAATTATAAAATAAGCGATTTACAATCTTACTTAAAGGCAGCCAATATTGAACTAATTTTGTTTAATTCCTTTCCCGGCTCGTTAGAAAAAGGTGAAAAAGGAATAGCCTGTCTTACAGGAAGAGAAAACGAATTTAAGGAAAAATTTAATTTAGCATTAGAGTATGGAATTAAGTTAAAGTGCCCTTATATTCATATAATGCCAGGTATAGAATTAAACCCATCACTTAGAAATCAATATAGAGATGTTTTTAAAAGCAATCTTGTCTATGCAGCAAATTTATCTCAAAAAAATAATATAACTATTCTTATAGAGGCTATAAATAATAAAGATATTCCGAATTATCATTTAAATTATGTCTCAGATGCAATAAGCATTATTGAAGAACTAAAACATCCATCAATTAAACTTCAATTAGATTTATACCATGCACAAATCATGAGTGGAAATATTACTAACATAATTAAAAAAAGTTTAAAATATACAAAACACATACAAATTGCATCACCTCCTAATAGGTATGAGCCAAATAATGGAGAGATAAATTACCCATTCATATTTAATATAATTGAAAAATTTAATTATGATGGACATATTGGTTGTGAATATAATCCTTCAACAAATACAGAAGATAGTTTACAGTGGGCGCAAAACTATAATATTAAATAACTTATATATTTTTTAAAAAAAAAGTTTATTATTATTTATAATATGGAGGTAAATATGGCGAACATTCTTACATCACTAACAAAAACTGTTTGGGCTGGTGTAGCTCTTACTGTTTTATTTATTATTTATTTTATCTCAACTGGCGGAGCATTAGATGCTGCTTTTTGGGCTTTAATACTTAGGTATGCTCATGTTCTATCAGGTATTATGTGGATAGGTCTTTTATGGTATTTCAATTTTGTACAAATACCAAATATGCCAAAAATTCCAGATGAACAGAAACCTGCTATTGGTAAGGTTATAGCACCAGCTGCACTATTTTGGTTTAGATGGGGTGCAATGGCAACGTTAATAACTGGTATATTATTAGCACATGTAAATGGCTATTTATTTCAAGCCATTACAATTGGTTTAATTGACGGAGTTGCAAAACATACTGCTATTGGAATTGGAATGTGGCTAGGAACTATTATGTTTATAAACGTATGGTTTGTTATATGGCCTAACCAAAAAAGAGCACTTGGAATAGTTGAAGCTGATGCAGATACTAAAGCAGCCTCAGCAAGAACAGCAATGTTATTTAGTAGAACTAATACATTACTATCTATTCCTATGTTATTTGCAATGGCTTCTGCTCAAAATATCTGGTAACAATAAATTATAATAGGAAGGGAAAATTAAATTATCTCTTCCTATTTATATTTTATGAATGAAAACCTTTAAGCACTTTACCTGGAAGTTTTTTATTATTAGTTAAAGAATTGTTTTTAAAAACATTTTCTCCATTTATCCAAACACTATGAATACCTTTTCCATTAACGTCTAATCTACTAGAACCTCCCGGTAAATCATCAACCCTAAATGTTTCTGATACTCCTACTTTTTCAAAATCTATAAGCATCATATCCGCATATTGTCCAGGTACTAACCTTCCTCTCTGATCAATCCTATAAATATCCGCCTGTTTTCCTGTTAAATTATATATAGCTTCTTCTTTGGACATTAAATTATTTTTACGCACCCAATTTTCTAGCATGTATAAACCATATCCAGCATCATTAAAAAAAGTTAAATGTGCTCCAGCATCAGATAAAGTAATATTAGAACGAGGGTGTTTAAGTAATTTTCCAACTGCTTCTTGATCACTATTTAATAGCATAGCAATAAATAAAGTATCCATACCATCCTCAGTTAAAGAATGATCTAATAACCAATCTAAAGGGTTAACATTATTTTTTTCTGCTATATCCTTAATAGATAAACCCTCTAAATCTAAAAACTTTTTATTTTTGACCTCTCTTACAATAATTTTATCCCAGTCTCCATTAAATAATCTAACTTGAGCATCATCCTCAATTTCATTTAATAATTTTTTTCTAAAATTACTGTCGCCTAATACCTCTTTATATAATTCATTATTAGAACACTCCATAGCAGGCTTCCAGTTACTAATTCCTTCAAATAAATATGGAGATTGCATAGTAAACTCCATAGAAAGTGGTCTACATGAAACCTGTCCCCACATTTCATTTCCATTTTCTGTAGCTTTTGTAATGTCCTCTAAAATATCAAATGTTGAATTATCAGATAATGGATTATGTAAAAGAGCAGCAACTACAGCAGGCCTATTAGAACCTTTCATCCATTCTTGTATAACTTTTATAGAGGTTTTAGAACCTCTTGTTAACATAAATACTCCTCTTCCAAAGGTTGACATAGCTTTAATTAGAGAATGCATTTCTTTATCATCTGCTAACCTAGAAGGCATTGGAACTCCATTTTCTCCATTATGGCCCTCAAAAGTTGAGGTGGCAAAACCTAGACATCCATTAGTCATTGCGTCCTTAATAATATTTTTCATTTCATCTATTTCTTTTTCATTAGCTTTTCTTTTTAATGCATCTTCTCCCATTACATAAACTCGAACTGAAGAATGACCAACATAGGCGGCAACATTTGGGCCAACTCCTCGATCTTCCAAAAACTTAATATATTCAGGATATGTTTCAAAATTCCAATTTATTCCTTTTTTAAGAGCATCTAATGACATTCCCTCAACATTCGTAAGGTTTTTTATTGTTAATTCTCTATGTTCGGGCTTACATGGAGCTATTGTAAAACCACAATTACCGATTACAATTGTAGTTACTCCGAGTTTTGGTGAAGGATTAGCCCATGGATCCCAAGTTAACTGCGCATCATAATGCGTATGACTATCGATGAATCCAGGTACTAAGCTTAAACCTTTTGCATCTATAACACTTTTGGCTTCACCTAAATTATTGCCTCTATCTACTATGATGCCATCTTGAACTGCTATATCGCCAGTAAAAGATGGCATACCAGTACCATCAATAATATTTGCCTTCTTTATAATTAGGTCAAACATATTATTTCAATAAATCTTTAACAGCCTCTATAGCTGCAATGGCACATTCCTCATCTTGATCACCTGTTGCTCCACTTATGCCTATAGCTCCAATCAGATGACCACTTTCAGTCCTAATTGGCATGCCACCTGGAAACGGTACTAAAAAATCAACTGTAGAAATTCCAGGTAGTCTCCCAGGGGTTCCTTCTTTACCATAAGCTAGTTCGCCAATTACTCTTGTAGGATATGGAATCATAACTGCAGATTTTGCTTTATTTAGAGCAATATCAATACTTCCTAAAAATGCTCCATCTTGTCTTCTAAATAAAATTAAATCAGAACCAGAATCGACTATAGCGATATTTAATGGTCTCCAATCTGTTGTTTCTTTTTTTGCTTCACAAGCATCAGCCATTTTTTTAGCTAAATTTAAATCCATAACTGGTTTGGTTTCTAATGCAAAACCAAATTTACTTATAAAAATAAATGTTAATATTAATAACAATAAATAATTATATTTTTTCATATTTTACTCCTTTTATTTTATATAATAAATAAACAAGAAATTATTATATATGCAATTTTATATAATACATAGTTCTTTTAATATTTTTACAAGCTCTCCATTAATTTCTTTTTTATCAGAAAGGTCTTGAGGAGTTTTTTCTATACTTAAATACCTCCAACCTTGAAATGGTCTTGTCCTTATTACTTGAGTTTCAAATAATTTTTTATCTAAAATGATATGACAATAATTCACTCCATCATCATGCTCTACTTTTTTTATATCTATTATTTTTTGCCGCACAGATATAAAGCCATTTATCACCCAATACATTGAGCCACTATTTATTAATTCTGAGTGTTTTTTAGGAAATAACCTTGTAATATGTGTATTATTTCCATACTGTTTGCGTTTTACTTCTTGTCTACTTTTTAAATCTTTTACACTATTTATGCCTACTGCTAACTTAACTATATTCATTTAAAGTTTAATTACTTCTTTTTTTCTTTGAGGCCAAAGCATTATAAACTCTAGATGAGGGCATCCTACCTAATTTTTCAAAAACAAATTTTGATGCACTACATATTTCTTCAATATCAACTCCAGTATTTATACCCATTCCATTTAACATGAATAAGACATCTTCAGTGGCGACATTACCTTTTGCACCTGGTGCATATGGACATCCGCCTAAACCTCCTACTGATGTATCTATAACTTTAACACCTATTTCTATACTGGCTAAAATATTTGCTAAAGCTTGCCCGTAGGTATCATGGAAATGTACTGCTAGTTTTTCTATACCTACAGCATCTTTACAAGCTATTAACATATCTTTAGTTTTGATTGGCGTTCCACTTCCTATGGTATCACCTAAAGATATTTCGTAGCATCCTATTTTAATTAATTCTTCTGACAACTTTGCAACTTTTGATGATTCTATTTCATTTTCATATGGACAGAACATGACAGTAGAGATATACCCTCTTACCCTTAAACCTTTATTGATAGCTTCTTCTGCTACTTCTTTAGCTCTTGCTAATGCTTCATTAACAGAACAGTTCGTATTTTTTTTTGAAAATGTTTCACTTGGAGTAGCAAAAACACACGCAGTGTCACTATTGTATTTTATTGCATCTTCTAAACCTTTTAGGTTAGGCGTTAATACAGGATAATTAATATTATTTTTCTTATTAATTTTAGAAAGAACAGTATTAGAATCTGCCATAGCCGGAACCCATTTTGGTGAAACAAAAGCTCCACTCTCTATAAACAATAAACCTGTCTCAGAAAGAATATTTATGAATTTAATTTTATCATTAGTATCTAATGGTATTTTTTCATTTTGTAGACCATCTCTTGGACCCACTTCATATATAGTTATATCTATCATTTACTTCACTTCCATCTGGGCCACAGTAAACCCTTCATTTACTTGTTCCCCTTCAATTGCCTCTACTTTAATTACTTTACCTGAATATGGAGCTGTAATAGAATGCTCCATTTTCATTGCTTCAATAATAACTAAAACATCACCTTTTTTTACAATTTGATTTTTTTTAACAAATACTTTAGCTATTTTTCCAGGAACTGGTGCGTCCATTGAACCAACTGAGGACTCTGAAGATAAATCCATATAATACTTATTTATAATTTCAGAAGTAAGAGAATTACCTTTTACATTTATATATATTGTTTTATTATTAAACGCTAAGAAATAAAAATCAATTTTGTTATTTTTATAAATTAAACTTAAATCATCACTCATTTCATCAAATAAATATGTGAAAGTATTTTTCTTTTTATCATTACCTTCTGACATTATCACTTTGTTATAATCTATATTTTTAACCATATAATTTAATATTTTTTTGTCGCACCTAATAGATATTTCTTCTGAATCATTTTCTAAATGTCGCCAATTTCTATCGTTACTCCAAGGATCTATATGAGAATGATTTTTATCTGATTTTCTAGTTTTTAAATACGCTGCAATAGATAATTGAATTAATAAATCCATATTTTCTCTATTTGGGACTAGTTTATGCCAGTATTTATTGATAAAACCTGTACTAATTTTTTTATCTTTAAAGGCTGCTACATTCAAAATTTTATATAAAAAATTAAGATTACTTTTTATTCCTACTAAATGTGTATTTGAAATAGCACCTGAAAGCTTTGTTATGGCGTCGTCTCTATCTTTTCCATAAGAAATAATTTTTGAAATCATAGGATCATAATATGGAGAGACTTCATCTCCAGAAACATAACCCGTATCCACTCTTAAATATTTGTTATTGGGAAATATTAATTTAGAAATTTTTCCAGGCGAGGGTTTAAAATCCTCCTCTGGCACTTCTGCATATACTCTGGCTTCAATTGAATGACCTTTAATTTTTAGTTTATCATCATCTAAGATAATTTTTTCATTATTTGCTACTCTTATTTGTAATTCAACTAAATCAAGGCCTAATATCAATTCAGTCACTGGATGCTCTACTTGAAGCCGCGTATTCATTTCCATAAAATAGAAACTTTCTTTTTCAAACAAAAACTCTATAGTACCGGCTCCAGAATATGCAATATTTTTTGCAACTCTTTTTGCTTGCAGTGCCATTTCTTTTCTCACTTCAGGCTTAATATTTGGCGCAGGAGCTTCTTCTATAACCTTCTGATGACGCCTTTGTATACTGCAATCTCTATCTGATAAAGTATAGATATTATCGTGGTTATCTGCCAAAATTTGAACTTCAATATGTCTTGGGTTCTCTAAATATTTTTCTATTAAAATAGAATCATTCCCAAATGAACTCAAAGCCTCCCTTTTTGCACCAGCTAATTTAGACTTTATTTCTTCACGCTTACTTATTACATGCATACCTTTCCCCCCACCACCAGCAGAGGCTTTAATAATAAGTGGGAAACCAATATTCTCACATTTTTTAACAATCTGTTCATAAGAGAGAGAATCAGCAGAAAATCCTGGTAAAACTGGAACACCAGCTTTCTCCATCATACTTCGCGCATCATTTTTAAGTGACATACTTTTCATAGAAAATACAGAAGGACCTATAAACTTTATTTTTTTCTTTTTTAATTCCATAGCAAAATTTGGATTTTCAGATAAAAAACCATAACCTGGATGAACTGCATCTACCTTGTTTTCTAAAGCAACTTTTACTATTTTCTTATAATTTAGATAACTTTTATCTGCAGGAGACTCTCCAATAAATACAGCTTCATCAGATTCTCGAACATGTAAAGAATGTTCATCGGCTTCTGAGTAAATAACTAGTGTTTTAATACCCATAAATTTGCATGTACGTATTATTCTACACGCTATTTCTCCCCTATTAGCTATTAATATTTTTTTAATCATTTTTTTGCCAGCCTGGTTTTATTTTATTAAGGAAAGCATTTGTACCTTCCTTACCTTCATCAGTAGCCCTTGCATCAGCAATTCTTTTTGCAGTTTCTATCATTACTATCTCATCAATATTTTTATCCTCTACATAAAAAACTAAATCTTTTGATGCTTTTATAGCTTCAGGGCCTCCTTTTAGGATATTTTCAATATTTTTTTCTATTAAATTATCAAAATTATTATTTTGGGTATAGTGAGTTAATAAACCTAAATGATGCGCCTCTTCAGGAAAAATAAGATTTGAAGTCATAAATAAGTATCGTGCATTCCTTGATCCAACTGCTCTAACTACATAAGGACTTATAGTTGCAGGAATTAACCCTAACCTTACTTCAGAAAGAGAAAATTTTGCATATTCATTACCTATAGCAATATCACAAGCGGATACTAATCCCACCCCTCCTCCAAAAGCCGCGCCGTTAACAGCAGCTATAGTAGGAAAAGGTAATTTATCTAACTTTTTTAGCATAACCGCTAACTTCATTGCATCTTTATGGTTTTCTTCATAGCTTAAATTGGCCATTCTTTTCATCCAATCTAAATCTCCTCCAGCTGAAAATGCTTTTCCTTCTCCAGTTAAAACAAGTACTCTTATTTTTTGATTATTGGATATATCCGACAAGACATTATCTAATTCTTCAATTAAATTTTCATCAAAAGCATTCATAACATTAGGTCTGTTAAGAGTTAAATAATAAACACCTCTATCATCTAATTTACTTATTAAGTTTTTCATATGTTACATCCTAAATAGACCAAATTTTGTCTCTTCTATAGGTTTATTATATGCAGCCGATATTGATAAACCTAAAACAAAGCGAGTATCAGCAGGATCAATAATTCCATCATCCCATATTCGCGAAGAAGCAAAATATGGACTACCTTCAGTTTCATATTGATCTAAAATTTTAGTTTTAAATATATTTTCTTCCTTTTTAGACCATTTTATTTTTCTTCTGGCGTTAACATCTTTTTTAACGGTTGCTAAAACATTTGCAGCCTGTTCTCCCCCCATAACAGATATTCTAGAGTTAGGCCAAGCCCACATAAATCTAGGGCTAAATGCTCTTCCACACATACCATAATTTCCAGCACCAAATGAACCTCCAATTATAACTGTAAATTTTGGAACATTAACGGTTGATACTGCTGTAACTAACTTAGCCCCATCTTTCGCAATACCACCTTCTTCATATTTTTTTCCTACCATAAAGCCAGAAATATTTTGCAGAAAAATAAGCGGTATTTTTCGTTGACCGCACAATTCAATAAAATGTGCTCCTTTCTGGGAACTCTCAGAGAATAAAATTCCATTATTTGCAACTATGCCAACCGTAAAACCCATAATTTTAGCGAAACCTGTCACCAAAGTAGGTCCATATAATTTTTTAAATTCTAAAAATTTACTTCCATCAACTATTCTTGCTATAATCTCTCTTACGTCATAAGGAATTGATAAAGATTTTGGAATTACACCATATATGCTTTTTAAATCATATTTTGGTTCTTCTGGTTGATCTAAGCTAGTAACTTTATTATTTTTCTCTTTGAATGTAGACACTATATCTCTTGCTATTTTTAATGCATGTTTATCATTTTCTGCTAAGTGATCAGTAACACCACTTTTTTTACTGTGTAATTCTCCTCCCCCTAAATCTTCAGCACTTACCACTTCCCCTGTAGCTGCTTTAACAAGAGGAGGCCCGCCTAAAAATATTGTTCCTTGATTTTTAACAATTATAGCCTCATCACTCATAGCTGGAACATATGCTCCGCCAGCGGTACATGAACCCATTACTATAGCTATTTGGGGAATACCCAGCGCAGACATGTTAGACTGATTATAAAAAGTTCTACCAAACCCTTCTTTATCAGCAAACATCTCGCTTTGATTAGGTAAATTTGCACCTCCAGAGTCCACTAAATAAATACACGGTAAATGGTTTTCTAAAGCAATATCCTGAGCTCTTAGTTGTTTCTTAACAGTGATAGGATAATAAGTACCCCCTTTAACTGTAGCATCATTAACAATTAAGACACACTCACGACCGGATACTCTTCCTATACCGGTTATAAGTCCTGATCCAGGAGCTTCATCATTATAATGACCATATGCAGCTAAAGATGAAAATTCTAAAAATGGAGAACCTGGGTCTATTAAATAATTTATTCTTTCTCTTGGCAAAAGTTTACCTCTGGATATGTGTCTTTCTATAGCTTCTTTTCCTCCGCCCATTTGCGAAAAAGCTATTTTCTTTTTAAGATCCGCAACAAGAGATTCCATAGCTTTAGAATTTTCTAAAAATTCTTTAGACCCAGTATTTATATTACTTTTAAGAGTATCCATTTAAAAATTCCTAAAATTTAGCAACGTTCTAATGCAATAGCCGTAGCTTCTCCACCACCAATGCATAAAGAAGCTATGCCTTTATCAACTTTATATTTATGCATTGCAGAAATTAAAGTAGCCATAATTCTTGCACCTGAAGTTCCTACAGGATGACCTAACGCGCATGCTCCACCATGAATATTTACAATATCTGGTGAAATACTTAAATCTTTCATTGCAGCCATAGGTACAACAGCAAAAGCTTCATTTATTTCAAATAACCCAACATCTTTTATATCCCACTCTGCTTTATCTAAAACTTTCTTAATTGCCCCAATTGGAGCAGTCGTAAACCAAGCGGGATCATGACTATTTGTTGCGTGAGCAATAATTTTAGCTAATGGTTTAGAATCCTTTTTTTCTGCTTCTTGCATAGTCATCATAACTAAAGCAGCAGCCCCATCAGATATAGATGACGAATTTGCTGCCGTAACTGTACCATCTTTACTAAAAGCGGGCCTTAAATTAGGTATTTTATTAATATCCGCCTTAAAAGGTTGCTCGTCTTTAGTAATTTCTACTGAGCCTTTTCTTGTTTTAATAGTAATAGGCACCATTTCTTCCTCAAAAGAGCCATCTTCATTAGCTTTCTTAGCTCTTTGTAAAGACCTTATAGCAAAATTATCTTGTTCTTCTCTAGTAAATTGATACGCCTCTGCGGTAGCTTCTGCATACGAACCCATTAATCTTCCCGGTTCATAGGCATCTTCTAATCCATCAATAAACATATGGTCTTGTACTTGTCCATGCCCCATTCTTAATCCGTCTCTTACTTTAGGAAGAATGTAAGGAGCATTAGACATACTTTCTATTCCACCGGCTAAAGAAATTAAACTAGACCCAGCCAATAATTGATCATTGGCAATCATGGCTGCCCTCATTCCAGAACCACACATCTTGTTAATAGTAGTCGCTCCTGCAGTATTAGGTATTCCTGCACCGATTGCTGCCTGCCTAGCTGGAGCTTGCCCCATTCCAGCCGGAAGAACACATCCCATTACTACATCGTCTATATCTTCAGGTTTAATGTTAGCTTTTTTAATTGCTCCTTTTATAGCAATACTACCTAAATCCGGAGCCTTTTCAGTAGACAAACTTCCCTGGAAACTTCCCATAGGAGTTCTGGCCATTCCTGTTATAACTATATGCTCTTTATTCATTATTTTACTCCTTAATTATCTACATTGATTTATACAGACAATCATCTGCGATTGACACATTTGTTCTGATTGAGGATTATCTATT
>JAURCJ010000020.1 GCA_030828505.1 Alphaproteobacteria bacterium | reverse complement strand
ACAGAACAAATATTACTAGGCCATCTAGCGTCTCGTACTCTGTTTATTGTTACCAATCCAACAGCTATTTTTCCTAAAGTGCTTTCTCCTCTAGCTTCATGATATATATTTTCCGCTAAACAAGCTGCTGCATCTTCATCTGCTTTAGTCGAAAAAGAGGGATATAAAATCCCTCCTAAAACTAAAATACTTATAATTATTTTTTTCAATGTATACCTCTACTAATTAATAAAGCTATATACTTTATATCAGACAAAAGATTCTTTTTAGTTTCTTCGTCTGTAACATTTTTTACTTCTAAAGATTTCTTATATAAGGCTTCAATTTTCTTGAGAAGCTCTTCTTCATACTCCATTTTAACCTCATTTAATAAATTGTTCTAAATTAGGTTGCCAGTAGTTAGGACCTTTCATAACCTTACCGTCTTCACGGTAAATAGGGTTTCCATCTTCACCTATTTTACTCATATTACTATTATGAACTTCTTCGAAACATTTGTCAAGATCAATTCCGTAGGCAGCCCCTGCTCCATAGGTAACATAAAGAATATCAGTCAGAGCATCGGCGATTCCGACTAGATGTTTTTCTGTAACCGCATCTTCAAGTTCCTCATATTCTTCTAGTATTAGTTTGAGTCTTAACATTGCAGTTTCGTGTTCTGCAAGTTTGGGACTATCTTTTACTTCTTGTCCAAAAGAAGACATAAATTCTTTTACTTTTTCAAAATTAGTCATTGGTAGGTGTCCTTCTTAATCTTTTAGCCCCTAAATAATTACTATCAGAATAATGTTTAGGTAATATTAAAACATTATCTGAATTAGAATTATTATTAATCATAATAATTTTATCATCTTCTGTTTTATATGTTTTATAGTCTTCTACTATAAATAGAAGTAATTCTAATATATTATATTGTACGTTTTCTTTAACAATAATATCTAAATCAGAAGTATTATTATTTATTTTTATTTCAACTAATGATTTAGTATTAAAATCGTGCCCTATATTCCAAAAATTATTCAATAATTCTTTTTTTCCAGGAGTATAAAAAGATTTTATTTTTATATCATTACTTGTAGTTATATTAATAGAATTAAGATTAGCATAAAATCTTGCTAAAAATAATTTATGTTTTGAAAATATAAGGGAGTCTGTATATGCACACTTATGATAATTATTACTATCTAAATAATGATCCGTGGGCAAATACTCAAAATGTTGTGATTTTTCTATTACTTGAGAGTTAGGTATTTCAACTTCATCTATTATTTTTACGTAATCTGGAACATTATTAAACATAATTCCTTTTACCGTCTCTATGCCTAAAAAATTTAAAGCCCTGACCCTAGAAACGCCAGGATGACACTCTAATTTTCCATCTGTATTAATGTATACACTAATAGGATGTGTTATTTTATTATGTAATATATCAATTACCATATACCCAAAAGTTAAAAACGATAAATTCTTAGCATAGTAATTATGTAGTACAGATTGATAAGTAATTCCAAAGTGAGTTTCTTTAATAACAAAATCTTTATAATAATCTACTCTAGGAATAGGATTAAAATAATCATCAGGGCTAGCATAAACTGGGGATAATTTACGTATAGGAACATCAACTAAAAATGCTTGCATAGTACTTCTTTAGATTTATTACCATACAAAGTGCCAATAATATTACAGTTTTTACAGGGAGATATTTCTCTTGAAGATAATAACATTTTTCTATATTTTTTTAACTCAGGAGAATTAACCCAAATATCATATATAGATTGATTATTTAAATCACCAGTTACTACAGATTTATCCCAATCATGAGAACAAAGCAATGTTTTTCCGTCATAATTTATACTCAAAGCATAAAAAGGGGTATTACAACCACCATTATAGTTACTTGAAAATAATTTACCACTTCTATTAGATAGATGAATAAACCCATAATTTTCTTCTTTACTTTTATAATATTTTTGAAGTAAATACTTATCTTCTTCTATACCTAATTCATAAAAAAGATTATTAAAATAATCTATTTGTTCTTCACCGTCATATAAACTAATATAAATTTTATTTAAACCAGCTAAAAATAATTCTTTTATTGTATTTTTATTTACTCTGTCCCCATTAGATACTAAATGAATATTCTGTTGCCAAGGCATATTATCTTTAATAAAAGAAATAGAATCAAAAATGTGCTTATATAACAAAGATTCTCCAAAGCCACAATATAGTAATCTATTTTGGTATTGTAACTTTGATAAATCTAAAATTATTTTTTTGAATAAGTCAAAATCCATATGTAAATTTAAATTAGGATATATAGCATCATCGTGTCTAGGACAAAATTCACATGTCCTATTACACAATTCAGTTACCATAAAATCAATTAACATAAGAGAAGAAAAAGGGTCTTGATTAGACATTCTACGTTCAAACCCCTCATACATATTGTCTCTTTCTTTTTTTATATATTCAGACAAAGCACCCTACTTTAATTTTCTACTATACTTACTAATGAACTACCAACAGTTGGAGGCGACTCTCCATCTAGACGTTGTTGTATACAATAATTTCTATAGGCTACGTGTTGATCAAACGTCTCCCATACTCTGACAAACTGCCATTCAGTATTATCTGCATTTAAAGAAGTAGCAGTATGACTTGTACAACCTGCTATAATATCAGCTGGGTTAGCCTCCCACCGAGCATTAATACTTTCTATAGTTGTAGGATTTTCAAAAATTATTGTAGAAGTGATTGTCACACTCATTATATATTCCTCCTATTGACAAAAATCAATATACATGATTATTACAAAAATAATAGAGAATGTCAGAAGTTATTTATTATAAATCCCATCTTCGGACGGTATTTATCACATCACTAATATATTT
>JAURCJ010000024.1 GCA_030828505.1 Alphaproteobacteria bacterium | reverse complement strand
TCTATGCCATTAGTTTCCAACCATTTTTTTATAGAAACAGCAGCCCAAGCTGAAGCTGCACCAAATAAATGATGACCACATGCATGACCAGCACCAGTTCCGTTATTAATAATTTCTTTAAATGGAGATGTTGATTGTGCTAGACCAGGTAAAGCGTCAAACTCACCCAATATTCCAATAATTGGTCCGTTAGATCCATATTCTGCAATAAAGGCAGTTGGTATGCCTGCAACATTTCTTGTTATTTTAAATCCTTCTTTTTCTAATTCAGTTGCAAGTAAATTCGAACTTTTAATTTCTTGATAACCCATTTCAGCATGATCCCATATCCTTAACGCTACATCTGAAAAACGATCTTTATCCTCAAGAATCATTTCTTCAATAGATGATGAATAGATATTTAAAGTAAAGATGCTCGAAAACATCAAAATGAGTAAATTATATTTCTTATACATTATTTCCCCTTAGGTATTTAAATTAATATTTATTTTTTCTGCTACTCCCCAATAGTTGTAGCCTGCAAATTTAGGAGTACTGGGAAGATACATTTCTTCCATATTAGAGATCTTGAAACCAGATGAAGTAATTAATTTAGGTATATTTCTGTCTAGATTACAGCCTCCAGCTATTTTTCCCCAAAAAGGATTAATTCTTTTTTGCCATTTAGCAATATTTGCGTCTGGCGCTAACCCGTGTTCACAAAAAAGTAATTTACCATTATCTTTTAATACCCTCATTATTTCAGAATTAGATAAACTAACATCTGGAATAGTGCACATAGTGTAGGTAATCAAGACAGTATCAATAGAATTATCAGACAATGGTATTTTCTCAGCTCCACATTTTAAAAACTCAATTTCTATTTGATTTTTTTTAGCCAAAGGTTTGGCCATCTCTATGAGCTCTTTTGATGGATCTAAACCATACAAGTATTTGATTTTAGATTTATTGTAAAAAGGTATATTTAGACCAGAACCAATACCGATGTCTAAAACAACACCTTCGGCTAATGGAACTATTTTAGCTCTTTGATAATTTATGGGTTTTGATCCGCATGTACAATTTAGAACTTTAGGTAAAATATATTTATTATATAAGCTCAAAATCAATCTTCAGAAAGTTCATGAAGAGGCATGGCTGCAGTATTAAAGCCCGCGTCTACATAAGTTATCTCCCCAGTCACACCGCTTGCATAGTCTGAACATAAGAATGCAGCTACATTGCCAACTTCTTCAGTTGTTACGGTTCTGCCAAGAGGTGCGCGTGATGAATGCTGAGAAAGCATCTTTCTAAAATTTTTAACCCCTGAAGCAGCAAGAGTTTTAATTGGTCCAGCTGATATAGCATTAACTCTTATATTCTCTGCACCCAGTGATGCTGCAAGAAATCTTGTATTTGCTTCCAAGCTAGCTTTAGCTAAACCCATGACATTGTAATTAGGCATAGTTTGCATAGCTCCCAAGTAAGTTAATGTCAGAAGGGCAGAGCTGTCATTTAACATATTTTTTGATGCCTTTGCCAATGCTGTAAAGCTGTATGAGCTTATATCATGAGCTATTTTGAAACCTTCTCTAGTTGTAACATCTACAAAATTACCTGTTAATTGATCTGCAGGTGCAAATCCAATTGAATGAACAAACCCATCAAAAGAATCCCAATAAGTTTTTAGCTCTTCAAAGGATTTCTCAATAGAATCATCACTAGAAACATCACACTCAATTAATATATCTGAACCAAATTCGTTAGCTAAAGGCTTCAAATTTTTGAGCAATCTTTCGTTTTGATAAGTAAAGGCTAGCTCTGCTCCTTCTCTATGCATTGCTTCAGCAATACCAGACGCAATCGAGTATTTATTAGCCAAACCAGTGATTAATATTTTTTTATCTTTTAACAACATAAGAACATAAATTATTTAAAAGCTTATTGTAAAAGAAAAATCAAATTTATTCTTATATTGAATAACTCGCAACAAATAGAATATATTAATTATCTATAATTAATTATAAATTATATATTTTCTTTGCTTTATGAAAAAAAAGCGTTCACAATAAGCTGAAAAGTGACATTATTATTATTATTGTGTCATAT
>JAURCJ010000011.1 GCA_030828505.1 Alphaproteobacteria bacterium | reverse complement strand
TCATATATATGGAGCCCAAATAGCTCAGTTGGTAGAGCAAGCGACTGAAAATCGCTGTGTCGTTGGTTCAATTCCATCTTTGGGCACCATATATCTTGTATCTTTCAGAATCCTTTATAGAAGACAATCCTAAAAATTTAGAAATCTATTTTTGTGAACGCTGTAGCTTTAAGCTTGATATTATCTTATAATTTAGGATGAAAATGGGTAGGAAATGGGGTTATTTCTCTACTATTTTATCATTAAATCTATACTCTTTTATGATTGTAATATTGCTTCATTGTGTTTTGGAGCTCTTAATTTACATATATTTACCGCTCTATCTATAGCCTCATGCATACCATTTGTGCTCCAGGAATTACTTTTATTATCTAAATAGTTATCAGCTTTAAAGAGTGCATCGTGCTTAATGGATAATGTAATTTCATCAATATTTTTATGGTATTCTTTTATTTTATCAATTGTATACCATCCTAAATCAACCCAAAATACCCACATTTCTATATCTACGTCTGCAATTTCTTTCCAAGGCATCTTATTTACAAAAGGAACTATTACTTGAATATCTTCATCAATATATTTTGCACTGATATAAAGTTGACTAATTCTTTCAGTCTTTGGGTTTTTTTTCATTGTTGAAAACTGTGTTAAAACATTAATAGTTTCACAGTCATCCATTAAACGATAACGCATTCTATCACCATGAACGACCTTTCCATTAATAGAAATTAGTAACTCAGAAGCACCCAACATGCCTTCTTCTATTGTCCATATGTCATCAATGCGTTCTTCTACAAAAGAATTTTTATTTAAAATAGTATTTTCTGTCTCTTTAGTAATTGCTTGGGACATAAGAATAAAAAATATTACGATTGCTAGTATTAAAAGTAAGGGTAGTAGGATGAGAGAGTTTTTCATAGAGATTCCTTTTCTTTTGGTAAAGACCTAAGAGCATGCTTTGGGGAAGGAATATCAATAAACAACTATATACATGCTCCTAAGTCCTTAAGGGGGTTAATTATAACAACTAACCATTATAGTTATAGATGAGAGATATTTATATAGGCTTGAGAATTTATGAAGATTTTATGAATTAACTTTTATTTAATATATATTTAATGCAATAATGAAATAAATTAACTATATTGCCAATAATAATAAATAGGAGACCACGATGTTAAAAAAGATTGGGATATGGTTATTAAGAATATTTTTAGCCTCTGCATTAGTAGTTGGGGGAAATGTAGGTCTTTATTATGTATGGGTTTTTGTTTTTTAATTATTATATTTGTATTAAAGAATTTTTAACAAATTTATTTTGAGGATATATATGAGGGTTTTTGTTTTATTTATATTCATTTCATTTGCTGTTCATGCTGAGGATAATTATGAAGTTAAAATTGATGGTTCTACAATAGTGGATGTATGTAAATGGGCTGAACGAAACACAATAATGCATTTTAAAATAAATAGAAATTTTGAAATTTATTGGAATAACTTGTCACAAAAAGAAAGAGTTGATCCAGATAAAAAAAATAGCTTTGAGCAAAAGAAAAAAAACAATTTAGAAGCTTTAAATATAAATTCTAAACGATACCATTATTTGAATTGTTATGAACATTTAATCGATAAATAATATTTTATTTAGGTCACTACTTTATTGGGAGGAAAAATGAAAAAATTTCTATATGCTTTTAACATAATATTCTTTTGTATTTTTATAAATACTAATGCTTTTGCAGATGATTGTACAGATGATCAGGAATGTATGCTTAAAAAGGCTATTGAAACTGCACAAGAAAATAGAATTAAGGACTCTTCATCTGAACTTTTTAGCTGTATGCTATCTAATTGGCACGGTGAATTTGTTTCAGATAAAAGTGAATTAAGTAAAAATATATTAGTATATAATGTTTTTGGTTATGAAAGATTTTTAGCATGTTACAGGTCTGACTCCGGGCATGGTACAGCTGGAGAAATTGGTGTAGATACTGAAAGAAGAAAAGTTATAAATGGCACTAGGTTTAGAGCGGAAGTTACATGTAATGAAGGAGTTTGCAGTGCTAATTGGTTAGATACTGACTGCTGTTATGATTTAGACTTAGTAAAATATGAAATAACTAATAAATAAGGATAATTTTTCTAAGGTCTCATTCCAAAAGATACAGGGCCGGCTTTTCTAATTTTTACGGCAAGGTTTATCCAATAACATAACTCTTTTCTTGTATCTCTAGGATCAATAATATCTTCTACTGAAAACTTCTCAGCAGTTCTGAATGGAGATCTTACATGATTTAACTTTTTTTCAATTTCCTTAAAAAGTTTATCAGGATCATCTGATTTTAATAAATCAGATTTATATGCTGCCTCTATTCCTCCTTCTAAAGGAAGTGAGCCCCAGTCTCCAGATGGCCAGGCAAATCTATATTTATGTTTTGTATGGTTCATATGGGCAGCTCCTGCAACTCCAAATGCTTTTCTTAGAATTATAGAGCAAACAGGAATATTAAGTTGATATATAGCCGCTAAAGCTCTTGCTCCATGCCTAATAGTTCCTGCTTTTTCTCCATGTGTACCAACTAAAAACCCGGGATTATCTACTAAATGAACTACTGGTAAATGAAAAGTTTCAGCTAATTCTAATATTCGAATTATTTTTTGAGCGGCGTCTGCTGTCCACCCGCCTCCATAAACTTGAGGATCATTAGCTAAAATTACAACTGGCCAACCATCTAATCTTGCTAACCCTGATACTGAAGAAGTTCCCCAGTTTTTTCCAATTTCAAAAAATGAATCTTTATCAACTAAAGTATTAATTATTGGACGAATTTCATAACTTAGTCGTCTATTTTTAGGAATTGCTTCTATTAGCCATTCATCTTTTCTGTCTATAGGGTCATTATTTTTTGTTTGTTGTGCAAGTTCAAAAGTTGATGAAGGAAGATAACTTAAAAACTTTTTAGCCATAGCTAACGCTTCAGCTTCGTTATTAGCTACATCATCAATTACACCGTTTTTTCCATGAATGTCGCTTCCTCCTAGAGATTCTTTTGTCACGGTTTCTCCTAATCTATTTACAACGGGAGGGCCAGCTACAAATACTTGGCTTACTTTTTTTATTATTACAGAATAATGGCTACTGACTAATCTCGCCGCACCTAATCCAGCCACAGGACCTAATCCTAAAGAAACTACCGGAATTGTAGCCATGTTGCTCACTACCCAGTCCCATCCAGGATTAGCAGGCACGTATGTGTAACCATCCATTTCAATAGATTTTACAGAACCGCCGCCACCAGTACCTTCAATAAGCCTGATTAATGGAATTCTATATTCATTAGCGAAGCGTTCTGCTGCTACTGATTTTTCCCATATCGCGGCATCTGCAGCTCCTCCTCTTACAGTAAAATCATCTCCATAAATAACAACGGGCGCATCGTTAATTCTTCCATGACCTATCACTGAATTTGAAGCTACCAAACCTTTTAAATTACCTTCTTTATCGTATTCACTAGACCCCGTTAGACTTCCTATTTCTTTGAAACTATTTTCATCTAGTAAAGAGAGTATTCTTTCTCTTACAGTTGTTCTCCCAGCATCATGTTGCCTTTTGATTTTTTCTTTTCCACCCATTTGCTGAATGAGACGAAGGCGTTTCTTTATTTCACTAACTTCATTCTTCCAAGACATCTAAATATTTCCTCTATTTAAGGTAATTATTATCTATTTTTCCGGCTTGTATTAAAACTTCAAAAGCTTTTATCGTTTCATTAATCATTGTTTTTGTATCAATACATCCATAATCAGAAATTCTTTTTTTAAGATGTTCTCTAAGTGGTATGTCTGATAATATACTAGGAAATGGCATTTCAGAACCTGAAGATGTAATCTCTGCAGCAGGTTTAACATCTTTTATCATTTTTATTGTATCATTAATATTTACACTTTCGCCAAATATATCAAAAACGAAAGCACCATCTCCATCATAAGATACACTATGAATAAAGGCTGAAGCAACTTCGGCGGCTGATAAATGAGAAACATTCCCTTTATAAGGTATATCATATGGCTGTCCAAGTGCAGCTGCAAGCATAGCTACAGTTTGTTTTGAAGTCATGCCTTGGTCTCTTCCTACACCATTAACTATAGCTGGTCTAAGGCATACACTTGGTACTTTATGGTCTTGCCAATATACTTCTGAAATTTGTTCATCACACATTTTGTAAGCACCATAGAGTGTTTTTAAAGAATCTGATCCCGGTAAAAATGAGTGTGCTGCCATGGAGCTTGCATGTGCAATTCTTTTTATAGAGTTTTGTTTAGCCGCTTCCATAATATTTACTGTTCCTACTACATTCACTTTTGCTCCAGCAGTTGGATCGGCAGCACAAAAAGGTACTTGTAATGCAGCAAGGTGAATTATTGACTCAGGATTATATTTCTCCACTGTACTAAATACACTCTCCGTATCAGAAATATCTCCTTCAATCCAAGGAACTTTAGATAGCACGCTGTCATCTATAAGTAACTCTGGCCTTTTTTTATTATTAGTTAAGTCACATGCTATTACTTCTATGTTTTCTTTTAAAAGCATAGCCATTGTCCATGCGCCTATGCAACCTCCAGCTCCTGTAATTAATACTGGCCCATTAAAGGATTTATGAGGTATTGAAAAATGATTTAACATTTAAGTCTCCAAATAGTATTAAATTAATTTTTACCTAATGTTTTTTCTGCAATCCTAGATAGAAACGATGCTCCTATAGGCAATATTTCATCATTAAAATCATATGATGGATTATGAAGAGATGCGGAACTACCATTGCCTATCCAAGCATATGCTCCTGGTTTTTCTTGTAAAAAATAGGAAAAGTCTTCTGAACCCATCATAGGTTCTTGACTATCGGAAGCTTTTGTTCCGGCAATTTCTTTAGCAGTTTCTAGAGCAAATTTAGCTGCCTCAGTATCATTAATAGTAGGAGGATACCCTATATTATATTTTATTTCGGCCTTAGCTCCAAAAGCTTCACATATATCATTCACTATTTTAGGAAATTTTTTTCTAATAAAATCTCCAGTAGATTTATCAAAATATCGAATAGTTCCTGCTAGATCTGCAAAATCAGGTATAACATTATTTGCATGCCCAGAATTAAATTGTGTTACCGATACCACTAGAGTTTTTTTAGGATCAGAGTTTCTAGAAACAAGAGATTGAAGAGCTTGAACAACTGCTGAACCACAAACTATGGGATCAATTGATTCATTTGGCATAGCGCCATGAGCACCTTTACCATTAATTTTAATTTCAAAATTATCCGCTGCTGCCATTCGTGGACCAGGGCCTACATCTAAATTCCCAAGAGAAACGCCTGGCATATTATGCATACCATATATAGAATCTACAGGAAACTTCTCAAATAATCCATCTTCTATCATCGCTTTTGCTCCTGCAAAACCTTCTTCTGCTGGTTGAAATATTAATACAACCTGCCCACTAAAGTTTCTTGTTTCGGATAAGTAACGCGCAGCACCTAGTAACATGGTGGTATGTCCGTCATGCCCGCAGGCATGCATTACTCCTTCATGTGTTGAAGCGTGATCACATTGATTAGCTTCCGTTATAGGCAAAGCATCCATATCTGCTCTTAATCCTACCATAGGGCCATTACCATTTTTAATAACACCAACGACTCCTGTTCCTCCTATACCCTCATGGATTTCATCCACCCCAAATTCTTTAAGGAGACTTGCTACTTTGCTAGCTGTTCTTTTTTCTTGATAAGCAAGTTCAGGATGACTGTGAATATCTTGTCTCCATTCTATCATTTTACTATGATACTCAGAAATTCTATTAATAATAGGCATTTTGACCCTTTCTATAAATATTTTATTTTGTGAGTATTAATTATAATCATAAAGAGACTACATACTCAAGAATAAGATTAATTTATTATTTTCTACTTTTTCCTGGAACCCATAATATATCGTCTTGATTTTTATTTTTATTAACAAGTCTGGCGATAACAAATAAATGATCTGATAGTCTGTTAATATATTTAATTGAAACAGGATTAATTTTTTCTTTCTGACTTAAAGCTATAATAAGTCTTTCTGCTTTTCTTGCACTGGTTCTGGCTAAATGTAAATAAGCAGACTCTGAAGAACCACCCGGTAATATAAATGATTGTAATGGAGTTAAATTACTATTCATTTCATCTATTTCTTTTTCTAATCTATCTACTTGAATTTGCGTAATTCTAAGTGGTTCATAATCTAAAGAATCATTTTCTGGAACACATAAATCAGCGCCTAGGTCAAAAAGGTCGTTTTGAATTCTAAAAATCATTTCTTTTAATGGAGATTTAAGATTAATAATTGCTATACCTAAAATTGAATTAGTTTCATCAACTGTTCCAAAGGCATCAATTCTTATAGAATTTTTAAGAACTCGTTCTCCATTACCAAGAGAAGTTTCTCCTTTGTCGCCACCTCTTGTATATATTTTATCTAATTTAACCATCTATTTTCTCTTTATGTTAAGATATATTATAGTAACAAAATTTTTATAAATTATAAATATACTTTAATATCTATTTTATTGGAAAATTTTATGGAATTTATTTCTGCACAAATGATAAAAAAAAATATTAAGCTAAATAGTTTAATATGTGAAATAGAAAATATTTATAAAAATGAATATAATGTTCCATTAAGACAAGTTTATAATATTAATCCTAAAAGAAGCTCAGATCAAATGATGCTGATGCCAGCTTTTTCAAGACAAGGATATTATGGAGTCAAAGTACTTAATGTATTTGAAAACAATCCTACTGAAGACCGTCCTCGGGTTAAAGCTATATATATATTATATGAATCTAAGTATGGTGATATTAAAGCAATCATTGATGGAACAGAAATAACTAAACAGAGAACTTCAGCAATGAGTGCTATTGCTTCAAAATTTCTATCAAGTAAAGATAGTAAAAAGTTATTAGTCTGTGGAACAGGAGCATTAGTTCCATATATGATTAATGCTCATTGTGCGGTAAGACCAATAGAGGAAGTTTTCATTTGGGGACGAAATGCTAATAAAGTAAAAAATATAGTAAAATCTTATAAAAATAGTAAATATAAAGTGCAAGCTGTAAATTGTCTTGAAGAGGCATGTGGGTTCGTTGACATAATAACTAGTGTAACTTCTGCTAAAAAAGAATTTATTAAAGGTGAATGGTTAGATAAAAATGTACATATAGACCTAGTAGGATCTCATACAAAGTATATGGCTGAATTAGATCCTCATGGGTTTTCTCTAGGCCAAATATATGTTGATGATAAAGAGGCAGCATTGTTTGAGGCAGGTGACTTAATTAATTCTATAAAATTAGGATACGTTAAAAAAAATGATATTAAGTTAGATATAAAGCAATTAATTAATGGAAATAAGGTAAATAGAAACCTTAAAAATAATATAACAATTTATAAATCAGTGGGTCATGCTTTATCTGATTTGGCTACGGCTATTTATTTATTTAATAGTTTCAAATAAATATTTAAATTATTTTTTCTTTTATTATAAATTTTTTAAATACTTTTTTCATTTCGCTGGGAATGGCTTTTGTAGTAATTTTTCCTTCACTCTCTTCTGCCCAAACTCTTATTTCTGCTCCAGCACAGACTATTTCATTTTTTCTTTTAATAATATGTTGGAGTTTTATTGTTGAATTAGTAATTTTTACTAAGCTAGTTTCGACATTCAAAAGATCTTCTCTAAAACAGGCAGATAAAAATTTTGCTTCGGTATGAAGTAAAGGTAAGCCTTTAATGTTATAGAGTTTTTCTAATTTAGAAATAGATTGGTTTATTTTTTTAAAATAGTTCCATTGTGAATTATCCATCCATTTATAAAAATTAGGATAAAATACTATTCCGTATGGATCACAATCTCCCCACTCTACTTTTAATTTATATATTATTATTTTCTTTGTATTCATACATTTATTTCCTTAATAAACTTTTGTAAATCATTTCTCTTAATTTTACCAGTAGCGGTTTGCGGAAGTTTATTTAAAAATCTAACTATGTAAGGTTTTTTATACTTGGGTAATTTATCTAACTTTCTTTTAACTTGCTCAGTAATTATATTTTCTTTTCCTTCTTTATTAATATGTAATAATAAAGCAAGTCGAAGAGTCTCCTCCTTGGTTTGGAAAGCAATACAAAATGAGTCAATTATATTATTAATATTAGATACTCTATCTTCAATTTCTTTAGGGTTTACCCATTTCCCAGCAACTTTTATTAGATCATCTTCTCTTCCGTGATAATACCAATGTTGATCTTTTATAGACCAGATGTCTCCAGTTCTAATCCAGCCATTATTGAAAGTGTTATTGGTTTTTATCTCATTATTTAGATATGATTTAGAAAATGTTGAATTTTTAATATGCAGGATACCTTTTGTCTTAGATATTGCTCCATCTTCATTTATTAATTTTGTGCTTATATTTTTAATCGGCTCTCCTGTGCTTCCTAACTTTGAATTACTAGGTTTAGTGGCAATAACAATAGCTAAAGTTTCGGTGGTACCATAACAATTTAGGAGTGGAGAATGAACTTTATTTTCCCATTCAATATAAAGTTTCTCAGGAATTCTTTCTCCTGCTGAAATAAAATATTTTATAGTAGATAACAATTTTAAATCTGTATTACTATCCTGTAGAAGTCGTCTGTATACCGTGGGAACACTAAAAATAGCTATAGGGTTAAATTTTTTTATTATATATGTAAGGTTAGGGTTATCTAATAAATTATCATTGAAAATTGTATTTAATCCTATTAGCAAAGGGGCAAAAAAATTATTACCTAGAGCATAAGCAAAAAATAATCTAGAGGTTGTATAAATTTTATCTTGAGTTTGTAACTTTAATATTTCTTTATGAAGAAAGTAAGTATTTTTAATAACTCCATGTTGGTGAATTATGGCCTTAGGGTGACCTGTAGTTCCAGATGAGTAAATTAAAAAAGCAACTTGGCCGTTCTTAGAAATTTTAGTTTTAATTTTTTTATATTTAATTTCAGATAAAAGTTTTTGCCAATTTTTATTTGTATAAATTGAACATACAAATTTAATTTTATTTTTGTTTAAAAGGGCATCATTTAATATTACTTTTGGTGAGCTATCATGAAGTATATATAGCATTTGTTTATCAGATAGTTCAGGATTACCTGGTATAGGCACTATTCCAACTTTTAGTGCTCCTAAAAAAGTAGATACAAAATTTATGCTATCCTTGCTACTTATGTATATTTTTTCTTTTTGCTTAATTCCTATATTTAAAAGTAATTGACTCACTTTTTCACTGAGTTCAAACAAGCCTTTATAAGATATAGTTTTAATTGTATTAGAAGGCAGTATTTGAGTGATTGCGGTATTATTTATATAATCATTATTAATAGCGTTACGTTCAATTTGATCATATATATTAATGTTCATTATAATTTTATTTCTTAATTAAAATATGTTAAATATATTATTTTTTATTACTAGTGGCCAATGTCCGGATTTAAATATTTCATACTTAGAAATAAAAATATGACTGCTTAATTGGTTAGTAGCCAAAGCTAATGCAGCTTGGTAACAAGATATAGCTGCAGAGCCAGCAGCTACTTTTGAATAATATTGAAATTGTACATCATTTTTATCTAAACCTTCAATAGATAAAGCATCAGTTATTTTTGTTGATTCTTCTGTTAATGCTTGCAAATAACATAAAACTTCTTTTTCATTTTTATTTTTCAATAAGATATTTAGTAAATTTTCTTTTTCTTTTTCTTCCTTTTCCCAAGCCACCTTATTCCAATCCTTATCGTTAATAATTTCAATAGCCTCTTGCCAATTATTTACTTGTTTTGTTTTAGTATCAAGAGCTAGTGCTTGACAATAGTGCTCAATGTTATCGTTAAGGTTATGATCAATTTCTTTTCCTACATTAGCAAACCATTTAATTTTACAAATATCAGAAGTAAGAGTTGATATTTTATTTAATGAAATTAAGGTCATATCCAATTTTTATTTATAAATTTTTTCTCTAAATAAACCTAAAAATTCTTGAACAGGTCTATCTGAAAAGGAAAATAAAATTGATTCATCTATAGTTTCATGACTAATTTTTGCCCAAGGAGGTACTACAAATATATCTCCTTTTGCCCATGAAAATTCTTGATTATTAATTTTAGTTTTGCCTTTACCTTCTACTACAGTGTATATAGTGCCATCTGTACTTCTATAAGAGTTTCCAGAGAAAGATTTTGGAATTAATTGCATAAATGTAGCCATAGTAGGAATAGCATGCCCTCCATTAGAAGGGTTTACATATTTTAATCTAAGGCCGTGGCATTTATCCCATTCATCAGTTCTTTTCATTTTGTCTAGTGCTTCTTTTGTTCTGTCATATGGATAAGAAAAAACAGGAGAAGCACGATTTTCAAATAACTTATGGTCTACAGGTAAAAGTCCTGAACCATATCTAGCTAGAGAGTCTCCTTCTAGTTTATTTAATTCTTGAGTATTTTCATCTAATTTTTCTGCAAAGCTTGCGGAAAAGTGATTTACCATTGGAATATCTAATCCATCTAACCAAATCATAGGTTCATTAGAATCATTGCCATGGTCATGCCATGTCCAAGATGGAGTAATTATAAAATCTCCGGGACGCATAATAGTTTTTTCTCCATCTACTGCTGTATAGGCCCCATTCCCATGCATTACAAATCTAAGTGCAGATTGAGTATGTCTATGACTGGGGGCAATTTCTCCAGGAAGAATTAATTGAAGCCCTGCATAAAGTGTATCGGTGATCTTACTCTCTCCTCTCATATTAGGGTTTTCTAATATAAGAACTCTACGTTCAGCTTGTTCCGCGCTAATAATAGAGCCTGCATCTAATACATAATTTTTTGTGTCTTTCCAATACCATATATGTGGGTGTGCTCTGGTGTTTGGTTCTGGAGTAACTAGGCTCGCCAATACATCCCATAGCGGGGCCATATTTAAATCACTGATATTTTTATAAAAGCTATTTGTTTTCAAAGTCTACCTCTAAAAAGTTTTGTAAACTAAGAATATATGATTATTTAATTAATGCTAGGAAGTTCTAAATTTAATTTATTCACCACCAAGTCATGAGTTATTTTTAAGTAATCATCTAACATTTCTTCATTTTTTCTCTTTTTAATTCCCCATTTTCGATAAAGTTCATTATTCTTGGACTGTGCTCTTCCAAAAAATGCAGGAAGCATGGGGTAGTATCTATTAATAGCATCTTGTATTTCTTTTTTACCTTGTTCTGTAGCAATAAGTTCTTTTGTGAAATCCTCACCAAATTTTGCATGAAATTTTTCCTCTGGCATTGTCATTCTAGCGACACTTTTTAAAGGATGGAAAGAACACTCTAGTAAATCTTCAACTTGAAGAATCTCAGCAAGGTCTGCTAATAGTTTAATTACACAAAACTCCGCCCAAGTTTCTAAAGGAAATTCAAATATAGAAAGTGGGTTTTTACCCTCTGGTGTCATTTCTTGTTCAGGTATATTTAATTTTTGCCCAAGTTCTCTAAATCTAACGTGATGTCCATATTCTTCCATAGCAACTCTACAAGTTAGCCATTTAGCATAAGGATTTGGAGCAAGTGCAATAGCTGGCTCATCAAAAACTCTTGCTCCATATAATTCATTTACAGCATGACTTCTTACTATTTTCACAATTGCATTTCTATATTCCTCAGGGTAATCAATTAAGTCTTCACAAGTTTTTACCTGAGGAATTTTAATATCTAAGGTCATAATTTTTCTCCATCTAAGTTAATCATAAAACAGGATCCTTTGAAAAAGCTTCCAAATCAGTTTCTAAACTGGTCAAGTTATCATCAAAATATTTGCCAAAATTTTCTTTTAAATCATCAAGTCCAACATCATCTTTACGTACAAAATTAAATACTGGACGTGATTGGTTAAATAAAAATACTTCTTTAGCTCTTACACCAAAGATTTGACCAGAATATTTTGACCCGTCATCAGAAGATAAATAAGATGTTAAATCACCAACATATTTTGCATCAATTTTTAGAGCTGAATTTTTATAGGTTGCCTGTGCGTCATTTTGAGGTTTTATAGATTCTGTAACTCTAGTTGCTGCAAAAGGAGCAATGGCATTACATGTAATATTAGATCTTTGTAAATCTAAAGCTGTCACTCTTGTCAAAGCTATTAATCCGGCCTTAGCGGAAGCGTAAGCAGCCTGTCCATAATTGCCCCATATACCTGCAGTAGATATAATATTAACTATTCTGCCAAAGTTATAGTTGCTGTCTGCTTTAGCTTTTTCTTTCATGTATTTGCTTGATTCGGAAATTATATTAAATGCTCCGGTAAGATTTATATCGATAACTTTTTTCCAATCTTCATAAGCATACTTAAATATAAAACCATCTCGTATTATTGCAGCATTATTAATTACAATATCCAATCCATTAAATTTTTTAATTATTACTTCAATAGCATTTTTTACATCTATTCCGTCAGAGATATCTTTAGTAATAGCTAAAGATTCTACCTTGAATTTATCACTAATTTCTGTGGATACTTTTTCAGCTATATTTTTATCATCGTGGTTCCCATTTATACTATAGCCAGGATCAATTATTATGATTTTACTTCCTTGTTTAGCTAAGCTCTCAGCAATAGCCTTTCCTATTCCTCTAGCTCCTCCAGTAATTAATGCAACTCTTCCTTCAAGATTTTTATAAGTCATTTTTTTTCCTTAATTTCATCATAAGGAGTATAAAATGCATCTGAGTGTATATCAACTTTTCTTATCCCGTTAGTAATTAAAATTTCTTCTGCTACTTCTACCATTTTAGGAGGGCCAGCAAGATACGCTTTATAGCCATCAAAATCATTAATATCTTGCACTATGGCATCTGTAACAAAACCTTTTCTGACAATCTTATTTTCGGGTTCTTCAACTACTACAGGAAAAAATTTTAGATTTTTGTTATTTTTTGAAAATATTTCAAATTGTTCAATGCAATATAATTCTTTTTCAGATTGTGCTCCATAATAGATATTAATTGGCTGCTTCATTTTAATTTCTTGGGAGTTTTTAATAATGGATAATATAGGTGCTAGACCCGTTCCGCCAGCTATTGCAATAATTGGCCCTTTATGACGATCTCTAAGATAGGCATTTCCATAAGGACCTTTCACTTTAACAGTTTCGCCGATTTTTAATTTATTTTTTACGTAATTACTAACTTCTCCACCATCTAATGTTTTAATGTGAAATTCTAAATTGGAGGTTTCAGGAGAGTTTGCCATTGAAAAATGTTTTTCTTTACAATTACCAATATACAACTCGGCATATTGACCAGCTTTAAAATTTAGACTGCCTTTATTTCCTATTTTTAGATCTAAGATGAAAATATCTTTTGTCTTTTTTGTAATATTTGTAACTTTATATTCGAGACATTTAATTTCTATTCCATTAGCTTCAGTCTCATCATTATGTTCTTCAGATAAAACTTCAATTTCGCAGTCACTCCAGGGAACTGCTCTACATGGAAGAATTAGTCCTTGATTTTCTTCATCCTTATCTAGTGCAAATTCTGAATAAGGGGACATCTCGATATCACCAGAAATTTTTTTTGATTTACAGGCACCACAGTTTCCTGTTCTACATCCATGAGGAAAATCTATACCTTGGTCCAAAGCTGACTCAAGTATTGTATTGCCATCATCAACTTCAATTTCTATCCCATTTTTAATTTTTACTTTAAAAGACATAAGTTCCTCTAACGTAATTTTAATAAATTTAATTAATATTTTTATCTTATTTATTATTACGAAAAATCGTTATTGATAGATGTAATAATCAATTAGAATTTAAAACACAATAAATTAAATTTATTTTTCCCAAGCTGTCCATGGATTAAACCCATACAATGGAATCTCTTCTGGTATAGCAATGTATTCATGATACGCTATTCTGTGAAGTGGATCATGAAAAAGTGGAACCATCCAATTTCCAGCTCTAAGAAGTCTGTCCAGGATTCTGGTGTATTCAATTAATTGTTTTCTACTTTTAGCATTGGTTATTTTTTCAATAATTTCATCTATAGCTTCATGTTTGATTCCTGCATAATTTCTTGATCCATTTTGATCTGCAGCCCAGCTTCCCCAGTATATAGCTTGTTCGTTTCCTGGAGACAAAGACATGTAATATTTAAAAATTATGCTATCAAAATCATAGGTTTGGATACGGTTTTGAAATTGTGAACTATCTATTATTCTTATTTTTAAATTTATTCCTACTTTTTTTAACTTGTCTTTCCAAATTAATAATAGTTTTTCCATTTTAGTACTATTAGTAATTACTTCAAAGCTAAAAGACTTTCCTGTTTGTGTATGTTGCATTTTTTTATTTTTTATTTCCCATCCTGATTCTTTTAATAGTTTAATAGCTTTTTTGATAGATTTTCTTTCATCATGAGAATTATTTATTATCTCCATTAAAGCATCTTTACTTATACTATCATTATATTTAGACAGTAGTTGTTTTGCAATTTCACTAGAGCTTGATCTTGCAGATAGTTCACTATTATCCCAGGGGCCAAATGTTTGTTTTAATAAGCTATGATTTACGATTTTATTTATAAATTCATATGGGAATAATAAAGAAACTGCTTTTCTTACATTTCGCTCTTTAAATAATGGTTTTCTAGTGTTTAAAATTATAGCTTCTATTCCTGATGGAGATAATTTTGTGAAAGTTTTTTTTATAATTTTTGTTTTGCTATTTTCGTGATAAGAATTATTCCACCTTACTGCGTCGTTCTCTATAGTAATATCATATTCACCAGATAAAAATGCTTCTAATGCTACATTTTGATCTCTATAAAAATCATATCTTATTCTTTTAAAATTATATCTACCTAAGCTATCTTTATTATGCTTTTTCCACCAATTATCATTTTTTACATAGGTTATAGATCTTCCTGTTTCAATCCTATCTATTTTATATGGCCCAGAACTAATGAAGGGGTCTAATGTTGTTTTAGTAAAGTTTTTGTCGCTCCAATATTTACTATGAAAAATAGGCATTAAGCCAATGATCAGGGGCATTTCAAAATTACTATTTTCCGTAAAGTAAAACTTAATTATCTTATCGTTTATTTTTTCATATTTTTTTACCATTGAATAGTATGACCTTGTGTGCGGACGTCCTGAAACTTTTAGAGTTTTCCATGAAAATATTATATCTTCGCTTGTTATACTTTTCCCATCTGAGAATTTTGCATTATCATATATTTTAAATTCTACCCATTTTCTATCTTTTGGAGTTTTGATTGCTTCAGCTATGCCGGGGTATAAAGAGAAGGGTTCATCCGGACTCCATGTCATTAGAGATTCTATTATTAAACCTTTTATACCAGGTGGGGCAATTCCTTTTATTATATACGGATTTAAGCTATTAAATGTCCCTATTTTTGATAGTTTAAGTATTTTATTGATGGGGGCATTTATATTAACTTTTGTATCTCTCGCTTCATCATTTCTTAATGTTGCCCCATGCATTGCAATTGTTTTGTTAAAGCTTTGTGCAAGGCAATTATAATTTAACATTAGTATAAAATTAATAGTTAAGATAAATTTTAGCATATTATAATAGATATTATTATTTTTAATAAAATTGAAATGATTTGAAAAATAATTACCTAAAAGTATAATTTGTTCTTGATTTGTTCTGTAAAAATTGTTATTTTGGTAAAAAATGTAATTAATAATTAATTACATCTATTTTTTAGTTGACCAGATCCTATATTTTGTCAATATAGATTTATAAACAACTATATATTGTGTTTATCCCCATTTTATTATCCACAGTTGTGGATAAGTGGATGAATGTACGTAAGAATCTAGTTCTACTAGATTAAGATGGAGAAAAAGTATGGATGGCAGCGGTCTAGAAAGTACATATCAAGGCAAAAACCAAGGTGATATGTTAAATATAGTTCAGGTTGAAAGAGGTAAATCTGTAGAAATTAACTCAGAAAGAGATAATCTTTTAACTGCATTTGGAAAAGCTACGCTTGAAGATAGATACCTCATGCCAGATGAAACACCACAAGACTTATTTGCCAGAGTAGCTAGTTATTTTGCTGACGATGATGCGCATGCTCAGCGTATATATGATTATATGTCTAGATTATGGTTTATGCCTTCGACCCCTGTTTTATCAAATGGAGGAACAGAAAGAGGACTTCCAATTTCTTGTTTTCTTAATGAATCCAATGATAGCTTGCAGGGTATAGTCGATTTATGGAATGAAAATGTTTGGTTAGCCTCACGTGGAGGTGGAATAGGTTCTTACTGGGGAAACTTAAGGTCTATTGGTGAAAAAGTAGGAAAAAATGGTAAAAATGGAAAGACTTCAGGGGTTATTCCATTCATTAGAGTAATGGATTCTTTAACTCTTGCTATTAGTCAAGGTAGTTTAAGAAGAGGTTCAGCAGCTTGTTATCTGCCTGTGTGGCACCCTGAAATTGAAGAATTTATAGAAATGCGACGTCCTACTGGAGGAGACCCTAATAGAAAGGCTTTAAATTTGCATCATGGTATAGTTATTCCCGATGCTTTTATGCGTGCTGTTGAAGCTGATGAAGAATGGGCTTTAAAGAGCCCTAAAGATGGTGCAGTTCAAACTACTGTTTCAGCAAGAGACTTGTGGATACGTATTTTAACAGCAAGAGTAGAAACCGGTGAGCCTTATTTATTATTTATTGATAGGGTTAATGCGGATATTCCACAACACCAAAAATTAGCTGGTATGAGAGTTAAAATGTCAAATTTATGTAGTGAAATTACCTTGCCTACAGGAGAAGATAGGTTTGGTAATGATAGAACTGCAGTATGTTGTCTTTCTTCATTGAATTTAGAGACATATGAAGAATGGAAGAATGTTCCTGGTATGATAGAAGATATTATGCGTTTTTTAGATAATGTATTACAAGATTTTATTGATAGAGCTCCAGATTCAATGGCTAAAGCCAAATATAGTGCCATGAGAGAGAGAAGTGTAGGATTAGGTGTTATGGGATTTCAAAGCTTCCTTCAGAAAAAAAATGTTCCTATTGAATCTGTGACAGCACTATCTTGGAATAAAAAAATATTTAAATATATTAGAGAACAAGTTGATGCAAGTTCAAAACTATTAGCAAAAGAGAAAGGGGCTTGTCCTGATGCAGCAGATTTTGGAATAGAAGAGAGGTTTTCTAATAAACTAGCAATAGCTCCAACTGCTTCTATTTCTATAATTTGTGGTGGAGCTTCACCAGGAATAGAGCCATCCGCTGGAAACTCTTTTGTTCAAAAGACTTTATCAGGATCTTTTAATGTTAGGAATCCTCATCTTAAAAAACTATTAGCTGAAAAAAATATGGATACTGATGAGATCTGGTCTTCAATTACTACCAATAAAGGATCAGTTCAGCATTTAGATTTTTTAAGTGATCACGAGAAAGATGTATTTAAATCAGCTTTTGAGGTTGATCAACGTTGGCTAATAGATTTAGCTGCACAACGTACACCTTATATTTGTCAATCACAGTCTTTGAATGTTTTTATTCCTGCTGATGTTCATAAAAAAGATCTACATCAAATACATTTTCAAGCATGGAAAAAGGGTATTAAAAGTATGTATTATTTGAGGTCTATGTCTATACAACGTTCCGATGTTGTTTCCAATATGGGCCAATCAACTAATAATATATCACAAGAAAACACGAATGATTATGAAGAATGTCTTTCATGTCAGTAATAACTATATTTTGGAGTAAATAAGATGTCCTTGTTATCAGCAAACCCTGTCTATAAACCATTTCATTACCCTTGGGCATATGATGCATGGCTACAACAACAAAGAATACATTGGCTTCCTGAAGAGGTTCCTTTAGCAGATGATGTTAAAGATTGGCAAAAGATTCTTACTGATAAAGAAAGAAACTTATTAACTCAAATTTTCAGATTTTTTGTTCAGGCAGATGTAGAAGTTAATAATTGTTATATGGGACACTATTCTAGAGTTTTTAAACCTACAGAAATTTGCATGATGCTTTCTTCTTTTTCAAATACTGAAACAATTCATATTGCTGCTTATTCCTATCTTTTGGACACAATAGGTATGCCAGAAGTTGAATATGAAGCTTTCTTACATATTAAAGAGATGAGGGATAAATATGAATATATGCAAGGCTTTAATGTAGAATCAAATATAGAAATATCTAAAACTTTAGCTGTTTTTGGGGCATTTACAGAGGGGCTACAATTATTTGCTAGTTTTGCAATATTACTTAATTTTCCAAGATTTAATAAAATGAAAGGTATGGGACAGATAGTAACCTGGTCTGCTAGAGATGAAACATTACATACTAATTCAATAATAAAATTATTTCATACTTTTCTAAGTGAAAACCCAGATATAAAACGCGAACAGTTAACAGAAGATTTATATAAAGCATGTTCGACAGTTATAGAGCATGAAGATGCCTTTATTGATAAAGCCTTTGAGCTAGGAGGGGTTGAAGGTTTAGATGCTAAAAGTGTTAAAGAATATATAAGATATATAGCTGATAATAGATTGAAGCAGTTAGAAATGAGACCACTGTACAATATTACAAAAAATCCTCTACCCTATATGGATGATATGTTAAATGCTTTAGAACATACTAACTTTTTTGAAAATAGGGCTACAGAATATTCTAGAGCAGCTACGAAAGGGAGTTGGGAAGAGGCCTTCGCATAACTTGTTCATATAAGTCTAATTTTTGTGTATCGCAGACCATACTTTATTAGGTGTAGCAGGCATATCTATATGATCTATATTTAAAGCATTTACTAATGCATTAATAACAGCTGGTGGAGCTCCAATCGCTCCTGCTTCTCCAGCACCTTTAATTTGTAATAAATTTGTTTCACATGGCACCATGTTCCAACGTATATCAACATTAATTAAATCTTCTGCTCTTGGTAAAGCATAATCCATAAAAGACCCTGATAGTAACTGTCCATTTTCATCGTCATATACAGTATGTTCATAGATTGCTTGTCCAATTCCTTGGGCAATTCCTCCATGAACTTGTCCTGCAAGCATATTAGGATTAATAACTAATCCAAAATCATCTACTACAGTATATTTTTTAATTTCTATTTGTCCTGTATCTTTATCTACTTCTAGCTCACATATATGACAACCATTAGGAAATGTGAAGTTTGGAGGAGTCCATTGGCTAGAAATTTTAATTTGCTCATCACTTTCCTTGGCAAGGTCTTCGAGACTAATAGTTAAGTTTGTACCCTCTGATAAGAAGATGCCTTCTTTATACTCTAATGTACTTTCAGCAACATTTAAATTTTTTGCTGCTAAAGATTTGGCCTTTTTTATTATATTTTCTGAAGCAACTTTAATAGCAGCTCCTCCTACAGGAACAGATCTAGATCCTCCTGTACCTGCGCCAAAAGCTATTAAATCAGAATCCCCTTGAATAACTTTCATTTTCTCCGGACTAATACCTAAATACTCAGATAAAATTTGTTTATATGCTGTTTCATGGCCTTGCCCATTTGATTGAGTTCCAATATGTAATATAATATTTCCATCTTTCTCTAATATTATAGTTGCTTCCTCTGGCCCTCCACCTGAACAGGCTTCTATATAAGTTGATAAGCCTATTCCTCTGATCTTATTATTTTTTTCTGAATTTTTTGCACGATCTTGAAATCCAGCCCAATCTGAATCCTTAACGGCAAGTTCCATATTACTAATAAAATCACCTGAGTCATAGGTATGATTTAAAGCTGTTTTATATGGCATCTCAGACGAAGGGATTAAGTTTCTTCTTCTTATTTCTATAGGACCTAATCCAGTTTTCATTCCTGCCACGTCAACTAATCTCTCGATCACGAATGATGCTTCTGGTCTTCCTGCTCCTCTGTAAGCATCAATAGCAGGAGTGTTTGTAAAAACACCCTTTACATTTACATAAATAGCAGGCGTTTTATAGCAGCCTGCAAGCATCGCAGTTCCTGCTAAAGTAGGAATAAATATTGCAAAGTTGGATAAGTAAGCCCCCATGTTAGCTATAGTGTCTATTTTTATTCCTAAAAATATTCCATCTTTATCTAGAGCCATTTTGGCTTTAGTGACATGATCTCTACCATGCGTATCTGATAGAAAAGCTTCGCTTCTATCAGAAATCCATTTAACCGGTCTTCCGATCTCTTTAGATGCAAATAATGAACAAATATACTCAGGGTAGTTAAAAATTTTCATACCAAACCCACCACCAACATCAGTTGTTATGACTCTGAGTTCTTCTGGTGATATGTCTAATACATTAGAAATTCTATCCCTAAGACTATGAACTCCTTGAGAAGAACAATGCAATTCATATTTATTTTTAGTTTTATCATAATTCGCTATGGCTCCTCTTGTCTCCATAGAGTTAGGAACAATTCTATTATTAATTAATTCAATTTCCACTATAGAATTACTATTTTTAAAAGCGTCATCAGTTTTAGTTTTATCACCCATTTCCCAATCAAAACATAAATTATTTTTAGTATTTTTCCATACTTGAGGAGAGTTATCTTCTATTGCTTCGCTGCAAGATGTTACTGATGGTATTTCCTCAATGTCAGCAAAAATTAAATCCGCTGCATTTTTAGCTTGTTCTATGCTTTCAGCTATAATAATGGCTATTGGGTCACCAACATGCCTTACTTTATCAATTGCAATGGCAGATCTTTCAGGAGTGAACATTTCAGTGTCGTCTTTATTCTTAGCAATGAAATTGGTAGGCATGTCTTTAATTCCTGCTTTTTTTAGGTCTTTTCCTAAAAAAATTTTAATAACTCCTTCGGAATTAGATGCTTCTTCTAAATCTATATTCTTAATAATACCGTTAGCTACATTAGATCTCAATACATACATATAAGTTTGATTTTCTAATGAAATATCTCCTGTATATAAACCTTTACCTGAAATAAACCTTATATCTTCATCCCTTAAAACAGGTTGCCCAATTCCGAATTTATTCATATCTACCTCTTTAATTTCTTTTTTACAGCTATTATTATAACATAACACTTTAAATAATTAAAATATAAATATAGGGTATTTTGATATTGAAAAAAGTTAAAATAGAGTTTTTAAACAATCCATAGAAGTGAAACTTGATAATACAGCTACTTCAAGGGCAATATGGGATGCATGTCCAATAAAATCTATCACTAATACTTGGGGTAATGAAATTTATTTTGAAACTAATATAAAGGTAATAAAAGATGAAACTGCTAAAGATATAGTTAATTTAGGGGAAATTGCTTTTTGGGTTGAAGGTTCTTCTATTGCTATAGCTTTTGGGGCAACTCCTATATCTAAAGCAGAAGAAATTCGTTTAGTTACAAAAGCTAATATTATTGGAAATACGAGTTCTGATTTGTCAATATTAAGTATGGTTAATTCTGGAGAAATTGTTATAGTAAGTCGTCTTTATTAATTAAGGAATATATTATGAATAAAAATGTGGATTTTTACTTTGATTATGGAAGTCCAGCAACTTATTTGGCTTGGACGCAGATAGATAAAATTATAAGTGATGCAAATGCTAAATTAAATATGATACCTATGTTGCTTGGAGGGGTATTTAAAGAAACTGGTAATTCATCTCCAGCTTTTATACCGGCAAAAAGTAAATGGATGGGTAAAGATTTAAAAAAACATGCAGAAATTTATGGAGTAGATTACAATTCTAATAGCTTTTTTCCTATTAATACTCTTAACTTAATGAGAGGAGCAATAGCAGCTCAAAAAATGAATATTTTTGAAAAATATTCAGAGGCTGTTTTTACGGGTATATGGGTTAAGGATATCAATTTAGGAGATTTAGAGATAGTGCAAGATTATTTAAATAAAAATGAAATTGATACCGATCAATTATTTAGTCTAGTACAGTCAGATGAAATAAAATCTGAATTGATAGAAAATACAAAACAAGCTGTAGAAAATGGTGTTTTTGGAGCTCCTACATTTATGATAAATAATGAATTGATATTTGGTCAGGATAGGTTAGAATTTTTAAGAATGGCACTTAAATAAACAATTTTTTTGATTATGTGTTGTAAAAATAGGTCTGAATAACTATCTATATAATTATAGATGTAATCTTTAAGATGAGGAATAAAAATGAATAGTGAATTTCAAAAAAAAGCCAATTTTAAAATAGGTGAAATAGTAAAACACCGTTTATTTTCATTTAGAGGAGTTATATTTGATGTAGATCCTGAGTTTATGAATACTGAAGAGTGGTATGCTTCTATTCCTGCAGACATGAGGCCAAAAAAAGACCAACCTTTTTATCATTTATTTGCAGAAAGTGAAGAAGGTCCCTATATTGCATATGTTTCACAGCAAAATTTATTAAAAGACGATAGTCAAGAGCCCTGTCTTCATCCTCAGATTGATGTTATGTTTAATAATATAGGGGGTGATTATGTTCTTAAAAAAGAGAACATACACTAGATATATTTTTATTTATCATCTTTCATCCAAGGAGCGTCGGGAGAGTTAGCATCTCCTAAATCAATTGGTTTATTACCAACGTTATTCGTTCTCTTCCATTTAAGAATGTTTTTTTTTGTGATAATCTTTCCTATCAAATAGGCTACAAATATACATAAAATTAGTACAAGAATTCCCATTATGGGGTGATAGCTCATTTTATCTCCTTTAAATCTAGTATCATAAGTTGTATGGCGGATAATTCAAGTTTTTAGGAGACAAAGTAAATATTTCATATCCAGAAGAAGTAACACTTAGTGTATGTTCAAATTGTGCAGATAATGATTTATCTTTAGTTACAGCTGTCCAACCATCAGATAACATTTTCACATCATACTTTCCAATATTAATCATTGGTTCAATTGTAAAAAACATTCCCTCTTTTAAGACAATACCTTCTTTTTGTTTTCCATAATGTAAAACACTTGGACTGTCATGAAAAACTCTGCCAATGCCATGACCACAAAAATCTCTCACAACAGAATATCCTTTTTTTTCTGCAAAATTTTGAATAGCATACCCAATATCACCTAAAGTTGCTCCAGGCTTTACTACTTCTATGCCTCTCCACATAGCTTCAAAAGTAGTTTCAACTAATTTCATAGCTTTAATTCCTGTTTTTCCAACACAAAACATTCTACTAGTATCTCCATGCCATCCGTCTAAAATTACAGTTATATCGATATTAACAATATCTCCATTTATAAGAACTTTCTCTCCTGGTATCCCATGACAGATTACATGATTTATAGATGTGCAAATAGATTTTGGAAAACCTTTATAATTTAAGGGTGCAGGAATAGCGTTATTTTTTACAATGAAGTCATAACATTTTTTGTCTAATATATCTGTTGTAACACCCGGCTCTACATAAGGCGTAATATAATCAAGTACTTCTGCCGCAAGTTTTCCTGCTTTTCTCATTGCAGCGAAGCTATCTTTGTCATGAATCATTATACTTGTTTCTGGATCTAAGTACATTTTTGTTCCTATATTATTTATCTAATATTAGTTGTATATTTTTTCCAATATTTATAGCATCACTGCTTAAAATAGTGTCGATACAAATTACTTCAACTCCTGCTTTGATAGCATCATTAAATGCTTCAGCATATTCTTTATCTATATCCTTAGCAATTTTAAAAAAATTACAATCATTTCTTTGAATAAGATAAAGCATGACAGCTCTTAAGCCAGATTGCGATACTAAAGATAATTCTTTTAGGTGTTTTGTACCTCTAGAAGTTATAGCATCAGGAAACTCAGCAATCCTTTTTTTTCTTGAAAGATGGACATTTTTTATTTCTACATAGCAATCTTTTTTTATTTCATCTTTTAAAAGGATATCGATTTTAGAATTTGTTCCATATTTAACTTCTCTTTTCAAAGAGCTGTAATTACTTAATTCTGGAATTTCATTATTTTGAATTGCCTCCTGAACAATTTTATTTGGGTTGTGTGTATTTATGCCAATATAAGTATCACCTTTCTGGACTAGCTCCCAACTCCATTTTAGTTTTCTTTTGGGATCATCACTTTTTGATAGCCATGATGTAACTCCTTCTTCTGTTACCCCTAGCATTGCCCCTGTATTGGCACAATGTGCCATAACAATAGTCCCATCAACTAAAATATGGTCGCTAAAAAATCTTTTATAGCGTTTTATAAATTTAGCTTTATATAGTTTACTAGTGAAATCCATATAATATTATATATTATATGTTTATAAATGGTCTATAATTAATTAATATTAAAGGAATATTATGGAAAGTAGTGAAAAAAAATCGTTATCTTCAGCATGCATTTTAGTTATTGGAAATGAGATTTTATCTGGTCGTACGGAAGATAAGAATATTAATTTTATTGCAAAAAGGTGTGATGAGATAGGAGTAAGTGTTGACGAAGTAAGAATCATACCTGATGAGATAAAAATAATAAAAGACACTGTTCTTTTTTGTCATAAAAATTTTGATTATGTTTTTACTACAGGTGGCATAGGGCCAACTCATGATGATATAACTACTGAGTGTATTGCTAGTGCTTTTAATCTAGAGGTAGAAATTAATGAGGAGGCGCTTAAAAGATTACAAGGGCATTATAATAAATTAAAAGTTGAGCTCAATGAATCTCGAATTAAAATGGCTAAAATACCAAAAGGAGCAGAATTAATAGATAATCCAGTTTCTTCTGCACCAGGTTTTATTGTGAAAAATGTATTTGTTTTGCCAGGTGTACCGAAGATATTACAAGCTATGTTTAATGGTATAGAAGATAAAATTAGAGGAGCAACAAATATAGTTTCTAAAAATATTATTGTTTCTAGTGCAGAGGGTGAAATAGCAGAATTTCTAGAAAATATTCAAGATAAATATACAGGTGTAAGTATTGGTTCTTATCCTTATTTTAGGCCGCCGGATGTAGGAACTAATATTGTATTAAGATCTATTAATCAAAATTTAATTAATGAGGTAACTATTGCAATTTGTAAAAAATTAAAGGAATATAAAATTCAATATGAAGAAACTTAAGTTTAAGGGAGAAAATTATGGGAAATACAAATTCAAATACAGTTCCAGAGAATTTAAAGAAGATAGAGGCTTTATATGAAAAACTAGAGAGAGACCCAAATCTAGAGAAGGCATTTTTAACGAATAAAAAGAAATTTTTGGAGGACCATGGCTTCAATGCAGAAGAGGTTAATAGCTTAATTAATGATTTACAGAAAGATAGGCTTGCTGAGTTATCTTCAGTTTTAAAAGAACAAGAAGAAAAACTTAGCTGATTAATATTTTTATATTAACCTAGGTGCAATAAAAGCAAAAAAAGCACCTATTAAAAATAATATTATTGAACCTATATAAATATATTTAGATATAATTCTTATTCTTGAACATAATTTTGCTTGTACAGGGTCAATAGGGCAAGGTGCATTCCTATTAACCCAACGAAAAATACCTCCAACCAATATTAGTATACCGGCAATACTAAAGACAAAAGCTTTATATTTAGATAAAAAGAGCAATTGGGGAAAGTTAGAAATTAGTCCAACTAATACTGCTCCTGACCCAATGGTAACTAATAGGGCAGGCAATGCACAACAAATTAAGGTTCCAAAACTAGTAAATAAGGAAAATATCGGTAAAATTAAATCCTTTTTAGACGTCAAACTCATTTTTAAAGTTTTTCTCTATTAATTTCTGCTACATTATATCCTGCATTTATGAAGAGTTCTTCTACTGTATCATCTGAAATATTTGTATCTTCCTTTAATGCAATTAGGACATTTTGATTATCTAAATCTACAGTTATTCCAACCACTTCATCTTTTTTTAAGAACACTTTTTCTATAGCTTGGGCGCAAAAATCGCAAACCATTCCTTCCACCGCTACTTTTAATAACATACCATTAGGATCAATAGATCCTGATCGGATTATTATTTCCTCTTTATTCATATCATGGTTTTCGTGATTTTGTTCTTGAGCATAAGAATTTATACTAGTCAAAAATATTAATGTGAATAAAGTAGTAATTAATTTTTTCATATTGTTCTCCTTTTGTTAATTTAAAACCTCTTTATGTAATTGAATGAAAATTTATTATTATTATTTATTCCAAATTCCAATAAATTAGTTTCATAAAAAAATCTAACTATTGGGCTATAAGTAATAGTATCTGTATCTTTTGGGTTATGTGATACTTCAAACATTAACCAAGTATGAAGATCTCCATAATCACCTATATAAGGTGCAATTCCTATTTTTGCTTTTTGTGAAAAGTGTGAATCTATTTTTTCCGCAATAAAAGCCCTATTTTCATAAGAAGCAAAGTATCTTCTTGTTTCCCAGTCGGCACTAACACCAAAATATCCAGCATATTTAAGTTTAGATTCGTAACTCTCAAAATCTGTATGCAATATTCCTATTCCTTTTTTTGTATAAAAATTTGCTTGAGAAGATCTTGTATTCCATCGCTTCATTAAGTAATTATAGTGTAAAGTATGCACCGTGTATTCTCTAGATTTAGAATATTCTATTCTATAACCAAGAGACTTATTGAAAGTAGGAGAGTAATGAAGATGAGCTGAATGTATTTCAGAATTATTTTTAGTCATAAAAGTCCAGCCATCAGGATAAGATACTGGTCTTGCAAAACAGACACTACTAAAAGATAAAATAGATAATAATAAAATTTTTATAAACATATTTATTTACTTCCTTTATCATATATGTAAGGTATACCCTTACGTAAATGTCAAGCTTTAAGGAATTATTATGAAAATTAGTGAAATAGCTAAAGAAACTGGACTTACAGTAAGAGCTATAAGGTATTATGAAGAGCTTAATTTAATTAAGTCTGACAGGCTTAAGAATAATTATAGATCTTATGATAAAGAAGCTTTATTTAAAATACGTTTTATATTTAGAGCAAGGAAACTTGGTTTTTCAATTGAGGAGTGTTCTTCTTTAATAAAGTTATTTAATGATAAGAATCGGCAAAGTTCAGAAGTTATTAAAATTGCAGAGATAAAAAAAAATAAATTAATCGATCAAATTCAAGAATTAAAGGATTTAAAAAGATCATTAGATTGGTTAATCAAAAAATGTCCGGGAGATAGTAAACCTGATTGTCCTATTTTAGATGAATTAGCAGGTAAAAAATAAGACAATTATTATTTTATTGATGGTGCCCTCAGCAGGACTTGAACCTGCACGCCAAAAGAGGCCACGGATTTTAAGTCCGTTATGTCTACCAATTCCATCATGAGGGCTTAATTTTTATATCTCTTTCCTAACAAAATAGTTGCACCTAAAGAAGAAGTTTTTTCAGAGTGCAATTGATTAGCATTTACGGCCAAAAAGTCTCCTGGATTTAATATATGCTCTTTATTATTATCATGTAAAATAAATTTTCCTTTTACTACACAGGCATATGCGTCAAAATCATGAGTATGAAAGTCAGTATTTAAATTAGGCTCTATTTCCTTTAAAGAAATGTTAGAGTAGCCCATATTGCTAATCTGTTTAACTTCTTTAGCATATTTTTTTGAAATATTTTTATCCATACTGACCTCTAATAACAATAATTTTAATACTAGCTTCTATATAATGGTGCCGCAAGTAGGAGTTGAACCCACGACCTGATGATTACAAATCAACTGCTCTACCAACTGAGCTATTGCGGCATTATAAAAACTTAATACTATTACACCAAAAATAATATTATCCTTTTACAGAAAAAATATAAAAATACAAGATACATATGTATTTTTTACTATCTATTAATTTCATATAGGCTAATTGCTAATGCAACTGAAACATTTAAACTCTCAACGGAATTCTTTATTTCTATTTTAGCTGTTATATCACAATTATTTTTTATAAGTTTTCTAATTCCCTTACTTTCGCTACCCATAACTAAGGCTAGGTTGCCTGAAAATATTTTTGAGGTTTCAGAAATTTCTTTTAATGTTTTTATTGCTTTTGCTTCTAATCCTACAGTCCAGAAATTATATTTTTTTAATAAGTTTATAGCTTGCACTATGTTACTTACCTTAAATAATGGTACTTTTTCTAATGTGCCCACAGCAGCCTTACTTAAAGTAGAGTTTTCATTAGGAGAATTTTTATCAAGCATGATTATTCCTGATACGGAAAACGCTGCAGCTGATCTAATAATAGCACCTATATTTTGGGAGTCAGTAATTTGGTCTAAAATAATAAATGTTTGAGTTAAATCCATATTATTTTTCAAGTATTTATTAAGGTTTTGTTTCTCCAATGGTTTTGTAAATAAAGCAATTCCTTGATGTATATTAATGTTTGCTAATTTAGAAATTTCAAGTCTAGACATAATCTCAGGTTTTACTTTAGTAATAGTAAAGTTTAATTTTTCAAAGTTCTCTTTAGTTAAACATAGCCGGTATACTACCCTATTGGGATTATTTAATGCTGCTTCTACTGAGTGTTTTCCAATTATCCAGTAGTTGTTATTATTTGATTTATCAATAATCATATTATTTTTTATCATATATTTTTACTATGTCATGTTTTTAAATGTGATCCATAAAAATTATTTTAAAGTATATTAGAACATTATTTTGTGTTTATTAAAAAATTACTATTAAAATTTATATTTAAATATTAGACTTATATTTATTTACATAGGGGAAACAAATGAAACTACTTAAATTAATAATTGTGATACTATTTGCAAATGTCTCTTTATCTTTTGCTGGTCATCACGAAGAAAATTCTTACATGATGGAAGCATTACAAAAAACTGGAAAACACAGTATTTTAATTGCTGCTATTAAGTCATCTGGATTAGAAAAACTTTTTAATGAAGAAAGTAAAGTTCCAAGAACTTTATATGCTCCAAATGATGATGCATTTAATAAATTACCAAAAGCTATGAGTGATGAGTTATTTGAAAAAAATAATATTAAGGCTCTTAGAAAGCTTCTTTTAAACCATGTTTTTGCAGGAACCCATTCTGAAGAAAATGTAAAATCATCTGGTACTTTAACAGTAAATCTAGATGGAAAAATTTTAAAAATATATCAAGGCGATGATTTATACGTAAAAGATATGGTAATTACTGAGAAAGATATTAATGTGCAAAATGGAATTATTCATTCTATTGAATGCGTAATGTTTGTTCAACCAAGTGTTGAAGATAAAAGATTAGACTTAGAAACTAGAAATAAATATTCAATTACATCTTGTTGTATGAGGACTGACTTAGAAGTGGATATGTTTTTATCGGATGTAAAATAAAATTATTCAGGATAGTTTAATACTATCCTGATTTTTATTTTCTATTTGCTTGTAATTCAAAAAAATGTTCAGCATCAATTAAAACTAAAGGCTTCTTTTGGTTTATTTTTAAAACTACCATAGGTTCTAATTGTTCAGAGTTAGCCACTGCTTGCTCATAAGCATCCCATAAATACTTCATTTTTTCCTGATTCTTGCACTCAATAGAATAAGGAATTATCTTTTTAGCTTTTTCAGAAAGTTGAATATCCTCTCCTTTTCTTCCCATTCTAATAGATTGTACATCCTTATCTTCTAAAATAGCATGATACTTTAATATTAATTTGCATACTAACTTCTGCAGTCTTTTGCCTTTAGCTTTTCGTGTTGCCGTATTCATTATTATTCCCATTTTAATTTTTAATAAAATAACTCGTTATATAATTGAATTACAAAAAGTATTTGTTATGCTATTATTTAATTTAATTTCTGGAAAGAAAATAATATGGACTTTAATTTAAACGAACAGCAACGTGCTTTAAAAGAAACAGCAAAAAAATTTGCTGACAATGAATTAAAAGATATAGCATTAGAAATTGAAAGAAATGACGAGCCGCTAGGTAGAGAAATTTTAAAACGTTATGCAGATTTAGGTTTCTTGGGTGTTAATTTACCGGAGGAATATGGAGGAGCAGGTTTAAGTCATTTTGAAGCAGTATTAGTACTAGAGGAAATAGCAAAAGTATCTATAGCTGTTGCTTTTCCGATATTTGAATCTAGTTTTGGCCCAGCATTAGCTATTTCTAGTTTTGCTTCGGAGGAACTTAAAAAGTTAATTTTACCTAAAGTTTGCTCAGGAGATATGGTTATAGCAGTATCAATGTCTGAGCCCAATGCAGGTTCAGCACTTACAGATCTAACTACTACTGCAAAAAAGTCTAAAGATAAAATAATTCTTAATGGTCAAAAAAGATGGTGCTCTGGAGCTGGGCATGCAGACGCATATGTAGTCTATTGTAGAATGTCGGAAGAAAAAGGGGCAAAAGGTATAGGGGCTGTATTATTAGAAAAAAATTCAGAAGGTTTTACTTTTGGAAAGCCAGAAAGTCATATGGGTTTTAGAGGCGTTCCAAGCGCTGATATGTTTTTTGATAATGTAGAACTTCCTATTAAAAACATAATTGTGCCTGCTGGTGGCTTTAAGAAATTGATGGAAGCTTTTGATCTAGAAAGATGTGGAAATACTACTATGAGCTTAGCATGTGCTCAGTCTGCATATGATTATGTATTAACTTATATTCAAGAAAGAAAACAGTTTGGAAAGCCAATTATAGATTTTCAGGCAGTACAGATTCAGTTAGCAGAAATTAAGATGAAGTTAGACGCTTCTAGACTTTTGTTGTATAGAGCTGTTGTAAATGCTGATAAATCATTACCCTCTATATCGGAAAGTTCTATTGCTAAATGTTTTGCTAATGAAATTGCAAGAGAAGTTACTGGAAAATGTGTTCAATTAATGGGTGGCTACGGCTATTCTAAAGAATTCCCTATTGAACAAAAAATGAGAGATGCTTGGGGGTGGGGGATTGCAGGTGGATCAATTGACATTCAAAAAATTAATATATCTTCCTCATTAATTGGTAGACGATTTAGCCAGAGAAATTAAGAAATAAGGAATTCATATAATGAAGCAATTTTTACCCCTAGAGGGATTAAGAATTCTAGATTTAACTACTGTAATTATGGGTCCTTTTACTACTCAAGTATTAGGAGATTTTGGAGCTGATGTAATAAAAATTGAAGAGCCAAATGGAGATATGACAAGAGATATAGGTCCAAATAGATCTGATAAAATGTCCTCAATGTTTCTTGGTGTAAATAGAAACAAAAGAAGTATAGTTTTAAACTTAAAAAAGCCTGAAGCTAAAAAGGCACTATGGAGGTTAATCGATGGCGCTGATGTAATCGTTCATAATATTCGTCCACAAAAAATTGCTGCTTTAGGCTTTGATCCAGATACTGTTCTTGCAAAAAAACCTGAAATGATTTACGTCGGATTACATGGATATAGGGAAGATGGCCCTTATGGTGGTCAGCCAGCGTTTGATGATGTCATTCAAGGACAATCTGGAATTGCTGGTACTTTTAATGCTAGAGATGGAGAACCGCATATTGTACCTACTGTAATGGCAGATAAAAGTATAGGTCTTTTGGCCAGTACTGGTCTATTAGCTGCATATGTAAAAAAATTGAAAACAGGAGAGGGTAGTTACTTAGAGGTATCTATGTTTGAGGGCATGGTGGGATATACTCTTATTGAGCACCATTATGGTGAAACTTTTATTCCACCTATGGATCAAATAGGATACCCTAGAGCACTCTCAGAAAACAGAAAGCCTTATAAATCCAAAGATGGGTATATTTCTATTTTACCTTATACAAATCAACAATGGATAAGCTTCTTTGATATTATAGGTAGAAAAGATTTAAAAAAAGATGAACGCTTTTCGACTATCAAAGCGAGATCAAAAGATATTAATACTCTTTATACTTTAGTTAGGGAAAGTGTAATAAAAAAAACTAATGAAGAATGGGTTGAACTTTTAAAAAAAGCAGAAATTCCATTCGGTGTGGTCAATAAGCTCGAGAGCTTAAGAGAAGATCCTCACCTAAAATCTATAGGTTTTTTTAGAGAATTTAGTCACCCAACAGAGGGTAATATAGAAATCCCTGATTCTGCATTTAGATATAATAGAGAGTCCTTACCTTTAAGAAGACATCAGCCTAAATTGGGTGAAAATTCTCAGGAAATTTTAAGAGAAGCTGGCTTTAATAGTGAAGAAATTAATAAGATATTGGATGAATAAATATATATAAAATTTACATGTAAATTTTATATACTATTAAAATAGATAGTGGCTACATTTGGGTTTAATTTAAATAGATTAAAGTATAAAGGTTAATAATGGCTAGTAACATAGAAATTCAATATCCTGAGCAGTTCAATAAGATAAAAGACCTTGGTTTTGATACCGTTGAAATAAGGGATTTAGAGCCAAATTTGAATTTAGATTTTCATTTTCATCCTTTTACAGCATGTATGTATATTATAGATGGTGAAGTGAAAATAGAAGATGCTAATAAAAATAAATATCATTTAAAAAAAGGTGATTTTATATCAGTTGAAGGTGATGATTTTCATAATGAAAAAACTTTATCTAAAGGTGCAAAAGTTATATATGGAAAAAAATTTAATAGTAACCGTCTTAATAATTTAGATATTGTAAATTCTAGTTTAAACGATTTATATTTAGGAGATAATAATAAATTTATTTTTTATGTAACAAAAACTCCTGTTTCTTATATTTTATATCTCACTTTATATAAACAATATTATTCGGAAGAATGGCATTCACAAGAGGAAATTATAAATCTAGTTCCAAGACTATATGGTAGTAGAAGTACTATAATTAATCTTATTAATGAGGGTATAAATGCTGGCTATATCTTAAAAAGAATTACTTCATCTGATAAAAGGTCAGTTTATTATGAATTAGAATTTAATATATATAAAGCTATTGATGAATGGATTATCAAGAGAAAAGCATTCTTTAAAAATTTAATAAATAAATAATTAGAATACTTAAATTAGCATTTTAGGAAAATTATTTAACAATATAATATCTTTTTTATTTAAGAAATAATTTGATTGATTGTAATTTTTGAATTAAACAAAAACCTTTATTAAGTTCTAAACTTTGTATAGCTATATATATTAAGTTTTAGAGGAGGGATGGCCGAGTGGTTAAAGGCAGCAGACTGTAAATCTGCCCTCTTATGAGTACGAAGGTTCGAATCCTTCTCCCTCCACCATTTATTAGTAATTTCGTTATTTTAGATTGACTATCTATAAGTAATTGAATAGATAGTGGTTTCTTGATAATGATAAGAAATGTATTTAATTGTTGCATCTTCCTTAGGTCTGGTGCAAAAAGTGTTTATAAATTATATTTTTAAGGTATTAGGAGTAAGTGAATAATAGGAACTCATAGTATTTACTATAACTTTGCGGGTGTAGCTTAGTGGTAAAGCACCAGCCTTCCAAGCTGGCTATGAGGGTTCGATTCCCTTCACCCGCTCCAAGTAGAAAGACGGAGATAAGAGAATGGCTAAAGAAAAATTTGAACGTAATAAACCTCATGTAAACATTGGTACAGTAGGTCATGTTGATCATGGAAAAACAACGT
>JAURCJ010000014.1 GCA_030828505.1 Alphaproteobacteria bacterium | reverse complement strand
GGCATAGCAAATTCTGCGTTATATTCTTTTAATATATTTTCATCATAACCTCTTGCCTTAGCAGACATGCCTGATACATAAATTTTAGTATTAGTTTCTCTAAGATGGTCTAGGTGTTCTTTCACATCCCCTGTACCCTGTCCTACTATTTCTCCTTTTTCTTTACAATTCATAAGATGGACTCCATCAGCAGCAAAAAAGACTCTAACGTCATGTCCTTTTTTTTGAGCATTTACCGCGACCAAAAGACCTAAGGTTGCTTTATTTTTCAACTCAGGTCCACTGTGAATGTTTATATAAACTTTTGCCATACCTGTTTCCTTTACTCATTTACTCAATAATATTTAAAATTTACTTTATCTCATATTTGATTTTCATTCTACTCCAAACCATTTCATATTCTTTATTGATAAATTCTAATCTTTGTAATCTTTCCTTGTATCTTTTTAAAATTGAATAAACTGAGTTCCCACTTTCACCCCATATTTTTCCAGTATGAGTTGGTATATTGTTTTCATTTAGATATTTGGTAATGCGTCTGTAAGACATACCACTATCATTCATAGACTTTATTTTATCGTATATTTCTTGTTGTCTTGATGTGTAATCTTTTAGTTTAGAAAAAACCAGTCTATTAGTTCTTGTGCTTACCTTGAAACATAAAAAGTGGGTGTATTTTGTTTCACTAAATCCGAAGTCAAAACTATTCGACTGTTACACTTTTAGCAAGGTTGCGAGGTTGATCTACATCTGTACCTTTTGCCACTGCAGTGTGATAAGCTAACATTTTCAATTGTCATAATAATTCCCTTATATTATTTAACCAAGCTAAAATAACCCTATAAACCCTTCCATTTATTAGATTGTCTTACTTTAGCAAATTTTTCTATATGCTCTATAATTGATGAAGCAATATCTTTTCCTGTTGCCCCTTCTATAGCTTCAAGTCCAGGAGATGAATTCACTTCTAGAACTTTTGGACCTCTTTCTGACCTAAGAAAATCAACTCCAGCTAACGACAAACCCAAAACTTTTGTAGCACGAACAGCTATTTGCCTTTCTTCTTTTGTTAACGTAACTTTATATGCTTTACCTCCTCTATGTATATTGGCCCTAAAGTCTCCATCATTATTTTGTCTTTTTATTGCAGCAATAACTTTATTACCAACTACTAAGCACCTAATATCTGTACCTGCAGATTCCTTTATATACTCCTGTACTAATATATTTGCCTTAAGTCCTTGAAAAGCTCCAATTACAGATTCTGCAGCTTTTTTTGTTTCTGCTAAAACAACACCTTTGCCCTGAGTACCTTCTAATAATTTAACAACAAGTGGAGCTCCACCTACAAATTTAATCAAATCATTATTAGCTTTTGCTGACCTAGCAAAACCTGTATTTGGCATATCAATACCTGACCTTGCTAATAATTGATGTGCATATAATTTATCTCTTGATGCTCCAATAGCAGTTGCTGAATTTAATGTATAAACTCCCATTGCTTCAAATTGTCTAACTAATGCCATACCATAAAAAGTTATAGAACTTCCTATTCGAGGAATTATTGCATTAAAGCCTTCTATTGATTTTCCATCAATATATACTTCAGGTTTTGTAGAAGATATATTCATATAACATTTTGTTGTATGAATAATTTGTATTAAATGGTTTCTATTTTCAGCAGCTTCGATTAACCTTTGTGTTGAATAATTGTTAGGCTCCCTAGAAAGAATGCCAATTTTTAAACTAGTTGCATACTGATTTTCTTTCTTTTTAACTGCATATGCATTTACGGAAAAGTCTTCTTGAACAAATGATAAATTTGGATCAACAATAATATTATCTCTTAAAGCAGACCGACCTATTAACATTCTATATTGCATTGTTTCACGATTAGTTAATGAAACTTCTATAGGCCATTCTTGTTCACCAATTTTTATAATACTCTCTATTACAAATCTCATTTCTGTTTCACCATTTGAACTTGTAATTTCTCTCTGATCAACAATATTAGCAGAAGAAAAAATAACAATATCAGGCCTATCAGGAATAGGTTGGACTCCAAAACGTACTTTTTTCACGTCTCCCCTACCATAAGGCTCAATCATAAAAGCATGTATTGCTGAAGTTTTTGCACCTGTATCTATTTTAGCTTTTATTGCAGGAACATCAATACTTGGAAGAGCAACCCACTCTTCCCAACCTAAAATAAATTCTTTTTCATCTTGCACATGATTATTCATCTTCTGTATCTTTCATTAAAATCTATATTCATATTAAACCCTTAATATTTTTCATTATACTTTTTATTATATCATTTTTATTAATTTGCTATACAATTCCTGATCCTACAAATTTTATTTTATACGATATTTTTTAATTTTAATTATTAAAATTCTATATCAATTGTTGATTGAGATTTTAATATTTTTTATTGAATATTTTTTCATACTTTCTCTTTCTAACTTCCTTCGATATTTCCACATCATATTCACTAATAAATTCTTATAAAACTCTTTATTCTTTCTACTTCTAATTCCTCTATCCTTAATGTTACTTACTATCTCTGGGTAGGTATATCCTCTATCTCTTAACCTTAACACTTCACTTATTATAAACTTACTATACTCTCCATAACTATCCCCATTTCTAAGATTTATCTTCAAAATTATATCTAACTTTAATTCAATGTTATGTATTGTTTTTGGTGTGGAAGTTAAGACGGTTTGTAGTATTCTATAACATATGGGTGAAACGAACCTACTCCACAGTAACTAAGTAAGGATAGAGCGATCTACTTTTAATCATTAATCTTGCTCATAGAATTCTTCAATTGCATCCACTATATCTTCACTTCTGATAAAACGTAACATAGAATGTTCAATTGGATCATACCTATAATTACATTGAATATTTATAGACATATTAGACACCCATTTATGATATCTCTTTAGAGAAAAGGTTCCATAATCAAGTTCTACATAGTCCAATTGAATTTGTTGTTTAGTTTCTAATTTACTAACTAATTCCTTTAGAAATGTAATACATCTATCTTCACTTGGATAAATTCTTTTTCCATATATAGTATGTATTATATTAAAATCATCTATATGAATAAAAATTTTATCAAAATATACGCTACTTACTCTATCACCCATATACAATGTATAAAAACCTGATATTGTTTCCCTATATTTATTCTTATTACTTTCTATATATTCACTTGAAACATATTTTGTAGCATTATCAAAAAGTTTAATTCCAAACAACTCATCTATATTTTGGGAATGAGCATAATGAACTGGAAGTATTAATAAAAAAGATAATAAACTTAATATTACTGTATATTTCCTAAATAAATTTTTCATAATAAAAAGTTATCATCTAAATTTAATAATATCAATTTACTACTTTTGAATTATTTCAAAATTTTGAATGCTCATAAATTGTATTTTCTTTTTCTCATCACTTATTTTTTTCTTTTTCAACATTCTTTCAACTAATTTCACACTTAATTCTTTACCTCTACTACTTTTAAAACCTCTTCCTTTTAAATATTCCGCTATATCTTTATACATAAAACCTTCTTTTCTTAATTTCTTTATCTCTTTAACAAGCATATTTTGATAGTCAGAATATCCCCTATTCCCACTTAATTTTACACTAAATGATACTTTATATTTTACGCTTATATCTGGAATTTTATTGTTGTATGTAGAGTGGTAATTATCGAAGAATTCTTTGTATATATTCGCTTTAACCTTACTCGACAGTTACACTTTTAGCAAGGTTGCGAGGTTGGTCTACATCTGTACCTTTTGCCACTGCAGTGTGGTAAGCTAACATCTGAACAGGTATTGAATATAAAATAGGTAAAATAAATGCATTACTATTGGGTATCTCTAAAGCAACATGAGCTGTTTTAGATAATTTTTCTATACCTTCTTTATCAGAAATTAAAATTATTTTTGCCCCTCTTGCATATACCTCTTCTATATTAGAAGCAGTCTTAGAAAACAAATCATCAGATGGAGCTAAAGCAACTACGGGTACACCTTCATCCACAAGAGCTATAGGTCCATGTTTTAATTCTCCTGCTGCGTATGCTTCTGCATGAATATAACTAATTTCTTTTAATTTTAATGCCCCTTCTAATGCAATAGGAAAAGAAATACCTCTTCCTACATACAGTACATCTTTAACATTTTTTAATTGATGCGCTATCTTATTCAAAGACTTGTCAACAGATAAAACCTCAGCAGTTAGAGCTGGTAATTCTAATAAATCCTCTACTAGTTTTACTACAGCTTCTTTTGACATTGTTTTTCTAATATCTGAGGCATATAAAACTAAGCATGCTAATGTTGCTAACTGCGTTGTAAAGGCTTTAGTAGATGCCACCCCTATTTCTGGGCCTGCCAAAGTTAACACAGATGCATCTGCAATTCTTGATATTGAGCTTTCTATTACATTTATTATAGCTAGTGTTTTAAGTTTTCTTTTTTTAGCATTATTTAAAGCGGCTAATGTATCGGCAGTTTCTCCAGATTGAGAAATTACGATTACACCTTCATTTTCAACGTGTGCGTGTGATCGGTACCTATATTCTGAGGCTATATCAACTTCAGTTGGAATATCTGCATATTTTTCAAACCAATTTTTTGCTACCATTGCAGCATATGACGAAGTTCCACAGGCTATAATGGTTAGTTTCTTAATTTTTTCAAAATCAAAATCCATTTTAGGGAAAACTATATTTCTATCATGAGGATCAATAAAACTTTTTAAAGTTTCACCTATGACAGTTGGCTGTTCATGTATTTCCTTTAACATATAATGTTTGAAACCACCCTTTTCGACCGATTTACCAGACATAAGAGTCTTAGTTTCTTCTCTAGAAATAACTTTCATGTTCTCATCAAAAATTTTAATGCCATCTGATCTTATAACGGCCATATCTTTATTTTCTAAATATACTATTCTGTCAGTCAAAGGTGCTAAAGCTAAAGCATCTGATCCCAAGTACATTTCATCTTTCCCGTATCCTATTGCTAATGGACTATCTTGTCTTGCTGCAATTAGTATATCTTCATTTCCAGCTAACAATATTCCTAATGCAAATGCACCTTCCAGTCTTTTTATAGACTTTCTAACCGCCGAAATATTATCCAAGCCATCATCTATAAAGTTTGAAATCAAATGAACAATAACTTCACTATCTGTTTCCGTATAAAATTTATGCCCTTTTGAAATTAATTCCTCACGAATTTCAATATAATTTTCTATGATACCATTATGAACAATTGCAACCTTGTCATTTGCATGAGGATGAGCATTATTTTCATTAGGAGCTCCATGCGTTGCCCAACGAGTATGAGCAATGCCTATAGACCCAGACAAAGGGTTTTCTTTTAAAAGATTACTTAAATTAGAAATCTTACCACTAGCTCTTCTTTTATCAATTTTTTCATTAACTAAAGTAGCTATTCCTGCAGAATCATATCCTCTATACTCTAATCTTCTAAGACCTTCTAATAACAAACTCTCAGCTTTATTTTTTCCAACTACACCAATAATTCCACACATAAGTAAAAGCTACCCTTAGATTAATAATTATTTTTTATTTCTTTTTCTGACAGTAACTTGCTTATTTCTTTCAACAGCTAGCATATTATTTGAAACATTTTTAGTAATTACACTACCCGCTCCTATTATACTATCAGAGCCAACTTTTATAGGTGCAACTAAAGAGACATTAGACCCAATAAAAGAATTATTACCAATTTTTGTTTTATTTTTATTTACACCATCATAATTACAAGTAATTACTCCAGCACCAACATTAACATTATTACCAATATCAGAATCACCTATATATGATAAATGGTTTACTTTAGCACCTTTTTTAATTTTAGATTTTTTAACTTCTACAAAATTACCAACCTTAACCGAACTCTCTAAAACTGTTCCAGGTCTTAATCTTGCAAAAGGTCCTATGATACAATCTTTTTTTATAGTTACTCCTTCTATATGACAAAAAGCTTCTATTTTTACACCCTCACCTATTTTAACTCCTGGCCCAAAAACTACATTTGGTCCTATGTAAACATCTTTAGATATTTTTGTATCTTTACAGAAAAAAACTGTTTCTGGTGCGATTAACGTTGCTCCTTTTTGCATTGCTTTTTTTCTCAATATAATCTGCATTTCTTTCTCTGCCATAGCTAACCCTTCTCTATCATTTACACCAAGACTTTCAATTTCTTTATTATAAGAAATACCTATCTCTATTCCTTCTTTATTAGCAAGATAAATTATATCTGTTAAATACATTTCATTCTTTTTAGTGTTAAGTTTTACTTTAGAAAGAAGGGAAAATAATAATTTTCCATTAATCGCATACATTCCCGAATTACATAAATCAATTTTTTTCTCAAAACTTGATGCATCACTCTCCTCCACAATTGCCTTAACCTTAATAAATTTATTTAATATTACTCTTCCATAGCCAAATGGATTTTTAGCCTTAAAACCTGACAAACCTATTTTATAATTGTTACTCAGTTTTATCAGATCTAATAATAAGTTTATAGATATTAACGGTGTGTCACCGCATAAAACTATTATTTTACCTTTATAATTTTTAAATATTTTTTTTGTAGATATAACAGCGTCAGCTGTGCCTAATTGTTCTTTTTGAATTACTATATCAATCCCATCAAAATTATCTTTAATAAATAATTCAATTTCTTTTGATTCATTTCCTAAAACCACAACAACTTTATCTAAATCAATTCTTTTTTTAATACTAAATATTGTACTTATTATATGAGAAATAATAGGTTCACCAGCAACTTCATGCAATACTTTAGGCCTTCTACTCTTCATACGAGTACCTTTACCTGCTGCTAATATTATGAATGAATATCTTTCCTTTTGCATAAATAAACCACTTACTATAAATAATAATTTAAAAGTTAAACTATATATAGATGTTTATAAAGGAAAGTTATGCTTAAAGAAAAACAAATTATTGTTTTTGACTTAGATGGAACTTTAATAAATAGCGCTCCTGATCTATGCTTTGCCCTAAATGAAACTCTTAAGGAAATAAATATTCCTAGTATAACACTACAAGAAGTAATGGGGTATTTAGGAGATGGAGCTTTAGAATTAATAAAAAAAGGTATATCTAAATATAATAATATTAATGAATATGACCTTGAGAAGCTAAGAATTCGTTTTTTAGAAATTTATGATAAATGCCTTCTTAACGAGACTAATTTTTTTGAAAATACTCAAGAAGCGTTAGAAAAATTAAAAAATAATAATTTTACTCTTGCCATATGTACTAACAAGCCTGAAGTATTGGCAAAAAGAATAATTAATGGACTGAATGCCTCGCATTATTTTGATATTATTACAGGAGGAGATACCTTTGATTTTAGGAAACCTGATCCAAGGCATTTATCACAAACTATTTTTAAAACAGGAAAAAATATTAGAGAAGCCATCATGGTAGGTGATAGTATAAATGATATTGAATGTGCTAAATCTAATAATATTCCAAGCATTGTAGTTAGTTTTGGATATAGTAAAATTCCTGTTGAAAAATTAAATGCAAATATAATTATGTCTGATTACAAAAATATTTTCACACATATACAACAAATTAATGATAAAAAACATAAGACCCAGGATAGATAAACTATCTCTGGGCCAAATGTCTATTTAAGAAAAAATAAATTGGTAATAGAATATAAAATCAATTCTAAATTTCAGTTACATACCTATACCTTTTTGTAGTAAAGAATTCATTCTTTTTGCAAATTTATTAGGGTCTGAAACTGGTTGACCTTCTATAATTCTAGCCTGATCTAATAATAACCAAGATGCATCATCAAAAACCATTTTATCTTTCTCATTATTAACTATTTTAAGCAAATCTTTAATTAAAGGATGATCAGGATTTATTTCTAATATTTTTTGACTAGTAGAGTCTATTTGCTGATGCTGCTTGAGAAGTTTTTCTAAATGCATATCCATATCGCCTTCTCCTGCAACTAGGCATACAGCACTATCTGTTAAGCGATCAGATGCTTTGACCTCTTTTACTTCATCGCCAAGTGAAACTTTAATAGAAGCAATTAATTTATCTATATTCTTATTATCCTTTTTCTTCTCTTTATTTTTTTTATCAGATTTAATCTTATCTAAATCAGCTCCACCTTTTGTAATTGACTGAAAGTCTTTTTCAGAAAATTTACCTACACTTGGAAGCCAAAACTCATCTACAGGATCAGTCATATATATAACTTCTATACCTTTAGCTTTAAAACCTTCTAAATGAGGGCTCTGAGATAATTTATTTTCATCTTCACCTGAGACATAATAAATTTTATCTTGTCCGTCTTTCATTCTAGATACATATTCCTCTAAGGAAATCAATTTGTCTGATTCTGAAGACTTAAACCTACAAACTTCTAATATTTTATCTCTATTAGTGAAATCTTCATGTATACCTTCCTTTAAAACGGCACCAAAAGTATCCCAAAATTTAGCATAATCCTCTGGGTCCTTATTAGCTTTTTTCTTTAATTCAGATATAACACGTTTGATAATTGCACTTTTTATTTTTGCTACGACTGGATTATTCTGTAACATTTCTCTACTAACATTTAAGTCTATATCATCAGTATCTATAATACCTTTTACAAATCTTAAATATGGCGGAATTAAACCCTCACAATCATCAGTAATAAAAACTCTTCTTACATAGAGTTTTAAATTAGCTTTTCTATCTGGATTAAAAATATCATATGGTCTAGATGAAGGTATAAATAGTAAATTAATATAACTAATGAGTCCTTCAGCTTTATTATGTAGTGTTAGCCACGGGTCATCATATGCCATACCAACGTGATGATAAAACTCTTTGTATTGATCAGCAGTGATATCTTTTTTCTCTCTTGTCCATAAAGCTGAAGCATTATTTAAAACTTTATCTTCTTCACCTTTTTTACTTGCTTTTAATGATACAGGTTGCGCAATATGATCTGAATATTTTTTTACTACTGCCTCTATTCTATCAGGATCTAAATATTCTTTATCCTTATCATTAATTGAAAGTATTACTTTTGTTCCAACATCGTCTTTTTTTATACTATCTATTTCAAAAGAGCCTTTACCATCTGATGTCCAAGACCAAGATTCTTTAGATCCAGCTTTTTTACTCTCTACCGTAATACTATCAGACACCATAAAAGCAGAATAAAACCCTACTCCAAATTGTCCTATTAAAGAAGATTGAACTTCTTTTTCATCTTTATTTTTTAAAGATTCCATAAAAGCTTGAGTACCTGATTTAGCAATTGTTCCTAAAGACTCAATGAGTTCTTCTTTAGACATACCAATACCATTATCTTTTAAAATAAGAATTTTATCTTTTTTGTTAGCCTCAATTTCTATTTTAAATTCAGAATGATTATTTAAACTAGAATCAGATATTGCAGCATATCGTAATTTATCGCATGCATCTGAAGCATTGGATATTAACTCTCTTAAAAAAACCTCTTTCTCACTATATAAAGAGTGAGCAACAATATCTAAAATTTTTCCAACTTCGGCCTGAAAAGTAAATGTTTCTTTAGTCATAAAAAAAATCCTATAATTTAATTAAATTCTACTGATATGTGGTGATAATAAAAAATATTTCAAGTTTATTGACAGTTATTATTTTAATAATCAGATTAAATATACAAAATGATTATATATCTATAAATTTAGGTGGAATTATGAAAATAAAAAATTATGAAATTATGCATTGTAATGCAGGTTGGAGAGACTTTTCTTTTCTTAGAATTATTACGGATGAAGGTATTACAGGAATTGCCGAATATAATGAATGTTATGGAAGTCCAGGACTAAGTATGATTATCAGAAAGTTTATGGATAAAATAATAAACCATGATCCCATATGTCACGAAAAAATCCACCAATTTTTATATGCATCCTCACGGCAAGCACCTGGGGGAATAGCCCAACAAGCAATTGCAGCAATTGAAAATGCATTACTTGATATTAAAGGAAAATATTTAAATGTTTCTGTACACACATTATTAGGAGGTGCAATCAGAGATAGGCTACCTCTTTATTGGTCTCATTGTGGTACATATAGAATTTCAGAAGAATTATCTAAAATAATGGAAAAGCCCCAAGTTAAAACACTTGAAGATTTAAAACAACTAGGAAAAGATGTTAAGGATGCAGGATATAAAGGGCTTAAAACTAATATATTTACATTTGAAGAGACACCCATATTGGAAATGCAGGGTTTTGCTGGAAAACCTGGCTGGCCAGAACTAAATGTAGATAATCATATAATAGATAGTCTATTAAAACAGATAGACGCATTAAGGTCTGGAGCAGGAAATAGTATGGGGATACATCTTGATCTTAATTTTAATTTTAAAACTGAAGGATATTTACAAATTACAAGGGCATTAGATGATCTTAAATTAACCTGGTTTGAAATTGATTTATATCATCCTGAGGGTTTAAGAAGAATAAGAGATGCAAACAAAACCCCTATTGCCTCATGTGAATCTTTATTTGGTATAAGAGAATTTAGACCTTTTTTTGAAAATGCATCTATGGATGTAGCTATCATTGATATACCTTGGAATGGAATTTGGTTAGGAATGAAAATTGCAGCAATGGCAGAAGCTTATGAAACTAATGTTGCTCCTCATAATTTTTACGGAAATTTGTCTACTCTCATGAGTGCCCATTTTTGTGCAGCAGTTCCTAATTTTAGAGTAATGGAGATAGATCCTGATGATGTTCCTTGGAAAGATGATATTTTAACTTGGAAGCCAGAAATAATAGATGGAGATTTAATTGTACCTAATCAACCTGGATGGGGTGCAGAATTAAATGAAGAAATATTTAAAGAACATCCTCCTAAGTTTATAAAGGAATAAAAATGAAAATTACAAAAATAGAAACAATAACAGTTGGTTTGCCCTTTGAAAACCCAGGTCCAGAATCTTCATTCGCTATAGCAGAAAAAAATATTTTAAATTCGTTACTAATTAAAATTGAAACAGATAAGGGTATAATTGGATGGGGAGAAGCATTTGGCTATACGTCTATAGAAACTACAAAAGCAGCTTTACATACAATGATAATACCTCATCTTATTGGAAAAAATATTAATAATAAGGATGATATTCAAAGTATTAATAAAGAGCTTCATCTAAAATTACATATATTTGGGCGATATGGTATTACTATGTTTGCGCTTTCAGGTATTGATATTGCACTTTGGGATATACTAGGTAAAGCAGAGAACTTATCTATTTCTGAATTATTAGGAGGTCTTAAAGTTAATTCTCTTAAAGCTTATGCAAGCTTATTTTTATACGATGATGCAAAAGCGACAGCAAAAGTATCTTTAAAAGCAAAAAATGAAGGCTATAAGATAATTAAACTTCATGAAAATACAATGGCCCCAATAAAATCTAGTAGGAAAGCTATAGGAAATACAGATCTAATGGTTGATGTCAATTGTGTGTGGTCTGAAGATCATATGGATGAAATAAAAAGTACATTAACAGAAGCAAAATTATACTGGTTAGAAGAACCAATATGGCCTCCAGAAAATTATTCTGGCCTTTCTAAACTTCGTGATCAAGGGTTTATAATAGCGTCTGGAGAAAACGCCTGTACTGCATATCAGTTTGAGGAAATGATATCTAATAAGGCAGCTGATATTTTACAACCGAGTGTTACAAAAGTTGGAGGTATATCAGAAATCATAAAAATTACAGCTTTAAAAAAGAATAATTGTAGGGTAGTCCCTCACTCTCCATATTTTGGGCCAGGTTTTATGGCAACTCTTCAGGTAATTGGAGCATTAACTCCTGATAGTGAAATAGAAAGATTGTATGTTAATTTAAATGCAGACCTCTATAATGGAGCCAGCAATATTAATAGTAATGGATACATCTCAATTCCTAATGGCCCTGGTCTCGGAATGGAACCTAATATTGAAATTATAGAGAAATATTACGTAAAATGATAAATAAAGTATTTTTATTCTGAAGAAATTGCCGCACTACATGGTGATGGAATGTAGGCGTTACCATATTTATTCCCCATAGCATCAATCATTACTGCATTTGGGCATGCAAATGAATGGGATAATACAGAGTCTGGTATCTCAATGGTTTTTTCATAATTATTTAATTTATCTATAATATCTTTAGCTAGTTTTTCATTAGCTAAAATTCTATTTTCACCACTATAATCTATTCTGGGTGTTGTAAATGCATCATCCAGATTCATATTATAATCTAATAAAAATGAAATAGTCTGAAAAACAGATGGAAAGATTCTTCTTCCGCCAGAAGCACCTAAAGCTATTTTTTTTCCAGATTTATCAATCACTATAGTAGGACACATATTACATAAAGGCTTTTTATTTTTACTTAAAGAATTAGGTTTGCCTTGCCTTGGATCAAACCACATTATTCCATTATTCATTAGTATACCACTTTCCGGTAAAATCACTCTACTTCCAAAAACAGATAGTAGCGTTTGTGTTAAAGAAACCATATTACCATCTTTATCAACTACAGATAGATGGGTAGTACATGAATTTTCTTTTGGTTCACCCATTTCTTTTAATCTTTTATCATAAGAAAAATGTAGAGCTTTATAATAATTTTCGTATGCATCTGACTCAAGATTGTTATTTTTTGAGCTCCAATTTTTCTCCAAGAAATTTAAAGCATCAATTAAAGATGGGCCCGCATTTAAACTAGGAGCTACATGTATTTCAGAATTACGATATGAGGTTTTAGTACTTATAGTTAATTCACTTTTATAATCAGATAAGTCATCAGAATTTATGAAAGAATTAATTTCTCTTAAATCTTTAACTAATATTTTAGATAATTCTCCTGTATAAAATGTTTCAGGGCCTTCATCTCTTAATAAGCAATAAGAATTATACAATCCTTCATTTTTAATACTTTTAATGCTAGTAGGATCTTCGCTAACTATAGGTAAACCATCTTCAAAAAAAATTTTTTTAGAACTTTTATATTTGCTCAGTAATTTAGCCTCAAGATTAATTCTCATCGTTGTATACCAGTCAGCCATTAAACCTCTTTTAGATAAAATACATGCAGGCTCAATGATATCTTTCCATGACATAGTTCCAAATTCTTTAAGTGCTGTTGAAATGCCATGAATATAACCTGGAACAGCCATAGAGTAAGCTCCATGGATATTTGTATCGTCTTTTACATTAGGCCAACCAAACAAATCATTATCTTTTCCTTGATCTGATAAAACAAATTTTGATAAATCTAATTTTTTTGGAGATTTTACTCCAAATTCTATAGCATGGGTTGTATGTGTCTTAGAATCATAATAAAGCATATATCCGCATCCACCTAATCCACTCATCCAAGGTTCTATTACACCTAAAGCTAAGCTCATTGATACCGCTGCATCAATAGCGTTTCCCCCACTTCTAAGAACATCTACTCCAATTTGCGATGCTTCATAATGATGACTAGTTACAACACCTCCTTTAGATCTAACTGAAGGTTTATGTATGGACCAGTTCTCTTTTATTTTCATTTTATACCTTATTAATAATTTTTATTTTATTTAAATATATTATGTAATAACCTCTTAGACAATTAAACATTTTTAAAGGAATAATTATGGAATTAAATTTAAATAATAAAACTGCACTGATTACAGGAGCTTCCAAAGGAATTGGTAAAGCAATAGCAGAATCTATGGCAAAAGAAGGATGCAATTTAATATTAACTGCTAGAAGTTCTGATAAATTAAATGAATTAAAAATAGATTTACAAAAGAAGTATAATATATCAGTTGAGTTTATTGCTAAAGATTTAGCAAAAAAAAATGCTGTTGAAGAAGTCAGTGTATTTTGTGGAAATATAGATATTTTAATAAACAATGCAGGAGCAATTCCTCCAGGTAGTATATCTGACATAGAAGAAGATACATGGAGAAATGCATGGGACTTAAAGGTATTTGGTTATATCAATCTTACTCGACAAATATACAATAAAATGAAAAATATTAAGAAAGGAGTTATTTTAAATATAATTGGCTCAGCTGGTCAAAAACCTATGTATAATTACATAGCTGGAACAACTGCTAATGCAGGATTGATGGCTTTTACTAAAGCATTATCAAATGGTAGCACAGCTAATGGGGTAAGAGTGTTAGGTATTAATCCTGGTTTTACTACTTCTGATAGACTAATAACGATGATGAAAGGAAAGGCAAAAGAACAATTTAATGATGAAAATAGATGGGAAGAATTATTCAAAGATTTACCTTTTCAAAGGGCTGCAAAAGCAGAGGAAGTGGCAGATTTAACTACTTTTTTAGTATCCCCCAGATGTGACTACATATCAGGAACAATTATTGCAATAGATGCAGGACATGCAAACCACTAATGGATATTAAATATTGGAAAAGCTTATCAATCTGGTTGAAGACCAAAGGCTATAATTTTGAGTTAAATTCCTTACCCAGTAAATTCAAAAATGGTATGGGAAATCTAAACTTCAAAATTATTATAAATAACAAACCTTATGTATTGAGAAGACCTCCTCTTGGCCCTATTCCTCCAGGAGCAAATGATATGATAAGAGAACATAGAGTGATGTCAGCCTTGAGTAAAAATTTTTCTCTTGTTCCTAACTCAATATTATTATGTGAAGATAAAAATATTTTTGGAGCTCCTTTTCATATCATGGATTTCAAAGAGGGTTTTACAATTAATGGAAGTGTTCTTCCTGAACATTACAGTACTATAAAATATGCAAACTCTTTGAGTAAAATGTTGATTAAAACTTTGGTTAAACTTCATAAAATTAATCCTTCAGATGTAGGTTTAGAAGACTTAGGTAAACCAATTGGCTTTTTGGAAAGACAATTAAATGGATGGTATAAACGTGGTGTTATAGCTCACGATGAAAAGCAATCAGATAACATGGTCTATTTGCATAAGCTATTATGCTCAAATGAAATACCGATTGAAGAAGAATCTGTTATTTTACATAATGACTTTAAATTGGATAATATAATATTAAATTTTTCGAAAAAGGAAACCACATTGAAACCTGAAGCGATTATTGATTGGGATCAAGCTACCAGGGGACATCCATTATTTGATCTGGCAACCTTACTGTCATATTGGACAGTTAAAAATGACACTCCCAGTATGTTACTTTTAAATCAAATGCCGTCTGCGACTCAAGGCTTTATTACTAGAAAAGAAGCTTTAAACTTATATAAAAAATTATCCGGAAGATCTATTGAAAATTTTAAATGGATATATTCTTTATCTCTGTTAAAACTTGGAGTAGTTTTTCAGCAGTTATATGCACAATATTTGAGAGGCACAATTAAAGAAAAAAAATATAGAAGCTTTAATATTATTGCAGAAGCCGCATATCAAAGAGGTATTGATGCTTTAAAAAATGATGATTATATTTGAAAGAGATAAAAATGATAGATTTTACCATTCCTGAAAAAACAGAAAAATTAAAAGAAAAAACCCAAAAATTTATATTAGAAAATGTAATACCTAGAGAGAAAGATCCAAGACAAGACTCTCATGGTCCTCATGATTCACTGAGAAAGGAACTAAATAATGAAGCGAAATCTTTAGGTCTTTTATCTCCAAGTGTGGGTAAAGAATGGGGAGGTCTAGGTTTAAATATGAGAGATATGTCTGTCATATTTGAGGCATCAGGATATTCTCTATTAGGTCCTCAAGCTATGAATTGTTCTGCTCCTGATGAAGGTAATATGCATATGTTAGAAGTAGTAGCAAATAAGGAACAAAAAGAAAAATGGTTAAGGCCACTAGCAGAAGCAAATATTAGATCATGCTTTTCAATGACTGAGCCCTCACCTGGCGCAGGCTCTGATCCAACTATGTTAAAAACAACAGCGAAAAAAACAAGTAAAGGGTGGTTAATTAATGGAGAAAAATGGTTTATTACAGGTTTTAATGGAGCAAAATTAAATATTATTATGGCAAAAACATCTGACAAAATAGAAAAAGGTTTTGGTGCCACAATGTTTCTTGTTGATAATGATGATCCTGCAATAAAAAATATAAGAACTCAAAACTCTATGGAGTCCTCATTTCCTGGAGGACATTGCCAGATAAAGTTTAAAGACTTATTAGTATCAGAAGATCAAGTCCTGGGAGAAGTAGGCCAAGGTTATAAATATGCACAAGTAAGATTAGCACCAGCTAGACTAACTCATTGTATGAGATGGCTTGGTGCTGCTCAAAGAGCTCATGACATTGCTACTTCTTATGCATCAAAGAGATATGCTTTTGGAAAAGCAATAGGTGAACATGGAGGTTTAGCTTTTCAGTTAACAGATAGTGAAATAGACATTCAAATGAGTCGTTTATTTATCTGGAATACTGCTTGGCTTTTAGATCAAGGGGAAGAAGCTAGAAATGAATCAAGTATGTCCAAAATATTTTGTTCAGAAGCTGCATTCAGAATTGTAGATAGAGCTATGCAAACGTTAGGAGGAATGGGTATAACAGATGATACTTTAGTTGAGAGATTATTTAGAGAAATACGTCCTTTCAGGATTTATGACGGTCCATCTGAAGTTCATAGATGGGCAATAGCAAAAAGGTTAATGAAGTCTGTTGTAGGAAAAAATGTCCCTACTTAGTTAAACATTTTCTTTAGATCTATGAAACTCTATATATTTAGCAGTATCATTAGCAACATGCTCTCCATATAAGTTTTCAATAATCATAAAAGCCATGTCTATTCCAGAAGAAACACCTGCCGATGTTATAATTTCATCATTTACTATTCTTCTATTATCTACTACTTGAATATTCTTATTAATAGATTTAAGTGCTCCAATAGCTCCCCAATGTGTAGTAGCTCTTTTATTATCAAGTAATCCAGCTTTGGCTAACAATAGTGAGCCTGTACAAACTGAAGAAGTAATTTCAGCTTCATTAGATACAGATTTAATCCAATTTAATACATCTTCATTATTTAAAAGAGCCCTTGTACCTAGTCCACCTGGTATTACTAAAATATCAATTTTAGGAAAATTTTTAAATGTATAATCAGAAAAAATTTTTAAGCCACCCGTAGCTATTATAATTTCTTCTTTCACTGATACCGTAAAGACTTTAAACGGTGCACTATCCTCACTCCTTCTTGATTCAGCCCCTTTTTCTATTCTTGTTCTAGAAAAAACTTCAAAAGGGCCAGCAAAATCAAGAACTTCCACTTCATTAAATATCAATATTCCTACATTTTTTTTTTTCATTTTAAACCATCATCATTTAATTTTCGAATAATATATAAAGGTATAGTAATTATGAATAAAAATAATATAAACAATTTAAACGAAAATAGCCCTAAAAATATTTTAGTACTAGGAGGATCAGACGGCATTGGACTAGCCATTTGTAAGGTTTATGAAAAACTAGGATACAATGTATATATCACTTCAAGGTCTATAATTGAAAATAGTAATAAATTTGTATTCTATTCATTAGACGCAACAAAAGAAGAAAGCTGGCAGAAATTTATAAAAGATATAAATGAAAAAAATATAATATTTGATATAATTGTTAATACTGTTGGCATTTTACATGATGATAAAAATAATATATTTCCTGAAAAATCAATCAAGAATCTAAATAGTAACTTCTTTATGCAAAATATTGAAGTAAATACTCTAGTATCTGCCTTATGCATGAAATATTTAGTAGAGTGTATTAATAAAAATAAAAACACAATAATAGCACATTTGACAGCAAGACTAGGTAGTATATCTGATAATAATATTGGTGGATGGCTCTCTTATAGAGCATCTAAGGCCGCACAACACATGGTTATTAAAACTACAAGTATAGAACTGGGTAGAAATTATAAAAAATTGATTATAATAGGTCTGCATCCTGGTACAGTAGACACCAAATTATCTAAACCTTTTCAAAAGTCAGCTAAGAAAGTATTTACCGCTCAAGAAAGTGCTATCAAATTAATGACTGTAATCAATAACCTAGAATTTAAAGACACAGGAAAAATATTTGATTATACAGGAAGCATAGTTCCTTATTAAATTAGAAATGCACCCATAAAAAATGCACCTACGCATAAAAAAATGTAACCACCTATATATAAAAAATCTTTTGAATTGTTCATAATAATACCTTTCTTTTATTATACTTTACGAAAAATATTATTACACAGATCACTAAGTTACCATTCTTCTATATCTGGCCTTATTTCTACATCGAAAGACCATGCAGACCTCTCTTGTTTAGCTATATGAAATATCTCATCCGCTATATCTTCGGGTTGAGCAAAAATTATATCTGGTTGATCTATCTGTTTTGGAATTCTAGTTCTAGTCCATGGTGTGTTTATCGATGCATCAACCATTAAATAAGCTACATGAACTCCTTTAGGGCCAAAATCTCTAGCTAAAGATTGAGCTAAAATTCTTTGAGCTGCTTTTGTTGGAGCAAAATAAGGCGTAGTGGCAATACCTCTTTTAGCGGCAGTATTCCCAGTAACTATTATTACACCCTTCTTAGCTTTAACCATATCAGGGATCAGTTCATGAGCTAAATATAGTAATGACGTTGTGTTTATTCTAAAATTTTCTTCTAACCACTCAGGTTTACCATCTAATAATCTATCAAAATTTCCTTTTACAGCATTGTGAATAAGAACTTCTGGAGAACCCATTTCTTTTTTTATTCTTGAGCAAGTCTCTTTAAGAAGATCTATATTTGAAACATCACATATATATCCTTTAGAACCTTCAAGTTCTTTTTCAAACCTTTCTAATCTCTCAGAAGATCTAGCTAACATAGCAATTCTATAACCCTCTTTAGAAAATTTTTTAGCAGTAAAACCACCAGTTCCTTCACCTAAGCCAGTTATCATACATATAGGTCTAGTATCACTCATGATTATCTCCTAAATTATTAATTACAAATTACAAAAACTATCTTAGTATAGTTATTATTGCAATTCAGGTCTGCAATAATAACTATTTTATAAATATTATTTTTAATAGTAAAAACAATATATTATCAATTATAATAATATTGGAAAATTTTATGAACAGTAAATTAGATGTTAAAGATAGGCTATATACTCTAATTAATAATCATGAGACAGATTACGCTACTGATGTTTATATAAACCCCGTAAAAGAATATATAGACCTAAAAAGGAATTTAAGAGAAAAAGATATATTATTTAAAAATAACCCTGTTTGTATTGGAGTTTCTTCAACTATTCCCAATAAAGGAGATTGGTTTACAATTCAGCTTATAGATACTCCTATATTAGTGGTAAGAAAAACAGCTACTGAAGTGGCCGCATATTTAAATATATGTACGCATAGAGGTGCTAAAATAACTAAAGATTCTGGAAAAAAAGCTTATTCTTTCAAATGCCCTTATCATTCATGGACTTATAACTTAGAAGGAAAACTTATTGGAAGACCTAGAGAAAATGCATTTGAGAGTATAGAAAAGAAAAAATGTAATTTAACAGAGCTAAACATTAATGACCATAATGGATTCTTGTGGCTTACTTCGAACAAAAAAAGCGAAGTAAAATATAGGAAAAATATTAATCACTTAGATTTATTATTACAGGACTATAATTTAAAAAATTATCACTTTTATAAAAGTAAAATAATCGATATTAATATGAATTGGAAATTAGCTGCTGATACATTTTTAGAGCTATATCACATTAATAGCTTACATGATAAAACACTTTTTCCAATTATAATGAGTGACATAGCTTTATTTGACTCTTTTGGATCGAATATAAGAATTATTGGACCAAGACAATCTATGTTAAAATCAAAAAATAAACTTAAAACAAATAATGACTTTAAGATGCATACTATTCAAGTAATTACTCTCTTCCCCAATACTATTTTAGTGACACATCATGAACATGTAGAAGTATGGCATATTTTACCTGGAAATAAAGAAAATGAGACTAAAATATCACTTTCTTTATTTACTAAAGAAAAGGCTATAACTAAAAGTGAAAAAAATCATTGGGATAATAATTTTAATTTAGCAATAGATGTAGTTCTAGAGGAAGATTTCCCTCTTGGAGAAGATGTTCAAAAAGGATTTTATGCAGATCCAACTAGAAAATTAATTTTTGGTAAAAATGAACCGGGTCTTCAACATTTTCACAAATCAATAAATCAAGCTTTAAAAGAAGGATAAATATACTGCTTTACATTTCTTTAATTATATTAACATTTTTCTTAAACATTTCTGCAATTCAAGCCGATTCAATTAAATATTATAATTTTGAATGTAAAGGTGTACTTAGAACAGACAAAGTTACTACTTTAGCAAACTGGGATATAAATTTTATTGATTCTAATAGAGCAACACTAGATTTATACTATGACAATAAAAAAAGATCTGCAGATTTAAGAGTTTCAATACAAAAAAATCAAGATTTTTATGCTAATGGCAAGTGGAGAAGTCAAACAACTCAAGGGGGTAGATTTGTTAGATTAAAGTTTACTAGTTCTAATATGCAGTTAACTTTAGGACCAAATGGTAATAATTCATTAAGAGTTGATGGAAAGTGTAAAAAAAATCATACAAACCTAATTATTCCTAATAGAAAAAATTTATTTAAAGAAATAAAAGATATAATATTTATAATTAAAGAACATAGTCAATATTCTATTAACCATCCTGATAATACTGACAATATTCTAAGACACCTAAAACATACATGTCACGCAATTGATAATTCATTAGTAAGTGAAAGGCCAATGCCAGCTGGAGAAGAAAGTTTAATTTTTCTCTTATCTAAAATCAGTGAACCTGATGAAAATTATATTGATATATATAATAAAATTAAAATAGTCTCTAATAATTCAAAAGATATATGT
>JAURCJ010000022.1 GCA_030828505.1 Alphaproteobacteria bacterium | reverse complement strand
TTTTTTTTATCCTACGGCATTTAATCTTTATATTAATGGTAATGGAGGTTTTATTGGTAAGTATCTTGAAACAACCTTCCTAACAGCAATAATAAATATAAATTCACAAATATTTTATTATTTATTAATTTTTTTAATTTTGACTATTTTTTTAATAAGTATTCAATTTAAAATTAGTTTTTTATATAAAATTATAAAAAAATTATTCAAATTTTGGTTTACTAAAAAAGAAAAAAATTATACTAATGAAAATGAAATCATTAGTGAATTTATACCACAAGAAGAGATAAAGAGCTTAATTCAAGATGATCTTCCATTTATTAAAAGTGAAAATAAAGATAACAATAAAAAAATAAGATTTAAATTACCTTCTGTAGATTTATTAAAAATTCCAACTGAAAAAGAAAGAGCTAAACTCCAAGATGAAGATTACATTGATAGTGAATTCTTGGAAAAAATCCTTTTAGACTTTGGAGTTAGTGGAAATATTAAAAAAGTTAGTCATGGGCCCGTTGTAACTCTTAATGAATTTGAACCAGCAGCAGGAGTTAAGGTTTCAAAAATTATTAACCTCTCAGATGATATCGCTAGAAACACTAGCTCTGAATCTGCGAGAATAGCAACTATACCAGGTCGTAGTACTATTGGTATTGAATTACCCAACTCTACTAGAGAAAATGTTTTTCTTAGTGAAATTCTCTCACATGCTGACTTTAATAAAAAAGACGTAAGACTACCAATAGCACTTGGAAAAAATATTTCTGGAATACCTATTGTTGGTGATTTGGCATCTATGCCTCATTTATTAATAGCTGGCACAACTGGCTCTGGAAAGTCTGTATGTATCAACACTATTATTCTCTCCTTACTTTACAGGCACGCACCTGATAAATGTAAATTTATATTAATCGATCCTAAAATGTTAGAGCTGTCTACGTATGAGGGAATTCCTCATTTGTTATGTCCAGTTATTACAGAGGCAAAAAAAGCTGCTTCAGTTTTAGGTTGGGTTGTTAAAGAAATGGAGAATAGGTATAGACTTATGACAAAAGAAGGTGTCCGTAATATTGATGGATATAATGCAAAACATACTTTGTCTATGCCTTACATTGTTGTGGTTGTGGATGAAATGTCTGATTTGATGTTAGTAGCAGGAAAAGAAATAGAAAATTATATTCAAAAGCTTTCACAAATGGCCCGAGCTGCTGGTATTCACATTATAATGGCCACTCAAAGACCTAGTGTTGATGTAATTACAGGTACTATTAAAGCAAACTTTCCTACAAGAATTTCTTTTCAGGTAACTTCAAAAATTGATAGTAGAACAATTTTAGGAGAACAGGGAGCTGAACAATTACTTGGAAAAGGAGATATGCTTTATATGTCATCTGCTAATCGAATAGTGAGAATTCATGCACCCTTTGTTTCTGACAATGAAATTGAAAAGGTAAATAACTATTTAAGAGCCCAAGCAGAACCAGATTATATAAATGAAATCTTAAATTTTGCGGATGAAAAAGATAGTGGTGATACTGGATCTAATAATGGAGATAAAGATGAATTATATCAAGCAGCCTTAGATATAATTAGGTCAGAAGGTAAAGCCTCAACTTCATTTTTACAAAGAAAATTACAAATAGGATACAATAGGGCGGCTAGAATTATTGATATGATGGAGGCTGATGGAATTGTTAGCAAAGCAAACCATGTTGGTAAAAGAGATGTCCTATAATGCCTAGGATATTAATAATATTTATTTTGCTAAACTTTTATAATCCTGCATTACCATCTATGAAGGAAGATATAATTGCAAAAATGAAAAGCACTAATAATTTAAGTTTTAATTTTATTCAAACTGTTGATGATAAAAGTGAAAATGGAATGTGTGTCTTGGAATATCCAGGAAAAATTTGGTGTGAGTATAGTGGACCAAATAAGAAAGTCCTTGTCTCTAATGGAAAATCTTTAGTAATTAAGATTAACAATAGTGGTAATTATTATATTTACCCACTTGCTAAAACGCCATTGCAGTATTTGCTAGATAAAAAGTATCTAATTTCTAAAATACAAGAGTTAGAACCAAGGAATATAGACAATAAATATCTTAACTTTAAAATTTTTGAAAATAATAATGAAATAAATATTTTTTTTGACAAAAAAAATTTAAACT
>JAURCJ010000007.1 GCA_030828505.1 Alphaproteobacteria bacterium | reverse complement strand
TATTTGAATTTTCAGAAATTCTACTTGCAACAGTTGCCCCTGATGAACCCGCTCCTATTATAATAAAGTCAAAGTGTTTTAACTCTTTATTAGCCATAATTAATGTTTTCTATTACCTGTCATATTCTTTAATTCTTCTAATAAACTTAATTTATTGTTCCAATTTGTATCATTTATTATTTCCGAATTATCTACTATAAGCGACGTAGAAATTTTATCTACTAATTTAGACTTACCCAATGGCCACAATAATATTTTTAATAATTTAGAAGGTAATGCTAATAAAAATATTTTTTTATTCATAGCACTAGCAATATGTTTATATAATTCTTCAACACTTATTGGTTTATCATCGGCAATTAAATAAGTTTTATTTACAATTTTATCATTTAAACCAATAATTATTAAAGCTTCTACCAAATTAGTAAGAGATACTAAGGACCTTAAGTTTTTAGTTCTTATAATAGGTAGAGGTATATTCATATCTATAAGTTTCATTAAAGAAGATAGATTTCCTTTAACTCCAGCTCCATAGACAAGAGGTGGCCTAAAAATTAAAAAATTAATTTTATTTATATTACAAAATTCTTTAAGTAAATTTTCGGCTTCAAGTTTAGATTTTCCATAATAATCTATGGGGTTTTCCTTACTATTATGGGAGTAGACATTATTATTATCAAGAAAGCCTTCCCCATTAACTTTAATTGAAGATAGCATTACTATTTTCTTTATTTTTGATTTACTTAAAAGGCTTAAAATATTTCTTAAACCTTCTACATTAACCCTATAATATTCATTTATATTATTAGTTCTATCATGAGTTTTTCCAGCTAAATGATAGAAATAATCAATATTGATATTTTTATTAAAATTAATTTTTTTAGTAATATCTTCCAATAGAATATTTTTATAACTATCATCATTATGTGAATTTATGTTTTTTCTAACAAGTCCATAAACATTGTGGCCTCTAGATAACAGTTCTTTAACTAATAGCTTTCCAATAAAGCCTGATGCCCCCGATACTAGTATATTATATTTTTTTTTAATCAAAATTATTAATCCATAATTTTTATGCTAATGTGTAATGTATAGATAACATAAAATTCATATTATGTGGAATAGAATGAACTGCGATAATAAAATAAAAATTAGTGCATTAATAGTAGCCAGAAATGAAGAACTAAATATTAAAGATTGTCTCAATAGTCTTAATACAATTGATGAAATTATAATTTTATTAGACAGAAGTACTGATAATACAATCAATTTAGCAAAAAAATTTAATTGTATAATTTATGAAGGTAGTTGGCCATCAGAAGGTCATAGAAGAAATGAAGGGATTACCAAATGCTCTAATGACTGGATACTTGAACTTGATGCAGACGAGAGAGCAAATGAGGCTTTAATAAAAGAAGCAAAAAATAAAATACTTAAATTAAATGATAAAACTAAAGGATATTTTTTAATTCCGTTTGATAACTATATTGGCACAAAAAGAGTTAGGTATGGATGGGGAGCTTCATGGGGAGTATCATCTAAACCTTGCTTATTTAATAAAAGTTCTAAAGTATGGGGTAATGAAGCTATACACCCAAGCCTTAAATTAAATAATAAACAAGGGTTTTTAAATAACAGAATAGATCATTATGTAGATAAAAATATTTCAGATATGATTCAAAGATTAGATAGATATACTTCTGCTAAGGCAAAAGATTTGAGAGCATCACCAAATAAATTACCTCCTTTATGGATTACTGTGAGAAGATCACTTACTAGATTTTATAAATGCTATATAACTAGAAAGGGATATAAGGAAAAAGGTTGGGGTTTTTTAAATGCAACTTTCGCTGCCTTATTTGTATTGATTAGTTACTTAAAAGCTAAATTAGAAAATGATAGTGAATTTCCTAATAATTAATTAATTTTAAATATTGTTTAGCTATATCATCCCATTTTAAATTTCTTTGTAACCGTATAGAATTTTTTCTATATTTTAGCCATAAATTATCATTTCTTAATATACTTATTGCACCTTCACAAAATTCCTTGTCCGTATTAGCAACCACTCCTGTAACTTTATCAATTACTCTCTCTGCTAAACATCCAATTGGCTTAATCACACATGGAATACCTAAAGCCTGAGCTTCCGCTATAGATAAGCAAAATGTCTCTCCAGGATCACCTTGGTATAACATAGCCCTTGAATTTAGTATTTTTTTAAATAATAATTTCTTAGGAATAGGTTCAAATATTTTAATACTATTATCATTTAAGTTTTTGATATTATTAATAATATTTAAAATCTTATTTTTATTTCTTCCGCCATAAGTTTTATAACCAGCATAAATATGTAACTGAGCATTTGGCACAGATTTTTTTATATATTTTGTCCAAAGCTCAGAAAGCCAGACCAATCCTCTTTCAGGATTAGAAGTAAAAATAACAACTGGATCAGGAATTTTATCTTTCTCTACTGCTTGAGATAATACGTCATTAGATAAACCTAAGGGTATAATTGATGTCCGCTTTTTTAACCAAAAAGGCACTGAATTATAATGAAATTCTCCTGAACAAACAACCTTAATCTTTTTTTTAAAAATTAACCTTCTTATATTTCTAAATTTATTTAGATAATTAGCAGGATTATGTAACCATAGAATAGTTTGTTTATTTAATGGAGATCTATCTAGAAGACTTGGAGCCCTATTAACAATATAAATATCACATTTACTGATTTTAGTATTAAGGGGTTTCCATTCAACACCATTATGGTTGATAGACTCAGTAATCTTAGTAAGAGCTATTACTTTATGCCCTTGTTTACAAAATGATTCTGCTAATAAAACAAAAGCTGTTTCTGTTCCTCCTAACGGCTTATCTCTATATGATCTACCATTAAATTCTGAATCTTGGTCTATCATTAATATTAACAATATATTACCCAATTTAATTATTATTAAAAAACTCTACCATATTTGGAAGTATACTTGAATCATAACCAGCATTATCTATACATTTCATACATCCATTTATATCTTCTCCTAAATATAATACAGATGCTAAGCCCCAAATAATTGAAGATCGTGCTCCTGATCTACAAAAAAAAAGTACTTTTTCTTTATTTCCTTTAATTATACTACTAAAATCTTTTACTTTTTGCTTATTGAGTGTATCTGAAGTAAAAGGAATATTAACAAATTTAATCCCTAAATTTTGAGCTTTTTCTCTTAATAATTCTGAACTTACTTGATTAAATTCTTCATTATCTGGTCTATTATTAATTATTAATTTAATTCCAAAATGAGCAAATTCATCAATATCAGTAACATCTATTTGTCCAGATATGTAATGATCTTCTTTCATACATTTAATTTTATTAATTTCCATATTTTTAATACCCCATAAACAATTAATTTTCTCAATAGTATTTATTATACCTACAGTAAAAAACTTTATGTAACCATTATATTTTAAAATAATAGAAAATTTAATTAAAAAATAGGTTGCTTTAAGTTAAATTAGAATCAACAATAAATTTTGTTTTTATTATTATTAGTACGAATAAATCATGGGGAAATAAGTAAATGAAAAATATATTAATTCATACTTTTATTGCTTTAATAGCAACAATTTTTTTAATATCATGTGATAGTTCAAATGATAGCAGTAATGCAGATTCATCATCTAAAGCTGAGACTGTTAGATGGAAAATGGCTAGTACATTTCCAGGAAACCTAAATATTTTAGGTGAAGGTGGTATTAACTTTACGCAAAGACTGGAAACCGTATCGGATGGAAATATTAAAGTTAAATTTTTTGAACCAGGAGCCTTAGTACCTCCTCTAGAAATATTTGATGCTGTATCATCAGGTGCAGTTGATGCAGGATGGTCTACATCAGGTTACTGGGCAGGAAAGATACCTGCGGTACAATTCTTTTCTGCAGTACCATTTGGTCCAAATGCAAGTGAATTTTTAGCTTGGTATCATGAAGGAGGGGGAAAAGAATTATGGGAAGAAATTTATGCTAGACATAATCTTCACCCTGTACAATGTGAAATAATTTCACCTGAAGCATCTGGCTGGTTTAGAAAAGAAATTACTAGTATAGATGACCTTAAAGGATTAAAAATGAGATTTTTTGGTCTTGGAGCTAAGGTCATGGATAAAGTTGGAGCTTCAACTCAATTATTAGCAGGGGGTGATATTTATCCAGCATTAGAATTAGGAACAATTGATGCAACAGAATTTGCTATGCCTTCGATTGATTTAGATTTAGGTTTTTATCAAATAGCAAAACACTATTATTTTCCTGGTTGGCATCAACCAGCTTCAGCCCTAGAATTACTAGTTAATTTAGATAAGTGGAATGCTTTATCTGAGAGTCAAAAAGCTCAAATTGAAGCTACTTGTACTGAAAGTGTTGTTAAAAGTTTAGCTATGGCAGAATCTAGGCAACCTAAAGCATTGGAAGAACTTCAAGCTAAAGGTGTAACTCTTCATAGATGGTCAGATGAAATACTACAAACACTTGAAGAAGCATGGCTTGAAGTTGTTAATGAAGAAGCCGCCAAAGACGAAGACTTTGCAAAAGTTTGGGCTTCACTAAGTGAGTTCCGAAAAAGCTACAAAACTTGGAAAGATTTAGGTTTTGTAGATTAATAAATAATAAATATTGCCATATCTAAAAAAATAGATATGGCAATATTTATAATGTATAGGGTTATATGAAAGATATTGGCGATAAAGATACTATTGCTAACCTAAAAAAGATGTTTCTGGGCTATCCACAGTCAACTTTAGGTATTGATAAGATCTTATTTTTAAACACTATTGATGGCATTGCTTCAGCTAGATATATAGCAAAAGAAGAAATGTGCCATTCTGGCGGAATAGTTCAAGGAGGTTTTATTACCGGTTGGATTGACGCTATAATGGCGTTAGCTTGTATGGCTAAATGCGGACCAGATGTATTAGTGCTAACGTTAGAAATAAAAATTAGCTTCCTAAATTCTGCAAAAGTAGGAAAGATTATTTCTTCCGCTAAAGTCATAAAAAATACAAAATCAATCGCTTTTATAGAGGGTAAGCTTGAAGATTCAAAGGGATCTTTAATAGCTACAGGAACTTGTACTGCGAAATTAAAGCATAATTTTTATAATAACTAATTATTTATTTTATATAACCTAAGTCATGCCAAATGGCATAGTTTTCTCTAAATTCCTTAATAGAATTCCAAACATTTTTAAATTCTATATTTTTAGATGCTTCTTCCTCTACAACGATATCCCAATTTAATTTATATAGCTGCATCATATCAGGTGACCATTTATGTATATTAACTCCTAAACTTTTTAATTTATTTATAGCCTGAACTTGGACAGCTTCACTTTGAGCTAAACTATCCAAAAACATTTCTGCACATGTAACTTCTATTTGAGTTTGTTGTGCTAAACTCATAGAGTTCCATAAGTCTAAATTAATCATAAGTTCCCCTAAGCTAGCAGGTTGGTGCCATCCGGGAAAATAATAATGGTCAGCAATAGCATGAAATCCTAGTTCTAAATCCATAGCTGGCATCCCATATTCTGTAGCGTCAATAGTTCCTAGCTCTAAAGCAGGATAAATATCTCCACCAGCCATTAATTGAGTTGATACTCCTAATTTTTCCATGACTTTGGCACCTAAACCTAAAAACCTCATTTTAAGACCCTTGAGATCTTCTACGCTATTAATTTCTTCTCTAAACCATCCAGACCCCTCAGGTGAAATAGCCATACAATGAATAGAATGTATATTATGAGTCTTATATATTTCTCTAAATATTTCATTTCCACCACCATACCTTAGCCAAGCAATATATTCACTTGGGTCCGGCCCAAATGGAAAAGTAGTAAAGAATTGTAAAGCAGGAACTTTTCCTGCCCAAAAAGCAGGTGATGCCCACCCTGCATCTACTCCCCCACTCGAAACAGCATCAAATATTTCCATTGGAGGTACTAAAGCACCAGGTTCAAAATATTTTATATTTATATTTCCCGAAGAAATGTCATTTATTTTTTTACTTAATTTTAATCCTGTCTCTCCTAAAATAATTAAACTTGAGGGAAAAGCAGCAGCCATTTTTATATTAATTTTTTTTTCTTTATTAGTATTCAAAGATGCATTATTTTCATCTTTCTCTTTACAGGATAAGAGCATCAAACCTATTAATAAAAAAATAAAGTATCTAAATAATTTCATTTATACCTCCCACAATATAATTGAAATTTATCCTAAGCTCTTTTGTATTTTATAATCAAATACTTTTAAATTTATTTATGTTATTATTTATTTATAAAAATTTAGATAAGTTAAGTAATAATTTTTAACTGGGTAAAAGACACAATATGAATATCACGAATGTAATGAACAGTGATGGTAATCTTAATAAAAATGTTCCACATAATTATAGAAGCTTAGCAACGAATTATAAAAATATAAATATAAGAACGCCTTCTTTGTTAGTTGATAAGTCTAATTTGATAGATAATATCAAGACAATGTCCAAATATACCAAGAGGAACAAAATAAATTTACGCCCCCACGCTAAATCTCATAAAACTTCAGAAATAGCAAAAATACAGATAAAAAATGGGGCTATTGGTATATGTGTTGCCACACTACATGAAGCTGAAATTATGTCTAAGAATAATATCAAAGGAATATTAATAACCTCTCCCATAACTAATATAAGTAATAAGGATAGAGTTATTAAACTATTAAAATCTTCATCAGATATAATGTTCATAATTGATAGTCTTTATGGAGTAAATTTTTATGAAGAAATTGCAAGTGAGAATAATTTAAAAATTAATATTCTTATAGATTGTGACATCATGGGAATAGGAAAAAATAAAATTATTAGAACTGGAGCAAAGAATATTAAAGAAATTATAGATTTAGCATCCCTAATAAATATTAATAAAAATTTAATTTATATGGGTATTACTGCATATGCAGGAGATGTTCAACATATAAATAATTACAATAGTAGAGAAATTGAAACATCTGTTAGACACCGTTATTTAAAAAATATTATAGAAACACTTAATAAAGTTAATTTAAGACCATTAATTGTTTCAGGTGGAGGAACTGGCTCCTATAATATTGATACTGAGAGTAAATTATTTACTGAACTTCAAACAGGAAGTTATGTTTTTAGTGATGTAGAATATGATAATGTTAGTATTTATCAATCAAACAAACAACCATTTAAGTCTAGTTTATATGTTGCTTCTTCAGTAATAAGTATAATAGACAATTATAACTATATAATAGATGCAGGCTTAAAAGCATTATCTACTGACTCTAAACTATTACCTAAACCATTAGGATCGCTTCCATCAGGTTCAAAATATATGTTTATGGGAGATGAACATGGTAAAATTACTTTACCTAAGAATAGTAAGAAAAGATTAAAACATGGAGAAATTATTATAATTCAACCCTCACATTGTGATCCTACCGTTAACCTTTATGATAAATGTTATTTAATAGAAAAAAATAAAATTTCTAAATATTGGTTAGTAGATGCAAGAGGATATATGTGAGTATAAAAAGCTATAATTCTTTAATTAAATTTTTAGCTTTTTGTATATATAGTTTGTCTAAATGATTGATTGGGCTAAGTTTTATTGCTTTTGTTAATAACTGTTTAGCTCTAAGTATATCTTCTTTTTCATCAAGTAAAAATAAACCATATGATATTTCGTATAGTACTCCAATATTTTCTCCATCTAAATTAAGTGCTATTTCATAGTGATTTCTTGCTTGTTCAGATGTAGCTCCATATAATATATTAGCCATAAAACCTGCTTTATCCACAATTTCAGCATGCCATGTTCCTTTAGATATTTGAGCTGAAACATTATCAGGGTTTATTTTTAATGCCTCATCTAAATGAAAAGATATTTTTTCTGCATAGCCTTCCTTCAAAGCACTTACAATTCCAATTAATTGACTATATCTTCCCATAGTATGCGCAGCTTCTAAGTGAGCATTATCATTAAGACTATCCATATCTAATGCTAAAAATGCAAATTCACTAGCTTGTTTAAATACTTTTATAGCTTCCTCTTCTTCTAGAAAAAAATGACCATAAATTGCTAACGTTTTTGCTTGAAATATATATGATTCAATAGATATATGTTTAGAGGCTAAATTTACAGATTCTAAATATTCTCCTTTATTAAAAAGAATATTTGCCTCTTTAAGCTCAGATCCATTCGCCCAAACATTTTTTATGAAAAAAACTAATACAAAAAGAATGATAAATTTATGCATAAACAAAACTTCCTATATAAAAAACATAGCTGTTATATAATAAAATCATTATATAAAATATTTATAACAGCATATAAAGGCTTATTATTAAATAGCCAATTTATTTTCTAAAACAGGCAATATGAATGTTATATAAAATCAAAGGCAATAAAAATTATATTCTATTATTTGCATGTATTGCTACAGCCTTAGTTACTGTTGATCTAGCATGTATTTCTGTAGCGCTTCCCAAAATGCTTGGTTACTTTTCTGCAAGTAAGATAGAGATAGCCTGGGTCATCACAGTATATTCTATTTCTACTGCAATATGTATACCTTTATTAGGGTATTTATCAGAAAAAATAGGAAGAAAAAAAATATACTTAATAGGTATATTTGGCTTTTCCTTTTTTTCCGCATTATCAGGCTTATCTCAAAGTCTAGATCAACTTTTAATTTTTAGAACATTACAAGGAGCCTTTAGTGCTCCATTGGTAGCTTCTAGTCAATCAATAATAATAGATGCTTTTCCAGAAAAAGAGAGAGGTAAAGCTCTTTCTTGGTGGACACTTGGTTTATTAATTGGGCCTCTCATTGGACCTACATTGGGAGGATATTTTACAGAATATTATAATTGGAGATGGGTATTCCTTATAAATGTCCCTATAGGCTTAATAGCTTTTATAGGCTCTTATTTTTGTTTAGATAATAACAAATTAAATAAAAATATAAAATTTGCCTTTTTGAGTTTTATTTTTTTAGCAATTGGGGCATCATGCTTGCAAATTGTTTTGGATAGAGGTCAAATATTAGACTGGTTCGCATCAAATTTAATTATTAATCTATCAATAGTTGCTAGTTTTTTTATATTATTATTTTTATTACAATATTATATTAAAAGTAAAACTCTTTTTCCTAGAGAACTTTTTAGAGATAGTAATTATATAGGAGGCTTAATATTTATATTCTTATTTGGCCTACTCTTAGTTCCCCCCTTCATACTTATGCCAGATTTTTTATCTAACTTAGGTGGATATCCAATTGATAAAATAGGTATAATTTTAACAACAAGTGGACTTGGAGGAATGACAGGCACACTTATAGCCTCCAGAGTATTATCTTTTGGTTACTATAGAACAATAATGATAATAGGTTTAATTATTTATATGATAGGTCAATTCTATATGACTGCATGGAATAAAGAAGTAACTATGCAAATGATGATGATTAATGGAATTATTAGAGGTATAGGAATAGGATTATTTTATCCTGCTTTGGCAACGATTACATATGAAACACTTCCTCAAAAATTTAGAGATCATGGAGCAAGTTTAAATCAATTCATTAGAAATGCAGGTTCTGCAGTTGCTATAGCAATCATAGTTATTTTGATGGATAGATTTAATAAAATTAATATGTCAGAATTAAGTTATAGAGTAAAAGATACTTATAACAAAAATGATGGTTTGCTTAATGGCTATAATATATTCCCTTTAAATTCCAATGAAACTAATATATATATAAATTTAATCATTGAGGAATCACACTTAATATCATTTTTAAATATTATGGTTTTGTTAACATATTTACCATTGCTATTTTTTCCTTTTTTTTTATTATTTAAAAAGGCTAAATCATGAGAAACAAAAAAAATATTCCTACAAATATCAATATATTTAAAAATATATTTGATGAAACTGTAAGATGGGGTGATACAGATGGATACAATCATGTAAATAATGTATCAATATCAAGATACTTTGAAAGCGCTAGAGTAAATATTATTAGAGATTTAGAAAATGAAAAGTATAGTTTTGTAATAGTTAACTTTAATATTAACTATTTAAGCCAGATTTTTTATCCAAGTAATTTGAAAATTGGTACTTATATTAGTAAAATTGGGAATAAATCTATAGTATTTAATCAGGCCTTATTTGTAGATCAGGAATGTAGAGCTACTGCAACAAGCATATTAGCATATGCAGATATAAAAAAATCAAAATCACATAAAATTTCAAAAAATATTATAAAAAATCTACAATATTTATATGGGGCGAGTGACGAGATTTGAACCCGCGACCCCCGGTACCACAAACCGGTGCTCTAACCAACTGAGCTACACCCGCCATATAATTTAAAGATGTAATACTAAATCTAAGATAAAAAAGAAACAATAATAATATTTTATTTGTTACATTTAAATGAAAATTGTTTAAAAATTAATCACTAGTGATTATTTTTGCGACATTTATAATATTTTGTGTTAATAATAATTAATTTTTTTAAGATATTGCTATGTATTAAAGTTGGCACGAAACATGCTTATATTAATATAATAATAATTAATCTTTGAGGAGTTAAAAAATGAAAAAAATTGAAGCTATTATAAAACCATTCAAACTGGACGAAGTTAAAGATGCACTTCAAGAAGCTGGCGTAGATGGTATCACGGTTACTGAGGCAAAAGGTTTTGGTCGTCAAAAAGGTCATACAGAACTCTATAGAGGAGCTGAATATGTTGTAGATTTTTTACCCAAACTTAAAATCGATATTATAATTGCAGACAATTTATTAGAGCAAGCTATAGAAGCTATTCAAAAATCAGCACACACAGGTAGAATCGGTGATGGAAAGATTTTTGTTACTAATGTAGAACAAGCAGTAAGAATTAGAACTGGTGAAACTGGTGATGCTGCTGTATAAAATAATATAATATAATAGGGAATTACAAAAAAAATGGCTAAAAAAAATCAGAAAAAAAATACAGCTAAATCAATTATGAAAATGATATCTGACAAAGATATTGCTTTTGTAGATTTTAGATTTACTGATCCAAGAGGCAAGTGGCAACATACCGCTCAAACTGTAAGTTCATTGGATGAGGATGTATTAAATGAAGGAATTATGTTTGATGGATCTTCAATAGCTGGATGGAAAGCCATAAATGAGTCAGATATGATCTTGCGTCCCGATTTTGATAGTGCTGTTATAGACCCTTTTACAGCACAACCTAGCCTTATACTCTTTTGCGATATTATAGAACCGAGTACAGGTGATAGATATGATAGAGATCCAAGGTCTACTGCAGTAAGAGCTGAGGAATATGTTCAAGCCTCTGGTATAGGAGATACTGTATATTTTGGCCCAGAAGCTGAATTTTTTGTTTTTGATGATGTCAAATGGAATGTATCCATGAATAATACTGGATATCAAATTGATTCAGAAGAAGGACCTTATAATTCGAATGCCGACTTTGATGGAGGTAATACTGGTCATAGACCTTCTGTTAAGGGTGGTTATTTCCCTGTTCCACCAGTAGACTCTATGACTGATATCCGAGCTGAGATGGTTACTTCCATGATGGAAATGGGACTTCCAATGGAGAAACATCATCATGAAGTAGCTCCTTCACAAAATGAATTAGGTTTTAAATTTGGGCCTATGATCAAAGCAGCTGATTGGATCCAAATGTATAAATATTGTGTTCATATGGTAGCACACTCATATGGCAAAACTGCTACTTTTATGCCCAAACCAATAGTAGATGACAACGGCTCAGGTATGCATTGTCATCAATCTATTTGGAAAGGTAAAACTCCTGTATTTGCTGGAAATAGTTATGCTGGGTTAAGTGATACATGCTTATATTATATAGGAGGTATTATTAAACATGCTAAAGCGTTAAATGCATTTACTAATGCCAGCACAAATTCATATAAAAGATTAGTTCCAGGTTTTGAAGCACCAGTATTACTAGCGTACTCTGGAAGAAATAGATCAGCATCTTGCAGAATTCCTTATGCTACAAGCAAAAATGCAAAAAGAGTTGAAGTGAGATTCCCTGACCCTACTGCGAACCCATATTTAGCATTTGCTTCAATGCTCATGGCTGGTATGGACGGAATAAAAAATAAAATACATCCAGGTGAACCTTTAGAGAAAAATTTATATGATTTAACACCACGTGAGTTATCTAAAGTACCTACTGTCGCAGCAAGTCTTACAGAAGCTTTAGATGCTTTAGATAAAGATAGAGCGTTTTTAACTGCCGGAGATGTATTTACCAATGATCAAATTGATGGATATATAGAGCTTAAAAGAGAAGAAGCTCATAGGGTTGATTATACACCTCATCCAGTTGAGTTTGATATGTATTATTCAGTCTAAAATAATATGTTATTTTTGAAAAAGGCTGGGTTTATATAACCCAGCCTTTTTCTATATATAGTAATATTATTTAATACAAATACTAAATATATTACTTGATGCAAATCAATTTAATTATTATATCTAAGTCATGTTAGACCTATTTGATAAAAAACCAAATAAAAACAACTCATACGAAGCTAAAGATATCGAACTATTAGAAGGTTTAGAGCCAGTCAGACAGAGACCAGGTATGTATATTGGAGGCACTGATAAAAAAGCTCTGCATCACCTCGCATCTGAAATCATTGATAATTCTATGGATGAGGCTGTTGCTGGTCATGCCAATACAATTAATATCCTATTAAAAAGCAATAACAAATTGTGTATTACAGACAATGGTAGAGGTATTCCTGTTGATAATCATCCCAAAAGACCAAACTTATCTACCTTAGAGGTTATTTGTACTACTCTTCACTCAGGTGGAAAGTTTAGCTCTAAAGCTTATAATACTTCAGGAGGATTACATGGTGTGGGACTATCAGTAGTCAATGCTCTTTCAGAAGAACTTATAGTTGAAGTTAATCGAGATAAAAACTTATGGCGCCAAGAATTTTCTCAAGGCTTGCCTAAAACAAAAATAAAGAAAGTTAAAGAAAGTAATAAAAAGGGAACACATATAGAATTTATACCAGATAGAGATATATTTGGAGACGATGTTAGCTTTGATGCAAAAATATTAAAAAAAATGGCTGAATCAAAAGCATATTTATTTAGAGGTATTACAATAAATTGGGAGTTAAAGTCAGAAGATTCAAAAAATAATGAAAAAATTACTTATAACTTCCCAAATGGAATTAAAGATTTCTTAATCAATAAACTTTCTGATGGCCCTTTATTAATTAATGAAATTTTTTCAGGTAAAACATACTTAGATTCTGAAGAAGAAATGATAGAATGGTCTATTTGTTGGCCAATACAACTAGATTCAAACTTATTAAGTTTTTGTAATACAATTCCTACTCATGAGGGAGGAAGCCATGAAAATGGTTTTAAAGTCGCTTTAACAAAAGCTATGCGTTCCTTTGGTGAAATTAACAATATTAAAAAAGCTTCAAAAATATCTTCTGAGGATTTACTGGGTAGAGCTTTTGGAATAATTTCTATTTTTATAAAAGATCCTCAATTCCAAGGACAGACAAAAGAAAAACTTTCATCCCCAAAAACACAAAAATCTATTGAAAATTCTTTAAAGGATCATTTTGAACTTTGGTTAAACAATAATGTAGAAGTGGCCAAATACCTACTAAACGAGACTATAAATAGAACCGACGAAAGAATTAGAAAAAAAAGAGAAAAAGATTTAGATAAAAAAAACTTAATCAAGAAAATATACTTACCAGGTAAATTAGCTGATTGCTCAAAAAAAGGTAATGAAGAATCAGAATTATTTATTGTTGAAGGTGACTCCGCTGGCGGTTCTGCAAAACAAGCTCGTAACAGAGAATATCAAGCTATACTTGCATTAAGAGGAAAGATCCTAAATGTTGCATCTTCTACATTGGATAAAATGAACCAAAATAAAGAGCTAAGCGATTTAAAGAAAACTTTGAATTGTGGAACACGCGACAAATTCAATATAAATAATTTAAGGTATGATAAAATAATTATTATGACTGATGCAGATGTTGATGGTGCTCATATTACTTCTTTATTGTTAACATTCTTTTTTCAAGAAATGATTGGCTTAATAGAAGCTGGTAAATTATTTCTAGCCCAACCGCCACTATACAGAATAACACAAAAAGATGTTACATATTATGCTATGACAGATGAACATAAAGATAAAATTATAAAAGAAAATTTTAAAACTAATGCTAAAATAGATGTGAGTAGATTTAAAGGGCTTGGAGAAATGCCAGCAAAACAATTAAAAGAAACTACTATGGATATAAACAATAGAACCTTGATAAGAGTTAATCTTTCTAGAGATATAGTTCCTGAAACAGCTTTATTTGTAGATAATGTTATGGGAAAAAATCCTGAAAAAAGACTTCAATTCATAAAAGAAAAATCTGAAGCAAACGAAATTAATTTTGTTGATTAAATTTTATATTTTTATGTATTAATCAAAAATAAAATTATAATATTAAAATCTATATAAAAATAAGGAAAATATTCATATGTATGATCTATTAATAAAAAATGGAAATGTTGTAATCGGTAATGTGTACCAAAGTCTAAATATTGGTATTAAGAATAAAAAAATTGAACTATTATCTACTTCTTCAGATTATGATGCAATAAATGTAGTTGATGCTAAAAACCTTACCGTATTGCCAGGAATTATTGATAGTCAGGTTCATTTCAGAGAGCCTGGTTCAGAACACAAAGAAGATTTAAGTACAGGTTCTCAAGGTGCAGCTTTAGGGGGAGTTACAAGTGTTTTTGAAATGCCAAATACTTACCCTCCTACTTCTACCGTTCAACGTTTAAAAGATAAATTAGAATTAGCTAGAGACAGAATGTGGGTTAATTATGCATTTTATGCAGGAGCTACACCTGATAATTTCTCATCTTTACCAGAATTAGAAAAAGTTCCTGGATGTGTGGGTGTAAAAATATTTATGGGGTCATCTACAGGTAATTTATTAGTTCCTGATGATGAAACATTATTTAATGTTTTAAAAAGCAGAAACTATAGAGTCGCTGTGCATGCGGAGGATGAACCGCGTTTAATGGATAGAAAAAAATTGATTAAGGAGAATGGTGTTCATTTTCATCCAATATGGAGAGATGAATTGACTGCTTTAAATGCAACAAAAAGAGTTATAAAAGGAGCGAATGCATCTAAAAAACCGGTACATATTCTTCATATTACAACTGAAGAAGAAATAAAATATATAAAAGAAAATAAAGAATATATTAGCGTTGAAGTAACACCTCAACATTTAACTTTAAATGCCCCTGAATGTTATGATGAATTAGGTAGTTTTTCTCAGATGAACCCTCCTATAAGAGAAATTAGGCATTTAAAAGGGTTATGGAAAGGAATAGATGATGGAGTGGTAGACATAATTGGCTCAGATCATGCCCCACACACTATAGAAGAAAAAAATAAACCTTATCCAGAATGTCCTTCTGGTATGCCAGGTGTACAGACACTTCTTCCCATTATGCTCAATCATGTAAATAACGGAAAATTAAGTTTATTTAAGCTTTGCCAATTAATTGCTACAAACCCTTCGAAATTATTTAAGGTTCAAAACAAAGGAGAAATTAAACTTAATAATGATGCTGATTTAACAATAATTGATATGAATAAAGAAGTAAAAATAACAAATGACATGATGGCAAATAAATCCGGATGGACCCCATTTAATAATAAAATAGTAAAGGGATGGCCAATTATGACCATTGTAAATGGAAATATTGTCATGAGAGATGGAGAGTTAATTGGAAAACCAAAAGGTAAACCAATTCTATTCGAAAGAGATTAATTAGTTATGAAGTTATATAAATCAATATCTTATATAATATATTTTATATTTTTTTTTAATTTTTCTATATGTTTTGCTAATGACTATCTTGAAAAATTTATATTTCCTAATGATTTTGAAGAAAAAGCATTAGTCCTTGATTATAATGATTCTCTAACTGGAATAATAACAATTAAACCAAAAGAGAATTTTTTTAGTAACTACACTTGGTTAAATTTGTATAAATTAAAAAACAGTGATTTTAATTCTGAGGATTGGATATATGATAGATTACAGAAAGAAATTCACTATATAGTTGACGTAGAGCGACTAATAAGAGGACCTGATAGCCCAATTAGAGATACTTTATTTGATAGTATAAGATCATCTATCCCTGCAATTGATGACACGATAAAGAATGCTGTATTATACCCTGACTGGTTTTGTGATAAAATAAATAAAGGGTTCAATAGTGAAGGTCAATTTAGTCAATTATATTGTATGTATCCAATCGGAGGTTTTAAATTTTATTTGGTGTTGAGACTTCAAAAAATTAATAATGTATACTACTATATTTCCGCAAGTGCTCTAAATAATATAAGAATTAGAAAAGTTCTTGAAATTGCAGATAGCTTTTCTCTAGATAAATAAGGATAAGTAATGTCAACAGTTACAGATAAAAAACTAACAGAATTAAATAAACAAGATTATAGGGCATCATCTTGGTCCGACATTTTTCTATTTAATGAACAGTTAACAGAAGAAGAAAATATGATCAAAGATACTGCTGCAAATTATGCACAGGATAAATTGATAACTAGGGTTTTAGATAATAACAGAAATGAAACCTTTGATAAAAATATTTTTAAAGAAATGGGAGAATTAGGCTTATTAGGTTCAACTATCAAGGGGTATGATTGTCCTGGAGTATCATATGTAGCATACGGCTTAATTGCAAGAGAAATTGAGAGAGTAGACTCAAGTTATAGATCATGTATGAGTGTACAATCAAGTCTTGTAATGCATCCAATTTATACTTTTGGTTCAAAAGAACAAAAAGAGCGTTTTTTGCCAAAGCTAGCATCAGGAGAATTTATTGGTGCGTTTGGTCTAACTGAACCAAATCACGGCTCAGATCCAGGCAGTATGGAAACAAAGGCTATTGCTACTAAAGGTGGATATATTCTTAATGGATCAAAAAATTGGATTACAAATTCCCCTATTGCCGATATTTTAATCATTTGGGCCAAAGATGAGCAAAATATATTAAGAGGCTTTATTGTTGAAAGAGGATTTAAAGGTTTAGACACTCCTAGTATTAAAGGAAAATTTTCTCTAAGGTCTTCTACAACTGGAATGATACACTTGTCTGATGTGTTTGTACCAGAAGAGAATAAACTTCCGGAAGTAAAGTCTTTTAAAGGACCTTTTTCATGTCTTGACTCTGCTAGATATGGTATAGCTTGGGGAGCATTAGGTGCTGCTGAATATTGTTGGCACGCTGCATTACAATATACTTTAGACAGACAACAATTTGGCAAACCTCTAGCCGCAAATCAACTTATACAAAAAAAATTAGCTGATATGCAAACCGATATAAGCTTAGCCTTACAAGGTAGTTTAAGAGTAGGTAGATTGAAAGATGAAGGAAGATCAACACCTGATATGGTGTCTCTAATTAAAAGAAATAGTACCGGAAAAGCGCTTGAAATAGCTCGCACGGCAAGAGATATGCATGGGGCCAACGGGGTCAGTGATGAATATCATGTAATCAGACATGTTATGAATTTAGAAGCTGTTAACACCTATGAGGGCACGCATGATATCCATGCCTTAATACTTGGACGTTCTCAAACAGGCATAGCTTCTTTTTAATCAACTATTATCTTCAATCAACTTTATTATTGCAGAGTAATCTAAAGATCCATTACCTTGTCTTACAAATTTCTTATACATATTTAAGGCTTCCATTCCAATAGGAGTTTTAATACCAACTGAAGTAGCTGCTGATTGAGCTAATGATAAATCTTTCAACATCATATCTGCCGCAAAACCTGGTTTAAAACCATTATTTGCAGCAGATGTTTCAATAATATTTGCTACGGGTAAATGATTTAACATGGCCCAAGACATTCCTGTAGCTTTAGAACTTATATCAAAAAATTTTTTTTGATCTAACCCTAATTTCTTAGCCATAGTAAATGACTCTCCTAATAGGATCATAGTAGCACCTAAAATCATATTATTACATATTTTTACAGCTAACCCTGCTCCTAATTCACCAGCATGAATAACATTTTTTCCCATATTATTTAATATAGGATAGGCTTTATTAAAGCTATCTTTCTTACCTCCTACCATAAATGTCAAAGTTCCGTTATCTGCTCCTACTATTCCTCCTGATACAGGAGCATCAATAATTTTCATTTTATTATTATATGCAACTTCGCCAACATTCTTTATAGTTTCAACATCAATGGTTGAGCATTCTATTAATAAAGTATTATTATTAGCAGATTCAATTACTCCATTTTTACTTAAATATACTTCGCTAACATGTGAACCCTCAGGTAACATAGATATTACTATATCAACGTTAGATACAGTATTAGCAATATCTTTACACCCAGTACATCCATTAGAATTTAAATAATTCACTGCATCAGGATTGATGTCATATACTTTAACTTCATGTTTAGCCTTAACTAAATTTAATGCCATACCTTTGCCCATATTACCTAGACCAATAAACCCTATATTCATAACTAATCCTTTACTATATTGTTAAATCATCTTTACCTAGAGGCTTAAAATGCAATAAAACTAATTTATTATCTACATCTTTTAATAACTTTGGACTCCATTTAGCATTAAAATCTTTATCTACTAAAACAGACCTAACTCCCTCATAAAAGTCAACTCCTGCCATACAAGCCTGAGATAACCTATACTCCATAATTAATTCATCTCTTAAAGATAGGTTTTTTGCAAGATTAATTTGTTTTAGAGTTATTTTAAGACTAGTAGGAGAATTTTTTTCTAAAGCACCAAGTGCTTCTACTGCCCATTTTTCTTTAAATGTTTTTAATGATGAAATAATATCTTCAACTGATTTATATTTAAAAGTTTGCGATATATTTTTATTTAAAGAAGGAAATAAAAGTGAATCAGTTCTAATTGCATATTTTTTTATAATTTTTCGAATGGATGTTTTTGTTTTAATTTTTACTAGTAAATTTTCAATTTTTTCAAAATCTTCATATTGTATGCAATAATCAGCTAGTTTCAATTCTATTAAATCAGAACTATTTAACCTTTTTCCAGTTAAACCTAAGTATATACCGATATTATCTTTTATTTTGGATAAAATATAGCCAGAACCAACATCAGGAAATAGCCCTATAGCGGTCTCTGGCATAGCAAATGTAACATTTTCGGATACAATAGTTAAATTACTATGCATAGCAATACCAACTCCTCCTCCCATACATATTCCATTAACTAGAGAAATTATTGGTTTATTATATTTTCTTATTAAATAATTTAATTTATATTCTTTATAAAAGAAATTTTTTCTTAATATATTAGTATTCTTATATTTCTCTTCATAAAAACTTTTTACATCACCACCTGCACAAAAGGATTTTTTTCCTTCTCCCTTAAATATGACCATATGAATATTTTTATTTTTTGCAATATTTCTTAGATACTTATCTATTTTTTCTATCATTTCTAAAGTTAAAGTATTTAAATACCTTTCTCTAGTGAGAGTTAAAATAGCTGCATTTTCTTTCAACTCATATTTTACAGTCATGATAATACCTATCTATTATTTAATAGTGCTCTAGAAATAATTACTCTCATTACTTCATTAGTACCCTCTAAAATTTGATGAACACGTAGGTCTCGTACATATCGTTCTATTTGATATTCAGATAAATATCCATAGCCACCATGTAATTGTAGGGCTTCGTTACAAATTGCAAATCCTATATCAGTAGCAAACCTTTTTGCCATAGCACATATTTTAGTCGTTTCTTGTCCAAGATTATCTAATTCTGACGCGGCTTTAAACACCATTAATCTTGCAGCCTCTAATTGGGTAGCCATATCAGCTAATTTAAATTGAGTAGCTTGAAAATCACTTATTTTTTTACCAAACTGCGTTCTTTCATTTACATAAGTCAAAGATTTTTCCAAACATTCTTTAGCAGCGCCAATTGAACAAGAAGCAATATTAATTCTGCCACCATCTAATCCTTGCATTGCAATTTTAAAACCATCTCCTTCTTTTCCAATTAAATTTTTTATTGGAACTTTACAGTTATCAAATATTACTTGCGCTGTAGGTTGGGAATTCCATCCCATTTTACTTTCTAATTTACCAAAAGATAATCCTTCAGAATTTTTATCCACTATCATACAAGATATACCATTAGGACTTTCATCTCCTGTTCTAACCATAGTTAAGTATACATCTGATAGAGTTGCTCCCGAAATAAATGCCTTAGATCCATTTAGTATAAAATAATCACCATCCTTCTTAGCTGAGGTTCTCAAAGCGGCTGCATCTGAACCAGATCCGGGTTCTGTTAAGCAATAAGAGGCTATAGAATCCATTGATAACAATTTAGGTAAATAGTTTTTAAAATGATAATCAGAGCCATATTTTGATATCATCCATGTCGCCATATTATGAATAGATAAAAAAGCAGCAGTTGAAGGACATGCTGTAGATAATTCTTCAAATATAATAGCAGCCTCTAATCGCCCAAGACTTGTACCTCCTAATTTTTCTGGTATGTAAATGCCACCCAAACCTAACTTTGCTGCTTCTTTTAAAACATCTACTGGTAGTATTTTTTCTTGATCCCATTTATTGGCATAAGGCTGCATTTTTTCTTTTGCAAAAGATTGAACCATAGATTTAATTGCAATTTGCTCATTACTAAGTGTAAAATCCATATTTATTCCTATAAGCTTATTAATTATAATAAATGTATTTCTTGACTAAACTTGTTATTAAGATACAAGAATTTTGTAAAAATACACTAATATAATATAGTATAGTCTTATTATTTAGGAAATAATTATGAATAATAATATAAATAATGCTTCATTCCCAAATACAAGAATGAGAAGAAACAGACTAAGTAGTTGGAGCAGACGTTTAGTAAAAGAAAATAATATTAGTATAAATGATTTAATATTACCTATTTTTGTAACTGACTCTGAAATAAAAACCGCCATAAATTCTATGCCTGGAATAGATAGAATTCCAATAATGCAAATTGTTGAAATTGTTCAAGAAGCAAAGGAACTAGGTCTACCTGCTATAGCATTATTTCCAGAGACTAATTCATCTCTTAAAGATGATATAGGAACAGAAGCCCTTAACGAAGATAATATTATATGTAGAACTACAAGACTAATTAAGGAAAATATTTCAGATATAGGTGTAATTACTGATGTTGCATTAGATCCATATACTTCTCACGGCCATGACGGAATATTAAAAAATAATGAAATTTTAAATGATGAAACATTATATATATTATGTGAACAAGCATTAATTCAAGCAAAAGCAGGCTCTGATGTTATCGCACCAAGTGATATGATGGATGGAAGAGTAAATGCAATAAGAAAAAAATTGGATAAGGAAGGCTTTATTAATACTCAAATAATGTCTTATGCGGCCAAATATGCTTCATCTTTCTATGGGCCATTTAGGAATGCAATAGGTTCAGAATCAAACCTAAGTAGTAAATCAAAAAAAAGTTATCAAATGGATTTTACTAATTCTAATGAAGCTTTAAGAGAGGTAAGTCTTGATATATCTGAGGGTGCGGATATGGTTATGGTTAAACCAGGCATGCCTTATTTAGATATAATATATAGAATAAAAGATACATTTAAAATGCCAACGTTTGCTTATCAAGTATCTGGTGAATACTCTATGATAATGTCAGCTATTAATAATCAATATTTAGATAAGGATAAAACTATATTAGAATCTTTGACTTGTTTTAAAAGAGCTGGGGCAGATGGTATATTAACATATTTTGCTTTGGAAGCAGCCAAATTAATTCAAAAAGGTTAGCAATATGAAAAATATAAATTCTAATATTTTATCTATAGCCCCTATGATGGATAGAACGGACTTGCATTTTAGAAATTTAATGAGACTGATTTCTAAAAATACACTCCTATATACCGAAATGATAAATGTAAATACTATTATACATGATCAAAATAAAAGATTCATGATTGAAGATGACTGTCAGAATCCTATAGCATTACAAATAGGATGTTCTGATCCTATTTTAGCACAAAAAGCTGCAAAGATATTTTCAAAAGAAAAATTTCAAGAAATTAATATTAATTGTGGCTGTCCTTCTAATAAAGTTGTTAATGGCAATTTTGGTGCGTGCCTAATGAAAGAACCTAAAAAAGTTGGAAAAATGATTACTGCAATTAGAGAAGAAACAGATATACCTATTACTATAAAAACTAGAATAGGACTAGATAACTTTGATACAGATAATTTTTTAGAAGAATTTATTTCAGAATTATATACTAGAAATGTAAAGACTGTAATAATTCATGCTCGTATTGCTATACTTTCTGGTCTTAGCCCTCACGAAAATAGAACAATTCCTCCTTTAAATTATGATAGAGTGAAAAGAATAAAAAAAAAATTTAATGAGATGGATATAATAATAAACGGTGGTGTTAAAAATCTACTTGAAGCAAAGTGGCATCTAAATTCTTTTGATGGAAGTATGATTGGCAGAGCGGCATGGGACAATCCATGGATGTTTAGTGAAGCAGATGAATTATTTTATAATGATAAAAACAATATATCCAGATCATCAATAATTAATAAGTATCTAAAACATGCAAATAAATATATTAGCATGGGACATTCGCAAAGAAGATTAGTTAGACCGCTATTTAATTTATTTTATGGAATTCAAGGATCAAAAGTTTGGAAACAACAATTAAATGAAGTTGCTAATAATAAAATATCTATAAATAGTATTTATGATTTAGCTTCACAACTTGATGAAATTACCGAAGCAGCAGCTTAAATATTATATTATTTATTTTTTTTAAAAGAACCAAAAGCCAACATAAAAGCGGGAAGTATAAGTAAATTTAAGACAGTAGAAGTCGTTAATCCCCCAATAATTATAGATGCCATTGGACCCATTATTTCTCTTCCAGCATTATCCGCATCAAAAGCAATGGGAAGCATTGCCAATCCTGTAACTAATCCTGTCATAAGAATAGATGGTAACCTTTCTGATGCTCCTCTAATAGCAGTTCTTGCATTCCATTCTAAGCCATTAATAAATACTAAATATTGGAAATGAGATACAAGCATTATAGAATTTCTCAATGTAATACCAAATAATGTTACAAAGCCAACAATAGAGCCAATTGAAAGTAGCCCTCCTCCCATTATAGCAGCAATTACGCCGCCAATTAAAGCAAAAGGTAAGTTTATTAAAATTAAAAAAGTATTTTTTAAATTTCCAATAGCTATAAGGACAAGAAATAAGACTGCAATTAAAATTAGTAATGAAGTAATTATTAATTCGTTGCGAGCTCTCTTACCTTCTACTGCACTTCCAGTTATATTAGTATATATATTTTTTCCTAAGTTAACTTTTTCTAAAATACTACTTACTTCTTTTAAGGCCCTATCTGAAGCATTACCTGAAGGCTTTATAGTTATTATTTGCACCCTTCTTCCTGAATCATGATAAATATTATATCTACCCTCAGTCATAGATACATTCGAAATATCACTAAGCTTTACTGGTTGCCCAAAACTATTAAATAAAACTAAATTATTTAAGTAGTCAATATGATTTAAATAACTATCTTTTTTATATGAGAGAATTATAGGTATCCTTACAACGTCCTCATAATAAGTATCTATTTCTATTCCATCTATAGCAGCATTAATAAACAATTTTGCTTCATTCAACGAAATATTATTTAACGCTAATAATTGATTATCAAGCTCAATATTAATTTGAGGTTTTGCAAGAATTGATTTTAAGTGAACATCTGTAAGAAATTTATTATCTAATAATTTATGATAAATTTTATTACTTGCAATATCAATATCAGCTAAATTATCTCCAAATATTTGAATAACGATAGGCGAGGTAAAACCTGAGGAGGTTTCATCCACTCGTTCTATTAAAAAGGAATTTGCCTCAAAAGAAATTCCTGGCGTATTCGTTAAAATTTCTCTCATCTTATCAAATACTATTTGTTGTTTTTCTCCACTTAAATCATATAACTCTACTTCAAACTCCGAATAATGACTTCCAAAAGTATCAGCTCCCCTTTCAGCTCTTCCCGCCCACTGAGACATGGTTTTTACACCATCAATTTGTAAAATATTTTTAGTAATATTCTCTCCAATCCTCATAGTTTCGGATAAAGATGTGCCGGTAAGAGATGATGTATGTATCATAAAATGCCCTTCCCTTAATTCTGGTAGGAAACCAAGTATTAATTTAGGAATAAGAAATAGCCCAGATAAGCAAAGGATAAGAGTACTAATTGAAAAAAACTTTGGAAAATAAGTTATATAAGATAATATCTTTTTATAAAAAGGAACTATTAATCTTATTACAATTGGTTCTTTTTTTTCTGCATATTTATTAAAACTGATACTTGATAATGCTGGAGTAAGTGTTAGAGCAGAAATTAATGAAGAAAAAATTGCTAATATATATGCTATTCCTAAAGGAGCAAACATTCTGCCTACAACTCCAGACAATAAAAGTAGCGGAACAAATACCAACATTACTATTAACGAGGCATAAATGACTGAACCTCTGACCTCCAGTGACGCTTTATAAATAACTTTTAAACTATTAATTGGTTTTTTAAGTTTACTATTTTCTCTTAGCCTTCTTAAAATATTTTCAACATCAATAATAGCATCATCAACTACCTCACCTAATGCAATTGCTAAACCACCTATAACCATTATATTTAGGCTTGTTCCGGTACTTAAAGTTAATATAGCTGCTAATATTAAAGAAATTGGTATTGCTAAAGCAGAAATTAATGCTGCTTTTATATTTGACATAAAAATAATTAAAACAATTAATACTAATAATCCTCCAATAGCCAGATGGTCTAAAATACTATGTAAACTTTTTTGTATATAATTGGCTGGCCTAAAAATTTGATCATGAATTTCAATATTATTACTTTTTATTAAAATATCTAACTTATTTAATGCATTATCTATTGACTTTGTAACTGCGACAGTATCTGCATTTAGCTGTCCTATAACCATAACTATTATACCATCCTCAGCTTCAATACTGGCCTTACTAATTTGTTTAGAAGAAGTAAAATTTATTGTAGCAATATCTTTAATATTAAAATATTGGCCATTTTCACTTAAAATATTTATATTTTTAAATTTTTCAAATGGATATATATTATTTGAGGTTACCTGTAATTCTTGATTTGTTGTATTTAATGAGCCGGATATAAATAAATTAGCTGCTTCAATATTATGAATTATATCTTCAATACTAATAGAATATTGGATCAACTTGTCTCTATCCAAAATTATGCTTAATTGTTTTTGCTCTCCACCAAATACATTGACATCAGCTACACCATCAACTGATAATAAAGAAGGAGAAACATGCTGGTCTATAAAAGTTCTTAAATCTAATAAATTTTTATCTTTCGAAGTAAAACCAATTGTCATTATTGTAGCGGCAGAAGAAGCTAAAGGCATTATATTAGGTCTATTAGCATTATTTGGAAGTATATTTTTTACACCATTCAACCTCTCTAAAACTAGTTGTCTATTAACACTATGTTTTGTTTTTTCTTTAAAAGTTAAAGTTATAACTGATAAACCTGCAATTGACTCAGATCTCATAAATTCTATGTTTGGAATACCAGATAGATAAGACTCAAGTGGTCTTGTAACTTTATTTTCTACTTGTTCAGTAGATAAACCTTTTGCTTCAGTTTGTATAATAACCAATTTTGGAGAAAATTCAGGAAATATATCTAAAGATGTAAAAAATAATTTCCAAGCACAGAATAAAGTAAGAAGACCCATAAATGCTATGATTATAAGTGGCCTAAATATTGATAATCTGATAATAGAATAAAACATTTTAAAAACTAATCATCATCTTCTTGCATAATTTGCCATCTAAATTCTTCAGCAAGCAGAACTTGAGCACCTGAATTTACAAAATTTAAATTTAACATGTCTCCTAAAATAAAAACTCTATCTGTGTCTAAGGTCATAAAATCTCTAATCTCTTTTCTAAAAAATATTTCATTATTTTCTGTGGCATATGCCCATATTTTTCCTGCATAATATACTAAAGACTGCTCTGATAAATAATAACCATCAAGCATTTTATCAGTCTCAAGAGATACAATAAGTTTACTATTAGCTGATATTTTTAGGGACTTTGCTAAATATATACCTACGTTTCCTCGTAAATTTGATATACCGGAATATGTATTTAAGAAAATTAATTCCTCATCATTGAATTTGTATATATTATCTATACCACTATTTATATTCTCTACTATTAATAATGAGGAAGTATTAGATATTAAAGCATTTATTATTTCTTTAGTGCCTAAAATGTCATTAACTATAATTTCACCGTAAAAAAGTTTTATTTCGTTGAGCAAAAGCTCCATATTCTTTTTTAATAATAATAATTCATTTTCAACTAATTTTAATGCAAATTTTTCCTCTTCAATTTCTTTAAAGGCTACACTTCCTTGTTGCTCATAGAGGGATTTTAACCTTAAATATTTTTTTTCTATGAACTCTTTGTTAATAATTTTCTCAGTTTGATCAATATTAAGTATTTCAAATCTTTTATATAGATCAAATAAACTTTTTGTTCCTATAGAAATGGCATTTACTTTTTCATTAACTACAATACTACCTTTTTCTAATTTAGATACTGTTATTCCAGATGATTTAATTTCATCAGGTGACAATTTAACTGCTATAATATTATTATATTCAACTAATCTATTGATTTCATCATCGTCATCATCTTCACCTATTAAACTATTACTGAAAATTTTGTCATTATAAAAAAAATTAATAAAATCTTTTTCAAAGGAAAAAAGATATAAGACTAAACCAATAATTATACCGGATATGATATATATAATAATTTTCATTAATAATTACCTTTATAGGAATTTGTAAAATAGTCTATAGGATAATATGCATCTTTGGGAAGATATGCCTTATCATAATAACTATGTCCTAAACTATTTTCAAATTCCAAAAAAGAAATCAATCTATTATATTTAATATCTAATAATAATTTTTCTCTCGTTAATACTAGTAGTTCTGATTGTAAAACTTCTAATTTACTTACATCTCCATTAATATTTCTTTTTAACATAATTTCTAAGCTTAATTTAGCATTTTCTAATAATGATAATGCTGCATAATATTCCGCATTAACAATTAACATCTTAGAATAAGACGTATATACTTCTTTCAATACTAAATTCTGAGTTACCTCAAAATTTGCTTTATAAACATCTCTTTTTTTAACCGCCCTATTTATTTTTGCATTTATTATGTCTTCATTTTTAAGCAATAGTGATCCAGATAAATTAAATATCAAATCAGTTTGATCCCAAAATATAGCTGGGGATATAGTTTGTATTATCTTATTCTCTTCAGCTACAATTAATCTTAATTCTGCTTCTGATTCTGCATATTTAGATAATGCTGTTAATACGTCACCCCGACTTACTAAAGCTATATTTAAGTTATGATCTAATAAAGACTCTAACTCCTCTAAAGAAGAATATTTTTCTTCATCTAAAGAAATTTTTAAATTTAATAATAATTCTATCGGTAGATTTAAAATACTTGCTAAATTAATTCTTGCTGCTTTTATTTGAGATTGTATAACTTTTAGATTACTAATTCTTTCATCTATTTCTTTCTTTTTACTATTATAAATTATAGAAGAAATTATACCTTGCTCATATAACCCATTCATAATTATCAAGTTTTCACGCATTTTATTAGTTATAATTAGTTCTTGTTTATATTCTTCCTCATATTTTAATACTTCAGTAGTAGCCTTGATTACATTAGTACGAATTTCCCAAGCCGGTAAAATTATTTCTACAGCCTTAGTCAATGTCTTAATTTTTGCTAAGTCTAACTTAGTTTCTTTAATCGAAATTTTATTTATAGGTAACTCTATGCTTAACCCAATGGAAAATGGTTTGCCTTTATTATGATATTCTAAGGTAGGGCTTATTATCTTATTTTTAAAGCCAGCTTTAATTACTTGCACATCAGAAGCAATTAAGCCATGTTCTGCCCTCATCATTTCTAATTTTTTGTTATTAAATAAAGCAACCATAATTAATAAGTCAGATGACCAATATTCATCTTTAGTAGGTAAATTTAAGTCATATCTTTCTAAATAAGATAATAATTCCTTATCATTAATATTATTTCGCATAAGAGCCTCAGCTGAATTCTTTGCAATTATGGGCTCTGGTATTAAACTTTTTGTGGTAGTACAGCCAATTATAAAAATTGACATCATAAATATTAAATATTTTTTACTAAATTTTTTCATAACTTATTAACTTATAATTAAAATCGTGGAAACTTACTTTAAAAGCTGAAATTTAAAAACCATATCTAACCCACCACCTTCTCTATCAATAGGGTATAGATCTCCTCCATATGAAACTACAATATTTTTTGCAATATATAAACCTATTCCATTTCCATTTGATTTACTAAAGTCTTTTAAAAAAATTTTATTTTTTTCTTTCTCTAATATGCCTGGACCACGATCTCTCACTATAATATCTAATAAATTATTATTTGTAACAATATTAATTACAATATTATTATTACCTATATTCCAATATAAACTATTATCAATTACCGCTGAAATAGCTTCAATTAGTTTATCTTTATTTCCTTTAATTGCTAATTTTGTATCTCTATCAATGTCTAAATCAAATATAATGTTTTTTGATATATATATTTGTTTTAATAAATCAATTATTGTTAAGACTGATGTATAATCATTTTCACGCTTATTAAAAGTTTCATAATGTGATTTTTTTGCTGTCTTTAATGAAGTTTCTATAAATTCATCTAAATTAGATATAACATTATCAATTTTTTTAGCATTAATTTTATACAATTCAATATTTTCAAATTGCTTAGAATTATAATATCTAATAGCATTAGTTTTATTTTTTAAATTATGAGCAATGTTTTTTGCATTAATCCAATTACTGTTAATTTTAACTCTTAGATAACTTTGTAAATAAATTATAAAAAAAGATACTAAAAATATACTAAATAGAACTGGAGCCAATATAGATAAAAGTATTATACCCAATTCTTCTTCTAAACTTTTAGCTTCAGAAGATATATATATCACAGCAGCTACTTTATTATTTATATATAAAGGTATACTTTTTGATATTATATAAGAAGAATTACTATTTTCTCCTTTATATATTCTCATCATACTTTTATTTAAGTTAAAAGAGCACTGTATTTCATAAACCTCTATTTTATCTTGAAAAACTGTATAAGGGTTTTTTAAATAATCATCACAATCATTATTAATTTTATAAAAAAATATTTTTTTAAAAAAAGCTGCAAAATCTATACTTAATTTACCGATAGAAATTAAAAAACTATTATTGTCTATTTGAGAGTTAGTGATACTACCTTTTGTATATAGGACTTTTCTATCTCTTTCTTGAATAATAAATTTTATATTTCCCGAAATATTTTTTACAACATTTAGATTATCAATAGATTTTTTCTCATCTTTAGAAATATGAAAATCTAAAAAAATCTCTTTTAAAATGGGATAATCATACAAAATTATTTTTTCTACCTGATTTAGTTCTTTTTCAGCATAATTATTGCCTAAAGGACTTAAATAAAAAGAACTTAAAAATATCGAAAAAATAATACCAAAAATAAGTATAATTATTGATATAATTAGTATTAACAAAACTTTTATTTTTGCAAAATTCATATGACACCATAAAGTTTCTTCATAAAATCTTCATAATAAAAAAATATAATCTTAATAAGCGTATATTAAATTAACTACATTAATAATAAAGGAGGTTATATGATAAATGATTTAAAGAATAATTATTATTTATATTTACTATTTTTAATTGTGTTTATAACAAATGGTTGCGCTTATCACAATATAGAAGAGCTAAAAGCTACACCTAAATCTAATAATCAATTTTCTCAAGCACTATCAGATAATTATCTAGAATTTGCACTGTATGAAATGAATGAAATGCATGATGAATATGATGCAGCTTATTTTGCTAAAAAAGGTATTCAAGCTAAAAAAAATCTTAATATTCAACCAGAATTAATTAGCAATTGGGATATTGATGAAGAATATAGAAATTTAGCACTACAAAAAAGAAAAGAATTAATTGATGCTCTAAAATCAAAAAGGGCCTCTAATTTACCTAATGTAAGCGCTAGAACGCAGCTTGGTTATGACTGTTGGTTAGAACAATTGGAAGAAGCTTGGCAAACACAACATATAAAAAAGTGTTTTGATATGTTAAATAGTGGATTGCACATATTAGGCCAAGATACCATTCATAATAATGAGGTAGTAAAAAATATAGATACTAAGCATTCTAAATTTATTAAAGAAAAAGATATTGAAGAATCAAAACTAATAAAAGAAATAAAAAAAATTGATGATATTAGTTCAAAAATAAAATTTGAAATTTATTTTGATCATAATGTATATAAATTAAACAATGAAAATAAAAATACTCTTCAAAATCTTCATGAAAAAAAGAATATTTCAAATAATTTTATCATTGAAGTAATAGGTCATACTGATAGATCAGGATCAGAAGAATACAACATTTTACTATCAAAATTAAGGGCTAATGAAGTTAAAAAATTTCTAATTCAGTTAGGTATAAAAGATCAAAATATTACAAGTTATTACTTTGGAGAAAGCAAACTAAAAATTAGCACTAAAGATGGAGTTAGAGAAAAAATGAATAGAAGAGTAGAATTATTTATAAATAAAAACTAAACATCAGGTTTATAATCATATTTATATCCCATTGATTGAACAGTTTTTATAGGATTAAATGTCTTATCAATTTTCTTGAATTTATCTCTTATAGCTTTTATATGACTAACAATTGTATTTTCAAATGTATTTTCATGAACTGTATCATTAGTAGCATGGTCATAAAGTTGAAATTTTGAAAATACTTGATTCTTATGATTTACTAAGTGTGAAATTATTTCAAATTCCATTCTGGTAAAAGAAATATCAATATCATGTAATTTAATTGACCTCGCTTTATAGTCTATTTCCAAAGGTGGTTCATTTAATATATCCAAATTATTATTATTTTTATTTACTAAATTTTTAATAAACTTTCCTAATACTTCTATATCATTAATAAAATCACTTTTATCAAAAACTGCGTCAGCTCCAACAGAAGCTGCATTGTCTAAGATTAAGGGATCAACATTTTTTTGAGATGTGAGAAAAACAAAAACTAAATTTGGAAATTCTTTTTTAACATACTTTGCTAGTTTTATTCCTGCTTTTGGATTATTTCCCATATTAATATCAAATATAATTAAATCTGGAGTAAATTGACCAATCTTTTCTATAAAAAATTCATAACTTTGATTATCATATAAAATACTTTTTATTAAAGCCCTATTAATAGTATTTTCTAATTCTTCTAATAAAAGGTCTATCCATACTTGATCATCTTCTATAATTAAAATTTTTGGCATAACTAAACCTTTTCAAAATCAATAACTATTTTTCCTAAATGCTTTCCCATTTTCATATACTTTAATGCATTAGGCAAATTTTCAAAAGAAAATGCAGAATCAATTAGAGGACGCATATTAGATTCATTAATTTTTTTTACCATATCTTTTAATTCATCTTTGTTACCGCATGTAATTCCAATTAATCTTGAAGCCTTATATATTACTCTTCCTATTGGCAAATTAGCTATACCTCCAGATAAAACTCCAATTATACCTATTAAAGCGCCAACTTTTGAACATTTAATAGATTGCTCTAGAGTTTCTGCTCCTCCAACTTCAACAATAATGTCTACACCTTTTTTCTGCGTTATTTCTAGAACTTTTTTCCACCATTCCTTATCTTCATTATAATTAATAACATAATCTGCTCCAATATTTTTTGCTAATTCTACTCTTTCATTACTAGAAGTAGTGGCTATAACCTTTGCATTAAATAGCTTTGCTATTTGAATTGCAAAAATTGATACTCCACCCAATCCTTGCACTAAAACTATAGACTTATTATTAACACCTCCCTCAGTTACTATTGTTCTCCATGCAGTCAATGCAGCACAAGGTAATGTTGCTGCTTCATTACAACTCCATTTATTAGGTGCTTTTACCAGTTTATTTTCTGGATAAATCATATATTCTTGCATTACTCCATCTTCTTTACCTCCTAATGCCGATAAATAAGTATTTTCATTTATATCTCCTGATTCCCATTCTTTAAAAAAAGGTATTATAACAATATCTCCCTTTTTAAAATTAGACACATCCTTACCTACATCTTCAATAATACCAGAACCATCAGATATAGGTATGAAAGGAATATTTCCCCCTGTAGCTCCATATCCTCCATCAATCATAATTAAATCTCTAAAATTTAAACTAGCTGACTTCATTTGAATAAGAACATCGTTTTTATTAACTATTTTTGGTGTTACTCTATCTTTTAAAACCAACTCATCAATATTAAAACTATTTAATTGCCAAGTTCTCATAAATCTCTCCACTGTATAAATTTATTTTTTATAATTCTTAAACTTCAATAAGACTTTTTTCATTTGATTAGGTGACAAAATTTTTGGTTTTCCTATCTGCCTGGCTAATAGGTATTGTTTACAAATATTTTCTAGTTCCTCTGCAAGCTCAAAAGCTTCACTTAATGAACTTCCACAAGAAACTTGCCCATGATTTGCTATTAAACATGCATCCCTATTTTTTAAAGCTTTAATAATATTAATTGATAATTTTCTAGTTCCAAAAGTTTCATAATCTGCATATCTAATATTTTCTCCACCTGCAACTGCAACCATATAATGAAATGCAGGTATATTTATTCTATGAGTAGATAAAGCTGCTGCATTTACAGAATGTGCGTGAACTATTGCATTACAATCTTTTTTATTTAAATATATATCTTGATGAAATTTCCATTCAGAAGATGGTTCTAATCCTTTCTTATCATATTCTCCTTTTAACGATATAAATATTATATTTTTTGGAGAAAGTAATTCATACCTTACGCCTGAAGGTGTAATTAAAAAACCATCAGTCTTATTTTTTAAACGTACTCTTATTGATAAGTTTCCAGATCTTAATGGAGATAAATTTGTGGTGTTAAGATGCTGAGCAAATTTAATTATATTTTTTTTTAATTCTATCATTTAAATAATTTTCTAATACTTTTAGTAGATGGATTACATATTCCTTTATTAGTTATTAATTTAGTTACCAATCTAGCTGGTGTAACATCAAACCCTGGGTTATGGCTTTTAACAAAATCTGGGGTAATTTTAACATTACTTAATTTACCTGACTGATCAATACCTCTTATAGAAGTAATTTCATCTGATGACCTTTCTTCAATTTCAATTTTATTAACTCCTGAATCTAAACTAAAATCTAGAGTTGACTCAGGCAAAGCCACATAAAAAGGGATATTATTATCAAATGCACATAATGCTTTCATATAAGTACCAATTTTGTTACATACATCTCCATTTGAAGCTGTTCGATCAGAACCTACTATACACATATCAACCTCACCATTTTGCATTAAGTGGCCACCAGCATTATCAACAATTAATGTATTTTTAATTCCATGTTTACTTAATTCCCAAGCAGTTAACGCAGCCCCTTGAGACCTTGGTCTAGTCTCATCAACCCAAACATGCACATCTAATCCTTTATTATAAGCTTTATATATTGGTGCTAATGCAGTTCCCCAATCCACACAAGCCAACCATCCAGCATTACAATGCGTTAGAATATTTATAGTTTTGTTATTATATTTAGATTCAATAATTTCTAAACCGTAATCACCTATCTTTGAACATTGTTTAATAGAATCGATTTCTAAATTACGAGAAAATTGCCATACTAAATCCGCTTTTTCTTTTTTAGTGACACCTTCAATCATAATTATAATATTTTCTAAAGCCCATTTTAGATCTACTGCTGTAGGTCTTGTAGCTAATAGTTTATTAAAAGAATATTCTATATTATCGTCACTAGGGTTTTCTTTTATTGCAAAAAACATACCAAATGCAGCAGTTACTCCTATCAAAGGAGCTCCTCTTACCCACATATCCTTAATTGCTTTACAACAGTCATTAAAACTTTCTAATGATATGAATTCTAATCTATGAGGCAGTAATGTTTGATTAATAATTTTTACTTCATAATTACAATGGGACTCTATAGATTTTCTTAGTATTCCATCAATAAGCATAAATTAACCTTAAATATATATAACAAATATAATACAAATATTATTATATATTTGTACGTATTAATATCATTATATATAAATATAATTAATTCTAATAATATTAATATAATTTAAGGTTTAAAATATGATACCCAGATACAGTAGACCTGAAATGACAGAAATTTGGAATACAACATCAAGATTTCAAATATGGCTAGATATTGAAAAATATGCTTGTGAAGCTCAGGAAAAATTAGGTGTTATTCCCGTAGGTGTAGCAAGACAAATTGATAAAAAAGGTAAATTTGAAATTGATAAAATTGATGCTATTGAAAAAGAAGTGAAACATGATGTTATAGCATTTTTAACAAATGTCGCAGAACATGTTGGCCCAAAAGCTAGATTTATTCATCAAGGCATGACTTCTTCCGATGTATTAGACACTTGTCTTAATATTCAACTAATGAAAGCAAGTAAAATTCTTGATAAAGGTATTGCTAGATTATTAAAAGCCTTAAAAAAAAGAGCCCTATCAAGTAAAAATATGGTCTGTATAGGCAGAAGTCATGGTATTCATGCTGAGCCGACTACTATGGGATTAAAATTTGCTTCAGCTTATGCTGAATTTAATAGATGTAGGGACAGATTGTCTTTTGCCAGTAAGGAAATATCTACATGTAAGATTTCTGGAGCGGTTGGAACTTTTGCAAATATTGACCCAAAAGTTGAACTGTATGTAGCAAAAAAAATGAAATTACAACCTGAAACTATTTCTACTCAAATTTCTCCTAGAGATAGACATGCAATGTTTTTTTCTATTTTAGGAGTAATAGCAAGCTGTTTAGAAAGAGTTTCTATTGAAATACGTCATTTACAAAGGACAGAAGTAAGAGAAGCTGAAGAAAAATTTAGTGAGGGACAAAAAGGTAGCTCTGCAATGCCTCATAAGAGAAACCCTGTATTGACAGAAAATATAACTGGATTGGCAAGACTCGTAAGATCAGCAGTTATTCCTTCTCAGGAAAATGTAGCCTTGTGGCATGAAAGAGATATATCTCACTCTTCAGTTGAAAGAGTAATTGCACCTGATGCGACAGTAACATTAGACTTTGCTATTAACCGTTTAGCAAGTGTTATAGAAAACCTTGTATTATATCCTGAAAATATGAAAAAAAATTTAAATCAACTTGGAGGATTACATTTTAGTCAAGGCGTAATGCTAGAGCTTACTCAAGCAGGTATGAGCAGAGAAAATGCATATAGAGTAGTTCAAAGATCAGCTATGGATGTGTGGAATAATAAATCTGATTTTAAAGAGCTTTTAATTAATGACAAAGATGTTAAAAAATATCTAAATATAAATGAAATAGAGAAACTATTCGATATTAAAAAACACACCAAAAATGTACCTTATATTTTTGATAGAGTTTTTAATAAAAAATAATTTTAAATGTGTACTTTATTAATTCTTTTCAGACCAAAAGAAAAATGGCCTCTTATTATAGCAGGAAACAGAGATGAAATTCTAGATAGGCCATGGATTTCTCCTGGCAAACACTGGCCAGCCTACCCTAACATAATTGCTGGCAAAGACTTAACAGCAGGCGGAAGTTGGCTAGGAATAAACAAAACAGGTTTAGTTGCAACTATACTTAATAGAAAAAATAGTTTGGGTCCTAGTAATGATAAATTTAGTCGCGGCGAAATAATTATAAATGTTTTAAAAAATAATGATATAAACAAAGCACTTGCTTATCTCAAAACGATAGATAATTCAAAATGGAAACCATTCAATTTATTTATAGCTAATAGCAATAGTGCTTATTGGATAAAAAATATTGGTAAAGAAAAAATAATTATAAACCCAATATTAGAAGGAAAATATTTTTTAGATAGCCATGATATAAATAGTAAATTATCTGATAGATATATTTATAATAAAGATACATTTCAATCTTTAAAAAATCCAAACCCTGAAACATCAGAATGGGAGGAATGGATAAATTTTTTATCTCAAACTAACTGTCCTAATAATAAACCTATGGCCGCAATGAATATAAAAAATAAATATATAAATAATTATGGAACTATGTCATCTGCAATAATTGCAATACCATCTGATGTAATGAAAAAGAAAAATAATAATACTATATTTTTATTTAATAATTCTTCTCCAGATAAAAATAAATTTTATGCTATCAATACTTGTTAGCGAAGCATTGTTCTAGTATTACTAAATAATAAATATTTAATAATTATTAAAGGCTAATATGACAAAAAATAAAAGAAAAGTAATTTATGAAGGTAAAGCAAAAATTCTTTATCAGGGAACACAACCTAATACTATAATCCAGTATTTTAAAGATGATGCTACAGCTTTTAATAATAAAAAATTTGCTATTATTAATGGAAAAGGTGTTTTAAATAACAGAATATCATCTTTTTTGATGGATAAAGTCAAAGATATAGGCATACCAACTCATTTTATTAAAAGAATAAATATGAGAGAACAATTAGTGCATAAAGTGGATATAATACCTATAGAAGTAGTGGTAAGAAATATTGCGGCAGGTTCTATTTGCAAACGATTTGGACTAAAGGAAGGAGAATCTCTTCCTAGGCCAATAGTTGAATATTATTATAAGTCTGATGAATTAAATGATCCTTTAATTTCAGAAGAACATATTACAGCATTTGATTGGGCTAACTCTAATGAATTGGAAGATATTTTTAATATGTCACTTAGGGTTAATGATTTTCTTTTAGGTATATTTTCAAGTATATCTATTAAACTTGTAGACTTTAAATTGGAGTATGGAAGGTTATTTAAAGACGATAACCTAGAAATAATTTTGGCAGATGAATTAAGCCCTGATAATTTTAGACTATGGGATAATAACACTAACAAAAAATTAGATAAAGACAGGTTTAGAGAAGACTTAGGAGATATGAAGGAAGCTTACCAAGAAGTAGCAAAAAGACTTGGTATATTAGAAAATTAATTAGAGGATTAATATGAAAGTACAAGTACATACCACTTTAAAAGAAGGAGTTCTAGATCCACAAGGTAAAGCTGTTGAAGCTGCTTTAAGTAATTTAGGTTTCTCAGGAATCAATAGGATAAGACAGGGTAAACTGTTTGACATAGACCTTGATACAGATAGTAAGGAAGAAGCAGAAAAACTTACCATAGAAATATGCAAGATTCTTTTAGCCAACATGGTTATTGAAGATTATACAGTAAAAGTTTTACCTGATAATTAAGAAGTAATAGTTTATGAAACCAAATATTATTGTATTCCCAGGGTCAAATTGTGATAGAGATATTTATGTAGCTATCAAAAAAACAACTGGCCAATCTTCTAAAATGATTTGGCACAAAGAAACTGAACTTGATAATCCTAGTTTAATTATTTTACCTGGAGGATTTTCTCATGGTGATTATTTAAGATCAGGGTCAATAGCATCACGTGCTCCAATAATGAAAGAAGTGGTTAAAAACGCTTTAAAAGGAACTCCTGTTCTAGGTATATGTAATGGTTTTCAAATACTTACTGAATGTGAACTTTTGCCAGGTGTTCTTATGAGAAATAAAAACATGAATTTTATATGTAAATATACTTTTTTAATATCCAAACAAGAAAGTAATTGGATACCTAAGGATCAAGTTAATAAGGTAATTTCATTTCCAGTAGCTCATCATGATGGAAATTATTATGCAAATGATACTGTTATAGAAAAGTTAATTAAAGAGAATAGAATTGCTTACCAATATTGCTCAGAAACAGGCATTATAGATGATGAAAATAACATTAATGGGTCTATAAATAATATTGCTGGAATTTTTAATGATAAAGGCAATGTTTTAGGTATGATGCCTCATCCTGAAAGAGCTATCCATAATACTCTTGGCGGAGAAGATGGTATTAATTTTTTTAAAACATTTTTTGAAAAAATAGGATAATAATATAATGACCACATTAGATCAGGCCATAGAATTAGGTCTCAATGAAAAAGAATATAAAGAAACAATAAAATATATGAAAAGAGTGCCTAATATTACTGAATTAGGAATCTTTTCTGCAATGTGGAGCGAACACTGTTCATATAAATCTTCAAGAAAATGGCTTAAAACTCTTCCTACAAAAGCCCCATGGGTAATTCAAGGACCAGGTGAAAATGCTGGAATAATAGATATTGGGAATAACCTAGCTGCTGTGTTCAAAATGGAAAGTCATAATCATCCGTCATTTATTGAACCCTACCAAGGTGCAGCAACAGGTGTAGGCGGTATAATGAGAGATATATTTACTATGGGAGCACGCCCTGTTGCCAACCTAAATTGTTTAAGATTTGGTAGCCCTCAAAATATAAAAACAAAACATCTGCTTTCTGGTGTAGTTTCAGGTATTGGAGGATATGGTAATTGTATGGGAGTACCTACTATCGGAGGAGAGTGTACATTTCATGATGGTTATAATGGTAATATTTTAGTAAATGCTATGACAGTAGGTATAGTAAAGAAAGATAAAATTTTTTACGCAAAAGCAGGCTCACCTGGAAGTCCTGTAGTATATGTAGGAGCAAAAACTGGCAGAGATGGTATACATGGTGCCTCAATGGCATCTGCATCATTTGATGCAGACTCAGAAAGCAAAAGACCTACTGTACAAGTTGGAGACCCATTTACAGAAAAACTATTACTAGAAGCATGTCTGGAATTAATGGAAACAGATTGTATTATAGGTATTCAGGATATGGGAGCTGCTGGTTTGACATCATCTTCAGTTGAAATGGCAGCCAAAGATAATAATGGAATAGAAATTGATTTAGATAAAGTACCTGTTAGAGAAACAAAAATGACACCATTTGAAATAATGTTATCCGAAAGTCAAGAAAGAATGTTAATGGTTTTAAAACCTGGTTCTGAACAAAAAGCTGAAGAAATTTTTAAGAAATGGGAATTAGATTTTAGTATTATTGGAAAAGTTACTTCCTCTCAACATATAGTCTTAAAATCTAATAATGAAATAGTTGCTGATATACCTCTAGAACCACTTGCTAATGGATTAATTTACGATAGACCTTATGAATCTAATATAAATAGTGAGGCAGTTAATATTCCCACTAATGATGATTGGCAAAATGCTCTTTTAAAATTAATAGGTAGTCATGATTTGTGTTCTAGAGAGTGGATTTGGCAACAATATGATCATATGGTAATGGGTGATACGATTGGTATGCCTGGTTCTGAATCTGGAGTAGTAAAAATTCATAATATTGATAAAGAAGCTTTAGCAATTACTACAGATTGTACACCGAGATATTGTAAATCAAATTCTTACATTGGAGGTATGCAAGCAGTATGTGAATCATATAGAAATTTATGTGCTGTTGGAGCTTTACCATTAGCAATTACTGATTGTCTTAATTTTGGTAATCCTGAAAATAAGGAAGTAATGGGTCAAATAGTAGATGCTATAAGGGGAATATCTGAAGCATGTAATAAATTATCGATGCCTGTGGTTGCAGGTAATGTAAGTTTATACAATGAAACTGAGGGGAAAAGTATACCCCCAACCCCCCAAATAGGTGCTGTGGGATTAATTAAAAATACAGATAATCAATTATCTAATATGATTGTTAAACCTGATAATCAGGATATAATTATTTTAGGTACAACCTCAGGACATTTAGAATGTTCTATTTATGCAAAAGAAATAGCTAATATTGAAAATGGTAATCCGCCAAATATAAATTTAGAAGAAGAGTTAAAACATGGAAAATTTATCTTAGAACTTGCTTCTAAAAATCTTATTAGTGCATGTAAAGATATATCAGATGGAGGTATTGGAATTGCTCTTTCTGAAATATGCATAATGAGTAATACAGGATGTGAAGTAATATCACCTAAAGAGAAGAATATTTGTGAATGGCTATTTGGTGAAGATCAAGCAAGGTATATAATTATGACAAATTATAGTGAAGCAATTATTAATAGATCTAAAGAAATGAATATAGAAGCTTCTATTATTGGTAAGCTAAATGGTAAGCATCTAACAATTAATAATAATAAAATATCTATTGAAAAATTATCTAATATAAGAAATAATTGGTTCCATAATTATTTTTCTTAATAAATATAAGGAAATCTCATGTCTATGAGTGCTAGTGAAATAGAAACTATGATAAAGGAAGCCATTCCTAATGCAACAGTTATAATAGAAGACCTTAGAGGCGATGGAGATCATTATTCAGCTCATGTAAAATCTTCGTTATTTAATGGAAAATCTAAAATTCAACAGCATCAAATGGTATATAAAGCTTTAAAGGGTAAGATGGGGCAACAATTACATGCTTTAGCTCTAAAAACTAGCTCGGAAGACTAATAATATTAATAATAATTGGAGGTAATAATGTCAGAATTAGATGAAGGCGTAAAAAGTAGGATTGAAAAAGAAATCAGTTCAAATGATGTAGTATTGTTTATGAAAGGTACACCTGTTTTTCCTCAATGTGGTTTTTCTTCCATGGTATCTCAGGTTTTAAGCCATATTGGCGTTGAATTTAAAGGAGTAGATGTACTTGCAGAGCCTACATTAAGAGACGGAATTAAAGCTTTCAGTGACTGGCCAACTATTCCACAACTATATGTTAATGGTGAATTCATTGGAGGTTGTGATATTGTTAAAGAAATGTATGAAAATGGTGAGTTACAAGAATTATTTAATAAATAAATATATTATCTAGAATAATACTCTACAACTAAATTTGGCTCCATCTCAACTGGGTATGGTATATCTGCTAATACAGGTATTCTATTAAATGTACCTTCCAACTTCTCTAGATTTGGACTAATATAATCAGGTATATCTCTAGTCTGACCCTGAGATGCCTCAACCACTAAAGGGTGATCCTTTGATTGTTCTCTAATTGAAATGACATCGCCTACTGAGCACATATAAGATCTAATATTTACTCTCTTGCCATTAACTCTTACATGACCATGATTGATTAATTGTCTTGCAGAAAAGATAGTTGGTACAAGGTTAAGCCTATAAACTACAGCATCTAATCTTCTTTCTAATAAGCCTACAAGTTGTTCACCAGTATCACCTCTCAAAGAAGCTGCACTTTTGTAATAATTTCTAAACTGTTTCTCGGATAGATTACCATAATAACCTTTGAGCTTTTGTTTTGCTCTAAGCTGTATACCAAAATCTGATAGCTTACCTCTTCTTTGACCATGTTGCCCAGGTCCATATTCTCTTTTATTAAATGGGCTTTTAGGTCTTCCCCATAAGTTACAACCTAATCTTCTGTCAATTTTATAGTGTGGTTCACTTCTCTTACTCATTATTAATAATTTCCTATCATTTACTGAAATGAATATATAATTCTAGGGAACTATACAGCTGAATTATATACTGTCAACCCTATCTTTATTTAACTTCTTATTATACTTGATAATATTCCATGTAAAGTATTTAATTCTTGTAAGGTTAATTGATTTCTAGTAAAAATAGCTTCTATATTATTTATCATAATCTTTCTTTTTTCATCAGGGTTAAAAAAATTAGTATCATCTAAAATAGAAACTAATTTATCAATAAAATAATTTAATTCACTTTTATTGGCCAATATTTTTTCTTTATTAACAGTAACTTGGGTCATATTTTTACTTAATCTATTATTGTTAAACCATTCATAACAGATTAGTAAGACTGACATAGATAAATTAATTGAACTAAATTTTTTATTATTATTAATATTTATTAATGCATCAGCTTTTACAATATCTTCATTATTTAATCCTGACTTTTCTCCTCCAAAAATAATCGCTGTTTTTAAACCGTTATTTTGAGCATTAATTAATTTTTTAATACCTTCTTTAATATTGTAAACTGGCTTATTTATATCTCTAATCCTAGCTGATGTTGCTAACAAATATGAACAATCCTCCGTCGCAAGTTTAATATTATCATGTAATGTGACTTTAAAATGTTTATCTTCTAATGCTCCAGCTGCCATTGCATTTGCTTTAGAGTTTGGCCAACCGTCTCTTGGATTAACTAATCTTAAGTCATTAACACCAAAATTTAGCATAGCTCTACTTGTAGAGCCAATATTTTCTCCTAGTTGCGGCTCCACTAATATAATACTTGGGGCAAATATATTCATTCTCTTAGCAAACTATTATATATCATCTAAAAATGCGTTTACGATAGGATATCTTCTTTCTTTTCCAAAGGAACGCGCTGTAAGCTTTACGCCAGGGGCAGATTGTCTTCTTTTATATTCAGAATTTAATAATAATTTATAAACCCTATGAACTAACTTAATGTCATGTCCCATAGAGATAATAGTTTCTAGTGATTCCTCTTCTTCAATTATTTTAATTAATATCTCATCTAGTACTTTATAATCAGGCAGGCTATCTTGGTCCCTTTGATTAAAATCCAGCTCTGCTGAAGGCTCTTTGGTTATACTATTTTCAGGTACGACCATTCCAGAAGGTCCTAAAAGTAACTCATTATAATTATTATTTCTCCATTTAGCTAAATTATAGACATCCGTTTTGTATGCATCTTTTAAAGCACAAAACCCCCCATTCATATCTCCATAAATAGTAGTATATCCAACACTTATTTCACTTTTATTGCCCGTAGATATAAGCATTTCTCCAAATTTATTGGAAATTGCCATAAGTATAACACCTCTTATTCTAGATTGAATATTTTCCTCAGTTGTATCTTTCTCAAACCCAATAAATAATTCTTTTAAATTCTCTAAATAAGAATTATTAATTTCCTCAATACGAATTGTATCAATTTTTATATTCAATAAATTTGCGGATTCTTTAGCATCTTTTAATGAACCTTCAGATGAATACTTAGATGGCATTCTAATGCCTCTTACTCTATCTTTGCCTAAAGCATCAACTGCAATAGCAACAGCTAAAGCTGAATCTATACCTCCTGACAGACCTAAAATTACTCCTTTAAATTTATTTTTATTTACATAATCTCTTAAACCTAAAACCATGGCATTATATTTTGATTCTAACCCAACAGATATTTTATTAATAATTGAAGATGATAATTCACATAAACCATCATTATTATTAGTTATTTCCAATCTATTTAGTTCTTCCCTCCAAGAAGAGCTTTGCAAACATAATTTTGCACTAGAATCTAATGCGAAGGAACTACCATCAAAAACTAATTCATCTTGGCCACCAATCTGGTTAACATATATTAAAGGTAAATTTGTTTCTACTACTCTTGAAACAGCAACAGAAAGACGCTCATCTTCTTTTTTTTGATCAAATGGTGAACCATTAATTACAATTAATATTTGTGCTCCGGACTCTTGTAAGCTTTCTGATACATCAGAAAACCACATATCTTCACATATCATTAAACCTATTCTTATATCTTTAAAAACTATAGGCCCAGGCATCCTATTAGAATTAAAAACTCTTTTTTCATCAAATACGCCATAATTTGGCAAATGAAATTTATCAATAATAGAAATTTTACCATTATGAATTATTGCAGCAGAATTCATCAATTTATTATCATAAAGTCTCGGATAACCTACAATCATTCCAGGACCATTATCTTTAGATATTACTGTTAATTTTTCAACGAACTTTTCTACTGTTTCTATAAATGTTTTACGCAAAACTAAGTCTTCTGGAGGATAGCCTGTAATAGATAACTCAGAAAAAATACATAAATCTCCACCCTCTCTTTTAATCTTTTCTCGGGCTGAAATAATTTTATCAAAATTACTATTTAAATTACCAACATGAAAATTTAGCTGACATAAGTATATATTAATAGCAGTACTCAAATATAACTCCATTCTTATTATTAAGTTTTTTTAGGTAATAAAAATTCTCTACCAATTTTAACTCTAGGAATACCATTATACTCTATAATATCCGCCGTTGCATAAGTTTCAGACCAACTTTCTGGTATATAAGAACCTGTACCTATAACATCTACGGGGGCTCCAACACTTGAGATTAATTTACATTTCTCAGGACTAAACCCACTAGAAGCTATAATTTTTACTTTATTATAATTATTTTTATCTAATGCTAATCTTAAATGCCATAAAGCGGCAGCGCTTACACCTGTTCCAACTAGCCATTTAAGTTCTTGCTCCGTTCTAAATGTTCTAATAGCTTGAGGTGCATTTTTATCAAGTAAATCATAAGACTTAGCTGTATCTAATCCTTCAACAAACCTACCACCATGAGTATCAATTCTTACAGATAGCATCTCATTATCTGCCAAATGTTTTAATTCTCTGCAAACCTCAAGAGTGTCAGAAATTTCTTTACCAAAATAGTCTATAAGGACTGTTATTGGTTCCTTTGGATAAGTTTCCATAAACATTTTAGCTGCATTGAGTGTAGAGCCAGCATAACCTACTAATGCATGAGGCATAGTACCTACCCCATTTTTTTTACCAAAAAAGTGAGAAGTTACATCATTAGCACTACCAATAAAACCTACTGCTCCTTGCTCATTCTGAGCTTTCTTAGAGCCCACTGATGCTCCATAAGCCATAAGTTCTTGCATTTCTCTGCCTGCACAATGTCTTGCATCCATCGCTATAAAACCTACCTCAGGTAAATCGCTTGCCATTCCAAATGTATTATATGCAGCAACACATGCTCCTCCTAATTTCTGTAAATATATTGTTTCTAAATCTGCTAAAATACTTAATTTACCTTTTATATACATAAGACACTCTCCAGCCCCAACCCAAGCACCTTCTTCAAAACATTCTTTAATTTTTATCTTATGCCCACGAGAATCAACAACACTTCTAATCCAATTAATAGCTAATTTTGGGCAATATATCACTGGTCTTCGCATAAATACTGCATAAGTCACCTCAATATCACCATGCTTTTCAACTATTTTTTTAGTTAACTTAAAATAATGGTCAGTTCTTAATTCTATATCACTTTCATAATCAGACACTAATTTTCCATTTCATAGATTTTTCTTTATTTAATTAATTAAAAACTATACTTTTTAATCCTTAGTGTTAATAATTAATTTTACCATGAATATACAGAATTTATCTATGAAAAATTTTATTCACTTTATATTTATATTTACTTTATTATTTTCTCAATCTTGCTTTGCTGAAATTACAGGTAAAATCAATGATAGAATTGATAATAAATTAATTAAAGATTTTTTTGATAGCTATACTTATATAGTAAATAATAAAAATGATGAAAGAGTTATTGAAATATATAACGATAATGAATTACTAGGTTATATATTTTCTACATGGGATATGGTTAAATCCCTAGGATATGATAGATCACCATATGAAATTATTGTTGGTTTAAATATATCAGGAACTATTGCTGGAGCTAGGCTTACATATCATAATGAACCACTTTTTGAACATGATATAAGTGAGTCAGATCTTCTTGAATATATTGAACGAACAAAAAGTATAAATATTGCAAATGGAATGTCACGAGCGTCTCGAGATAAACCTATAAGGCCTGACACTGTACATAGAGGTACAATTTCTTCAAATTTAATGCATGAAGCAATTTTTAAATCTGCAAGAAATGCTTCCTTACTAGTTGGTTTATTCCAGTCAAAATATTCTAATAAAATAGATTATTTAAAAACAAAGGAAATGGGCTGGGATGAATTAATAAAAAATAAATATGTAATTTTTAAAAATAGTTTTTCTTTTGATGAAAACATAGACTCTCAATTAGCTATAACTTATTTAAACCCTAGAGCTATAGGATATAATATATTAAAAAAACACACTCATGATAAACTTATGGCTAGTTTAAGTGCAAAAGATAATATAATTTTAATTGCAGGTAACGGTTATTCTTATAAAGGAGATAAGTGGAGAAATACAAAATTATTCAATAGAATAAGATTAATTCAAGACCAAAATATAATTTCTTTTAAAGCTTCAGATCATACTAGGGTATCGAAAATACAAGCTAAAGATTCACCAAAATTTAAGGAAATATCTATATTTAAAATTAGTTCTGAATATAATTTTGATCCCACTAAATCATGGTACATAGAGATAATAAATGAAAATGAAACAGCAAACTTAAAGAGTTTAATAATTCCATATGTGTTAAATAAAGAATTAATTATTGAAAGTAATAAACCTCTCCCAATGTGGGTTAACATATGGTTAGACTCTAAATTTAGAATTTTAATTTTAATTACAGCATTATTAATTTTATGCCTTATAACTATTTTTCAAGAAAAAATAAGTAAATATAGGAAGATATTTAGATACATAAGAATTTCATACTTATCTTTTACCTTAATTTGGATCGGATGGTATGCAGGGGCGCAATTATCAATTTTTAATATTTTATCTATTGTAAGAATTCCTATTACTGGTGCTGATCTTAGTTATTTTTTAATTGATCCACTAATTTTTATAATTTTAGTTTTTACAATTTTATCAACATTAATTTTAGGAAGAGGTTTATTTTGTGGATGGCTTTGCCCTTTTGGAGCTTTACAAGAATTAATAGGATTCATTGCAAAATATTTTGGAATAAAAAAGAAAGAATTACCAGAAAAATATTATGAAAAGCTATGGACTATAAAATACTTTATATTAGTAACAATAATTGGTGTCTCATTTTTTTCTATGGAGACCGCATCCAATATTGCTGAAATTGAGCCTTTTAAAACTTCCATAATGAGACATTTTAACAGAGGATTACCATATGTTAGTTATGCAGTTATTTTATTAATTATAAGTATGTTTATGGAACGAGGTTTTTGCAGGTTTATATGCCCATTAGGAGGTAGTTTAGCAGTTTTAGGAAAAATCAGAATAACAGATAAACTTAAAAGAAGGCAAGAATGTGGTAATCCTTGTAACTTATGTTCAACTTCATGCCCAGTTAAAGCTATTCCATCAAGTGGAAAAAGAAAGGGTGAGATCATTATGAGTGAGTGTTTTAGATGTTTGGATTGTCAGTTAGAATATACTGATGATAAAAGATGTCCACCTTTGGTTCAAATAAGAAAAAATCAAGTTATTTAAATGAAAAAATTATTATCGAGAAGATCAACAATAAAAATAATTGCAAGTGCTTTAGCAATAATACCTATAAATGCGTCTGCTAATAAAAATTTAGTTAGCTATTACTGGAAAAGTTCAGCACTAGGTATTCCCGTAGATATGAAAATTATTACAAAAAATAGAAGCCATTTAGAAGAATTATTATTTTTAATTAATTCTGAGATAAAAAGATTTGATAAAATTTTTTACTTACAAGATGCGCATAGTAAAATTAATTTATTAAATAGAAATAAAGTTTTGATAAAACCTGATATAGAATTACTGAATGCAATAAATTTAACTGAGAATTTATTTTTATTAAGTAAAGGTTCGTTTGATATTACAGTTCAAACTCTCTGGAATAGTTTTTCTTCTGATAAGAAAGTTGATACAAATGGAATAGGTTTTCATAATATTTCCTCTTCATCAAAAAAAATTACCTTATTAAATAAAAACACGCAAATTACTTTAAACTCAATAGCTCAAGGTATATTAACTGATAGAATTCATGAAATTTTATTAAATTCTGGGATAAAAAATCATCTTATAAATTTTGGAGAAGGAAAAGCCTCTGGTTTTTCTAATAATAATAATAGATGGCGTTTATATGAAAAAAACAATTATATTGATGTAACAAATAAAGGATTTGCTGTAAGTGAGCCTAAAAGTACAATTTTACCAAATAATAAAAGCCATTTATTTAATGCTAAAATTTATGATTCGGCGCTATTTATTCCAAATAAAACTACCGTAATTGCAGAAAATGCGACCATAGCGGATGGCCTTTCTACAACTTATGCTGTATCTGATCCAAAAACTCAAAAAAAGTTAATAAAAGAATTCCCTAAAGTACAATTCATAATAAGCTAATATTGTTACCTATATTTACTCAGCTCTTCAGAAAGTCTAAAAGCTAATTCTAATCCTTGACTAGCATTAAGTCGTGGATCACAATGCGTATGATAACGATCTCCTAAATTTTCTTCTTTAATTTCTTGTGAACCGCCTACACATTCAGTGACGTCTTGACCTGTCATTTCTAAATGAATTCCGCCAGCATAACTTCCTTCTGATCTATGAATCTGAAAAAATTGCTCTACTTCACTCATTACATTATCAAAAGCTCTAGTTTTATACCCTGTTTGAGCTTTAAAAGTGTTTCCATGCATTGGGTCACATGACCATACTACTTTTCTACCCTCTTCACCGACTTTTCTAATTAAACTAGGTAAAACATTCCCTATATTATCTCTCCCCATTCTAGAGATTAATGTGAGTTTTCCTGCCTCGTTATTAGGATTAAGTTTATCAATTAGACTTATTAATTCATCATTAGTCATGGAAGGCCCTACTTTAACGCCAATAGGGTTACCTATTCCCCTCATAAACTCTATATGAGCTTCATCTAAACCTCTGGTTCTCTCTCCTATCCATAACATATGAGCTGAACAATCATAATAATCCTCTGTTATACTATCTATTCTGGTTAAGCTTTGTTCATAGCCCAAAAGTAATGCTTCATGAGAAGTAAAAAAATCTACCTTTGAGACTAGGCCGGCAGTATTTTTATTTATTCCGCAAGCTTTCATAAAATCTAAACAGTCGCCTATTCTATCTGCAATCATTCTATACTCATTATCTTGACTACTTCCCTCTAAGAATTCCAAATTCCACCTATGTACCTCATGTAAATCAGCATATCCACCAGTTGCAAAAGCCCTTAAAAGATTCAATGCTGATGCCGCTTGACTATATGCTCTAATCATTCTTTCTGGATCAGGTTCTCTAGAAGATACTTCAAAATCTATTCCATTTACTATATCGCCTAAATAAGAGGGCTGTTTTATATTATCTCTAGTTTCAAAAGGTTCAGACCTTGGCTTTGCAAATTGTCCAGCAAGGCGTCCCACTTTAACTATAGGCAATGAAGCACCATAAGTTAATACTGCAGCCATTTGTAATATTACTCTAAATGTGTCTCTTAGATTATCTGCATTAAACTCCGCAAAAGATTCTGCACAATCACCGCCTTGTAATAAAAAAGCTTTTCCTTCTGACACATCTGCTAATTTCTCCTTTAAAGTTCTTGCTTCACCAGCAAAAACTAAAGGGGGAAGTGTTTTAAGTTTATCCTCAACTTCCTTTAGCTTATTTAAATCTGAATAAATAGGTTGATGCTTGATAGGAAAATTTCTCCAAGAATCTATAGACCATTTAGAATTCATAATTTATTACCTTTAATATACTTTATTTATAATATTGAGCATTATGATTACTGTCTGTGAGTATTATTTACAAGTTTTTATTATATAAATTTTTATTTTAAAGTTACTAACTCTTCAGCTGCTGTAGGATGTATGCCCATGGTGTTGTCAAAATCATCTTTAGTAGCACCTGCCTTAATTGCTACAGCACATATTTGTATTATCTCTGGCATATCATCACCTATACCATGAATACCTACAACTTTATTATCATGTTTAGAAACAATCATCTTTATATATATCTTTGTATTCCGTCCGCCTAGCGTTTGTTTCATTGGCTTAAAGGAAGTCTTAAATATAGATATTCCTCCTTTATTAGCAAATAATTCTTCTGCTTGTCTTTCAGTTAATCCTACTACACCTATTGCAGGTTGTGTAAATACTGCTGACGCAACATTACTATAATCACAAACCTTATTTAAGCCTCCAAATCGATTATCTGAAAAAACCTGACCTTCAGCTATAGCTACAGGAGTAAGATTTATTCTATTAGTAACATCTCCGATAGCATAAATATTTTTAACATTAGTTTCATTATTTCCATCAACTATAATTTCACCAATACTTCCTGTTTTTATTCCTACTTTTTCCAAGCCCAATTCAGGAGTATTTGGAACTCTACCTGTTGCAAACATTACTTCATCTGAAATAATTTCTTCTCCATTACTTAATAACGTCGATAATCCATCTGAAGTTTTAGAAACAGAAGTTATTTCCATTTCTGTATAAACATTTATTTTAGAATTTCTTAATTCTTCAGTTATTAGCTTAGAAATATCACTATCAAACCCCCTTAATATATTAGCTCCTCTATACACTATTGTTACATTAGAGCCAAAAGAAGCAAATATACCTGCAAATTCTAATGCAATATAACCACCCCCATTTATAACAATACTATTAGGAAATTTTTTTAAATCTAATGCATCATCAGAATTTATACATAATTCTTTTCCTTGAATATCAGGCATATAAGCCTTACCTCCTACAGCAATTAGAATTGAGCTTGCAGTTAATACTTTTCCATTAACTTCAACTTCATTTTGACTTATTAATTTCGCAAAACCATTTATAATAGTTGTCTTGGACAGTAGATTTAAATAAATTTTATTTAATCTATCTGACTCATTATTTTTATTATCAATAAGTTTTTGCCAATCATGTTTATAAGAATCTACTTGCCACCCAAAACCTTCTGAATCTTCAATTTCACTTGCAAAGTGTGAGCCATATACCAGTAGTTTTTTTGGCACACATCCTCTTAAGACGCAAGTCCCACCAACTTTTACACTTTCAATTATAGCAACCTTTGCTCCATAATTTGCCGCTATTCTTGCTGCTCTTACTCCGCCTGAACCAGCGCCTACAACAATTAAATCAAAATGATTATCATTTGATACTTTATTATTCAAAATTTACTCCATATAAATATAATAAAATTATATATATTTATTTACACATTATAGCTAGGTTATTTTATCATGAAAAATATATTAATTATATTTATATGTATTATTTGCTCGCCATTATATTCTTATTCTCAGGATATAGAAAAATGTTCGAATAATCTTAACTCTTATGAAATTGATAAATGTCTTAAAGATTTAAAAAGCGTGCTAATGAATAAAGATATAATTCTCACAATATATTCAACTGACAAAAGCTTATATAAGAATAAAAATATTTTTTTAAGTATCTGTGACGATAACATTAATTCATATAAATATTCAGATAGAAATGGTAATTTAACTATTAGGTTAAAGTCTAAATACCTCTCACAATGTAAAGCCTTAATAAAATTAGAGTTAATAAGCGAATATGGTCTTTGCCCTGACGGAAAATATGCTATAGCTAATTGGGATTCAATGGAGTTAAATAACTTTACTCATTTTTCTTGTAGCAACTTAAAATAATTAGTTATGCTATCAGTCAAATTATTTTGAAGATTACTAATGCTATAAAATTTATGAATATGTTTAAAAGCTAAATTACACATATTTTTATGTAAATCTGAATTAGTAATCAGTAAAATTATTGCATCAGCTATTTCCAGAGGATTTTTTTTTTCAACTAAAATTCCATTTTTCATATTATCATTAATTATTTCGACTGGGCCATCACAATTGGTAGAAATAACAGGCTTTCCATAAGACATTGCTTCTATAACTGTTAAACCAAAAGGTTCAAAATGTGAAGGCTGACAAAATATATCAATATTATTAAAAAATTCTTGTTTATCAATTATCCAGCCTGGAAAATCTAATTCAGGTATACCCTCAGCATATTTTTTTAATTCCTGGTATAATAATCCATCACCCGCTAAAATTGCTTTAAAATTATAACCTTTTTTCTTTATAATTTTTAAAGCATCTATAAAATCATAAAATCCTTTTTTTTCTACCATTCTTCCCAATGCACCAATTACAATATTATTTTTATCTATATCTTTAAATTTTACATTAGGTAATTTTAATAAAACATTCGGGCAATATATACATCTATTTTTATCTATACCAAAATCAACTAGATCAGAAATAATATTTTTATTTACTGAATAAATAAGATCAGCCTTTTTATAATATTTCAACTGTGAAAATTTTGATGTATGATTAACAGCAAATATAGGTTTTTGAGTATTTTTTTTTATTATAGAAATTAGCTTAGCATTATGAACAAAACAAGCATCTGCCTCATTTAAAATTTTTTTAATCCATATAGAACAACCTAATTTTAATAAATATTTATCTAAAGTATTAAATTTATAAATATTTATATAATTATAGTATTCTTTAATATTTACAGCTTTATTAACAGAACTTACAGCATCTGAAAATGCAGGTAAAATTATTGATAATTTATAACCTTCTCGAACTAATGCCAAGGCATGTATAGCAATCATATTTGATATACCACCGGGCTTAGAATCGAAAGAAATTAAAGCTAAATGATTATTTTTCATAAAGAAGTTTAGTCATCTATTCCTGCTATTAACATATATTTAGTTTCTAAATATTCATCAATACCTTCAGCAGCACCTTCTCTACCAATACCTGACTCTTTTATTCCACCAAAAGGGGCTACTTCAGTAGAAATTACTCCAGCATTGATCCCTACCATACCATATTCTAATGCTTCAGCTACTCTATATATTCTTCCTATATCTCTACTATAAAAATAACCAGCTAAACCATAATTACTATCATTTGCCATTTTAATAACTTCTTCCTCAGATGAAAACTTAATAAGAGGTGCAACAGGGCCAAATGTTTCCTCATAAAATATTTTCATCTTGTTTGTAACATTAGTCATTACAGTAGGTTTATAAAACTGTTTTCCCGCATTATCTAAAGCTCCACCTGTCATTACCTTAGCACCTTTACTTACGGCATCTTCTACATGACTTTGAACTTTCTCAACTGCAGACATAGTTATAAGGGGCCCTATTTGAGCACCGTCTTCTCTACCATCAGAAACTTTAAGTGCAGCTGATCTTTCGGAGAATTTTTTTGCAAATTCATCATATATTTTCTCATGTACAAAAATTCTATTAGCGGAGACACAAACCTGACCGCTATTACGATATTTATTTGCCATTGCCCCTTCTACAGCTTGATCTAAGTCAGCATCTTCAAATATAATTAAAGGTGCATGTCCTCCTAGTTCCATAGATACTTTTTTTATTGTAGAAGCTGTTTTAGCTATTAAAGCTCTACCTACGTTAGTTGAGCCCGTAAAAGAAATTTTACGTACATGATTATTAGTACATAATTCATCGCCAACCTCAGAAACATTCTCTTCAGAAACAGAGATAAGATTTATTACACCTTTTGGAACTCCTGCGCGATGTGCTAATTCAACTAGTGCAGTTGCAGAAAATGGAGTAGAACCCGCAGGTTTTATAACAACAGGACAACCTGCCGCTAAAGCGGGAGCAACTTTTCTGGTAATCATAGCTGCTGGAAAATTCCAGGGCGTAATAATACCACAAACACCTATTGGTTGCTTTATAGACATCATTCGTCTATCAGCCATAGTTGAAGGAATAGTTTTACCATAAGTTCTTTTAGCTTCTTCAGAAAACCAATCAGTAAACCAAGAAGCATATATTATTTCACCTCTAGAATCAGCGATAGGTTTCCCATTCTCTAATGTCATAATTAAAGCTAAATCATCTATATTTTCTAAAATAAGCTCATGCCATTTTCTAATTATAATTGATCTATCTTTTCCTGTAAGCTTTTTCCATGCTACCCATGAATTATTAGCAGCATCAATAGCTTTAATTGTATCAGATTTAGAACAATTTGGCATAGAACCAACTAAAGTTAAATCGGAAGGATTATGAACATCAAAAGTATCTAGGCTATCTGAATCAACCCATTCACCATTGATAAAACATTTTTGCTTAAATAAATTTTGATCTTTTAACTGGAAAGTTAAATCACCTGTATCTATATCCATCTAATCCTCCTTAATTTAAATGTAAGTCCTACCATAGTAATCAATATACATATTTATGCATTAAATATTTAAAAAATATTATAAATATAGTTTATGAGAATTTAATTTTAGCCATTTTTTTTGAACTTTATAATCACTCATATATTTTTCTACGTGACTCCAAAAATTTCTTGAGTGGTTTGGTTGTTTTATATGACATAATTCATGTATTATTAAATAATGAATTACTTCTAGTGGAGCCATGATTATACGCCAATCATAAGAGATGGTTTTTTTTGAATTACAACTACCCCATTTACTTTTATATTCACCGAACACTATTTTTTTTGCTGAATCTCCTATAAGAATTTCGTAATAACTATTTGTTTTTATTATATATTTCTTTGATTCTTTAATGTACCAATTTTTAATATTGTTTTTTATATTATCTTTATTTATATGATTGATTACCTCTACAATGATATTGTTCTTATCTATATAAACATTATCTTCATTAGATTTTTTTATATTTAATGAATACTCAGAACCTAAATATAAAAATTTATCACCATTTTCATACCTTCTGATTATGGATAAGTTAGCTTCATCTAAAGCTAACTTGTTTTTTATCCAATTTATTTTCTTTTCTATTATGCTATCAATTTCATTATCTAAAACAAATTTAGGTGCAGATATAACTACTTGTTGGTTTTTAATTTTCAATGATATAGTTTTAAGTCTATTAGTTCTTTTTATAATAATATTAAAATCATATTTCATATATATTTAACTTTAATTATTTTTTAGACTCATATTCCCACTCTGGGATTATTTTTAATAATGCTGCAATTAGTTTATATAAATTTTTATCTGATATTGTAAATGAAGGCATTAAATAAATTACATCTAGAAATGGTCTAATCCAAACGCCTTCTTCAACAAATCTTTTTCTTAACCAATTTAATTTATTTAACTCTTTTACTTGAATAACTCCTAAAGCCCCTTTAACCCTCACATCTATAACTGATGTAAAATCCTTACACTGTAATAAACCTTTTGAAAGTGTTTGCTCAATGTTTTTTACCTGTAATAGTCTAGGTTTATTTTTAAATAATTCTAATGACGCATTTGCAGCTGCACATGCTAGAGGATTGGACATATATGTTGGTCCATGCATCAGAGCATCTTCTTCTCTGTCTGATAAGAATGCATCGTATATAAGGTCAGTTGACACAACACCAGCTAAAGATATTGATCCACCAGTTAATGCTTTACCTAAACATATTATATCTGGTTTTATATTACTATTTTCAAATGCAAACATAGCCCCCGTTCTCCCGAATCCAGTAGCTATTTCGTCAACTATAAATAGAATATTATTATCATTTGCAATATCACTAATAAATTTTAATGTATTATCATCATGAAATTTAAAACCTCCTGCACACTGAATTAATGGCTCAATAATAATTGCAGCTAAATCTTCTTTATTATTGATTATAACGTTCTTGAAGTTCTCTTTTGTTCTATCATTAATTGGCACATCAATATTTAATTGTTCTGGTACATAACTCTTAAATAAAGAATGCATACCTTCTTCAGGGTCACAAATAGACATTGCACCTAAAGTATCTCCATGGTAACCATTCTTGAAACTTAAAAATTTTCTCTTATTTGGCCTGTTTTTATTAGTCCAATATTGTATAGCCATCTTCATTGAAACTTCAACTGCTACTGAACCAGAGTCTACAAAAAAGAAATGATTATAAATAGACGGAAGTAATGATTTTAAATTTGTCGCCAGCTCTTCAGCAGGATTGTGTGTGAAACCTCCAAACATAATATGAGGCATATCATTAAGCTGTTTACTCATTGCATTAATTATTTCTGGATGATTATATCCATGACATGCTGTCCACCATGAGGAAACACCGTCTATAAGGACTTTATTATTTTCTAAAGTTATTTCTGACCCTAGAGTTTTTATAGCTTTTGGGACATAATCCAAATGCTTCATTTGCGCATATGGATACCACAGATTTGGATGAGGGTTATTCAAAATATTAGGATACTTCTTTTATTACCTCTTTAAAGGTAATCTTAGTTTCACCAGTAAGACCAAAATCATCTAACATCCTAGAATCTTTATCTGTACCAGGGTTATCAGCTGTAAGTAATACATCTCCTAAAAATATTGAACTTGCCCCAGCTAGAAAACATAAAGCTTGTGTTGAATCTGACATTTCTGCTCTACCAGCTGATAACCTAACAGTAGATAATGGCATCATTATTCTGGCTAAAGCTATTGTTCTTACTAACTCTATATGGCTTAATGACTCAACATCTCCAAGAGGTGTTCCAGGGATTCTGATTAACATATTAATAGGAACGCTTTCAGGATGTTGATCTAAGTTAGATAAAGTCCTTAACATTTCTGATCGATCATATCTTGTTTCGCCCATACCTATAATACCTCCAGAACATACTTTAACTCCAGCGTTTCTAACTTTACCTAAAGTATCTATTCTATCAGAAAAATTTCTAGTTGTTATAATGGAATTATAAAACTCTTCAGATGTATCAATATTATGATTATAATAATTTAGTCCTGCATTAGCTAACTTTTCAGCATGCCCATCTTTTAGCATACCCAGAGTTACACAGCTTTCTAAACCTAAATCATTTACTACTTCCACCATTTTGCAAACTTGATCTATATTTTTATCTGTTGGCCCTCTCCAAGCTGCTCCCATACAAAATCTAGTTGCACCTTCTTTTACTGCATCTTCTGCAGCTTTAACTACTTCTTCTAGAGAGATTAAAGGTTCTTTTTTTAAGTCAACATTATGATGCGCACTTTGAGAGCAATAAGAACAATCTTCAGGACAAGAACCTGTTTTAATACTCAATAATTTACTTTTTTGAATTTCATTTTTTGGAAAATTACTTCTATGAATAGTCTGAGCCTGATATACTAAATCTAATAATGGCATATCTATTATAGCTTTAGCTTCTTTTACAGTCCAATTATGTCTTAAAATTGAATTATTGTTATATATTTTATTCATAATGGCTAATATAGTATTATTAAAATATTGAGCAAGTAAGAAATGATATGAATAGTAAAATAATTTCTCTCTATAAAAATAAACTGTCTGATATAAGTAAATTATCGCAGGCAAGAAATTTAGTAACGACTAGGAGAGATAATGATTTAAATGTTATAAGGAATAAAAAACAACTGATTTCTTTTAGTTGCAACGATTATCTTGGTCTTAGTAAAAATAAGGAAGTAATTAATGAGAGTATTAAGGCTACTAAAAAGTATGGCTCAGGCTCAGGAGCATCAAGACTAGTTTCTGGAAATAACCCATTATATGAAGAATTAGAAAATTTATTAGCTAAATATAAAAAATCAGAGTCTGCTTGCGTTTTTGGAAGCGGGTTTCTTACTAATGCAGGAATAATTCCAGCTTTAACTTCTAGTAAAGATCTATTATTATATGATGAATTAAGCCATTCATCTACAAATATAGGGCTGAAATTATCTAATGCTAAATCTATAAAATTTAAGCATAATGATGCTAATCATCTAGAATCACTCCTAAAAAAACACAGAAATAATTTTTTTCACTGCTTTATATTTACTGAGGGTGTCTTTAGTATGGATGGAGATAGAGGTAAAATTAGAGAATTAGCTATGCTCGCAAATAAATATGATGCCTCCATTATTTTGGATGATGCTCATGGTTTTGGGGTTTTAGGTCAAGGTAGAGGATCACTACATGAATTTAACCCAGTACCAGAGGTATTAATTCAAATGGGGACATTATCAAAAGCCATTGGAAGTTATGGAGGTTTTGTTACAGCTCCTAAAACAATTATAAAATTATTACATAGTAAAGCTAGAAGCTTGATTTATACAACAGGACTTCCACCAGGTACTTTAGCCGCATCATTAAAAGCTCTTAAAATAATTATAAAAAAACCTGACTTAACAAAAATACCATATGAACATGCTAAGTTATTTTGTAAAAATGCTGGTTTACCCACACCTGAATCTTCTATAGTATCAAAAATTCTTTATGATGAAAGACATACTATCAAAGCATCAAAAATATTTGAAAATCATGGATATTATATTGGTGCTATTAGACCACCTACAGTTCCTAAAAACACCTCAAGATTAAGGTTTACATTTTCCTCTGTTCATAAGAAAAAGGATATTAAAAAATTAGCCCAAGTTTCTAGAAATTTATTTAAAGATTGAACTGATTATGAAAAAAAATGTTTTTATTACTAGTACAGGCACTGATATAGGAAAAACATTTTTAACAATAATGCTTATTAAGAGAGCCATTAAATTAAACTTAAAAGTGAATGCTATCAAACCTATAATCAGCGGCTTCGACCTTAATAATTTGTATGAGACAGATACAGGAATTATTTTAAAAGCCTTAAACAGTTCGTCAACTAATATAGATAAAATATCTCCATGGAGGTTTAAAGACCCTCTATCTCCAGACATGGCAGCAAAAAATGAAGATAGATATATACAATTCGAAGATTTATGTACCTTTTGCAAGAATAGTATTAACAATGATATGCATGATTTTAACTTAATTGAAGGTGTGGGTGGAACTATGGTTCCAATAAATAATAACTATACAATCATGGACCTAATTACTAGTCTAAATATTCCTGTTATATTAACCATAGGCTCTTACCTAGGAAGTATAAGTCATACTCTTAATGCTTATAAAATTTTAAATATACATAATGTAAATATTAGTTCTATTGTTATGATGCAGAGTGATGTTAATGATGTAGGTTGTGAAAAAACTTTAAAATCTCTTGAAAACTATATTAAAAATACTCCTATAATTTATTTTAAAAGAAATGATTTTGAATCTAAAAAAGTAGATAAAATTTTGAATTATTTATAATTTTATATAAATTATTTTATCAGGAGTTACTCAGATGAATAATATTTGTATTATATCATTTTATAAATTTGTAAAAATATTAAATTTAGAAAATATAAAATTAAGAATAGAAAATATTTGTAATAAATACGATATTAAAGGAACTATATTATTAGCAACTGAAGGTATTAATGGTACTATTGAAGGTTCTCATAGTAATATAGGCAAATTCCTAATAAAATTTAAAATGGATGAAAATTTTTCTGATATAGAACCAAAATATTCATATGCTGAAAAAGACTCTTTTAATAGAATGAAAGTCAGACTCAAAAAAGAAATAGTAACAATAGGTAATACTGAGGTTGATCCAAATAAATATATTGGTAAGTACATTGAACCAACGGAGTGGAATGAATTTATCTCAGACCCTAATACAATTTTAATTGATACTAGAAATGAATATGAAGTTTCTATAGGGACATTTAAAGGTTCTATTAATCCTAAAACTAAAAGTTTCCGGGACCTCCCAGAATGGATTAAAAATAACTTAGAAACTAAAGATAAAAATTATAAGAATAAAAAAATAGCTATGTTTTGCACTGGAGGTATAAGATGTGAGAAATCTACATCTTACTTAGTACAAAAAGGGTTCACAAACGTTTCTCATTTAAAAGGAGGGATATTAACATACTTAGAAAATGTTCCTAAGAGTAATAGCTTATGGGATGGTGAATGTTTTGTATTTGATCAAAGAGTTTCCGTTGCTGAGGAATTAAAACCTGGAAGTTATGTTATGTGCCATGGGTGCCGAATGCCCCTTAAGCATGAAGACACAAAATTAGCAACATACATACATGGTGTTTCCTGTAAATATTGTCATGATAAAAAAAGTGAAGAAAGTAAAAAAAGGTATGCAGATAGACAGAAGCAAATAGATTTAGCACTAAAAAGGGGGGAAAAGCACATAGGTAGTAAACCTAAAGCTGAATCAAATAAAATAAGGAATAATAATGAATAAAAAACCTATCTTATATTCCTTTAGAAGGTGCCCCTATGCCATGCGAGCTCGAATATTTATTAAACTGTGCCGGATAGAGGTACAATTAAGAGAAGTTATATTAAGGGATATTCCTCAAGAAATGAGGGATATCTCACCTAAAGCAACTGTGCCTGTTTTACAACTAAATGATGGAACTATCCTAGAAGAAAGTCTAGATATTATGAATTGGGCTGTTAATATTAATGATCAATTTAATTTAAAAAAATCTAAAAATGATAATATTGAAATACATAATAAAGTATTAAATATGTTTGATAATAATTTTAAATTTCACCTAGATCGATATAAATATAATACTCGTTATGATGCCAGTGACGGCATTCAAGCAAAAGAAATACATCGAGATGAAGCATTAAAAATTTTATATATTTTAGAAAATCACCTAGATAAAAATAACACTATATGGTTATTTAATGATACTCCAAGTTTTTTAGATATAGCAATTTTGCCATTTATAAGACAATACAGAATAGCAGATATTAAATGGTTTGATGACGAAATGCCTTGTAAAAAAGTGCACTCCTGGGTAATTAGGTTTTCAGAATGGGATATATTTAACCAAATTATGATAAAAAATAAGCCTTGGAAAAACAATGACTCACCTGTATATTTTGGACTAAATTGAGTAAAAATAATGCTAATAGAAGATGAAATAATTTTTAATACATCTTTAGGCAACATAAAAATAGTATCTAAAAAAGAAGAAGTTGTTTCAATAGATTTCACAGAACATAAAATAAAACATTCAAATTCATTAATATTAAACAAATCAAAAAATCAAATAGAAGACTATTTATCAGGTAGAAGAACTATATTTGATATTTTAATTAATCCTCATGGTACTAATTTCCAAAAAAAAGTATGGAAGCAATTATCTCTTATACCTTATGGCATAACTATATCTTATTTGAAATTATCTGTTTTACTTAAAACATCGCCAAGAGCGATAGGAAATGCTTGTGGAAAAAACCCTATATTAATAGTAATACCTTGTCACCGGGTCATATCTAATAAAGGAGCATTAACTGGCTTTTCTGCTATAGGAGGAGTTAATACTAAGAAAAGATTACTAAAAATTGAAAAAATTAAAATTTAAGTATTTTATCTCTTATACTTGCTATTATTATAAACCAATAAAAACGTATTTTACCTAAAATAGTTTTATTGACCTTAAGGTCTTCATATTTATTTAATCCACATTCTGTTTTAATATATTTATTCATAACTATACATATCACTAATTATTTATATTTAGAAGGTGGTTGAGGATTATTTTCAGGATTAGTATCATGCTTACTAATACGTAAAATTGTTACCTTATCAACTAATTCTAATAAATCTTTTTCAATATTATCTGCCAAATCTTTTTTATATACTTCTTCATTATTTATATATATAGTAAAAGATTTTTTATATTTTTGCACCTTCTCCTTTACCTCTAAACAATCTTTAGTCCACTGATACAATGGATAATTTTCTATACCATTTTTTTCAGCCTCTAATACATAACCCATAAAGCCGTCGTATTGACTAAGTAAAGTACCTTTGTGTTTTATTAAAACTGATACTAAAGCATCTTTTTTATTAGAAGTAACTTTACTACTGAAAATATCTGTAAATTCAGAAGAAAAATATATTCTTACTTGATATAATAAAGGCTCAATCATGTATAATTCCAAAAATTTAAAAGCACTATACTTTTTTTACTTTTATATAAGTAAACTAGATCAAGTTAATATAAATTAATTTTTATTAATATCTTCGTAGTTTTCAGAAAACCAATTATATGCATCTTGCAAACCATTTCTAAGACTAATTTTAGAGCACCATCCTAAATTATTAATTTTAGAGATATCCATAACTTTTCTATACATACCATCTGGATAACTATCATCAAATCTTATAGCCCCCTGCCAACCAGCTATATTTTTTATCATATTAGCAAATTCAATAATGGAAATTTCTTTACCTGAACCTATGTTAATATGTTGACCATCACTATAATTTTCCATCAAAAATATAAGTCCTTCTGCTAAATCATCTACATGCATAAACTCTCTTAATGGCTTTCCTGTTCCCCATAAAATAACTTCTTTTTTGTTAAATTTTACTGCTTCATGAAATTTACAAATTAAAGCTGCTACAACATGACTATTTTGAGGATGAAAATTATCTCTTGGCCCATATAAATTAGTAGGCATGACAGAAATATAATCTACACCGTGTTGATTTCTATAAAATTGACATAATTTAATACCTGCAATTTTAGCTATAGCATAAGCTTCATTCGTAGGCTCTAATTCTCCTGTAAGAAGAGATTCCTCTTTTATTGGTTGCTTAGCATCTTTAGGGTAGATACAACTTGACCCTAGAAACATAAGTTTTTTTACATTATGCTTAAAAGAATTTTCTATTATAGAATTTTGAATAGCTAAATTATCAAATAAAAAATCAGCAGGATAAGTGCTATTTGCAAAAATACCTCCGACTTTTGCAGCAGCTATAAAGACTGTATCTGGTTTATTTTTATTAAACCATTTATTAACAGCTGGACTATTCTTAAGATCTAAAGTTTTTGAAGTAACCGTTAAAATTTCACAGTCTATATTTTGTAAAAGCCTAATTAAAGCACTTCCAACCATTCCGTTATGACCAGCAACAAAAATACGCTTTCCCTTTAATGAGTATTTATAAGATTTAGACTCTATCAACCATCAATTCCAAATCGCCTTGTTTCCTGCTCTAACCCTACAGTTTTTAAATCTTCTTTTACCATTTCGTGGACTAAGTCTTCAAATTTAGTTTGAGCTTTCCAGCCTAATATTTTATAGGCTTTTGAAGAGTCTCCCATTAGAAAATTAACTTCTGTAGGTCTAAAATACCTTTCATCAACTTCAATTAAAACATTTTTACTATTTTTACTTAATCCTTTTTCTTGAACACCAGAACCTGTCCAAATAATATCCTCATTAATTTTCTTAAATGCTACCTCAATAAATTCTCTAACAGTATGTGCTTCTCCTGTAGCTAAAACATAATCATCAGCTTTATTTTGTTGCAACATCATCCACATTCCTTCAACATAATCTTTAGCATGGCCCCAATCTCTCTTTGCCTCTAAATTACCAATATATAATTTTTCTTGAAGTCCTAACTTAATAGCCGCAACAGCCCTTGTTATCTTTCGTGTTACAAAAGTTTCTCCACGTATAGGACTTTCATGGTTAAATAAAATTCCATTACAGGCAAAAATATTATAAGCCGCTCTATAATTAACAGTTATCCAATATGCATATAATTTAGCTGCGGCATAGGGAGATCTAGGAGAAAATAAAGTATCTTCATTTTGAGGAACACTAGAAGTATTTCCATATAATTCTGATGTAGAAGCTTGATAAAATTTAACTTTCTTTGTCATATTTAATAACTTAATAGCTTCTAATAACCTAAGTGTACCTAAACCATCAGCATTAGCAGTATATTCTGGAGTTTCAAAACTAACCTGAACATGACTTTGAGCAGCTAAATTATATACCTCGTCTGGGTTAATTTTTTGCATTAAACCTATCAGATTAGTTGCATCTGTCATATCTCCATAATGCAAATGAAATTTTATATCTTCTGAATGTGGGTCTTGATATAAATTATCAATTCTACTGGTATTAAATGATGAAGAACGTCTCTTAATACCATGAACTTCGTAACCTTTTTTGAGAAGAAACTCTGCTAAATAGGCTCCATCTTGGCCTGTTATTCCTGTAATTAAAGCAATTTTATTTTTCATAAATAGACTATATAATTTATATAATAATATGTGAAGATAATATAATTATTAGTTTGTTTATTTTACAAAATTGAATTTATTCAAGATTATTACAATTGTTTTCCAGAATGAATAATAGCATCTAAATTATCAGGTTGAATTTCTATCCAACTTACAAAACAAGAATTGCTACCCATTAAAACATACCAATCTGCCTGCTCATAATTTGGCCAAATAACAACAGTATCAATTTTATCAATAAAATCTTTATCTTGGTTAATATTATTAATTTTATATCCATTAATAAAATTAATTAATGTCTTATTAATAATTTTGAAAGGTATTATATGAGGCATTTCTATCTTACCTTTTTTTAAAATTGCTTCAAAGGATTGGCATGATTTATCTATATTATTGTTATAATCTTTTTCAGATAAAGGAATTGTATCCCATTTAGCTACATACCCAGCAGGAACTTTTTCTGCATATGAAGATATAGTATATAAAAAGGTAAAAAATAAATAGACGCATAATTTCATAAGTAATAATCCTTTTTTTATAAATTTAAATTTTTATTTAACAATTTTTAAATGATTCGGTTTATCTATCTTTTTTTCTAATTTATTATTTTTATTAGTATTATTTTTTAATTTTTTTATATTATTTAATATATTTTGCCATGTAGAACCAACTCTTTTAAATCTAACATATAAATTTTTATTATTGCTAATTTTATCAGAAAACTCTTGAAAATGTTGCTCTAAATCAATCACAGCTTCTTCATTATCAATATTTTTATCTTTTTCATTTATCTCTATAACAAAAATTTTCTTCATATTAACTCTTTATTTATTTTGAGAATGATTATCATTCTCATTGACAAGCAAAATAAACTAAACTATAAATAATATTAATAAGGACAATATTAGTTTCCTCCCAAGAAAATAATACTCACCTTATTACGTTTTAAGAGAGTAAGTGAGTACCTCCACTTACTCTCTTTATTAATTACCTTCCTAAATCTAAATCATTATACGTAACGTCCTCAACTAATTCCCCTGTAACATTATAAATACTTCCAAAAGCCTCATCATTAGGTTTATCTATTCTAACAACACCATTAATGCCAATAGGTTGATACATATGTCTTATTTTTATAGGTTTATCAAATCTTACCATTAACATCTGATTAGGTGGAGGTGGAGGAATGTGCATACACATTCCAGCTGAAGGAACTAAAACGAATTCTGTAACCGTTTCCGCTTCACCAAAATCAACATCTAAAGGAACCATAAAGCCAGTAAGCCTTATATTTACTCCATCTAATTCACTTACCGTAGCTAAACCCGCCTTTTCAACTGCTAATAGAAAATTAGGGTCACTCCACATCTCATCTGTTACTCCACCTTCAGGCACAAAATCAAATGCATCCACAGGAAGTAAATCTGTCCATGTTATGGGTAAAACTTCGTTTTCATTAGTTATTTCTATGCTATTATTTGCATATATTGATGAAGTAAATAATATACAAAATATAAATATATTAAAGATAAAAGCTAAAAACTTCATTATGAACTCCAAGTATCAAGTATAAATTATATTAAATTTTTTTAATAATAATATTAAAATAGTAATAATTACATAACTTACAACCAAAATTGGTCCCGCTGGTAAATCTATAATTAAGGATAACAATATTCCAATTACTACTGAAAATAAACCACTTATCCATGCAATTTTATAAGGAGTTTTACTCTTAAGTGCTGCTAAAGCAGGTAAAATTAAACTTGCGAATACAACATAAACACCTACTAGTTGCACAGAAGAAGTAATGGCTAAAGAAAATAGAATGTAAAACCCAATACCATTTAAATTAATGGGTAAAAACCAAAGTATTAAAATAAGTATATAAATTGGTATATGTATTAACACATCTTGCCAGGTAACAAATAGTATTTGCCCAGAGAGTAAATGCCGTATTTCTTCCCCACCAGTTGGGTGATCAGCTAATAATAAAATAGATAATGAGGCTGCTAATATGAAACTAACACCAATAATAGCCTCTTGTTGTGACTTAATTTTATTTTCAACCATCTTAAAGAAATAAGCTGCAATTAATGCAAAAATTAGGGCTATTAGTTGAGGCAACCAAGCTTGATCATTTTTAAAGTATAGGTTTGATATTAATAAGCCTAAACCAGCAATTTGAGCTACTGCCAGGTCAATGAATATAATGCCACGTCTTAATACCTCTATTCCTAAAGGCGCATGAGTAATTGTTATAATAAGACCAGCTAATAAAGCTGGCCCAATTATTGTTAAAAGGTCGTTATTTGTAATATAATGCATCTTGTAAAATTTTAATTGAACTATCAAATAGTGCAAATAAATTATTACTTTCTTCATTTCCTCCTATTGTATAAGGTAAAATAACAAATGGTATTTTAGTTTTATTTGATAGCCAGTTTGCACCTTTTGGTGGATCATATGGCGATACAACTATTAAATCTACTGTATCTATATTTACAGTTTGTAATATATCATTAAGGTGCGCTGCAGTTGGAGGAATACCTGGTTTAACTTCTAACGCAGCTACTTCTTTTAAGTCCATCCAATTAAACATATAATCAAAAGATTTGTGATGAATAACTATATTTTTACCCTTAATACTTTGTATTTCTTTTTCCCATTTTAAAAGAGACCTTTCCCACCTAGAAATAAAATTATTGTATCGTGAGTTATAAAAAGATTTATTTGTAGGGTCTAAAATAACTAACCTCCTAAATAATTCTTTAGCTATGATAGGAATATTATTAGGATCTAAATGCACATGGGGGTTACCTTCTGGGTGAACATCGCCGTGCCCACGGTCTATGGATTTTGGAACATCTATAATAGGAGTATATTTTGACGCCATTAGATATCCTATACTTCCAGGTTGAACTTCTGCCCTAGCCTTTTGTATTAATATAGGCATCCAACCCACTTCCAAGCCAGCACCACTGCAAAATATTAAATCAGCTCGTCTAATTTTTGAAATCAAACTTGGCCTAGCACGTATATGATGTGGATCTTGTTTAGCATGAGTAGCTGAAAATGCTGTTATTTTTTCTCCACCTATTTCTTCAGCAAGTGATTTCCATTCTGGCTCACAAGAAAATACATTTAATTCTTTTGCAATTAATGTACTGGAAAAAGATAATTGCATAATTATTAATGTTATTATTTTTTTAAGCATTATTACCTCATTAGATAGTAAATATTAGCATCACGAATGCAATATTATTGCAAACGTGATACTATATCTATCTAATAAAATCAAGCATTATATATTAAAATTTATGAGCTCCATGAGCACCAATACTTATAATATATTGCACTGTATATTGATTATCAGTTGAACCACTAGCTAATTCATCCTGGTTAAATTGCCAACGGACGCGACTAAATTCACTATTTGTCCAGTCAGCCATAACCGCCCAAGAGGTAGGGTCATACCCTTCACCATCCATATTAGTGCCTATTAAGCCTGTAGGAACACCTGCCGTTTCCATCTGACTATAACGTGCACCTCCACGCCAGCTAGAGTTAAATTTGTAAACACTCTGTACATACCATCCATATGAAGTACCATTATATACTACATCATCGTAAGTTCCATCTTCATTACGTGCAAAGAACTCACCTTGTAAAGTCAATTCCTGTTCTCTGACATTACCAGTTGGAGCTAAAGAGTATCTAAAATCAGTTACGTAAAGAGTAGAATCACCTTTAAACGTATTATCACCATCATTACCTGCACGACCTCCTGAATTATCACCATCAACGTAATAAACTCCTAAACGCCAATTTTGGTCTTGGTCAATATCACCTCCAATACGGGCAAATGCAGACATAGCTCCTACACTTTCTCCATCTCCTCCTTTTATAGGATAGTCATCACCACGGAACACTCCAGCACCAATTTCAGCATAGTAATCTGTTGGTAACGTATATGTAATTTCTGCTCCCTCATCATTCCAACCTTTATTCAAATAAACTCTATAAGGAAGTGGCCTATTAGCAAAATCATCTGCATGCACATGATGTTCATTCATATACCCTAAAGTCCAAAATGCTTTACCTGCTTTAAGACTCATACCATCAGGAAAATTGAAATTAGGAGTCGTCATTAAATAAGCTTCCTCTAATTCAACTTTGTCTTCTCCATCTTCTTTAACAATAGCTGCTGTCATACTTCCGTAAAACTTATCATCTATATTACTTGAGAAGTTTAATTCTGACTCACCCAGTTGTAATCCTTCACGACCTCGCTCTCCTTCATGGCCAATAACAAAACCTTTAACTGCTGGTTCTGCTGATTTCATGGAGAAATTATTATATTTTCCGTTAAGAATTATACCTATAGATGGATTAAATTCATTTCCATATATTTTACTTTTTGTTGAAGTTGGTTCAGAATTTTTACCTTCACTATTTTCCATCTTAGCAATTTTGGCTTCTAATTCTTTAACTCTATCTTCTAATTCACCTGCAATAACAAATTTTGTAAAAACAAAAAATGTCATAATCAATGAAACTAATGTTTTATAAATAAACATTTATTACTCCTTTTTTAAATTATTAAATTGTAAACTAAAATTAATGCAAATTTATTTCTTTTATGAAATACTATCGCACAATAGAACAAATTTTTTTATTATTTATATGTACCTCTAATCTCCTTTCTTAATTTTAAGATTTAACAGATAAACCATCTCTAAGCGTATTTTTGTATATCTGTATCGCGGGAACAATAGTTGCTATCAGGGCAGCACATATTATTGCAATAATTATTTGTAAATCGTAATTTTTAAGAGAAAAACTATCAATAAATATGCCATAATTATTTTGTAAATAATCCTTACCTATAGTAAATATTATAATCATAATAATATAGCCTAAAATACAAGACACTATAGATATTATAATAGATTCTACTAGTAATAAGCTCACTATATTATTTGGAGATGCGCCAACAGATCTCAAGATTGCCATTTCTCTTCTTCTACTATTTAAGCCTGCAATAGTCATGGCTATCATCCCTAATAGAGCTATAACAATTATTAAAAATGTAATAAATTTAAAAGCTCTATCTACATTACCGGTTAATGCCCATAGCCTTGATAAGGTTAAACCAGGCATAACAGAGCTTATTGGCTCCTTTTTATAATTCAAAACATCTCTTTGGAACTGAAATATTTGCGTTCTATTTTTTAAAGAAATAAATATTGCTGATATAGTCTTTGGTTTTAATTCTCTTTCCATAATCTGCTCTATGGAGACATCAATTACTTTTTGATTTCCTATCCACCCAGTATGCATAGCTTCCGCTCCAGCTAAACTTATATAAACAGCGTTATCAATGGGAGTGCCAGTAGGTTCAAGAATACCTGATACTTTAAAACCTAGGTCTGCATGATTATATCCCGCATGATCGTCATGATCTGCATGATCATCATGATCTTCATGTTTTGCGTGGTCGTCATGGTCCTCATGTGTTGCATGATCGTCATGATCTGCATGATCATCATGGCCATTACTTTTATCTGAGTGGAAGGAATGAGCCTCACCACCTTCAGATAAACCATGAGTTATTATTATCTCTGAACCAATATTATATTTTAATTTTTTTGCTACCAAACTGCCTAAAACTACGTCAAAAACATCATTAAATGGTTTTCCAGAATTAAACTCTATTTTTTTTCCTGAAGAATATTTTATCTCTTTAAAATAATCATTATTGGTGCTTATTACTCTAAATCCTTTATGGCTATCCCCCAAAGATATTGGTACAGCCCATTTTATTTGCTTATTACTAGTAATTTCTTCAAATGTATCCCATTTTATTGTATTACTAGGCTCTCCAATTAAAAAAACACTATTAAGTAAAATTTGTAAATTTCCTCCACGGCCGGCAACTACACTATCAACCCCTGATACGGTATTTTGAAAGCTTGATTTTACAGTTTCTTGTATTCGCGATACTGTAAAAAATAATGAAATAGAAAATGCTAGAGTTATAATAATTAATAAACAACTCAACCATCTATTTAGCAATGACTGAAATACTAAAGTAAATTTAATCATTATTTATCTCACATATTTCATTAATATTTTTTACAGTTTTGAATTTTTTTGATAATTTATTATCATGACTAACCATGATTAGCCCCTGTTCGTTATCATCAAGCGATTTAAACAATAAATTAATAAATTCTTTTTGACTATTGCTATCTAAAGCAGAAGTAGGTTCATCAGCTAGAATAATCTCTGGCTTACCAATTAATGCTCTAGCTACAGCAACTCTCTGTTGTTGTCCGATACTTAGTTCATATGCTTTACGGTCTATAAGTTCTTCATAGTTTAAGGCTAACTTGTCCATCAATGCCTTAACATCTTCATTATTGGATTTTAATTCCTTTTTTTTAGAATAAGCCTTACCTAATAAAATATTATTTTTTACTGTCAAATAAGGTAATAAGTTAAAAGTTTGAAATACTATTCCAAAATGATCTCCTCTAATTATATCTTTTTGACTAGATGAAATTTTACTAACAGCTGTTCCTAAAATATTGATTTCACCTTTATTAAAATTTAGAGCACCTGATATCAAATTTAAGAATGTTGACTTACCAGCTCCAGAGTCCCCATATATTAAGAGACTTTCACTCTTATTTAATTTAAAGTTTCTAATTTTAAGACTAAAATTACTATTATTTAATGCTTTATATTCTAAATTTTTTATTTTAATAAGGTTTTTGCTCATACTATAATTCTTTAAATATTATATATTAAACGCAATATTATTTATTATTTGCAACAATATTGCAAATAATAATTAATAACATAACATTTATTGACATTTTTGGCAAATAACAGGTATTTCGATATTAATATCTGGACTGAGAACCACTCCGAGCTTTTTTGAACTTTCTTTTAAATCTAAACCCATACTCTCGTTACATGTTTCTATAACGGTCAAACAGCTTGTACATATATTAGTTATATGGGTATGCTTTTCATCAGTATTATCGCATAACATATATTTATTTAAATAAGATATTTTATGAATAACATTCAGCCTAACCCAAAACTCTATTACCCTATAAACTGAAGAAATATTCAAATTTTTACCCCTGTCTCTTATAATAGAATTAATATCATAAGCAGATATAGGTTTATCACTTTCCAATAAAACATCTAAAATAAGCAATCTATTTGGAGTAAGAGACTCATTTTTCTCCATGCAGAGAGATATTGCTTTTTCTTTCTTTTTAATTTTATTTTTATCAATAACCATAAAATAACAATAACATAAATATTATATTTGACAATTTATTTCTTAAATGCAACATTATTGCATTATTATATAATATTTACCTAAGGTGCTATGGCTCTCCTCCTAGCACCTTAGTTTTAGAGTACAAATAAATTAGTTAAATGAATACATTAGAAACAAAAATAAAGCCAAAGAGAGCACTTGCCTTAACAGCAGCAAGTTTAGTTACTAGTATTAGTATGTGTATATGCTGTGCTTTACCTGCATTATTATTATTATTAGGTGGAGGACCAATCTTATTATCTTTATTTTCTACTTTTCCAAAATTACTTTTATTGGAAAAATATAGCCTCTTATTATTTTTAGTTTCAGGCACATTAGTAACAGCAAGTGGTATTTTAAAATGGAAAAATAGACATTATGCCTGTCCTTCAGACCCTAAAGCAGAAAAATCATGTAAAAAATTAAATTGCTTTAACAAATATTTATATATATTTACTGTAATTATATTTTTGGTCGGAGCATTTATAACTTTTATACTTCCAAAGATTTCGCAAAACAGCCTATTCCTAAATTAAGTAAAAATTTAGACTTAGTTTATTTTATTGGCAATTTCAACAAGGTTTTCATCCGGGTCACGTACGTATATTGAGCGCAATTTACTATCAGCTCCTATCTGATCAGTAGGACCAAACTCGATATTTATTGAGTTTTTTAGGAATATATTCTTCCATTCTAAAATATTAATTTCAGAAATAAAACATATATCAGCAGTCCCAGGTTTTGGTAATTTTGCACCTGGATTAATCAAATTATTAGATTCATGTAAATTTATTTTTTGTTTTCCAAATTTAAGGCACTTTCTTGAATTAGAATTTTTACTTAGCTTAAATTCCTCATATTTCATCCCTAAAATATTACAATAGAAATTAACCGTCCTATTAATATCTTTAACCGTTAAAACTATATGATCAATTGAAACTATCATATTAATTAATAATCTTATGCAATAATTCTGTCATTTCTATTATCCTACTATCTTTCAAAGCAGCAGCTCTTATTGGAGCGATAGCTCTATATTTGGGATCTTTAAACATACTTATAAAATTTTTTCTTGAAGGATACCTTACTAAAATTACTATATCCCAATCGTCCCTTCCAATTATGGAATTATGAGATCTTCCCATCCATATAGGTTCTCCTCCATACAATGGTTGAAATTTAGCAAATTCTTTACCATAAACTTTATAGGCTTCTTTTCCAGTTAAGCCATCTACCCCGAAACCTAGTTTAGCCTTATCTAAATATTTTAGTAAGTTTAACATAACTACTGGCTCGTCTAAGTTACCTTTAGCCATTAAATCTAGCGAGCCTTCTTCAACATCTATACTTGCTTTCATATTTTACTCCACTGGTAGTTCCAAATCTCTATAAAAATTAACATTTGTATCTTTTCTATTTTGCAAATCATATATTATATTTGATAAACAATCCTTAGCTTTTTTTGAGATTCCCAATAAATCTTTATCTGTATTCCATTCATTATGATCTTTAGGTTTCCAAGAAGAATAATTTTTTATTAATTTACAAAAATTGTCACAACTTAAAGTATAAATTCCATTACCTTTTTCTAATTCTATTTCTTTTACACACTCTTCAATTAAATAAAACTTCCAGAGACCATATGGCAATGTTGCACAATTTTTTTCATTAAATTCATATAAAATTTTAGTCTCGTCATAAACTTCTTGAAGATCCCAAAAACATTCTTCTATTAAGTTAAAACATTTAGTTAGTTTTGAATGGTATTTATTATTAAACTTATTCATCATTAAATATTAGCTCTCATTCTGTTCCAGGTTTAATTTTATTTTGCATAAATTATATTTATAATATATTAAAATTTATCAGGTCAATTTCTATGTTATATGCTTATATGACAAACTTTTAATATTCTGATTAAATATTACTTTTATATACGAGGTAATTATTATGCCTAATTACGATTTTTCATATGATCCTGTTACTGCTATAAGTGAAGATAAAGCTAAAGGAAAAACAGCTGAAATATTTTTAGATATTAGAAAAACTATGCATATTCCTTTTATTACTTCAATTTGGAGAGGACTTGCCAGTATAGAAAATAGTTTAGAAGATATATGGTCTATTAGCAAACCTATATATTTGACGGGAACACCTGAATTAGCATTAAATAATATGATTAATTCAATAAATCTTCCTAAACCTCCAGCTATCAATATGAAAGCCTTTAATCATAAAGATCTACATACTATTAAAGAAATTATAAAAGTTTATAATAGATCAAATGGAATGAATCTAATGGCATTATCTGCCTTAATTAAATCAGAATATAAACCACGCTTATCTATATCTATTATATCTCCTAAAGAAATAAATGCTAATTTTCCCAAATTATTAGATAAAGATGATATTTCAAATACAAATTGGAAATGTGTAAAAATAGTCAATTCATTAGGAGCACCAAATGGAGTTAGTAGTCATGTTGCAACTTTATGGAGGCATTTGTCTTACTGGCCTAATTTTTTAAATGAGGTCATACATAGTTTTGAAAAAATATCTATGAATGGTGATATTATTAATACACAAAATGAAGTATTAAACTATGTCAATAATAATGGAATTAATTTAAAAAGACAAAAATTTAAATATACATATATAAATAATTTAGCATTAGAAACAATAAGAGACTACGTAAATACAAACAACCAGGTTATCAGAATGGTAGTTCTAGGAAACATTATGAAAAAATGGTTAGAAAATTAGTTTTTCATAGAGTCGCTCAAAAATGTATATCCTAATTCTTTTAGTTTTTTTGATACATTTTTAGAATCCTCATTAGTTCTATTTTGACTTAATTTAGATTTAGCTATTTTCTTTGAAATTATAAGTCTAATACCTACAATTTCTTTAAGCATGGCAGACATAAAATTAGATGATACTTTATTTAAGTTCCAATCTTTTTTATTAGAATCCTCCTTCTCAAAATGTTTTGTTAAAACCTTCAAAGAATTAAGTATAATTTTTTCATCGTGAATAAATTGAATATTACCATATAAGTGAACTGCTTGATAATTCCAAGTTGGAACATTTTCTTTGTTTTTAGTAAGGTACCAATTAGGACTAATATATGCATTTTCGGACCTAAATATAATCATCACCTCATCATTATTAGATAATTCACTATATATATTATTAGCCTTAGCTATATGACCTACTAATTCCATTTTTTTATTAGAAGATTTATTTAATAATAAAGGTAAATGATTAGCCATTAAATTATTTTTAGAATTTGATACTATTGTTGCTAATGGAAAATTTTCTATAATTCTTTTAATTTCTTTACTTCTATTTTCACCAAAGTGTTTTGGTACATACATATTTTATCCAATATTCTAATATTAAAATAAGCTATATTTTATCTTAAAAGAATTATATTGTTTAGCTACACTTTTTTTTAACATACAAGATCACATTATAATGCAAAAAAAAATATCTAATAATAGAGCAGGCATATTACTTATGGTTACTGCTATTTTTTCTTATTCCTGTATGGATGGTATTATTAGATATTTGTCACAGTACTATAATGTAATTACTCTAGGTATGTTCAGATATTGGTTTTTTATTTTATTTGTTTTATTTCTTTCTTCAAGAAATAGATATTCATTTATTGAATTATCTAACAGTAAGATTAAATATTTACAAATTTTAAGAAGTACTATTTTAACAGTTGAATTATGCTTAGCCCATTATTGTTTTTATAAAATTGGTTTAATAAATACTTCTGCAATTTTTGCAGTGGGACCTTTAATTGGAACTGCACTGTCAGTTATTATTTTAAGGGAAAAAGTTGGCTGGAGAAGATGGTTAGCAATAACTTCTGGTTTTATAGGAATACTAATAATTTTAAGACCTGGTTTAATTCCATTTGAACCCTTCTCTTTTCTGGCTTTAGGTTGCGCATTTTTATTTGCTATTTACCAAATACTTACAAGACTAGTTTCTAGATATGATAATAATGATACTACATTATTCTACACAGCCATTATTGGGACATTAATTTTATCATCTATAGGCCCATTCTTTTATTCTGAAGTTAAAAATATTGATTGGTTTTGGATTATGCTAATGTGTATATTAGCATTAATAGCTAATATATGTATAATCAACGCATTAAAAATTTCAGAAGCTTCTCTTCTGCAACCTTTTAATTATCTACATTTAGTATTTGTATCTATTATAGGAATTTATATATTTAATGAGACTCTAGAAATACCTGTGATTATGGGAGCCTTAGTCGTTATAGGTGCTGGCTTATATACTTTCTGGCGTGAAAATTTAAACAATTAAATGATTATTAATAAAGGCTAAATATACATATTCAAAATAACTAATGTATCTGTTCACTTCCTTTTTTGGTTTGTAACTACATCTACTAGTACTGCGATAATTAAATTTAATATTGTGATAGAACCTATTGCAACAAAACTATAAAAATAAATCCAAGTCCACCAATAAATTTTTTGTAAAGGTAACATTACTTGTTCCCAACTGGATAAAGTAAGAACTTGTACTAGAGTAATCATAGAAATTCCCATATCCTTCCATCTTTCAGGATCTGCCTCCGAGAATAAAATTGAGCCAAATGAAGCATAAATATATAGTATAATAAATAGTAGAAGGGCTACATAAAACACTCTTTTAATGGATTGGAATAACGCCTCTATTAATTCTTTTAACTCTGGCACAGCAGATATGAGTCTTAAAACTCTAAAAATTCTTAATAATCTTAATAATAAAACTGATGAATTAGGGCCAATAGGAATAATTGAAATAAGAACAATTATTGTATCAAAAATATTCCATCCACTTTTAAAAAAAAGTCTTTTATTAGGTTCAGCAATAAACCTAATAATTATCTCTATAACAAAAAAAAGAGTAATGAGAATATCAGTAATTAAAAATAATGAAATAAGTGTTTCACTAATTTCAAAAGTAGATGCCCCAATAAGAAAAGCTGAAATAATAATAGCTATAATAACAATAGATTGAAAAACTTTATGCTCTTTAATTTTATAAAAAACATCTTTGTTTAAAAAAGAATTAATCAAAGTAATATCCAAATATGTAAAAAATATTAATTAATATAAATATATATTTTAGTCAATTTAAGTATAAAAAGTAGAATAATCTTAGAATAAAATCTGTTTATTTAATAATAAGGTATACTTACATAGGTGGGTGTTATAGATGATAAATAAAAATCTTTTAATTATATTAGGAAATCAATTATTTCCGATAAAATATATTAAGAATACAGGCTGCACTGAAATTTTTATGTCTGAAGACTACGGATTATGTAAGGAACAAAAGCATCATAAATTAAAAATATTAATGTTTTTTTTAGCTATGCGAGAATACAAAAATGAGCTAGAAATTAATGGTTTTAAAGTTCATTATCATAGTATAGAAGATAAAGACTTTACAGACAGTTTTGAAAAAAAGTTGTCCCTAATCATAAACAACAACTCTATAAAATATATTCACCAGTTTGAACTGGTTGACAGCTTTTTAAGAGATAAAATAAAAAATATTAAAAATATTAAAAATATTTCATGGACTAATCATAAAAACCCAATGTTTATTTTATCTAAAAATGATTTTAGAGAATACAGTGATAATAAAAATAATTTTTTACAAGCACATTTTTATAAATATATAAGAAGAAAAATGAATATTTTAATAGACCCAGAGGGCAAACCTATTGGAGGTAAATGGTCATTCGACGATGAAAACAGAAAAAAAATTACTAAAAATATTACTATTCCTCAAAAGCCTAAGAAAAAAAATTCAAACAATTTAACAAAAGTGAAAGAAGATATTCTAAAATATTTTTCGGATCACCCCGGCAATATGGATAATATTTGGTTTCCAATAAATAGAAAAGATACTTTAAAATGGTTAGATAATTTTTTACAATTAAAATTTAATCATTTTGGTGATTATGAAGATGCTATTATAGAAGATAATAATTTCTTATTTCATAGTAACTTAAGCCCTATGATGAATTTAGGTTTAATTACTCCAGAGGAAATTATTGATCGAGCACACAAAATATATAAGAAAAATAATATTTCTCTTAATTCATTTGAAGGTTTTATCAGACAAATAATTGGATGGAGAGAATTCATCAAAGGTATTAATGATACAAAAGGACAAGACCAAATAAAATCTAATTTTTGGAACCACTCAAGAAAATTGTCAATAGATTGGTATAAGGGTACAACAGGAATAAAACCGTTAGATGATACAATCAAAGATTGTATAGATTATGGATACACTCATCATATTCCAAGATTAATGATATTATCTAATATAATGACTCTATCTAGAATTCATCCTGATGAAATCTATAAATGGTTTATGGAAATGTTCATAGATTCATCGGAGTGGGTAATGGTTCCTAACGTTTATGGCATGGGAACTTTTTCTGATGGTGGAATATTTTCTACAAAACCATATTTATGTGGATCAAATTATATACTTAAAATGAGTAATTATAAAAAAGGAGATTGGTGTGAAATTTTAGATGGATTATATTGGAAATTTATTGATGACAATATAGACTTTTTTAAATCTAACCCAAGACTTTCAATTATGAAGAATGCTTTAGGCAAAATTAAACAAGCAAGAAAAGAACTTATTTTTAGTAAGGCTAATGATTTTATAAACAAATATACAATTGCCTAACGTAGTATATATTTTCTTAATTCAAAATTTTAATTTTTTATTAGTACACCATCTTTATATATTTTTATATCAAACAATTCACCATCTTTGTTATATTTTAGCCATTCTCCATCTATATTACCGTCTCTATATGTTTTTTCCTCAATTAATTTACCATTAATGTTAAACTTTTGATAAATTCCATGTCTTATACCCTCTTTAAAATTTGTTCTATACCACAAGTTACCGTTTTCATGATAAATAATAGATGTACCATCAACTTGGCCATTTTTATAAAACTCTTTCCAATTTAACTGGCCAGTTTGATAATAATCAAAAAAATTTCCTTCTTTTTTGCCACTTTTATAATTTGCTTTTACATTTAATTGGCCATTCTTATAATAACTTAAATATTCTCCATCATACTTACCATTTTTATAATTGGTTATAGAGCTTATTTTCCCATCATCCCAATACTCTAACCATGTTCCTTCTTTCATACCGTTAATTATCTTTCCATTTCTCTTACTCTTAATTACACCTGTGAACGGAGTGTTTTTATTTTTTTCATAATATAAATTATTTCTTAATTCTAATTCATACCAACTTGTATCTTTACTTAAAGAAATATTTATAACCATAAAAATAGACATAATTATCATAAATTTTATCATTAGATGGGTGTGTCCCCTTCAAAAGTTATCCTGTGCATTAATCTTCTCTTTCCATAATAGTCATTAATAGGATTATGTAAGGTACATCTATTGTCCCATATAGCTACTGAACCTTTCTCCCATTTAAACCTATATATAAAATCAAATTTAATTTGGTGTTTGAAGAGTAAATTTAGAATAGGAGTACTTTCTTCAATACTCATATCAGTAAAACAGTTAGTATGCGCGATATTGATATATAAAGATTTTCTTTTTGTTTCAGGGTGCGTTCTTACAACTGGATGCTCAGCTTCATGCTCATTACTTTTAATTTGTGTAGAAGAATGTTTTCTTAGATCTGACCTTGTTTTTGTAGTTTCTTCTTTACCTGAAATATTAAGGGCTTTTTTGCTATCTAAAAATATTTTCATATCTTTAGATAAATGATCATAAGCAAGATACTGGTTTGCAAATTCTGTATCACCTCCATTTTCAGGAACTTCTATTGCATATAACATAGTTCCTTTTGGAGGTTTCTTTAAATATGAAGTGTCACTATGCCATATACCGCCAAAATTATTTAGATCAGTTTCTTTTTTTAAAATTGGGGTAATTTCAGGATATTTTTGCAAACCTTTAACAAAAGGATACATTATTGGTTTACCAATTTTTCTCGCAAAAGATAAATATTCTATTTCTGTTAGATGTTGATTTCGAAAAAAAATTACCTGATATTTTAGAAAAGCATCATATATGATATTTATAGTTTTTTGCTGAAGTTTTTCATTTAGTTGAACTCCTTCAATATAAGCTCCTATAGCATTTGAACATGGAATAATTTTTATATTATTTGTCATAGCTAACTATATTATTTAATAGCAATTCTCCCTGCATATAAGTAATTGCCTTACCTCCAATAATTACTCTATCATCTAAATAGGAACAATACAATTCTCCGCCTCTTTTTGATAATTGCCTTGCTATCATATCTTTTTTATTTAAACACTTTGACCAATAAGGAATTAGCTCACAATGTGCACCACCAGTAACTGGATCTTCAGGAATACCAAGTTTAGGGCCAAAAAATCGTGAAACAAAATCAACATCATTTCCTGGTGCAGTTACTATTATTCCATTATAGCGTAATTTTTCTAAAGAGTTAAATTTAGGTGTTATTTGTATAATTTCTTCTTCATTTCTGAAAACTGCCAATCCATAATTACAATGAAGAAATAATGATGGCCTTACCCCTAGAGCATCATATAATTCATTAAAATTCTGTTCCATACTTATAGGCTCATATGCAGGAAAGTTCATACTTAATTTATATTGGTCCCTATGAACATTCAAAACATCTCCTGATTTAATATTAAATTCTATATTATCATCTTGATAGTTCATTTCAGTATATATAATATGCGCCGCAGCAAGAGTGGCATGCCCACATAAATCAATCTCAACTTTAGGTGTAAACCATCTAAGAAAAAATTTATCTTTATCTTTTGTAAAAAAGGCAGTCTCTGACAAATTATTTTCTAATGCAATTGATTGCATAGTTTCATCTGGCAACCAATCATCTAATGGACAAACTGCTGCAGGATTTCCAGAAAATAATTTATTAGCAAATGCATCTACTTGATATATTTTTATTTTTTTCATTGTTATATGGTAGTATAAATAATCTGTTTTTAGTACTAATTTTTTATGACTATAAATCTAATTTTTGATATTCTAATAAAATGAAAAATTTTTTTATATTAACTATAGTAATGACTGCGTTTGCTGCGAACTCAATAATAACAAGATTAGCATTATCTTCAAATTTAATTGGCCCTTCTAATTTTGCGTTATTAAGAGCAGGATCAGCTGCATTAGTGCTAGTCTTATTAGTTTTTATTTTTCATAAAAAATTTTCTAAATTTAAAATTAATTCAATTATTAGTGCACTGGCATTGGTAGGATATCTAGTAGGTTTTAGTTTTGCATATTTAACTATTAATACTGGTATAGGCGCCTTAATATTATTTGGAGGCAGTATGATAGTAATGTTTTCTGGAGCATTATTATTAAAAGAAAATATTTCTATACTCCGTTTCATCGGAGTATTTTTATCTATGATAGGTCTATATATTCTTGTGGATCCAAGATTTGGTGAAAATAGTTTATTTGGAATAATTTTAATGTTTTTAGCTGCATTTAGTTGGGGTATCTACTCTATTTTAGGCCACGGACAAAATAATCCATTATCAAATACAGCCGCAAATTTTGTATTAGCAATGTTATTAATAATACCTATTGCTTTATTCATGCCTGATCAAACAAATACTAGTCTATATGGCTTGCTTTTAGCTATCATCTCAGGTTCTATAACTTCAGGACTGGGATATACTTTATGGTATTGGGTATTGCCTAAAATAGACATTACATTAGCTTCTGTTGCCCAATTAAGTGTACCATTGATAGCTGCACTTGGAGGTTATTTATTTATTTCTGAGACATTAAATTGGCAATTTTATATTGCATCTTTTCTTATATTAGGAGGTATAGGATTACCTTACTTTTATAAAAAATAATATTATGTTAAATTTTGTTATTCAGAGAAATCATTTGTCCAAATTTAGTGTTTTCTCTTAACTTATTTTAAAAATCTTTTTCAATACTTTCATTAAATACTGAACTAGCCGCAGCATTGAGCATCATAAGATATAATTTACACATACCTGCCATATCTTCACTATAGGCGTCTAATGATTTAAACATTAAAAACATTGCCTCAAAGTCTTCTTTCCACTTTGTTGCTGCTATATTCCATTCTGCATCAATATCAAGACTTTAATTTTTCTTTTTATATTCATTTTCAATATTTTTTATGGATTTTTTAGCAATTTGCATGTTTTCATTATCTACATAAAAAACTGATCTAATTCGTTACAATTTTTAACAAAAATATAAGCAGAATAATAATCAGATAAAGAATCTTTTGCATGGGCATTAAAAATAAAAAAGATATAAACGATTATAAAAAATATAATTCGCATAAAAATTCTATTATCACCTTACCTGAAACTTAATATGATCAATTTTAGATTTCAGCTCTAGTATATCTAAACAATTTACACCTTCTGGCATCATCCTAATATTGCAATCTTCAGCTTTTACCTCTAATGCATTAATTAAGCCCATATATTTGCACTGGCCACCAAATTCTAAATTAGTAACCTGTTTCATATCACCTATACTAATAAATTTTTGATCATCAAACCAACCACTAAATGGATTTAAGATATTACCTCCTAAACCATAGTCATCTAGTTTTGTATCTCTGTCGTCAAAGGCTTCTGTTTTTACTCTTATGCCATAAAGTGTACCCCAACTGTTATTAGTAATACTATAACTTAATGCGCAATAAGGTGTATCATCATAAGAATTTGTTTTTTGTTCATAAGATAGTAATTCTATTGTTATTGATGGTTTATCTTGTGCATAGACAAAAGATGTTAAACCAATAAAAAAAGCAATAAATACTAAAAAAAAATTTTTCATTTTAATCCCTTTCCTAAACTAAACTATTTAATTTTAATAATAAATTATTTAAAATTGCAATTATAATTTCATAAAATATAGATAACTCTGAACATTTTAATAAAGCCAATATCTATTAGTCTTTTGGGTTTTGATATTTTATATAATAACAATAGTATGTAAATATGAAACTTTTTAGAGCATACCCAACTTTTAGGAAATTAATGAAATTGTTTTTATAATGATAAAAATTTATGTTGATGCGGATGCCTGTCCTGTAAAGAATGAGATAGAACGAGTTGCGATACGTCATAATCTGAAAACTTATTTAGTATGTGACGGCGGTATACGCCCTTCATTGAATCCTCTAATACAACTTATTGTTGTCAATCAAGGTGCTGATGCGGCCGATGACTGGATTGTAGACCATATAGGAAAGTCAGACATATGCGTAACGAACGATATTCCCCTTGCCGGACGCTGCCTTAAAAAAGCAGCATTTGCTATTAAGCCTAACGGAAAACAGTATACAAATGATAATATAGGTATGGCACTTGCTACACGGGATATAAAAGAAAGACTGCGCGAAAGTGGAGAAATGACTGGCGGTCCGCCTCCTTTTAGCAAAGCAGATAGATCTAAATTCCTAGACCAGATGGAAATGATAGTTTTAAAAGCAAAGAAATTCCAGCACCTATGATCAAGTTTAAAATACAAATTATAAAACTTTAATTGATCGTGATCAAATCTCGTCAGACTCGCCTTCTTCTATCCATTTCTCATATTCAGCACGGACCTTATCAGATGGAGGATAAAGTCCTGGCAAAGAAGCACCCTTTGCTAATTTTCTATTAACCCAACCTTCAATATGATCTTGTTTGATACCATTTTCAGCAACTTCTTTAGCTAAAGCTGCTGGAATGGCAACAGTTCCCTCAGCATCACCAACAATGATATCACCAGGAAATATAGGAACACCCCACACGTAATCACACACTGATTATCAACAAGCATTAGCTTTGAGAAACTTGGAGGTGCTGCAAATGCAGTGCTGCATACTGGCATACCAAGTGTACTTATCTCAGGTATATCGCGCATACCTCCATCTGTAACTGCTGCTGCTATACCGCGAACCTTTAGCCGCATCAAAAGATTACCACCCAACATCCCTACATCATTTCGGGCATTTGCATCCATAACCATTACTGCACCTGCAGGAATTTTTTCAATAATAGGTGTCATTTGGTTTTTAGGATGATCTAGATATTGCTGTACTTGTAAGTCTTCACGCGCAAGGTAAAGGCAGGCCCGGCAAACCGACCTAGGCTTAAATCAATTGGTAATACCCTTCGCAGTGATACATTATGTAAACCATGATTACTCATTAACTGAGTCGTAATAGTTGGTGTTGAAACTTGTTTTAACTTATCCAAAACAGATTTTTTAACTTGAGAATATTTCTTTGTTGGCATCAAACTAGACTCCCTATAGTTAATTAAATAATACTGATTTAAACTAATTATTTTTTTCTATGAATATCATCTATCCAATATTTATCATTATGTTCGTCTGCCTCTGGAATATCTAAATTTATTACTACTGGATCTTGTCCACTTCTAAATAATACACATTTAAGTATTTCACTATTAGAAGCATTGATTTCTTGATGAGGAACAAATGGAGGTACAAATATAAAATCACCTGGATTAGCATACTGTTCAAATTCTAATTTTTCTCCCCATCTCATTTTTGCTTTTCCCGATAAAACATATATTACACTTTCTAGATCTCCATGATGATGTGCGCCTGTTTTAGCGCTAGGTTCTATATTTACTGTTCCTGCCCAAATTTTTTCAGCTCCTACATTACTTTTAGCTATAGCAGCAAACCTCTTCATTCCTTTAGTTTGGGGTGTATTATCATCTAAGTCAGTTTCTGACACAATTTTAATACCGTTAAACTCCCATTTATTTTTATTATTCAATTTATTTACCCATTTATATTATTCTATTAACTTTAAGTAATCCTGAACAAGAGTCAAAAAGATATTGAAATTAGAATACCCTATTCAATTAAAGAGTAATACTTAAAGGCATCAAAAAATAAAAATAGAAATCTCTAGAAATTTTCCAATTAAGAAATAATAACTTAATCTATCTACATACCTAAATATTAAAAAATAAATAATAATAATATAGAAACTTAAAATTCAAAAAATACTATTCCACCGTCATGTTTTTAGAAGGTTCCTAGGTTGATCTACTTTCTCTTATCTTATAAGCTACCCATTTTACAATTTAAAAAAAGGATATAAGGGCTTATGATTAGAAATCAATTATTTTTTCAATTAGGTTTGGTATTGAATTTTTTTATATTAGTATCTTCAATAACTTATGCACAAGATACAGATAATTTAAAAAAAGTATCCTTTGATAAAAATTTAAGTGGATATGATTATCCATTTAAATTAAATAGATATAAATTTCAATCTCAAGGCAAAGACCTTGATATGGCTTATATGTATCTGCCAACTTCTAATTCTGATAAGGGGGTAGTAACTTTATTACATGGAAAAAATTTTAATGGTGCTTATTGGAAAGAGACAGCAGAACTTCTTAATTCTATGGGATATGGAGTTTTAATACCTGATCAATTAGGGTTTGGAAAATCATCAAAGCCGTTAGATTATCAATATTCATTTGAAGCTTTATCTAATAATACTAAAAATTTATTAAAACATTTAGATATTAAATCAACACAATTAATAGCTCATTCTATGGGTGGTATGCTTGCATCTCGTTTTGCACTTCTTTTTCCAGATATAACTAAGCGTATTATTTTAGTTAACCCAATTGGCTTAGAGAACTATTTAAACTTTGTAGAATATAAAGATGTTAGTTTTTTCTATGAAAAAGAATTAAAGCTAAAATATAAAAGCATAATAAATTATCAAAAAAAATATTATTATGATGGCTCTTGGAATACAAAATATGAGGCCTTAGCTATACCCTTAATTGGATGGGTAAACGGCAGTGACTGGCCTACATTAGCAAAAGTTAGTGCACTAGCCTATAATATGATTTTTACAGGACCAGTTATAGAAGAGTTTAAAAATTTTAAAATGCCTGTTACTTTAATTATTGGTACGCGAGACAGAACTGGCCCTGGACGCAACTGGAAAAAAACAGGTATTGAATATGAGCTTGGAAGATATGATAATTTAGGTAAACAAGTTAAAAAACGTAATTCTAAAATTAATGTTATAGAGCTTGAAGGTCTAGGCCATCTTCCTCAAGTAGAAGATTTTGAAAGGTACCGTAACGCACTTCATAAAGCATTAAAGTATAATAATTAATAGCATTATTCATTACTTAAATTATGGAAGGTGATAAAATTTTACTCGCTATATAACTCACCAAATACTTCTTCAAACTTATTATCATCTATATATTTTGTAAATTGCTCAATACTTTCTATAACTTTTCTATCCTCCATCATTTTTACCATTGCAACTTCTCCAAGACTTTCAAAAGCACTCTCCAATGCATAATCACCCTCATATTTTATTTAATCATATAACCTACCTTTCTAGATTATTGGGACTGAAGAAAACCAATAATCATGTCTTAACATACCAAGTAACCAGACCTAAATTTAGGACATAGGTAGTTCGTAGATTTGTCCGAATTTTTTTTGGGAATATTTTTTTAAATGAAAGTATTTGGAACGTTCTGGTCTAATTAGAGTCCACTATCTAAACCACCATTATATTTAATCATATAATATGGTCTATATTCTACCCCCAAAACCTCACAAAGTTTGATTTAACATTCATAGAAAATTACCTATACTAATCTTATGAAATACTTACTCATAATATCCTGTCTTTTATTTACTTCCGTTAGTTGGAGTAAAGATGTCTCTATGGATGACTTGGTACAAAGAGATGGATTGTATTATGAGAAAAATTCAGATGTACCTTTTACTGGAAATATACTTTGGTATGCTTATAAAGATAAAAATATAATTACAATTAAAGTTAGTTACAAAGACGGTAAAAGGGAAGGTGAATATTTAGAGTATTATGAGAATGGTCAGTTAAGATTTAAAAGAAATTACAAAGATGGTAAATTAGAAGGTGAATATTTAATCTATTATGAGAGTGGTCAGTTAAAAAAGAAAAATAATTATAAAAACGGTAAAAGAGATGGTGAAAATATTCATTACTGGGAAAATGGTCAGTTATACAAAACTGAAATATACAAAGATGGTGAGTTAATAGAAACCATAAAACCCTGAGAACACCACCTACTATTCTATAACAATCTCATACTTGGTTATATCTTCTTGATACTTGGTACTAAGTTTCTCTTGGTGTTTCCTATACTTGTCTATAATACCCCAGACATTGTTAGGTTTTAGTCTCTTACCTGTAACTGACATATAACCATTTTCATTAAACCACTTACTAATTTGGGGATCGTTCCAACCTCGACTACGAAGGTCTAAAATCTTAGAAATAAGGAATTTTTGGTAGTCGGAATACGGATATTCGTATAGGGTCAAATTCGATAGTAAAACGTTGATTTTTATGGATATTTTAGGTGTTTTGTTAGGACCCCCCCCCATAGAGAAACTATTCCACCGTAAAGTATATTGTAAGCTTTCTGGGTTGACCATTATAATTATATATAATTTTAGTAAATATTTTTTATCTTTTAAGAAAAAAGACCCCTAATATAAATAGAGGTCTTATAAGACGTTAACTTATTTTTTTAAGTAATTTTTTCATTTCGTTATCACAAAATACTGATTCTTCAGGGCATAAGCCAGGAACCATTGCTCCTCCAAGATGCCCACGTTTAGAAGGTATAATTTTTAATTCAGCATTCTTCATATGACTCACCTCTATAATATTATCTTCGGGTGGAAAATATAAATCGGTTTCTGAAGGCATTATTAAAGCCGGGCAATTTATACTTCTTATAGCCTTCTTCCAATCTCCTCTAAATTTTTCATGATTACCTATATCTCCATATTGCCAAGTTTGCATCATGGCTAATAAGTCGTTTGCATCAAAGGAGCTAAAATGTCCTACTGCAAATTCTAAAAATGCTGCTGTATCTGGCATTCCTCCAAAAGTTTTTAGATGTAATCCTTCCCTATAACCAGTTTGATCATAAAACCATGAAGCATAAACAGTAGCAAATGCACTTAAACCAACTTCTGGTGGAGAAGTATAATCACCTCCGTTAAAGTTTATATCTGCCTGTAATGCTTTTTTACATCCTTCTAAAAATAACCAGTTATGTGTAGTTGTTTTTGCAGTTCCAGCCACAGATACTATAGCGCCAGTAGTATCACCATGCATTACACCCCAATGAAAGGCCTGTTGTCCTCCCATTGAAAAACCTACATACATTAATGTATTATCTATGCCGTAATAGGTTTTTAACAATCTATATTGTGCTTCTATATTATCCCAATAACTAACATCTGGAAACCTTGGACCATCTTGGGGTGAAGCTGTATTACTTGGTGAAGATGATTGACCACATCCAATCATATTTGGAATAATGATAAAGTACTTACTCGGGTCCATAGCACGGTCTAAACCAAGTGAACCTCTATTTAAGTAATGATTACCAGCATAGCAAGTTGGGTATACAATAACGTTACTTTTATCTTTATTAAGAGTACCATGAGCATCCACTAATAGGAATGCATCTTTTAAAACAGTACCATTCTTTAAAGTAAAATCTCCTAACTCATATTTAAATTGTTCATGTGGCCACTTAAACTCTTCTTCTGCCATAACTTGGCCAATAGAAAAAGGGTTGAAACTAGCTAAACTTGCTAAAGAAAACCCTTTTACACTTAAATCTAAAAAATTTCTTCTATCCATTTTTAACCTCCAATTTTTATTTAAAAATAAATTTTAGATTTTTTTAAAGAATAAAAATATATGAAATTATTCGTTATTAATTTCATTATATAATTCTTTTAAAAAGGAGGTAATATTCATCTCTATTATATTAACATTATACAAAAATATTGTATTTACTGTGTTCTATGAGTAATGATTTTAAATTATAAGAGAACGTTTTCTCGTATTAAATTAATCCAGTTAAATTCAAATTTTTTATAATTATCAAACAGTAAATTAGTTCCTCTAATATAAATTCTTCTTCCCTCTGAGATCTTTTCAAGTTCATTATTTTTAATACCCTGACTAATGATAGATTTAATTGTACTGTCAGAGCATCTACATAATCGTCTAAGTGACTCATAACTAATTTTATTTAAAGTATTTAAATTAGTTGAATACTCTATAGGAAGCTGATCTAGAAAAGAATTAACTCCTAATAAATTTATAATTCTATGATCTACTGATTTATTCCAAAATAAATCAAAACTGTGGGAAATTGAATTAATATCAGAAAAAAATTTTAACCTAATTAATAAAATTTTATTAAAAATTTTTTCATAGTTAGTTTTGGATAATCCTTTGATATAATCTTGACCATAAAATAAAATCCAGTCTTTTTCGAAATCTCGATAGGTATCGATTAATAGCTTAGTAGCTTTTATCAAAGTTTCTCTTCCTTCTTTAATTCTTTCAATTTCTCCTCTATCAACTCCATCCTGAATTATAACTCTCATTGTTTTATCAGAACATCTACACATTCTTCTCAAAGTTAAAAAATTAATAATATTTCTTCTCGATTTATCAATTGCTAGATCTAATGGTATTTGGTTAAAAGCAGCATTTACAGCTAGTGTACTAATAATTCTATGATCATTAGATTGAGACCAAAAATACCGAGAATCATGATGAGATAAATAATTAATATTTGTCCAATAGTTAAGCCTAAATAAAGCATATTTTCTATAATTTATATCCATAATGTATATTATGTATTTTATTGATATTTTTTTCCATATTAATTAAAATTATAATATTTTCTATTATGTAGTTTTGCATACTTTCTCTCTCTAACTTCCTTCGATATTTCCACATCATATTCACTAATAAATTCTTATAATATACTCTATTCCTTCTACTTCTTATCCCCCTATCCTTAAAGTTATTAGCAATTTCCTTATAGGTATATCCTCTTTCTCTTAATCTAATAACTTCGCTTATTATAAACTTACTATACTCATCATAACTATCCACATTTCCAAGATTTATCTTAGAAATTATATCTAACTTTAATTCAATATTATGGATTGTTTTTGGTGTGGATGTTAGTAGGGTTTGTAGTATTCTATAATAGATGGGTGAAACGAACCTACTCCACAGTGACTGAATGTTTTCCTTATGGGGGGTTAATTTAACAGTTAAATCAAGGGGTTATAATAGATTTTTACGTTTAGCACATCTCTGTATAACTTAGTTAACTCTGTTGGTATTAGCGAAGTAAAGATAATTCAATATGGTTTAGATAAGTGATATTCTATTTCCTTTCCTAATGCTTTTACAACATTAATAGCAACACTATTACCTAATAACTTTAATGAAACAGTTCTTGATTTTGGTAATTTGAAAGATAAAGGTAAACCTTGCATTTTTTTTCCATGTTCTGCTTGAAGTTTTATTACTTCACCATCAACTAAATATGAATCCCAATTCCTTCTATCATTTATACCAGAACCCATTCCACCCAACCTCAGCGTAAAACCAATGTCTCTATCACATTCTGCACCAAATATATCAGACATAGATTTTTTAAGTTTAATAGGTTTAGGAAAATCAAAATTTTTAATTATATTTTTTTCATCTCTAAACCCTACCATAAAAGTTCTAGGACGATGTTGTGGCAATCCAAATTCTGATGCTCTAATCACTTTCCAAAAGAAAGAATATTCTAAATTAGATATTTCTTCATTAATTCTTTTAAAAGTTTTTCCCTCATCATGCTTTACTATGTGCTGAACATTTTCAAAAAGAAATGCTTTAGGTTTTTTATCCTTTAGTATTCTTAATAACTCAAAAAAAATATTACCTCTGCCTTCTAAATTTTCTTTAAAACCTTTTCTGTAACCAATCTGACTAAAAGGTTGACAAGGAAAACCTGCACATATTACATCAAAATCAGGGATTTCAGATGTATCACATTTAAATAAATCTTTATTAAATAAATTATATTTAAATAAGTTTGGAGTTATTTTAGTAAAATTCTCTTTATATACTTCTCTTGCAGTTTCATCTATCTCTGATGCATATACACATTGCCAACCTAATTTATGCAGTGCAAAATGAAAACCTCCTATACCCGCGCATATATCAATAAATTTCATCTTAATTAGTAAACCATTTGTTTTAATTTTTTAATTAATATTTTAAAATCTTCTTCATTTGTATGATATACCGCATCAATATCTATAAAATCTATTAATTTCTTTAACTTATCACCCTCATTTTTATTATTTGTTAATAAATAACAATAAGAACTATTATACTTTTGTTTAAATTTTATTGCCTCCCAGTCTGCTTGTTTCCAACGTTCTCTTAACGATGTTTTTAAGGAAACAAATGTATATGTATTATCTCCATTTTTAATTACTATATCAGGTTTTACAAACTTCACTTCCATAGAATCATCATCCATGGCGTGTATCTGGATATTTTCGCGATGTAACAAATAAACTATAATAATATTAAATGCGCTTCCGTTTAGACTTTTTAATTTTTGACTGCCAAAATCATAACTTTGAATTTTATGTTGATAATATTTCCAGAAATAATCAAAATAATCAAAAAAATTGTTCTGATATTCATATTTTAATAATTCTGCCTCATTAAATATTAATTTAAAAACCGCATAATTTTTACACTGATCTAAAAATAAATTATTATTAACTGCCATAATTTAAAACTACGATAAATCACGCAATTTTAGTAGAGATTTTTATATTTTAAGAAAAAAACCCCCCAAAGAGAAACTATTCCACCGTTAATGCTTGTGCGAGTTTTCTAGGTTGATATTATTAATTTCCTAAAAAGATAAAAAAGAATCTGCCTCTAGAGAAAGTTCTATCAAAATATCTGGCATAGCAAATTCTGCGTTATATTCTTTTAATATATTTTCATCATAACCTCTTGCCTTAGCAGACATGCCTGATACATAAATTTTAGTATTAGTTTCTTTAAGATGATCTAGGTGTTCTTTCACATCCCCTGTACCCTGTCCTACTATTTCTCCTTTTTCTTTACAATTCATAAGATGGACTCCATCGGCAGCAAAAAAGACTCTAACATCATGTCCTTTTTTTTGAGCATTTACCGCGACCAAAAGACCTAAGGTTGCTTTATTTTTTAATTCTGGTCCACTGTGAATATTTATATAAACTTTTGCCATACCTGTTTCCTTTACTCAATAATATTTAAAATTTATTTTATCTCATATTTGATTTTTATTCTACTCCAAACTATTTCATATTCTTTATCTAAAATTTTTAACTTTCTCTGTCTTTCTATGTTTTTTTTTAATACTGAGTGAACAGAGTTTCCACTTACACCCCACCTCTTTCCTGTATGTGTTAGAATATTATTGTTGTTGAGATACTTGGTAATGTCTTTGTAAGACATACCACTATCTTTCATAGACTTTATTTTATCGTATATTTCTTGTTGTCTTGATGTGTAATCTTTTAGTTTAGAAAAAAC
>JAURCJ010000004.1 GCA_030828505.1 Alphaproteobacteria bacterium | reverse complement strand
TTTTTCCTAAATCTACTTTGCATATACTTAATTTATCTGCATTAGGGTGGGAATCAACCTCAATTATTTCAGCAATAATAAAATCTTTTAATTTATCTGCAGGATTATGAATTGACTCTACTTCTAGCCCTAGATTTGTTAAACTATTAGCTATAATCTCAGCAGTTATATCAGGGATAAACTCTATATGCTCAGAAATCCATGATAAAGAAAACTTCAATGCCTAATCCTCCTTAAAATCAAAATTGGGACCATTTGTTGTATTAAACCCATAATGATTCAACCAACGAATATCACCTTCATAAAAGTTTCTCAAATCAGATATTCCATATTTTAACATAGCAAACCGCTCTACACCTAACCCAAAAGCAAACCCTTGCCATTCCTCTGGATCTAAATTACAATTAACTAACACTTTAGGATGAACCATTCCGCAACCCATTACTTCTAACCAGTTTGATCCTTGCCCTATTTTAATAGAGTTGCCTTTTTTATTATAACCTATATCTATTTCTGCACTTGGTTCTGTAAAAGGAAAAAAAGAAGGCCTAAACCTAATAGGTAAATTCCTAACTTCAAAAAATTCTTCACAAAAAGACCTTATTAGACCTTTTAAATGCCCCATATTGATATTTTTATCTATAACTAAACCTTCTATTTGATGAAACATAGGTGAGTGAGTTGCATCATCATCACATCTAAAAGTTCTACCAGGGGCAATGATCCTTATTGGAGGCTTTTGATTTAACATTGTTCTTATTTGTACTGGAGAGGTATGGGTTCTTAATAATTTTCTTTCTTTATTATCTTTATTAGAAATATAAAATGTATCATGGTCCTGTCTAGCTGGGTGATCATCAGGAATATTTAATGCCGTAAAATTATTAAAATCATTCTCAATATCCGGACCTGTTTCAACTACAAAGTTAAAATTAGAAAATATATCAATAATTGTATCTATTGTTCTACTTATAGGGTGAACTTTTCCAGCATCATTATTATTTCCTGGTCTAACAGGAAGAGTAATATCTAATTTTTCAACTTTTATTTTTTTTAGAATATCTGCATCTTTGATTTCAAGCTCTTTTGATTCAAATGCTTTTAATATATTAGCACGCAATTCATTATAACTCTTCCCTAAAACCTTTTTTTCTTCAGTACTTACTTCAGATAAAGACTTCATTAGATTTGAAATACGCCCTTTTTTTCCTAATTCTTTAATTTTAATTGCTTGAAGTTCTTTTAGTGATTGAGTTTTTGATATTTCAACTAAAATTTTATCTTCTATATCTTTAGTATCAGACATTATAACCTAAGCTCTTTCATTTAATAAATTTACATATATCAAAGTGAAGAATTTATTATAATTTAAGATTTCAAAAAAAACCAAAATTTAATAATTAATTTTAGGAATTTTTTACTTTTTCAACAATTGCTTTAAAAGAATCTGGTTCTTTTACTGCAATATCAGCTAACATTTTTCTATTTATATCAAAACCTGCAATATTTAGCCTGTTAATTAGCACCGCATAGGTCATGCCAAGTTCTCTAGCGGCCGCATTGATTCTTTGTATCCATAAACCTCTAAAAGATCTTTTCTTAGCTTTTCTATCTCTATAAGCATATTGCCCACTTTTCTCAACTCTTTGTATAGCCGCACGAAAAGTATTTTTTTGTCTACCTCTTGAACCTTTTGCTGCTTTAATCACTTTAAGGTGTCTACTATGAGCAGTAACTCCGCGCTTAACTCTAGACATTGTAATTCCTCTTCATAAATATTTTTATAAACTATTTCTTAAAAAATTCTTTTTTACGATTTTAGCATCTGCATCTACCATTACAGTAGACCCTCTAGCATTTCTTATAAATTTCGTAGTTCTTTTAATCATTCCATGCCTTTTTCCAGCCTGATTCATTTTTACCTTACCAGAGCTAGTTAAACTAAATCTTTTTTTTGCGCCACTTTTTGTTTTTATCTTAGGCATTCTATTATTCCTTTAAAAATTCCACAATATTTAAAGGTTCTATATATATATCTAAAGCGAAATATGCAAGTTATAAAGAAAAGAATTTATGAGTATTATTGTTCTTTATCTGATAATACTATTTTATTGCTTTTAGTATTTACTTTTTCTGTAATATTAGGAGCAAAAACTTGAACCATCTGCCTACCTTCTAACTTAGGAAATTGTTCAATTTTCACAGTAGTATCTAAGTCTTCTCTAATACGCCTTAATACTTTTACACCTATATCTTGGTGCGTCATTTCTCTGCCTCTAAAACGCATTGTAATTTTAACCTTATCGCCCGCATTTATAAATTTTCTTACACTTCTCATCTTTATTTCATAGTCATTAGTGTCGATATTAGGTCTAAATTTTATTTCTTTTACTTCTACAGTTTTCTGCTTTTTTCTTGCCTCAGCTGCTTTTTTTTGAGCGGCATACTTAAATTTTCCATATTCAATTATCTTGCACACAGGAGGCTTTGCATTAGGAGAAACTTCTACTAAATCTAAACCCAATTCTTCCGCTTTTTCAATTGCTTCCTTCAAAGGCAAAATACCAAGCATAGAACCTTCATTATCTATAACTCTTATAGGATCTGTTGTAATTTGATTGTTAATTTTATGTAAATCTTCAGAAAAAGGATTTTGTTTACCTGTTTTTTTATTTATACTTCTACTCCTCAATATTAAATTATAAAGACTACAAAAAAATACATCTTTTATTTATAAAAATAAATAAAAAAAATTAATTAATTATAGTTAACCTATCTATATATTATTTTTTAAAATTTTCAATCTATTCCTATCATTTTCAAAATTTTACATACTTTATCAACTTTAATATCCTTAATACAGTTCTTATGAAGAATATGAACATTTTTTCCCATTGGCGCACATAAATCAGGATTAGAACCAGCACCAAATAATACTATTGACCTTAAACCACTAGAAGCCAATACATGCATAGGGCCTGTATCATTTCCTACAGCACAAATTGCGTATTTACTTAAAAAAACTATATCCTTAACTGAAGTTTTGCCCGCATAATTTAATGGCATAAATTCAATAGTTTTTTTAACTTGTATAATGATTTTATTTATATTTTCGAATTCTTCAGGACCACCTATTAAAATAGATTTAATTCCAATATTAGATAAAACCTCAATTAAATTTGAATAACGAACTGCCGGCCATCTCTTATTTTTTCTATGTTTAGCGGCACCAGTAACCATAATTACATATTTACCTTTATATATAATATTTTTATTCTCATAATTATTTGCTAACCATCTCCAATCAGGGAGATAATCATATTTAATTCCAGCTAATTTTAATTGGTCCTTTTGTCTATAAATAGTATGCATATTTTTTCTATTCTTATTCTTATGTCTATATTTACTTCCTAACGCTATTCCTGACCAACCAGAACTTTTATATACATGAAAAAAATAAAAGTATAAATTAGATCTAGTCGAAGTTTGAAGGTCATAGATTTTTATAAAATTATATTTATTAAAAAAAACCTTTAACTTAATCCAGCCTTTAATATCACTCCATTTTGGTTTGTAATCTATAATAACTTTATCAAACCAAGGAGAGTTCTCCAATAAACTCTTAAATGCAACTGAAGTTAAACAAATTATATTATCATTTTGATGATAATTTCTTATTGCTTGCATAGCAGAACCCGCGAGTATAATATCTCCTAAAGCGCCATGCTTAATTACTAATATATTTTTTTTCATTTTTATTATTACTACTTATTAGATCTGAATAAATTTTTAAAGTTTTTAAGCACATTGTCTCATTATTAAAATTTAATGCTGTCCTTTGTATTGCTTTAGTAGATATTACTTTTCTTTCTATATCATCTAATTTCAGAGCTTTAAGTATTTTATCAGATAAATCAATTGCATCTCCGGGCTTAAATAACCAACCAGTTATATCTTTTAGAATAATTTCTGGTGCACCTCCATGATTAACAGCTACTGTAGGTCTGCCCATAGCTTGCGCTTCAGCAACTACTCTACCAAAAGCTTCAGGATCAGTAGATGCAGATACAACCACATCTGCTAATTTATAAATAGCTGCCATATCAATTTGGTTTTTAATTATCCTAAAATTATTTGACAGTCCATATTTATCAATAGATGAATTTAATTCATTAACATACTTATTTCTCCCTTGAGCGTCTCCAACAAATAAACAAATTATATCATCTCTTCCAAGCATAGCTATAGCCTTTATAAGTGTTTTATGCCCTTTCCACCTTGTTATTCTTCCCGGTAATAAAACAACAAAATAATCTTCTGGTATATTAAATTTTTTACAAAAGGAAATTAATCTTTCATCAGAAACTTTTAAATGATCAAAGGTATCAATATTAATACCTCTATGTATAGTAACTAATTTTTCACTACTAATACAATAGTTCTGCGTAATATGTTCTTTGATAAAATTACTTATCGCTATCACTTTATCTCCCTTAGTCATTACACTATTATATTTTTTTTTTAAATTTCCTTTAATAGAGTATGTTCCGTGAAAAGTAGTAATAAAAGGAATATTCATTTTTTTTGCTGCAAAGTAGGCACTCCAAGCAGGCGCTCTACTTCTTGCATGTATTATATTTATGTTATTATGCTTTATTATTTTTGATAATCTATAAATATTTCTAAATATGGTTATAGGGTTTTTACTTGATAGCGGTAATAATAAAACTTTTCCGCCTTCCCTCAAAATTTCTCTTTCTCTCCTTCCACCATCTGAAGCAACATAGGAAAAATGTCCTGCTTTCTGTAAAGCGTTAGAAATTTCTATTGCACCAGAAACGAGGCCTCCACTATTTAAGTGAGGTAAAACTTGCAAAACTCTGTAGTTTTTCATATCAACTATCATAAAATTCTTTCACAATAAATTTAATTTCTATAATAAAAATAGAATAAATAATATGAAATTACTTTAATGCATAAAACATTACTTACAAGTCATAATAGAAAAATTGCATATGAACATTTTAAAAGCAAATCTAAAATTGGTTTTATTTTTTTTAGCGGTTTTTGTTCAGATATGTCAGGAACTAAAGCTCAATATATATTGCAGTGGTGTAAAAAAAACAAATTCGAATGTACTTTATTTGATTATTCAGGGCATGGAAAATCCTCTGATAAATTTATTAATACTTCTTTAAAAGAATGGATCGAAGATTCATCAGAAGTACTCAATAAATTAACATCCAAGCCTCAAATACTAATAGGTTCTAGTATGGGGGGATGGATCGCTTTAAAGTTAAGCTTAATTCATACTAATAGAATAAAAGGTGTAATAACAATTGCTGCAGCGCCAGATTTTACAAAAAGATTATGGGAAAAAGAACTTAATAATGAACAAAAGAATGAAATACAGACTAAAGGTCATACAAATATATCGTCAGAATATGACCCAAATGGATACACGATAACAAAAAAAATTATAGAAGAAGGAAATAAAAACTCAATTTTAACTAATAAAAAAAATATATTTTCTATCCCCTTGAAACTTATTCATGGTGATAAGGACAAATCTGTTAATTGGAAAGAAAGTTTAAAGATTTTCAATAAAAGTGATAATGATTTATCAGAGTTAATAATTTTAAAAAATGGGGACCATAGACTCTCAGAAAAAAAACAATTAAAAAAAATTACCAAAGTCATTCAATCCTTATTAGAGGATTTTAACATATAATCTTCATATATATAACTAAGGCCTTCTTTATAAGTAGGATATAACAAACTACCATATTTCTTTTTTAATAATAAATTATTTACTCTTCTGTTATTTTCCCAAAACCGTCTAATATTTGGAGACATATCTGTATATATATCCTTATAGTTTGCAGACTTAGGCATTTTTTTATTCATAATGCTATATGCATATTCTATAATATCTAATTGAGGAGCAGGTAAGTTGTCTGATAAATTAATAATTCCTGAGTTCAAATTACCTGAACATGCTAAACATAAAACCCTAGCTATATCTTTTTCATGTATCCTATTAAAATAATGTCCTTCTTTAAATATTGGCTTAATTCCTCTAAATAAAATTTGCTTAATAATATTATGATTATTTCCGTAAATTCCAGACACCCTAAATATTTCAACTGCTATAGAATGTTTCTTCCCTAATTCTTGAATATCTTTTTCAGCTTTTGCCCTATTCACTGCAACTAACTCAACAGGTTTTATTTCACTATTTTCATCTACTTCATCACCATTATAGTTTCCATATACAGATGTGCTGGATAAATAACCAATCCATTTAATATTAGAATCAATAATTTCTTGAGAATAATTTCTAATAATTTCACATCCGAAATTATCAGGGGGAACAGTAATAATTAACCTATCAGATTTTGAAATACACTCATTTATTTGATTTCTTTTATAAACCTTTACACCAATATTTTTTAAAATTGTTTTTCTATTAAAATTATCAGTTGAACCAAAAACATCAAATCCCTCTTGAATAAGAAAAGAACAAAGTTCAAAAGAGATATTACCTAAACCTATAATAGAAATATTATTCATATAATATTATCCATCTGTAACCCTTCTAATTCTTCTCGAGTCTCTATCCATTCATTAATAACATCTTTATTTTTTTCATATTTTAGCCTTTTTTTAATTTCATATAAAAATATTTTTTTTGATAATTGCGCTAAAGCCCATATCGCTGCCACTCTTACTATACTAGAATTGTCATCTAAAAGTCTCCGCGTATTAAGTATTAGTGACCTATCTGATGAATTTCCAATCGCAATTAATACATTTCTTATAAATTTATTTCTTCCAATTCTTTTTATAGGCGATCCAGAAAATAATAATCTAAAATCTATTTCTGATAAAATTGACAAATCTTTTAAAGTAGGCTTTTTTAAGTCATCCCTAGGAATGTAAGAAATAGTTTTAGATATTTTAGCAAATTTATTCCAAGGACATATAGCTAAGCAATCATCACAACCATATATTCTATTACCAATTAATCTTCGAAGCTTTCTAGGTATATGACTGTCATTTTCAATTGTTAAATATGATATACACTTTCTAGCATCTAACTTATAAGGACCTATAAAAGCATTGGTTGGACAAATATCTAAACATTTAGAGCAAGTTCCACATTTATTAATATTTGATTTTTTATTTACTCCAGTTAAATCTGTATCTATTAAGATAACCCCAAGAAACAGCCAACTTCCAAAATTAGGACTAACTATATTTGTATGTTTACCTGTCCACCCTAAACCAGCTTTTTCTGCTAGAGGTTTTTCCATTATGGGAGCAGTATCTACGAAGACCTTTATGTCCCCTTTTGTTTTAGATACAATCCAACTAGCAAGGTTCTTTAATTTTCCTTTTATAATCTTATGATAATCTTTATTTTGAGCATAAACACTAATATTTCCTGAACTCTTATTATTTAATTTATTTAAAGGATTATTTTCAGGGCCATAGTTAGAACCTAAAATAATAGCTGTTTTAGCATCTTCCCACATATTTTTAGGGTGTAGTCTTCTCTCTAGAGTATCTGAAATCCAACTCATAGATCCATGTCTGCCTTTGGATACAAATTCTTTAAGGTATTTAGAAATCTCATTAGATATTGAAGCTTCACAAAAACCTATATCATCAAAACCTAATTTATAGGCCCTATATTTAATACTTTCTAATAAACTACTCATTAAAAAATAATTTATTTATTTTTGTCATAATTAGTTATAAAGTTTTTTATATCGTGCCCTGATGGTGATTGAGTTAATTTTAAATCAAATAAAGATATAATTGCTAAAATATGATCGAAAATATCAGATTGAACAGATTCATAATCTGTCCACTCTACCGATGAAGTAAAGGCATAAATTTCTATAGGTAAGCCTGAGCTACTAGGAGCTAATTGTCTAACCATAAGAGTTAAATTTTCATTAATTTTTTCATGTTTATTTAAATATTCCACTAAATAAGCTCTAAAAACACCAATATTAGTAAGTTTTCTATGATTAACTACATCCTTATCTAAAAGAGTATTGGCTTCTTCTATCTCTTTTTCTTTAGCTTCAAAATGTTCTGTCAAAAGACTAATTTTTTTTAATTTATCTTTTAAAGATTTATCTAGAAAACAAATTGTTTCCTGGTCAATAAAAATAGCACGCTTTATTCTTCGTCCACCAGATTCCTCCATACCCCTCCAATTCTTAAATGGGTGCTCTAATAATTTTGCACTTGGAAATGTAATTAAAGCTTTATCCCAAGACCTTACAGTAACAGTATGCAATCCCACTTCTATACAATCTCCATCTATATTTAAGGAAGGAATTGTCACCCAATCTCCTTCTCTTATAGTATCAGAGCCAAAAACTTGGATAGAGGCGACAAGTCCTAAGATTGTATCTTTAAAAACCAATAACAATATAGCTGTTAAAGCTCCTAAACCTGATAAGATTGTCCAGGGAGAAGTATTTGATAAAGTGCATGCAATAATAATAATACCGAACACATATATTATTAATTTAATAAGCTGCATATAACTTTGAATTGGTGTGCCAGAAAATGTTTTATTGCCTTTTAAAACATCCGAAATTGCAGAAATAAAACGTGTAAAAGATAATACAAAAATCAAAGTTATAAGAGATTTCATTAACCTTGATATGACGCCTTCCTCTGGCGAAAAATTTCCTAAACCTGCTTCAAATATTATTATCGGTATGGCCCATCCAATAGGCGCTAAAACCTTCTTTTCTAGTAATTGCCTTCCTATATTAAAATTTATTGTACCTAGCCAACGTCTAATAAAAACAATTATTAATTTATTAAAGATTAATGAAAATATTGTTGTTAATAAAATAACCAAAAATAAATGATATATAAATAAATCTGATAACCAAATATTTGCAGTAGGTAATAATATAGTATCATTAATAAAACTTTTTATTATTGATAAAAATGATTCAACTATATTAGAAAAGGATTCCATAATTTTTTTCTCCTGAAAATAATATAGCTACTAATTTAAATAAATTCATTAAAAATCTAAATCTGTGTAATATTTAGGTGGAAGAAGGCCTGGCATTTTATCCAAAAGAATGCTTCGAAAAGAAGGACGGGACTTTACTCTCGCATACCACTCCTTTGCATAGGAATAATCTCTCCATTTTATTTCTCCTAAATAATCAAGAATAGATAAATGTGCTGCAGCACTAATATCTGCTGCGCTATAATTATCTCCTGCTAACCAATCTCTATTTTTACTTAACCAATCTATGTATTGTAAATGAACTAATAGGTTTTTTCTACCAGCCCTTAAAATATTTGTATTAGGAGTACCTTTACCCATGAAAACTTTCATTATTTTTTCAAAAACTATTGTAGCTTCTACTTCATGACAAAATTTATTATTAAACCAACCCATTATTCTCCTAACTTCAGCTCTAAAATTATTGTCTTTCCCAATTAGACTATTAGTCAAAATTGTATCTTCTAACCATTCTATTATGACAGTTGAACCTGTAATATAATTATTATCTTTTATACATAAGACTGGAACTTGTCCTTCTGGATTGACTTGTAGAAAAGCATTTCTTCTTTCCCAAATAGGCTCAACTATATATTTTACCTCTAATTTTTTTTCTGCAAGTGCTATTCTTACTAATCTGCAATTTGCAGAGAATGGCAAATGGTACAATATAGTCATTTTTAAAATATTCCATTATTAAATTAACTGAATAAAGTATAAACTATTTAATATTAACTGTTTAAATAATAATAAATTTTTATTTATGGAAATTAATAATGGAATTCTGGGAAATAATTATATATTCAATTATTCAAGGTATCACAGAATTTCTTCCTATATCTTCTTCTGCTCATTTATTTCTTTTAGAATATATTTTAAATTGGCCTATTTCAGGAAGAACAATGGCTATTGCTGCTCATCTAGGGAGCTTAATTGCGGTTATCCTCTATTTAAAAGAAGATCTACTACAAATTCTTTATTCCTTTAATCAATTTAAAAACTTCAAGGAAAATAATCAGATTTTGCTTATAAGAAATTTATTTATTATAACAATACCAATATTAATTATTGGATTATTAATTTTTAAAGATTTAGATAAAGCATTGTTGTCTTTAAATGTAATTGCTTGGGGCAGCATAATTGGTGGTATTTTACTATATGTTTCTGACAACTATAAAGGAGAAGAAAAAAATATTTACTCTTTATCTATATTAAATTCTTTGTTCATAGGATTGTTTCAAGTATTTGCCCTTATACCAGGAGCTTCAAGAGCAGGTGCTGTAATAACAGCAGCTAGAATACTTAAAATTTCTAGAATAGACTCTACCAAAATAGGCCTTTATTCTGGACTTCCAACTATCTTGGGTGCAGTCACGCTTGAAACTATCTGGCTTTTCAATAATACAATTAGTAAACTGGAAATTGCACCAATAATATTAGTATTCCTATTTAGTTTTTCTTTTGCATATTTATCTATTATGTTTCTTATTAAATGGCTTAAAAATTATACTTTTTTTCCATTTGTAATATATAGAATATCAATAGGAATCTTAATTCTATATTTAATTAATATTTAGATATATATCTTTTTAAATAATGATCTGATATTGAAATTAAAGAAGAAGGACGAATTCCTAAATCTTTAAAACTTAATCCATTTTTAGGCAGAATATTATCTTTTTCTAATAATCGAACTTGATCTAAAGTAATTGGCTTAACAGGAGAAATTGAAAATACAAGACTGATTAGCTTAGCCATTGGAAAAGAAAGGTTAAGATATATTCTTTTCTTTTTTATTTTAAATAAGATCAGGTCTAATATTTCCTTAAAACTCATAATTTCTGGCCCACCAAGATTATATGTTTTACCATTATGAATATTATTATTTATTACGATACCTACAGCCGTGGAAATATCTTTTACATAGACTGGTTGAAATTTAGTTTTTCCAGAATTTATTAAGGGTAAAAATAATGATACACATGCCATTTTAGCAAATTTATTTGTAAACTGATCTTCTGGTCCAAATACTACACTCGGTTTAAATATAATAGTATTTTTAAAAATTTTTTTAATTTTATTTTCAGCATCTAGCTTACTTTTAGCATACTTCGAGTGTTCTCCATCGAACAAACCTAAGGCAGAAAAATGTATATAACTATCTACATTGTTTTTCAAACAACCCTTTGCAATATTTGTTGCACCTATTAAATGAATATTTGTGAAATTTTGCTTATTATTTTCCTCTAATATTCCTACTAAATTAATAACTTTACTGGCATTAATTATACTTTTTTGCACCTTATTAGAGTCCATAATATCACATTGATGAATAGAAACCTGACCTACTTTTCCCATTAATGTTAAATGTCTCGCTTTATTAGGATTTCTTACAAAAATTTTTATAATCCAATTATTTTTTAATAATTCATTTACAATATATCTACCGAGAAAACCCGAAGCCCCGAAAATTGCTACTGTCCTACTTCTCTTAATTAAACTCACAAATAAACCTTTCTAAAATAATAAATTTTATATACATAATTATATAATAAATAAAAGTAAAAAAGAAAATGCATATAAAAGCTTTTATTATATTAAAAATATTTAATGATATTTAATTTAGCTAGGTGAATTTAAAAAGATAATATAAAATTATTTTTAATGGAGTAAATATGCAAGAAAACAATTATACTTTGTATGATAATGACTTACCAAATGATTTAGAGTTCTCTAGTTGTATAGCTATTGATACTGAAACTATGGGTTTAGACTTTAGAAGAGACCGGTTATGTTTAGTTCAAATTTCAAACGGTGATAACTATGCACATTTAGTTCAAATAAAAGAAAATTCATCATACCCGATATTAAAAAAATTATTAAAAAACAAAAATATAAAAAAAATATTCCATTATGCTCGATTTGATCTGGCTGCCATATACAATAATATGGGTATAATGTGTGAAAATATTTATTGTACTAAAATAGCTTCAAAATTAATTAGAACTTATACTGATAGGCATGGACTTAAAGAATTATGCAAAGAGCTGATTAATGTAGATATATCGAAACAAAAACAAAGTTCAGATTGGGGAAACTCTAAACTAAGTCATGAACAATTAGTATATGCTGCATCCGACGTATTGTATCTTCATAAAATTAAAAATGAACTAGATATAATATTAAAACGGGAAAATAGAAATGAGTTAGCAGAAAAGCTATTTCAGTTCATTGGAACTAGAGCATATTTAGACTTAAATGGATGGAATGAACCTGATATATTTGATCACTAACAACGTATAATATGAATCTGGAGCTATAAATTGTCATATTCTAAACAACTTAATTCTATGAAAAGTAGTATTAAACAGCAAGTAAATGCTATAATGCAGCTTCAAAATTCAATAGATGATTCCGTTATTAAAGCTGTAAACCTAATATCAAAAGCTGAAGGTAAAATTGTTATTACTGGAATTGGTAAGAGTGGATATATCGGTTTAAAATTGTCTGCAACACTATCTTCAACAGGTACGCCATCATTATATATAAATAGTAATGAGGCTAGTCATGGAGACTTAGGTTTAATTCAACATAATGATATTTTAATTGCTTTATCTAAATCAGGTGAAACAAAAGAAATGTATCCTATAATAAATTACGCAGTAAAAAATAAAATAAAGCTTATAGCTATTACATCTAATCCAAATAGTTTTCTTGCTAACAACTCTAATATTACTTGCTTAATTCCCAAAATTCCTGAGGCATGTCCTATAAACCTAGCTCCAACTACTTCAACTACTATGATGCTTGTACTTGGCGATAGTATGGCAATGGAGCTGATGCTGAAAAAAAAATTTAATGAAAATAACTTTAAACAGTTCCATCCAGGAGGGATGCTGGGCCACAGTCTATTACAAGTGAAAGATTTAATGCATGTAGAATCTCAAATTCCTCTAATAGGCTATAAAGGTACCATGCGGGATGCTCTATTAAAGATGACTTCATATGGCTTTGGTTGTGTAGGAATAATAAATAATTATAAAGATTTAATTGGTATTATTACTGACGGAGATTTAAGAAGAAATATTACTAAAAATTTTATAGACATGTCTATAGATGAAGTAATGACTAAAAATCCTCTTAGTATTGAGCCCGAAGAAAATATTAAGAGTGCAATAAAAATGATGAACGATAATAAAATAACTGCTTTATTTGTTTTAAATAAAAAATCAAAAAATCCAGCTGGAATTATTCATATTCACGATTGTATAAAAACTAAATAGTGATGAAATTGCAAAATAAATCTTTTCATAAATCTTGGATAAATAATGTCCAAAAACGAGAAAAAAATATTTCTAGTAATTTGAGTAATAATAAATATATTTTAAAAATTATATTTCTTTCACTAATAATATTATCAGTGATAATAGTTTTAAAATGGTGGCAAAAAGTTCCTAATAAGGAAATATTGAATTTAGGCCATGGTCAAAATACTAACCAAACAGATACATTGTTGAAACCTATTATATTATTTAAAAATAAAAATAACTCAGTTTTTACTTTGAAATCAATTGAAGCAAAAAGAGATGCTTCAAATTCAGCGATAATAATACTAAAAAAGCCTGAAGGGTATTATAAGTTATCAAATAAAAAAGATATTTATTTTTATGCCACAAAGGGTATATTAGATAATAATAAACAAATTTTAGAACTTATAAAAAATGTAATTATAGAATCTCCTAAAGGAACAAAATTTTATACTAAGAACCTGACATATATAGTAAATAATAATATAATTAAAAGTGATGATGCTGTTACTGTTAATGGAAATTGGGGGTCTATAAATGGTAAAGGTTTTATTTATAATTTAGATGATTCAAATATAAGACTAAAAGGAAGGCCTGTACTTTCTCTAAGTAATAATAAAGGTAATATTAAATGAAATTAATAATAAAAAACCTTAGTATTATTTGTATTTTATTTTTTATAAACCAAAGCGTAGTGGCAAATGAAGTAATCCCCGTTGATATTATTGCAGATGAAATGCAGTGGAATGATGATAAAAAAATTGCTTATGCAATAGGAAATGCTATAGCAACCCAAGGTGATAAAAAAATTACTGCTAACAAATTAATTGTCCACTTAGACCATGAAGAAGATAATAATGAAATTATTTTAATAGAAGCAGAAGGAAACGTAATTTTTACTAATAAAACAGAAGTTGCAACGGGGAAAAATGCTAAATATGATTTTATTGAAAACAATATAATCATAGAAGATACAGTCACACTTAAAAGAGATGATAATATAATGATAGGTGAATTACTTGTAATGGATTTAAATACAGGAATAAGTCAAATTACAAGTGCTAAAAATAATAATAAAGTAAAAATGCGTTTTTTACCTAAAAAAGTAAATAAAAATGATGAACAATAACCCAAAACTTATTGTAAAAAATAATGGTTTAATTATTACTAATTTAGGTAAATCCTATAGTAAAAAACCAGCAGTTAGAAGCGTATCTTTAGAAATTCAAAGAGGGGAAGCAGTTGGTCTTTTAGGCCCAAACGGGGCAGGAAAAACAACTTGTTTTTATATGATATGTGGTCTAATAAAACCAGATTATGGAAAAATTTTACTTAACGATAAAAATATAACTGATATGCCAATATATAAAAGAGCAAAAGCCGGTATAGGCTATCTACCTCAAGAAATATCAATATTTCGCGGTATGTCTGTAGAACAGAATATAAGAGCTATCTTAGCTCTTAATATTATAGATAGGAGAGAAAGAGAACTACATTTAGAAGAACTATTAGCTGAGTTCTCTTTAACTCATTTAAGGAGAGCTTCTAGCCTATCACTTTCGGGAGGAGAAAGAAGAAAAGTAGAAATAGCTAGAACTTTAGCAATGCAACCATCTTTTATATTGTTAGATGAACCTCTTGCTGGTATCGATCCAATAGCTATAGAAGAAATAAGAGAATTAATTAAACATATTAAAGATAGAGGTGTAGGAGTTCTGATAACAGATCATAATGTTAAAGAAACACTTGAACTAATTGACAGGGCGTATATTATGCACGATGGTAAAATATTAATGAATGGTAAACCTTCTGAAATAATAGAAGATGAGAATGTTCGTAGAGTATATTTAGGTGAGAAATTTAATTTATAATTAAATATAAAATGTTTAAACAAAATATTTCACAGATACCAAGTCTTAAAATTAATCAAAAAATAAATTCTAATCTTATTAATGCAATTAAAATTTTGCAAATGTCAGCTAATGAATTAGAAGTTTATACACGTTCTGAGATAGAAAAAAATCCTTTTTTAATTTCATCGAAGAAATATAATGAAACTGATGAAAATAATAACATTGAAAATTATTCAGAAGAATTTAACATCAAAGAATGGCTATACCAACAAAGTTCATTTCTTTCTATAAACTCTTGGGGGCAAAAACTCGTTAAGGTTTACATAGAAAATCTTAACAATAAAGGTTTTTGTAACTTATCTACAAAAGAAGCTGCATTAATAACTAATACTTCTAAAGCACAATCAAAATTCATTTTAAATAAGCTTAAGTTATTAGACCCTGAAGGGATTTTTTCAAAAAATATAGAAGAGTATTTAATTTTTCAATTAAAAAGAAATAAAATATATAATGCACATTATAAAATAGTAATTCATAACCTTAAAGATGTTGCAACCGGTAATTATAAAAAAATAGCTAAACTATGTGACTTAAAGGAAGATAATATTATTAAAATAATTAATAATATTAGGTCTTTAAAGCCTACTCCTATAGATAGTCTTAGCGAAGAAAAAATAGAAAGAATTATACCAGATATTATTGTTGAAAAAAATAATAATAATATCAAATGCACTTTAACCAATATAAATAAATATGAAGTATTATTGGATGAAAAATATATTAGTGAAATTAAAATAAAGCAAAAACACTTAAAGACTAAAGATATAAGCACTTATTTAAAAAATTGTATTGCACACGGTAAAATGCTTCAAAGTAATTTAAATAGGAGAAACAATACTCTTTTTTTAATAGCTAATAAAATTTTAAATTACCAAAAAAAATTTTTTTTTGATGGGGAGGAAGAAATCTTGCCATTAACTCATAAAATAATTAGCAAAAAAACTTTTATGAATGAAAGTACAGTTAGTAGAGCGGTTAAAAACAAGTATATAAAGTTTAATAATATTACATTGCCATTAAGTTATTTTTTTACAAGTAAAACTAATAAAAATAATTCAGCAATAGCAATTAAAGCAAAAATAAAAAAAATAATTGAACAAGAATTAAATACAGATATTGCTTATAGTGATAAAAATATAGTTGATATATTAATAAAACAAAATGTAAAAGTTGCAAGAAGAACAGTAACAAAATATAGAGAGAGTTTAAATATAGCCAACTCTATAGTCCGGTCAAAAAATAATAATCTATAATTATTATAATAAAAAAAAAATAAATTAATAATATAGCAGAAAATAAATTAATGAATATAAAAAATACTAATAAAATTAAAATGTCAAAAATATTAAACCAAGAAAATATCTATTTTTTACATAATATTAATAATAAAAAACAACTATTAAATGAAATATCTTTAATTGCAGAAACTAATACTCACGTTTCGAGAAAAGAAATTTTTAGCCTACTTTTAAAAAAAGAAAAAATTGAGAATACTGGTGTTGGGTTCGGTATAGCCCTCCCTAATATTAAATTATCAATTATTAAAAAATCAATAGGCATATTTCTAAAACTGAGTAAGCCTATTAATTATAATTCTATTGATAATGAACCTGTTGACATTATATTTTTTCTAATATCACCAACTAACGATATACCTATTTATTTAAATGAATTAGCGCATATATCAAGATTACTAATTCAAAAGAAAACTTTACAAAACATTCGAGCAGCTTTAGATAAAGAAACAGTCTATGCAATTATAACTAATGAAATATAAATAAGGATTATTATGAGTACATTTACAGACTTCAAGGTAGCCGACATCACACAAGCTGAATGGGGCCGAAAAGAAATAGAGATAGCTGAGACCGAAATGCCAGGATTAATGGCTTTAAGAGAAGAATATAAAGATAGAAAACCACTAAAAGGCGCAAGAATCGTTGGTTGTCTTCATATGACTATACAAACTGCAGTTTTAATAGAAACATTAACTTTTTTAGGTGCCGAAGTAAGATGGTCATCATGTAATATATTTTCTACACAAGACCATGCAGCAGCTGCCATAGCTAAAACTAATATTCCTGTTTTTGCTTGGAAGGGAGAGACTGAAGAAGAGTTTTGGGACTGTATTGAAAAAACTATAACTGGACCGAAAGATTGGAAACCTAATTTAATACTTGATGATGGCGGAGATTTAACAAAAATAATGCATGAAAAATATCCTGAGTTATTAAAAAATATTAAAGGACTAAGTGAGGAAACTACTACTGGTGTTCATAGGTTGTATGAGATGGAAAAAGACAACAGCCTGTTAGTTCCTGCAATAAATGTAAACGATTCTGTTACAAAATCTAAATTTGATAATTTATATGGCTGTCGAGAAAGTTTGGTTGATGGCATCCGAAGAGCTACTGATGTAATGATGTCAGGCAAGGTGGCTGTTGTAGCAGGATATGGAGACGTTGGAAAAGGTTCCGCAGCCTCTTTAAGAAATGCGGGGGCACGTGTTTTAGTAACAGAAATAGACCCTATATGTGCTCTTCAAGCTTCTATGGAAGGATATGAAGTTGTAACAATGGAAAATGCGGCAAAAACTGCAGATATTTTTGTTACAGCAACTGGAAATTGTGATGTGATAAATATTGATCATATGAGAGAAATGAAGGATAGGGCCATAATTTGTAATATTGGACATTTCGACTCAGAAATAGAAATAGCTAGCTTAAAAAATTATCAATGGGAAGAAATAAAACCTCAAGTAGATCAAGTAACATTTCCTGATGGTAAAAAAATTATAGTTTTAGCTGAAGGTAGGTTAGTAAATTTAGGGTGTGCGACAGGGCATCCTAGTTTTGTAATGAGTGCATCTTTTACTAATCAAGTTCTAGCTCAAATAGAATTATGGGAAAACTATGAAAACTATGAAAAAAGAGTATATACATTGCCAAAAGAACTAGATGAAAAAGTAGCTTTACTACATTTAAATAAAGTAGGTGCCCAATTAACAAAGTTAAATGAAAAGCAAGCAAAATACCTTGGCTTAGAGACTGAAGGACCATTTAAACCTGATCACTATAGATATTAGGAGTATTTTTAAAATAAGTTTATGGAATTTATATTAAATAATCTTAAGGATACTAATAAATTTGGCCAAAAACTTGCCCAAATAACTAGACAAGATGATATCTTTTGCTTGAAAGGTAACTTAGGATCAGGTAAAACGTCTATAGCAAGAGCATTTATCAAATATTTTACTAAATCCGATAAAATTTTAAGTCCAACTTTTCCTATGCTAATTACATATGAATATGCTAATAATGTAATTTGGCATTATGATATGTATAGATTAGAAAATCCGGCAGATGTCTGGAATCTAAGCCTTGAAGAGGCTTTCAATAAGGGAATTATATTAATAGAATGGCCTGAAATAATTGAGCACCTAATTCCTAATAAAAAAATAGAAATTACTATCAAAGATATTACAGGAAACAGAAGGTTAATAAAAATAAATGGGAGAAAGGAACTTTTAGAAAAATTGGAAGGTTTTAATAATAATTAAATGCTTAATATACCGTTTGATATTAAAAATAAAAATAATATTGAAATATTTTTACAAGAAAACAAAATTTCTAATCATATATTAGAAAGCATACCGCAGGATGCATCTAATAGAAATTATTATAGAATGAGTAATAGTTTATTATTAATGGAATCAAAGGCACCTGAAAATAAAAACTATGAATTTATAAAAGTTGCAAATTACCTTAGGCAAATTGGTTTATCTGCCCCAGAAATTATTAAAACTGATCATAAAAAAGGTTTATATTTAATAGAGGATTTTGGCAACTTAACTTTTAATAAGGCAATAAAAGAAAATATATCAGAAGAATTATTATATACTAACGCTATAAAATGTTTATCACATATTCAGAGTTTAAGCCCTAATTTAGAATTACCAAAGTATGACAAAAAATATTTACTACAAGAATTAAACCTTTTTGTGAAATGGTATTTTAAAGAAATAAATATTAAATTAAGTGATGAATCCATAAAAATATGGGAAAAATTATGGATTGAATTATTCAAAGAACTAAAAAATGATAAACTTGTCTTAAGAGATTTTCATGCGGATAATTTATTTTGGCTTCCTGAAAGAACCAATATAAAAAAAATAGGAATTATTGATTTTCAAGATGCATTAATTGGTGATGCGGCCTATGATATATCATCATTATTGGAGGATGTAAGAAGAAATGTATCAAAAAAAACAAAAAAAATTGTTATTCAAAAGTTTATACAATTGAATGAAATCAAAAATGAAAATAAGTTTATAAAAAAGTATAATATTCTTACTGCACAAAGAAATGCAAAAATTGTAGGTATATTTATTAGACTTGCAAGAAGAGATCAGAAGACTAGATACTTAAAATTAGTTAATAAGGCTATGGGAATATTTTTAGAATCTGCAAAAAAAAAAGGATTAGAAGATATAATTAATTGGATTGAAATGTATATTCCTAAAAATAAAATATATATCGGCTGATTATATGAAAGAAACTAACAATAAAATATCTCAAGCGATCATTTTAGCAGCAGGCTTTGGAACTAGACTAAGACCCCTAACATTAAACACTCCTAAACCATTAATAAAAATTAATAATAAACCTATAATTTTTTATATTTTGGAAGAGCTTAGAAAAAATAATATAAAAAAATGTTTTATTAATACTCATTATCTTTCTGAAAAAATACAAAATTATATAAATGTTTATAATAAAAAAAATAAATCTATGAATATTCGTATAGTAAAAGAGTCAGAAATATTAGAAACAGGTGGAGCTATAAAAAATATAAAAGGAAAAGATACAACTCAACCAATAATAGTTATTAATGGTGACTCAATAATTATTCCTAGAAAAAAAGATAATTTTCTAAATGAACTTATCAATAATTTTGATCCAATTAAAATGGATTTCTTGTTACTTTTAGATGATGCTAAAAATGCAATTGGTTATAATGGAAGAGGTGATTTTTCTTCTGAAAACAAAAATCATCCTTCTAGAATTTATAGAGAGCATGTTAATGGTCTAGCTTACACAGGATGGCAGATTTTAAATCCAAAAGTAATTGATAAAGTAAAGATCAATAAATTCTCCGTAAACATGTGTTATGATGAAGCTATAAAAAATAATTTAATTTGGGGAATTAAAAACTCTGGTAAATGGTTACATATAGGTACACAGAATGCCTTGAATGAAGCAAAAGAATGGATAAAAAATAATTAAAATGAACTATATATTTTACGATTTTGAAACTACAGGAAGAGATAGTAATTGGGATCAAATTATTCAAGTAGGAGCAATTTTAACAAATTCAAGTTTTCAAGAGATAGATAGATTTGATGCAAGATGCTGCCTACAGCCTGATATTATTCCTTATCCAAAAGCTATATTAGTAAACCAAAGCTCTGTAAAAGATTTAACACAAACCAATCTCTCACATTTTGCATTAATAGAATTAATGTTAAATAAATTTAAATCATGGGGCACTGCCATATTTATAGGATACAATTCTATATCTTTTGATGAAGAATTTTTAAGAAAAACATTATTTAAATATCTATTTAATCCTTATTTTACAATAAATAATGGAAATAAAAGATCAGATTTATTAAACATAGTAAGAGCGAACCATGTCTATTTCCCAAATACTATTAAAATTCCAAATAATGAGAAAGGTAAATTATCATTCAAATTAGATCAAATTGCACCGTTTAACGGTATTAAAGGTTTTAATGCTCATGATGCTCTAGGTGATACTATAGCTACGATCAAACTAGCTGAAATTATAAATTCTGAAAACCCTGATTTATGGGAGGCAACTCTTTTAACTTCTAATAAAGAAAATGCTAATGATGTAATAGAAAGAAATAAACTTTTTTGTACTACAGAAACATTTTTTGGAAAAATAATGCCATTTGTTTTATCATTTATATGTTATCACCCTATTTATAATTGGGCGCAGTGTTTTGACTTAAAACATGAGCCCGAAGACTATATTAATTTATCAGAAAATTCTTTAGAACATTTTATGTCTAAAAGCCCTAAAATTATCAGATCAATTAGAACTAATAAAAGTCCAATTATTATGGACTCAAGTTTTATTCCAAAAATAAATGAATATAAACATATTACTCATGAAGAATTATTAAGAAGAGCTAATATCATTAATACTGATGTAGGGTTTAAATTATTAGTAGAAAAAATTCTTCGAAGACAAGCGGAAGATAATGAAGAATCTTTATCACAAGAAGATATAAATTTTGAAGAAACAATTTACAATTCTTTTTCTAATCAATCTGAAAAAATTATAATGGAAGAGTTCCATATTACTAATTGGGAAAATAAATTAGCTGTAGCTAGTAAGTTCAAAGAAGAAAGAAATTACTATTTTGCAGAAAAATTAATTTATGAAGAAAACCCTTCACTTCTTCCTAAAGAAATTATTACTAAAATTAATCGCAGAATTGCAAAAAAAATTTTTAGTACTAATGATGAAAAGTGGAACACAATTCCTAAAGCATATAAAGAGATTGATGACCTAAGAGTGCAGTACGAGGAAGAAAATGATAAGGCCACTCTAACTAATTTAAATAATTTAAATAATTTAATTGAAGATATTGAAAAAAAATACCAAGATGTCTAGATTAATATAAAATTATTAATGAGGGAATTTTAAATGAGCACTATACAAATATCAGATGACAGTTTTGAAGAGAATGTAATAAAAAAGGGTAAACCAATTATAGTTGATTTCTGGGCTGAGTGGTGCGGTCCTTGTAAACAAATAGGGCCTATATTAGAAGAAATTTCAGATGAATACAGTGATAAAATTACTATAGGTAAATTAGATGTAGATGAAAACCCAGAAACTCCTAGTAAATTTCAAATAAGGGGTATACCTACAATGCTACTATTTAATAATGGGGAACTTATTGATACTAAAGTAGGCATGTCTTCAAAAGCTGATCTTACTGCATGGATAGATAAAAATATTTAATTATTCTCTAGTTTTAATGCATCTCCTATCAAATACAAAGAGCCAAAAATTAAAACCTTTGAGGATTTTAAAATTAAATTTGATGTGATAGCCTCTTTAATAGAACTTCTAGTATAACATTTAATATTTAAGTTTTTAGAAATGATTGTAAGTTCTTTAACGGTATATGATTTTTTATTATTTAAGGGCACTAAGATAATATATTTAATATGGTCTTTTAAAATTAGTAGAATATCTCTAGCCTCCTTATTTTTAAGAAAACCACAAACTAAGATAATATTTCTTATACCTTTATGTAATATCCATTTTTTTATGGCTTCCGCACCTGCAATATTATGGCCTCCATCTAGCCAAACATCCTTGGTTATTATCGAATGTTTTTTAATTATTGATTCATTAATTTTCTCTAATCTTCCGGGCCAATAAGTTGATGCAATCCCATTATTAATATCATTCAAGCTAATATTTAATTCTGGCATTTTAATTAAAGCTGTAATAGCTAAAGTGGCATTAATTATTTGATGTGGTCCTTCTAAAGAGGGTTTTGAGAAAAGATATTTTTTAATAGTTGGAAGGTTGATTTTAAAACCAAAATCATTAATTCTTAAAAAAGAGTCTTTATTACATACAATAAGTTCCGCTTGCTTAGCCTTACATTTATTAATTAATTCTTTTTCAACTTCTTTAGTTTGGGGAGCAGAAATACAAGGTACATTTTTCTTAATTATTCCTGCTTTCTCTTTAGCAATAGAAATCAATTTTTTACCTAAAAAATCAGAATGATCCATTGAAATACTTGTAATTATAGTAATGATAGGTTTTTGAATAACATTTGTCGCATCTAATCTACCACCCAACCCTGTCTCTATTAAAGCAACATCTGCTTTAGTTTTAGACATTAAATAGAACGCAATACAAGTTAATAATTCAAACTGAGTAATAGCTTCTCCTCCATTAACTTTTTCGCAATAATCCAACGCTTTAAATAGCTTATTGTAGCTAATTTGTTTGTTAGCTATAATTATTCTTTCTGTAACTTCTATTAAATGAGGAGACGTATAAACATGAACATTTTTACCTGCACATTTTAAAGAATTATACATAAAAGCAATAGTTGATCCTTTTCCATTTGTTCCAGCAACATGAATTATTGGAGGAAGTTTTAAGTGCGGATTATCTAATTTATTTAATAATTTTTTCACCCTACTTAAAGAAAGGTCTATTACTTTAGGGTAATTAGATGTTAATTTTTCTAGTCTTGCTAAAAATTGATTATTCATTAATAACTAGACAATTTCTCATTAGTTTTATTTTTTCTCAATAGAGCAATAGTGTTAGCTATAGAATATTTTAGATTTTTTCTATGAATTACATCATCAATCATTCCATGCTCCAGTAAATACTCAGATGTTTGGAAACCTTCAGGAAGAGTTTCATTAACAGTACTTTGTATAACTCTAGGTCCAGCAAAACCAATTAAAGCTCCTGGCTCAGCAAAAGTAATATCTCCGAGCATTGCAAAAGAAGCTGACACTCCTCCGGTTGTTGGGTCAGTTAGTACAACTATATATGGAATATTTTTTTCTTTTAATGAATTAACAGCTACTACTGTTTTAGGAAGTTGCATTAATGAAAATATCCCTTCCTGCATTCTGGCTCCACCTGATGAAGTAAAAATCACAAGTGGAATATTTAAATTAATTGCTTCTATTGACGCCTCTAAAAAACCTTCCCCTACTGCAGACCCCATGGAGCCACCCATAAAATTAAAATCTAAGGCTACTACCATAGCATTATTTCCACCTATTTGGCCGGAGGCCATAATAATAGCTTCATCAGAGTTAGATTTAGATTTAGCCTCTTTAATTCTATCTATATATTTTTTACTATCTTTAAACTTTAATGGGTCAATATTGGTTTTAGGTATACTTAATTCTTTTACAGTACCCTCATCCAATAACCATTCAATTCTTTCCTTAGCAGACATTTTCATATGATAATCACAAGTAGGACACACTCTCAAAGTATCTTTAAGATCTTTATGATAAACCATTTGTTCACAACCATTACATTTAATCCATAAATTATTTGCACTATCAGTTTTTTTTATAAGAGCTCTTAATTTAGGCCGAACAAAATTAGATAACCAACTCATTAAATTTTCCTTTTAATTTTTACTATTTATAGCATTTGATAAACTTTTAACAAAAGCTGATGTTTCACCTACAATAAAATCTACGTCACTATTATTTTTAATATATGCTTTAAAGATTTTTTCTATAATAGCTGAACCAACTACAATAGCATCAGCAATTTCTGCTATTTCTAAAGCCTGAATAGGTGTTTTTATCCCGAAACCTACAGCTATAGGAATATTTGTTAAACTTTTAATTTTTTTTATATTTTTTTTAATATTTGATATTTTTGGAGTTTTTGAACCTGTTATTCCAAGTACAGAAACATAATATAAAAAACCAGAAGAATTATTTATTATCGTTGGCAATCTATTAATACTTGATGTAGGGGTAGCTAAACGAATAAAGTCTATATTATATTTGGAAGCTGGAATACAGAGCTCTTCATCAGCTTCTGGAGGCAAATCAACTATTATTAAACCATCAATACCAGCCTTTTTAGCTTCATTTAAAAAATTTTTTACTCCAAATTTATATATAGGATTATAATAACCCATTAATACAACCGGCGTATCCATATCACTTTTACGGAAACTTTTAATTAATCTGATAGTTTTTTTTAAATTTTGCCCTTCTTTTAAAGCTCGCAAATACGAAGCTTGAATTCCAGGCCCATCTGCCATTGGGTCAGTAAAAGGCATACCAATTTCTATAATATCAGCTCCTGAATCTGGCAACTTCTTCATAATTTCTAAAGAAATATTATAATTAGGATCTCCAGCAGTTATGAAAGTTATTAACCCTGTTTTATTCTCTTCTTCAAGTTGTATGAACTTATTCTTTATGCGACCTCCCTTAATCATTATAATTTAACCCCGAGAGCATCTGCAACTGTAAATACATCTTTATCACCTCGCCCACATAAATTCATAATTATGATATTATTTTTATCAAGTTTAGGAGCAATTTTCATAACATAACCAAGAGCATGCGAAGGCTCCAAAGCTGGAAGAATACCTTCTAATTTAGCACAAAATTTAAACGCTTCTAAAGCTTCATTATCTGTAATACCTACATAATTTACTCTTTTCACATCTTTTAAATAAGAATGTTCTGGACCTACGCCTGGGTAATCCAAACCTGCTGATATTGAATGAGCCTCTATTATTTGCCCATGTTCGTCGTGTAATAAATATGTTCTATTTCCATGTAATACTCCTGGTGATCCAAGAGATAAAGAAGCTGCGTGCTCTTTAGACTTTAAACCCTTCCCCGCTGCCTCAACCCCGTATAAGCTTACTGAAATATCATCTAGAAAAGGATAAAATAGTCCTAATGCATTAGAACCTCCACCAATACAAGCTACCAAGCTATCAGGTAATCTTCCCTCAGCCTCTAAAATTTGTTCCTTAGTTTCTTCCCCTATAACAGCTTGAAAATCTCTAACTAACATAGGATAAGGATGTGGACCTGCAGCTGTACCAATTATGTAAAAAGTATCTTCTACATTGGATACCCAAGCTCTAAGTGCTTCATTCATAGCATCTTTTAAACTTTGTGATCCAGACTCTACGGATACTATTTTTGCTCCTAATAGCTTCATTCTAAAGACGTTAGGTGCTTGTCTTTCAATATCCTTAGCCCCCATGTATACTGTGCAAGGAAGACCAAAAAGTGCACATACAGTTGCGGTAGCAACTCCATGCTGTCCAGCTCCAGTCTCTGCAATTATTCTATTTTTACCCATTCTTTTTGCTAAAAGAACTTGGCCTATACAATTATTGATTTTGTGAGCACCAGTATGATTTAGCTCATCTCTTTTAAAATAAACTTTTGCTCCACCTAATTCTTTTGTAATTCTAGATGCAAAATACAATGGAGATGGCCTGCCAATATAATGTTTATTCCAATATTTAAGTTCTGTGATAAAACCTTTATCTTTTCTTGCTTGATTATATTCTTTTTCTAAATCTAATATTAGTGGCATTAAAGTTTCTGCTACAAATCTTCCTCCAAAAATATCGAAAAAACCATCCTTATCAGGGCCATTTTTGTAAGAGTTCACTTTTTGCTTCATTCTTTAATCCTTTTAACCTTTTGCCTAGTTTCTGACTTTTTTAATAAATAGTTCCATTAACTCAATACTTTTAATTCCAGGATTATACTCTATACCAGAAGAAACATCTATAGCTTTGGTTCCAGTTAATCTAATTGCTTCTTTAATATTATTTATATTTAGTCCGCCTGACAATATCCAAGGCTTATATTCATTTAACCATTCTTTATTTTTACTTATTATTTGCCAATCAAAATTCTCACCTGTACCTCCATTAAAACCTGATTTATTTTTATTTTTTTTATCTAATAAAAAATAATCACATACATCGTTATAAGCTTCTATATTTTTTAAATCTTTCTCTTTTTCAATTGGTATTGCTTTTATTATAGGTTTTTTAAAAAGATTTTTTATTTCTTCACATCTTTCTGGACTTTCTTCTCCATGTAATTGAATATAATTTACTCCCGCATCTAATGCTAAATCTATCCATTCATCATCAGCATCTACAAATACTCCTACTATATTTAAATCATTTTCAAATTTTGAAATAATCTCTTTTGCTTTACTAAATTTTATAAATCTTGATGAACCTTTAACGAATATAAAGCCTATCATGTAAATATTATTTTTATTCGCAAAAGCAACATCATCATAGCTCGTTAAACCACAAAACTTTATTTTAGTTTGATAATTCATATTAGACTTCTTTAGCTATATAATTTAGCGCCTCTTTGGGATCCTTAGCAGCTGTTATGGGCCTTCCGATAACCAAGAAGTTAGCTCCATCATTAATAGCCTGACTCGGAGTGACTATTCTTTTTTGGTCATTAATTTGCCCGCCAGTCGGCCTAATACCTGGCGTAACCAGCAAGAGGTTCTGGCCAATTTCTTTTCTAATTATTTTTAATTCTTTTGCAGAGCTTACTAAACCATCTAAACCTGTATTTTGTGCTAATTTAGCTAAACGTATTACTTGTTCTTGAACTTTACCTTTAATACCTAATGAAATAAAATCTTTCTCATCTAAACTAGTAAGCACAGAAACACCTAATATTATTGGTTTTTTTACAGAATTTTTAATACAATATTCAGTAACTGCTTCATTAGCCCTTATCAACATATCATAGCCACCAGATAAATGGACAGTAATCATATAAGGCTGTAAATGCAAAATAGCTTTTATAGCTCCAGCAACTGTATTAGGAATGTCATGAAATTTTAGGTCTAGAAATATTTTTGCTCCTGTTTTAGATATAAGTTTTATACCTTCTGGTCCATTAAAACAAAAATATTCTAACCCTAATTTAATAGCACCTGCACCTGGGATTGTTTTAACTAATTTTAAAGCTTGGACTGAATCTATAGTGTCGATAGCTACAATTATTTTATTTTTAATATCCATAATAAAATACTTTCAATAAGTTTATTTTCTATTAATTCTTGAATATAAAGATAAGCACATTCCAATAAATACTCCTATAGTTATAGAAACAATAGTCAAAAAGAATATAGGAATTTCTATTTTATAAGATATAGGCCAAATACCTATAGATATATTTTCTGAATTTTCAATAGAGAAAAATATTACTAATAAGAAAAAAAAGAAGAATACTAATTTTGAAAAAAGTTTTTTAAACATTAGATGCCTTTAAATTAGCACTTAGGAATTTATTAAATTATTAAGTTCTTTTCCGGCTTTAAAATAAGGTAATAATCTACTTCCAATTTGGACTTTTTCTCCAGTTCTAGGGTTTCTGGCTATTCGAGGGCTTCTACTTTTTACGGAAAAAGAACCAAAACCTCTTAATTCTACTCTACTTCCTGATGTTAGGCCTGCACTAATCTCATTTAAAAATAATTCTATAGCTAACTCTAAATCATTGCTATCCATATCGGGGCTTTGCTTTTTTACTAATAATACTAGTTCACTTCGAGTCATTAAATAACTTTCAATAAAAATAATTCTATAATGTCCCTACATTATAGAATTATTCTGCCATCAATCATAAAATTAATAAACTATTTTATTTATAAAAAAAGTATTACTCTTTCTTATCTTTTTTAGATTCTGTCTTATCTCTAGGAGTAGATTTTTTAGCTGTAGATTTTGACTTAGTTTTTACTTCTTTTTTTGGCTTATCTTTTTGACTTTTTTTGGGTGTAGTCTTTTCTTCTTTATCTTCTGTACTCCCACTTTTATTTTCTATTTTAGCTTTTTCTTCTAATGCTGCTCCTAGAATGTCTCCTAGTGATGCTCCAGAATCAACAGAACCATAATCCTTAAGAGCTTGTTTTTCTTCAGCTACTTGTAAAGCTTTTATAGAAAGAATAACCTCCCTGCTTTTAGGGTCCACTGATGTAATTCTCGCATCTATTTTTTCATCAACAGCGAATCTATCAACTCTTTGATCTGACTTTTCCTTGGATAATTCTGACTTTTTTACAAAACCATTTACACCTTCAGAAATCTCTACGTGTAAACCTTTTTCAGTAATACTTTTAATAACTGAAGTAACAACGTTACCTTTTTTTAGTTTATTATTACCTTCCATTGGATCTTGAGTTAATTGTTTAATTCCTAAACTAACTCTTTCTTTATCTACATCTATTTCAAGCAATTTAGCTTTAATCATATCCCCTTTCTTAAAATTACCAATTAAGTCTTCGCCAGAAGAATTCCAATCCAAATCAGAAAGATGAATTAAGCCATCCATCTCGCCTGGTAAACCAATAAAAATACCAAATTCAGTAATAGATTTAATTTCACCGTCAACTAATGTTCCAATTTCATAATTATTTTGTAAGTCTATCCAAGGGTTAGGCTTGCATTGTTTCATACCTAAGCTAATTCTTCGTTTTTCAGAATCTATTTCTAACACTTTTACTTTAACTTCTTCAGAGGTTGAAACTATCTTACCAGGCTGCATATTTTTTTTTGTCCAACTCATTTCAGAAACATGAACAAGTCCTTCTATTCCTGATTCAAGTTCAACAAAGGCTCCATAATCAGTAATATTAGTAACTCTTCCAGAAAATATATCATCAACATTGTATTTGTTTTGCGCTATTTCCCATGGGTCTTCTTCTAATTGTTTCATTCCCAAACTAATTCTTTGAGTATCTGCATTAAACTTGATAACTTGCACTTTAACTTTTTGACCTATAGATAAAGCTTCAGTAGGGTGACTTATTCTTTTCCATGAAATATCAGTAACATGTAACAAGCCGTCAACTTCTCCTAAATCTACAAATGCACCGTAATCAGTAATGTTTTTTATAATACCTTCTAATATTTGGCCTTCTTCCATTGTAGAAACTAATTCTGCTTTAGCTTCCGCTCGTGATTCTTCTAATACAGACCTCCTAGAAACAACTATGTTTCCTCGTCTCCTATCCATTTTTAAAATATGAAATAATTGAGAGCTTCCAACTAAATGATTTGCATCTCTTGTAGGTCTCACGTCTACTTGACTACCTGGAAGAAAAGCTATTGCCCCATCTAAATCAACAGAAAAACCTCCCTTTACTCTCCCAAATATAGTTCCATTTACTTTTTCTTTATCCTCGGAAGCTTTTTCAAGGGTTCCCCATGATTCTTCTCTCCTTGCTTTTTCCCTTGATAAAACAGCTTCTCCATTCCTATTTTCTACTTTTTCTAAATATACATCAATAATATCTCCCTCTACTGGGATTTTATTATTGTCTTTACCAGAAAATTCTCTTAAACTTATTCTACCTTCTGTTTTATAACCTACATCAACAATCATCATATCATTTTCTATTGATACGACTGTACCTTTAACTACTTGACCTTCTTTTTTTTCATCCTTTTTGATTTGTTCTGCAAAAAGGTCTGCAAATGATTCTACTTCTATATTTTCTTGTTTATTTGACATAAAAAATTTTCCTTAAACTTTTGATGCACCAATTATAAATAACTGGGTTAAAATGCTTTCCACTTTAAAGCTAAACTATACTTATGTTAATAAGTACTCTTCTATATGTTTTTGAGCTAATAAAAATACTGCATTAGCCTCCAATTTAGTGGTGTCAATTAAGATTGCATCTTGAGACGCAATTAAAGGTGAATTTTTTCTATTACTATCACGTTTATCTCTATCTCGTATATCTTTCTCGACATGGCGCTTTATAGTACTTTGTCCTAAGGAAATCAACTCTTTCCATCTTCTTTCTGTTCTTGCTTCTAATGAAGCCGTGACAAAAAACTTAATATTTGCATCTGGCAATACTACCGTACCAATATCTCTACCATCTAAAATTACTCCAAATTTATCATGGTGGTGTTTATAAGCAAATTTTCTTTGGTATGTTAATAAAATTTGTCTCAGCTCTTTATACCCTGAAATAAGAGAAGCCAGTTTTCCAATTTCATCACTTTTTAAAAGATTATCTTTAAAATTAAAATCATAAAAATTATATTCCTTTATAATATTTATTACCTCCTGAACATCTTCATAATCTACGTTCTTTTCTTTAATAAGAAAAGCAGAAGCCCTATATAATTTTCCAGTATCCAAATAAGCATAATTAAAATATTCAGCTAATTTTTTTGCTAGAGTTCCTTTTCCAGAAGCCGCATTTCCATCTATAGCAACTGTAATATGTTTTTTCATAAATTAAATATCATTTTTAATATTCATTCCTAGATTATTTACTTCTGAATTAAAATTTGGATAGGAAGTTGCAATTGATTTGCAACCAACTACTTTAATAGGCTTTTTAGATACACCTCCTAAAATTAGAAATGACATAGCTACTCTATGGTCATATTTACAATCAACGGTAACTCCGCCATTTACTTGATCTAAATTTCCGTAAATAATGATGTCATCTTTTTTAGATTGAACTTTTATACCACAAGATATTAAACCATCTATAATTCCATTAAACCTATCACTTTCTTTATGTCTTAGTTCAGATAAACCTTTAAAAATAGATTTTCCAGATGCTGTAGCAGCAGCCATAGTTAAAATTGGATATTCATCAATAAGTCTAGAAGAATAACGACTACCCAGGGTTATACCTTTAAGTTTAGAGTATTGAACAGAAATATCAGCGATAGGTTCATTAAAATTATTAATAAATTTATTCTCTATCTTAATTTTAGCTCCCATCATATTTAGAGCTTCTAACATTCCTTTTCTAAAATAATTTATGCCAACATTTTTAACTATAATATTAGATCCAGGAATAATTGTAGCAGCTACAATAGTAAAGGCAGCAGAAGATATATCGCCAGGCACATCAATATTGCAACTTCTTAAGTTATTTCCACCGGTTATTAAAACCTTATTTTTTCCTGAAGACTTTGATTTATATTTTATATTAGCTCCAAAATATTTTAATAAATTTTCAGAATGATCCCTTGAAGTATGTGGCTCAATTATCTCACTAGTGCCTTTTGCATTAAGTCCAGCTAATAAAATTGAGGTTTTTACTTGAGCAGAAGAAATAGGAGAATCATATTTAATTGGCATGATTTCGTTAGTTCCATGAACTATCAATGGAAGTAATCCATTTGATGAATTAAAATTAATTCCCATTTTTTCTAAAGGCTTAATCACTCTATTCATTGGTCTTTTTCTTAATGAACTATCACCTGTTAGTGTTACAAAAATTTCACTTCCTCCAATTGCACCCATTAGTATTCTAGCTAACGTTCCACTATTACCACAGTCTATATGCTTATTAGGGGTTTTAAAACCAGTTAATCCAGAACCATTAACTATATATGTATTACTCTTTTTTGTAATTTTTACTCCTAATACTCTTAGGGCTTTTACCATATTTAAAACATCTTCTGAATTTAAAAGATTTGAAATTTTACTTTTTCCTACTGCTAAAGCTGAAAATAAAAGAGCTCTATGTGATATTGATTTATCTGCAGGAGGTTCAATAATACCATTTAAATTTCTAGATTTATAAGAAATTAAATTATTTTTAATAATATTTTTTTTAATCATATTTATTTACTTTATTATAAGTTATAATTACAAACTTAATATTAATTTTACAATTCTTTTTTGACATCTATAATATTAAATGGCAAATGCATAATTTATATATAGATAACTAATGGAGTAATTTTATGGATAGAGCTGAATTAGGCAACAAACATATTTGCAGTTCGTGCAATACAAAATTTTATGATCTGAAAAAAGAAATACCTGTATGTCCAAAATGTGGCCAAGAAATTATTATTAAAGTTAAACCTAAATTAGGTAGACCGCCTCTTAATAAAAATGCTCTAAACATACAAAAGGTTACCAAAGTAGAAGAATCTCAAATAAAGGAAGAAGTGGTTGATAAAGATGAAGATATTATTGAGTCTGAAATGGAAGACTTAATATCTATTGATGACATTGACGAGAATATTATTGATGAAGAAAATGATATTAATATAGATATTGATGACGATGAAGAAAATGCAGAAAACCTAGAAGATATAGCCGACCTTGATATAGAGAATAAGGAAGAAGATAACGGTATATAAAAAATAATTGGGGCCGTAGCTCAGTTGGGAGAGCGCTTGGCTGGCAGTCAAGAGGTCAGGGGTTCGACCCCCCTCGGCTCCACCATGAAAATAATAATTATAAAAGCCATGCAAAAATTACATACCTATTAAAACATAGATAGCCCTTTAAATCCTTGATTTAATTGATATTAAGTTTATAGCTATAAAATTAGACATGGTATTTTGGAATTTGTTAATGAAACTTAAAAAGCTTACTATAATTTTTATTTCTATAATAACTATAGCATTTTTGACTATATTTGGATTAGAATGGTGGAATACTAATAAAAGTATCGTATCAACTGATAATGCATACGTTAGATCATCTATAACTACCATGTCATCAAGAGTTTCAAGCTATATTTTAGAAGTTCCCGCTCATACGAATGCTATCGTTAAACAAAACGACCTATTAGTAGTGTTGGATCCAGAACCTTATAAAAATAAAGTTGACTCTGTAAACGCATCTTTAGAAGCTGCAAAAGCCAAAATAGAAGCTGCAAAAGCCAAAATAGAAGCTGCTAAAACTAAAATTACTACTATAGAGTCTTCGTATAAAAATATTAATGCAAATATAAAATTAGTAAAGAGCGAAATTAATAGCTATAACTTTATAGCTCAATCTTATTCTAGTGAATTAGAATTAGCAGAAAAAAATCTAGCAAGAATAGAAAAATTATATGAAAAAAATTCAATTTCAAGAGCAAAACTTGATGAAACATTAGCAAAAGTTAAAACGACATCTCATAGACTGGATTCAGCAAACTCAAAAACAAATTCTATAAAAAACCAACTAGAAGTTTTAGCAACTGAAAAAGAAAAAGTTAACTCCTTACAGAATGAATTAATGGTAGAAGTAAGAAAATCTGAGGCTGAATTAAAAATAGCTCAAGCTGATTATGAACAATCTAAAGCAGAATTAAATATGGCTAAAGTAGATTTAGAATCAACTAAAATATATGCTCCTATTGATGGAATTGTTGCAAATAGAATTGCAGAGCCAGGTTTATATGTGGAAGATGGATGGCCATTAATGGCAATAGTTCCCGTTCATGATATTTGGGTAATAGCTAATTATAAAGAAACGCAAGTAGAAAATATTAAAGTTGGCCAAAAAGCAAAATTACATTTTGATGCTTTTAAAAATAATCCTATAATTGGCGAGGTACATTCTATTTCTCCTGCGTCTTCAGCTTCTTTTAGTCTTTTGCCTCCTCAAAATGCCTCAGGAAATTTTGTTAAAGTTGTTCAAAGAGTTCCTGTAAAAATAACATTTAAAATACCTGAAAAAATGTTAGGCAGAATTGTTCCTGGTTTATCCGTTTATGCTTCAATAGAAACTAAAGAATAAAATTAATATAACTTAAAAATTAATTAGTTAATTGAAGTTTATAATTAATATTTATACTCTTATAATTTATGTATTAATGAAGGAATAAATAAAATAATATCTCTTTCTAAGAATGGTAAAAATAAAATTGCCTTTTGGTTTATGACTCTAGGCATGTTTTTTAGCTTGATAAGCGTTCAAAATATAGGTGCAGCCTATAGGCATATTCAAGGAGGGCTGGGTGCAGCTCCTGACCAAATAAGTTGGGTAGCAACATCATTTTTAATCGCAGAAGTGATAATGCTTCCTCTCTCAGGATGGCTAACTAGAGCGATGTCTACAAGAATATTTTTTACTATGTGTTCTATAGGCTTTACTTTCTCTTCAATATTATGTGGTTTAGCTTGGTCTATAGAATCAATGATTTTTTTTAGAGTTTTTCAAGGATTCTTCGGTGGAGGCATGATGCCTGCTATGTTTTCAACATTATTTACTATTTTTCCAAAAAAAGAACAACAGTTTGTTGCAATAATAACAGGAGTCGTTGCTACTGCAGCTTCTGCACTAGGGCCTCATATGGGAGGATGGATAGGTGACGAAATTGGTTGGCGTTATGTATTTTTTGCAAATGTACCTTTTTCATTAGCAATAGGCATAGTTGTTTTTAAATTAGCCAACTTTGATCAGAAAGAATATTTATGGAATAAAATTGACTTCCTGGGAATCTTGTTAGCTGCACTTTTTTTAGGAACTGGTTTAGCAGTTCTCGAAGAAGGAAGAAGAGAATATTGGTTTGAATCAAATCTCATTTGTATTTTATCCATTGTATGTTTAATAAGTTTTCTCCTTTTTATTCTCAGAGAACTTTCAACTGAGAACCCGATAGTTGACCTAAGAATTTTTGCTAATAGAAACTTTCTAATTTGCACAATATTAGTATTTGTTTGGGCAATAGTTATTTTTGGTAACCAATATATATTACCCGTATACATAGCAAGAGTAAGAGGTCTGGATGGAACAACTATTGCTTCCATGGTATATATAATGGGTGCAGCACAAGTTGCTTCTGGTATTTTAGCTCTCTATCTATTTAAAATATTTAACAGACGAACTGTAGCTTTTATTGGTTTTATAATGCTAGCTATAGGCTCATGGCTTCAAGGATTTATGATATCGGAAGTAGGACTAAATGAAATTATATGGCCTCAAATTATCAAAGGTTTATCTGCTCAATTATGTTTTCTACCTCTAGTATTATTATCAATAGGCTATTTACCTTTAAATAAAGTAAAGGATGGAAGCGGCCTCTATTCATTAATGAACAGAGTAGGCTCTGCTATAGGAATTGCAGCTTCTAACACACTTTTTGAACATAAAATAACAGAAAACTATGTAGAAATAAGCAATTTTACCTCTGGCGCTATAAATCATTCAGAAATGTTCTTTAGTAAACTTAATAATATTATTCCAAAATATTTGAGTAATTCACCTGAAAAAATTAAAATGACTTCCGAAATACTTCATAAAATAGGTGTTGAAGAAGCAAGTGCTATAGCTTTTAACCAAATAATGATAATTATGGCTATTATCGCACTATTAGTTTCACCTCTTATATTTTGGGTTAAAGGCCTTAAGAACTCATAAAAAAAGCCGGCTTAAAGCCGGCTTTCTTACTACAAAAAATTAACTTTAATTAAATTTCTGCACAAGCGTAACAGTTAATTTCTAAACCTACTGCTACTTCTTTAACAACTGGTGATTTCCACATTTTTTTTATCCCTTTTAAAAATTTAATATAATTAAACATACATTATAAATTAAATAAACAAACCTATAAGAGAAATTGGTATATCCTATAATAGAGATTATACACTTAATGATTCTAATATAGGAGGGACTACTCGTGATTTGGGTAATTGCATTTTTTTTCCAGTTTCTACTAGAGCATCAATAAATGATTTATAAGGTTCAATTCTTACATATTGAGAAGGAATAAGTGAAATAATTTTTCTTTCTGGTAAATTTGTCTTGTATAAATTCACATCGAAATCTATTTTTTTACCTCCAAGTCTAGCCGCTAATGCTGGAACTATTGCCACCCCTCTTCCCGATTGAACCATTGAGAGGGCAACTTCATATGTTCTTGTTTTAGCGAAAACTCTTGAATCAGGTAAAACACTAGTAAACCATTCTTCTATTCTTTTTTTATGCTGGTTACCAAACTCAAATTGAATAATATTATTTAAAACTCTACTTTCTTTTGATTTTTTTAAATCATCAAGATTCTTAATATTTTCTAAAGAGATATTTTTTGGAACTGCTAAGACATAAGGGTCTTCAAATAAATAAGATTTACTGAATGATAAAATACTTTTAGCTATCGAGTCTTCCGCCAGCACTGCGACAGATAATTGTCTCCCATATAAAAGATCAATAGCTTCTGCAGGCGAAATTTCTAAAATATCTAATTCTATATCAGGAAATTTCTTTGCTAATTTTTCTGAAGCTGTTGGTAATAAATTTCTTGCAACAGAAGATAATAAACCAACTGAAATTAGTCCTTTTTGTCCACTACCGAACTGCCGTAATCCAACCATAGTTTCTTCAACTCCAGATAAAACAATTTCCGAACGTCTTTGTAGAAAAAGTCCTGCCTCTGTCAGACTCATTTTAGACCTACCTCTTTTAAATAAAAGTGAACCCACCTCATCCTCTAATTTAGAAATTTGTTGAGAAAGTGAAGGTTGAGCTAAACCTAATATCTTACTAGCCTTAGTAAAGGAAGAGGCTTGCGCCACAGTCCAAAAAATCTTTAACTGATGAAGAGTAATACCTATATTTTCGTTTTTCATTTTAAAGCCTTAAATAAAAAAAAGATGACTTAACATTAAAATAATAATAACTATAACTGAAAAATAAAATTATACTATAAAATACATTAAAAGGATTATGTTGTGAAAAAAAATAATTTAGGAAAAACAGATATTTTAGTTTCAGAAATTTGTCTAGGAACTATGACTTGGGGCCAACAGAACAGTGAGAGTGAAGCTCATGAACAGTTAAGTTTTGCTACAGAAAGAGGTATAAATTTCATTGATACTGCGGAAATGTATTCTGTTCCTCCTAAAGAAGACACATACGGGTTAACTGAAAAATATATTGGAACATGGTTACAAAACCAAGATAGATCTAAAATTATATTAGCTACAAAAATTGCAGGAAGAACCTCTAATGTTCCGTCTGGACCACCAGGACTAGATTGGATTAGAAAAGGGCCCAGACTCAATGAAGAACATATATTTAATGCGATAGAAAATAGTCTGAAAAGACTAAAAACAGATTATATAGATTTATATCAGATTCATTGGCCCGAAAGGCCTGTAAATAGTTTTGGTCAATTAGGATATATTCATAGCCCAAGAGAAGATGATATAAAAATTGAAGTAACATTAGAAGCTTTAGCAAAAGCAGTAGATAAAGGTTTAATACGATATATAGGTCTTTCAAATGAAACACCTTGGGGAGTAATGAAATTTGTATCAGCTGCAAAAGAATTAAATTTACCAAGAGTAGTATCAATTCAAAATCCATACAGTTTATTAAACAGATCGTTTGAAGCGGGATTATCAGAAGTTTCCATCAATGAAGAAGTAGGGCTTCTTCCATACTCTCCATTAGCAGGAGGGGTTTTAAGTGGTAAATATTTAAACGGTAAAAAACCAGAAAACGCAAGAATGACTCTTTTTGAAAGAATGAGAAGCAGGTACTCTAGTAAACATGCCGAAAATGCTGTTTTAGAATACCAAAAAATAGCTTTGAAATATGACCTTAATTTAACTCAGATGGCCATAAATTTCGTAACTAAACAAAATTTTGTTACCTCTAATATAATAGGTGCGACATCAATTGAACAATTAGAAGAGAATATTAACTCTATAAATTGCAATCTAAGTAAAGAAGTTATAGATGAAATTGAAAAAGTTCATAAAATTTTCACCTATCCATGCCCCTAGGTAAATATTAAATCCTTATTTTTGTTCGTAAATATCAGACAGATGAGAACTAACCATTTTTTCATCAATAACTTCATCTCTAAGGCCTTTAAAGTCAGCTAATTTTCCTCTTCTATTGACACCCCATTTATATTGTTCAGGCCACATAGAAAATTCCGGGTCAGCATTTAAAGCCTGCGCAGCATGTAATGCCCAAAAAGGATTATACATTAATTCTCTACCAATAGCTATAAGATCAGCTTTATTATTTACCAATATTTCTTCAGCCTGATTAGGATCAACTATAACACCTACTGCCATTGTTTTTATTTTAGCCTCATTTTTTACTTTATCTGCATAAGGTACCTGAAAACCTGGCCCCCTATCCATATTAGTTTTCATAGGTTTGCCAGAATTATTAACTCTAAATAATGGTGCTCCAGAAATACCTCCTGCTGAACAATCCACTACATCAACTCCATGCTCCTCTAATTTTCTAGCTAAAATAACTGAATCATCTATTTCCCAGCCATTTTCTAAACCGTCAACTGCAGATATTCTGCAAAATAAAGGCGTTTCTTCAGGTATTACTTCCCTTACTGCATCTACTACTTGAATTAGTAACTTCATTCTACCATGAATATCTCCTCCATATTCATCATTTCTTTTATTAGCCAATGGTGACAAGAAACTGTGAAGTAAATATCCGTGCGCAGAATGAATCTCAATAACTTTGAATCCTGCTTTTATTGCTCTAGCTGCAGCATCTGCAAAAGCTTGTACTACCTCAGAGATATCAATAGAATCCATTGCTTTAGGTATAACCCAACCTTCCGCAACCGGAATATCCGATGGAGCTATAATATTCCATGGTGGATTACCCGCTTTACTATCTTCATCATCCAAAGGCGTGCCACCATTCCAAGGAGTTTTTGTTCCTGCTTTTCTTCCTGCATGAGCTAATTGCATTGCTGGAATACATCCCATTCTATCAATAAAAGATGTTATAGGTTTTAAAGCATCGGCCTGTTCATCAGTCCAAATACCTAGACAACCAGGAGTAATCCTCCCTCTAGCTTCTACTGCTGTTGCTTCTGCGAATATTAATCCTGTCTTTCCTCTCGCAAAAGTACTTAAATGTGCAAATTGCCAATCGGAAGCCATTCCATAATTTGCTGAATACATACATAATGGAGATAAAACAATTCTATTTGGAATAGTCACACCTCTAATATTAATAGGACTAAAAAGTTTTGTATCAGCTGTCATATTATTCTCCTAAATTAAAAAATACATTATACACATTAATTGAAATTATTTAAATTAATATTACTGTTAATGAGCTTCATCCCAATTATCTCCTATACCTATTTCAACTTCTAAAGGAACTTTCATCTTAAAACCAGGTTTAGGGGCATTAACCATTTTAGTTTTTACTAATGAAATTAAATTATCCACATCAGACTCAGAACATTCAAATATTAACTCATCATGGACCTGGAGTATTAATTTAGCATTAATATTTTTATTCCTTAAAATTTCAGGAAAGTTTTTCATAGCTCTCTTAATTATGTCTGCAGCCGCTCCTTGTAGAGGTGCGTTAATAGCTTGTCTTTCAGCTCCTGCTCTAATCATAGGATTCTTATCATTTATGCTAGGAATATAACATCTTCTTCCATATATTGTTTCAACAAAACCATTTTTTCTTGCATAATCTTGTGTGTTTTCCATATATTTTTTTATACCTGGATATTGTTTAAAATAAAGTTCAATATATTCTCTTGCCTCCGTTCTACTGATATTGAGCTGTTTAGCTAATCCAAATGCACTTTGCCCATATATAATTCCAAAATTAATCGTTTTAGCATTTCGTCTCATATCACTAGTTACTTTGTCTGTATTTACCATAAATACTTGAGAAGCAGTAAGTGTATGTATATCTATATTGTTTTTAAACGCTGAAATAAGAGGTTCTATATTTGCTACTTCAGCTAGCAACCTTAATTCGATTTGTGAATAATCGCAAGCAACTATCTTCATGCCTTTTTTAGCAATAAAAGCTCTTCTTATGGCTCTTCCATCTTCAGATTTTATAGGAATATTCTGTAAATTAGGATTACTAGAAGAGAATCTCCCAGTCATAGCACCTGTCATCTGAAAGTGAGTATGGACCCTTTTAGTAGAGGGGTTTATTTGATCAACCAAAGCATCTGAATATGTGCTCTTTAATTTTTGTAAAGCCCTCCAATTTAAAATTAACTCACAGATCTCATTACCCTCTTGACTTAATTTTTCTAAAACGGCTGCAGAAGTGGAATACAAACCAGACTTTCCTTTTTTGCCTCCTTTAAGTCCTAATTTATTATATAATATCTCCCCTAATTGTTTTGGAGAAGAAATATTGAATTCCTCACCTGCCAACTTAAAAATATTTTCCTGAATTGGCCTCATTTTAGATATAAATTTATTGCTTAAGTTTTTTAAATAAATTGGATCAATTCCAACACCATTTCTTTCCATATTTGCAATCACTTTAGGCAAAGGCCGTTCTATCGTTTCATAGAGGGAAACCATATTTTCTTTAACCAGCCTATTTCTCAAAAAATGATATAAACGAAGAGTAATATCTGCGTCTTGTGCCGCATATTCAGTCGCAACATCTAATTCAACATAGTCAAAAGTTACTTGATCTTTTCCTTTTCCTGTTATGTCAGAATAACTAATAGAAGTAATATCTAGATGAGTTTTAGCAAGTGAGTCCATTCCATGACCGGACCGTTTTCCGGCATCAAGGACAAATGACATTAACATTGTGTCGTGATAAGAATTAATATTTATATTCCCAGCATTATATAATACAGTCATATCATATTTAATATTTTGACCTATTTTAATGATACTAGGATTTTCTAATATGGGCTTAAGTAAAGATAGAACAACGCCTTCATCTAATTGTTTTATTGTTTTTGAGGTAAATTCGCCTTCTTTAGATTTATGATTTAAAGGAATATAAATTGCATTACCAGGTTCTATAGCTAGAGAAATTCCTACCAATTTAGCAGATACTGAATCTATAGAAGTTGTTTCAGTATCCACAGAAACTATACCTTTATTCTCTATATTTTTAACCCAACTTAATAAAATGTCCTCATCTGTAACAAGCTGATATGTATTTATTATTTCAGCTGAGTCAGTTTCATCGTGATTATCTTCTGGTAAAGCCACGTAAGCACTTTTACTATTATTAAAATTATCTTCATCAGGTAATCTCCCGATTAAACTATTAAAACCTTGCGTTACTAAAAAGTTTTTAAGTTTTTTTATATCAATATCTCTTCTTTGAAAATTATGAAAGCTATCAATATCTTTAATGCCATCATCTAATTTAACTAACTTCATACTTATTCTGGCTAAATCTGAAAAATTAATTAAATTTTCTCTTCTCTTCGGTTGTTTAATTTCTGGGGCTCTTTTTAGCAAAGAATCTAAATCACCATATTCGTTTATTAATTCAGCAGCAGTTTTAATTCCTATACCAGGCACACCAGGGATATTATCAGTACTATCTCCTGCTAATGCTTGAACATCTATTACTTTATTAGGGTAAACGCCAAATTTTTTAAATACTTCTTCTTTTCCAATATTAACCATTTTCATTGGATCGATCATTTTTACGTTATCATTAACTAATTGCATAAGATCTTTATCGGATGAAATTATATCTACTTTCCAACCGGCTTTAGAGGCTTGGTTAGAATATGTAGCTATTATATCGTCAGCCTCATAACCTTTTAATTCTATATATGGAATATTAAAAGCTTCTGTAGCCTCTCTTATCAAAGAAAATTGAGGTATTAAGTCTTCTGGAGCATCAGATCTATTTGCTTTATATTCTTTAAAAATTTCATTTCTAAAAGATTTTGAAGCAGTATCAAATATTACTGCCAAATAATCTGTTTTGGTTTCAGCCATAAGTCGCCAAATCATATTACAGTATCCCATCACAGCATTTATAGGAGTTCCATCTTTTCTAGTTAATGGAGGAAGCGCATAGTAAGCCCTAAAAATAAAACCAGAGCCATCAACCAACGTTAATGATTTATTTGTAGAATTTTCTTTATCTTCAATTAGCATAAATTTTTTCCTATTTTATACAAATATCATTTAATAGATTAAAATTCTATAAATCATTATTAATTTTAGCTTGCTAAATAAAAGAAAATATTGCTATTTCATATAATGATTTTTAAGAATATATCAGCAAAATTTTCTTTAGTTTATTTTTCAATATTTATGGTTATTGGAATAAATGCACCCTTTTTTCCTTTATGGCTATCTTCAAAAGGCTTTACAGAAAGATATATTGCTATAATTTTGGCAGCCTCTGTTTTAACAAAATTATTTTCTAATCCTTTTTTTGCTGGTCTAGGTGACAAGTATGGGGATAGAAAAATACCAATGCTTTATCTAGCATTTTTTTCTACCATTATATTGTTCTCGTTGAATATACTTAATTCAATATACTTAATTGCGTTTATGTCAATTTTAAGTTGGGCATTATTTGCTCCTTTGATGCCTTTAACTGAAAGCATAACAACTACTGCAATTAAAAAACATAACTTTGATTATGGGAATACGAGATTATGGGGATCTGTATCTTTTATTATAGTTGCATTTTTTGGAGGAATTATTATAGAAAAGTATGGCTTAGAATATGTACCCGTATTGATGACCATAGGAGCATTATTTTTATTTATATCTATAATATACATGCCAACAATTAATTCTTTACCTGCAAGAAAAAAAATAAGTACTTATTCTCTATTAAAAAATAGAAATTTTTTTCCATTTTTACTTGCTTGCGGCGCTATTCAAAGTAGTCATGGTTTATATTACAGCTTTTCGACAATTTATTGGAAAAGTATTGGTATATCAGAAACCATAATTGGCGCGCTATGGGCAGAAGGTGTTATTTTTGAAATTTTTCTTTTAGCTTATTTCTATAAATTTAAGAATTATACATCTCCAAAAAATTTTTTAATTCTTGCAGGTATTATTGCAATTATAAGGTGGTCATTAATGGTGTTTGCAGATAGTGTCTTATTTATAGCATCAATTCAAATACTTCATGCTTTTACATTTGGTCTTACCCATCTTGCAGCCATTAGCTTTATATCAGATATTATGCCCGTAAGAGCTCAAGCAAAAAGCCAAGCTTTATATTCAGCTATTTCTATGGGAGCATTCTTAGCGATATCAATTGCAGCATCAGGAGATTTATATAAACTATTTTATAACAAATCTTTTTTATTTTCTTCATTTTTAGCTTTTATAGGAGTTTTGATAGCTCTAAAATTTATTAAAGTGCGGAAGACTTTTTAAAGACTTTTCCACAATATGGACAAGAAATAGATTGCTCGTTTGCTCCTATAGTTAAGTAAATTTTTGGATGGCCATCTCCATCCTCACCCCCAGAGCACACAACTTTCACTATTTTTCCTTCTTGTTTTTTTTGGGTATTTGTTTCCATAATTAAAAACCTTCTTATAATATATTGAATTAAATGACTGAAAATGTTACCGACACTTATGTCAAATAAATACATTATATAAAAGAATAAAATAAATGGCTATGGATAATAAAAATTTTGCTATTGAAATAAATGGTTTAAAAAAAATTTATAATTATAAAAAACCTAATGCATTTGAGGCTCTAAAAGGTATAGATTTAAATATTCCTAAACAGTCAATATTTGGATTATTGGGAGCAAACGGTGCAGGCAAATCTACTTTAATTAATATCATCGCTGGACTCGTCAAAAAAACTGAGGGAAAAGTTAGCGTGTGGGGAAATGATATTGATCATAATGAAAGAAATGCAAAGCTATCTATAGGCGTTGTACCTCAAGAACTAATATTAGACCCTTTTTTTACACCCAGAGAAACTTTAGAATATCAAAGTGGGTTCTATGGTGTACCCAAAAAAGAAAATTGCGTAGATGAAATATTAGAGTCTATCGGATTATTAGATAAAGCAGATGCCTATGCAAGAAGTCTTTCAGGAGGAATGCGAAGAAGACTGATGATTGGTAAAGCAATGGTTCATAGACCACCTATTTTAATATTAGATGAACCTACTGCTGGTGTGGATGTGGCACTTCGGCAATCTCTATGGAAAGAAGTAAAAAAACTTAATGAAGCGGGTGTAACAATAATTTTAACTACACATTATCTAGAAGAGGCAGAAGCTATGTGTGATACTTTAGCTATTGTAAATAAAGGAGAAATAGTGGCTGAAGGCCAAACTAATGAAATGATTCATAAATTAGATAAAAAGGAATTAATAATTTTATTAGAAGAAAATAACGCAAAAAGTTTTAAATTAAAAGATTTAGATATCATAGCCCTAAATAAAAACCTTATCAAAATATCCTTTAAACCGAGTAAGATAAATGAAGGTGAAATTATAGAAAAAATTTATAAAAGTGGATTGAAAATAAAGTCTATTAATTCGAAAGAGCCAGATTTAGAAGAATTATTTTTGGAACTTACAAATAATGATATTAACTAATTTAATTGTTATAGTATCAAGCGTTTTATTAAATGCTCTAGCACAAATATTATTAAAAGCAGGAATGAAAAATTTTAGTAATATAGATTTAAAAAATAATATAATGCAGACGTTTTTATCTATAGCTTTAAACCCATATATTATATCTGGTTTTATTTCATATGGAATATCTATTATTTTATGGCTATGGGTTTTATCTAAAGTAGATGTGAGTTTGGCTTATCCCTTCCAAGCTTTAGGATATATCGTAGTTACAATTTTAGCATGGCTTATTTTTCAAGAAAATGTCAATATGACTAGAATTATTGCACTAATATTTATTACATTGGGATTAATTATATTAGCATTTTCATCTAGAGTAAATTAACTATGTCTAGATGGATACTAATTGGTGGAGCAGGTTTTACAGGATTAAAAATAGCTGAAGACTTGATTGATCGTAAAGTGCCTAATTCAAAAATAATTATAGCGGATTTAAAAGACTCACTTACAAAAGTAACATTAAACGTTAAAAAAGTGTCGTGTGATATATCTAAAAATATATTACCTGAATTTAAAAAAAACGATATCATAATACATTTAGCTGCAAGACAATATCATCTAAAAATACCTTATAGTGACAAGTTATCTTGGTTTAGATCAGTTAATGTCATAGGAACTAAAAATGTAATTAATAACTGTTTGGAAAATAAAGTTAAAGGACTTGTATTCTTTTCGACTGATATGGTTTATGGAATTCCAAATTTCATTCCTGTTACGGCTAATCACCCTAAAAACCCCATAGGTCCATATGGTAAAAGCAAATTAGAAGCAGAAAAACTGTGTTTTTTGGCAAGAAAAAAAGGATTACCTATTACAATTCTTAGACCAAGACTAATTATGGGAAAAGGGCGTTTAGGTGTTATGAAAAAATTATTTACCTCTATATTTAACGGCATGCCAGTTCCCTTGATAGGAAATGGAAAAAATTGCTATCAAATGGTTTCAGTTAAAGATTGCAGTGAAGCTGCAATTCTATCTGTAGAAAAAAATTTTCCTAATTATGAATTAAATTTAGGGTCTAAAATTGGTCCAAATGTTAAAACCTTAATAAATTCTCTAATTAAAAAAGTGAATTCTCGGTCTCTTGTAATACCTTTACCTGCATATCCGGTAAAAATATGTTTAAGTATTTTAGAAAAATTAGGGTGGCCGATACTTCATAAAGAACAATATAAAATTGCAGATAAAAATTATATCGTTGATATTTCAGATACATATTCTAAGATTGGATGGAAGCCTGCGCTTTCAGATAAGGATATGATCATAGCCGCATATAATTATTGGAAAAATATTAAATAATGAAAAAATATTTTTTAAACATAATATTATTATCATTAATTATATTATGTTTTGGTTTGCCACTCGCTAGCTGGAGTGCATTTATTGCCATTTTGGTAATTTTATACGCAATTATTTTAAATAAAACAAAAATTACAATCAAAACATTAATTATATCAATAGCACTCATATTTTGCTTAAATTTAATAAAAGCAAGTTTACTTAAGGATACCATTCATTTAGGAGAACAAATTTACTCTCCGGACGATATTTATTTAGAAGAATATTTGCCAAAAAAAGTTGCCAAAATAGCAAAAATTGAATGGGCTAAGTTAGATAGCCCATTTAAAGCTTACCCTAATAATACTCAAGCAACTAATAATCCTTGGGCTTTTTCTGCAGATTCTTTTTTTGATAGCCCTAAAATGACAAGGTCTATTGAAAATATAAATTTTAAAAATAGATTTGATATGAGGGTTGGAGTATTAAATAATGCTAAATATAATTATTTTGGAAATAACCTTGGGTCTTCTGGCGCCTATTACCCTATAATTTTTTCGTTTTTACTTCCTGATAGTTTTATTAATCAAAAACTATGTTGGTCGGGAAAATTATTCATAGAAGAAAATAGCGAATGGATACAATATTTTTCTAAAGAAAAAAAATGTATAATATTAAATAAAAATTATTTACATAATGATAATTATATAAAAATTTACGCATTAGATTTTGATAAAGACAATCAGCTTAGTATGAAAGTAAATAATACTAAGAATAGTTTATTTTATATGCTGTGCATTTTTTCTGCTTTAGTAATTATATTATTACTAACTAATTTGAATAGATATGATATTTCGCTAATTTCATTATCTGTCCTTTGCATTTTAATTTATATGGCTGATCAATATTATAGGGGTAACTACCCCTCAAGTTTTTCAGGAATGCCCTATATGGGAAGGGGAAATGATGGATTAACGCATTATTCTTTTGCACGTGAAATGTTAGAAGCTCTCTACAATAAAAACTACAGTGAATGGTTTAGAGGGGGTGAAGATATTTTTTATATGATGCCAGGAATGAGGTATTTACTATCTATTTCAATGATTTTCTTCGGAGAAAGTATATTTGGCTTGTTAATTATAATCTCTTTAACCCCTTTAGTAATTAGATCTCTACTCCAAAGAATTTTTAATAAAAAATGGGAATTAATTATGCTAGGTTGTTTTTTTATAATTCCGATATTTGAAGCTTTTGGTTTTTTTCAAATTTATTTAGCTAAATATACTATTGAAGGCTTTGGAGCAGGAATAGCTATTTCCGCACTGATAGCTGCTTTTAATTATCTATGGAGAGAAGATAACAACTATAAAAACAATGAATTAATAAAAGCTGGTTTTTGTTTAGCTATAGCAATTTCTTTACGCCCAAACTTTTTACCCGCAATAGCTATACTACTATTTAGCCTATCCATTTATCTGACTTACACAAACAATTTAATAAAAGTTTTTCCTCTAAGTATAGGCTTTTGCCCTATTCTTTTAATTACATATCATAATCTCTTTTTTGGTAATAAATTTGTTCCCATTACTAATTCTGCAACTATAGGCAATAATATGAGAAATGGTCCAAATAAATGGCTAGAGTGTTTTCATAATTTTCCTGAAAGCTGTAATCATATTGTAAACCATATTGGTGTATGGGTTTCTTATACAGAGCCCTGGTATATTTTTATTTTAGGTTGTTTAATATATATTATTTTTAGTAAGCAATTATCCTTTAAAAATAAAATATTTGCTTTTTCATTAATTTCTGGGCATCTAGTGTTTTTATTTTATGAAGGTGTGGCTAGATATAGTCATGGTATTTGGCTAGCATCATTTATGCTAACTTTACCTATAATAAAAAGAAAAGTAATAAAAACTTATAATATTATTAGATAAATTTTAAGAAAGGTTGCAACAAAATAAATGACGGACTCTCTGATAAAAGGATTTAAAAATTTTAAAAAACATTATTACGAAAGAGATAGATCAACCATTATGAGCCTGGTAAAAGATGGCCAAAAACCTAAAACATTGGTGATAGCTTGTTCTGATTCAAGAGTAGACCCTGCTATATTATTTCAGGCTAAACCCGGGGAAATATTTGCAATAAGAAATGTAGCTAATTTAGTACCAGAGTATAATCCAGACGGAGGTCTTCATGGTGTCAGTTCTGCTATAGAATATGCGGTACGTGATTTAAAAGTTGAAAATATTATAATTTTAGGTCACGCACATTGTGGAGGCATTTCAGCATTATGTAAAACATTTACTGAAGATAAAAATAAAATTGAAACAGAAGAAACTAAAAGAGAATTTATAGGAAACTGGGTGAATATAGCTGCAAAAGTCAAAAATAATATTAACTTGAATGACAAGAATGAATCTCTACAGCATATAGTAGAAAAAGAGTCTATCAAAAATTCTATAAAAAACCTCTATACATTTCCTTGGGTTCTCAAATCAATAAAAGATAAAAAATTAAATATTTTTGGATGGTGGTTTGATTTAGAAAATGGAGAAATTTTAAGCTATGATGATAAAGATGATAAATTTTTAAATATAAGTAAAAAAGATGATTAAATTTAAAGGTACCTTTTATAACTATGAATAAATTTAGCCATTATAAAAATAATATTGAAGAAATAATTAGTACAGATGTTGATAAATCTGATTGGAAGTTGATACGTAAACTGCATTTACCTAAAAAATATAATGACCCTTCTTCTGGCGAAATTAAAAAAGGAATAGTAATAGATGTTGAAGCAACTGGATTATCAATTGGGCATGATGACGTAATTCAATTAGCTCTTTTACCATTTGAATATGAAATACCTTCAGGAAAAATATTAAGTATAAAAAAAGAAGAATCTTTTAATGGTTTAAGAGAACCTAGAATCCCTATAACAAAAGAAGCTTCTCTAATTACAGGTATAACAAATGAAATGGTCAAAAACAAAAATATTAATCATGAAGACATTGAAAAAGTAGTTAATAATGTAGATTTAATTATAGCTCATAATGCTTCTTATGATAGACAGATGGTGGAACAACACTGGGAATGTTTTAAAAATATCTCTTGGGCATGCACATTTAAATCCATTGATTGGCTACAGGAAGGCTTTGGATCCGCAAAATTAGAAAACTTAGGAGCAAATTATGGATGGTTTTATGATGGTCATGATGCATTTAATGATTGTGAAGCATGTTTAGCGTTATTATCTGAAACGTTACCTAAAAAAAAGAAAACTGTTTTTTCGGCATTAAGGGAATATGCATCAACTCCTAGTTTTCTAATTAAAGCAATAGATGCACCCTATAACAAAAGAAACGTTTTGAGAAGAAAAGGCTATAAATGGAGGCCGGCAGACCTCTTAAATGGTAAAGTTTGGTGGACAGAAACTGATGATTACGAAACTGAGGTAAAGTGGTTAAACGAAGAAGTATATAATAGAGAAATTAATATTCCTATAAAAAGGATTACAGCATTAAATAGATACTCTGACAGGATATGGGAATAATATAAATTACTAGCTGGGATTATCTTTTAAGTATTCAATATAATCGATAACTTCTTTCAATTTATTATCATCGATATCTTTATAACTAATATTAAATTTATTTTTAATACATATAGCAACATGAGCATAAGCATTCCTCCCTTTAGGATGGTTAGGGTGAGAGGGTAATTGCCCATTCAAATAATCTCCTGCTTGCTGGATGCAACTCCATAAGTATTTTTTATTAGAATCATTCATATAATTACCTTAAACAAAAAATTATAATATAAAAAACTAATTTATATATTATAGTGAATAAATATAAATGTGCACCTGTAGCTCAGCTGGATTAGAGTGTTGCCCTCCGAAGGCAAAGGTCGTAGGTTCAAGTCCTACCAGGTGCACCAATTTTTTTAGGAGATGGAATGAGTAATTTTCAAAAAGTATCACTATTTATGAAAACGTTTGGACAAGAAGTAAAAAATAAAACGGAATTTCCAGATGATAAAATAATTAAACTTAGATATGATTTAATCCAAGAGGAGTTAGCAGAACTCCAAGAAGCTATAAAAGATAGAAATATAGTTGAAGTTGCCGATGCATTAACAGATATCCTCTATGTAACTTATGGTGCTGGTCATGCATTTGGAATAGATCTTGATAAATGTTTCAATGAAGTGCAAGAATCTAATATGAGCAAATTAGGTGAAGATAATAAGCCAATTTATAATGAAAACGGAAAGGTTATGAAAGGGCCTCATTATTTCAAACCAAACTTAAATCAGTTTTTAAAATAATTAATATAATATAAATAAGGCTATATAAAATGATAGATGGATTAAAAACAAAAACATTTGCACTCGATGATATAAATATATTTACAGTTGAATACGGCGAAGGGCCACTAATAATTATGGTACATGGATGGCCAGAATCTTGGTATTCCTGGCGTCATCAAATTAAACCAATAGCAGACCTTGGTTATAAAGTCCTAGCTATAGATGTAAGAGGTTACGGGAAAAGCTCTAAGCCAAAGGAAGTAGAAAAATATGATATGCTATCAATTGTAAATGATATTTTAGGAATAATAAAAGAAGAAAATGTAGAAAAAGCTATACTAATAGGTCATGATTGGGGAGCACCTATATGTTGGAATACAGCAGCATTACATCCTAATAAAGTTAAAGCTGTTATAGGTCTAAGCGTACCTCATGCGAGGAGAGGAACTATCTCAAATTCTCAATTATGGAGAAATATGTATAAAGATAACTTTTTTTACCAAACATATTTTGAAAAAGAGGGCGTTGCAGAAGAAGAGCTTGAAAGAAATATAGGTGTCTCTTTAAGAAAAATATATTATTGGATTTCTGCAGAAGGCCACGATGCTAAAGTAAAAACTAATTTTGATAAAAATAGTGAATTATTAGACGGACTTATAGATCCAAATCCATTTCCTAGTTGGTTAACTGAAGAAGACTTAAATTTTTATATAAATGAATTTACTAATAGCGGATTTAGGGGACCCATAAATAGATATAGAAATCAAGATAGAGATTGGGAAAATATTCCAGAGTTATCTGAATTAAAAATAGAAGTGCCTAGTTTTTTTATAGGAGGTGGAAAAGACAGTATAAGAAAATTTATAAAAGGATACGATTTTTATGAGAATCCTGGAAAGCATTGTAATGACTTTTATGGAAAAATGGTTATTGAAAAAGCAGGTCACTGGGTCCAACAAGAAGCACCAAAAGAAACTACAGAAGGCATTATTAGCTTTTTAAAAAAATTAGAAAGGGATGGTAAATGATAATTACTGATATAAAAACAACACTTATTTCGGTGCCTTTTGAAGACCCACCTAAAATAGGTTTTGTTGCTATGCAAAAGATTGATTTATTAATATTAGAAATAGAAACATCTGCTGGTTTAGTAGGAATGGGCTATCTTCACCCAATAGCCGGAGGAATGGAAACTATAGAGATGTGCATTCACGAAATGTTAAAACCTCTATTAATTGGGAAGAACGCTGAAAATGTTGAAAAGCTATGGACAGAAATGTGGAATGCTACTTTCATTCAAGGAAGAATGGGCATTACAGTTATGGGCATATCAGCAATAGATATTGCTCTATGGGATTTACTAGGTAAGTTTAAAAAACAACCGCTTTGGAAGCTATGGGGAGGTTCTGATAACCCTTTACCAGTTTATGGGTCTGGTTGTTATAGAGGTCTTGGTCATGATGGCATGATTGAAAAAGCAAAAAAATTTGTATCTGAAGGTTATACAGCAATAAAGATGCAAGTAGCTTGGGGCTTTACACATGAAGAAGATGTAACAAATGTAAAGGATATGAGAGAGGAATTAGGTAAAGATATAAAAATTATGATTGATGTCAATCAAGGTTGGAGCGCTGATGAAGCTATAAAATTTGGTCAAGCCATAGAGCAATATGATATAGAATTTTTAGAAGAACCTGTAATTGCTGACGATTTTGAAGGTTATAAAAAAATTGCGAATGCAATAAAAACTCCTATAGCTACTGGCGAAAATCATTTTACACACCATGATATGAAGTTTTTCATGGAAAATAGTATCGTATCTAATTTGCAACCAGATCTAATGCGCGGTGGCTTTACAGAACTAAGAGTTATTGCTGATATGGCCCATAAAAATAATATAAAAATTGCACCTCATTTATTTATGGAATTGAATACACATTTAAATGCTTCAATACTTAATCCATCATGGCTTGAACATATGGGCTGGTATAATCATTTGTGGGAAGAACCTATTATACCTTTGAATGGGAAATCTACCCCACCAAATAAACCGGGACATGGTCTAAGATTTAAATCAGAGTTATTTAAGGAATATCCTTATAAAAGAATATCAGCTTGAATAGCATATCAAATAGACATACATTTATTTTATTATTAATTAACGAAAGGAGGTGGTCCAATGTCTAGTGATATGGATTATAATTTAAATTTATTCAATATAATAAATAGATATAGGGAAAGCCTCATATTAGCTTCTTTATAGAATATTGAATATTTATAATTTCAATCATCACGAAGGGAAGTAGTTACTACTTCCCTTTTGTGAAAAAAAAATAGAGAAATAATAATATGGATTTAAAAAGAATATTTAGAAATTTAATTTTATTAAATATAGGCATATTTATACTAATTATTTTTTCTTCAATTTATCAATCAACAAAACTTATTGACCTTAAACAAACTCTAGCACCAGGTTTTTTTGACACTCAATTTGGCATTGCATTAGTCGTAGTTATATTACTAATGTATATAGTTGCTGTTTACTGTTTATATAATTTTAAACCTCTTGGTAAATCTTTATTTTTATTAACTATATTAGGTTATATAATTTGTCTTTATTTAGGAAAAATTCAAATTATAGATCAGATAACATACATACTACAATATATTGCTACTATCACAGATGGTGCTATTTTAACGCTAATATATTTTTCACCTTTAAAAGATATGTTTAAAAAATAATAAGCTATTCTGGTTTAATAAATTTTAATGTCATTCGATCGCTTTCACCTATATTAAGATATTTATCTTTATCTTCCTCTCCCAGTCTAAGCGAAGGGGGTAAAGTCCAAACCCCTTTTGGATGAATAGTTCCGTCTTTTGGATTAGCATTAATTTCACTCTTAGCGATTAATATAAAGCCTGCTTTTTCAGCATATTCTATAGCTAATTTTTCTGTTACATACCCGCTTTTCTTCATATCGTCGATTGATGTTCCTGGCAACGCTCTATGTTCTACAACCCCAAAAACCCCTCTAGGCTTAAGAACTTTATAGGATTTATTAAAAACATCCATCAATAGCCCTGCTTTCAACCAATTATGCAAATTTCTAAAGGTTAATACCATATCAACTGAATCAGCCTCATATAACGGTTTATCATCTATATAAAGAGTAATCATTTTCATATCAGATAAAATTTTACTTTTAGCTCTATTCTCAGCATTGCGTTTTATCGCCTTAGGCGTCCATGCTGCATAATTAGGATCAAAATCAGCTGCCATAAATGTTCCTTGACTTGCTAGGAAAGGTAATAAAATTTCACTATACCATCCACGACTTTGCCAAAGTTCTATAACAGACATTGTAGGTTCTATGCCAAAGAAATTAAGTGTCTCTTTAGGATGCCTATATTTATCTCTTTCCATATATTCTGGAGTTCTATCCGGATTAGAAATTGCTCCATCTAAAGAATTACTTAAAGAAGAATTAGTAAAAAACAATAATAAAAAGCTAATAGCAATAGATAATTTTTTCATCAATTTTCCTTAACAATTTTGTTTTATTTGTTAACGTAATATTTCAAATAATTATAGGGAGTATATTAAAATGAATGCCAGTGAATTTAAAGGAAAAGTTGCATTAATTACCGGAGCATCGAGAGGTATTGGAAGAGCAATAGCAATAGAATTAGCAAAAAATGGTGCTTCAATATCTATAAATTATAATTCTAATATTAAATCAGCAAAAGAAACACAAAATCTAGTAAATGAAATGGGTACAAAATCTATTATTTTTAAAGCAAATATATCTAAAGAAAAAGAGGTTAAAAGATTAATAGAAAGCACAGAGAGTAAACTGGGACCTATAGATTTATTAGTTACAAATGCTGGTATTGCAAAACTTTCAAAAAATCCTTTAGAACTCGATTATAAAGTATGGAAAGAGACAATGGCAACAAATGTAGATGGCACTCTTTTACCAATAAAAGAAGTTTTACCAGGAATGATGAAAAGAAAATTCGGCAGAATAGTTTGTATCACTTCTGTAGCTGGAATTGGAATGAGACCAAATATGATAACTTATGGAACATCAAAAGCAGCAGTAATTGCTTTAGTAAGAAATTTATCTTCCGCTGTTGCACCTCATGTAAGAATAAACTCTGTTGCCCCCGGATTAATTGAAACAGATATGATTGAATCCCTTGATAAAAAAGCAAGAAAAAATATCGTTGAAAATACGCCGCTTCAAAGAATTGGGCAAACTCAAGATATAGCAAATACTGTAAGTTATCTTCTATCCGAAAAATCAGATTTTACAACAGGGCAAACCTTAGTTACAGACGGAGGAAGAGTTTGCTTACCTTAAAAAAAGTTAAAATGATAATTCTGTTTAAATATATATATTTGATATTTTTTATATTTGGTCTTTTTTATATTCCTCAAATATCAGCAAAAGAAGAAATTTTTTCTGACACTGCTGTTATAGTTGTTGATGGAGATACTATTAAATTTAATAATAAAAAAATTAGGCTACATGGAATAGATACTCCTGAAATAAAACAACTTTGCAAAAATAATAAAGATGAAAATTATCAGTGTGGTGTAAAAGCAAAGTTAGCCTTAATAAATATTATAAATAATAAGCCAATAAAATGCCTTATTCATGGAAAAGATAGATATAAGAGACTAATTGGTACATGTTTCATTAATGAAATAAATATTAATAGATGGCTAGTTAAAAATGGCTGGGCACTTGCATTCAGAAAGTACTCCAAAGACTATATTGGTGAAGAGGAATGGGCAAAAAATAATAATAAGGGTTTATGGCAAGGAGATTTTTTAGAGCCTTGGAAATGGAGAAAAAAATAGTTACTTATTAATATTACTTTCATTTTGATAGGCAATAATATTTTCTGTAACCGGAGAAAGTTCTTCATAATAAAAGGAGAAGTCAGGTTCAGGATATGATCCCATATGATATAAATGTAAAAAAAACCATAAAGTCACTAAAATAAATATTAGGACTAAGCATATTTTATATAATATATCTAATACCATTATTCTCCGATCACATATTACATTTTTGTTCTATTATTATTCTTTATCTTTATTAATTAACAATTGGTTATCCTCTACATGTAATAAATTTGAAGAACTATCAGACTGATGATCTTTCCCGTAATATCCAAATAAGAAAAGGGCTACTAATAATAAAAATGTTGCCAATAAACCTTTATTTTCAGAACTATCCATTTTACCTCCATATAAGTTTAATAATCCTTATTTTAATTATTCTTATAAAGGTTCTATCTATTAAAAATGTAGTTTTTATAGAGATTTATTTTTATAAAAAAATAAGAGTTGGATATTAAATATAAATAAAGAAAGAATATATTCTATTTAAGATGCATACATAACAACAACTGCAAAAATTATCATAGAAACGATTATAATAAATAATATTCTTTTAAAGCCTTTTACTAATGTAGGAAAAAGAATTCTCAATATAATTAAAACAGCTGCGATGACTAATAATTTTATTAACGTCATAAATAACATTAATTTTTATCCTGTGCTTTATATGGACCCAGTTCTTTAATATAATCTTCTGCAAACCCCTCGTATATTTTTTGACCCATCTTAAAAAAATTAGCTTCCTCATCTTTTACATCTCTAAAATAATTAGCTGGCCTACCTGCAAATATCGTATTAGCCTTTACTACAGTTCCTGCTTTAACAATTGCACGAGCACCAACAAAAGCATCTTCTTCAATTATAGCATCATCCTCAATAGTGCATCCCATCCCAATTAAGCAGTTATCCCCTATAGTGCATGCCCCTAACCTTACATTATGTCCTACCGTGACTTTTTTACCTATAACCAGAGAATTTTCTCCTACATCAATTATAGTATTATCTTGAATGTTAGAGCCTTCTCCTATAAAAATATTTCCTCCAGGCAATGAAGAAATAATTGTAGCAAACCATAAACTAGCTTTATCTTTTACAGTAACATCTCCTCTTATAATTGCATCAGGAGCAACAAATGCTCTAGAACTAATTCTCTCTAATCCCACTTTATAATTTACCCATGGATCTAAACCAAGCTCTGCCAATGGGTCATCTCCTTCTGCGTTACTTCTAACAATGCTATCAAGTAAATACTCATTATTTAAAATTTCAAATCTGTATTTTCTAAAACTTTTATTTTCAGTTGTTCCAATTATTTTAGCTGGTGCACCTGATATTATTGAATTATTAGGAAAAGTTTTTCCAGGAGGTATTAAAGAATTTGCAGCAATAATACAATTATCACCTACTTCAGACCCATCCATAACAATGGCTTGATCTCCGAGAATTACAGATTTTCCTATTTTACAGGCGTGAACAAGAGAAAACCTGCCAATAATTGAGCCATCGCCAATATATGAGCCCATTAAATCGCTAGCTACATGTACAGTGCTTCTATCTAAAAATACAACTTCTTTGCCAGCAATTATTTCTGCTCCATCGCCTCTCAAGACAACTCTATCTTTAAGAATACACTCTGAGCCTAATACTGTGTTTCCAATCACAGTTGAAGTACTCGCTCCAACCACATCTTTTCCTATTTTAGGAAAAAAACCTTTGTAAGGAATTAAGTCAAATTTCAATTTTTATGACTTTCTATAAAATCAGCTTCCATTTCTTTTCTTAATGTATAGGCATTAGATACTTTAATAGAACTTATATCTTTTTGAGAGACCACTTGTCCTTCCGGTACGTCATTTATAAGTTTAACGTTATGGGCTAAACCTATAGGTAAAGCGTTTAAAGAAATAGATTTGGAGGCTGGGATTAGTTTTCCCCATACTGTCGTTCCCCCTTCGCCATCCAAAAATTCTCCCGCTTTTAAATTTCTTTTTGCAACAGATACGGCATCACCAGTAAACTCTTTGGTTGATCCCGTAGACCTGTTATCCAGTAAAGCTGTAGCAACACTAAAACCTAATTCAGAACCTATTAAATGAATTGGTCTCCATAAAGAGGCAAATTCTCCGCTTTCGTCCACTGGAACTCCATATTCTCTAAAGCATTGCTCCGTATATTTAGAATTAGATTTAAAAACAACAAATACTCCCCATCGCAAATTATCTGGTATTTCTGTACCATCTCTATTTAGAGATGACACTACCTCAACAGATCCTGAACTAGATAGAACTCCTCCAGATTCTTTCGGTTTTAAAATTTTTGAAAGAGAAGACGTTCCTACAGGTGGGAAAAGTAATCCATCATCTGGGACAGTTAACCCAGTAGCATTAGCTAAAGCACCCATTTCTATTGCAGACTTAGTGCCATCTAAAAAAGAATTAAACATTTTAGGGTTTAGTCCTCCAGCATTTGCTTCTTGCTCAGTTAAACCATAATAATCCCAAACTGTTGATGGAGTACTTTTATGGTATATAGGTAAATACTTTGTACCCTTTCCTGCACAAACAACTTCGAAGCCCGAGCTTTTTATTCTATCAATTAATTCACAAATTAAAGCAGGTTGATCTCCATAAGCCATAGAACAAATAACTTCGGCTTCATTAGCTTTTTTTATAATTGCAGGCCCGCATAATATATCAGCTTCAACTGTTACTAAAACGACATGTGACTTAGCCTTAAACGCAGAAAGACAGTGGTCTACTGCAGCCTCTGGATTACCTGTGGCTTCGATTACAAGGTCTAATTGATCACATTCAGCTAGCTTTAAACCCGAGTCTGTATACCATATCTGATTTAATACTTGAGCATCATTATATCCAGATGTATTTAAATCTTGCTCATAACCTGCAGTTCTTAAAGAAGCTTCTGCTTTTTTATAATCTAAATCCGCTATTGCAGTAATTGCAATTCCAGGTGTATTTTTCGCCTGTGAAAGAAACATGGTAGCAAACTTACCTAAACCTATTACTCCTATACGAAATAATTTTCCTTCTTCTTGTTTTTTAATTAATCGATCAGTTAAATCTAGATTCATTTAAATTTTATTATTCTATATTATCTTAAACAAGAATCATCCACACAAGTAATAGGCGTAAAATCTCTATGTGCTTTATATTCTGGTCTATTAAATTTAGTTATACAATTACTGGTTCTATTTAAAGAGATATAGACTATAGTTCTGCTCCATGGAGACATATTAGATGGTGATCCATGTACTAAAGTAGAATCAAATAATATCATCGAACCAGCTTTGCCTTGAGGTGCAACTATTCCACCTTTTTCTACTAATTTAGAAATAGTCTCATTATTAATAGTCCACAAAGGATAAGAAGTTGTGGTTATATCATGATTTGCTTCTATATATCCATCTCTATGAGACCTAGGAATAAAATTTAATGGCCCATTAAATTGCGTAACGTCATCCAAAAATAATCCCACATTAAGAGCTAAACCCTCTGGCATTCCATCATCATTTTTCCATGTTCCATAATCTTGATGCCACTGCCAAAGATCTCCATCAAAAGCTTCTTTTCCGTTTACTTTAAATTGATGAATATATACATCTCCACCTAAAAGTTGTTTAGCGGGCTCAACAATCCTAGGATGCCTAGAAAGGTTAGAAAAAACTTCACTTAACTCGTGTGCAGCAAAGACAGTTCTCACAGCTTTACCATCTTTCTCACGCTGAATTTGTTCCTTGTCTAAATTATAAAGTCTAGGTAGTTCTTTATTCATTTTATCTATTTCTATTGTGTCAAAAACATTCTCTAGAAATACATACCCCAACTCTTTAAAAGAATTTATTTGTTCATTTGTTAATTTCATACTTTCCTCATCTTATTTAGTTTCCCTTAGCCGTGCCCTCTCTCCTCTGATCGGCAACACCATGAAAATAGCCTTTAGAGTCTTTATATATAATATGCAAACCACTTGTCATGTCTTTTCTTTTAACTGCATGACCTAATTTTATAAGTTCATCAGATAGAATATCACCTTTTTCTCCTTTTTCAACAAACGATTTAAATCCTCTATTACACACATTTGGTAACTGTGTAATATTTTCTGGAGATATATTTAAGTCTATCAATCTTACCAATGATGCAGCAACATAACAAATAATTTGAGACCCACCTGGAGAGCCTAAAACCATTCTTAAATCACCCTTTGAGTCAAAAACAAATGTAGGCGACATAGAAGAACGGGGTTTCTTTTTTCCTTCAGGGCGATTAGCAATTAAATGGCCATTTTTATCTCTTGGATAAAATGAAAAATCAGTCATCTGATTGTTTAATAAAAAACCTGATGTCATTAAACCACTTCCGAACATAAACTCTATTGAAGAAGTAAGAGCTATACCGTTTCCGCTGCTATCAATAATGGAAATGTGCGTAGTAGAAGACTTCTCACTAGTTATATCTTGTCCCAAAAAACTTGCTTCATTATTTTTAAAATCGCCTTTTTGCGGGTTTTTTATCGTATCATTATATTTGATTAGCAATGACCTTTCTTTTAAATATTTTTGATCTAATAATTTTTTTATTGGGACATTAACAAAGTCATTATCTGCTATGTAATAACCTCTATCCGTATATGCTAATTTTGAAGCCTCTAAAAATAGGTGCCAAACAGTCGTATTGTCTACAGAATTATTACTCAAATTAAAATTATTTAATATACCTAAAATTTGTAAAACTGTAATTCCTCCTGAACTTGGTGGGCCCATACCACAAACTTTCCAGGTTCGATAATTACCGCAAACAGGTTCTGTAAGTTTTGGATTTACTAAATTAAAGTCTTCTTCAACCAGTCTTCCAGGATTCATAGTGTGATTAACTACCGTAGATAATATATTATTTGCTAATTGTCCTTTTAATAATGCTTTGGATCCTTCGTCTTTTATAGCTCTAAGACTTGCTCCAAATTCATGATTAGTCTTTAAAATGCCTGCTTTTAATCCGCCCTTATCCAATTCAAAATAGTCTTTAGCATATTTTTGATTTTTTAAATGTGGAGCTCTAGCTACAAGCTTTTCCAATCGTTTACCAATTATAAATCCATTTTCAGCGTAATTAATTGCATCCTTAAAAAGAGAGTTCCATGGTAATTTACCATGCTTATTGTGCACTCTTTCAATAGTAGAGACTAAAGAGGGAACACCTACAGCTAGACCTCCTGAAACCGCTTCAATAAAACCTTTCTTTTTACCATCAGAATTTAAAAAAATATCTTGAGAATAATTTACAGGCGCTTTCTCTCTTCCATCCCAAGCCTCTAAACTCTTAGAATGAGCATCATAATATAATATAAATGCACCACCCCCAATACCTGAAGATTGGGGCTCAACTAAATTTAATACCATTTGCGCAGATATAGCGGCATCAATTGCACTGCCTCCAAGCTCTAAAATTCTTATAGCGGATTCAGTAGCTCTATAATCTGCCGTAACAACCATATAATTATTTGCTATATTAATTTTGGACTTACCAAGGTTACTAATAGAACCTTCAGGTGCTGCTTTAAAACCATCTGTTTCATCCATAGCTATAGCAGATTTTGATAAAACTATTATGCTTATAAGCCAAGCAATTATTATTTTATATGCCATATTTTATCTCGTATCAAAAAATTTCTTGCTTAGTGCAAATAATCACTTTATTAGAATACGATAAATTAAGAATTTATTAAATGATTTTTTATGGTGAGATATCATGAGCATAGAAGTTATTAGAGATTTAAGAGGCTTACATTCTGCAATTGCGCGTCACAGAAATGGTCCATTAAATACTGCAGCTTCGCTAGCAATAGTTCCAACTATGGGTGCTATCCACGAAGGACATGAAGCATTAGTAATTGAGGCAAAAAGAAATGCCAATATTGTTTTGGCTACAATTTTTGTAAACCCTATGCAATTTGGAGCTAATGAAGACCTAGACAAATATCCAAAATCAGAAATAGAAGATATTAAACGTTTGGAAGATAAAGGCTGTGATATAGTATATATTCCCTCAACTGAAACTATCTATCCAGACGGTTTTGATTTAACTATAAATGTTCCAAAACTAAGTTCAGTATTATGCGGCAAAGAAAGAAAAAATCATTTTCAAGGAGTGGCGACAGTAGTTGCCAAGTTACTACTTCAGTCTGGAGCTGATTATGCAATTTTTGGGGAAAAAGATTATCAACAATTACTAATAATAACTTCATTAGTGAGGGACCTAGATATTCCATGTCAAATTATTCCAGTCAATACTGTAAGAGATAGTAATGGATTAGCGATATCGTCAAGAAACCAATATTTAAGTTCTAAACAAGTCGATATAGCTAATAATATTAACTTAGTAATGAATGAGGCCGCAAAAAATTTTTATAATATTGACATTAGTGAAACAATATCTTCGATTAAAAAAAATTTAGGCAATGCAGGGATAGATAAAATAGATTATATAGAAATTAGAAATAGTCATAATTTAGAAAATACAAGTAATAATGATAAATCTAATGCAAGATTATTCATAGCTGTATATATTGATGAAGTAAGATTGATAGATAATATCAAACTATAATTACTTTAATTATTGCGCCCGTAGCTCAGCTGGATAGAGTATCTGATTACGGATCAGAGGGTCAGGGGTTCGAATCCTCTCGGGCGCGCCATTAAACTCCAAATATTGATGCTAAACCCATTTTGTCCGCCATATCATTCATCTCTTTATTAGATGGGCGTTCCCCCATATTACTCGCCGCTTCTAAAACTAAAGGAAGTATATTTACATCCCCTAATGAATTTAAAAAAACATCTTTATAGCTTAATACCCAATCTACCGATTTTTGAATACTATATTTGTCATCTAAAGGTTGGTACCAGGGCGTATAAACTTTTTTCATACCTGCTGCATACGGTCCTCTAGCAACAGCTTTAATAGTTTGAACAGCAATATTTCTATTAGCGCATATATTTAAAATATTGTGAAAATCTCTAGGGTAATTTCTATAATTTGCCATAAACCAATTCCATGGAAGAAGTATAGAGTCAAAATGATAACGTTCTAAACTCTTCTGATGCATAGCTGCAACTGTCCAGCCATGCCCAGTTACACCAATAAATTTTACTAAACCTTCTGATTTAGCTTCTATTAGCGCTTCTAGAGCTCCGTTTTCTCCCATAGCTTGGTCCCATTCTATAGGATTAGTTAAACCATGTAATTGCATTAAATCAATATGATCTGTTTTGAGGAGATCTAATGAGCGCATAATGGATTCCTTTGCGCCTTTATAAGTTCTTTCGTTAGTTTTAGTGGCAAGAAAAAAATATTTACGATGATTAAGCATCCATGGCCCTAAACGTAATTCTGCATTTCCATAAGCCGCAGCTACATCAATATGATTAATTTCATACTCTAGTAACAAATCTAAAATTCTATCTGAAGTTGATTGTGTCTCATTCCATAAAGCAGCAGCTCCAAATATTACCGCAGAACTTAAGTGGCCTGTATTTCCAAACTTTCTTTTAGCAATTGTCATATATTACACCTACAATAATAGTTTTAATAAAAAAGAATAAATTCATTTATTTCAATTTCAACAATAAAAATATAAAAATAAGTAGTAAAAATTTAAACATAATATATATTATAATTTTGCATAGCAGGAATGCTAAAAAGTAATATATTCTATAATAGGTTAATGTTTTATGATTTTACGTAAGTGGCAGTCGGAGATAATAGATAAATACGATGAAATCAGAAAAACTCATAAAAAATTTATTTTAAAAGCTCCTACAGGGGCAGGAAAAACTGTATTAGCTAGTGAAATAATAAAAAAATTTTATACAGATAAAAAAATATTGGTTTTGTGTCATAGGATAGTTCTATTAGAACAACTTGAACGAGAATTAAAAATAAATCATAAGGTACGTAAACTTGGAATATCAGATGATATAAAATATTTTGGCGAAGCTGATATTATATTATCGACAAACCTAAGATCAAAATATGCTATTGCTTCACTAATTCCTGAAGTAGATTTAATAATTATTGATGAGGCTCATAGAGTTTCTCCTATAGGGTCAGCATATCAGAGAGTATTAGATATTTTTGATGAAAAAGGTAAGAAGACTAGTCATATAATGGGACTAACGGCATCTCCTGAAAGAAGGACAGGCAATCAAAATGATCAACTTGGTTTAGTATTTGATGCTATTGTTGATTGTGCTGATATTAAAACTTTAATAGAAGACAAAGTTTTAGTAAAACCAGAATATAGACCTCATTTTATCCATGATTTAAATTTAAATAATGCTGAAATTAAAAATGGAGATTTTCCAATTTCCGTTTTATCAAATGCAATTATTAAATCATCAATGATTGATTATGCTCTATGTATATATAAAGAAGAAAGAAATAACGTTAAGCCTAAGCCTATTTCTGCTTGGTTTTGTCCAGATGTTGCAGTAGCGAATAAAACTCTTGAGACTCTAAAAAAAGCAAGTATAAAAAGTGACATTCTTACAGCTTTAACTCCTACTGGAGAAAGAAATAGAATACTATCTGATCATTTAAATGGTAGAATTGAAGCAGTAGTTTCAGTTGGTGTTTTAATTGAAGGATGGGACAATCCTAATTGTAATATTATAGTTCATTTAAGACCTACTTTATCAAAGGTATTATGGGGCCAGTCTGTAGGACGAGGCTTAAGATGTGCTAAAGATAAGAGTAAATGTATAATTATTGATGTGAGTTCAAATTGGAGTACTTTTGGTCCAGTTGAAGATTTAAAGTGGGATCTATGGAGTCATAGAAGATCATTTATTAAATTCCAGAATAGATTTAACTGGATTGCACAACAATTTGATGAAAACGAAAAAAAATCATCGTTTTTTATTTGTGAAGGTAAAAATAAAGATCAGGATAGGTGTTCGTATATATACAAAAAAGACCTTTATAAGGATGATCAATGTCCCATTTGTTTTTCGACTGCTTGCATTGATATACACAAAGAAAAACTCGTAGATTCTAATGTTAGTGATCTTAATTTACACGGAATGTTTTTTGATAGAATACCTCGAATATTTCAGGAATTAAAGCCAAGTGTATGGAATAGTCTAGAAAGACAGGCTTGGAACTGTAAAAGTATCGAAGAATTAACATTTTTAATTTTCTGTAAAGCTTTTTATTTTATAAGCGGTAATAAAACTAATTCAGAATCAGAATATTGGAATTTAATAATTGAAGCAGAGATCAAAGTTAGAAAATTCCTTATTAGTAAAAATATTAGTGTTACTCAACAAGAGGAATTTAGTTTTGCTGCCATAGCAGATGGACTGCTTTTAGGTAAAAAAGTTAGAACTGTTCAAGCTCATTACGGAATCTTTATGTGCGGACAAAAATTTGAAGGGCACTCTACAAAAGAATTGGAAAGAAAATATCAAAAAGCGCTTCAAATAGGAGAAAGGATCGTAATTATGGGTTGTCATAATAGAGAGAAATTACCTTATTTTAACGCTCAATTAGAACTATCTTCATAAACTATTTTCCTTCCCATTTATTTTCAGACATAAAACAAATATCATTACCCCATTCTTCATAAGAAAAATCAACTCTTTTATCAATAAGAATACAATTTCTATTTTTAATATTCTTTTTATTTAAATTTTTATTACAATCCGTCTCTGTTAAATATGTTTTACGTATAGATATTTCATCAATAGCTAAATATTCAAAAGGGAATATAACCCATACTAATAAAGCACATAGTAACATCCCTATTTGGCTAAATTAGGAGTTAATATTGTTTTATTACTTCTAGCTGTTTGCTTTCTTATCTTCACTAGAGGTGGGCATTTATGCTCGTCACTATATAATGACTGACAATCTAAACAATAAAAGCATTCATCCATTATAATTTCGCCGGTAGGCTTTATCGCATTTATTGGACATTCATGAGAACAAAGCTGACAAGGACTACCGCACTCTTCTCTTCTTTTTAAGGATTTAAATATCCTTAGTTTCCCTCCAATAGCCATAAAAGCTCCTAATGGACATATAAATCTACAGAAAAACCTTTCTATAAAGAGCCCAATAGAAAGAAGTAAAACTGCATAAATTATAAAATACCATTCCCTATTAAATTTCATGGATATAGCCGTTTTAAAAGGCTCTATTTCAGATGCAATATTTACACTAGCCATTGAGTAAAAACCTGTACCTACTAACCCTACAAGTATGAAATATTTTATTGGCCATAATCTATTATGCCAATTATAAGAAATTTTTATTTGCGTGAACTTTAATGCTTTAGCAATCTTAGCACTTAATTCCTGTAATGCTCCAAAAGGGCAAAGCCAGCCACAAAAAACTCCTCTTCCCCAAATGACAAAACTTACCAGTACAAAAACCATCATAGATACTAAAATAGGGTCTGATAGGAGAACATCCCATGAAGGTTTTAAAATTGGAGCTGTTAGCCATGTAAGTATACTAATTATAGTTACTTGACCTCCTGCATAAAAACCTAACCAAATCAATATCCAAGTTAAAAATAAATATCTAAAAGATTTCCAAATAAAATTGTGTTTAACTAGCTCATCCATCTTCCATAAGGCTATAGATAAAATAGTTAAAGTAAGTAATAGTAAACTTAAGTTTATTTTCTGACTTGCCCAAGCAGCGTACCAAATAGGATCATTATTATCTGCAAGTTCATCTAGTCCGTCAGGTTGAATAATGTATTTAGGATTCATTGAATAGTCTATATAAAATTTTTTGCTAGGTTCATTCTCACTGCTTTCCATAGTTAATTCAAACTTCCATGGTTTAACTTGATCTATACCAGCCTCAGGAGGAATCCTATAAATGCCAGCTTCTGCAAAAAATGGCTTATCTTCGCCATGTAAAAAACCTAAATTTCTAAAATGTTCTTTAGATAATTGAAATCTATTATCGCCTTGAATAATAGCCATTCTTTTAAATGGGCCAGACGCAATATGTGGTTCTCCATCTATAGGATAACGTCCTAGGCTTGCTACCATCAATGTAATTTCTTTGGGATCTCTTCCTGCAATAAAAATATCATACCACTTATCTCCTAACAAATTTCTTCCTATTGTCGGAGTTATTACTGGTGCTACATATAAATCTATTACTAAATTTCTATCCGTATCTTTGTAACCTTTTTTTACTTCCTTTTGTTCCGCGGCAACAGGAGTATTACCGCTGAAGACTGCTTTATATCTATATATATCTGCAACTCCAGTTCTATCTGTAATTTTAGGGTGATTCATTCCTAGTTGTTTTAAGTCATCTAAAGTTAATTTCAGCCTTCCAACAGAGCCATCCTGTATTAACTTATTGAATTTTGATTCCTCAAATGTAACAATATTTACTACAGGTTCATCACTCAGTCGCATTCCTTTAGCAAGTGCTATTGTTCTGGCAGCCCTTAAAATAGCTCCATTAAATAAAACAGCGCTTACTGTTGCAGAGGAAATTCCATCAATTGAACCAGGCCCCTCCGTTCTAAGTAAATTTACTTTTATTGGCATTCTAATATCTAAACCTTTATATTGAGCAGTAAATAAAGGCAAGACTAATTCGCCTTCCGGTGTATACATTCCAATGATAGGTTCTAAATGATCTATAACTTTTGCCCCAGCTAATTTTCCATCTAAACGAAGTCCAACTACTATATCAAACTCCTGAGAGGAATAGCCTTTAGAGCTTGTAATATCCTTGGTAATAAATAAATATCCCAGAAGATTTTCATCAGAACTTACTGAAGCTGATGGGATTTCTCCCTCTAATCTTCCTATTTTTGTTGCTTCAGGAAAAAACTCTTTTGCCAAATCTAGATTTACCCAAGCAGGATCAGAAGCTCCCCACTTTCCTGACCTTAAACTGTTTATATAACTTGTAGTCAGACTTTCTTCTTTCTTATCTAATTTATTATATTTATAATCAGGGTTTCTAAGCTTATCTGCATATTCCGCATGTCCCATATTTTCTGAGTCATCTTGAGCTAAAACATTAGAAGCATATAAAAATAATATAAACAAAAAAAATTGAATAATTTTAAATATCAACTGTCCCTCCCAAAACAATATTCTTTAAAACCTAATTTATAAATAATAAAAATACTATAAAATATTATAAAAAATAATTTGCGTTTGATTAGTTTTCATGATTACATTAAAGAACGATTAATCAATTGGGAGAAAACAAAATGGGCGGAACTTGGCTCAGCGAGCGTGAGCTTGCTTTAGTGGATGGAGCGGAAAAATTAAGTATAGACTTACCGATTCCTACACAAATAGTATCTAATGGTGAATATCTTCCACCAAAACAATCTGACGTACAAAAAAAAGTAGAAGATTTAACTGTAGAATTAGCAGATAAAAATGCTAAGCATTTAGGAATGTCAAGAAGACAATTCCTTCAAACAAGCTGTGGAATGGCAACTGCCTTTTTAGCTATGAATGAAATATATGGAGGCGGAGTTTTCCAGGTTAGCGAAGCAGAGGCTAGAGACCCAGAAATGATGTTAGAAAGAACTGCTCGCGTTGAGGGGCAATTTATATTTGACGATCAAACTCACTTCTTAAGAGATGATTTCCCGCATGAAGCCATCCTAGGATTAGGAGAATTTGCAGCAGAACACTGGAATCCTAAACTAAAAGAAGAAGGGCTTTCGTTAACTAGATATAAGTTTGAAAATTATATAGCAGAATTATGGTATAGATCAGATACAAAAATGGCACTTTTATCAGGTGCTCCTTTTGATGATCCTAGCTGGTGGTTGTTACATAATGATCAAATTGTAGCTGCTAGAGATATGATTAATGATTTTTCTGGTACAGAACGTATGCTTGGTCATACAGTTATTACACCAGGACAAGATGGTTGGATGGATGAAGTGGATAGAGCAATAGAAACTTTAAAACCTAACTCTTGGAAATCATATACAATAGGAGACCCACTATCACCATCTAAATACCCATGGAGATTAGATGATGAAAAACTTATGTATCCATTCTATGAAAAAGCTATAAAGGCTGGTATTAATACTATTTGTATTCATAAAGGGTTATTACCACCTGATTACGAAACTTCATTTAAAGGTGTATGGCAATATGCTACAGTTGATGATGTGCCTAAAGCAGCACAAGACTGGCCTGAAATGAATTTTGTAATTTATCACTCAGCTTTACGTCCATTCCTTGAGCTTCCTGATCAAGCATGGAATGAATTTGAAGAAAGTGGTGGATATATTAAATGGGCTTCTGATTTAGCTGCAATTCCTGAAAAATATGGTGTGTCAAATGTATATGGAGAAATTGGATCTACTTTTGCTAATTCGGCAGTTGCTCATCCACGTTTCTGTGCTGCATTTATTGGTACTCTTGTTAAAGGATTAGGTGCAGACCATGTTGTTTGGGGAACAGATACAGTATGGTACGGATCTCCACAATGGCAGATTGAGGCTATGAGAAGACTTGAGGTTCCTGAAGATATGCAGAAAAAATATGGCCTTCCTGCACTTGGAGGAGAAAATAGTCTTACCAAACAAGCAATATTTGGTTTAAATTCAGCACGTATCTATGGATTAGGTATGAATGAAGCAAATAATTTACCAGATATGCCTTCTTTCTCTGAAGATAAAATTGCAAAACTTGCAGAGAGATTTAAAGAAGAAGGTGGTAGCCCATCTAATAAGCGTTATGGATATGTTAGAACTGCATAAATAACGTTGTTAGGTTTCAATAAAAAGAAACCCCGTCCCTAAGGGGGCGGGGTTTTTTAACTTATAAGGAATATAAAATGAAAATTTTAAGAATTTTTAATTCTATTTTAATTAGTACCTTAATCTTATTGAGTCTTACTTTTAAATTAGCTTACTCTGGGGAGATTATAACTATTAAATCTAATGAAGCGCGTCTATATTTTGGCGGCTTATTTCCTAGTTATATATTCTATATGCAAGGAGGTATCCCAGAAGATACAGAAGCCGCTTGGGTAGATAAAGAATATTGGGCAGTTTTAGAAATTGATGAAAGTAGTAAAGTTCATGGAGGAGAATCTACTATATTTAAATTAAAAAGAAGTTCGAAAGCAAGCCCCCAACCTGAGTGGTGTGTAACAGAAGGAGGAGCTGAATTTGCAGGAAAAGGACCCGCATGTCTTAAAACACCGGCAGATCCTAAAAGTATGAACCAATTAAGGTTTAAAGTAAAAGTGCAATATAGTGAGACTGCTAAAAACCTACCCCCAGAGTTTCAAAATAAAAATTGGGTACAATATGAGGTAGGCTATGATGATGATGGAGTCGCCCTAAATAAATTACCTGGACGTTTAGCTCCACCAAACCATACATTTGGTCCAGTAACTTTATATATATTTAAAGAATAAAATAATTTTAGCATCCAGAATATAAATTCTGGGTGCTATTAATCTCCTGAGGCTATTCGATTAACAAGCTCTTTCACACTAGGAACAAAACCATTAGAATAGAAGGGATCATCCTTAAACTTCCAAGCATTATGCCCAGCAAACATTAATTCATTATCAGGGTTATGTCCATGCGCAATATTTTGCAAAGTTTTTTGTATGCAAAAGCTTCTCGGATCAACCTTCCTGCCTGTAGAATATTTATTTTCTGAATTATCTGACCAATTTGAGAATTTACATTGGCTTAAACAGCCCATACAGTCTTTCTGATCTTTTCTTATTTCTTTAGCTTTATCTTCAGAAACGAACACAATAGAATCTTCAGGTGTTTTAAGAACTTCTGTAAAACCTTGTTTTACCCAATTTGCAGCTTTTATTGCATCTTGTTTAGTAAAATAAAATGTTTTATTTTTTCCTAATTTTAACGGCACTATCATTTCTCCTACTTTAGATAAAGATGCTTGTAACTGTCTTTTTTTTCTTTCAATTAAATCTCTAATGAAAGAGTTCTTTACAGCAGAGGAATAAAAATTAGTTGGGCTAAATCTATGTAGTAAAATGTCGCCTTTGTTTAGAGTTAACAAACGCTCTTTCCATATTTGGGAAATTGGACTTTCTTTAGTTAATAAAGGTCTGGTGCCAAATTGAAATGCTACTGGCCCTAATTCTTTATTATTAATCCAGTCTTTCCAATCTCTCAAATGCCAAACCCCTCCAGCCATAACTATAGGTGTAGTATTTAAGCCAACTTCATTCATTGCCTTTCTAAGGTCTACACACCTGGGATAAGGGTCTTCTGGTTTTTCAGGATGTTCATTATTAGACAATCCGTTATGACCACCAGCTAGCCATGGATCCTCGTAAACTACTCCTCCTAACCATTTTGTACTACGCACATATGCCCTTTTATATAAAATTTTAAATGCCCTTGCTGAAGATATTATTGGATAATAATATACTCCAAAACTAGCACAAATATCTCCTAACCTATAAGGCATGCCCGCACCACAGGTTACTCCGTGCACAAGGCCTTTAGTTTTCTTTAGTATCCCTAATAAAACTTCTTCTGCCCCTCCCATTTCCCATAATATATTAATATGTATTCTGCCATTATTTTTTCTAACTTCATGGGCTATTTGTGCCTGTTGTACACCTCCATCAATTGCATATTTGACTAACTCTTGATGTCTATCTATCCTAGTCTTTCCCGAATAAATTTGCGGAATAATATTCCCCTGACTATCATATGAATCTGCATTAACGCCAGAGATAGTTCCAACACCTCCAGCTTCAGCCCAAGCCCCAGAAGACTTCCCACTTGTTACAGCAACACCTTTTCCTCCTTCAATTAGAGGCAGTACATCTGCTCCAGAAATTTTTAATGAATTCAAACTAGGAAACAACGCTAATTTCTCTTTCTTATAAGTTTATCTTTTATGATGAGGCTTTCTTTTACCTCCCCTAGAAGGTTTAGGACGATCATTTTCTTGCTCAGGAAACTGATCAGATATGTCCTCTCCGGTTTCTTGATCAACAACTTTCATTGAAAGTCTAACTTTTCCTCTATCGTCTAGCCCCATAACCTTAACTTTTACTGTATCTCCCTCATTACAAATATCAGTGACTTTTTCAACTCTCTCTGGCGCCATTGCACTAATATGTACTAAACCATCCTTTTTACCTAAAAAGTTAACAAAAGCGCCAAAGTCCATTACTTTTACAACTTTGCCTTCGTATATAACTCCAACTTCAGGTTCAGCAACTATACTATCTATTTCTGCTCTCGCTTTTTCAATAGATTCTTTTCCTGTTCCAAATATTGAAATTAAACCAGAATCATCTATATCAATTTTTGTTTCAGAATTAGCCGATATCTCTTTAATGACTTTTCCTCCTGCTCCTATAACTTCTCTAATTTTATCAACAGCAATTTGGATTTTTTCTACTCTAGGGGCAAATTCATTTACCTCTTTTCTCGCAGTTTTAATTTCTTTAGCCATTTCTGATAGTATATGAAGCCTTCCTTCTTTAGCTTGCTCCAGCGCTAAAGTCATAATTTCTTTTGTAATTGACGTTATCTTAATATCCATTTGCAATGAAGTAATACCGCTATCAGTTCCTGCAACTTTAAAATCCATATCTCCTAAATGGTCTTCATCTCCTAAAATATCAGAAAGAACCGCAAAGTTTTCCCCTTCTTTAATTAGACCCATAGCAATACCAGCTACAGGCTTTTTTATTGGGACACCTGCATCCATTAATGCTAAAGAAGTTCCACAGACAGTAGCCATAGAAGAAGAACCATTAGACTCTGTAATTTCTGATAATACTCTTATAGTATAAGGGAAGTCATCATGATCTGGAAGCATTGGATGAATCGCTCTCCAAGCTAACATGCCATGACCTGTTTCACGTCTTCCTGTCATTAATCTACCCGCTTCGCCTACTGAATAAGGAGGAAAATTATAGTGTAACATAAAACTTCTTTTAAAGTCCCCTTCTAAGGAGTCTAATATTTGTTCATCTCTGCTACTTCCTAATGTAGTTGAAACAAGCGCTTGAGTCTCTCCTCTAGTAAATAAAGCTGATCCATGTGTTCTTTCTAGAACATCAACCTCAGAAACTATAGGCCTAATTTTATTTAACCCTCTTCCATCTATTCTTTTACTAGTTTTCAAGACTTGGCCTCTAACCAAATCTTTTTCAGCTTTTTTAAGCTGGCTATTTACTTGAGATATATCTAGCCCTTCAGCTTCAGCTTCTTCAATAACTTTATTTCTTATATCGCTTAACATACTCTGACGTTTTTGTTTTACAATTTCAGAATATGCTTTCTTTAAAACTGTCTTTGTATGTTTTTCTACATGTTTTACCTCTTTTTCTCCTACTGAAGGGGGATTAAAGTCCCAAGGATCTTTAGCAGCTTGTTCTGCTAGACTTATGATAGTCTTTATTACTTTTTTAATTTCCTTATGCCCATAATCTACAGCACCTAGCATAACTTTTTCTGACAATTCATTAGCTTCAGATTCAACCATTAAAACACCTTGATTAGTTCCTGCAACTACTAAATCTAATTTAGAATTCTCTAATTCTGCATAAGAAGGATTTAAAACATATTTATTATCTATCCAAGCAACTCTAGCTCCTCCAATAGGACCTAAAAAAGGTACACCCGAAATAGTTAAAGCTGCAGAGGTTCCTATAATAGAAGGAATATCTGCATCATTTTCTAAATCATGGCTAAAGACAGTACAAATTACTTGCACTTCATTCATAAAACCATCCATAAATAATGGTCTAATAGGCCTATCAATTAATCTAGAAGTTAAAACTTCTTTTTCACTGGGACGACCTTCTCTTTTAAAAAAACCTCCTGGTATTTTACCCGCGGCTGAAGATTTCTCTTGATAATGCACGGAAAGTGGAAACCAATCCTGATTTGGCATAACATCCTTTGAAGCAACAACTGTACATAAAACTTGTGTTCCACCATATGTAACTAAAACTGAACCTGAAGCTTGCCGAGCTATTTTTCCAGTTTCTAATATTAATTTTTTTCCTCCAAAATCCATTTCTTCTTTATAAATATCAAACATACATTTTTCCTTTAAATTCTTCTTATATTTCTTACCTACTTTAGCTAAATTTAATTAGTATTTAAGCTTTTATTTACGTAAGCCCAAATCTTTAATTATTTTCTTATATGATTCTTCTTGTTTTTCTTTTAAATAATCTAATAAACGACGTCTTCTATTTACCATTTTTAATAAACCCCTTCTGGAGTGTACATCTTTTTTATGGTCCTTAAAATGTCCTGTTAAATTATTAATTCGTTCCGTTAATATTGCTATTTGTACTTGGGGAGAACCTGTATCTCCTTTTTCTAAAGCAAATTTTTCTATTACTTCTTTTTTTTTCTCTGTTGTTATCGACATCGAAATACTCCATTTTAATTATTAAAAACTCTGAAAGGAGAAATATATTTTTCTTCTATTTTAGCAAGAGCAATTAAACTACCGTTACTAGTTATATAAACCTCTTTATAAAATTTTCCTTCCTCTAAAATAATATCCTTCTTATAAATTTTTTGCCCTCTAGAGATAAGAAATGCCTCATCACTATTAATATCGATTGCCGGGATGTCGTCCAGCACAAAAGATATAGGCTTTATAACCTTAGATATTGTAGCTTTATCTACTAGGTTAGCAAGATCTGCAAGTAAAATCGCATCTTTATATAAAAAATTTCCTACAGAAAGTCTCTTTAAATGACTAATATGTCCATAAGTATTTAAATAAATAGCTAGATCTCTAGCCAAAGACCTAATATATACACCTTTACTACATTTGACCAAAAACCTTGCTTTATTATTATCAATTTCTTTCAAAAGCTCAAAACTTCTAACAAAGACCTCTCGCTCTGGAATATCTTTTTTTATAGCCTTTCTAGCTAATTTATATGAACGCACACCATTTATCTTTATTGCAGAATATATTGGAGGTTTCTGCATAATTTTTCCTATAAATTTTGGTAAGGCATTTTTAATTTCATTTTTAGTGGGCCTTATATCACTTGTATATAATATTTTCCCTTCTAAATCTTCTGTTGCGGTAGCAATACCCCAAGATATATCAAATTCATATGCCTTCTGAGAATGCATTGCATATTTAACTGTCTTAGTTGCCTCACCTAAAGCAACTGGTAAAACGCCCGAAGCAAGTGGGTCCAATGTGCCCGCATGTCCCACTTTTTTAATATTCAATATTTTTTTAATTTCATTGACTGTTTTAGCAGAAGATATACCTATCTGTTTATTAATTCCTAACCAACCGTTAAATTTATTAGAATACTTTTTCTGCAAATATATTTCCTTCTACCTATTGTTTTTTGCATCTTTAATTAAATTATCAATATATACTTGACGCTCAAAACTATCATCTAAAATAAAATTTAATTTTGGAGCCCTTCTAAGTTTTAATTCTCTTGTCAGTGGGCCAATTAATGGCTTATATGAATTATTTAATGCAGTAATCAAATCTGGAGAATTATTTAAACCTCCTAAAGTGGATATAAAAACAGAAGCGTTACTTAAATCCGGTGAAACCTTTACTTCTGTAATCAAAATAGAAGCTTTATCAATGAGGGAATTATGAAATGTATGGTTTTGCATAATAGAAGAAATAGCTTTTCTTAAATTTTCTCCGACCTTTAATTGCCGTGATGAAGGCCCATAATTATTTTTTTTCATTACTTTAAAGTAGGAATTTCAGTTTTAATTTCAAAACATTCTATCAAATCTTCTTCTTTTATATCTTCATAATTAGCCAATGACATTCCACATTCAGTTCCTTCTTTAACTTCATCGACTTCTTTCTGATGGTGTTTAAGTGTGGCTAAATCACCTTCATGAATTACTACATTGTCCCTAAGAAGTCGTACTTTAATATTTTTCTTTACTACTCCTTCAGTTACTTCACAACCTGCAATTTTACCTACTTTTGTAATTTTAAATACTTTCTTAATTTTTGCATATCCTAAAAATTTTTCAGTTTTAATAGGTGCCATTAAACCTGAAAGCAGGTTTTTAATATCATCTAAAATTTCATAAATTATTGAATAGTATTTTATTTCTATATTATTTTGCTTTGCTATTCTTTTCGCAGGTGCATCTGCACGTACATTAAATGCTATTACAATTGCACCAGAAGATACTGCAAGCATAATATCACTCTCATTCAGTGCCCCTACTCCAGAAAGAATTATTTGAGAAGTTACTTCATCATTTTGTAATTCACGTACTGCTGCAGATATAGCCTCCATAGAGCCATTTACATCTGCTTTTAAAATAATAGGTAGAGCTTTCCTTTCCCCTTGTTTTATTTGTGTTAGCATCTGATCAACATTAGTAACAATTGATCTAGAAGATAATGGGTTGTTTTTTTGCGCCAGACCTTGTCTATATTCAGAAACTTCTCTTGCCCTAGCCTCACTTTTAACCACAGTGAATTGATCTCCTGCCTGAGGAACAGAATTTAATCCTAATATTTCAACTGGTTCACTTGGTACAGCTTCGTTTTTTCTTGTTCCTTTATAATCTAATAAAGCCTTTACTCTTCCCCAGTTCGCACCTGCCACAACTATATCTCCAATTTTTAATGTTCCTCTAGAAACTAATAATGTTGCAACAACTCCTCTTCCTGCATCAATTCTAGATTCAACTACTACTCCTGAAGCCTCTCCTTTTTTGACAGCTTTTAATTCTAATAATTCCGCTTGTAGATTTATTGCTGATAACAACTCATTAATATTTAATTTCTTAAGAGCAGAAACTTCAACAGAGACAACTTCACCTCCAACATCTTCAGTTAGTACATTATGCTGCAATAAATCTTGTTTTACTTTTTGCGGATTAGAGCCTGGAGTATCTATTTTATTTATAGCTAAAACTATTGGGGCTTTTGCATCAAGAGCATGCTGAATAGCCTCAATTGTTTGAGGCATTACAGAATCATCTGCAGCAACAACTAATACTACTATGTCAGTTATATTAGCTCCTCGAGCTCTCATGGCACTAAACGCCGCATGACCTGGAGTATCAATAAAAGTAATAATTTGATCATCAGATGTTTCAATCTGATAAGCTCCAATATGTTGGGTTATTCCGCCCGATTCTTTGCTAACAATATCAGTAGATCTTATTGCATCTAATAAAGAAGTTTTTCCATGGTCAACATGTCCCATTACTGTTACGACTGGAGGACGTTTTTCACCTTCAGAGCTGTCGTCGATAACCTCCAAACCTATTTCTACGTCCGCATCTGCAACTCTTTTTACCGTATGTCCAAACTCAATTACTACTAGCTCCGCAGTGTCACCGTCTATAGTTTGTGTTGCTGTAGCTAATACTCCATTTTTCATTAGTGATTTTATTACTTCACTACTCCTGGTTGCCATTCTATTAGCTAACTCTTGAACTGTAATCACTTCAGGAATAACAACTTCTCTTATTATTTTTTTAGTTGCTTCAGAGCCACCTCCTGCATTTATTTTTTTGATTCTTTCTCTAGCTCTTCTGACAGAGGCAAGAGAACGCTGTCTCTCTTCATCCTCAAATGCTTGATTTATACTTAACTTTTTTTGTCTTCTTTTTCCAAAATCTCTTCCAAGTGATAACTGCTTTTTGGTGCCCTTCTTTCTTTCTTCAGCTTCTTCCTCTTTTCTTAAACGAATAGATTTGTCACTATCAGACTCCTTTATAGGCGCTGGGATTATTTCATTGACTGTTTTTTCGTTTATATCATTATTTTTTGAGGAATCTTTTTTTGGGCTTTCTTTAGCTGGAGCATCTTTATTTTTTATAGCTTTATTGTCTAATTCTTCTTTTTTTTGTTTTTCATCAAATTCTTTCATTTTGATGGATTTATTAATAGCATTTAATCTAGCTTCTTTTTCTAATTCAGACAAATTCATGTCTTTATTATCTTTACTACTCCTAGAGTCAGCTTGACTTGTATTATAAGATTTATAAGTTCTAACCTTTTTAACCTCAACAGAAACAGATTTAGTTCTACCATGTGAAAAGGATTGCCTAATGGTACCTCCTCCAATTGTTTTTTTCAGCTCCAATCTAGAAGAAGAAAAGCCCAATTTCTTGGAACTTTTCTCACTATCTTTAATGTCTTTTTTTATTTCTGGCGTTTTTTCAACCATTTCATTAACCTTTAACTAATAATTTAATTCAATTTAAATTTGCCTAGTCTATAAAAATCTAATTTTAAAGTATTAGATAGTTTACTAACTATTAATGCAACACATAAAACTTTTTTATACCCTATAGCTTTTCCTATTTCTTCACTCGTAAAGTATTTGTTTAGTAAAATTTTATATTTATCATCTTTTTCTTCAAATAAACTATTCCTTATTTCAGCTCCTTTAGCAATTATAACAACATCTACAGCATTCTTCTTTAAAGCATGTGATACTTTTTCATATCCTATTTCTAACAAACCCGCTTTTCTTGCTAATCCTATCAAATTTAAAACTTTTAACTTTAAATTATTTTCTATACTTTCTAAAAAAAAACTAGGTATTTTAAGTTTTTTATTTAAAAGCCCATCAAATACTTGTTTTTCTATGGCTTTTTCTATTTCTTTTCTATTAGGGTTGCACCATATACCTTTTTCATTTACTTTTGCATTAACATCACATACTAAAAAATTATTCATTTCTCTAAATAATAGCATTTCCTTAATACAATAAAGGTTTCCTGTTAATGAACAACTGTATTTAATATTTTTCTCCATAAAGTACTTTTCTTACTCTTAAACATTATTATTCTGTCTTATTATCATCTTCAAACCATGAAGAACGTGCTTTCATTATAATTTCATCTGCTTCTTTAGTTGATAACGATATATCTTCTAAGACTTCTTTTAACTCATCGCTAGCTAAGTCTGCTAAATCATTAACAGTTTTAACATTTGCATTACCTAATTTAACTAGCATAGCAGAAGTTAGCCCATCAAACTCAGATAATTCTGAACTGATGCCTAATTTACTTAAATCATCTTTTAGGCTAGCTTCTTTCTCTTTTAAACTAGCTAAGGCTCTTTCTCTTAACTCTTGAGCTATTTTTTCATCAAACCCTTCTATTTCAATAAGATCTTCAATTGGGACGTAAGCCACAGTTTCTAATGATGAAAAACCCTCTGTAACTAAAACTTGAGCTATAACCTCATCTACGTTTAACGTATCAATAAATAATTGTGAAATATTGCTCATTTCTTTTTGTCTTCTCTCTGATTCTGAGCCTTCTGTGAGTATATCTATATCCCAGCCTGTTAATTGGCATGCTAATCTTACATTTTGACCGCGTCTTCCAATTGCCAGACTTAGTTGATCATCTGGAACAACAATCTCAACTTTTTTCTCTTCTTCATCCATTACTACTTTAGTAACTTCAGCAGGAGCTAAAGCATTAACCAAATAAGTAGGAACATCCTCAGAATAAGGAATAATATCAATTTTTTCATTTTGCAATTCTGCAACTACTGCTTGTACTCTACTTCCTCTCATTCCTACACATGCACCTACAGGGTCTATAGAATTGTCTTTTGATAAAACCGATATTTTTGCTCTACTACCTGGGTCTCTAGCAACAGAAATAATTTGAATAATTCCATCATATATTTCAGGAACCTCTTGGGTAAATAATTTAGTCATAAATTCATTTGCTGTCCGAGACAAATATATTTGTGGACCTCTTTGTTCTCTCTTTACTTCTGAAATCCAAGATCTAATTCTATCTCCAGGCCTGAATGTTTCTCTAGGTATAACATCGTCACGTCTAATAAATGCTTCTCCTCTTCCTAAATCTACTATTACATTTCCATATTCTATTCTTTTAACTAAGCCATTTACTACTTCACCTACTCTATCTTTAAATTCTTCATATTGTTTTTCACGTTCAGCATCCCTTACCTTTTGAACTATTACCTGTTTAGCAGTTTGCGCAGCTACCCTTCCAAGTTCTATTGGGGGTAAAGGATCGTAAAAAAAATCTCCTAGTCTAGCTGAAGCATCTCTTTTTTGACCGTCCTCTAAAGTTATTTCTGTTGCTTTATTTTCTATCACTTCTACGACTTTTAAAACTCTAGCAATCTCAATTTCACCACTTTTTTTATTTATGCCTGCTCTAATTTCTAATTCCTGTCCATATTTTCTTTTTGCAGCGGATTGAATTGCTTGCTCCATTGCTTCTATAACTATACCCTGATCTATTGATTTGTCTCTTGCTACGGATTCAGCAATTTGTAATAATTCTGGTCGCGCAATATTTTGGTTTAGATTATCTTCAAACATAAATTATCCTCTCTAAATCTTTTCTAAAATTCATTATATACAAGTTTTGCATTACTAATTAATGAAAGGGGTAAAATCATAATTTCTTTATCTTTATTATCTAAAAAAGTTACCTTATTATCGTCACAATCTTTAATATACGCATTAAATTTCGTTTTATTATTATACTTTTCAAATAATTTTACTTTAACCATACTTCCCTTAAATCTTTTATAATCATTATATTCTATTATAGGTCTTTCTATACCAGGTGAAGACACTTCTAATAGATACTCTTCTTTAATTAAGTCATTATTATCTAAAATTTCTGATATAATTTTACTTAATTTAACACATTCCTTAATATTAATATCAGTTAAATCAGATCTTTCTATCATAAACTGTAAAGTTCTAGTTTGAGACTCAGTCATAATAACTCTTACAATTTTAAAACCTAAAGAATTAATGACCTTATTTAACTTAGGTGCTATTTTTTCTAGTTCTTTGACCTGAAATACTTTATCAAAATTAAATTTTTTATCGCTCAAATATAAGTCCTCCAAAAAAAAATAAGCCTTTCGGCTTATTATTTTCTTATTACAACTAAATTAATATATACTACTATAAACTATAAAAAACTTAAAATCAATTATTCTTATTGCGTTTAAAGTATTGAAGATAATAGCAACTATTACCTAATCTATCTGCTCTTAATTCATATTTTGTTTTAGTCCAATTTTCAGGCTTATTTAAGAAATCTGATTTATTTTTAGCCGACCAATAAAATTTTTTGAATTTTAAAAAATGAAATAATATCCAAGATAAATAACTATAATGATCTGTGGAAATTCTCAATTCACCATTATTTATCAAAACTCTATATAAATTCTCTAAAATATCAAATTGTATAAACCGTCTCTTATAATGTTTCTTTTTAGGCCATGGGTCTGGAAATAGAATAAATATTTTTGCAATACTATTATTTTTTAAAGCACTAATAATTTTTCTACCATCTCCATTAAATACTTTAACTCTTTTTAATTCTTCTTCAGAGAGCAAACCTAATAAATTAGCTATGCCATTAATATATGGTTCGCAACCTATTATTGCTATGTGCTTATTTTTCTCTAACTGCCATTTTATATGTTCTCCAGAACCAAACCCTATTTCTAGCCATATTTCATGTATACTATTATCAAATAATTCGGATAAGTTAGCTGTATCTTCATATTTAAACTCATTACTAGGTAGTATATTATTTATGAATAAAGTTTTTTTTTACCTAATTTTCTACCTATTCTTCTTCCATGCAGCGTTTTACTCATGATTTAATTTAGATATTCTAAAATTGATTTACTTTTATCTGTTAGTTCCCAGGTAAAATATTTACTACTTTTTGACTCTCTTCCAAAGTGACCGTATGCAGCAGTTGATAAATAATTCACATTTGACAAATTAAGCATTTCTCTAATACCTCTAGGAGTTAGGTCAAACGTTTTATTAATTAAACTTCTTATTTCTAAATCATTTAACTTACCTGTTCCATAAGTATTAACATAAACAGATAAAGGCTCAACCATACCTATTGCATAAGCTAATTGTATAGAACATCTTTCCGCTATTCCTGCGTATACGATATTTTTAGCGACATATCTGGCAGCATATGCAGCTGACCTATCCACTTTAGATGGATCTTTTCCTGAAAAAGCCCCTCCTCCATGAGGACAAGCTCCACCATAAGTATCTACAATAATCTTTCTTCCTGTAAGACCTGCATCTCCATCAGGCCCTCCAATTTCAAATTTTCCAGTGGGGTTTATAAATATTTTTTCTTCTGGAGGCATCCAATCATCTGGTAAGGTTTTTTTAATAATAGGATATAAATAATCAAATATCTTATTTTTAGTTAAATGTGATTCATGTTGAGTGGAAACTACTATATTATCACAACCTATAGGTTTATTATCTTGATTATATATTAAAGTTACTTGTGATTTAGAATCAGGCAATATACCTTGAGCATTTCCAGACTTTCTTAATTTAGCTAAATCATTCAAGATTAAATGACTATAATGAATTGGAGCAGGCATAAACTCTTTAGTTTCAGTACAAGCATAACCAAACATTATTCCTTGATCACCCGCACCCTCAGTTCTTATATTATTTGCATCAACACCCTGTGCAATATCAACTGATTGCGCGTGTAAAAAACAGTCAAATTCAAAACTTTTCCAATGAAAGTTTTCTTGCTCATAGCCTATATCCTTAACCACCTCTCTAGTAATTTTCTCTATTTCTTCATTACTTATATTTGGACCTCGTACTTCTCCTGCAATAATTACTTTATTTGTAGTAACCATAGTTTCGCAAGCAACACGAACTCGGTCTTTATCATCACTTTTCTCTAAAAATAAATCCACCACAGCATCAGAGATTTGATCACATATTTTGTCAGGGTGTCCTTCAGATACTGATTCAGAAGTAAATAAATAATTATCACTCATATAGTTTTCCTTTATTTAGAATTTTTTATTTATAAATATAAATCTAGTTAACATCAACATAAAGATTAAACTAATTAAATATAAATAATTTCCTAAAATTGAGAAAACTGTTCTTTTCTTCTTTAGAGGCAAGTTAATATCTAAGATGCCTTCTTTTCCTAGTTCTAATCTTTTCAAATATTGACCATATTCATTTATAACGGCAGAAATTCCAGTATTAGCGGACCTTAGAACTGGAACACCTTCCTCAATTGCTCTGGCCCGAGCAGCTGATAAATGCTGTAAAGGACCATATGTATCTCCATACCAGGCATCATTAGTTATATTAACTAATATGTCAGGCCTTTCACCATGAATAACATTGCCAGGAAAAATAATTTCATAACAAATTAAAATACCAATTTTATATTTCATATTAAATGGCACAATTATATTACTATTTTTTCCATGAGAAAAATCTAATGTACCATTTGTAATTTTATTAAAATTTAAAAAATTATTTAAAGGAATAAATTCTCCAAAGGGGACTAACTTAATTTTATTATAATAAGTATTATTAAAATATTTATCCGTGATAATAGCACTATTATAAATATTTTTCAGTTCATTATTTTGAAATTCTGTTCTAGTAATACCTGCAATTAAAATTTGGCCCTCTTCAAGCCAATTAATTATTTCTAATTTTTTTTCTAAAAATGAAGAATTAAATGGTATAGAAGATTCTGGCCATAAGATTAACGAAGGCCTAGGATTGTCATTCTCTTTTACAGACAAACTTATAAGTTTTTTTAAATGTTCATGTCTTAATTTTTCATCCCATTTCAAATCTTGGGTAATGGAGGGTTGTACGATTCTAATTTGTAAAAATTTTTCCAAATCATTATCTTGCATATTTAATCTTATTTCTCCGTATAATGCGAATAATAAAATTGGTAAAATAGCATAAAAACTAAACAGAATATTATGAAAAATTAGAGCAATTGAAGCTGCAGCTAAAAAAGTAAGTAAACCAAGACCATAAATCCCTATTATAGAGATTGATTGCATCATAATATCAGAATCTGTCCATATATAACCAATTATATTCCAAGGAAATCCAGTTAATATATTTCCTCTTAAGTATTCTGATAAAGATAAAAATATAGAAAATATAATAGAAAAGCCATATAAATTTAATTGCCAAATTTCATGAAAATAAGAAATAATTATACAAAAAAAACCATAAAATAAGGACAATGCAATAGTTAACAATATTATAGAAATTATTCCTAAATATATTCCATTAGAAAAGACAAAATCAAAAGAAAATGAAATCCAATATAATCCAACTAATAATTGACCAAAACTAAACAAGCTTCCCGTAGAAAAAAAATATAAATAATTATTTTTCTTCTTGCTATAGAATAATAATAATAAAAAAACTCCCAACGAAAAAAACATTATAGGAACACATATAAAAACAGAAAATCCGCCAAATGATAAACCGCTTAAACTTCCTGTAAAAAAAATAATTAGATACTCTAGGTAAATCTTATTTTTTAAATATTTAATTACCTTATAACTTATCAAAGTTCTATACTTTTGGCATACCAGTAATCTTTATCTTTTTAATCCTGCGCATGTCAGACTCAATAATTTCAAAAATTAAACCATTAGAATGCTTTATGAATTTTCCTACTTCTGGTATACTTTTTTCGTAAAAAAATATTAAACCTCCTAAAGTATCTACATCGATAGAAGAATTTATTAACTTACAGTTATAGTAATTTTCTAATTCACTTATAGGTATTCGAGCATCAACAATTATTGAATCATCTAAATTATCATTTAATATTCTGCTAAAGTTTTTATCATGCTCATCTTCTATTTCCCCAGTTATTTCTTCAAGTAAATCTTCAATAGTTATTAACCCATCAGTTCCTCCGTGTTCATCTACTACAATAGAAAGATGGACTTTAGTTCTTCTCATTTCTTGAAATAAATCTGAAATCAACGTGGATGGAGCTGAAATAATTACTTTTCTTATAATATTTCCCAATATAAAATCTTTATCATTATCCCAAAATGTTAAAATGTCTTTAACGTGCACCATTCCTATAACCTCATCTAATGTTCCTTTATATACAGGCAACCTCGAATGAGCTGCTTTTCTAAATAAATCTATACATTCTTTTAATGTACTGTTTTCCGGAATAGCTACTATATCTGCTCTTGGTACCATTGCCTCTTCAACTTCAATAGAAGAAAAACCTATAACATTATCTAGCATAACTCTATCGTAATAAGATAAGCCCGCTTTTTTTCCTAAGGACCTAACCTCCCCTCTTGTACTTTCTAAATCCAACTCTTTATTATTTTTCTTTCTTAAAAAAAGTTTATTTAAATTAAACTTGCTAATTAACATTTATAGTTCCAAACAGTTAAATATAACTTACATAAGGGTCTTTAATTCCAACCTTATCTAAAATTAATTGCTCATTTTTAATCATAATAATTTCATCTTTCTTTTCTATATGATCATACCCACACAAATGTAAAACACCGTGGATAATAATATGAATCATATGGTCTTCAAAAGATATATTTCTTTCAATTGCTTCGGATTTTATATCGCTATAAGATACAATTACGTCTCCAATATGTTTTGATTTTTGAGGTATATTTATATTACTATTTATTGGAAATGCTAAAACATTAGTAGAATTATATTGATTTCTCCACTTCATATTCAAATTCCGCATTTCTGTGTCATCTGTTAATCTAATAGTAATCTCTGCATTAAACTTATTACATTTCTCTAAAGTAATTTTAACTGCTTCATAAGCTAACCCATAAGCTTTTAACTTTCCCCAATCTCCATTTACTACATCAAAATTAATATTTATTTCATCTATCAATAGATTTTTCCGACCTTTCATAAGCATTTACAATTTTTTGAACTAACGGATGACGCACTACATCCTTTTCACTAAAATATATATGTGAGACCTTATCTTTAATAATACTAGTTATTTTTAAAGCTTCTGATAGCCCAGAACTTATATTATTAGGTAGATCAATTTGGGTAATATCCCCTGTTATTACCATTCTGGAATTAAACCCTAATCTAGTAAGAAACATCTTCATTTGCATTTTATTTGTATTTTGTGCTTCATCTAAAATAATATAAGAATTAGATAATGTTCTCCCTCTCATAAAAGCCAAAGGAGCTATTTCTATTATACCAATTTCTATATATTTTTCCAACTTTTTAAATGGCAAAACATCTTCTAATGCGTCATATAAAGGCCTTAAATAAGGATCTACTTTATCTTTTAAATCTCCTGGTAAAAAACCTAATTTTTCGCCAGCTTCTACTGCTGGACGAGATAAAATTATTTTTGAAACTTCCTCTTTTTCTAATAATTCTACAGCATGAACAACAGGTAAAAATGTTTTTCCTGTACCTGCTGGGCCTACGCCGAAAGTTAACTCAGATTTATTTAGAGCAAGAATATATTCGTTTTGTTTATGAGTTCTAGCTCTTATTGTCTTTTTTTTAGTCCTTATAAGAGACTGATCCTTTTGTATTTTATCTGCATCAATATTTTTTTCACTATTCATTCTAATACTAGCATCTACCTCTTCAAAACCAATGTCAAAACCTTTCTTAAGTTGAGCATATAAATCATTAAGTACATCTTTAGCCAAAAAAACATCTTTACCTGAAATAGAAATATTTTTTCCTCGGCCCTGTAAATTAACATTTAATAAAGTTTCAATCCTATGTAAATTTTTATCATATAGCCCAAATAAATCTGGAATAAATTCTTCTTCATTAAAAGATATTACTAAAGTATTATCATCGCTATCATTATAAGCTCTCAATTAATTATTCCTTGCATCGATTATATAAACTTCCATTCAGACTATTTTTATCTGCATTTACTATCTGAGTTTTCACAATATCTCCTATCTTAGAATCTTTTGTTAATATATGCACAGCTTGCATATAAGGACTTTTACCAACCAACTGGTTATCTTTTTTGCCTCTTCTTTCTAGTAAAACATCAAATTTTTTACCTATAAATTTCTTATTGAAACTTAATTGTTGTTCATTCAAGATCATCTGTAGTTCAGCAAGTCTCTCAATTTTTATTTCTTCTGATACCTGTCCATTTAATATAGAGCCCGGTGTTCCAGGTCTCCTTGAATATTTAAATGAGTAGGCCTGACAATATTTAACTTCATCAACTAATTTTAAAGTATTTTTAAATGCTTGTTTGCTTTCACCGGGAAAACCAACTATAAAATCTGAAGAAAAAGCCATGTCCTCTCTAGTATTTTTTAGTTTATCTATAATTTTTAAATAATTCTCTACTGAATATTTTCTATTCATAGATTTTAATACGTTATTATCTCCAGACTGAACAGGTAAGTGCAAATATGGCATTAATTTTTTCACTTTTCCATGAGCAGAGATTAAGCCATCTGTCATGTCTACAGGATGAGAAGTCATATAACGTATTCTTTCCACACCAGATAAATCTGCAACCTCCATAATAAGTTCTTCTAATGACATGGTCCTTTTTTTATAATTTCCATGAAATGCATTTACGTTTTGTCCTAATAAACAGATTTCTTTCGCGCCTTGTTTTATTAGATTTTTAGCTTCAGAAATAATATCTAATACAGGTCTAGAATACTCAGCGCCTCTTGTATACGGTACTACGCAAAAACTACAAAATTTATCACACCCTTCTTGAATACTTAAAAATGCAACTGGGTTTTTATTCATTCTAATTTTTTTGAGCTCATCGAACTTATTTTCTAAAGGAAAATCAGTGTCTATTATCTTACGTGATTTATTTGATAACCTATTTAAAATTTCTGGCAATCGATGATAAGTCTGTGGACCTACTACTACATCTACTATAGGTTGTCTTTTTACAATTTCTTTTCCTTCGGCCTGAGCTACGCAGCCCGCTACAACAATATTTAGTTGTTTACCCTTTTCACTAGAACTCTTTTTATAAGGCGCTATTCTCCCTAATTCTGAATAAATTTTCTCAGCAGCTTTTTCTCTTATATGGCATGTATTTAATATTATTAGATCGGAGTCTTCATAATTATCTGAAATTACATAACCATGAGGCTTCATCAATTCATACATTCTTTCAGAATCATAAACATTCATTTGGCAACCATAAGTTTTTATATATATTTTTTTCATAATACCTTATTTAAATTTTATAAAAAAATAACATTAACAAAGACATCACAAAATCTCAAATAATGTATCATTTTGTTTGAGGGATTTAGCTCTTCCAGATAATGCTAAACCTAAGCCACAAGAAATCTGTTTCCATGCAATGTTTGATATAATTTTTCTATTAAATTTATTATCTATAGGCTCATGCGCTATGACAATAATATCTGCGCTTTTGAATGATAACATGTTCCATAAATGACTTATTAAACCCATATCACCCCACCAAGACAAATAAGGTCGCTCACTTCTAGACATCGGTAAGCCATTTAATCCTTTATAGCAAATTGTAATAGCCTGAATAGCATAAACATCTTCAATATTAGAATCACATTCAGCTACAGAAAAAAGTGAGGACTTAAAGTTTAAAACTCTATTTCCATCTGATGAAGTTCCCTCCGGAAATAATACAAGTCTTTTTCCTTTAGATAATATGTCCTTTATTTCATTCTTCTGTTTACTAGCTTTTATAGATTTTCTCTCAATAAATAAAGTATCCTGCATCTTTGCTAAAAAACCAAATATAGGCCAGCTAGAAACCTCTGACTTAGCTATGAAACTTATATTAGTTAATGAAGATAATATTGAAATATCTATCCAAGAAGCATGATTAGATACTAAAAGCCCAGGTTTAGCAGTATATATTTCACCGATTAGTTGTATTTTAATATTTAAAATTTTTAAAAATAATAAATGAAAATACCTAGGGATATCTTTATAAACTTTAACTTTGATAAGTCTCAATATTATAAAAGGAATAAATAGGGTAAAAAGCAAAATAATAATTAGTACTAGTTTTGTAATACTTCTTAAAAAAATAATTATAGATAGCAAGATATTATATATTTTCACAATATAGATATATCCGGTTTATCTAATTCATAATGAGATCTATAACGTTTAGTAACTTGATCTGTTTTTAAAACTATAAATATATCTGTAGTTCCGAATTGTTTGTCTAAAACTGCTCCTTCACCAATATATGCACCTAATCTCAGATAACCTTTTATTAAAGGTGGTATAAGCCTCCTTGCCTCTTTGATGTTGATATTATTTTTAGCTATAAGATTCATATCAATATATCTGTTAGGAAGAGCTGTAGGCCTTAATTCTTTCGGGGCAAGATGATAATGATATAAATAAGAAAGAGGCCTATCTATTAAATCTGCTGAGATTTCAGGAAAACTAGCACAGCCAAACATAACTTTAATATCATGAAAAAATACATAATTAGCGATACCTCGCCATAATAATTGCATCGTTTGACCATTTCTATATTTTTTATCAACACATGAACGCCCTAATTCTAAAGTTTCTCCATTATAATTTAACAAACAGTCAATATTATATTCCGCCGAAGAATAAAAACCTTGATTATTTTTTGCTTCACTTTTTCTGTTTAGTCTATAAGTACCTACTACTTGATCTATAATTTTAGTTTTAGAGTTATCTATGACTAGTAAATGGTCCCAATATTTATCAAAACGATCATAGTCTCTCTGTGATACTTTCATTTCTTCACTAGGTCTCGCAGACATTTCTTCATAAAATACTTTATATCTTAATGCTTGTGCAGCATCAATTTCTTCATTATTTTCTGCCAAACGTACTTCAAGATTACCAGAATGAACGGCTTCTATATTCTTAAAATATTCTTCTGCAGCTGCCATAAATTAACCTTTATTTTTTTTTCCATATAATTCTAATCTGTGTCCTGTCAATTCATATCCTAACTTTTTAGCTACTTTATGTTGCAATTCTTCTATCTCTTCATTAACAAACTCTATAACTTCACCTGACTCAGTATCAATTAAATGGTCATGATGCTCATTACTATATATTTCGTAACGAGACCTTCCATCACCAAAATCTCTAACTACTACAATATTTGTATCTTCAAATAATTTCATAGTTCTATAAACCGTTGCCATACTAATATTAGAGTCTATTTTTGAAGATCTTTTAAACACTAAATTAGCATCGGGATGATCATCTGCCTTAGAAAGGACTTTTGCAATAACCTTTCTCTGATGCGTTAACTTAATTCCTTTTGAAGCACACATTACCTCTATCGCTGATTTTGCCATTTATTTACTCCATAAAAGCATAAAGTATCTTTAATAAAAAATAATATAACTTATATTTATCATTATTTTTATATAAAGTATAAAAAAATATTATTAAAGGAAGGTCATGGATAAAAAAATTGTGAATGAAATAAATCTAAAAGGAGAAGTGTGTCCGATGACTTTTGTCAAGACGAGACTAGCCTTAGAAAAGGTAGATTATGGAGAAAGGATAAAAGTTATTTTTGATAGCAAAGAGGCAGAAACTAATGTTCCTAAATCATTGGAGGAATTAAACCATAAAATTATTCAAATTGATAAATTAGACCGAAAAAATTTCTATATTATTATTGAAAAATAATTTTTCATATTAGTTTCATAACTAAAGCATCTATCCTAAACCCTTTATTCTTTCCACTGTATATTGAATAATAATTCCTTCGATAAGATAATAGCTTGAAACCAAATTTATTATAAAATTTAATAGCTTGATAATTATTTTTAGCCACCTCTATATATATACTTTTATTAAACTGACCATAATCTATAATATGTTGCAATAAAATACTGCCAATTTTTTTTCTTTGATATGACCTATCTACAGCAATCGTAATAATTTCTCTAAAATCTAAATTATAATTCACTATCACAAAACCTATAATTTTATTATCCAAATTATAATAAAAAATTTTATATCCATTATTTAAAATATCTAAAAAATCTCTATAATTCCATGGTCTCAAATTAAATTTTTTAAAAGCATTAAAATGAATTTTTACTAAATCAGTTAATATCTTATTATTTACTGATGATAAAATTTTTATATTGGGATTCATTTAACTAACTATTGGTTTTCTTTTCCATGAAGAAGGTTTACTTGCATTAACTTCTCTAAGATACTGAGGACTTGCGTCTATAAACTCATTTTTGATTATTTTATATTTAACTAAAGAATATAAGCTTTCTGGAGTTGGACTTATTATATTTATAATTTGTCCTTTAAAGTTCATAGCCTTAGATACTACTTCAATATCATTTCCTACAAAAACCATTTCAGGTTCCGAAAAAGGAAATTGTATATCTTGTTTTAAATTAATAAGTTTCGGCGTTGATAATGAGTCATAAAGATTATTATAAATTTCTAAATAATAGAAGTCTGGAGAAGCTTTTATAAAAGTGCATATATTTTGATTATTTTTATTTAGAAAGCTTCTACTCAATAATTCTAAAGATGATAAGCCTGATATTCTCGTTTTATTAGAGATTGCTAGTCCTTTGATTAACGATAAAGATATTCTAATACCATTAAAATTACCTGGGCCTATAGAAGAAAAAAGGATGTCCAATGAAGATAAATCAATTTGCAATTTGTTGATCATCTGTTCCAAATTGGAAAACATTAATCCTGCGCGATCTTTATTTAATGGAACACTTTTTTTATAATGTAAATTATTAAGATCACCATAGATAATAACTAGATGGCTTAAAGAAACGTCTAAAGCTAAAAATTTCAACTATACTTCCTCACTTATTTACTTAACAAACTAAGGCCTATATATTAATACTATATCTTTTTATTCTTTTTAAGGTATTTTAAAAGGTAAATTATGAGTTTAATTGAAATTACAAAAAAAAATATAATGTATGTATAGATTTGGAGTATTACAAAAATACAAATTTTACAGGACAAAAAATTTATTTACAGAATAAATGTTTTCTTCACCAAGACGCCTTACCTAAGTTACTATCAGCAATAACTATTGCTAAAAACTTAGGTTTCCAGTTAAAAATTTACGACGCATTCCGTCCTGTAGATGCACAAAATATTTTATGGGATTTCTGTCCGGACAAAAATTTCATAACTCCTCCATGTATTGGTTCACCTCACTCCAGAGGCATTGCAATAGACCTAACATTGATCAAAAATAATAAAGAACTAAATATGGGTACTAATTTTGATTATTTATATAAAGAGTCGTATCATGGAAATACAGATATTTCTAAAACAGCTCAAAAAAATAGATTAATATTACTCGGCATCATGACCGCTTCCGGTTGGGATTACTATGAAAAAGAATGGTGGCATTATCAGCTTCATAATAGTAAAAATTGGCCATTAATATCTAAGCCTGAAGATGCTGTAAATATAATGAAAAATGCATGTGACCATGTTTAATTTAATATTAAAGATAACTATATTTATTATATTTTTTTTTATCAATAGTATATATATTAAAGCGAGCTTCGCAAATATTGTTGTAATATCTTATGACAATTTCAATAAAACAGATTTCGATTTATACACCATAAAAAAACATATAAAAATATTAACTAAAGCAAAATACTTTGTTACGCCAATAAATGAAATTATTTATTTACTAGATAATTCAAAAAACCTACCTGACTATTCAGTAGGCATAACTGTTTCAAGTAATAATAAACAAGTAATAGAAGATATCTGGCCACTTCTTTCTAGTGATTCTTTACCATTTACTTTATTTATTGATCCACGAGTAATAAATACAAATAATAATTATATGTCTTGGAATGACATTATAATTTTAAAAAATAATGGCGTCGATATTGGAATTAGGAGCTCACCTAAAAATATAGTAAATGATATAGATATTTTTATAAAAAATTTAAATATTAAGCCAATTTACTATATTTATAGGCAAGGCATCTGGTCTGAAAGGGAACTTAAAATACTAAATAATTATAATATGGAAATTGCATTTACCGACAATTCAGGGCCTATTAGTAATACTATGCATAAATATAGGCTTCCCAGATTTAATATATCTGGTAAATTTTCAGAAACAAAAAGACTCGAAACAGTTTTAGAAACTTTGCCCTTAGAAGTTACTAATATTCTTCCTTATGGTAATAGCATTACACATAATCCACCTCTATATGGGTTTACCTTAGAAAATGAAAAACAAATTCCACTATGCTACACTAATAATAAAGATAAGGCAGAGGTATTACTAATTAGCAATAATAGAATTGAAGTTAGAACTAAAAAATTTCTTGGTAAAAAAGCAAGAATTAATTGCGTGTCTAAAGATGCTAATAATCGATTGCTATGGCATGGCTCATTATATTGGGTTAAAAAATAAATATATTATTAAACCTCTTTAACTTCCATTATTTCAGGTATGTAATGTTTTAACATATTTTCTACTCCCATCTTTAAAGTGGCCATGGATGAGGGGCAACCCGAACAAGCACCTCTCATTTCAAGCTCAACTATTCCATCTGAATAACTATGAAAAACTATATCTCCACCATGGCTAGCTACTGAAGGTCTCACTCTTGTTTCTAATAAATCTTCTATTTGAGATGCTATCTCTTTATCTTCTTCATTTAATTCTACAGCCTTTTCCTCATTAAAATCTTTAATAATTACATCATTTGACATATAATGTTGCATTATCTGACTTAATACGAGAGGTTTTAACTCTTGCCATTCTATACTTTCATCTTTTGTAATTGAAATAAAATCAGAACCTAAAAACACACTGTTAACTCCATTAATTAAAAATAGTCTTTTGGCTAATGGAGAAATAGAAGCTTCTTCAATATTAATAAAATTAATACTCTTTAAGGGTGAAACTTCTTTACCTGGGATAAATTTTACAGTTTTAGGGTTTGGTGTTACCTCTGTTTGTATAAACATTTTTTCCTCTTTCTATGTTATTTTTTCTAATTCCTCTTTACTCAAATTACCTGGAACTATAGTTAAAGGTATATGAATACTTCTTGTCAGGTCAGCAGAGAAAGTATTAATTAAATCATTAGTCCCTTTTCCTTCTGGCGCAGCTCCAAGAACCAATATACTAATAGTTTTATCCTCATTAATCAAATCTACTATTTTATTATATTTGTTCCCATATGAAACTATAGTTTCTATTTCAATATTAAATTCATTCATTGTATCTTCTTTTAATTGAGCTATTACTCTATTAGCCTCTTCCTCAGCTTCTTTTTCCATAAGTTTCTCTACGCCTGCAAAATGTTGCATGTCCTTCGGCTCAATAATATACAAAATACAAACCTGCCCTTTAGAATTTCTAGATCGCATACAAGCAAACTTTAAAGCAGTTTTACATTCTTCGGAGGAATCAACACAAACTAAAAATTTTACTTCTCCAGGAACATGCATTTTAAAAACTTCCCCTTCATAATCTTCTAAATATTTCACTTCCAATATATCCAGCCATTATAGCCCCTAAGGCAGCTAACAATCCATATATAAAAGGATGCTCAATTGATAAATCGTATAATTCTTCCGCTACACCTTCTTTGGATACTTTAACATTATTACTCCAAGAAGAAATTAATTTTCCATCATTATTTATTAAAAATGATTTTATAATATAAATACCCGTAGGAGTAGTTGCAGGTAAAATAAACTCAGCTCTAAATAACGTGTCGCCTAATATATCTATATCACTCTCTGAATGGAAGAGACCTCTATTTTTATAAAATATTTTTAAATAATTTTTATAACTTTCTACTTTATTAATATCTGTATGATTTGAAATCATATATAAATTGTCCCAGCCTATTTGAAGACTATTTAAAATATCATTATCTAAATTACTCCAATCTTGTTTATTAGTTGCTATTGCATAATATCCAGGTGCCTCCAAAAACTCTAATTCCTCTTTTCCTGGCAACCATATGCCTAAATATTTTTCTTTTTTTCTTATTTTAAAATGATTATTAGGGCCTATTACACTTATAATTAAAATAGAATTTTTATATAATGTCTTATCTACAGTTCCATATGTTATAATTTTTGCTCCATCAAATGATGCCGTTATGTTTATTTCTTCATCTACAATATCAGCTAGCAAGGGTTCTCCTGAATGAGATGGGTAAATCTTAAAGATTATATAGATAATAAAAATAATGCTTTTCATATATTTTCTCTTATTATATCAACAATAAAAGCCTCCTTAGGAACCACTAGAACTTCCCCGACTAAAACAATCGCTACTATAATAATAATAATTGCTAACAAAAATCTAATTTGTTCTCCTCTAAGTTTTACCATAAGCCTTGTACCAATTTGAGCTCCTATAACTGCCCCAATTAATAATAAAGAGGACAACATTACATCTACTGTTTGATTAATGTAAGAATGCATTATCGTGGAAACAAAAGTTACAAAAACTATTTGTAATAAAGAAGTTCCTATAACGACTTGAGTAGGCATGCCAAGTATATAAATCATTGCAGGTACTAATATAAAGCCTCCGCCAACGCCCATGATTGAAGATAATATACCAACGATAAAACCTATAAAAACCGGAGGAATAATACTTATATATAAATGAGATTTTCTAAATTTTATTTTAAAAGGAAGTCCATGTAACCAAATATGCTCATGTAATTTATTTATTTTTCCTTTATTAATATTTTTTATAGATGTAACACTTTCTCTTAACATCCATGAGCCTACAAAAAGAAGTATAAAAATATATGACAAAGATATAAATATCTTTTCCTGTCCAATAAGCAATAAATATTTAAGCAAAAATACACCAAGTATACTTCCTAATATCCCTCCTAATAGTAAAATAAATCCCATCAAAAAATCTACATTTAGTCTTCTCATATGAGCTAAAAAACCAGAAAAGGAGGCCGCCAAAATGTGATTTGCCTCAGAAGCTACTGCTACTGCTGGCGGAATACCAAGTAACATTAGCATTGGCGTCATTAAAAAACCGCCTCCTACACCAAACATACCTGATAAAAAACCTACAACTAGGCCTAAAGACATTAATATAAAAAGATTTACAGGTAGACCAGCTATAGGAAGATAAATTTCCATTAATTAATAAAATCCAACTATTTCTTTCGTTTTTTTTAATATCGGTGAAGCTATACTATCTGCATTTTCTCCACCCTTATTTAGAATGCTTTCTAAGTAAGCTTTGTCATCTATCAATTTGCGCATCTCTTCTGTAATTGGACTTAATACTTCTACAGATATATCATTTAATTGATTCTTAAAAAATGAAAACTGTTTTTCTGCAAAAGTTGATACTACTTTTTTAATATTTTCATTTGCTAGCGCGGCATATATATTTAATAAATTTACTGCTTCTGGCCTAGTCGCTATAATATCATCTTTAAATTTTTCTTCATTATCTAAGCAAGATAAATCAGGCAGTGGTAAAGGATCCGTTTTAGCTTTTCTAATCTTCTTTGATATATCATCTGCATTATCCGTAAGGTTTAACCTAGAATAATCAGAAATATCAGATTTAGACATTTTATTTTGCCCATCTCTTAAACTCATAACCCTAGTTGCATTACCCATGATTACAGGTTCTGTAATTGGAAAATAGTCTACTTTAAAATCATTATTAAACTTTTGGGCTATATCTCGTGCAAGCTCTAAATGCTGTCTTTGGTCATCACCAACAGGAACGTGTGATGCGTGATATGCTAAAATATCTGCAGCCATTAAAACTGGGTATGTATATAAACCAGCTGACGCGTTTTCACGGTTTTTACCTGCTTTTTCCTTGAATTGAGTCATTCTATTTAACCAACCTAAACGCGCAACACAATTAAAGATCCATGCAAGTTCTGCATGAGCATTAACTTGAGATTGAACAAAAATAATAGATTTTTCAGGATTTATTCCAGAAGCAACAAATGCTGCTGCTACTTCTAAAATATTATTTTTTAATATTTTAGGGTCTTGTTTTACAGTGATAGCATGCATATCAACAACACAGTAAATACATTCGCTGTCATTTTGTAATGAAACAAAATTTTTAATAGCTCCTAAATAATTCCCTAAATGTAAGTTACCTGTTGGCTGAACGCCCGAAAAAACTCTTTTCATATCAGACCTCTATATTTTTTATTTTGTTTTAGTATAAACTAATACTATTTATATAATACTATTAGAACTAAAATATTTTTTTACACCTAATAAATAATTAAATAATATATAAGATATAAACCCTATTAAAATAATTAGTATCAATTTAAAAAAACCTATATATGAAGGTGTAGCTAAGGCAAGATTGAATAAAATTGTTTCCAAAAAATACAAAATTAAATACATCAAAAAAGTAGCCAATATAATTTTAATTAAAATTTCAAAAAATATTTTTGTACAATTAAAAAATTTTCTTTTTATCATTATAATAAATAATAAAATAGTATTTAAATACCCTGCAATGCAGAGAGAAAATGCAATCCCTATAAACCCATATTTATTCATTAAATACCATGTAAGCATTATATTTATAAAAGCACAAATAGCGCCTATTACAACAGGAGTCTTCGTATCTTTCCTAGCAAAAAAATTAGGGGAAAGAACTTTAATCATCATGAAAGCAGGTATAGCTATTGCATATATTTCTAAAGCTTTAGAAGTGGCTATAATGTCAGATTGAACGAAAACTCCGTAACCGAATAATGACATAATTACTAGTTCTGACAAATAATAAAGACCTACGGCTGATGGAAATGCAAAAAAAAGTGATAAAATTATAGCTTTTTCTTGAATAAGATTTTGTTCTTTATTTAGTCCCAAATTTATTTTTTTTGCAAGATCAGGTAATAGTGCAGTTCCTAATGCAACTCCAATTATTCCTAATGGTAATTGCGCTACTCTATCAGAATAATATAACCAAGAAATAGCACCTGGTATCTGACTTGCAAATATAGATGCTACTAGTAAATTAATTTGTGTTATTCCTGAACCAATTGCACCCGGTAAAAACTTCTTAAAAAATAACTTTATATCATCATTTATCTCAGGAAAAAAAATACTAAAAGATAAACCATTTTTAAAATTTGCCCAAGCTAATAGGAGCATTTGAAATACACCGGATATAAGTACCGCCCAACATATAATTATCCCCGTATCTCCTTCAATGTAAATAGATGCTATTAAACCTATAATTAAAAATATATTTAGGATAATTGGTGCAGCAGCACCAGACCAAAATCTACCATTGGTATTTAAAGCTGAAGCAAAAAGAGCTGTGAATATTATAAAAATTAAATATGGAAAAACTATTCTAGCATAAGGAATAGCTAGTTCTAATCTCCCAATATCATTTATAAACCCCGGCGCCATAAAACGAACTATACTTGGCATAAAAAGTTCTGATAAAAGTATGAGAGGAATGATAATAAGCAATAGTAGAGCAGCTATATTAGATGTAAAGGCTACACCAGATTTCGGCCCAAATTTTTCATTTTTCTCTGCTAATAAAGGTATAAACGCAGCAGAAAAAGCACCTTCAGCAAAAAATTTTCTAAATAAATTAGGAATCCTAAAAGCCAGGAGAAAAGCATCTGCTATTGGCCCCGAACCTAATATAGAAGCAAATAATATATCTCTTATGAAACCCATTATTCTACTTAATAATGTCCATACACCGACTACAGCACTAGATTTGTAGATATTCGATATTTTATTTGTAGTTATCATTAGATTTTTTCTAAAATTTTACTTTTTTGCACTTTATTATCATTAATCGCTTTCATTAATCGGGACTTAATAATATCTATTTTATCTTTTTCTATAATTTTTCCACCCGTCATGTTTTTAATATAGAAAACATCTACCGCTCTAATGCCATATGTACTTATTCTTGCTGTTGAAATATGTAAACCCATTAAAAATAATTCGCTTGCTAATGTATGCAATAAACCAATTTTATCTTTTGAATTTATCTCTATTAAGGTATGAGATTTAGAAGACAAATTATCTATTAAGACACGAGGTTCAATTATAAAAGAGTCTTTTCTTGAAGGAATTTGTATACCTTTAAATTCATTCATTAATACTTTAGGATTTCTTTCTTCTGAAATTGTTTTACTAATTGTATCAACCAATGTGGATAATCTAGTTTTGTCTTCCATTAATGAGATAGAGTTAGTTGGCCTTATTAAAAATGTATTTACAGTCATTCCATCTTTAGTAGTTACAATTCTTGCATCTTGTACAGAAGTCCCAGCAAGAGCAAGTCCAGCGCATGTTCTAGCAAAAAGCCCTAAATGGTCTTGTGTATAAATTGATACTTCTGTTACACCTTGATCATCAAGCACCTCCACATCAATTTTAATTTTTAAATCTTTAGAATCAGCTTCTGTAATTAATTTTGCGTGATGTAAATGAACATCAAAATTTATATTTGTCCAATAGTATGAAAAAAATCTGTTAACATAATTTGAAAACTTTTCATCTGACCAATCTGGTAGAGATTTCTTTAATTTAGTTTTTGCCTTATCTTCTATAAATGCACGAGATTTTATATCTCCTCCCCCATTAATTTCCATCAAAGTCTCATTATAAACTATTTTTAATAAATTATCCTTCCAACTATTCCAAATTTCAGGACCAACTGCAGTTATGTCCGCAACAGTTAAAACATATAAAAGCCTCAATAATTCAGCTGATTGAACTCGTTTCTTAAAATCAATTATGGTATTAGGGTCTTGAAGATCTCTTTTGAAAGCTATATGAGACATTAAAAGGTGGTTTTCTACTAGCCAAACCACTGTTTCTGTATCATCCGCATCTAATCCAAATCTAGGACAAAGGTTTTGTGCTACTTCTCCACCTAAAACAGAATGATCTCCGCCTCTTCCTTTAGCAATATCATGCAAAAATAGTGCAATATATAAAACTTTTTTTGATACTATTTTTTTTATAACTTTTGAAGCTAAATCAAATTTACTTTTTAGCTCTCCGTTGTCAATTTTACGCAAAATTCCTATCGCGTTTATAGTATGCTCATCTACAGTGTAAGTGTGATACATATCATGTTGTACTCTAGCTATAACTTTTTGAAAATCAGGAATAAAACGTCCTAATACACCTATCTCGTTCATACTTCTTAAAACTTTTTCTGAATTATTTATATTAGTAAGTATATTGATAAAAAATGCATTTGCTTTCTTATCATTTCTTAAATCATCTACTGTTCTAATATTTAATTTTATAATACTGATAAGTTCATTACTTAAAGTTAAATCATACTTTGATGAAAAATCATAAGCCCTAAATATATCTAATGGCTTAATATTTTTTTCACTTTTTGCTAAGTGAATGTTATTTCCATAAAACTCAAATATACCATTTTTATTTTTTTTAAGATTAAATACAATTGTCTTTAGAAAAGATTTATTTGTCTTAAAATTATTATTTTCTATATTATCTAATACGCTTTTCGTTAGATATCCAACTTCTCTGGCAAAAATATAATAGTGCTTCATTAAACGTTCTATAGGAGTAGAACCTGAATGTAACTTATAACCTAATTTTTCAGCAATACTTAATTGTAAATCAAATGTGAGTCTATCAGAATTATTCTTGCTGTTATAATGCATCATTGATCTTAAAGATGTAAAATATTTTTCTGCTTTTTCATAAAATGCAACTTCTTTTTTAGACATCACACCAAGAGATAAATAATCTCTAGAGTTATTACTTTGATACAAAAAAGAGATTATCCATCTGATTGTATTTAAATCACGTATTCCACCCTTACCTTCCTTTATATTAGGCTCTAAAAGATATCTTGAGTCTCCCATTTTTTTATGTCTAGAGTCTCTCTCCTTTAGTTTTTCATAAAAATATTTCTCTTTATATTTATTTAAAACTTCTAGCTTAAATGTAGAATTAAAACTTATCCATAAGTCTTGGTCTCCAGATATTAATCTCGTATCTAACAATGCTGTACAAATTGTATTATCCAATTTTGCCTTGGATATATTATCTTCTAGACTTCTAATTGCATAACCCACTTTAAGTTTTAAATCCCAAAGTATATATAATAAAGTTTCTACGACCTGTTCAATTCTAGGAGTAATTTTATAGGGAGTTAAAATTAATATATCTATATCTGATCCAGGTGCTAAATTTCCTCTGCCATAACCACCTACTGCAACTATTGATAATTTGTCTGCTTTTGTTGGATTTGCAATAGGGAATGCATGCGTATTAATCACATCAAAAGTACTTAAGATTACTGCATCTATTGTCTTTGATCTTAATATTCCACAATAAAGACCATCCCTATCTTTAATAAAAAGCTGTTTTATATTTTTATAATTTTCATCTATGAAACTTTTTAAAATTGGAAGTAAATTTTGTTTAAGAGATTTATTAGAATCTTTTTCAGATAAAGAACTTTCTATCTTTTCTATCAAATTTCTTCGATTAAAATGATATTTATTACTCAAGTGATTTCCTAATTTATTTATCTAATTTTTTAATACTTTTGTTATAAGCATATAACTTTTCTAAAGCTTCTCTTGGAGAAATCTCATCCAAGTCTGAAGACTTTATATCAGAAATAATACTATCAAAAATATTTTTAAAGTCTTCGCTAATATTATCTTCTGGCTCTTTATTTGTTTTAACTTTTATATCCTTAAAATTTTTATATGCGCTTTCATATTGTTCTAATTTAACCTTTGCTCGCATCAATACAGAATTTGGTATACCAGCTAGAGAAGCAACATGAATGCCATAAGAACCTTTTGCTATTCCTTTTTCAACTGTATATTGAAAAATAACCTTATTTTTCCATTCTTTCACTTTCATTGTATGACATGTTAAAGCATTCAAAGAATCGGATAAATTAGTTAATTCATGGTAATGCGTCGCAAAAAGTGTTCTGCAATTACTAACGTTATGTAAATGTTCCAAAATTGCCCATGCTAATGATAAACCATCATAAGTTGAAGTCCCTCTTCCTACTTCATCCATAATAACTAATGAATTTTTACTTGCTTGGTTTAATATTGCAGCTGTTTCTAACATTTCAACCATAAAGGTTGACCTTCCACTTGCAAGGTCATCTGAAGAACCAACACGACTGAATAATGAATCTACTATACCTATTGATGCTTTTGTTGCAGGCACAAAAGATCCGGCTTGAGCAAGAATAGTAATGAGGGCATTTTGTCTTAAAAAAGTAGATTTTCCCGCCATATTTGGTCCCGTAATAAGCCATATTTTATCTTTATTATTTAACATACAGTTATTGCTATAAAATCTATCCGCACCTGATTTATACATAGATAATTCTACAGAAGGATGTCGACCTTCTATTATTTCTAAAGTTTGGTCTTTTTGAATAGATGGCCTCACAAAATTATATAGTGTTGCGATCTCAGCCAAAGATGAAGCTATATCTAATCTAGAAATAGCATATGAAATGCTTGCTAAATCAAAATGCTGGTCAGAAATAGATTCTTTTATTTTTTCAAATATTTCCAATTCTATATCTATTGCTTTTTCAGCGGCATTACTTATAGACTCTGACAATTTGGATAAATCATCGGTAACAAAACGAGAAACTCCTTTTAAAGACTGTCTAGGAATAAACCTCTCTGCATCTTCCATCTCCATAAATTTCTTTTTTTGCAGTTGAGTGATTTCAAAAAAATGCCCCAAAACATTATTATATTTTATTTTAAGAGTATTTAACCCTGTTTTTTTTCTTTCTTGAGATTCCATTTCTATTATATGTTGCCTGCTTTCATCTCTAAAAGATGTCACAGCATCTAATTCTTTAGAATAGCCCTTTTTTATAAAACCACCATCTTTAGAAAATAATGGCAGGTTGTCTGATAGCGTTTCATTTAATAAATTTAATAACGGCATACATTTTTTTAAATTATTAATTATTTCAACTAATAATTTTGGAAGGATATTTTTATTTGTATTTTCTAATATACCAGCAAGGTTGTGAGCCGCCTCTATTCCAAATTTTATAGACTGAAGATCTCTAGGTCCTCCCCGTGATAATATTATCCTTGCTTTAGCCCTATCTATATCCGCCGCCGATTTTAAAATTGCCCTTATCCCAGATCTAGTAGTGTCAGATGCCACAAAAAAATCTATTAAATTTAAACGTTCATTTATTTCCTCAAAATTAGTTAAAGGCGCAGATATGTCTTTATCCAACTGTCTTGCACCTACAGCTGTAAGCGTAAAATCAATGGAATCAATTAAACTTCCTTTTTTATTGCCTGACAATGTTTGATTTATTTCCAAGCTTCTTCTTGTAGAATTGTCTATCTGCATTGTTGAATTATTTTTAATAGATTTGGGAAACCTTATTGGTGGAATATTACCTTTTTGTGTAACAGAAACATAATCTAAAAGTGACCAACACGATAAAATTTCATTTTCTGAAAAGTTTCCAAAAGACTCTAAAGACTTAACTCCATAATGAAGGCATATTAAGTCTCCTGCTTTTTTGCTATTAGTAATATTTTGGTTAAAAGAAGTAACTACGCAATCAAAAGTATTTTTTAGTATTTCTATGTAGTTGTTTTCATCTATTAAGCTATTATTTACTGCTAAAATTTCTCTCGGCCTTATCCTAGAGATAGATGTTAAGTAATTTTGCTTAGAGCACTTCTCTGAATAAAGTTCTCCAGTTGATATATCTATCCATGAGAGACCAATATTTTCTTTCAAATAATATATACAAAGTAAGAAATTGTTTTTATCTGCTTCTAATAATACTTCTTCAGTTAAAGTTCCAGGTGTAACTATTCTTACAACCTCTCTTCTAACTATGGCTTTGTAACCTCCCCTAATCCTCGCTTCTTTCGGGCTCTCAACTTGCTCACAAATTGCAACCTTATAATTTTTTTTTGTTAACTTTTCTAAATAAGGCATATAAGAGTGATAAGGCACTCCGCACATAGATACTGGTTTCCCATCATATTGTCCTCTGCTCGTTAGAGCAATATCTAATTCATTAGATGCAACAACAGCATCCTCAAAAAACAATTCATAGAAATCCCCCATTCTAAAAAAAAGTAGGCAATCCTCATTTTCAGCTTTAACTTTTAAAAATTGCTGAAACATAGGGGTAGTTTTTAGTATAGCTTCACCTGTAACTTTTGATAATAGAGGTAAAGGTTGTTGTTCTAAATTTTTATCGCCTGACATAGTACATCTCTGTCAAAATATTTAAGTTAGATTCTTACTATACCATATCGTATAAATTTTCTCATGAAAAAATATTCTATATTATACAGTAAATAATTATTCTTATTCTGTATTAAATAGATAGACCTTATTTATTAATATATGTAATCTAAAATTAAAAATTGTGGATAAATTATTAATGCCAAAATCAATACACCCAAAAGATGCACTAAACTTTCATAAGAAAGGTAAACCAGGTAAGCTAGAAATTTCTCCTACTAAGCCTTTAACAACAGCAAGAGATTTATCGTTAGCTTATTCTCCTGGTGTCGCGATACCATGTCTAGAAATAGAAAAAAAACCTTCCAGCGCGTATGATTATACCTCAAAAGGAAATATGGTAGCTGTTATTTCTAATGGAACTGCTGTTTTAGGCTTAGGAAATATAGGCGCACTAGCTTCTAAACCTGTTATGGAAGGAAAAGCTGTGCTATTTAAAAGGTTTGCAGATATTGATGGCATAGACTTAGAGGTTAATACTGAAGATGCTGATGAATTCATTAATAGTGTGAAGGTTTTGAGTAAAACGTGGGGAGGAATAAATTTAGAAGATATAAAAGCTCCTGAATGTTTTATTATTGAAGAAAAATTATCTGAACTTCTAGATATTCCAGTATTTCATGATGATCAACATGGTACAGCCATTATAGCTGCGGCAGGCCTAATCAATGCTCTAGATATTACAAATAGAACTATTGATAATTTTACAATGGTAATAAATGGCGCGGGAGCAGCTGGTATAGCTTGTGCCGAATTATTAAATGCAATGGGAATGCCAAAAAAGAATATTATTATGTGTGATACAAAAGGTGTCATTCATAGAGATAGAACAGACTTAAATCAATGGAAGTCTGCGCATGCTGCCTCTACTAAAAAGAGATCTCTGGCTGATGCTTTAAAAGGAGCAGATGTAGCTTTTGGGCTATCTGTAAAAGGCGCTTTTACGAAAGAAATGATGAAAGTTATGGCGCCGAAACCTATAGTTTTTGCTATGGCCAACCCAGATCCAGAAATCACTCCAGAGGAATTAAAAAAAATCCGTCCTGATGCAATAATTGCAACAGGAAGATCCGATTATCCAAATCAAGTTAATAATGTCTTGGGATTTCCTTTTATCTTTAGAGGAGCTTTGGATGCAAGAGCATCAAGAATAAATATGGAAATGAAGATTGCAGCAACGAATGCACTAGCTCAACTTGCAAGACAAGATGTTCCTGATGAAGTTTCTGCTGCATATAGTGGAGTGGAATTACATTATGGCCCAGAATATATTATTCCTACTCCGTTTGACCCTAGGCTTATAACAACAGTTCCACCTGCCGTTGCTAAAGCAGCCGCTGATTCAGGGGTGGCACAAAAACCTGTTAAAGACGATGTTACTTATCGTAGAGAACTAGCAATGAGACTAGACCAAACAGCCTCTATGATTCAAATGTTATCTGCTAGAGTTAAAGACAACCCTAAAAAAATGGTGTTCGCAGAAGGTGAGGAAGAAAGAATAATACGTGCCGCTTATCAATGGTCTAAAGATGGTTATGGAAGCTCTATATTAATAGGAAGAAAAAGTAGGGTACTAAATGCAATTGAAAACTTAGGGCTAGACCCTAACCTTGAGGGAATAGAAATATTAAATGCAAAAATTAGTAAACGTAATGCACATTATACTGATTTTTTATATTCAAGGCTTCAAAGATCAGGCTTTCTAAAAAGGGATTGTGTAAGGCTAATTCATCAAGATAGAAATAGTTTTGCTGCCTGTGTAGTTGCTACTGGAGATGCGGATGCGATGGTAACAGGAACAACTAGAAATTATTATGCAAGCTTAAAAGATATTAAGCGTGTAGTTGCAATAGAGAAAAACAAACTTCTATTTGGTTTATCAATTATGATTACAAGAAGTAGAACACTTTTTATTGCAGATAGTACTGTAATTCATACTCCAACTTCTGAAGAACTAGCAGATATTGCAATTCAAGCGGCTAATGAAGCAAGAGCGCTTGGACACACTCCAAGAGTTGCGCTACTATCATTTGCTAATTTCGGAAACCCGACGATGAAAGGAACAGAACGTATTCATGAGGCCATAGAAATATTAAATAAAAGAAAAGTAGACTTTGAATATGATGGTGAGATGAGTGCAGATGTTGCTTTAAATAAAGAATTATTAGAACTTTACCCTTTTAGTGGATTATCAGAACCTGCTAATATTTTAATAATGCCCGGTCTTCATTCTGCAAATATTGCAGCAAAATTATTAGGACAAGTTGGTGGAGGAGAGGTTATAGGGCCCATATTAAATGGTTTTTCTAAGTCAATTCAAATAATGCCAATTGGTGCAAATGTTTCAGAAATACTTAACTATGCTATGTTTGCGGCGCATGATGCAACACTTTTAAAAGTGAAAAATAATAATGCGCTTTCAAAAGTTGGCAATAAGTAATATCTAAAAATGCTTTATTTTTAATATTTCTGTAATATAAACATATTAAAAATAAGTTTAATTTTATATAGCTTTATAAAGAATAAGGTCCCAAAAATGAACTTAATTAATACCCTTTCTTTATCTACCAAATTATCCTTACCCGGAATTGCTACTATAATCCTAATAGGGCTTTATTTTTCTATAAATATTTTGCACTTAGTAGTAATTTGCATTGTTAAATTTATTATTATTTTACTTATTACACTTTATTTAAAAAAAGATTGGGATAACTTTAATCAATGGCTTAAAAAATTAACACATGATAGTAAAAATAGTATTAACCCAAAGAGCAATTTTCCTATAATAGATAGTAGTCTTTTAGCGAATACCATGAAGCTAGTATCCAAAATTAATGAAAACCATATTAAATCCAATGCTGATAACTCAGAAAAAAATATTAGATTTAGTTATATAATTGATAATTACTGGCATCCTGTAATAGTGATAAATAGAAGTATGACTATAATTTATATCAATCACCTTGTTAAAAATATTTTCCCCACGGCCAACATAGGAGAAAATATTTCAATCATTTCAAGAGAACCGAAACTAATTCCTGTAATTGAAAAAATTTTTAAAAATAAGCCTAAAAATAATAATAAAATAAAACCGTTTTCCATAACAAACTTTAATAAAAATAAATTATATACAGCAGTGCCTATATTTATTTCAGCTGAAAATTTAATCAATCATGAAGACGAAATAGCTTTTATATTGAAGCCAAAAGAAAATAAAAAAAGCGAAGAAATTAAAACTGACTTTATTGCTGATGCAAGCCATGAATTAAGAACACCTTTAACTGTCATAAAAAATACTACAGAACTTCTTAAAAATATAGATGACAAAAAGACTAAAAATAAATTTTTAAATATTGCTAATAAACAGATTAATAATATGACGAAATTATTAGATAAATTGATTGAGCTATCAAGAATAGAAAATGCAGCAAAAGTAAAAAATTCCTCCGTTACAGATATTAAAAAAGTGATTACAGATAGCATCAACCAAAGAAAACAAATTGTTGCAGCCAATAATCAAATTCTGACATATACAAAATCAAAAAAAATTTCAATTTTAGCTGAAGAAAGTGATGTATCTACCATCATCAATAATATAATTGATAATGCTATAAAGTATTCTGGGAAAAATTCTAAAATTAATATAACGACCTCTATAATAGAGAATAAAAATAATAAAGAATTGGTATTAGTAAAAATAAAAGATAATGGAATTGGAATAGAAGAGAAACATTTACCTAAAATAAAAGATAGGTTTTACAGAGTGGATAAGGCTCGAAGTAAAAGTAGTAACAGTTCGGGGTTAGGGCTCTCAATAGTAAAAAGTTTATTAGAAAAAAATAAGGGAAAATTTGATATTTTTAGCATCTTTGGCAAAGGAACTGAAGTTTGCCTATATTTTAATAAGTTTATTAAATAATGTAATAAAACTGTAATATTGCCGTAATATAATTTCCAAATGAAATATTTATCAACACATAATCTATATTAATTAACCTATTAGAAATATTAAGGAAGGAAATATCATGAAAAAATTAATTATATTATGTGCAATCGTTTTTATGTTTTCTTTTACTAGTCATGCAAGAAACCAAATAAGCGTTGTTGGGTCATCAACAGTGTATCCTTTTTCAACTGTAGTAGCAGAAAACTTTGGAAGAGACACTGGTATGAAAACTCCAAAAATAGAAAGCACAGGCTCAGGTGGAGGCATGAAGCTTTTTTGTGCAGGTTTAGGAGTAAATCACCCTGATATAACAAATTCATCACGCCGTATTAAAAAATCAGAATTAGAAAAATGTTCAAAGGCAGGAATAGAGGTAGTAGAGATTAAAGTTGGTTATGATGGAATAGTCATTGCAAACTCTAAAAAAAGCGAAAAATTTAATTTATCAAAACGTGATATTTTCTTAGCTCTAGCAAAAGATGTGCCAGAAGGAAATGCAGAAGGAGGAAAACTCATTCCTAATCCAAACAAAACATGGAAAGAGGTAAATTCTAATCTGCCTGATATTAAAATTGAAGTTTTAGGGCCTCCTCCTACATCGGGAACTAGAGATGCATTTAATGAATTAGCTATTGAGGGAGGATGTAAAACATTTCCAAACCTTAAGGCCATAAAGAAAGAAGATAAAAAGAAATATAAAGCTATATGCAGAGCAGTTAGAGAGGATGGCGTTTATATAGAAGCAGGAGAAAACGACAATCTTATCGTGCAAAAATTAGCAGAGAATAAAAATGCTCTTGGAGTGTTCGGGTTTTCTTTCTTAGCTGAAAACGAAGACAAAATTCAAGGGTCAAATATTGATGGAAATGAACCGACTTTTGAAAATATTGCGTCAAAAGCTTATCCTGTATCGCGACCACTATATTTTTATATTAAAAATGCACATGTCGATGTAATACCTGGAATAAGAGAATTCGTCGAGGCTTATACTTCAGATGATGCGTTTGGACCTGATGGGTATTTATCTGAGAGAGGTTTAATTCCAATGCCTGATGAAGAAAGAGAATTCTTTAGAAAATCAGGGCAGGAAATGATTATTTTAGATAAATTATAATGATAATAAGGAGCGGATATAAAATATATATCTGCTCCTTAAACAATAGAAAGAGCTAATGAATACAACTTTACTAACAATTCTAATAATTAGCCTTTCTATATTCGCATTTTATTATGCCGTATATAAAATTAAATCAGCTCAAAGCCTAAATACTAAACATAGGCCGCTTCATTCCTATTACGGTTGGTATTGTTTGTTTTGGACAATTTTTCCTGCATTACTATTTTTTTGTCTTTGGACTTTTTGTTCTAGTATATGGATAGATAAAACTATTATTAATATTATAACTCTAAGCATCAATGAAGAAGGTGCAACAAATATTAGTTTACAGTTAAATGCTATTAAAAATGCCGCTAATGGTATTTTGACTGACCAAGTTCCTAAAGAAATATTAAGTAATTACATTTCACTCAATCAAAAGTCTGAATTTATAAGATTTATAGCGACTTTAGGCATAGCTATCATAGGCTTATTTTTTCTTATACGTAAAATAAATCCAGACCTTAGAGCAAGAAATAAAATTGAAAGCATTTTAATGGTATTGATGTTTATAGCATCATTTATTGCAATTATTGTAACACTAGGAATTGTATTATCATTATTATTTGAAACTCTAAAATTCTTTTCTGACGTCTCACCTTTCGAATTCTTTTTTGGCACAACGTGGTCTCCACAAATTGCTCTTAGAGAAGACCAAGTAGCAGCTTCTGGGTCATTTGGCGCTATTCCTGTTTTTACAGGCACTTTATTAATTACTATAATAGCAATGTGTGTTGCAATTCCTATCGGTTTACTGGCAGCAATATATCTAGCTGAATACGCTAGTCAAAGAACAAGAACAATAGTTAAGCCTCTTTTAGAAATACTCGCAGGAATACCTACAGTCGTATACGGTTTTTTTGCAGCTTTAACGGTTGGCCCTTTTATTAGAAATATAGGTGAAACTTTTGGTTTATCTATAGCTTCAGAAAGTGCTTTGGCTGCTGGTCTTGTAATGGGCATAATGATAATCCCTTTTATATCCTCTCTTTCTGACGATGTTATAAGCGCAGTACCTAATTCTCTAAGAGAGGGCTCATATGGATTAGGGGCTACAAAATACGAAACTATTATATTAGTTATTTTTCCTGCGGCCCTACCAGGAATAATAGGATCCATTCTTTTAGCCACCTCTAGAGCTATAGGAGAAACAATGATAGTCGTTATGGCAGCTGGGCTAACAGCGAAACTTACTGCTAACCCTTTAGAGTCAGTTACTACAGTTACAGTACAAATTGTTACGCTCTTAATAGGAGACCATGAATTTGATAGTAGCAAAACTATGGCTGCTTTTGCGCTAGGACTAACACTTTTTATTATTACCTTAATTCTAAACGTAATAGCTCTTAAAGTTGTTTTAAAATACAGAGAAAAATATGAATAGAATATTATCAAAAAGTCAAAATATTGAAAATTCAACCAATAAAAGACACAGAAAAGAGAAAAGATTTAAATCTTTGTGCTTAGGAGCCGTAATAGTGGCAATATTATTCTTAATAATATTGCTATCTTCATTAGCCTACAAGGGCTTATCAGGTTTTACTAAAACTACAATTCAAATTCCAATATATTTTAATGAAGAAATTATTGACCCTGAAAATACTAGAGATATAGCCGTAATTAATAAAGCCAGCTTTAGAAAAATTTTTAAACAAAGCCTTTTACAAAAATTCCCAGAAGCAAAAGATAATAGAAAAATGTATAGAAATATTTCTAAAATATTTAGTAGGGGGTCTACTTATCTTTTAAAAAAAATGGTTCTTGATGATATATCGCTAATAGGCAAGACAATTAATGTTGATTTAATTTCATCCAGCACAATAGATCAATTAAGAAAAAATAATATCAATATTAAAGTACCAGAAAGTGATAGACCAGTTTCGGATGCTACCTTAAAAATATATGACCAATTAAATACTGAAGGTGTTATTAAAAAAAGACTTAATTTTTCATTTTTTAAATACGGGGATAGTAGAAACCCAGAAGAGGCCGGAATTCTTGGCGCTTTATTAGGATCAATGTTTACACTTATTATTACTTTATTATTATCATTTCCTATAGGAGTATTGACTGCTATTTATTTAGAAGAATTCGCTCCTAAGAATAAATTTACGTATTTTATTGAAATAAACATTAATAATCTAGCAGCAGTGCCCTCTATAGTTTTTGGGCTCCTAGGTCTAGCTATATTTTTAAATTTTTTTGGTCTTCCAAGGTCTGTTCCTTTAACGGGTGGATTGGTTTTAACTCTAATGACTCTTCCTACGGTAATAATTTCCTCAAGAGCTTCTTTAAAAGCCGTTCCTCCAACAATAAGAGAAGCCGCATTAGGATTAGGAGCTAGCAAACTGCAAGCTGTATTTAACCATGTCGTTCCAAGCGCAGCGCCAGGAATGTTTACAGGAACTATTATTGGGATGGCTAGAGCACTTGGAGAAACAGCGCCCCTACTATTAATGGGAATGGTCGCTTTTATAGTTGAAGTACCTACATCCATATTTGATCCTGCAACAGTCCTGCCCGCGCAAATATATTTATGGGCAGATAGTCCCGAAAGAGGGTTTGTAGAAAAAACATCTGCAGCTATTATTGTTTTAGTTTTGTTTTTAATTATAATGAATAGTCTAGCAATTTGGTTACGCAGAAAATTTGAAGTAAGATGGTAATAATATGATAAAAAACGATAATATAAAAATAACAACTAATGACCTGTGTGTCTTCTATGATGAAAAGCAGGCTTTATTTGATGTAAACATATCAATTAATGAGAAAGAAACAACTGCATTAATTGGGCCATCTGGATGTGGAAAATCGACCTTACTAAGATGCTTTAACCGTATGAATGATACAATAGAAAATTGTGTTGTGAAGGGAAACATAAATATCGATAATGCTAATGTTAATAATCCTGAAATAGATGTCGTGCAGCTAAGAACTAAAATAGGTATGGTGTTTCAGAAACCAAATCCATTCCCAAAATCAATTTTTGATAATGTTGCATATGGTCCAAAAATTCACGGGATGGCAAAAAATAAATTAGAACTAGAAGAAATAGTAGAGAAGAGTTTAAAGCAAGCAGGCCTATGGAGTGAAGTCAAAGATAGATTAAGTCAACCAGGAACCAGTTTATCAGGAGGGCAACAACAGCGCCTTTGTATAGCCAGAGCAATTGCCGTTAGACCCGAAATCATTCTTATGGATGAGCCTTGCTCCGCCCTTGACCCAATAGCGACTGCAAATATTGAGGAGCTAATGGACGAATTAAAAAAAGAATTTACTATCATAATAGTGACTCATAATATGCAACAAGCAGCAAGAGTCTCTAAAAACACTGCTTTTTTCCATCTCGGAAAACTTATTGAACTAGGCCCTACTGATCAGATATTTACTAACCCTAAATTAGAAAAGACTCAAGACTATATAACGGGAAGATATGGTTAGTATATAAAGAAAGGAGTTTAAAAATGTCAGATGAACATGAACATATAGTAAAATCGTTCTCAGAAGATTTAATTCAATTAAAAAATATGATTCTCAAAATGGCTGGCCTAGTTGAAAATCAATTACAGCTTTCATTAGACAGTATCCTGAAGCACGACTCAAAAGACTGTGTAAAAATAATTAAAAGTGATAAGGAAATAGATGAATTACACATTAATATTCAAAATTATGTAGAAAGAATTATTACTTTACGGCAACCAATTTCTTTAGACTTAAGAAATGTTTTAGCAGCAATGCAAATTGCCAGAGAATTAGAAAGAGTTGGAGACTTAGCTGTAAATATAGCTAAAAGAGCTATAATTATAACTCAACACGCTAAAATTGATAAGCTGTATGACCTAGAAGAATATACTATAATTACCAAAAATGTGCTTAGAGAAGCTTTAGACGCATATGTAGAAAATGATTTGAAGATGGCAAGAAAAGTTTGGGATAAAGATGATTTAATAGACGACCTGTATGCAAAAATATTTAAGCAACTTTTAGAACTTATGAATAATGATAAAAAAATTGCTACGCCAGCTGCACATTTATCATTTGCTATAAAAAATATAGAGCGAATTGGAGACCATTCCACTAATATTGCTGAAGATATATCTTTCATTCTTACTGCTGATAGAAATATGCATATGTCTAATAAAGATTAAACAGGAATAAAAAAATGAATAATAAAATCCTTATAGTAGAAGATGAAAAAGATATAAGAGATTTAATTATTTATGCACTCGAAGGGAAAGGTTACCAAACTATTTCTATTGATGACGGTGAAAAGGCAATAAAAATGTTAAAAGAAAATAAACCTGATCTAGTTATACTAGATTGGATGCTTCCTTCTGTATCTGGTTTAGAAATATGCAGAAGTATAAGACGAGATATAAATACTAAAAATATTCCTATTATAATGCTAACCGCAAAAATTACAGAAGAAGATAAAGTGCTCGGCCTAGATAGTGGAGCTGATGACTATATTACTAAACCATTTTCAACTGCAGAGCTTAGTTCCAGAGTGAAAGCAATATTAAGAAGAATAGAAAGGAATAATAATAAAAAACTTAAATATGCAGATATAGAAATGGATTTAGTAACTCATAAAATAATTAGAAATGGTCGTAAAATCAAATTAGGGCCAAAAGAATTTAAATTATTAAAAAACTTTCTCGAGCAACCTCAAAGAGTTTTTAGTAGAGACCAATTATTAGATAAAATTTGGGGTGAAAACATTTATGTTGAACCGAGAACAGTAGATGTACATATAAGGCGGTTACGTAAAGCCATTACTGCTAATAATGAAATAAATATTATTAGAACTGTAAGAGATGCCGGATATTCATTAGAAGCAGATGTTTAATATAATAATTAACGTAAAATATATATTTAAAATATAATTTAATAAAATTGTAATATTAATTAAAAATTATTTTAATATGCGATTGCTACTTTCCAATTAGATTTTTTTTTAATTTAATGTATGGAAAAGAGAATGAGAAAATTAAATATTTTTATAACAATACTATTTGGGATGATTTTAGTAAATCATAATGCTTTTTCCCAAGAAGCTGATGCCTTACAAAAACAAATTGATGAATTGCAAAATCAAATTCAAGATTTAACCATTAAAATGAAAGTTGCAAATAAAAAACAAGAAGCTTCTGATGATGCTCCTAAGTTTAAAGTTGGTCCCGGCTTTTCTGTAAAACATGGCAACAAATCTTTTGAAGTCCATGGACGTATGCATTGGGATGTAGGTTATTATGGTGAAGTTAAAGATCAAGATGTTTATGGTTCCGGAACTAATATAAGAAGAGCAAGACTAGGGTTTAAAGGGAAAGCAGATGACTTTAGTTTTACTGCTACCTTTGATAAAGGTTCTTCAGCTAAGGCTGCTTCAGATATTGCAGACCAAACTAGTATTGATGAAATACACTTTTCCTACCATCCAACTAAAACTATGAAACTATCAATTGGTAAATTAAAGATGCCAATGTATTTTGAAGAAGCGATCTCCTCTAATGATATTTCTTTTATAGAGCGTTCAGTAGCTATTGATATTTTTAGCGATAAGCAGTTTGGTCCTAAAAGACCTGCTATAAGGTTTACTACTTATGATAAAAAATTAGGGTACTTTTTTGGAGTAGCCCATGGTTTTGGACCAGAAAATAAAATAGATAATAAAGATGGAAATAAGCTTAATACTATAAGAGCGGCTTTTGCTCCTGTACTGTCTAAAACTCAAGTTTTACATTTAGGGGCATGGGGGGCAACAGTAGATTTTGGTGGTGGCTATGCAGCTTCTTTATGTAAATTAGAATATAGAGCTGAATTAAATGTAACCGACGCAAAACCTTTAAAAACTTCATCTATTCATTCTGGAAATAATATTTGTGAAGGAGCTCAACATTATGGTTTAGAAGCGGCTTATTTAGGGCAAGACGGCCAATTCTGGGCATTGGGAGAATATACCGATTATACCGCTTTCAGAAGTGGTTTAGATGGCGCTGAAGTACCGGATTATAATGCAGATTCATCTACTCTTTCTATGGGTTACGTTTTAAATGGTAAAAAAAGATATGATATAAAAAAAGCTGCCTTTAAAGCTCCTAAAGTAGAAACCAAATGGCCAAATAAGGGAACTGGTGTATGGGAAGTAGCTGCACGTTATTCTCATGTAGATATGGATGATAATAATTCATCTAAAATTTTAGGTGGGGTTATGGATAATTACACATTAGGATTAAATTGGTACATCAATGGTAATGCTATGATTAAAGCTAATTACATTAGATCTATCATGAATAATAAAGCAGCTCAAAATGCGGGAGCAACTTCAGCTTCTCTTAATGGAGGAGGTGCAAGCACCGATATTTATGGCATGCGTTTCCAATATAAATTTTAAAAAACAATCTCCTTAGAACATAAAGGGCTCTATTCTTAGGGCCCTTTTTATTTTGTAGCCTTCTTTAAAATCAAAAGTGCGGGAATTGCTAATAGGGTAGTTAAAATAAAAAAACAAACCCAATCTATATGTTCTAAGTTATAAAAAGAAAACAAACCGTTCCATCCAATTCCTTCCACTATCCATCCTGCAGGAGCTGATAATTGCGTTCTAGATAAAGCCATAAAAGAGGTCAAAAGAGCAAATTGTGTAGCTATATATCTAGAATCCACAAGCTTTGATAAATATGCAAGAAAAGCAGCTGTTCCAATTCCTCCTGCTAAATTTTCTATCGAAATTGTTAGCATTAAAACATTTGTATTTACTCCTACAACGCCTTGAATGGCAAAAAATAAATTAGAAAACATTTGGAGAAAACCTCCAATAAATAATACAGACACAATATTATATTTTGCTACTAACATTCCTCCTATAAACAGTCCTATTAGAGTTGCAGCAAGGCCTATAACTTTAACTATATTAGCGATTTGAATTTTTGAAAAACCTATATCTAATAAAAATGGCGTGGTCATATTCCCAGCTAAAGCATCCCCTAATTTATATATTGCTATAAAGATTAATATCCATATCCAAGATTGTCTTTGTGAAAATTCAATAAATGGATCTAAGACAGCCGTTTTAATCCATTGAATAACTCTATCAAAATATCCAATGTCTTTTTCTTTGCTTTCCATTATTTTATTATTAGCGGGTAAAAATAATAAAATTAATGGACCTAACAAAAAGCATAAAGACATAATAATAAAGGCGGCATTCCATGACATATATTCTGCTAAATAAAGAGCTCCTGCCCCAGCTACAATAAGAGCGATTCTATATCCTAATACATATGTAGCGATACCCGCTGCTAATTCTTTTTCGGAATGCAATTCTATTCTATAAGCATCCAAAGCTATATCCTGTGTTGCAGAAATAAAAGCTGCACTACAAACAAGAACAGCTAACATATATAAATCTTCTAATGGGTTAATAGTAGCAATTATAAAGAATATTAAAAAAAGAATAATTTGCGTTATTAATAACCAGCTTCTTCTTTTTCCCAATAAATTATTTAAAAAAGGAATTTTTATAGTATCTATTAAAGGAGACCATAAGAACTTAAGAGCATAAGGAGTTCCTGCCAAAGCAAATAATCCTATAGAAGTTAAACTTAACCCCGAATCCATCAGCCTTGCAGACATGGTTGCTCCAATTAGAGGCAAAGGCAACCCTGCACAAAAACCTAATGGAATAAATGCTAAAATATTATATTTGTTATATGGCCCTAATTTAGATAGAACTAATTTATATATATGGTTCATGAAATATACTTTATATAAATAGAGTTTAAATAAAAAGTATTATCAAAAATTAATAAATGCTTATGGAGGCAAATTTATGAAAAAATTATTATACATGGTTACAATAATATCTTCCTTATTACTGTTAGGATGTGGTCAATCTGAGCAAAGCTCTGAGGCTACTACAACAGATAAAAAAATCAGGTGGAAGATGGCTAGTACCTTCCCGGGTTCTTTAGCACAAATAGGAACTTTAGGTATACGACTACAAGATGAAGTTTTAAAAGTTTCTGGTGGAAATATTAATATTAAATTTTTTGAACCAAGCGCTTTAGTTCCCCCATTAGAAATATTTGATGCCGTATCTACTGGAGGAATAGATGCAGGTTGGTCTACTCCTGGTTATTGGGCAGGCAAAGTTCCTGCACTACAATTATTTTCTTCTGTGCCGTTTGGGCCTGCTGCAAGTGAATATATGTCATGGGTATATTTTGGTGGTGGAAAAGATTTTTATGAAGAATTATATGCCCGACATAATATAAAAGGTATTTTGTGTGGAATGATTCCTCCAGAAGCTTCAGGATGGTTTAGGGAAGAAATTAAAGGTCCGGAAGATTTGAAAGGTTTAAAAATGCGCTTCTTTGGACTTGGAGCAAAAGTAATGGAAAAAGTTGGCGTTTCTACTCAGCTTCTTGCGGGTGGTGATATTTATCCAGCACTTGAGCTAGGCACGATTGATTCTACTGAATTCTCTATGCCAGCTATTGATTTAGAACTAGGATTCTATCAAATAGCTAAACATTATTATTTCCCAGGATGGCATCAGCAATCTACATTTATGGAATTGATGATAAACCTGGAAAAATGGAATGCATTATCTGTTACACAACAAGCCCAAATAGAAGCAGTATGTGGCGATAACATTCGTCACGCCATTGCTGAAGGCGAGGGAATTCAAGGACCAGCATTGAAAACTCTCCAAGAAAAAGGGGTTACTCTTCACACATGGTCTTCAGAAATGCTTTCTATTTTTGAAAAAGGTTGGAATGAAGTTGTAACAGAACTTGTAGAGTCAGATGAAGATTTTGCAAAAGTATGGGCTTCTTTAAGTGAGTTCAGAACTAATTATACTGTATGGAAAGATTTAGGTTATATCAAATAATTTTATCTAGGTTAAGGCTGGTTTTTTATATATCTAAACCAGCCTTATTTTTTACATACTCTCTCAATTCATTCTCAGGTCTTCCGCCATAATGTGAAATTATTTCAGAGGAACACGCTGCTCCTAGCATTCCGGCTTTAACCAAATTATAGCTTTTAGATATTCCCGCAAGAAAGCCCGCTGCAAAAAAATCCCCAGCCCCTGTGGTGTCGATCACTTTTGTTTGAAAAGCTTCTATTTCATGCACTGAATCTTTTTCTACAATAATAGCCCCTTCTTCCCCCTTAGTTACTACCCCTATGTCAACTTCATCTTTCAGGCTTTCTAATGCATCACCTATAGATGTTGAATTGTATAAAGCTTTTAATTCACCTTCATTACAAAATAATATATCAACATTATTTTGAACAAATGACCTCATTTTATCTTTATGCCTCTCTACACAAAAGGCATCGGATAATGTGAAGGATACTTTAGTGTCATGTTTTTTTGCAAATTCTGCAGCTAGAATAAAAGCTTCTTGAGCTTCTGGAGGATCAAATAAATAGCCTTCTAAATAAATTATTTTTGAGGCTTCTATATCTTTTTCATTTATATCTTCAGTTTTTAACTTGCTTGATGAACCTAAAAAAGTTGCCATAGTCCTTTCAGCATCTGAAGTAACCATAATTAAACATCTTGCCGATGGCTCTTCAGTTTGCAAAGGCGAAGTGTTAAAAATGATGCCTGATTGCGTTAAATCTGAATAAAAAATATTTCCAAGCTCATCATTTGATCTCTTGCCGACAAAAGCTCCTTTACATCCTAACTGTGCCAAGCCAAATATCGTATTTGCCGCAGAGCCTCCAGACATTTGAACTTTATTATTCATGGAAGAGTAAATCTTATTTGATGTCTCCGCATCAACTAAAGTCATTGAACCTTTGTTAAGCTCATGTTGACTTAAAAATTTTTCATCGGCATCAGCCAATACATCTATTATTGCATTTCCTATCCCTAAAACATCAATGGTTTTTTCCAACTTCATTATAATTCCTTTTTAATTTAATTTTTAATAAATGTATTTATAGTTATATAGGAGATAAAATATTTGTAAAAATAAAGGAATAGAAAATGCCCTCATCAAAAGATCATTTATGGAAAAAAAGTGCTACTGAGATTGTGTCTTTGTTAAAAAATAAGGAAGTGTCGCCAGATGAAGTTCTTGATGAAAACCTTAAAAGAATTAAAGAAACTCATAATAGCATTAATGCAGTGGTTACTCTTTGTGAAGAAAGAGCACGCCATCAAATTAAAAATATGGATATAGATAGGAAAGATCAGCCTGGCTATCTCTATGGGCTGCCAATAGTTGTAAAAGATTTAACTGATGTTAAAGGAGTAAAAACAACATATGGGTCACAAATATATAAAGACCATATTCCGGATGCTTCAGATTTTCTTGTTGAAAGAATAGAAAAAATGGGAGGTATAATAATAGGAAAAACTAATACCCCTGAATTTGGAGCAGGATCCCAAACATTTAATGAAGTTTTTGGATATACAACAAACCCCTGGAATATAAATTATACATCTGGTGGCTCTTCAGGAGGAACAGCCTCAGCACTTGCTTCAGGAGCAGCCTGGCTTGGTACAGGATCAGACTTAGGAGGATCATTAAGAAACCCTGCAAGTTTTTGTGGTGTTGTAGGCTTAAGAACAACACCAGGTACAATTGCTCATGGACCTCAAAACCTTCCTTTTAACGATCTTTCTGTAGATGGACCAATGGCAAGAAATGTAAAAGATATTGCTTTATTTCTTGATACTATGACAACATTAGATTCTAGAGACCCTCTATCAAGTTTATCTAAAGAAAAGCCTTACCAAAACTTTATAAATGAAGATAAATCTAAACTTAATATTGGAATTACAGATGATTTTGGAGTGCTTGCATGCGACCCTGAAGTCAGAAATGCTATTAACCATGCTGAAAAAATATTAATAGAAATGGGGCATAATGTAGAGCGTGTTCATCCTGACCTATCTGA